>CAZYKO010000001.1:0-121378 GCA_964648015.1 uncultured Coxiellaceae bacterium
GAACCACCGACCCCTACCGTGTGAAGGTAGTGCTCTCCCGCTGAGCTAATCGCCCGCCAAATGTGAGTGCAATTTTAGGGCGAGAGAGCGCCGACGTCAATGCCTTTCGTTGGCAAATCCTTGGCTATTGCAAAAGGGGGGCACTTGTAATAGTTTTCCAAGCAAACGATAACGAGGAGCGCCTTATCACTGCGATGGCAGGCTAAGGCGCTGAGGTTGCGATCAACGGTGAGATTTTCCTACAAAACTTGGCTAATGATGCTGCTCATGAGTGCGTGCTGTACAAGCACGGTGTTCGCGAGTACCTGGTTGCAAATCCCTGAAGTGAGCCTGCGTGCCGCTCAAGCGTTGAGCAAGAAGCGCGATGCCGCCCTGCAAACTACGCATTTATCGCCTGAGGCCATCAGTACTTCACCCGTAGAAACGTTATCGGCACTCTTATCACAAGAGCAAAGTATCGTACGTCTGACAAATAACTCGGGTGACAACAATCAAAGTGCCGTGAGCCTCCGCGGGTTTGGGGATAATGCTGCCGCTAATTCACTCATCCTCATTGATGGTTTTCCGCTGACTACCGCGAGCCTACTGGCGGCAAATGTGAATGCGATCGCACTCGCTGACATCGTACGCGTCGATATCATGCAAGGCAGTCAGGGGACGCTATGGGGTGATCAAGCAGTGGGTGGGGTAGTGAATATTATCACGCGCCATCCTGATCGTTTGTGGACGGTGGTCAATGTCAGTCGTGGTTCACATGCAACACGTTATTTCAGTGGCTATGCGAGCGATCATTTTGCAAATGGCATCTTCCTGAAATCATTTGCATTGGCAAGGGGTACTGACAATGATCGTCATCATAATCGCCAGGCGAATGAAAATGTGTCGGCAACGGCGGGCATCGATTATACGTATGGTGTGATGAGTGTGACGGCGCAAACTTATGATGATGCGTTGCAATATCCTGGTGGTTTGACACAAGCACAGTACGACAGCGATCCGCATCAAGCCACCAATTTTCGTAATATGAATGAGCGACAAACCACTGTCTATCGCATCTTTAATCATCATGAGCTGACGGAAAATTATTTGTTGGAATCACGCTTATGGCATCAAGAGATTCACTCACATGGTTATCTTTTTTTTCCTTTTGAACAACGCGAGCGACTCACCGCATGGGCGCCACGATTGTTGGGTGTGGATGCACAACAAAAATGGATCATGGGGATGTTGTTGCAGCAAAGTGACTTTGGTCTCACGAATCCACGTGCCACCGTGCATGCGGATGCCAAAGGTGCAGAATGGTTTGGTCAATTTACTTTGTCGATCACGCCAGCGCTTGCGGTGACCTTGGGCAGTCGTTATGCGCAACAACTGAGTCATGCACAAAAAAAATCTGAACGGGTGACCTCGGCAGCGAATCATGTGGTGGTCGCAGAAACGGGTCTCACTTTTAATCCCGATGCGCACTGGTCATTTTTCGTGAGGCGTGATGGTAATTTTCGTTTTGCAAAGGCAAATGAATTAAGTTGGGTCGTGGCGACACAATCGTCCTTGGCAGCACAAACGGGTGAGTCGATAGAAGCGGGTGCCACGTGGATGGATGAGCGCACGCGCTTACAAATTTATCTCTATCGATTAACGTTACAAAATGAAATCGCATTCGATCCCACACCTTGTTCCACGCAACCCTTCGGTGCGTTTCGTAACTTTGCCTATACGCAACGTGTAGGCACGACGGCCACTGCCGATCAGCGCATCAATGAAATTTTTTCTTGGCACATGCAAGTGAATTATGTTGCAGCGCAATTTGCAGCGGGTGCATTTAAGGGTAATACGATGCCTGCCGTGCCTGCATGGACTGGCAACTTGGGATTCAACACTTGGTGGCACGAACGCTGGCGATTAAAATATGCAATGCTTTACACGGGTGCTCAATATGCGTCTGACGATGATGCGAATGTAGGATCGCGTTTACCATCCTATACCTTGCATACGGTGGCGCTACAATATATTTGGCAATCACTTGTTTGTGGTATGGAAATCACAAATCTATTTAATCAACGCTATTCAGCGTTTACACTGTATCATCCAACGGACCATACTAATACGTATTACCCCGGCATGGGTCGTGCATTTTTGTTAACTTTTAAAACCAGTTTGGGCTGAGACCATTGGTGAGCGCACGCGCATATTTTTTTCTTTCATTGTTCATGCATCTCATGGTGGTGTTGCTGATGAGTTTATGGTGGCGCGACGCACCTCAGGCAATCATCTTGGGCGACGCGCAGCACACAGTGATTGCTTCTTATGTGCTAGCTGAGAGCCCGCCACCCACGCCTTCGCTGGTACGTGCAACGCAACGCACGATCGAGCGACGTGTTGCACCGCCAACGCCACCACCCAAAGAAGCAATTGCGCTCGCGCAACAGCCCGCAAGAAAGTTGCCGCGGCCGTCAATGAAAAAGCCGCCGCAAGCATCGGCAGCGACATCCGGCAAGCGCCGTGTGGTCGCACAACATAGCCGCGGCGAACCGACGGATGCGTTGCTCGCGTTATTGCATGCGGCGATCGCTCGCGAGCAAGAATATCCAGCGAGTGCGTTGGCATTAGAACGAACGGGTCGTGTGACGGTGGCATTCATTTTGCAAACCAATGGTCAAGTGCGTGACTTACATATTGCACAATCGAGTGGTACCACCAGTTTGGATCGGGCGGCATTAATGGCGGTGACGCGTGCCGCCCCCTTTGCCGCCGCGGAGACCTATCTTGTCCAAGAGCAACGCTTTCATATTGACGTCGTCTTTAACTTGGCGTAGAAAAGTGCCGAATGGTATAGTGCAGCCACTCGCAATCAGAGGAGAACCCAATGCAACAATCACATGACCAAGCCGCAGTACTGGCTGAAATTTTGATGAAACCCTCGGGCGTGTTCCGTGAACAAGTTAGCGCAGAGATTGATCAATCGCTGGCCGCTTGTCGCGAGAGTTGTTCTGGTGTTTGTTCGAGTATCTTTGAATAAATATGCGTACAACACTCAATCAAGTATCATTGGAAGACGCGCGGCATTATCTGGATCAGCTGGATTTACAATATCTTATCGATGCCATGTGCGCGCCACAGTATCCACTACCGCGTTGGACGCCTGAGGCGGCGATGGCTTGTGTCGCGCTATACAAGCAGTTTTTGTGGCTGCAAAAAAAACATTTTCCCAGTTCATTGGTCCCTACACGCGAGATAGATGAATGCTGGCACAACCACATTTTGCACACCAAGCAATACTTACACGATTGCATGCAGATTTTTGGTTTTTATTTGCACCATCAACCGCTGCTACCAAATGAGGATACGCAACAACTGCGTGATGATTTTCTCAAAACAAAACAATTATATTTAGAAGAATTTAATCAGCCGCTGACATTATTGCGTGCTTGAGTTCAAGACAAAAGGCAAGAGCTAACCATGACAACCATACGAACACGATTTGCACCGTCACCCACCGGCTATCTGCATATAGGTGGTGCGCGTACAGCACTTTATTGCTGGCTCTATGCGCGCAAAATGCAGGGTACGTTTATTTTGCGTATTGAAGATACCGATCGTGAACGTTCAACGCCTGCATCGGTGCAAGCGATATTGGATGCGATGGATTGGCTGCAATTGAATTATCAAGAAGGTCCTTTTTATCAAACGGCACGCTTCGACCGATATGCGGCAGTCGCTGAGGAATTACTTGCGGCCGGTCAAGCCTATCGCTGTTATTGCACTAAAGAACGCTTGGAAGCATTGCGTGCGGACCAGATGGCGCGTAAAGAAAAACCGCGCTATGACGGTTATTGTCGTGAACGTACATCGCCAGAAGAAGGCAGTTTTGTGGTGCGGTTTAAAAATCCTAGCGACGGCGACGTGGTGTTTAATGATTTGATTCGCGGGGAATTACGCTTTGCCAATGCAGAATTAGATGACCTCATCATTGTGCGTAGTGATGGCACACCCACGTATAATTTTACCGTGGTCGTCGATGATTGGGATATGAAAGTCACGCACGTGATTCGCGGTGACGATCATATCAACAACACGCCACGACAAATTAATATTTTACGCGCGCTCGGTGCAACACCGCCATGGTACGCACATGTGCCGATGATTTTGGGCGCGGATGGCAAGCGACTATCGAAGCGTCATGGTGCGGTGAGTGTGATGCAGTATCGCGACGAAGGGTATTTGCCTGAAGCATTACTCAATTATTTAGTGCGATTGGGATGGTCGCATGGCGATCAAGAAATTTTTAGCATCGATGAATTGATCTCGCTTTTCGATATCAACGGCATCAGTCGTTCGCCAGCAGCTGTCAATCCGGAAAAATTGTTATGGTTAAACCATCACTATATTAAAACCAGTGACCCAGCGCATGTGGCTAAAGAATTGGCGTGGCATATGCAACAACTCGGCATTGATGTGACAGCGGGTCCAGCGCTGACGGCACTGATTGCGGCACAATGCGAGCGTACTAAAACCTTGCGTGAGATGGCAGAACGCAGCCGTTATTTTTATGCGGATGTGCCAGTGACCGATGAAATGCGTTTGCATATCAATCCTGCTATTACGCCAGCGCTCACGGACTTACGCAATGGTTTAGCCGATCTCAGTGATTGGTCTAAAGAAACGATTCATGTGTTATTAGCACAAACGGCAGAAAACCACGCGTTGAAGTTAGGTAAGCTCGCACAACCCCTACGTGTTGCGATGACAGGCGGTACTGTTTCACCACCCATTGATGTGACACTCGTGCTCTTGGGTCGTGATCGTGTCATTGAACGTTTAGATCGTATCTTGTCGCCAGTGTGATATGGTACGGCGCCGTCATTCACCGTGCAAAGCACTTTGTCTCTGTACACGACAAAAATCATAAAATAATAGCCTGGGTGGGGCTATGGCCTTACCCACGAATAACATTCCGAATGCTGTCATCCCCACCACAAATCCTGTCATCCCCGCGCCAGCGGAAGTGTTTACTAAACAGCTGTTGCACTTCAAATGTGAACTCACATCCCCGGCTGCGCGGCGACGACAGATAAAACGCTGAAGCTGTACTAGTGGCTAAGGTCGTGGGTGGGGCGTGAAGCGCGTCACGTGGGTTCATGGGGGGCTCAATGCGGTATGAAGTTAAGTAGGGTGTTTGAGGGTTTTTTTCGTGTACAGTGACTTACCCTGTTGCCAAGTGCCACGTTAAGGGGTGCTTAATGCGCGCGTGTTATCCTAACCGGCATATAACAACTACCTTTTCTCGGTAAGTATAACTGTATGAAAAAACGTGATATTCAAGGTCAAAGTAAGCCCACCAGCGAGCCGCTCTTTGTGACGAGTAGTCTATTAAGTGGGTCAGGTGCGAAACCGGTTAATCCGCCGGTAGCTTCTGTTGCAGTGGTGACGCCACCTGCGAGCGATCCTTTGATCACGTTGCCAGTATCACTACCAACACCAACATCAACACCTAAAACAGTAGCCCCTACTGCGAATTCTCCTCTTACGCAATCACAAATCAATAGTCACGCATTCAAAGCCATTCAAGATGCTTTTTACAACGGTCACTTATCTGAAGAAGATGTATTGGAACGCATGAGGCATCGTGATTCACAAGGGGCGTCACTCATACATCGGATTGCGCAATCAGGCACTGCTACTGAGGTGATGTCAATGATTCAATTACTAGCAGAAACGCATAAAAGTCAGGCATGTTTGCAGCTGATGTACACGAAAGAAAATGATGATTTGTTACTCCCAATACATTTGCTAGAAGAAAATCCTAATCTGCAATTACCTATTTGCACAGAGGAAGCGCGCAAAAGAATTCTTACCAATTATGAAAAGTATACAGTTAGTGAGGTATCCACACGAGTAGATGGGCCAATTTCTTGGCCGATGATGTTGGCGCGATATGCTGCATGGGCAGATAAAACACAAATGCTCACGACGCTACAGCAAGCATGGTTGGCCTATGTACATGTACGTAGAACTATCCAGTATTCTGCGACAGATCCCTCTTTTAATTATCGACCTGAATTAAACGAAGCGATCAAATATACGTCGATGATGCGTGCTGTTTCAGGGGCCCTCTGCAACGCCATGCCAAAATCTGATGGGATACATCAAGCTGCACATCTATGGTACATCCGTGATTTAACTGCAACAGTTGAACAGTTTAAAGCGGCGAATTGTGAAGAATATGCTTTTATGGTGATACGTGAATTACTTAAACTGCATTGCTCTTTACTCATGGAAGTTGTGTATTTGAGTCCAGGTGATCATGTGGTCGTATTGGTTGGGCGTACGCCGGATTCGGATTTAGATGATTGGCGTACCTGGGGCGCACAAGCATTAATCATTGATGCTTGGGCCAATCGCATTTATCCAGCGACAGAAATTCCTAAATATTTTTGTGATTATGCCTATTACAAACAGTTGAATATGATCGTACCTTTTGATCCTGAGATTCATGATTGCTATGTCTCACTGACGTATAGTTCGGCTGAATTTGCTGAGTACCATGCCGTGATCGCGCCGTCAGCTAAAAATGGGAATAGTGAGGCTCAAGTGAGTACTTATGAGGCTGATGCGGCTGAATATATGAAGTCATTACATCAACAGTATCATGGGTGTGTGAGTAATTTCTTCCATCAGCAAGTGCCGGTGGATAATCGTATACAATCATTATCGATCACGCCTCAGGGCGAGCATTTTGAGGTAACACTTAAACGAGAAAAAGACCCTGCCTCTACTGACATTTCGATTACACGTGTTCACTTTATGAGTTGCGGTCTGAGCCAATTATATGCCGAGGCACTGAAAAATAAAAAAAAGGCTGTGATTACATATCTTAATCAGCATCCCGACATCCTCGATGACTTCCCGAAAAATGATTTGGTACACAATATCATCTTAGATGCGTTAAGATTTGGCATTGTTTCTAAAGCGACGAATGATGTCCATTCGTACATCACCTACGAGAAATTCATATTCTATTTTAAGGCATACTTATATCAGTTAAAGAAATCACATGGATTATTGGTGTTGAATTATCTAAATACAGGTGCAAAATCTCCGTATACAGGGATAGAAGTGATTGCTAATGGTTTTCAATTGATCAAGGCTGATCATGGCGTTGATTTGCTATCACTGGATGATTTCCATCTGTATGTGAATCAGATCAAGCAGGCTAAAGGGGTAAGTCAGCATACCACGAAAAAGCACAAAATTTAACACCATTGTATTGATCGTGTGCACGGCCAATCCTTGTTTGTTAGCTTCGTGAGATTATTTCTATTTTCCTCACGTTTTTATGCACTAAGTGGTTGACAAAACCGGAGATGGTTCATAGAATCGCTCCTCTCTCAGAGTTTTGATTAGGGGCTATAGCTCAGCTGGGAGAGCGCTTGCATGGCATGCAAGAGGTCGCCGGTTCGATCCCGGCTAGCTCCAAATGTGACGTCGTATACGTCCCCATCGTCTAGAGGCCTAGGACATCGCCCTTTCACGGCGGTAACAGGGGTTCGAATCCCCTTGGGGACGCCAGTTTTATCGAAATAGATAGACTGGCGTGTCAATGTTTAGATCGATAGTGGTCATAAATAGGTCACCACCCTTCTTGGAGAGGGGTTGTTATAGCAGTCTGCGGTATCAGTATCGATAAGGACGTTTACCCATCATGTTATTCAATTCCTACATCTTCATTTTCGCCTTTCTACCCATCGTTGTTTTAGGTTTTTTATTTTTACGTCGTAAAGCACCTATCTGGCCTATTACTTGGATTGTGCTCGCATCGCTCTTTTATTATGGCTGGTGGAAACCACAATTTTTATTACTATTGCTGGCGTCCATTACGGTCAATCTGATTTTGGGTAAGGTGATCATTCATGGTGGGTTGTCACGACGTGTCTCGCAGTTAGTGCTGACGTTGGGGATTATCTTTAATCTTGGATTGCTTGGGTATTTTAAATATGCGGGTTTCATCGTTACGAATCTGAATACGCTATTTCACGCAGGATTGCCCTCTCTAAATATCTTGTTACCCATCGGTATCTCTTTTATCACTTTTCAAAAAATTGCATTCCTAGTCGATGCGCATCGTGGCCAGGTGCGCGATTTTAGCATTCTTAATTATATTTTCTTTGTCACTTTTTTCCCGCAATTGATTGCCGGGCCTATTGTTCACCATGCAGAGATTATGCCGCAACTAAATGATGCGCCGCGGCGAGATTTTAACGCCGACTTTGCTGTTGGGATGAGCATTTTCATTGTGGGATTATTTAAAAAAGTGGTCGTCGCTGATAGCCTCGCGGTGTATGCGGATGCAGGATATGGCATGGTGCAACGTGGTTTACCGCTTGATACTGCATCGGCTTGGATTACTGTCATTGCCTATGCGTTACAGCTTTATTATGATTTTTCAGCCTATTCAGATATGGCTATCGGTTTTGGTCGCATGTTCGGGATTAGACTGCCATTAAATTTTCATTCCCCTTATAAAGCAGACTCGATTATCGATTTTTGGCGCCGATGGCACATGACTTTATCCCGCTTTTTACGAGATTATCTTTATTTCCCGCTGGGAGGGAACCGTCAAGGACCTATGCGACGTTATTTGAACTTGATGGTCGTGATGTTACTGGGAGGGCTTTGGCATGGTGCGAATTGGACATTTGCGATTTGGGGTGGCATACACGGTGTGTTGTTAACGCTAAACCATGCTTGGCGTCGGTTACCGATGACGCAGTATGCAATTTACAACTCAGCCGTGATACGACCGTTTGCTGTTACCGTTACTTTTTTCTTGGTCACCTTGGCTTGGATACCTTTCCGTGCCGAAAATATTGCGCAAGCGCACACCATGTTGATGTACTTGTTTCCTTCAATTGACGCTATCAAAGCGTCTTTCAGCCATTTCTGGGCTGCTCAATTCATCCATACGGGTTCTATCGCTAACTGGTTTACACCACGTGAATTATGGCCGCCGACGCTAGCGCCAGATTACCTCGCAACGATGGCACGACCAGTGGGCTATATCTTGTTATTCAGTCTTGCGGTGACATTTATCATACCTAATACCTCGCAAATGTTTACCAAATTTGATCCAGTGATTGATAAACCCCGTGGTGCAACTGCTCAAAAGCTTGCATTGCGCCGCTTAGATACGCGTGTCGCCGCGATACTGGCGTTGATGTTTGTCATATCCATTTTACGGTTATCACACGTCAGTCCATTTTTATATTTTCAATTCTAAAGATAGTTACTGTGGGATGGTGCGCATATGGAACAAAATCACAGACATGATGTAATGGTGAATGGTGCGGCAGCAATAGCGATCGATGACGAACTGCCGATTGGCGTGAGTGCAAGTGCTGATCTCCACGAGACGATGATCGCACCACGCTACGTATCAAAGCTTTTTTTATGGATGCTCATTTGGTTTGGCGGATTATTAGCATTCATATGGATCATAGATCCATATGGTGTTTCGCCCATCCACATTAAGCTGCCCGGTATCAATACCTATAAACCGAAGCGTATCAATATCGATCGCATGATCAAGCCCTATGAAGTATGGCGTTATCAACCCAAGACGATTTTTCTTGGTACCTCACGCATACACGAATCGATTGATCCTTCTGTCTTTGATCACACCCGTTTTGCACCCGCCTATAATGCCGCTATTCCGGCAAGTACATTGGCTCAAAACCTTGATAATATCGAACAGTTTATCAAACTAGACCCTCATCTAAAGCATATTTTCGCCGAACTGTTTCTTTATAACTTTACCGGGCAAGCTCAAGAATCAAGACAGAAAACCTGGCAACAATTTTTTAATGATTATGTGTCTTTGCAAATGAGTTCAGATGCATTTACTGCCGCAATACAGACGATTCATACCAATATAAAACATGGCCCTGTACCCGCGCATATTGCAAAACGAGGCCACTGGGTGCCTGCGAGTGATTTCAATCCCGCAACGACTTTTGCTGATTCGCTCTATATACAGACGGTACTCTCTTGGGATCGTGCTGCCAAAATGAGTTTACAGCCGAGCGCGATGGCGTCTTTAGATCGAATTGTGGCGCTAGCGCGTCGTCATGGCATTGAGTTACATCTTCTTTTGACGCCCAATTATCCTTGGGAAGATTATCGCTTAATGAGTCTCGGTTATTGGCCGATGTTAGAGCAATGGCTGCGCAAGATGGCAACTTATCAAAATGTGGTGAGCTTTTCTCAATACAACCATTTGCTTGAAGAAACGCCGAACTTAAGTCCGAAAATGAAGTGGTGGAATGATCCAACACATTTCAGTCTCAACATGGGTCGTGCCATGATGAAAGCATATTTAGGTCAACCAGAGCAAGGCATGCCGGCTAATCTAGCGCGCCCATTGAATACAGATACGGTAGAAAGTCTGATTGCTGAGCGTCATGCAGGTGCATTACATTGGGCTGCAACACATCCTGATTTTGTTAAAGATTTTGAAGATGCCAAAAACTTTTCTGCGACAATAGAAGGTAAGTTGGATTTAGATGCGAAAACGTTAGTGGTAGACGGACGCAAACATCCTATAGTATTTGCTAAAGACAAAGGGATTGGTGAAGTAAGCATCTTAAGTAAGGAAGGAAATAGCTTCTATGCGAGTGGTTGGGCAGTCGATGAAATGGCAAAGCGACGCATCCGTCATCTTATCGCGACTGTCGGATCTTCAGTCGTAGCACGAGGTTTTGTAACAGTGGACCGAGAAGACATTGGACTCAAATATGGGGATGCTGCCAAACGCAGTGGATTTGGTATCAGTATTCCACTTACCAAGTGGGATGGTGCAGCGCCAATTCGTATCTTTGCTTTAATGCGAGATGGTCGTGCAGTGCAGCTTGATTCTCAAGTGGCGCAAATTCAGGGTGTTAAGGCCTTGGTTTAACGACTATGTTTACCCTTTCCAAGTCGCTTTTGCTAGCACAGTCCAGCCTAATCTGGAATTAAAACAATTGAATTTAAACAAGTAATGAAATGCCGTCATGATCATGGTGAGCCATGCACTGGTACCATGCTCATGGCGAGAGGCGTCTTTCATTATTGACTCACCCCTTAAGATAAACGCCAAACGGTAAATATTATGAAATGGAAATCCTGCGGCGACGACTTTATCTACTTGATAACCAGCTTGTTGCAACTCTGCCTGTAAGAGTTGTGTGGTGTAATGTTTGCGATGGCCCACGCGATGATCGAAGGACGACATCGGGCCCCCGGGGACGCTAATCACTAGTGTGGCACCTTTACTTAAGAATTTTCCTGCATTCTTTAAGAATTCAATCGGGTCATCTAAATGCTCAAGCACCTCAGAGCAAGTGGCATGCGTCGCCCATCCATCATGTGAATGAGCATTGATTGCATCAGCAGCACATAAGTCAGCTTTAAAGAATTCAGCTTGTGGAAGTTTTTGACGAGCAATTTCCAAGCCTGTGGCACTATTATCAGTGCCTTTTAGATGTATTCCTTTATACCGAGATGAAAAATATTGTAGTAGATTCCCCGTGCCACAACCAAAGTCGATTAAATTTACCGATGGTAAAGAGGTAGCACTGAGGTTGAGAAGTTTTTCGATGCATCGCCAGCGATATTTAACCGCGGGTGTGTTGAAGTAGATATCATTTGATAATTCTTGCCAGTGAGCATCCCAGTTGTCGACATTCGAATTTTGTAACATTAGTTCACTATCCATGTATCAATGTAGCGATAATTATAAAGAAGAAATCAGTTTTTGTATACGCCTTGGCACTGTAGTTTTGGTGTTGTTGTGGTGCGTGATTTACGTTGTATTTCTAGGTATACAATTTAAAATTTTAAACAATAATATTTATAGAAAAAAATAGGAATGTATAACACATGGTTGCCTTGTCATGGGCGCAATTTTTTTAAACATCTATGTAAAAAAAATGAAACCGTTTTTTTGAGATAATAGATATTGGTCATGAGTCATAAATCTTTATTATTTTGCCATGATAATAGACTTCCTCAATTGTAATATGGAAGAAAAACACGCGTGTTTGTGTATCTAATAAGAAATTTTACAAACCTTGCTGTTTATTTGATACTGTGGGAGAATCGTTTCGGATGCGAGAATGACTCATAAAATTCTCTTATGTATTCACTGAAGGAATAGTTGATAAGATATGTCATATATTTTTAATATGTATCAGGGAAAAGCATATATTCTTCCATATAAATTATTAACAGCAAAATTACATCCTTGTGCTAGCATATGAGTGAATTAATCAGTAGTTTATATGCTTTCATTGGTATTCAAAAACTATCAGCGCGTAACTTAAATCAAACCAGTGAAAAACATGCGGTGCATTTGTTAATCGCTGTGATATGTATCACATTAGGGTTTAGCGGTATTATTCTTGCATTTGCATTCGTATGGACGAAGTATCCACAATTTTTATATTTGTATCGCGATGGCGAATATAATTTATGGATAAGTCTACAAACGGGTGCCTGGACTACACCATTTGATTTAACCTCTATTAATCCCTTGCAAGGGATGACGAGCATGTTAGTCACAATCAATCCGTATTTTGATCCAGGTCAGTGGGTATTTAAATCAGAATTACCTCAAGGAATGAAGGTCCTTATCTCTTATGCGATTTACACTTCAGAGGTATTAGTTTCTACCCTGGTACTGGGTCTTAAACTTGGCTTTTCACGCTTACAATCATTTGTCGCTTCGATTTGGACCGCTTTGCTTTTATTCCCGCCATTCAACTTCTTTTTTGGTCTTGGAGGATGGTTTGCTGGCGCGCCGATGTTTGGTCACACATTGGCTATAACTAATTTATGTTTGATCATATGCTTGAATATTGGTGATGTATCATATAAATCCCAGCAAGAGATGTTATTCAAAAATCTTACCTTAATAGCTCTCTTAATTATTTTGGTACTGACGATTTTAATTGCTGCACCTTTCTATAATGCTGGGCTGCTTCTAGGCATTGGACTTTTGCTTAGCTGTATATGTCTATGTTCAAATAATCGTCGCCAATTTTTTTGGCGCGTCTTTGCAGGGGTAGCCATTTTAGCTACTTTCTATTTGTTGGGATTGCCTGAGTTTTACATGAGTGCAAAAGCGTATTCCGCACGATTTACAGAGAATCAACCTTTTTTAGCAATTAACTTACATAATTTGACAAATTTATACAACCATGATGCTACTGCAAGCGCTTGGGCTATGCTCTGCGCATATGGCGTCCATTGTCCTGCATTTCCTGGTTGGCCCATTTCTATCAGCACTATATGGGTAAATACAGCAATCATTATGGGTGGCGTTATAGCATGGTTAGTGATGCCTCAATCCACCGCACGGCTCGGAATTCTCATTGCATTTGGATGGATATCGTTATTAGTTATTTCAGCTTTGATGAGTCTTGGTGTCCTTTCAATGTTGACGGCGCTTTCTTGGTTTTATCTCATGATGTATTCATTATGTGCGCTGTATAGTTTATGTATACTGTTTCTTCCAATTAAAATATTACTGGGCCATGCCAAAATTCATATCAAGCCACTTAACGTATGGTTATTTTCGCTTCTGATTTCACTAATCATATCTAGTTGGATAATATTTTCTTTTCACGGGCAAGCGTCACAACTTAAGCATCTCACAAAAAAAGAAACTGGGTTGTCAACAACAATGATGGGTGATAGACATCCGGTTACTCCTATTATCCAATTATTACAAAAAGAAGTGGCATTGTTCCCTGGAGAGCAGTTTCGTGGTTCTGTAGCAACAATATATGGTACAAGGGAGGGAACATTAAGGAAGGAGTCCAATGTTCACAAAACAAACTTTGTTGTAGGGGGGCAATTTGAAGAATTTCTTACAGCAGCGGCTGAAAGTGGGAGCTCACATGATCTGTTGGATCTATGGACCTGGAACATTCCTACCTTATCAGAATATGGTCAAGGAATATCTCGGCCACTACTGTTTTATATAGCAAAATTTCTTAGTTCACCAGAAGATGCAATTGAATCGCATTTTGTATTTCCACATAAACCAAATATTGATGTATTACGAGCATTGGGCGTTAGATTCGTTATTATAGATACACCGCTTTTAAATAAAGAAATATTTTTGCGGCAGCAATTGAAAGCAGGTAAGGTCTCAACACTTTATTTATATGAATTATCTAAACCTAATCTTGGTAATTATTCTCCAACACATCTTGTGCCATTGCATGATGCGAGCAGTTTTTACCACATAATTACTGCTGACCCAAATCGATTTGAGTCGGAAGCCTTTGTCGATAGACCAATCTCGGTTAACCTAACACCGGCTTATGATGCAAAGATTATTTTCAAAAAAAGAGGGATACACGTTACCGCTAAAAGTAATGGTACATCTGCTCTTTTATTACCAATTCAGTTCTCACACTGTTACAGGATTGAAGGACGTTCTGCGACAAAAGTAAAAATTATGCGTGCAAACCTAATTCATACACTTTTAATATTTACGGGCAATTTAGATGCAAATCTGATATGGGAATTTCGCTGGAAACACAGTCACTGTCGTCTACTCGATGTATATGATGTTAAGAATTTAAAAGTATAGGTCGCCTAAGATGGATGCATACAATTATCAACTGTGTAAATTAAATTAAATTTATCCAAAGAAAAGTTATAGAAACCATCGAAATTCACTGGTAATATCTGACGAATGTATGGGATAGCTAAACATGGATAATATATGGAAATGCTCGATAGCTTTGTTGAAGATGTGAGTCTCTCTGTTAATGCACCGAGTCTTTATCTAGAACGCCATGGATGTCCAGGGTGCTTTGCCAGCGCAGCGAATGCAAGGCTCGAAGTCCAATCTAGTCCTACCGCAGAAGATATACCTATTGATCAACACGGCAAATTTCTATCAGGGTACACGAATCAACGTGTATTTTTTTCTTATTACCGATGTACGAAATGCGAATTATTGTACTGTCCTATCTATTTTACTCAAACTCAGCTTGATAACCTATATGGTAAACAATCAGAAAATATGGCTGAGGTGCCGCTAAAGGCACGTGCCCTGACTCAAAATGCTTACTATCAATTACTAAAAAAATATCATACACCTTGCGGGCAATACCTTGAAATAGGTGCTGATATTGGTCTCTTTGCAAAATATTTTGGTGAAAATCCTAAGGTCAGTCGTCTTTATTTGTATGAACCTAATAATGAAGTTCATGTGGCATTGACACACAGCGTTGGATCTAAAGATCATAGGATCATGACAACTAATTACACTGCTGAGGATCTTGAACCAAATTCGCTTAATACTGCCGTCATTATCCACGCATTGGATCATGTTTTAAATCCTTCTCAATTAATACAAGATATTTACAAAAATTTAGCACCTGGTGGTGTCGTATTTATTGTGACACATGATGAATCATCTCTCTTAGCTCGACTGTTAAGAAAGAAATGGCCGCCTTATACCTTGCAGCATCCACAACTATTCAGACCTTCAACGATCAAAACACTATTAAGATCGCAGGGGTTTGACATCCTTGCTTGTCAAAAAACTGCAAATTATTTTCCCCTGACGCATTTTGTCAAGGGTGGTTTAACCGCATTAGGATTAGCTCAAATTCCCATCCCTGAATTCTCAAATTTCATCATACCTATCAAGCTCGGCAATATTGCAACAATTGCTCAAAAGCCATATGAGAGATAAAAATGATAAGTGGTATTGATTTTTCCATGAGTTATCCTGTGCAAATCACTTTGTTTATCAGCGTATGTTTTCCTTTTATTCTTGTGACAATGACTAGAATACCAAAGCTAATGGGGCGCAATGCGCATCAGTTTTTTTTTACATTCATTTTATCAGCGGTTGTTTGGTGCATCTTAATTGTGATTAACCCTAACGGGATATCACAAATGGGTTATGAACCATTATTGGCGGGCGTTTGTTTATTTGCTGCAATCATGCAAGTTTATCTGGAGATTTGGGGATTGCTCTCGCGTGGCTATTCGCTCGGTATATTGCTAACTTTCTATAAGGCTAATAAACCACTTACTATAGGGCAATTAGCTCAATCCTATCGTGGTGGCGAGGGGCTCGATTGGTTAATACGGCACCGTCTTTCTGGGTTAGCATCATCAAATCTCATCAAGTTAAATGACAATGAGGTATCACTAACACTTAAAGGCATCATGGTCGCATTCGTATATCAATATTCCATTAGAATTTTCGGGTTGAGGTGTACGGGATGATGCAGCCAAGTTTAAGTGTCTGTTTAGCTGTGATAGCATTTATTTCTTATACGCTTAATGTCTTGATAGTATTACGCCTGGCTAGATCGGCATCCCCTGCCATGATGGTTTGTGTCAATGCCATATTAGTATACGTAATTGGATTATTGACGATTGGATTTTATGGTTCTCATATTAACTTTTTCACATTCTCATCAGTTTATTGGTTCTTCGCCATTAGTTTGCTTATGTACTTTGGTGCGATATATAAATCAATATCATTACGTATGATGCAACATCTGCTTTGCAAGCCAAATAAATCAGATTACTCAGACATACTATTAGAATCGTATATACAAAATCAGAGTTACAGTCAACGAGTTGAGATCTTACTCAAAAATGGCATGCTGCATAAAAACGAAAATTCCACCTTAACGCTAACTAAAAAGGGTAACACTTTAGCTAAGCTTACCTGTGTTATTCAAAATATATTCTCAATCAAAGATAGTGGCTAGGAATGAGAGGTGTCTTCTGAACATATTAAAACTGATATTATGTTTTTTAGTAAGTTTGATCTGTTTGATTTTCGTTTGTCGAAAAGTAAATATAAATGAAGTGACAAGTATTTTGTTGCAAACGAATTATATATGGATAGTCATTGGTACAGTCATAGGTGTGTTAAAAATGTGGATAACAGCTTATCGTTGCTGCTATCTGTTACCATCAGATCAACAGCTGTCGGTAAGACGAAGTTTTCACTATTACAGTATCGGCACAATGGCAAACATGATATTACCATTTAGAGTTGGTGATATCGTGAGAGCTCGTTTGTTAGCTGATAATTTGAATATATCAAAAGCGAAAATACTAGGTACAATCGCTAGTGAGCATATCATCGATTTTATTATATTATGTTTTTTGCTTGTTTCGTGTATAGGTTTGTATTCTTACAGCCTACCCAGGCAGATTATGCCTACGATGAGCATCGTCCTACTGGTTGTAGGTACATTCCTTGCGGGACTTGTCGTGTTTGGGTCACGGTCTACATCTAATCTAAAACTGAAATTTGCAAAACGGATACCACAAAAACTATTCTTTTTATCTCAGCTTATCATGAATTTTTATGCCGGTTTTTTTCGCTTAGGGGGCTGGGCGAATATGCTAATGATTATATCAGCAACCATATGTATTTGGCTGGCTCAGGGGTATTGGGCATATCTGTTATTACATTCTCTGGGATTGATAGAAAGTTATCAATTGAGCCTAGGTGTGATACCCGTGATAGTGGTTATGATGGGGATTGCTGTGATGATTCCATCAACTCCTGGCTATATCGGTACGTTCCACTTAATGGTTATGTTGGGTTTAATGCAAATGGGTGTGCCGAAGGCAGCTGCCTTGTCATATGCTATTCTTACGCATGCGCACGCGGTAATTTGTGCGATCGTTGTCGGTATCTACAGTCTTTGGAAAGTAAATTTTAATCGAGATTTATTGCGTGATAAGCCAAGAACTGATCCTATCTGTTTGTAAAAGGGGTTTTGATGATAACCATTAGTTTTATCGTCACATGCTACAATGAAGAAAAGCATGTCGTTGGTGCCATCGAAAAAGTGCATCAAGCAGCAATGCAGCTAGGGCTGAGTCATGAAATCCTCGTTTTCGACGATGCCTCCCATGACGCAACTGCACAAATTGTTAAAGATTACATTCATAAATTTCCTCAAGTGCCAGTGAGATTAATCCAGAATATTGTCAATAAAGGTGTGGCATATAATTTTATTGAGGGTGCTTTTCAAGGAAAGGGACAGTATTGCCGTCTTATTTGTGGAGATAATGTTGAGTCAATTGAAACGCATATAACAATACTAAGTCGTATTGGTCAAGCTGATCTCATTATTCCTTTCTATCAAAAAATAGAAGGTAGGACGTTGATTAGACATTTCATATCTTATACTTTTACACGTGTCGTTAATATGATTAGTGGTTTCAATATTCGATATTACAATGGTTGTCCAATATTGAAACGTGAAGATGTGATGCGATGGCATGTTGAAGCCACTGGACTAGGTTATCAAGCAGAATTGATCATTCGTCTGTTACGACAAGGCAAGACCTACATCGAGGTGCCTGTTAACGGCTTTGATCGTGAGGGTTCTGTTTCATTCCGCCTAAGAAACATACTATCTGTATCGCATTCACTATTTAAGATGTCTATCGCCAGGCTTCGAGTATCACTGTTAAAATAATCGGTTTATTTCATCTGATAAATTAACATGGATAATTTTATTTTATGCTAAAATAATTATTAATTGATCATTGGTGTGAGTGTTTAATCAAGCATGGATGCTATGAATAACACTAGATCTAGAAAATATAACTTAAAGACTATCGTGACTCGTCACGGGCATCGATCCCTCTATTATACTTTACTATTAGCACAGCTTTTGCTTTTACGTTATGTACTTAATAATTCATTATCGTTAACGCGCTATCAATATGCGACATTTATATTCGTATTGGTTGTATGCGCGTTACCAATATTAAGTAACATAGTAAAATATTTACGGCAGAGTTTATTTAGATACCAACAACATGAACATTTTACTACTGTTGATGTAAATACAACCTCAAAAAAATTAAATGTCGATATCAATTATTCATTACCCTTTCTTCCCATCACTTACTGGTATCAGAGTGCAAAACAGCATTTTGCCTCACTAGATGGCCGCTTGTGTCTATCTGTTGTTGCTGCATTGATTGTATTTGGCTTATTTCTTTTACTCATACCTCATAGTGTGACGCGACTCAGTACATTCTTGCCAGAACAAGTCTCCTTATATGCGATTGTTGATTCGTACCCACAAAGAGTTGCCTACCAATGTTATCTACTTACGCTATTTGCGGCAGTTTTTGCGATTCAGATCAGTCAAAGATTGCGCTGCAATATCTCTATGACAGCAAAATATTCACCCATCATAATGTCGGTAATTTTATTGATAGCAATCATATGGAGTATGTGGACCTTTCCCTTAGGTGATCGTGCACGCTATCTCTTACTATCTACTTGTTTAGTCGCGTTGATGGCTTATCATAAAAATTTACGCTGGGTGGCGTGGGTTTATATGGCGTTAGCCATTGCTTTTGCTACTGTGCCAGGGTGGTTGCATGTGCCAGCACCCATCGCAGATGGTTTAAAAGGATGTGATCAGCATTATGATATGGTCATGTATAGAGGACGACATTTGGCATCGGGTCATTTGTTTTCGCAAGAAAATCCCCCGTATTACAGCTTGTTGTGGTCAACTTTAATTGGTATTTTTTCTAAAGCATGGCGCGCGCCCACCTTTGCTGAGTTAGTTCGCGTCAACCAACTGGGACAGATTTTGTTTCTATTGGCATATGCGCTGGCAGCATGGCAACGTACCAGCTCACTCACTCGCGCTGGCAGAGCGATCACCCTGACGTTCATCACGATCGCGGTGATACCTTGGTTGACAACGGACAGTTTGGCGATATGGCGTCCTAATCAAGCGGGCCTTCGCTATCTATTCATCCCTATCGCCATTTCTATCATATTCTTTATCCAACGATTATCACTACGTCAAGCCAGCGTGATCGTGGGTATCGTGACGGGGTTAGCGTTACTGGCAAACTTTGAAACGGGCATTGTTGTGATGGCCGGTCTGGGAATGTCATGGTTACTCATCATGCGCGAGCAGTCATTGCAACATAAGCTTGATGGCGCGATGCTTGGCATTGCTGCTATGTCTATGATGTTTCTCATATGGACACTAACTTATTTTACATTTTTTGCCGCATGGCCATTCCCGGATGGCATATCCAATATTTTTTCATTTCTATCGCTATTTGCGGGTGGCTTTGGTGGGCTAGCGCTACCATTGCGTATACTCGTTATTTGCATGATGTGTCATGCAGGATATATTTTTATGCGAGCTCTCATTGGTATTGTTGATACGAAAGTGGAGATACCTGATTTGGTCTCTTGCAGCATTGTTGTGATGATCCTCGTCTGGTTTCCTTATTACATCAATCGTCCCGATGATTGGAATTTATGGACGTTTATCGCGCTCTACAGTCTACTACTCGTCCCTACATTTTCTGGTAGTCGAACGGATGTAGTCCCGTTCATGGTCTTTTTATTCATCGTGCTACCTATCTCTGCCCGCAGTTTTCCCTATTTTGTCATTGATCAATATGATGCATCTGGGTTGAGTAGTGGTATTAAAGTCGGTTGTGCTGGTGGCTTGGTGTTACCCACAGATTATTGCGCTCACCTTGAAAATCGTGCACAAACACTCAAAGATTTTGCAACGCGTGGTACTATCGTTTGGTCGACTTCGCTACCGGTGCTGACTGATCAAATGACATCGTTGACGGGTCCTTTTTGGACGAGTAATTTATTGAGTTTATCTCTAACAATACAGGGTTATAACGCCGTCGTTAAAAAAATAAAACATGGCCATTTTGACTATGTGATTTTTGATGATCCGCATGACCCATTCATACAACCACGACCGCCAGAAAATGCATTTCACCAAAGATTAGTGGCTGATCTGCAAGCAGATTATTGCGCACCAAGATTAATAGGTGGTTGGTTTATCGCGCAACGAAAACAAGACGGCATTTGTAAAGAAATATCATAAAAAAACGTGGGCCTGTTTATAGCGAGCAAGCATCTTCGATGACAAGCCTGATGTGTGGAAAATCACTTGCTCATGCAATGGCAGCTAGCACCCCGCAGCGGGGTGCTAGCTCGATGATTAAGTGTAGATGTTAAACGCTGCGACGTAGCTGGTGAATCGTGGGGCGTTTCTGCCGGCAAATGTCATCCAAGGACCGGCGATCAGACCGACATTGGCGCTCCAGTTATATTCCAAAGCGGGTGCGATAGAGAAGAAATCGGATGAGGGTAGGCCTGGGCGCGTACCTGCTGGGCTACGACCATGAAAGCGGGTTTTGTCTGTGTGCTGATATTGAAAATCACAGGCGACCACCCAGCGTTGGGTGAGTGAGAACTCATAGCCATTGATGAATAAGAACGCATTACCCGGATGTACCGTGCCACGTGTGCCAGGTATATTGTCTCTTGTAGACGCACCACCGTAGATGCTCAGGCCACGTACACGTACGGGGGTGCCAAAGTTGTAACCCATGAATAATCGGGATGCCAAGTAATGCGCATCACGTATGTGAAATGTTCGCGAGAACACTAAACCCACGCTTGGGGACCATGACCCTGTGCCGCCTGCATCAGTACCTAGACGCCCACGACTTAGATGATCATACTTGCCCAAAGGCGCGCTTGCTGCGAGACGTAATTTGACTGAAGGATACCAAGGACCATCGCTCTTATGGTGATATAGCTGAAATGCTAGTGTTAAGGGCAGATCGCCAGCGACCCATGAATCTTGTCGTCGTGTGCTGTTATAAACGACCTGTGGTGCCGTATCAAATTCAGTGCCTGGGAGTATGCCATATTGCACACTGCCTTGGAGTAATAAGTTGTTGAATGTGGGGCCTGGACGGCTACGCCAATCACGATTGTAGATACCGTTGTTTTGGGTCCAATAAACATAAGGCTCATAGTTAATATGGCCATAGGGCACTACATTACCAGAGGGTGCTAACAATGGACCAGTAAACCATGGGTCAGTAGGTGTCGCCTTTGCGTTTGGATGTCGGAATACGTGTTCGTTGAAGGATTCACGGGCGAAGGTGGTACTGGCCACAGAGGCAAGCATGACCAAAACGGCTAGTTTAAGTTTCATTGTTCCCTCAATTATACATAAACTTGTTTTAACAGTAGCACGCTTGCTTTTACGCTGTCCAGTGAGTCACCCAGTTACCTGTTTGATAGATGAGGATGAATGGCTACCTGTAGGATGCGATGTCCTTTGAGTTGCGTCACGATAGCGATGAACTGTGGAAAGACTACTTTTTCACCTTGCTTAGGTAGCCGGCCAAGATGCGTTAAGATCAGTCCTGCGATGGTATCAACCTTTTCCTCTGTCGCCTCATTTGATTCGATATCAATATCCAGTGCGCGTTCAACCGTATAAAGTGATGCTTTGCCACTCATGATATAGGCACCATCCGGGGCAATGATCCATTCCTCTTGCGTTTTGTGAAACTCATCACGAATGCGCCCTACTAGTACTAAAAACAAGTGATCTAAGGTCACAAATCCCAAGGGTTGCTCATAACCGTTGCGATAGACTAAGGCAAAATGTGACATGCCACGGCGGAATTCATTGAGCAGTTTCATGGCGGCTGTACGTCGTGATATTTTCAAAATTGGGCGCATCAAGGGCTTTAAAGAGACAATTTTCTTTTTCGCATATAAAGCAGCAAATAAATCCTTCACATGGACAATACCCACAATCGCATTGTCAGTGTGACTGTAAACAGGATAACGACTATAGCGATATTTGTGAATGATGGAGAGTGCTTCTGTGATGGGCTGCTCCAATGACACCGTGATCATGTCATCGATGGGGCGCATCACATCTGCCGCACGTAAATCAGCAAAATCCATCGCATGTTTAAGAATTTCGGTTTCTTGTTTGCTCAGTTGTCCATGTAAATGGCTGGCATTTACCACTAATTTAATTTCTTCTGGGGTATATGAAGCATCTTTTTTGTTGCTACCATCAAGATGCATGAGACGCAACAATGCATTGGCACATGAGTTTAGAATCCAAATGGCTGGATACATCAACCAATAAAATGCATAAAGTGGGATTGCCGTCCACAACGAAACTTTTTCAGACTGGCGTATTGCCAGTGATTTTGGCATGAGCTCACCGACGACAATGTGTAAGAAGGAGAGTATAGAAAATGCAATCAGAAAGGCTAGAAAAGCGATGAGTTCGTGTGAGTCTATCCCTAAGGCCAGAAAGAATGGCTCTAGCAGCTGTGCTAGCGCAGGTTCGCCAACCCAACCAAGACCCAGTGATGCAAGCGTGATGCCCAATTGGCAGGCTGATAGGTATGCGTCTAAATGTTTATGTACCTGCGCGAGAATTTTACCACGCATGCCATAACTACGTTTCAGGGTGGCAACACGCGTTTCACGTAATTTAACCATTCCAAACTCTGCGCCTACAAAGAAAGCATTCATTAAGACAAGCGCAAATGCGAGCATCAATAACATAAAATTGTTCATAATAGTGCGATTCCATTCAGCAAATAGTCTTGTGATGATGTTCTATAAGATAGCATGATGGTCACATAATACACGCCATTTTGTTAAATATTACACACCAACATCGATCTTGCGTTTTACGGGTTCAGGTCAGGTGATAATAGTGATATGCTGTTAGGCCGATTATTTGAGCATAATAATTATAAGAGGAGCCAACATGTTTAAATTTTTTACTTCCACAGTGGCGAAACTCAAGTTTGAAGCGTTAAAAGAGCTCAAAGAACAGCAAAAAAAACACATCAATCCCAAGTTGAAAAATGCCATGGGTCTGCCAATTAACGTCAAATTGCGTTTATTCCCGCAGTCCTATTCGGTAGATGCGATCTATGCAGGTCGCCTGTTGTCTGCTGCCGGTTTTAATAAAGATAAATTGGCGGTGCCTATTCTTTTCCGTGGCGATACACGAGCGCCCGATGGGGATGACAATGTATTTTCCCAGGGATTTTATCGTCAAATAGGTGACAATCTTTATCATGAGCCAGAAATCAATGTACGCCGTGAATCCTTCGATTGCATTGCCACTTCTAAACAAGTGCGCTATGCCATAGGTTTTGCGGATATTCGGGCGCAAATGGCGAAGCAGGAAACTTCGTGGGTTTATATGCTACACACCCCTGAAGGTTTCGATTTAACGAACGAGGCCGGTCATAAGCCGATTTTCAATGCGGCTAAGTTAGTTGATGAAGTGGTACTGACTGGGGTTCCCTCAAGCCATGTCTTGGCTGCGATTCAATTCAAAGTTACAAAAAATACATTTCTGAGTTACATGGATCCTACCTATAAGCACACGCCTGACGCTCAGATCAAGTTACTCGATTTGAAAGTCAATCCACATTGTGCGTTAGCGGAACAAGATCCAGCAGTCTATGCTAGTGCGATCGCTAGCTTTAAGCAGATGTATGATAAAGGTGTATTTGATTTACAGGCACAACCTGAGAATCAAGCAGAAGTTCAAGGGAAGTTAACGCTATAAAGCAAACTTTGTATGGGTGGATGATGCAACAGTGTGTCATATCCACCCTACAAACAGATAAAGATGCAAGCTTCAAGAAGCTGCTTTTATCGTAGTCTTTGAGGGTATGGTTAATCGCATGGCTTCTTCCTCATAGATATCAGCTAATTTTTCCTTGTCATCGAGACGATAAGCTTGTGCAAGATAATGGTAGGGAAGCACTAGTATGGGATGCTGTGCGCCATAAATGTTTTTGTATATCGACAGGGCGGTATCGAATTCATTTCGTGCGGCACGATACTTTTTCTGACTCATATACACTTGGCCTAATGCGACGAGATGGTTGGCCGCGTAGGGAATTTGCCCCATATCACCTTGGTCGATCCAGTATTGTTTTACTTCTTGTAGCATCAGCAGTACGCTTGGATCGTGACGATGTAGTTTAATCAACACATGGGCGAGGCGAGATTTAGCGCGATTAGATGTATCATTATAAAGACCTTGTTGCCGGTAGTAATCAAATGCTTGTTGTAAGCGTGCAGCACTTTCAGGATATTTTTTTTCATCTCTCAATAATAATCCTTCGACGCCATAAGCGAATGCGACCGCTGTATTGATGGTATGTGGGTAAAGCGTCGTGATCACTTTATGCGTCAATGCGATGGTCATGTCGCGGTCGTGCTGTTGTTTACTATGAACATATTGTAGTTCATAGGCATAAGCCAATTGATTATTAACCCAAGCTTGATCCTCTGTTTGTTGTAAATGCTGACTGGCGGCATTTAACTTGCTGATAGCTGCACTGGGATCTCGTTTAACATGTGCGTAAAAGCTTCCCATCTTATACAGTAACTTACCGAGTAATGCGTCATCACTGGCGGCGAGTGTGCTGGTGGGTGAGATGCTTTGTACGAATGCTTCTGCGGCTTGAATTTGCATGAAGCTGGGCGCAATTGTGCGATGAGATTGCCAATCAAAATCGAATGGTGGCACGGTGAGGTAACGCGTCTCGCTGATGCGTTGATTATTTTGAGTGCTAACTGGTGTGTTTAAGTTGGGTTGGGCGGTTTGTGCATGAGCGAGATAAGTCATGGCACACAAAATAATTGCAATCATGTTATTTAAACGCTTATTGAATTTCATCCTAATTTTCCTTTTCTAATGATATTCCTACAAAAATCATGTCGCTTAATGCGAGGCGGCATTATATGCATAGTGCTGCAATTGATCCAGTAAGATTAATAAGGATTTATATCTGCAAAACTGAAGGGAATTTTACTGAAAAACGATACATAAATATTGCTTAATATTTATGCTTAAAGTTGCTATGATTTTAGCTCGATTCTTTTTGACTGACATACTATGGAGAGGTATTAAAGCTAATGATGCGTACAGTGATGTATCGTTACCCTATTTTTACTGTGTTATCAGGTCTTGTTATTTCAACATCCGCGTTTGCTAATGAAAAAACTGTGTCGCACACCATCAGCCAACGTGCGCCTCGCATGCCACTGTCACGCTATTTAGATCAAGTAGCGGTAACAGTACCGCCAGCCAATAAAGCATGTGAAGAATATAGACGTAAACATTTGCCGTTTATCTACAATACGAGCCTCATTAATCCGTTGATGAATGCTTATCCGACGATGCTACCACCTGAGCATTCTTACTGTAATTTTTTAGACGCGTTAAGCAATGGTAAAATGTTATGGTGGTTCCGTGCGCGTAATGAAGATATCGATATACAGCGCTTTTCAGATGGCTATGCAAATACGATTGCTTCTCATTTGGGTTACCAAACAGCCGATTATCATAATTTCTCTGGTGTCTTAGAATTTGTAGATAATACGATTATCGGCCGGCAACGCTATAATAGTGGGGGTGGTACAAGTCCAGGTTTAGTCACATGGGCTTTTACGAATGATCCTCGTGGTGCGCGTATAGATCAGGTGTTTATTGACTATAACGATCCCTACTTTAAATTTGATTTTAAAGGAGGGCGCCAAAGAATTCGTTTAGATAATGAACGATTCATTGGTAGTTCGTCATGGCGGCAAATCGAGCAAGTGTATGATGCGGGTTCAGTCTTCTACACAGGCATTCCGAATTTAAATGTTTTCTATGCGTATATCGGCCGTGTAAATCGTGTATGGGGTCCTAAAGGTGTTGGTCGCTTTAGTGCTAATTCTACACGTACCAATATTGCGAATATGCGTTATGATATCTGGGATGTTGGCAGCTTAGTGGGTTATGGCTACTTCCTGGATAATGAAGATGTGCCAACATTTTCTACCAATACCGTAGGTTTACGATTCAATGGCTCGCATCCGTATAGAAACCTCAACTTCTTATATACAGCTGAGTATGCACGCCAAGAAAATGCGACCAATAATCCAGTCCACTATCGTGCTTCTTACACACATTTTGCCGGCGGATTACAAATTAACACACCTTGTTTTGATTTTGAAATTGATGGTCAACGCGAAGAATTAGGTGGTCAGAAGCATCAAATAGGTGGTGCTTTCATCACACCGTTGGCATCTTTTCATTCTTTCCAAGGTTGGGCAGAATTGTTTAATCCCACACCCAATAGAGGTGTGATTGATCTGGTCGCTAGTGCGAGTGTGAAAATCAAACCGCTTTGGGATATACAATTGCTCAGTTACTATCACAACTTTCGTCAGTCGGTTGGCAACCATCGTACCTATGGTAATGAAGTCGATGCTGAAATTGGCAAAGATTTCAAATATGTAGGGGTATACTTCGACTATGCCAACTTTATGGGACGTGATAGACGCTTCCCGAATGTACGCCGATATTGGGTGACGATTAAAACCATACCGTTTATGTAAACATCAACATTTGTCATTTCCATGTGTAGACAATCTCTCATCCCAGCCTATGCTGGGATGATTTTTTTAGTGGATAGGTATCGAAAAATGGCGTGAGATCAGATCAGAGAGATGTTTAATTCTCTGCAGTCGGTGCCTCTTTAGAGACACGAGGAAATTGGATGGTGAACAACACCCCTTGACCCGGTGTAGACTCGCATTTAATCGTGCCGCCTAGTGTTTGTACGATGCGATTATACACGATGTGTAGGCCTAGGCCGACACCACCTGCACCACGCTTCGTGGTGTAGAAAGGTTCGAAGATGCGCGGTAGATCTTTTGGTTGAATACCCTTGCCATCATCTTTATATTGAATCGTCACCGTGTCGTCATGCTGACTGGCGGTAATGGCTAAATTGCCTGGCATGTTTGCATCGAAACCATGCATGATGGAATTCATCACCATGTTCGTAATGATTTGAAAGAAAATGCCAGGATAACTGTCTAGGCTGATGGTCTCGGGACAGTCAATCGTCAAATTTAACTTGGTTTGTTTCAGTGCAGGCTGCAAACTCGCCACAATTTTGTCTAGATAATCTTTGAGACTGAAGACCCGGCGTTCTTCACTGGTTTGATCGGCGGAAACTTGTTTAAAACTCTTGATGAGTTCGGCTGCACGACTAAGATTGGTTTCCGTGAGAGAGGTGATTTCTTCTGCAAATTTAACAAAGTCTACAAATTCCGTACGGGTGATTTGGCTTTCTAAGTAGGATTTTTTGATGACTGACATTTTTTCTGCAAGTGAAGTGATGGCCGTCATGGCAATACCGATGGGTGTATTCACTTCATGAGCAACACGCGCCACAATGCGGGCCAAGGCAACCATTTTTTCTGCTTCGATTAGCTGTGATTGCGTTGTTTGCAATTGGGCTAGGGTTTCTTTAAGTGTGCTATTGGCATCTTGTAATTCTTTAGTGCGCTGGTTCACACGTTCTTCCAATTGCGCGCTTAACTCACGCAACTCGCCTTCGACTTGATTGCTACGCAACATGTAGCGGATATGATGTCCGATGATGTTGGGATTGACTGGTTTACCGATAAATTGGGTGGCACCCGCATTGAAGGATTTGGTGATGGAATCTAAGTCATCAAACGCTGTCACCATGAGAATAGGCACATGTTTGGTGAGCGGCAGGTTGCGGATCCGTGTCACCCCTTGTACGCCGCCCATGCCAGGCATTTCCACATCCATGATAATGATGCTGGGCGGTGATTGTTGCACAAATTCAATCGCTTTTTCGGCGCAATCTGCCTCTGCGACTTCGTAACCACCTTCTTCTAAGACTTGTCGCAACATCATCCTCATAGTACGACTGTCATCTACCAGTAGTACCAGTGGCCGCTCCGACATGTTCATGATAGCACTATCCCGTTAATGACAAACATTAGGCATGAATACGACGTTTCCATTCTTCTGCGCGCTTACTGAGAATGGCCAGTACAATGTCAGGAATTTCTTTAAGCGGTGCAGTAAAGCTCGCCGCATTCAGTCGGACCGCTTCCCCTGGCATGCCCCAGACAACGCTACTTTCTTTATCTTGAGCGATGGTATCACCACCTGCCTCTTTGATGGCTTTTAATCCTTGGGCGCCATCTTTGCCCATGCCGGTGAGCAATATCCCGATGGTTTTGCGACCGCTAGCATTTGCAGCAGAATTAAATAGCATATCCACGGAAGGACGATGGCCTGTGACCATGTTCGGCTCATCCTCTAAATGGCAAAAATAATGCCCTTTACGTTCAACGACGGTTAAGTGTGCCCCGCCACAGGCGACGACGATTTGGTTCAGCCCCACTTCCATATCTTCTTTTGCGACAAAAGCGGTGCCGTTATAGAGCTTGTTGATTCGTCGCGCGAATGAGTTCACAAACTCGGGTTGGATATGCTGAACCAGCATAATACCTGGGAGTGAGATATTTTCTGGGAAGGAAGAGAGCAAACTTTCGACTGCTTCGACGCCACCAGTAGAGGCGCCAATGACAATCAGTTGCTGACTGAGAAAATTTGGTTGAAAAAGCAGTTTATCTTCTGCGGATGTTACACCCTTTTTTTTATCTTCGACGGCAGTTAAAGGTTTGATATTCGCTTTAGCAGCATTCTTAACGATTTCAATTAGCCGTTTTGCATAGACTTGTAAGCCTGCTGGATCATTGATTTTAGGCTTTTCTATGTAGTCTACGGCACCGATGGCTAAAGCTTCGAGCGTAATG
Organism: uncultured Coxiellaceae bacterium; assembly: GCA_964648015.1. Taxonomy (GTDB): domain Bacteria; phylum Pseudomonadota; class Gammaproteobacteria; order DSM-16500; family DSM-16500; genus Aquicella. The sequence continues at coordinate 29,558 of CAZYKO010000001.1, forward strand.
GAACCGCCAGGTTCCGTGAAGACGGATACCATGACCACAGGCATCGGATGCGTTTTCATCAGGTGTCTTAAATAAGTGATACCATCCATCTGTGGCATCGCGACATCGAGCGTCATCACATCGGGGTTGGTCTTTTCCAAGAGTTCATTAGCCGTCGCATGGTCGCCCGCAGTGCCAACGACTTGCAATTCAGGATCCTGCTGGAAAATAACTTGCATGATGTTTTGAGCAACAATGGAATCATCAACAATCAACACTTTGATCTTCTTCATGCGACTGGCTCATGTGAATGAGTGATGTAAAATTTACTATAACCAAGTCACGACAAATGCGCAATCTTTAACTGGATGCCTGCTCTATCGTATCTTCTTATACACATTACGCCCAATATTTTGAAAGCGATCACAGATGCGATATAAAATTTCGGAATAGCCTATAAACAAACAACCATCCGGCTGTAAGATATCGGCAAATTTATTAAAAATTTTCCGCTGTAATGCTAAATCGAAATAGATCACCACATTTCGACAAAAAATGATGTCATAGGTGTCTTTTAAGTCCCAATTATTTTCTGAAAGATTCAAGACTTGAAAATGTACTAAGCGTCTTATTTCTGGTTTAACTTGCGCATGTTCAGAATCTGACTCTGTATTTCGAGTAAACCATTTGTGGAGTCGTTGGATACTTAACGTTTTTTGAGCTTCTTTGTTATAAATACCTTGTGAGGCTCGTTGGATGATATCAGGATTGATATCAATCGCAGTAATTTTGATATCCCATTGTTTAATATCTGGGATCACTTCATTTAATACAATAGCGATTGAATAGGGTTCTTCACCACTGGAGCAACCGGCTGATAAAATACGTAGATGTTTATTACTGCCTTTTGCTTTGACCAATGCGGGTATGCATTCATTGGCTAGTTGTTCAAAATGGTGATTCTCACGGAAAAAATGTGTGACATGGATAGTGAGTGCGCTGATCAATGACGTAATTTCTTTAGGATCACGTTTTAACAATTCACAATATTCATCAAAATCTTTCATATCGAGCGTACGCAGTCTTTTGATTAAGCGTGCATAGACCAGATCAAATTTATCTTCATTGAGTGCTATCCCGGAGTATTGCGCCGCCGTTTTGCGGATTTGTTCGAAGTTTTGTCGGGTGTAGCCGAATTCTCGTTTAAAGGTCATCTTGTATACTCTGTTTAGACTGGGCTGACAACTGGGATAACGCTGATTCTAGAATGAGTATCGTCTCACGCGTTACAATTTTTTCTGCGTCTAGTAACACAATGACTCGATCTTGATAATTGCCTAAAGCCTCAATGAGATCAGCATTGACCACGGCATATTGATCGCTTGGCCCCAATTTATCGACAGCAATATCTATCACATCCGACACGCTATCGACGACCATTCCCATGAGGCGCTCGCCTATATGTAAGATGATCATGACCGTATATTCATTATACTGTTTGGTTGCTAAGTTGAATACAATTCGTAAATCAATGACGGGGATGAGCATGCCTCTTAAATTGCATATGCCTTTGACAAAAGACGGCGTATTCGCCAGCGGGGTGATTTGGCCATAGGGGGCGATTTCTTGCACCTTCAGCACATCCACACCATACTCCCCATTACCGAGGAAAAAACTTAAGAATTTGCGCTTTTCTGTTTCTTGCGCTGCTTGTTTGGATTTAGGTTGATTATAGCGAAACATAGGCTCAAGCCCCTATTTCTGCACGGCTATAAAATGGAAATAAGTCCGTGGTATCGAGTACTGTCAACATTCGTTTGTCTTTAGTCGTGACGATATAGCTCACGTATTTCGTGAGGATATTTTCTGCCACGTTCGGGGGTTCCTTAAGCAACTCTTTAGTGACAGCATAACTGTCCCCAATTTCATCGACTAAAATACCCACCGTCTTTTCTTGGCCATGGATATCAATTTTAATGACGTACATCAGGTCGGCTGCTTTTTCTTCCTCGCCCATGAGTGAAAATCGTTCGCGCAAATTGACGACTGGCACGAGTACCCCATGAACGTTCGTAATACCTTTTACATAAGTGGGGGCGCCTGGCACCGGTGTTGTCTTGCCCAGTCTGCGAATTTCGATCATTTTTCGCATGTCGACAGCATATTCTTTATCACCGAGTTTAAAGCTGAGTAACTGATACCCCTCGCCTAGCTCTTCGTCGTGGTGGGGGAGATTAACCGTGGGCTCTTCTGTTGTGCTCGTATGGATATCAGCATCGGGAGTTTTGTCATTTGCGGTATGTACGACACCATAGACATCTAGGATCAATCCGATGCTACCATCACCAAGAATCGTTGCGCCAGAAATGCCAGTAACTTTTTTGTAGTTCTCTTCTAAACTTTTAATAGCGATTTGTTGTTGGCCCAGCAATTCATCCACAACCAGGCCGTAGCGTTGACCTTCTAGTTCTACAATCATCAAAAATTGATCCACCAGATTTTTGCGCGTACTATCGAGTTGAAATAATCTGCCGAGGTGAATGATCGGAATATACTCGTCATGAAGGTGATATAACTCTATATCATCACCCATCGGATGTACATGCGCAGGATCTATTTTACTAATTTCTGTCAGTGAGACTAATGGAATAATAAAAATGTGTTCACTAAGTTTCACCAATTGACACTCCATAATAGAAAGTGTCAGGGGAAATTTTAAGATAAACGTCGTGCCAACACCGGGGGTGGACTTGATTTCAATGCCGCCCCCGATGGTATGAATATTTTTTTGCACGACATCAAGACCGATACCACGCCCTGAGAGTTCAGTCACTACATCTGAGGTGCTGAAGCCAGGACGAAACAACAATGTGTAAGTTTGTTCTTCTGTTAATACTTCACCAGGCTTAACCAAACCTTGGGTGATGGCTTTCTGCAGGACTTTTTCGGTATCAATACCCTGACCATCATCTTGAATGCTAATGACGATGTTGCCGCCTTCTTGATGCGCGCTAAGTTGTAGCAGACCAGTAGGAGGTTTACCCAATTTTTCGCGTTCTTGAGGTGACTCAATGCCATGGTCAAGCGCATTACGCACTAAGTGCATGACAGGATCGTTGATATGATCTAACATAATTTTATCAAATTCCGTCTCTTCACCAGTAATTTTCAGCTCCACTGTCTTACCTAGTTTTGCCGATGTCTCACGTACCATACGTTTGAATGGCTGGAATATAAACGCCACTGGTAACATGCGTATGCGCATGACGCTTTCTTGTAATTCGACCAAGTTACGATTCAAATGCTGTAACTCATTTTTCAGTTGATCGACATTGTTTGGCGAAAGTGTTTTGACTAATTGATTGAGTATGGATTGTGAAATAACCATTTCAACCAACTGATTAACAAGATTATCGACTTTGCTCACAGCAACACGCAGTGTTGTGATTTCAGATTTGTAGGTATGTTTACTCATGTCGCTGGTTAGTGGGTGGGGCGCCTCAACATGGTTTTTTTTTTCTGTGCCATCATCGGCATGTGGCGTAGTCTTGTTTGGCTGATCATCAGTCAAAGTTGGGGTCGATGGCGTTGGTTGCTGGTCAATCTTTTCATTATGCTGTTGTTGTTCGTTGGATGGGTTAGCATTTTCATCTGGGACTTCTTTTAGTTTCTCATGAAATTGCTGCTCTAATTCATTCGCATAAGTGACATCAATTAGCTTGTTGTTTTGCAAATCTTTGACCATGTCACCGAGACAATCAATCACATTGAGTAAAAGACTAATATCCTCTTGTTTAATAGGTCGTTGACCTGAACGGATTTGTGATAAAAAGGTTTCAACCGTGTGAGAAAAGGTACTGATTTCTTTAAAGCCTAACGCAGCACTACCACCTTTAATGGTATGGACTGCGCGAAAAATAGTATTTATTTTTTCTTGTTCGGGCTGAGCGATATCTAGCTGCAATAATGCCTCTTCCATGCCTTTCAGCATCTCCAGGCTTTCTTCAAAAAATGCTTGATAGAACTGCTTGATATCGATAGGCATACGTTTAAAGCCCCTTGCCAGCAACGGATATGACATCAATACATTCATTATAGCAAGGATGGGCTTCTCTCGGGGGGCAATGATATTACGGTGTTTAACTGTAACATATTGAAAATTAGTGTTTAAAATTATGAGCTGACTACCAACCCCCCCTACGAGTTGTTTGGCATGTGAGAAAGTCTTAAATACTCATCCTGACTGCCCGTCAGTGAGTGGAAGGTTAGTAGGCGGTAGGATCACTCAAGTCAGTACTTTGGGTGTGTGCCGGTGAGGGCGAGCCCTCCATGATTTCATTGGCATCGAATAATTTTACCAATGATTCCATGTGGCGCGTATGAGACTCTAACGACTCAGCAACGGCAGCTGATTCGCGTACCAATGCTGCATTCTGCTGAGTGGCGGCATCAATTCTGGAAATCGCTTCATTCACTTGTTCAATACCGCTACTTTGTTCGATGGATGCTGACACGATATTAGCAATAATATCCGTAACTTGTTTGGAAGAGGTCATGATATCTTCCATCGTGTGTCCAGCATCATCGACTAAGGATGTACCTGTACGGATTTGATCGACGGAGTCACTGATTAAGGTTTTAATTTCTTTAGCAGCAGTCGCGGTGTGTTGCGCAAGGTTTCGAATTTCAGTTGCAACGACACCAAAGCCACGACCTTGCTCGCCCGCGCGTGCAGCTTCTACAGCAGCATTCAGTGCGAGCATGTTGGTCTGGAACGCGATATTATCGATCACCGTGATGATGTCTACAATTTTGTGCGAGCTATCATGAATAGTCGACATTGTATTAATCACTTGAGACACAGCTTTACCACCTTTTAAAGCGATATTGTAAGCAAGCTCTGCCATCTCGCGGACTTGTTTTGCGTTTTCCACATTTTGTTTTACTGCGGAAGTGAGCTCGGTGATGCTAGCTGATGTTTCTTCAAGTACGGCGGCTTGTTCTTCTGTACGTTTAGAAAGATCATTGTTACCAACAGCAATTTCTCCGGCAGCAGAATTGATCACACCTGCTGACGTTTGAATTTCTTGCACCAATTTTCGTAGTCCCTCAATCGCAAGATGTAGACGATGATGCTCTTCTTCAAGTTTTGAATTAGTGAGCGCAAGTGTAGAGTTTGTTTCTGCCAATACATCAGATGAGTTTTTTAAACGACTCATAAATAATACAAGAATGATGGTAGTCAAGATGGCAGTAATGATCATTGCCCATAACACTTTGGATGTTTCATATTGTTCTATCGTTTCAAATTGTGAGAGTGGAATATAGAGTTCTAATAGATTGTCGCTAGATGGTGTTGCTTGAAAAATAGTATCAACAATACTGTAACGAATGAATGTTTGGCCTTTGATTCGCTCAATACGATAAAATGGTGCTGACGGGTTAGCTTGTAAGCTTTTTAACGCAGCTTTTTCATATGAATCATCTGCATTGGCTGCATTAATGAGCTGTAGACGCATGCCGCTTTTTAAATCGACTAATTGCTGGTTAACCATGTCAATTGTTTTGGCTGTATCATCTTCTTTAGCATTGGTTTCATGAAAAGTATTTTTAACAGCATTCATCATTGAAATATTTTTGCGAGCTGTGAATAAAGCGGTGGATTCTAGAATACGTATACGTGCATTATCGAGATAATAATTCATTGCCGCTACGATAATGATAGCACCTGATACGACGCCAAGAACACTGCGATTAAAGATTAACGACTTGACGACATCCATTCGAATCCTCCCGCCATTCTTCTAACATTAAAATTGTTGACTAAAGTGCTGTGATACCGATATATACCATTAAGTAACTGACAATTTTCACAACGTGTGATGCATGATACATTGTATCAAAAATGACTTTCGATTCTGCCATGAATGCAAATTGGCAAAGCGCGCTAGCGATTAAGCACAACACCATCCAATGTTCAAATGCATCAGTTTTCCATTTGCCACGAATTAGATAGCCAATGAGCGCCAGGAAAAATATAACACCTGGAATTAATTCGTAAGGGCGAGAAATGAATCTATCTGGGTACATTGGGAAAGGAATAGGTACCGTGCTAAAAAATATCAATGTGGCAATCGTGAGTATACCAACCACGCCGAAGATTAATTTTTCATTTACCGGTTGATTGTCTTTACCACTAAATACACTAATCAAGCTCATGAGTAACAATACCGATAAAAACAGTCGGGTAACTAACCAGCTCCAACGTAAAATGGTCGGTTGCAGTAGGTTCGGAAAAGTTTCGCTAAAGGCCATGGAGGTGACGATCGTATGATAGGTGTCAACTAAACCAGTTGCCAAAAATGCGACACCGACAAACAATAGCATACTGGATTTGATACCACCTTTATAATACCGATAAAGAGCTGCAATACCGACGAAGAAAGCTATTGCTGTTGCGATCGATTGAAGTAGTGAATGCGATAATGATGAATGCATCGCTTCAAAGAAATGACCTGAGTAACAATAAGCAGCAGCAGCAATGATAACAATTGCTGTCACTATATAGGCTATGACTTTTTGATGAACCTTTTCCATGTGATTGATGCTCCCTAATAGATAAGTCGATTTAAACTATTTACTTGTTACATTTTGCGCGCATCCCTCGCAATAAAAAGTGGCAACGGTATCGCTAGGGTTTTCTTTGAGTACTTTCTCGAAGCATTCTCTTGCTTCTTCGTAGTGTCGTTCATAAAAATATTTCAAGCCAGTTTCAAACTCTTTTTTTGTTTTCCATTTAAGCTCAGCAATATCATCAGGTTCGCCATCAATGACTTCATAAACTTTGATGGCTTCAAGTTTTCCTTTAACAAACACATCGCCAATACTGCGGAATTTAAATTGCTGAGGATTGGCGAGTCTTTTGATCACTTGATCACTGATGAGTATACGCGTGCCATAAATCACATTCACTTTTTCCAAGCGTGCTGCAATATTGACGACATCACTAATGACAGTGCATTCGAGTCGGTCGTGAAAACCGATGGAACCAACCATCACATTACCAGAGTTAATACCAATGCCGATGTTGATCGTTGCATCTGTATATAACCTATTATATTTGTCTTGCATTTTAAAGAGACCAATCGCTGTCTCTAATGCGGCATCCGCAGGACCGCAAAACAAGGCCATCACAGCATCACCGATATATTTATCGATGAAACCTTCATTTTCAATAATGACAGGTTCGAAATAGCTAAGGACGTTATTAATGAACTCAAAAGTTTGCTTCGGGGTGAGTTTTTCTGCGATGCTGGTAAATGAACGTATATCTAAGAATAACACCGTCATATCTTGTTCGACATTATCTCCCAATTTGACGTGGACGATGCTTTCTTTGCCTAATAATTTAAGAAAATTACGTGGCACAAAGCGTTCCGAGGCAAGTGCTTGCTGTTTGATGGCTTCTCGCTCGCTTGCTAGACTTTCAAGATCCACAAATGAGCGTAGTGCCATGACAACTGCCGTAAAAAACTTGGTGGCTGTCAGTTCGGTTTTTTCTTTATAATCATTAATATCGTAATTAATGATGACACTGCGTTCAGGGGCATAACCAGGTTGCCCAGTACGTAAGATGACGCGTACCAAATTATTTTTTAAATCTTGACGCAGATATTTGACGAAGTCTAAGCCAGAATCTTCTTTCTCCATGACGACGTCGAGAATGATCAGCGCTGTGTCGGGATGTTCGGCGATAAGCTCTTTGGCTTGTTCCGAGGAATATGCGCTGATGAGGTTAATTTTTTTGTTTCGGAAATTGAAATCTTCCAGTGCCAGTCGTGTCATGACATGCACATCTTGCTCATCGTCAACGACCAGAACTTTCCAGCGTTCTGTTTCGCTATCTTCTTTCGTCGGTGTGACGTCATCCGAAAATAGTGCATCTTCCTTTTTTACCATACGCTCCTCTGTCCGCTGCCTAGGGTATGCTTACTGGTGGTCACTCATGTGCGAGATGGATGACATGGGTGAGCGGCAAAAAATCTGGATGAACTTGTTAAGTGTAAGGTTTTATATGCTTATTGACAATCATTACAATAGAGAAAGAGAAGATTATCATAGCGAATCTGGCTGACGCTGATGTAGTCTACGCATGTAGCACGCGCGCTCTGTGTTGTCCAGATTCATTGTGTCAACGCCTCGGTCCCATCGAGGGTGTCGGCGTGCGCAAGGGGTGGCGAGACTAACAGTCTCATCAAAATACCTTGGTGGCGTAAGTTTCACGGGTGCTCATTCTCCACCTGAGGCAACCATTTTGCCGCAGGCAAAAAAACCTGATTGACTGAAATATGAGGTATGCATGACACTCACTTCATTTTTGATTGTGTTAACGGCATTAGATTTAACCTTGATCATATTGCTCATTGGCCTATTCGTGACTGAGGCATGGTTAATACCATCGGGCTTACGGGTGGTTGCACAACAACGTATTAAATTACACCTGTTAGCGTTATTAATTATGAATACGCTATTGTTACTACTCACCCGCTCGTTAATACTGTGCCAATGTGCTTGGCCAACCTTCCTGGGCTTACTACCTGCCATTCTTACGCAAACCCATTTGGGCAAGATCGCCTTGTTGCGCCTACTGACCTTATCCCTCTGGTCCTATTCGTTATGGGCAGATTGGCCTAAATCCCGTATCTGGCAGCTGCTATTTATAGCGATCCTGCTCTTTAGTGTGTCAGCAGTATCGCATGCGGCCGGGGCCGGTGACTTTAGTTGGCGCGCACTTCTGGGTGCATTGCATTTGCTTTTTGCTGCGACTTGGCTTGGGTCGTTGATCGTCGTGACACTGGCGGTTGTACCAGAGGTAGGCACATTATCGCATCCTGTCATGCAACAATTGTTATACCGTTTATCTAGACTAGCCCTTTGGTCGGTGATGGGCGTCGTCATGACTGGTGCGTACCAAAGTTATCGTATCCTTCATCCTATTTCTATGCTGTGGACAAACCTCTATGGCATGATTTTATTGGCTAAGTTATGCGTGATAGGTGTAATGATTTTGTTAGGTGGGTCCAATCGATTGCTGTTTATACCCGCCTGGGTAGCTAGGCCGAGTGCTATTTCCTGGCGTAAGGTTCATGTCACACTCCTCACCGAAACACTGTTAGCCCCTTTGCTGATTTGTCTTGCCGCGGCACTGATGAATACGATGCCACCGGCGATGTATTAGGTAAACATCTCACCCTAGCGGAGTGATATGGATCCGCTAGGGTGAAAGTGACATGCACTAGTGGTGTGCGTGTTGATGGAGATAGTTCACAATGGTTTTATCACGGATGATACCTGCAGTCAGTGCTTGCTCTGCATAGGGTGACTGGGCCAGCTGGGCTTGGAAGATGCTTGGCAAGTCGCCATGCAGTTCAATCAGCTTGGTGAGCGTTGCCCACCCCCACCAATCTTTAGTCCAATGCTTGTCATAGGCATCAGCCAGATTGACACGCCGCATCATCGTGTTACTTTTGCTGTCTAGATAAAACATCGGTGCAATATCGACGTTACCCGTGTTGTTGGTTTCATCGGCAATAGGCATGATAGCGGCAACAGCACCGGTTTCGGAGATACGACCGGTTTGATAGGCAGCAAATACTTCATCTACCGATAATTGTAATGCTTCGTTCAGATAAATGCGGTTTAGGGAGTTTTCATCACTGAGATAACTGCAATCCCCATAACCTGTCCAATGATCGCCACGTAGATTGTGTACATGTAAGCCGAAGTGATTCTCTTCATCATGCATGTAGTGGGTGAGTACAGTGCCGACAATGCTAGGCGTCACGACATCTGGTAGTTCTTGACGCGGTGTGCGTAAATGCCCAGTAGCAAAGCTATCAGAGAGAAAGTGTGATGCGAAACCATTCAGTGCATACGCAAAGGCGAGCTTATGAGTATCGCCAGTTTTTCCTGCGGCAGCTGCCACCGTCATTGCTATTTCGTGACCCGTTTGATAGGCGAGCCATGCGTGTTTGCCAAAATGATCGTAATCATATTTGGCCAGTTCTAAATATCGACCTGGTTTTAACCACCAACCAACGGTTTCGCAGCTGCCACCAGTGATACAGTTGAAGCGTCTACCCATCTCATTGGCAATGCGTTTGTAGACGATTTCAGATCTTTCGCCATGTGCCATACCATTTAAGACGAGTTGTTGTTCATCGCGAATGGTGGCAATAATTTTGGTCGCCTCATTGACGACATTCGGATTCAATGCAAAGGTATCAAAGGCAGCATAAAATCTGAGTTTTCTTTCATCCGCTGTTTTACCAGTAGAGATAGCTTTTTTGGGGATGCCATACATATCGCCCATCGCAATGATCTCGCCATAAGTGAGATCTAATCCACTAGGGAGATGAAATCGCTGAATCGCTTGTCTGTCTCGCGTGTAGGGGAAAAAAAATTTTACTTCATCACCTGCTGTGGTGTGTTCAGCGGAAGTAAAAGAAGCATGAGGAGCGGAGAGAGCAAAGCTGGAAGTGGCAACGAGAACCGTGGTGAGTGTGGATGACCACATCGCTAGGCGCCGAATCAATAGCATAAAATAGTCCTTTATAGAATTGATATGAGCCATGGATTCTAGCAGATGATGAAAAAATTGAAATAGCTAACGGGGGTGGTTTTTTATAGTGATGTGCGTGACGGGTCTCCCTTTCTTGCACATTAGGTGACCCCGTCCTGAGGTCACGCTTCGTGCAAGAATCCTCTGCTGGTGCAGAAGATAAGTAACAGAAGATTACCAACTCTAAAAAGACTATATCGTTTTATTTATATGATTTCGTCCGGGAAATCTTATTATTATTTATTTTATTATTGTCTTTTTATTCGCGAGTAACTTCTGTTACTTTGCGACGCGTTGCAATCCTTGCAACCTAAATTCAATGTAGCATTGCGCGGCTAACTGGCCTATTAGGAGCATCCCTTAGGCAGGTTGGTGGACTACTTTTTGTGTGCTAACCCTATGATAAAAATTATTAAATACTTGAATTGACTGTGAGGGAATTTTTAGGGGATGCACAAGAGGCGGCGTATAAAAATTTACCGCCCCGAGGGATAGTGACATTAAAACAAGAGATTAGCTCACCTCGTATGATTTGATCTCTAAAAAACATGATAATTAAAAATAGCTCAATCATTGAGCAATTGTATCGTTATCTAAAAACCTAGACGTGTGCGTATAGCACTCGCGCCATTTAACAACACACTGTAAAACGGTTTTTTTAATTCGTAACAAATATTGAATAGTGTGGCTTCCTTGCTGAGTGTTAGTAAATAGTCGTCACTAGTTTGTATCGCGTCTATTAATTTGAAGTCCAAGGCTTGCTCTCCTAACCAATGTTCACCAGTGGCAACTTGCTGAATATCAATGTTAGGTCGGTATGTGGTGATATGTTTTTTAAATAATTGATGAATATCTTCGATTTCATGCTGTAATTTTTCTCGTCCTTCGGGTGTGTTTTCGCCAAACACAGTGATCGTTCGTTTATATTGACCCGCGGTGAGCTGTTCAAAGTCGACATGATTTTCTTTGAGTAGTTTGTTGAAGTTGGGTAATTGAATGATGACACCGATGGAACCAACAATCGCAAAAGGTGCGGCGATAATCTTGTTGGCAACGCATGCCATCATATAACCACCACTGGCAGCGACTTTATCGATAGCGACAGTGAGAAAAATGCCTCGTGTGCGTAAACGCATGAGTTGGGCAGCGGCAAGGCCATAACCATGGACCACACCGCCTGCACTCTCCAAGCACAAGACAACCTCATCATCTTTCTTGGCTACGTTGATGATGGCATCGATTTCTTCACGTAAGGCGGATACGGCAGAAGCTTTTATATCACCATTAAAGTGCAACACATAAACTTGTTTATGCGGTGAGGTTGTAGCATTGCGCTCCTTATCACGGGCTTTTTTTTCTTTGAGATACTGTTTGAATGCTTTCTTATCCAGGGTTTCACTTAAAATGAGTTCGCTGGTTTCTTCATAATGTTTATTGAGGTTTTTGATTTGTAGGTGACCTTTGAGCTTTTGTTTACCCTTAGAAAGGAGTGCAAAGAAGGCAATGAGCACTGCAAGGATGAATAAGACGATGATGAGTCCTTTTGCCGCGAATAAGCCGAGTTCAATGAGGGCTGACATATGATGTTTCCTATACTGAATTTTTTCTAATAAAAAGTGCAGGCCATGCAATGGTGCGTCGTTTGTTCATCACTTGTATGGTCACAGTTTTCCATTCCCATAGTTGCGCGGCGCGATGATGTCCTAACAAGCTGAGTGGGTCAACCATCATGGTCGTGCTATTGTTGGTATACAACCAACTATAGGAGCGTGGGACAACGCCGACAGTCCCCACCCAAAGGGGTGTCTTATCTTTGAGAATGCGGTTTGCCGCCCACAAGCGTATAACCATTAAGCCTTTTTTGCCATTGAGATTACGAATCAACACCAGTTCGGGTTTTTTATCCAAATACTGCGGTGAGATCAGTGGCAGATATTCAGTGCTACTCACATCGGCAATGCGATGTAGGGTGCTGATGTAATCGCGCACGGGTGGTTGCATCCAATGTGCTGCGAGTAAGCTCTGAGTGATCGTATCGAGTTGACCCGCCCAAACGAGATTAATACGTTGCGAGGGGAAGCCAAATAAACTCACGTGGTAAGCAGCTAAGCTACTTTGGTTGGACCACCAATCCTGCATACTCACTTGTACGGTAGGCCAATCCATTGGGGTGTAGGCAATATGTAATTTTTCAGAGCGCTTTAAATAATAAAAGCTGCTAGTCACACTCAATGTGAACACGATGACAAGTAACAAGCCTAGTGGTGGTGTGGGTTTTTCCATCTGATGGCGAAATGAAATGATGGTTGCCATTAATAGCAGCGCGCCCAACATCCAGCCAGCAAGCACATCAGTAAACCAATGTGCACCGAGATAGAGACGTGAAAAGCTCACGATCAAAATGATACTGATGGCGAGCAGATATACTGGCCAGCGATGGCGTGCAGGTATGGTACGTGTTAATAGCAGTGCGATCCCCATATAGAAAGTCGTGGCGATCGTAGTGTGCCCACTGGGCATTGCATAACGACTCAAGATCGGCGAAACACCCCATGGACGTGGGGCTTGAATGAGATGTTTGAGGGTGAAAATACTGGCTGCTGTCGCAAGTGTTAGGATCAGGGCATGTGCGGCAGTACGGCGACGTTCACAAATACTCAGCCAAATCACAACCATCGCTGCAACGGGGATAATCACTTCTTTTTGTCCTAACAGCGTCATCATGATCATTGCTGTGTCGGCGCCCGGTGTACGGATGCCACGGAAGAGATGATAGAGCGCTTCATTAATCCCAATGTTAGCTTCGCCAATGGTTTTCACACAAATGGCGAGCGTCATGAAGGCGATGCTAATTAAAATGAAATAAGTGGCGAGTGTGAGTTGGCCATGGGTTTGCTTGGGGTCTGAGCTTTTCAATAATACAGTGAGAAAAGACAATGAATGGGATTTTTTCAATCTGAGCCAGATGTAATTTTGTAGTTGTGTGGTTTGTACATGAATGAGTCGCAGTAGCTTATAAATAAACCATAGACACAACATGATGAATAAGATGAAGAAAATTAATACTAAAATGACGTGCATTGCGATGTCAGCCGGTAATTCCATGGATGCAGCCCCTAGCAGAATGCCTGGTGCCATATAAAAAGGCGCCCAACCGATGGCTGATGTCACATTCGCAATATAAAATCGCCAAGGCGGCATGCCAAGCATACCTGCGACGAGGGGGACTAATGCACGTACCGGCCCTACAAAGCGACCAATGAAGACACTCATTGAGCCATAGCGATGAAAAAAGATTTCACCGGAACGCAAAATGTATGGGTAGCGGCGAAATGGCCACACATAGGGTAATCGGTTTTTGTAATGATAACCAATGCGGTAACTGATGCCATCACCCACGATGGCACCTAGGATCGCCCAGAATATCGTCTGCCATAGTGGGATGACGCCTGATCCCGCCAGTGCACCAATGGCGGTCATCATAATGGAGCCAGGGACAATGGTGCCAATGATGGCGACGGATTCAGCAGCAGAAATGATAAAGGTGGCAAGACCTGCCATGTGTGGGTGTGCGTTTAACCACTGAAAAAAAGGAGCGATGTATTCTGACATTTAAAAGGCCATCCTCAACAAATTCATCAAAATTCCTTGGAGGTCTGATACCTCGACCCGGTACCACAGTTGCCTGTGTAAGTTTCAGATGGCGGTTTCATGCGACCTGAAACAATGCGTACCTGCAGCAAAACCATCTTTAGAGCAAACGACCAGCCAATGATCGTTTGCTCGCGATGTTTGCAACTTGATTAGCGTACTGACTCACCCGCAGCTTGTTTATCCGCATGATAAGAGGATCTGACCAACGGGCCACTGGCGACATTTTTAAAACCAATCGCATGCGCAAATTCAGCAAATTGCTGGAACGCCTCGGGTGTCACGTACCGACTGACGGGTAGGTGATGACGGCTGGGTTGTAAATATTGGCCAAGTGTCACCATGTCAACGTCATGTGCGCGTAAATCTTTTAAGGTGTCACGTATTTCGTCGTCCGTCTCGCCTAGACCCAACATGATGCCCGATTTGGTTGGTATCTGTGGGTAGCGCTGCTTAAATTCGCGGAGCAATTGTAACGAGTGTGCGTAATCAGAACCCGGTCGTGCTTGCTTGTATAAACGGGGAACTGTTTCGATGTTGTGGTTGAATACGTCGGGTAGTGCTGCTCCGGTGATGTTTAAAGCAACATCCATACGGCCACGATAATCTGGGACTAATATCTCAATGCGTATGTTTGGGTTTTGTGCCCGAATCGCATCAATACACGCCACAAAGTGTTGGGCACCACCGTCTCGTAAATCATCTCGGTCTACCGAGGTGATCACAACATAGCGTAAGCCCATCTGTGCGATAGTCGAGGCGAGGTGAGCAGGCTCATTGGGGTCGAGTGGATCTGGTCGTCCGTGGGCAACATCACAAAAACTACAACGTCTTGTACATTTATCACCCATAATCATGAAGGTCGCTGTGCCATGCGTAAAGCACTCAGGTAAATTTGGGCACGAAGCTTCCTCGCATACAGTCACAAGTTTATTGGCGCGTAGCAGCGCTTTCAGATCACTCACTGCTGGGGAGGCAGGGATGCGCACACGTATCCAGTCAGGTTTACGTAATGGCGTTTCTGTGGCTTCAATTTTGATTGGGATGCGTGCTAGTTTTTCCGCACCACGTTGTTTATTCGAAGGTGTTTTAGGTGAGTTCATTGTCATCGTCTTTTCGCTTCACAAATGGGTTGCGCTAGTATATACCCATTACACGACTAGATGCGATTTTTAAAGCGCTATCCGGTGGTGCATTTGAACCGTCTGCCTGCTAAAAACTTCTCATCCATAGCATCTTGATGCTCGCGATTTTTCCCAGGTACGCCGCTTGACGCTGTGTCGACCTGTTTTATCAAAATTCCTTAAAACTCCATAGTGGTCAAGCATTTTTGCCGAAGGCAAAAAACGACATTGATTCAAGACTCGATTTTTGAGAGGCAATGCGTATAGTTTAAGTTGTTCATTAAGTGACCCATTAATTTTTGACCAGCTTCATGCGTTTGGTCGGGTCCTCCCAGTTCAGATAACTGAGTCATCTGTAAGCCTGCAAAGCCACAAGGGTTGATGTGGTCAAAAGGTTTGAGATCCATGCCTATATTGAATGCAATGCCATGATAAGCGCAACCACGTCGGATGCGTAAGCCAATGGAGCATATTTTTTTTTCTTGTGGTGGATCGCCCATGGCAATGTAAACGCCAGGTGCTTCGCGTTTCGCGAATGCTGTAACGTCATAGGACGCAAGAAAGTCGATGATCGCTTGTTCCAAATGGCTAACCAGTTGGCGAATACCGAGTTGTTTGCGTTTCACATCAATGAGCGTATAGACCATCAGTTGACCAGGTCCGTGATAGGTGATTTGTCCACCGCGGTCGGTACGAACGACTGGGATGGTGTTTGCTGCAAGTAAATGTTCAGTTTTAGCGTTTTGACCGAACGTGTACACGGGTTTATGTTCTAGCAACCAAAATTCATCAACCGTATCATCATCGCGGGTTTGCGTGAATTGTTGCATTTTTTGCCATATCTCTTCGTAGTCTTGGACGCCAAGCCAGCGAACAACCACACTATTTGCCATGGTATGACTCATAGGGCCATTAATACCTGAGGTGAAGAAGAGAGTTCACGATAAATGGCATCGAGTTGGGCTTGATCTTCTGCATGTACGGTGATACTCAGTGCGACATACTTACCATTTTCGCTAGGTCGTGTTTTGATGGCGCCCTCGGTGAGGTTGGGTACATGCTTGTGAATGATCGTCAGTACGGCAGACTCAAACTCATCGGACGCAATGCCAAAGACTTTAATAACAAAGTCACAGGGAAAGGTGAGCAAGGAATCGGGTGTTAGTTTATCGTCTGTCATCGCATTACCTTTTTGGTTAGGAAGGATCGCGTCGTTTTTTTAAGCGTGTCTTACGTTTACCCTGAGACGTGATCAGCTTGCAAGTGTGGTTAATTTGTTCACGCGATTCCAAATAGCTTTGATGATATCGCTTTTAACCAAGGATCACTGAGGTTGGCGTAGTATAGCACTAACTATATTTTGAGCAAGTAACCTTTTTTTGTAGATTATAACGTAAATAGCCCCAGATATTGCTTGAAATCTGGGGCTATTGATCGTCACAGGTTATCACTAGCCAGTGTTTACTTTTTCATCAGATCGTGAGAAATATTTGTGCACTGTATATTTCACTGCATCAATGGAACGACGCCACAAACTGCCCTGCGGATTGTTATCAAAAGCAATAATGGGTTTAGAGGCTATCTCGGTATTGTTCAGCATCACTTTAACGTTACCTAATGTATCACCCTTTTTGATCGGTGCTTTCATTGGGCTTTTTAGCTCGTAAGCTAACTGTATGTGTTTGTACTGACCGGTTGGCACCGTGACAAACAAATCTTCAGTCACACCGACGGGTGTTTTGGTTTTTTCACCTTTCCAGACGCGGACTTCTTGTATGGATTTGCCAGCATCATAGAGCTTATGGGTTTCGAAGAAACGAAAACCGTAAGTTAAGAGGCGGATGGAATCTTCGTTACGCGCGTTGTCTGTTGGCTCACCCATCACAATGCTGATGAGGCGCATGCCGTCTTTTTTAGCCGAAGCAACGAGGCAATAACCCGCTTCATTTGTGTGGCCTGTTTTCAATCCATCAGCATATTGATAACGCCATAATAAGCGATTGCGATTGGATTGTTTGATATTGTTGTAAGTGAAAAACTTTTCGGAATACATACGGTAATCTTCCGGAAAGTTTTTAATGTAAGCTTGGGTAAGTTTGGCGAGATCTCGCGGGGTAGAATAATGTTCTGGGTTGGGTAGCCCGGTGCTGTCCACAAAGTGCGTGTCATTCATGCCCAAATATCTTGCTTCTTCATTCATGATGGCGGTGAATGCTTCTTCTGTACCAGCAATATGCTCGGCGAGTGCGACGGTGGCATCGTTACCGGAGGCGACCACAATGCCTTCTACCAATAATTTGACTGGGACTTCATCACCCGCTTTGATGAACATGCGCGAACCTTCAGTTTTCCAAGCTTTTGTGCTGACGCGTACCTTGTCTTCCCATTTGATTTGCCCATTTTTGAGCGCAGTAGAAATGACGTAGAGAGACATGAGCTTAGTGAGGCTCGCAGGGGGAATACGTTTGTCAGCTTCTTTCTCGGCCAAAATCTTACCACTCATGGCATCTAGTAAAATATAACCGGTCGCATCCAGATTCGGTGCGCTAGGGGTGAATGACGGCGGTTGTGGTTGGGTGGGGATCGGTATGATTGGGTTGGCATGAAGTGGGCTACCCAGAATGAAAGCCACGGATAATACGACGAGTTGTAGCTGCCTAGTTAGTTTTGAACGCATGAGGTATATCCTATAGTTACGAAGCTGGCTTGTAGATGTTGCGCATGTTTCAAGTTTAACAAAAATGTTGAGAATGCTGCTACAGAAAGAATGGATTTTTTATCAAAAAGTGGGTAACATTTTAATTCCCCATATTCTTCATTACACCTTCGTGTTTCCCCCGCGATCTACGCTCATAAGCTCATCAAATCTTTTCACTGCGTGCCGACGCTTTTTGCCATGCACTATCAGTGGCGTGTATTCGCATGAAAGAAATGCTAAGATGCATACCGTATGGTGTTCATAGACCATCGACTATCCTGAAGTATGGATAGGTTCAGCTTAACGCGTAGTCATCTTGATCACCGCATCAAGGGATACTAAGCGTGATTTGAGGACTTATTGGAAATAGTCACTTTCATAAGGAGAAATTTCGATGTCTTTCTATCGCACAATCTTAACCGCTGTTGCCGCTCTGGGTCTAGCTGCGCCTGCTTTTGCCGCTGAAACAAGTCATATGAATGCCGCACCATCTAACGTGCCAGCCACGCAAATGACTGCGCCAGCCGCTCAGCAACCAGCCATGGTGAACCTGAATAGTGCTACAGCTAAAGAACTGATGAAGGTTAAAGGTATCAATGCCTCACGTGCCCGCGCGATTGTTGCTTATCGTAAAAAGCACGGTAATTTTAAATCCGTTGATGAATTGTCAAGTGTCAAAGGGTTTAAGAAAATGAAGGCTGACAAAATGCATGCGATTGCTTCTCATCTCTCAGTTGAGTAACAATAAATAAACCCTTTATGGGGTGGGGCGGGTCAGGAATAGTCCCACCCTAAAGGGCTAACATAGGGTGTGTCACGACGACAAGACCATTGGCATTTGGTCATTGATCCTGCAGATGTCGATAATCAGTGAATGCCAATAGTCTACTAATGAGACCACCGTGCGAACGTGTCATGTGTTGATCAGTTAACAATTTTCTCGCAGAAAAAGAACGGATTTTCGTAGGCAATAACCAAATTCATTGGGAATAAGGCATCATATGCAAGATCTATTTTCTGTAAAAGATAAAGTTGTTATTGTGACAGGCGCTTCCTCTGGGATTGGGCGCCATTTTGCTTGTACGCTAGCAGGGGCGGGTGCCAAAGTCGTGATCGGCGCTAGGCGATTAGAGAATTTGCAGGCCACGGTTGAGCAAATTGTGGGGTCGGGCGGGACTGTGCGTGGCATGCCATTAGATGTCACTGATCGTCACAGTGTGCAGCAATTTGTATCTGAAACCATCAAGCAGTTTGGGCACATTGATGTTTTAGTGAATAATGCCGGCGTGTCAGTGGCAGGAAAATCCTTTTTTGATTATGACGACGACGATTGGCAACGGGTCATTGACACCAATCTCAAAGGTGTTTGGATGATGACGCAGGTGGTGGTAGAACAGATGCTAGCCACTCAAACAGTGGGCAGTATCATCAATATTTCTTCTGCAGCGGATCTACGGACCAGACCCCATATTATGTTTGTGGCTTATAATGCTTCAAAAGCCGGGGTCAGTCACATGACAAGGGCGATGGCAGCTGAATTTGCCGATCGTCATATCCGTGTGAATGCAATCGCACCCGGTTACTTTAGTACGGAGATGACACAGGCGCTACCGCAGCAAAGCATGATAGCACTGCTGGAAAAAATTCCGATGCACCGCTTTGGCGAGCTCAATGAATTAGACGGCGCATTGCTGTTACTCGCATCGGATGCTTCTCGCTATATTTCTGGCAGTATTATTCGCGTTGATGGTGCGCTTGGCGCAAACGCGCTCTAGTGCGATTGACATTGGCTTACATTGCGTTAGAGTGAGTGTCAGGCTCACTCATCTTAGGAGATATCAATGCAAAAAATGTTGCTTGGTGAAATTAAGAAACTTTCCTCCCTATTAGCCACCATTGAACAAGATGCCGCATTACAACAAACGGTAGTTGCGGTTGCGCAAACATGCGTTGCGGCGTTGCAGCAAGGCAAAAAGATATTATTCGCTGGTAATGGCGGGAGTGCGGCAGACTCACAACATTTGGCTGCTGAATTGATCACCCGTCTGCAATTTGACCGACCAGGATTGGCGGCAATGGCGCTCACGACTGACACCTCAACGTTGACAGCCATCAGCAATGATTATTCCTATGAGCGCATATTTGCGCGTCAGATAGAATGCGTTGGGCAGGCCGGAGATATTTTCTTTGCTATTTCTACTTCAGGTAAATCCCCTAATATATTGCGTGCCCTTGAAGCGGCACGACACAAGCACATGGTGACTGTTGGGCTAACGGGTATGCAAGCGCCACAGATGGCTCTACTATGTGATTGGATTATTAATATCCCTTCAACTGAAACACCAAAAATTCAAGAGTGTCATATTATGTTTGGCCATATCATTTGCTCATTGATTGAAAGCGCCATTTTTGGTGCGGAATATGACCATCGACAGGTGCTCAGCGTCGCTTCTGCTTAACAGGGCCGGTCATGATGGCGAAGACGCTGTAGGCGACATTTTTGCCTGCGATCACATGCATGTCTCAGGTGTGCGTAAAGATACTTGAGACATGCAGAAGCAACTTCTAAGGTGGTCGTCGTATTAGATCTGTAAGGAGTGATCATAGCAATGCTACAAAATATCGAAAGAAAATTGCCTAAACTTATTTTTTGGAGTCGTTGGCTGCAAGCGCCGCTTTATGTTGGGTTGATCGTGGTGCTTATTGTCTATGTCTATGGTTTTGGGGTGGGATTGGTGCACTTGATTGATAGTGCGCATACATTCAAAGACAGCGATATCATGTTACAAGCGCTTGATTTGATTGATGTCGTCATGATTGCCAATCTACTCATCATGGTCATCGTGGGTGGCTACGAAACCTTCGTGTCTAAGCTTCATATACAAAATGATCCTGATCATCCCGAATGGTTGGATGAAGTTGATGCCGGTACAATGAAGATAAAACTAGCGTTAGCCTTATTGAGTATTTCCTCTATTCATTTACTACGTACATTTATCGATCCGAATGGTTTAACCAATTATACTATCATGTGGCAAGTCATCATCCATCTCACCTTGGTGGCGTCTACGATCTCTATCGCGTTTACAAATAAGATGATTGCTACCTCAAGGGGTGGTTGACGATGTTGGGGGTGCGCTCACGCGCGCCCTTTGAGACGGCACTTCGTGCCTTCGCAAGACGCTTCCACAGTCACTGTATTAGAAATCAATAATAATTTAAGTTTCGTAGGTTGCACCCCCCGAGATGCCATCCTGAGGGATGTCTCCTCGGGGCGAACGGGTTTGGCAGCCTGCCCACTTGCGTGCCCGGTTTTTGTTTTTCTATGTTTATGAGCTATTTCAATTCCTGAGGATAACTCAGATTGCGAGGAGCCCGTAGGGCGACATGGCAATCCATGTCACATGGTCATCAATCACAAACGATTATGCACTCGTTCATGAAAAATAAAATGAACATGATGATAGTAACGACTAACGGCGGTGATTTATGGAAATGGTAAGCTAAAAGGAAGGGGCTTAAAATAAAACAGGCGGGAAACAACAATGTTCCCGCCCGTTTTTAGCTTTGGCATATGCGCCTTTATAGGAACTTGTACACAACACCGAGGTTGAACTGCTCGCCACGGATGTATCTGTTGCCATGACCGTGGTAGTACACAGGTGTGGTGAGTGGAAGAATTTGTGTACTGGAACGGTGGTAATGATGATGATTGTTGTTGTTGCTCCATTGGTTGTACACGAATTCCATACGTGCATCCCAATTTTGGTAGATGTTCGTTTCAGCACCTAAACCAACTCTCCAACCGGTACGGCTGTTGGAATGATGACCTTGGAACTGTGTTTCGATCACACCTGCGCGGAAGTATGCCAACACGCAATCACCCACTAACACGCCTGGGATAACGTCGAAGCCATAATCCCATGTGGAGCGAACGTATTTGGAGCCATGGCTGTTGCTTGTTCTTGCGGTGTCACCTGCAAAGAATTCGCCAGCGATGTAGAACATTGGGTTAACCATCATGCCGTAGCCGATGGACGCAATACCAGAAATACCGGAGAAGAAATTATAACCTTGATAATAGTGGTTATAATAGTAAGCGCCAGCAGTTGGATCTGTGTAGTATTGATGATACAGCGTTGGACGTTCTTGCCAGTTAACTCTGGAACCGATGCTTAAACCGAGGTAAGGACCGGCTAAGTATTGGCAAGTAGCACATGGAGCTTCACCTTTGTAGTTCTCGCCTTTGTATCCACCAGCGAAAGCTACGCTTGAGCTTGCAGCTAAAATTGCACTTGTAACTAATAATTTCTTAAACATAATTTACTCCTATAAATTTCTATGTTTAATGCTTACTACGCATATTACCGCGATAAAGACACCGAAACACCCATCTTGTAACACATAATCTATTGTTCGGATAGACTTTAGAGATACTGTACGGGCCTCTATCCGCGTGTCCCTGATACACAACACGCTCTTGCATAAGATGCTACAGAGAATCATTAGCATATAGTATTTTAAATAGCTATTCAATTCATCGTTTTATCTATTTTTTAGGTTTTATAATTAGGTCATACCCTAATCATAATTAGTAGAAAATCATAAAAACAAACCAAAAAATTAGTGTTATCCATAATCGAATTATAAATAATTCTTAATTCATAAAGATAACGAATAGCGTTTTTAAAAATACTGTATTTCGTTTACTGACTGACGGCACATCACTTCGGTTTTAGGTGAGCTTAATGCCCCACTAAAAACATCGTATGCAGATACCATGAGTATCATAAACGAGGTTAGATCTCTCACTGATAATGATAATATACAACCTGTCATATTCATATGTATTCTTGCTATGTTAATACGCTTACTTGCGAGTAAAGGATTTTTTCTGCAAGCTATACCAAATGTACCTAGTGTGTTAAGCGTGATAATGTTGACATCGTGCGATAGGTTTTTTCCGCGCTAAGATAAATAAACCGCCGCTTAGGTAACAGTCAAATAGCAAAGAAATAAGTGTGCATAACGACCGAATATAACTTGTTTGCCAGAGTGATAGTCGCAAACCTCTTAGGAAGATTGATGATAGAATCGTTTTACTTTACCCTCCCGCTAATGGGCAACCTAACTAGTTAATGGTGAATCGACGTGACACGACAATTGCAAAACCATGATAA
Organism: uncultured Coxiellaceae bacterium; assembly: GCA_964648015.1. Classification (GTDB taxonomy): domain Bacteria; phylum Pseudomonadota; class Gammaproteobacteria; order DSM-16500; family DSM-16500; genus Aquicella. The sequence continues at coordinate 52,811 of CAZYKO010000001.1, forward strand.
GACAGTCATTTATTTACAAAAGGCAATGAGAAAGCGAATTCTCATCTTGGATGGTGGTATGGGGACAATGATCCAGTCCTATCGTTTGCAAGAAGATGACTATCGTGGTCAGCGCTTCGCTTCCCATCCGTCATCATTAAAAGGTAATAACGATTTACTCACGCTAACCCAGCCACAAATAATTGCTGATATCCATCGTGCCTATCTCAATGCAGGCGCAGACTTCATTGAAACGAATACCTTCAATTCAACGAGTGTTGCGCTCGCTGATTACCAAATGGATACATTAGCTTACGAATTCAATTTGGCCTCTGCACGTTTAGCGCGACAAGTGACTGACGAAATGACGTTACGCACGCCAAACAAGCCGCGCTTTGTGATAGGCATCTTGGGGCCAACCAATCGCACGGCTTCCTTGTCGCCAGAAGTCAATGATCCAGGATTTAGAAATATTACCTTTGATGATCTGGTACGCGCATACGGTGAAGCGGTACGCGGTCTTGTAGAAGGCGGTGCACACATCCTGATGGTCGAAACGATATTCGATACGTTGAATTGTAAAGCCGCTATCTATGCGATTGAAACGTATTTTGCCACGCAGAAAATGCGTTTGCCGGTAATGATCTCTGGCACAATTACCGATGCGAGTGGTAGAACCCTCTCCGGTCAAACCACAGGTGCTTTTTGGTATTCGGTGCGTCATGCGCAGCCACTTGCGATTGGCCTCAATTGCGCGTTGGGACCTGAGGCAATGCGTCCCTATACACAAGAGCTAGCGAAAATTGCCGATACCTTTGTGAGCATTCATCCCAATGCGGGGCTCCCCAATGCTTTTGGTGAATATGATGAAACGCCGGCACAAATGGCTGAGGTCGTGCATGCATTTGCGCAAGAGGGATTGATCAATATCGTTGGCGGTTGCTGTGGGTCGACACCCCAACATATCCAAGCTATCGCCGAAGCGGTAGCAGGACTCACGCCGCGCGTCATTCCTACCATAGCGCCAGCGTGTCGTTTAAGTGGCCTCGAACCATTAATTATCGATGACCAGTCATTATTTGTGAATGTGGGTGAGCGTACCAATGTCACTGGCTCATTACGTTTTGCTGACTTGATTCGACAAGATGATTATGCCACCGCATTAGACGTCGCTCGTGACCAAGTACAAAATGGCGCGCAAATCATCGATATCAATATGGACGAAGGGATGTTGGATGCGGAAGCTGCAATGAAAAAGTTTTTGAATCTCATTGCCGCTGAACCCGAAATTGCCCGCGTCCCCATCATGATTGATTCCTCCAAATGGTCTGTGATTGAAACAGGGTTGAAATGTGTTCAAGGCAAAAGTGTTGTTAATTCAATTAGTCTCAAAGATGGTGAAGCAGCTTTCATTGAGAAAGCACAACTAGCACGACGCTATGGTGCGGCCATTGTGGTAATGGCTTTCGACGAGACCGGGCAGGCGGATACTGAAGAACGTAAGTTTGCTATCTGTGAACGGGCTTACCGTCTCTTAGTGGATCAAGTGGGATTTCCGGCGGAAGACATTATTTTCGATCCCAATATTTTTGCGATCGCGACTGGTATGGAAGAACATAATAACTATGCTGTCGACTTCATTAATGCTACTCGACGCATTAAGGCGCACTTACCACATGCGATGGTCAGTGGTGGCGTCAGTAATATTTCGTTTTCATTTCGCGGTAACAATGCTATTCGTGAAGCGATTCATGCAGCCTTTCTTTACCATGCCATCGAAGCTGGGATGGACATGGGTATTGTGAATGCGGGTAATTTAGCTATCTATGCCGATATCCCACCACCACTATTACAATTAATTGAAGATGTGCTGTTCAACCGCCATCCCGACGCGACAGAACGACTGTTAGAAGTCGCTGCAACGGTGAAAGATCAGGCTAAGACCAAAGTTGAAGATTTAAGCTGGCGTGAGCAGCCAGTCTCAGCACGTCTCTCGCATGCATTAGTGAAAGGTATTACGCAATATATCATTGAGGATACCGAAGAGGCGCGAGTGCAACTGGGTTCTCCGCTGTTGGTCATCGAAGGTCCCCTGATGGATGGTATGAATATTGTCGGGGATTTATTCGCAGCCGGTAAAATGTTTTTACCACAAGTGGTGAAAAGTGCACGCGTGATGAAGCAAGCGGTGGCGTACCTAGAGCCTTATCTTGTCGCCTCGCAAGTCACGGCTAAGGCTAAAGGCAAAATTCTTTTGGCCACGGTAAAAGGCGATGTGCATGACATTGGTAAAAACATTGTGGGTGTGGTGTTGCGTTGTAATAATTATGACGTCATAGATTTAGGTGTGATGACGCCATGTGAAAAAATTCTCGCGCACGCACGTGAACATAAGGTTGATGTGATTGGTCTCAGTGGTCTTATCACTCCCTCATTAGAAGAAATGACCCATGTGGCCAGTGAAATGGAGCGTGCTGAGTTCAAGTTGCCACTCTTAATCGGCGGTGCGACCACTTCCCGAGCGCATACGGCGATTAAGATCGAACCGCATTATAGCGGCCCTACCGTGCATGTGGTGGATGCATCGCGGGCAGTGGGTGTGGTCAGCCAGTTATTGAGTGATCACGCAGCTGAAGGCTATATTTCTCAGGTGCGAGAGGATTATGCCAAGTTGCGTGACTTACATAAAAACAAAAAGTCGGCAACGCAAATTATTAGCCTGCAAGAAGCACGTGAAAACAAAATACCTATTGATTGGCAGCAACAAGAAACATGTCAGCCACGCTTTTTGGGGACTAAAGCATTTATAGACTATCCACTCGATGACTTGATTCCCTTTATCGATTGGACACCGTTTTTTCAAACGTGGCAGTTAAGTGGTCGTTATCCGAAGATTTTTACAGATGAAATTATCGGGGAAGATGCCAAGGCACTTTTTAATGACGCGCAAGCAATGCTGGCAATGATTACTAAAGAAAAGTGGTTACAAGCGAATGGTGTGATCGGGTTCTTCCCAGCAAATAGCGTGGGAGATGATATAGAAATCTATGCGGATGAAAACCGCGAACAGGTGATCGCGACCTTCTGTATGTTACGTCAGCAAACTCGTAAGGTGAAAGACAAATACAACATGTGTCTCGCAGATTTTATTGCGCCTAAATCCTCTGGTGTGCCTGATTACTTGGGTGGTTTCGCCGTCACAGCGGGCGGTCAGATTGAAACACAGTTAGCAAAATTCGCTGCGGACCATGATGATTACAATAGTATTTTGTTAAAAGCTTTGGCGGATCGATTGGCCGAAGCCTTCGCTGAACATCTACATGCACGCGTTCGTCGTGAGTTTTGGTCTTATGCGCAACACGAAAATTTAAGCAACGAAGAATTGATTGCAGAAAAATATCGAGGTATTCGCCCCGCACCAGGTTATCCTGCTTGTCCCGACCATACAGAAAAACCGCTGTTGTTCGACTTGCTGAATGCTGAAGCAGTGGCTGATATCAAGTTGACAGAGAGTTACGCTATGTTACCTGCAGCGTCTGTCAGTGGTTTTTACTTCGCCCATGAAGCGGCACATTACTTTGGGATTGGTAAAATTGCTGAAGATCAGGTCGCAGATTATGCGGCTCGTAAAAAAATGGATTTAGACATTCTGAAACGTTGGCTGGCAACGCATCTCGCCAGCTAGGGCGCCAACAGCGTGCTAGCGCATACGCTGGTACGCCCAACAGAAATCAATACAGGAGTGAGATAGGATGAAAGTTGTGAAACCCTTGAATATCAGTTTCGAATTTTTCCCACCTAAAAATGTTGAGCGGCTGACATATTTGGCGCAAGAAGCGACAATATTGGCGCAGTTTGATCCGCTATTTTTCTCTGTCACCTTTGGTGCTGGTGGTTCTACGCAACAGGGTACTATTGAGAGTGTGCGTTTGCTTCAAGAAAAAACACCAGTGCGAGTGGCGCCCCATTTGTCTTGTGTGGGCACGAAGCGTGATGACTTGATTCAATTGTTACATCTGTATAAAACGATGGGGGTTCGACGTATCGTTGCGTTACGCGGTGATTTACCCGCAGGGATGACCGAAGTGGGAGAGTATCAGTTCGCAAGTGAGTTGGTCGCTTTGATACGCGAAGTGACTGGCCAGTATTTCCATATTGAAGTGGCTGCTTACCCAGAAGTGCACCCACAGGCACGTAGTGTGCGTGACGACATTTTGAATTTAAAACGCAAAGCGGATGCGGGTGCGGATAGCGCTATCACGCAATATTTTTACAATCCTGATGCGTATTTTTATTTATTGGATGATTGCGCGCGCGCAGGGATTAAGCTGCCAATTACGCCGGGTATTATGCCGATCACACAATATGCGAGCCTAGCACGTTTTAGCGCCTTGTGTGGTGCTGAAATCCCACAATGGATTCGAAAACGCTTAGAGGACTATGCTGATGATGTTGACGCCATCAAGGCTTTTGGATTGGAAGTGGTGCATCTACTTTGTGAGCAATTGCTGCAGGGCGGCGCGCCTGGCTTGCATATCTATACACTCAACCAAAGTGAGGCTAGCATTAAACTGATGCAGCAATTGGCCGTTGACTATCGTGTGAAGCGCGCTGATTTAGTGACGGCAATGGTGTAATTGTTTCATTACTCGGACGACGTATAGGGTAGTCATCTGCCTTGTGTGCTTAGCTTGTACACTCGTATTCATATCGCGATGAAACGACGCAACTAAATTGACACGCTCAACAAAAAACGTTAAGTTACTCGCGTCATAGTCGGTGGGTGTTGCGCCCTTTTTTAATTATGGATGCGGAAATTTTCGCTCTGCTAACCTGATGCGATCTTTATGGATACCAAGCCTTCTCAGCAATATGATTTTGTGATCATTGGCGCCGGCATTATCGGTCTTTCCTTAGCGTGGTCACTCACTAAGCGGTATCCTACCGCGTCAATCGCCCTCATCGAAAAAGAAAAACAGGTGGGTTTACATGCGAGTGGACGTAATAGTGGCGTCTTACATTCTGGGATCTACTATGGCCAAGACAGCTTAAAGGCAAAAGTCTGTGCTGAAGGTGCACGGCGCATGTTAGCGTTTGCGGATGAATACGATATCCCCTATCAAAAGACGGGTAAGGTCATTATTGCCACCCAGGCGGATGAATTGCCCGCACTCGATGTGCTGTTGCAAAACGCCGTGAATAATCGCATACGTGCAGAACGCTTAGATGCCGCCACGATCCGTGACATTGAACCACATGCGAATCCTTATCACTATGGTATTTATACACCTGATACGGCTAGCATCGATAACAAAGCCGTTCTGAATAAACTGCAAGCCCTCATCCTTGCCGCAGGGGTGCATCTTCATGTGGGGCAACCGGTGATAGCGGCGAACCCGACAGCAAAAACGATTACGACACCACGCGCGACGTTCCATTATGGTTTCTTGTTCAATTGTGCCGGCGCAGGCACGGATACTATTGCCAAATTGTTCGGTTGTGCGACAGCCTATCGCTTATTGCCCTTCAAAGGTATCTATTACAAGCTGAGTAAAGGCGCAGCCCCCTTAGTCAATGGGCATATTTACCCTGTCCCCGATTTGCGTTTACCTTTCTTAGGTGTGCATTTTTCAAGAAATATGAATGGTGAAGTGTATGTGGGACCTACGGCGATTCCAGCTTTCGGACGTGAAAATTATGGCTTAGTCCAAGGGATCAGCTGGGAGGCGCCGCGTATCGCAACAGATATAGCGCGTATGTATCTTGCAAACCAACAAAATTTTCGCTTACTTATGTATACGGAAATAAAGAAATACTTAAAAAGTCATTTCGTTCGTGCGGCACGCAAACTGATGCCAGCGGTGCAGGCGGCTGATTTTTTGCCTGCCAATAAAGTGGGTATTCGGCCGCAACTGATTAATATTGCTGAAAGAAAAATTGTTATGGATTATATTATCGAGCAGCAACATGATGCGATGCATGTATTGAATGCGATTTCACCCGCATTTACTGGTGCTTTCGCATTTGCTGATATGCTTTTAGCGCGCCTCTAGGGGCGATGCATGTGATCATGCATTTGATGCCGTAACAACATGCAGGAAACTGTTTATAAGGATACCTAGGTTGTGACAGAGCCCGTTTTAAAACACCTCGATAACATCGAAACCTTACCAGTGGGGCCTTATGATAAGAATGCCCTGACACAGAATATCGATGCCAGCCTACGTCGGCATCCTAATGATTATCAAAGTGTCGCAGAGATCATTCGCGCGCATGTGACACCTGGGGATCGCATTGTATTTGTTTCGGGCAACTTTAATGTCGTCCACCCTGGTCATTTTCGTTTGCTGAATTTTGCCTTGGAATGTGCTGATGTGTTAGTGGTAGGTGTGCATGATGATAATTTTCCTGGGACTTTCGTGCCTCTGCATTTGCGCTTACAGGGGGTCCGTGGCATTGGATGCGTTGACTTGGCGCTCCCATTGTCTGTGCCACCTGAAGTCTTCGTTAGCTGTCTGCAACCCGATATTGTGGTGAAGGGGAGTGAACACGAGCAACACTATAATCCTGAACAAGCGGCTGTCGAGCACTATGGCGGCAAACTCTTGTTTTCTTCTGGCGAGATGCGCTTTTCTTCCATTGATTTGCTACGTGGTGAAGTACAAGAAGCCATGTTTACGCCTATCAAAAAACCGGTCGATTATTTACAACGGCATCAAATTAACCTAAGCACGCTGCCTGCTGTGGTACGACGTTTTAGCGAGCTATCGGTGGTGGTCATCGGTGATCTCATTGTCGATGAATACGTGACATGTGACCCGCTTGGCATTTCGCGTGAAGATCCGACCATTGTCGTGACGCCGATCAAAAAAGATATCTTTGTCGGTGGTGCCGGTATCGTGGCAGCGCACGCGCGTGGCTTAGGGGCGCAAGTGAAGTACTTTAGTGTTGTCGGTGATGATGATGCTGCGCGCTTTGCCGCAACAGCGCTGAAAAAATTTAATGTCGATGTGACCTTACTGCGTGATACAAGTCGTCCCACCACATTAAAACAACGCTTCCGCGCGGATGGCAAAACCTTATTGCGGGTCTCGCACTTGCGCCACCATCACATAGAAAGTGATCTCGCTGAAAAAATGCTTAAAAAGTTAACACGCGCCATCAAAGATGCGGATATCGTCGTATTTTCTGATTTTAATTATGGCTGTCTACCGCAATCGTTGGTGGATGATGTGATTAGCATCTGTAATAAGCACGGCATTCCGATGGTGGCGGATAGTCAATCTTCGTCACAAATAGGCGATGTTTCACGTTTTCATGGCATGCTGCTCATCACACCAACAGAGCATGAAGCACGATTGGCGGTGCGTGATCAAACCACTGGTCTGATTGTCTTGGCGGATTCTTTACAGCAAAAAACGCATGCCAAACATGTCTTTATCACCTTAGGTTCTGAAGGGTTACTTATTCATTCGCCACAAGTGGGTAAGAATCAATTACAAACAGATCAATTGCCGGCACTCAATTCAGCCCCCAAAGATGTGTCTGGGGGTGGAGATTCTCTGCTGATTTCTACTTCTCTCGCCTTGGCTGCTGGTGCGAGCATCTGGGAGAGTGCTTATTTGGGTTCTGTGGCAGCGGCTTGTCATGTAGCACGCATTGGTAATTCACCATTGTCTAGTCAAGAATTGTTGCAGGAACTTTACCTATGAAAGCGCTGTTACTTGCAGCGGGCTTAGGGACGCGTTTGCGGCCGATCACGAATACCATACCCAAATGTTTGGTCCCTATTCATGGTAAAGCGTTATTAAATTATTGGTTAGATTTGCTATTTCAGGGTGGTATCACGCGTGTGCTTATTAACACGCATTATTTTGCGGACCAAGTCGTTGCTTGCGTTGATCATTCACGCTGGCGAGAGGCCGTCGATTTAGTTTATGAAGACGAGTTACTCGGTACCGGCGGTACACTGCTAAAAAACCGACACTACTTTGGTAATGAAGCATTGTTATTGGCTCATGCGGATAATCTTACCCGTTTTGATGTACAAGCTTTTATAGCCTGTCATGCATCACGTCCGCCTGAGGTGGAAATTACCATGATGACCTTCGATACGGATGCGCCAGAACAGTGTGGTATTGTAGAAACCAATGATGATAATATTGTCGTCGCATTCCACGAAAAAACATCCGTTTTTCACGGCACACGCGCTAATGCCGCCGTGTACATCCTAGCACCTTCTGTTATCGCTTATCTGGCGACACTCAATAAATCCGTGATTGATATGAGTACAGAAGTACTGCCGCACTACATTGGGCGAATGCAAGTTTATCATAATGATGATTATCATCGAGATATTGGCACGCCACAAAGTTTGGCACGTGCACAACATGAATTTTGATTACAGGCGATATAACCAAAGAGGGATAACATGAAAATATTAGTAACAGGTGGCTGCGGTTATAAAGGTCATGTCTTGGTACCCAAACTGTTAGCACGTGGTGACGAAGTCATTGCGTTCGATACGCAATGGTTTGGCAATTTTTTCGCACCACACCCCAATCTCACTGTCATGAAAGGCGATGTTTGTGATATTGATCATATCCCATTGGCAGGGGTAGATTGCATTATTCACTTGTCTTCGATCGCCAATGATCCCTGTGGTGATTTAAATCCCAAACTCACCTGGGAAGTCAGTGCACTTGCCACGATGCAGTTGGCTGACAGAGCTAAACGCTTAGGCATCAAACGTTTCATTTACGCTTCCTCTGGCAGTGTCTATGGCATTAAAGAAGAAGAACAAGTCACCGAAGATTTAATTCTCAATCCTATCTCTGAATATAACAAAACCAAAATGGTCGCAGAACGTGTTTTGCTTAGCTACCAAGATGACATGGTAGTGCAAATCATTCGTCCGGCAACCGTATGTGGCTATTCGCCCCGTATGCGCTTAGATGTATCTGTCAATATGCTGACCATGCAAGCCCTATCTAAAGGCAAAATCACCGTGTTTGGTGGTACGCAAGTACGCCCCAATATTCATATTGATGATATCACTGATGTGTATTTACATATGCTGGATCATCCTGAGTTGACAGGTGTTTACAATGCTGGTTTTGAAAATATATCAATTTTAGATATCGCCAAATTAGTGACCAAGCATATCCCTGTCGAGATCGCTGTAACAGCATCTAACGACCCACGTTCTTATCGCGTCAATGCCGATAAATTATTGGCAACGGGTTTTACACCCAAGAAATGTGTAGAAGATGCGATTAGGGAAATCATTGAAAAATATCATTCTGGCTTCATTAAAGATGAAGATCGTTTCTACAACCTCAAATGGATGCAACAAACTGTACTGCAAGGAGAAGCAGCATGAACAATAATGAATTTTTCAGCGATTATGCGTCACGATTAAATGCAATATTAACTGCGACAGATTGGTCGCCAGTGACTCAGCTAGCCCAGGATATGAAAAAATGCTGGTTGAACAAACGCCAAGTATTTTTCTGTGGCAATGGTGGTAGTGCTGGTAATGCCATTCATTTAGCTAACGACTATATTTATGGCATAGCAAAACGCTTGGGTGGTGGATTGCGTGTGCAAGCATTGACGGCTAATCCCGCTGTACTGACATGTTTAGCGAATGACGTGGGCTATGATCATGTTTTCTCCGAACAGTTAGCAGTTTTAGGTCAAGCAAACGATTTGCTGATCGTGTTGTCTGGCAGTGGCAACTCACCCAATGTAGTCGCGGCACTCAAGCAAGCTAAAGAAATGGGTATCAAATCCTATGCGATTTTGGGTTACACAGGCGGCTTATGCAAAAGCTTGGCTGATGTGCCTATTCATTTTCCAGTAGAAGACATGCAAATCGCTGAAGATTTGCAACTTGTGATAGGGCATATGCTGATGCAATGGCTCTATGCTAACCAACCACAATTAACATTAGTTGAACAAGAGGCTGTGTCTAATGCATAAAATGTTAGTCATTGGGAGTAATTCATTTTCGGGCGCGAGTTTTATCGACTTCGCGCTCGATAAAGAAATTCAGATGATTGGTACGAGCCGCTCATCAGAACCGCATCCTGCGTTGCTTCCATATAAGTGGCGTCAGCATGATCATTTTCGTTTTGAACAGCTCGATTTAAATCGCGATTTACCGCAAATGATCGAGTTAATTCAAGAATTCAAACCTGAATATATCGTTAATTTTGCCGCGCAAAGCATGGTAGCGGAAAGCTGGCGTGCACCAGCGGATTGGTTTATGACCAATACCGTGTCCACCGTAAAATTACACGATGCACTACGGCAATGTGATTTTCTAAAACGCTATGTCCATGTGTCAACGCCTGAAGTATATGGCAGTTGTTCTGGGTTTGTGGATGAGAGTTTTCCATTTAATCCTAGCACACCTTATGCGGTATCACGTGCAGCGGCTGATATGAGTCTACGTAGTTTTCATTCAGCTTATGACTTTCCCGTGGTGACGACTCGCGCGGCCAATGTCTATGGGCCGGGTCAGCAACTCTATCGCATCATACCGCGTACCATTTTATTTATCCTATTGGGTCGCAAGTTGCAATTACATGGGGGTGGCGCTTCAACGCGTGCATTTATACACATGAAAGATGTGTCAGAAGCGACATGGCGTATCATGCACAATGGTAACAACGGCCATACTTATCATATTTCAACCAATGAAATGATTTCAATTCGCGATCTGGTGGCACGTATTTGTGAGAAGTTAGGCGTCGCTTTTGAAGATCATATAGAAGTGGTCGGTGAGCGTTTGGGTAAAGACGCTTCTTACTCGTTAGACAGCAAAAAACTACGTCAAGAATTGGACTGGCGCGATCATGTCTCACTCGATCAAGGGTTAGATGAATGTATCGCTTGGGTACGCAAGCATTTTGACGAACTTAAACAGCAACCATACGATTATCAGCATAAACAATGACAACTATCACTGAACTCGAACAGTACGCACGTGTGTTGCGTACACGTATTATTGAAACTTCACATCGTGCTGGCATTCCACATTTGGGCTCATGCTTGTCATGCGTAGATATTTTGACAGCGCTCTACTTTAAAGTACTGCGCATTGATCCCACTAGACCCAAAGACCCGGATCGCGATCGCTTTATTCTGAGTAAGGGTCATGGAGCACCCGCCTTGTTTCAAGTGCTTGCACAACGTGGCTTTTATCCAGAGACTTTGTTAGATGATTATGGTGCCGATGGTGGTATTTTTGCGGAACATCCGCCAGCGCCCAATTACTTGGCTGGCATTGAAGCGGCGACTGGCTCGCTTGGGCATGGGTTGCCTATGGCTTTGGGCATGGCATTGGCCGCGCGCATGCAACAGCGTGATTATCGCGTGTACGCTGTCTTAAGCGATGGTGAATGTAATGAAGGTTCCGTATGGGAAGCAGCGCTACTCGCTGCAGCACAGCGTGTCAATAATTTGTGTATCATTATTGATTTCAATAAATGGCAGGCGACGGGTCGCAGCCGTGAAGTGATGGCCCTCGATCCTTTGCCGGAAAAATGGCAAGCCTTTGGCTGGCATACTCAGGAAATAGATGGGCATGATATGGCACAACTGCTCGATAGCTTGCAGCAATTTCCGGCGACGCAAAAACCCACGGCAATTATCGCGCATACCGTGAAAGGGAAAGGTGTCTCCTTTATGGAAGATGATAACAACTGGCACTACCGCGTCCCAACAGCTGAAGAAGTAGCCGCTGCTAGGTGTGAACTCATGGCAATCGAGGAAACGTTGGAGAAAGAAGTCGCATGAGAAATGCATTTGCAAGTGAAGTGACTGACATCGCGCAAACTGATGCGCGTGTCGTGCTGTTATCCGGCGATATCGGCAACAAATTATTTGATAATTTCAAACGCGTCGATGCATCACGCTTTTATAATTGTGGCGTGGCTGAGGCGAATATGATGGGTGTCGCGGCTGGTATGGCGCTCTCTGGATTTAGACCTATTATCTATACGATTACCCCATTTACCACCACACGCTGCTTTGAGCAAATACGTGTAGATGTTTGTTACCATCAGGCGCCGGTGATTATTGTGGGTACGGGTGCTGGACTCTCTTATGCGGAGCTTGGCCCAACACATCATTCCTTGGAAGATCTTGCCATTTTACGAACGTTGCCCGGCATGTGTGTATTGGCACCTTGTGATGCGATGGAATTACGCTTGATGCTACGCGCGGCATTACAACAAGATAATCCGGTTTATATTCGAATTGGTAAAAAAGGTGAGCCGGCGATTCATCACCATTTAAATGAATTGACTATTGGTCGTTCGATCGTTGTACGCGAAGGTAAAGATATTGCGTTGCTTGCTGCTGGCACCGTCATGACTGAAGCACTTGATGCGGCAGATAGGCTGAGTGAGCGTGGCATCAGCGCAGAAGTCGTGAGCTTTCATACGATTAAACCGTTGGATGAAGTGTATTTGGCAGCCGCTTGTCAGCGATTCAAGCAGATAGTGACTATTGAAGAACACGGCACCATTGGCGGCTTAGGTGGTGCCGTGGCTGAATGGTTGGCACGTTCTGATAGCCAGTGTCGTTTGATCAGCGTGGGCACACCAGATGCATTTATGCATGAAGTCGGTAGTCAAACCTACGCTCGTCAAAAATTTGGTTTGGTAGGCGAACAAATCGCGGCACGTGTGCTATGAGCTAGGGTGAAGCACGTAACCCGGGGATAAGGAACCCCTCGAAACGAAGAAAAGCAAAAGCCGGGCACGTAAACGTTCACGAAAAATCCTGTATTCCTCGATATGAACGGGAGTTGTAGAGTGTGGGAAGCACCCCTCGAGACGACACTTCGTGTCTCCTCGGGGCGAGCGGGAGTTGTAGGGGGCGCACCATTTCCGGATAACCGGGATATTACATGTGGGTAGGGTTGTGGGTGAATCCCCCAGACTGTCATCCCCGCGAAGGCGGGGACCCATCCCTCACGTTCAATGGTTGTAGTGGTGAAAAATGGGTCCCCGCCTTCGCGGGGATGACAGATTTCATCGCGGGGATGACAGATTTCATCGCGGGGATGACTGCGTTTGGGATATTACATGCGGGTAAGACCATGGCGTCACCTGGGAACAAACCGGGCCCGGGTGATGGTTGATTTAACAGTTGTATATGATGGCGCGCTTGCGTGTCCGATTAACGTGGAGATAAGCGACACCTTATGCTTATAGGATTAGATTTCGATAACACCATCGTCAGCTACGATGCCTTATTTCACAAAGTGGCACGTGAGCAATCGTTGTTGAGTGACGATGTGCCCGTGAATAAATTGGCAGTACGTGATTATTTGCGACATAGCAATAGAGAAGCGCTATGGACTGAAATGCAAGGGTATGTGTACGGGGCACGTATGAAGGAAGCTGAAGCCTATCCGGCAGTGATTCCATTTTTACAGCGCATGCGAGAGCGCGGTCATACGTTAGCGATAATGAGTCATAAAACCAAACATCCATATTTGGGCAAAGCGTATGATTTACATCAAGCGGCGCGAGAATGGATTGAATATCATCTGACGCAAGATAATGAGACGATCATTCCAGCTGCAAATATATTTTTTGAGTTGACCAAAGAAGAAAAAATCGCACGTATTCGTGATTTCGGCTGTGATGTTTTTATCGATGATTTGCCCGAAATTTTATTAGCTAAAACTTTTCCGACTAAAACGCGTCGAATTTTATTTGATCCTGAGCAGCATCATCGTGATCAAATGATGGGTGAGTTACAAGTTGTTTCATCTTGGACAGTCATGGATAATTATTTGTGAAAACCGATGTCATCACACCCAATACAAAGATCAGTCAGTTATTAAAGAAGGCATCAATAAACGCTGTACTATGTGATATTACAGCATGTACGAATGGTGGCAACAATCGCACATATAAAGTCACCACGGATCAGGGTGAGTACATCGTCAAACATTACTTTAATGAACGTGAAGATCAACGCGATCGTCTTACCGCTGAATACGCTTTTTTGAGTTATGCCAGATCACGTGTGCCCCACTGGGTGCCAAAACCCTATTGTTTCGATCGTGATTTAGGCATGGCACTCTATGAATATGTACAAGGACAGCCACTATCTGCAGCAACCATAGGTGCTGACGATGTGCGTCAAGCGGCTGATTTTTTTTGTGCATTGAATACTTCTTTATTTGAAGCAAATGCTTTTGCTTTACCGAATGCTTCTGAAGCGGTATTTAGTATTCAAGCTCATCTTGAGTTGGTGGCAAATCGCATCGCACGTTTATGTGCGATCCCTGTAGAGAGTGCAGAAGATCTTGCCGCCGCCGCCGTTGTGCAACAACTGAATGAGCGTTGGCAGGCAGTGCGCCACCGGGTGCTGGTAATGTGCTTGCAAGATCATATGGATGTTGAAGCATCATTGCCACTCTCGCAACGCTGTGTGTCACCGTCGGATTTTGGGTTTCATAATGCACTGCGTTTAGCCGATGGCAGCTTACGTTTTTTAGATTTTGAATATGCTGGCTGGGATGATCCAGCGAAAATGGTGGGTGATTTCTTTGCGCAACTGGCAGTACCCGTCTCACCTACCTATTTCCAAAGTTTTACACAGCAAGTGATGCAACCATTTGAAGCACCAGATGCATTAATTAGACGCGCAACACTATTACGCCCGGTTTATCAAATCAAATGGTGTTGTATTGCACTCAATATTTTCATGCCCGTGCATTTATCGCGTCGTTTATTTGCGCAGCCGACGTTGAATGTGCGCGAGCTAAAGTTGCAACAATTGAATAAAGCCACGAATATTTTACAAACCATGGAATTTGCTTACGATGACAACAATTGATTTTATGTCCATATTACATAAAAGCACGCAGCGAGATTATTTGGCGCGTGTAAATGACAGCGACTTTCCTAAAGCCAAAGCAGCGACGCTATCCAAGCAATGGGGATTCGATTATTGGGATGGCGATCGTCGTATTTGTTATGGTGGCTATCGCTATATGGAAGGTCGTTGGGAAAGGGTGGCACGCGCGATGGCTGAGCATTATGGGATTAAGCCTGGGGATAAAATTTTAGATGTGGGTTGTGGTAAGGGTTATTTACTCTATGACTTCACTAAAGTCGTGCCAGGTGTTGAAGTGCATGGAATTGATGTATCGGATTATGCCATCGAAAATGCTAAAGAAGAAATTCAATCAAGCCTACAAGTAGGATCCGCAACTGATTTACCTTGGCCTGATGATTATTTTGATTTGGTGATTTCCATCAATACCCTGCACAATTTATATAATTACGAATTGGATCCAGCGTTGCGTGAAATTGAACGTGTCGGTAAAAAGCACAAATATATTTGTGTGGAATCCTATCGCGATGAAGCTGAAAAAACCAATTTACTCTATTGGCAAGTAACCTGTGAAATGTTTTGTACACCCAAGGAATGGCAATGGTGGTTCGAACAAACAGGTTATAGCGGTGATTATTCATTCATCTATTTCGAGTAGGAGTCTCACGTGAGTTGTATGCCTAAAACGATGCAAGCTGCTATCTTGCACGAATTAAATAAGCCGCTTGAAGTGGCTGAGATTGAGTTACCCACCACGTTAGCTGTGGGGCAAGTGCTGGTTAAAATTCATTACAGTGGGATCTGTGGGTCACAGCTGGGTGAAATTGATGGTGCCAAAGGTGAAGATAAATATTTACCGCATTTGTTAGGCCATGAGGCATCGGGTACCGTGATTGCAGTCGGCCCTGGCGTGCGACATGTGAAGCCTGAAGACATGGTTGTATTGCATTGGCGTAAAGGTTTAGGTATTGAAGCTGAAACACCACGGTACAACTGGCAGGGTCGTCAAGTCAATGCCGGATGGGTGACGACATTAAGCGAGTATGCGATTGTATCGGAAAATCGTGTGACCCCGATTCCTGCGGACAGTGATTTGGCAGTGGCAGCATTATTCGGGTGTGCAGTGACCACTGGTTTTGGCATCATTGAAAACAATGCCAAGGTACGTATTGGGGAATCCGTAGTGGTTTATGGTGCCGGTGGTATTGGTTTGAATATCGTGCAAGCAGCCAGTTTAGTCTCAGCTTATCCTATCATTGCAGTCGATTTGCATGAAGAAAAATTGCAATTGGCCAAAGCAATGGGTGCAACGCATGTAATTAATGCTAGTAAAGTTGATGCGCCATGTGTACTGCGTGAGATGCTGCCGCAAAAAGGGTTAGATGTATTCATTGATAATACGGGCTTACCGCAGATGATCGAATTGGGTTATCAATTGACACATGCGCAAGGGCGTGTGGTGTTGGTGGGGGTGCCACGTAAGGGAAATCACATTAATATCTATTCACTACCACTACACTTTGGTAAAGAACTCACAGGGTCGCATGGGGGTGAAGCACTGCCACACATTGATATTGCAAGGTATCTCAAATTATTCCAAGTAGGCAAAATAAAGTTACGAGAACTAATTACTGATTATTTCCCGTTGACTGAAGTGAATGAAGCGATTACAGCGATACGCAGTGGTCGGGTGCGTGGTCGTTGCTTGGTGCAACTTTAACGTTTAGATGAAACACTAATGCATATTAGCTGAGCATGTCAGGCATCGACAGCTAAGTGCAGTAGTTACTCTTCGACCCCCTCGAGACGGCACGCCGTGCCGCATCGAGGGAGAACAGTTTGAATTTTTGCTATGCCCATTATCTGGTCTTCTAGATTTAAGAGTTACTTCAATTCGTGTGATTAGCTCAAGGCTTCATAGGTATCAGCGCAGACTGATGTGCTTGTCGCTGATGTGCTAAGAAGGTCCGCGCATGCACGCAATAATCTATCCGGCAATTTGAAATAATCTTCTATGGCTAGAGATCTGAGATGCCGAGTCACGTCATCTTGTAAGCTAGTGGTGTCTATACCCATATGGGTGAGTGCCGAAAAAAATAATTGGTAACCATGGTCACTATTGGGGAATTGTTGTAAGGCTGACAGTGCTGCTACAGCTGCTTCATGATAAGATTGTTTCTGAATCGCCCTATTGTATATTGCTATACTGTGATGATGTAAGGCGGCGCAATTAAAACCCTTCTTAATGCGATCTTGCATCAAATCAGCAACTAATGATTGATCTTGCGGGGAAAACTCTTCTCGCCATTGCTCATGTTCTCCTTTGCGGTAGTGTAATTGTCCTTGTGCGACTTCTGGGATTTGAGTGTAATCAACCTGATGGATTTGATAAAATTTCATTATTTTTTTGAAATAGTTCAATGGTTGTCGTTTTAACTCGTCATAGAGTACAAATAAGATATCCATCTTTCGATTTGGATCCGCATAATACGCTAACCACCCCTCTACCCAATTGGTGATTGTCGGGAGGAAGCTACGTATTTGATAATGAAATTGATCCGCTAGTGACCATTCCCAGTAATCGCATGGGATATGATAGATTTTTGAATGGTAGTTGCGTGAAGATGGTCCTAAATTTTTCAAATGATGTACCCATGAGACCAGTGCATCTCTAGGGTCGCGTAATAAGACGACAATACGGTCATAGCCTGATTCTTCCAGTACGTGCATATTATGAAAGGAGGCTTGCATATGCGCGCCAAAGATATAACCTTCACTATAATACTGCATGTTGTGCGGTAGAAGTAGTTGTGTGTTGTAATCACCACAGGCATATAATTTGGGGCATGAAAAATCAGAACCTGAGTTATACTGTGACCAACCTTCTAAAAGATGAAATTCTGGAATATTTAAATGAGTGAGCTTGGAGATGGTCGTCCAAGTGTAAACGGTACCACTTTTGGGTAAAGAGACAAAAAATATACTGCTTGGTTTTTTCTGCATAGTGATTCCTTTCATGTCACATCATATTTGTCTTTGATTACTGCGTAATACTCTCGCATATATATCGAAAGCCAGTATATCTTACTATGTGCTCATGATGAGTGACTAAGTGAAGTAAATTAACACGACTAGATGATTTCTTATGATGCTATATTTACATACGTAAAGAGTTTGGGTACTGTTGCGATAAGGATTCACACTTGTAAATGATCATATTAGGATACGGAAGCGTACGTATGCGTAATACACTTAGGATAAAACGAAAAGAGTGGTATCAGTCAGTGATTACTAGGTTGACACCGATGAAAGTAGCTAATAAGTTACTAGCATTATTCTTCAATTTCACGTCTAGAATTTTTAAAAATCATGCGTTGACGCTTGCAGATGCAAAAATTACTATGTTAGAGGATAGGGTTAAGGCATTGCGTCAAGCTAATAAACGTTTGTTGCATCAACAAAGCGCCTCCTGGGGGGTGCCTCTGGATGAAGTGGCTGGGCTCCTTAATTGGCCTAGTTTGTTAAACGGTGTTGAAATTAGCAATGGCTTCCATGAATTAGTGAAGATGATGTCACTGTTTTCCAGTCAAGAATCTACGGTGAATAGTCCCTCTAGTTGTTGGATGTTACTCGCGACTAAAAACTGTGATCAGTTACTCGAATATGGTTATAAAAACTTTAAACGTACGATTGCTCACAATTATTTTAATTTCTTAGTGCAAAAAGGTGATCCACAAATAACAGCAGCTGAGGCGTTGTTTGATGCTGAGACACTCAATCAATGTCAAGAAGCAGCCCGTGCGATACCTTATGATCAAAATTTTGCTGTGCAAGATCAAACAAGCTATTTCTACTTTCAATATTTGCTGTTGGCCTATGTTAATCGTATTGATCAACATCATTACCTAAACCGTCTAGAAGAACCCACAGAGGGTAATCCACTCACTATCATTGCAGATGGCAAGCGTGTCTCACAAGATTTAGCAAACTCATTAATCGAATACTACGCGATGAGCGAAGTGGTTCCTTTTAAGAACATGAAAACCGTACTCGAAATCGGTGGCGGTTATGGCAGAAATGCATTTGTGCTCGCGTCGCTCAATCCTAATATGCGTATCGTGATGGTGGATATATTGCCAGCGCTATACATTGCTCAGCGCTATCTTTCCTCCATCTTTAGCGATCGCAAAATATTTAGAGCAAGACAATTCACTTCATTTAAAGACGTTGCAAAAGAAATGAAAGCAGCTGACATTGTATTCCTTTTGCCACACCAACTCGCGTTGCTGCCTGATAATTACATTGATCTAACCATTAATATATCGTCATTTGGCGAAATGGGATTAGAGCAAATTAAATGGTATTTTAAAGAAATCGACCGCATAACGAACCAATACTTTTATATGAAGCAATGGGATGTATCCAAAAACCCATTCGATAATCTCACTATCACAAAATCAGATTATCCTAGCTATGATCATTGGCACGAAATCTATCAACGAAATTGCGTTATCCAGAACGAATTTTTTGAAACTTTATATAAAGTGAACTAATTATGACAGATGTAGCCCGTTTAATAGCCATTTATGATTTTGAGTTTTTTCCCTATGCTTTAGGTGATGTATTGACTTGGAACATTCGCACAGCCATGCGTTGTGAAGAATTGGGTAGAGCGGCGGTCGATGTATACATCTGTGTGGATGAGAGATATCCAGCAAGTATCTATCAACGTGGTTTAATTAATACAGATAACTACGAATTATTTTTTGGTGAGTTACACGAGGCTTTTGGTACCAACCCTAAATTACACAATTTACACATCTTTCGTAATCGTGAGCAGTTGATCGAGCATTTGGAAGAAGTTGTAGGAAAAGATGAGCATAATTTAGAGGCTTTAACCGATTACCTGGGTATTTTAAAGAAACATGTTGCTGATGACGTGCTTACCCGTGTCTTTACAAAAATAAAGGCAAAGATTCGTTCTAATCGGATCACCCAAAAACTCTATAAACGTCTGGTACCCGATTCACTTAAATCAGCTGTGCGTAATAATTACACTGAGGAAGGTGTTCTCAATCAGTATTTCATCAAATACATTTACTCTCATGAACGTATTAATGAATTTTTTGAAAAATACGGTCACGTGCCATGCTTAGGTCCTGCACGTGGGTGTACGCCAGATGTCGATGAATTGATTGCGAGACAATTCCAGGGTAAAAAAATCGTGCCATTCCATTTGCGACAACGACGTTTGGATGTGGGATATGGTGGCGACCATACTTATGAGCGTGATTCGAATTTCTTGGAATGGTATCAGTTTTTAAAAGAGGCAGCCATTCTCTATCCGCATGTGCAGTTCGTGACCCTGGGTCGATTACAAGAAAAGCCACTGGACATACTGCGTTTACCCAATGTCACCAGTTTAAGGTTATACGGGATGGGTTTAGGTCATGAATTAACATTGATGTTGAAAAGCGACCTATTTATCGGTACATCAAGCGGTTTTGCAGCACTTGCTAATTTTTCAAAGCTTCCATATTTCATTACGCGTATGAATCCTGGCTCATGCCATGCGTATGCCATTCCTGAGGGTGCAGAACAGCTTCCATTTGCAGCAGCGAATCAGAAATTGGTCTATGCGCCGGAGACGGCGGAATTGTTAATGTCACTATTGGTAAGTGGGTTATCACTTGAAAAGAATAACCAACAAATGAATACCGCGCCAGTGCTACCTGCAGAGGTCATTGATCTGCAGCACTGGCTATCGTTGCATACAGCGCCCCACCACACAGCACGCACGACGAGTCGATTTTATTGTGATGATCTTTATACGGATCATGAAACGAGTTACTTGTTGGCACCTGTATTGGAGAAAGCACGTTTAGCGTATACCTCGGGAGACATTGCCGAAACTAAGCGTATATTAAATAAAATGCAGAAAACCTTTCCGGCGCTTTGTCAGCGATTAATTAGTTATAGCATCTTAGACGGGTGTCTTGCTATCGCAGAGAATGATGAGGAAAGATTTTTAAATATATTGCAACAATTGGAAGATATGCCATTGTCTGATGTCATGAAGCCAATGTTTCAGGTGTTCAAAGAGAAGCCAAATATGACGTCTCAGTCTGATTACAATGAATGGCTTGATCTATTTAGAACGCAGATGATGCAATTGAATTTTACAGGATGTTCACGATGACAAAAGTGATTTATGATAGTGCACCAGTGTCATTTTCATGGCAATCAATTAATCCGTATTGCATTTTTCGCGATTTAATGAAATACAAAGAATTGATTGCTTCTATGACGTCACAAAATTTTCGTTCTACCTATCAGGCGAGCTATTTAGGTATTGCCTGGCAAATTATTTTACCACTCATCATGCTTGCCATTTTTTATTTTGTTTTTGGTGTGATCATGGGGGGGCGATTTGTACAAACAGCAATTGAGTCGCCATTAGACTATGCGTTAGCGTTATTTGTAGGCCTAGGATTTTTTAATTTTGTCGCACAGAATATTGGTTCTGCACCCTCTTTGATGATGTCAAATCAGGTCTATGTTAAGACGCTTGCATTTCCAGTTGAAGTGATTCCTTTGACTCAAGTGTTAACATCACTATTGACAGTATGCATCAATCTGGCATTAACGATGATTATCTTGCTACTGACTAAGCATGCATTACCACTTTCTGCTGTCATGACAGTTTACTATGTCTTTTGTATATTAATGTTTACTTTGGGCATCTCCTGGGTTTTGTCAGCCATTGGCGTTGTTGTTCGTGATATCGCGGCCATCGTATCACCATTAACGATTATCCTTATGTTTATGTGCCCTATATTTTATCCAGCGAGTATGGTGCCAAAAAAAATTAAATGGTTGATTGTATCGAATCCTGTTGCCTTGGTTATTGAAGATGCGCGTGCTTGCCTGCTGTATGGTACGTGGCCGAGCTTGCACGCGATACTTTATGTTGGTTGTATATGTCTTACATTTGCTATCATCGGTTATAGTTTTTTTATGCGCTCAAAAAACTATTTTGCTGATTCTTTATAGCGTTATCCATTAGTAGGTGAGGATCGGTGGTGCATGCAGGGTGACATCTAAATGCGACCAGCGCTCAGCGATATTGTTAGCAATTTCTGGCGTTAGCGCGATATAGATGTGGCTACCAGTAGGTGCACTGCTAGGATGGTAAACGGGTTTTCCTAAGTGCATCTGTCCTACTCTGTTGGGGTCCTCGTCAACAAAAAAATCCACACGCTCATTCATGATGGAAAACAACCATGTTGCTGCTATCGCAGTGCCCCATATGCCGCGTGGTGCATCTTCAGGGATGGATCTAAGCGAAGTGATGATATCTTCTAACCAAGAAATGGCTTTTGTAGGATAGTTCGTTTCTATTTGTGACATCACATCAGTATGATTAGGTGATGCAGATCTTTCTGTCTGTATTTTTCGTTTTAATAATAGTGAAAATTCACGCGCAACCCATTGATCTGTGGCGACGATGACGTCATAGCCTGCTTCTTGTGCTATATGGGTTAGTTCCGGTAGTAAAAAGTGCGAACAGTGATCAGCCACTAATAAATTAAATGGGTTTTTCTTAGGGTCAGGTACTTGGATAAGAATCATCCCATTTGGTGTTAACAAGCGATCTAGGGCTTTTAACCATTCACATGGATTGGGGAGATGTTCTAAAACATGGATCAAAGTGATGAGATTGAAGGTTCCTTGTAGATTCTCAAGAGACCCGGAGGCGAATTGTACGACTTGTGGGATACTTTCTACTTCTTCGCGTCGCTTATCATCGATTTCAAAACCTGCGAGTGCCCATTGCGGTGCTAGTGTTGAAAAATAGCGAAGTAATTCCCCGTTCGCACAACCGATATCCAGTAATCGACCACTTTCTTGTAAATTTAGATGGGGTGCTGCATGTTGGAATATTTTGGCTGAGCGCGGCGTGAGATGAGTGCCGCCGGAGAATACCCCTTGTTCACTGCCAGCGCTTTGCTTGTATATTTTGTATTGACCGTATATTTCACTAGTTTGGGTCCGCCAACTGTCGTCAATGGGATTTTGTACACAATGGCATGATTGACAAGTTGCTAATTTACCACCGGAGCGCCATGGGACGCAGTCTGAAGCGACACGAGGTAAGCACGTATAGCTTGGATGAAGTCTTAGTTGTTGTGCACCACAAATATGACAAGCTGTGTTTGAATCAATCATGTTCATTTCCGCCTTATGACTCCGTGTTCGCTCATTGTGACCACTATAAGCAGTTACATTACAAGTTTAACGATAGAGCTGTCCAGAGAAGTATACAAATTAATGACAAGAGAAGTTAGGTATTATAACCGGTTATTTCA
This sequence comes from uncultured Coxiellaceae bacterium, assembly GCA_964648015.1. Lineage (GTDB taxonomy): Bacteria > Pseudomonadota > Gammaproteobacteria > DSM-16500 > DSM-16500 > Aquicella. The sequence goes on from CAZYKO010000001.1 coordinate 76,027, forward strand.
GAATTCATAAATATGGATAAAAATTTTTATTTGACACAATTTATTGATCAACTGTAGTATCATTTCATTTTTGCGATTACATAAGGAATTGATACATGAATGTTGCAGTGGCTCATAGAGATACCTGTAGATTATGTCATAGTGGCGATGTAAAATTAGTAGTTAAACTTAATCCAGTGCCCCTCGCAGAAAAATACACAGCTTCTCCAGAAGAAGCTCAATCTGCACCAACTTATCCCATTGATCTTTACATGTGTCGTCAATGCGCACACGTACAATTATTGGATGTGATCGATTCAGAAAATCTGTGGGAAGGTTACACATATCATTCAGGGCAGACACAAGGCATCATTCAACATTTCAATGAAATCTCAGAAAAAATTATCAAGAAATATTCACCAACACCAGGCAGTTTAGTGATTGATATTGGTAGTAATGACGGCACGCTATTACGTTGCTTCAAAAATGCGGGATATCAAGTTCATGGGGTTGATCCGGCTAAAGAGATCGCTCAAAAAGCAACGGCATCTGGTATTGAAACAACCGCTGCACTATTTACCTCTCAAGTTGCGCAGCAAATACAGCAGCAACAGGGTTGTGCCTCAGTGGTCATGGCATTCAATGTATTCGCACACGCGGATAATTTAGGTGATATGGCAGATGCCATTAAATTATTGTTAGCTGAAGATGGTGTTTTTGTTTTCGAAGTGCAATACCTCATGGATATCGTGGATAAGGTATTAGTGGGCACAATTTTTCATGAACATATGTCGCACCATTCCCTCATTCCTATGATTCGCTTTCTTGACCAACATGGCATGGAATTAATTGATGTAGAACGAGTTTCTATCCAAAAAGGGTCTATCGTCGGCACAGCACAACGCAAGGGGGGTCCGCGTGCGGTGGCGCCTGCGGTTGCTGACATGGTACAAATGGAAAAAGATCGTCAACTCAACCAAATTGAGGTGATGGAAGAACTCAATAATCGAATAGAGCGTAATAGGGCGGTGGCACGTGAGTTGGTAAAATCCTGGAAAGCTGAGGGGTTAACCGTTGCAGGTTATGGTGCAGCACGTAGTGGCCCAACACTCATGGCCCAATTTGAATTCAATGATGTCATTGAGTATATCTTTGATGATCATCCACAAAAAGTAAATCGCTTTTCCCCCGGTAATGGCGTGCCAGTCATTCCCACGGCGGAACTATGCGAACGTATGCCTAACATTGTGATCATATTGGCGTGGATACATGCTCGAACCATTATTGAAAAAAGTCAGGCATATCTGGCTCAAGGTGGCAAATTCGTGGTTTGTACACCAGATGTGCGTGTGATCGATAAAGATCATCCGCTTTAAAAACAAGAGGATTCGTTGTGGGGATTGGCTATGAAAGGAGAGAAATAGCCATGCTAAATATCGGTATGATTGGGGCGGGCTTTATTGGACAACTCGCCCATTTGATGAACTTTATAGAAATACCTAATTGTAAAGTGAAGGCCATTGCGGAATACAAGCCAGCATTACGCAATAAAGTTGCTGCTCGATATGCCATTCCTGATACCTATGCATCTCATACCGATCTTTTGCAAGATCCTGAGATTGATGCAGTAGTGGTAGTAACACCAAGACCCTATACTGGTCCTGTGGTATTGGATTGTCTTAAAGCTGGGAAGCATGTGTTATCAGAAAAGCCAATGGTGGGATGTGTTGATCATGCACGCATCCTGCTTAACGCGGCTGAGGCAAGTCAGGTGCGTTATGCGGTTGGTTATATGAAGCGCTATGATGAAGGCGTCGCCGCAGCAAAAACGATACTAACTGAGGCTTTGCAGACGGGTAGTTTAGGTAAAATTCAATCAGTCCATGCAACTTGCTTTATGGGCAACTCATATTGTAATCCCTATGGTCATGTTGTGACCGATGAAAAAGCGGATTACGATCTTGAAGGATGGGCCATTGCACCACGGTGGCTGCCTGAGATTTATCATCAACCATTCGGTGCCTATCTCAACACCTATAGTCATGTGACTAACTTGCTGAGATACTTATTTAATAAAAGTCCTTCTATTGAATACGTGAATTTAACAGCCAATGTGGGTCAGTTAGCTGTCTTAAATTTTGAAGATTTTCTGGCAACGCTATCCACTGGCAAGTTATCGCATCGTGGGTGGAGTGAAGAAATTAAAATTACGTTCACTGATGGTGAAATATCGCTGTCTTTGCCACCCGCATTATTGCGTAACATACCAGCGAGTGTGGAAGTTTACCAAGCCGGTACGATACAGCAGCAGATACGACCATGTATCAACTGGAGTTGGGCATTCAAACGACAAGCCGAAGGTTTTGTACAGAGTATCCTCAATAAGGAACCATTGCGTATCGACGCAGCGGAAGCCTACGAAGATATCTGTTTGATCGAAAATATATGGCAAGCTGAAATGTCACGGTTAAGCTTGCAACATCCACCCATGGAAGCATGCATATGATTAAAACTGCCGTTATTGGCGCGAGTGGTTATATAGGCGCGCATTTATTATCGACGTACCGCAAAGTGTTTCCCGATTGTATAGGCACGAGTTTTTCAAAACAGGGCGCCGGTTTGATTTCTTTTGATTTAAGACATCCGGATATCAACCCACTCCGTTTGAAAGAAACTGGCCATGAAGCGGTCCTTATCGCATCTGCGATGCCCAATGTGGGTTGGTGTGAAGCGCACCCACAAGAATCCTATGAACTCAATGTGCGTGGTACATTGGCGTTAGTAGAAGCGCTGGCTAAAGAATCGATTACAACTATTTTTCTTTCTTCAGATTATGTTTTCAATGGCGAAACTGGTTCATATACGGATACAGCACCGACCTCACCCATAACGGTGTATGGACAACAAAAAGCATTCGTTGAGCAAGAATTACCTAATATCACCGATCAGTATGCTGTTTTTAGATTAAGTAAAATCTATGGAACAATCTGGCAAGATAATACTTTATTAGATCAAATGGCAGCCGCGTTATTAAAAGGGCAGCCATTATCAGTCGCCGTTGATCAGTTTTTTAGTCCTACTCATGTGGATGATGTCGTCGCTATGGCGCTTTATGCACAACAGATTGGCGCTAAAGGAGTAGTCAATTTGTGCCATGCGAATTGTTACTCCCGTCATCAACTTGCCATGAAACTTGTTGATGCCTTGAATTTGTCACCATCATTAATTCATGCTGTGCACTTACATGACATTCCTTCAATGGAAAATCGCCCACTCAATACCAGTTTGCAATGTTCAAGCTTTCTAGAAAAGATGCAAGACTCATTGCTGAGCATGGAGACTGCAATTGCAAGAGTGGCTAAGAATTGGCAAAGTGTCGCTAGCCAGCAACACGTCGTCGGTATGTAAGTATGCGTTTCGGTTTAGTCATGACTGTATGGCTATTACATCTGCGTTAGTATGTATGCATGTGAACAATGAATGAGCGAGCTATTTTTTAATCTATGGCTAGATGATATTTGCATGTTAGTTTGCGTTGACGCGCAGCGCGGTGCTAAGCGTGATGGTTTGATGCTTCTATATCAGTGAGGTTTAACAAATGAAAATGGAATTCATTAATAGTGTAGAGCACCCGGTAGGTAGTCGTTGTGATGTGTTATTCGTGACGTCACAACTGCGGCAGCGTGAAATTAAGATGGCTTACGCATTGAGAAGTTTAGGATGGCGTGTCGGTCTTCTCTATCAGGATACAACGCCTTTTAAACCAAACGGACATTTTGACTATTTCTGTGCTGTGAGTCATGCCAAAGAAGCGCACATGATCGCAAGTCAATTATCGCCACGTGTGATTCATGTATTTTCAGGCGCTATCGACGACTATATTTCTACGTTCTGCAAGAATAAGATCGCACCGGTTGTGATAGATCTCAATGATGTTTTTACACCTTGTTTAATGGATTATTGCCCCGAAAGATATGTACCTACAAAGGAAGCTTTAGCGTTAGCAGATGGTGTCTGTGCTCGTGATTTACAAGTTAAACGTGCGCAACAATTAGACGGTTGTCAGTTACCAGCCCACGCAATTTTGTTTCCAGAATATTGTTGGGGAGAGCAACAACTGCCATCTAAAGACGATAAGGTCGATGAGATACATATTGTTTCAGTAGGTACCATCAGCTTAGAAACCTATGGGATGTATGATTGTTGTTATTTAGAGCTTGTGAAAAAAATTATTGCCCATAAGGTACATTTTCACATTTATCCACCATGGAGTTATCGCAAAGGATATACAGTAGGTGCTAATGTCAACTTTGAGCGTGACTTTGCCGATTATTTAGCACTACAAGATGAGAGTCCTTACTTACATATACATAACAGTTTACCCATTGATGAGCTTGCAAGGGTATTGCCTCAATATGATTTTGGTATAATTTCTGGTGGATGCACGGCATTTGGTCAGACGTATACTCACTTTAAGCCGGCTTATGTGGCGGCATGCTACTCGGGTCGTATCTCTGATTATTTGGATGCTGGTTTACCCATATTGATTAATGAAGAAGTTACTTTTGATTATCGTTTATTGAAAAGATATGGCGTAGGGGTTGACTTGAAATGTGTATTAACACCTCATTTTAAAACTCATTTACAAGCCGTCAAACAAGATACGCAATTAAAGAATAATTTGCAACGCATGCGTACGGTGTACACGGTTAAAAAGAATGCACAAAGACTTGCTACTTTTTATAGTGATCTTATCGAAACAACGCTTGGTACCCATTACAAAAATCAGCATGCACATACATTGATGCAAAAAATGCATCAAGTGTGGTTGCGTCGATTTGGTGTCCCATTCAAGTTTTTGCTCAAAGGCAAGGATATGCCAAAGATAAAAAAGAGTTACTAGTCAAAGAGGTTTTTGCCTGACGGCAAAATTTAGATTCAGGTTGAGAATGAACGCCCCTGAATTTTATGTCACCAAACGCAACGCGTGATGGTGACGATATCAAATGACTAAAGAATTTTAATGATTAAATGGCTGATGTTGAGAATGCATTATAAAAATGACCTTCAAGGGTCACGTGGAGTTGATCATGAGCGCTACCCAATTAGCTGTTAGTGTTAAGGGTGTTTCCAAAATATACCGATTATGGCGCTCACCCCGTGATCGACTCTTTGTACCCATGAAACAATTTATTATGTCTTTTTGGCCTGTTAAACGCTTTTTTAAATCCGAAGAAGATGACAAGGGGTACCAAAACTTTCATGCCTTGAGTGATATTACTTTTGATATTTTAAAAGGAGAAAGTTGGGGATTTATCGGTGTGAATGGCAGTGGTAAGTCGACGTTACTCAAAATCATCTCTGGTAATCTGCGCCCATCGACTGGTTGTGTCGAAGTCGACGGTAAGGTAGTGATCTTAGATTATGGTAGTGGTTTTAATGGTGAGTTCACTGGAAAAGAGAATATATACATTAAAGCAACGCTGTTAGGTTTAACGAGAAAAAAAATTAATGAGCGTCTTGATTCAATTATAAACTTTGCAGAATTGGGTGAGTTCATCAATCAGCCGGTCAAAACCTATTCGAGTGGCATGGTAGCGAGGTTGGGGTTTGCTATTATGGCGCATGTGGATGCGGATATCATTATTACGGACGAAGCACTGGCTGTTGGTGATGTATTTTTCGTGCAAAAATGCATGAAATTTATACGTCAGTTTCTCAAAAAAGGGACATTTTTATTTGTCTCGCACTCAACCAATGATGTGTTGTCATTGTGTCAAAAAGCAGTATGGTTGGAACATGGGCAAATGAAAAAAATGGGTGAAGCTGGTGCCGTGGTGCGGGCGTATTTAGATGCGGAATCAATGATTAGTGCCAAAGCAAAACATTCCACGACCAGCAATGCAGAGCATGCATTGGCAGAAAACGTGCAACCAGTCATCGTGCTTGGCCAACCAAAGTTGAGTGAACTTGCTCATTATCATCGCCCAGTCTTCAAAAGAGATATGCGTGCTGATCATTCAAATAACATTAATTATCGTAACGATATTGAAGTGCCAGAAATAAATTTTGATGAAGAGTGTATAACCTCTGAAAAAGCACAGATTGTCAGTGCATCAATGCGTGATGAAAATAGTACACCGCTCAGTTGTGTGATTGGTGGAGAGTTAGTCACATTGTCTATTGAAGTGCTAGCACATCAAGATTTGCATTTACCTATTGTTGGTTTTCAGTTAATGGACCGTTTAGGTCAAGTATTATTTGCCGATAATTCTGCACTCATCGTACAAGAGCAAGCAGTGATGATCAAAGCAGGTACGAGCTTTGTGAGTGAATTTGTGTTTCAAATGCCGTTACTGCCTGTTGGTGAGTATGCCATGCGTGTCGCAATTGCCATTCAAACGGATGAGCATCAAGCTATTTTACTGCATACGATTAATACAGCTTTAGTGTTGCGTTCTGTGACCTCAGGCGCTCGACATGGTTTGATTGGTGTGCCCATGCATGCCATAACATTAAAATGTTTGAGCGATCAGGCAACGCCAATCGCTCAAATTGCTGTTTGATTTAATGTATCAATCGTTGTTAAGCAGAAGCATTACTTGATGCGCTCAGGAATATAGACAAATGAACAATGCCGTGACCAAAGAAATTTCTACGAACACACCTTTATTGTCAAAAATGACACTGGTGATACCCACCTATAATCGCCATCAGCATTTGAAGAAATTGATTGAATATTACAAAAGTCAATGTACGCCAATTTCGTTCATCATATTAGATTCTAGTGATCAAGAGACACTAGAAAAAAATAGCCACCTCTGTCGTGAGTTAGGCGATAAAGCAAAACATATCACTTATGCGTCATCCACTCAGGTGGCTGATAAGCTACTCGATGGCTTGAAGCAGGTGGTGACGCCTTTTTGTGGATTTTGTGCCGATGATGATTTGGTGTTTGTTGATGGCATCGTCGCGGCGATAGCATTTTTGCAATCGCATGATGATTATGTCTCCGCAGATGGTATTTACTTAAATTTCCACACGACCGGCACCGATGTGAATGTCAAATTGGAATATAGTACGCGCGGCATTCAAGCTGAAGATCCTGGTGCGAGAATCTTTCAACTCTGCCAAAAATATGAATCTTTATTTTACGGTGTTTTTAGAACCAATGATGCAGTGAGTATATTCACTGGTGTCACCAAGCATACAAGTTTGCATTACCAAGAGTTATTTCAAGCTATGGCGGCACTACTGATCGGTAAAAGTAAGCGATTACCTATCATTTACGCGGCGCGGCAACATTGTGACCCAGCAGACATGACGCGTGATAAGTGGCAAACATACTACTGGTTTGCGGATGAACCAGAAGAATTTTTAGCGCATTATCGACAATACCGAGAAGGACTGTGGCTGTTTTATCAAGCACACGCATCAACGAAAACACTTACAGTAGATAAGTTTAACCAATTAACAGATATCGCCCATGCCATGTATTTTGGCTTGGGTTGCCCACCAGAATATTTTCATACATCGTTACAAACATATTGGCCCAATGACAATTATCAAAATAGAAATCATTTTAGCCATAACGTCTGCAATGAACTGAAACATCCGTTTAGGGTGAAGTATGAAGGATTTTCACACAAGTTTGCCGAATGGATGCCAAATAAAATTGCTTCAATTTACCGATTGGGGTCGATATATAGACTTAATCGTAAAATGGCCAAACAACTGGGTACTCGGCTTCGTTGTCAGCTAAGTCCGGAAGTACGCTGGCTTGCCAGTACCGATAAATTTGCCAATGCCTATCGTGAACTTTGTCGCTATATCAATCTTTGTTAAGATGTCACGCATTCATGCGTTTATGTTTATTGTGAAGGAGTAGTGAATTTGAAAGTAGTCATTTTAGCTGGCGGATTAGGGACACGTCTTAGTGAAGAAACCCATCTTCGACCTAAACCCATGATCGAAATTGGTGGTAAACCCATTCTCCTGCATATAATGAAAATTTACGCGGCGCATGGCATCAATGACTTTATTATTTGCTGCGGTTATCGTGGGTATGTCATTAAAGAATATTTTGCAAATTATTTCCTGCATAGTTCGGATGTGACTTTCCATATTCGTGAAAATAAAATGGAAGTGCACCAACGCCATGCAGAGCCATGGCGTGTCACACTCATTGATACGGGGGAGCATACCTCTACCGGTGGACGATTGAAACGCATCGCACCACACATTGCGAGTGAAGATTTGTTTTGCTTTACCTATGGCGATGGTTTAGGTGATGTTAATATCACTGATCAAATTCGCTTTCATCGTTCCCATGGTAAACTTGCGACGGTGACGACAGTGCAACCACCTGGTCGTTACGGCGCATTGGATGTCGCCGAACAAGGACTTGTGCGCGCTTTCATGGAAAAACCAAAAGGTGAGGGTGGCTGGATTAACGGCGGCTTTTTTGTATTATCACCAACGGTTTTAGACTATATCAGTGGCGATGAGACCAGTTGGGAGGCAGAGCCGCTCACAACACTCACTGCGAAAGGTGAATTAGTGGCATACAGACATCACGGTTTTTGGCATGCAATGGACACACTACGCGATAAAAATTATTTGGAAGAATTATGGCATCAGCAGAAAGCACCATGGGCGCCACAAAATATCCTTGCAGATGAATTGAAGGTTGTCTCCGCATGAATGCGCGTATATGGGAGCAGCAACGTGTCCTCATCACAGGTCACACCGGTTTCAAAGGTGGTTGGTTAAGCTTGTGGCTCCAACAGATGGGGGCCGAAGTGCATGGCATTGCCTTAGACCCACCCACTGAACCAAATTTTTATCACGAAACCCACTTAAGTAGCATCTTCGCATCCGATGTGCGGTTAGATATTCGCGAGCAGCAAGCGCTATGCGAGCATATCTGTCGCGTGCAACCAACAATCATTTTTCATTTAGCCGCTCAACCCCTGGTGCAATACGCCTATGACAATCCACTCGAAACCTATGCAGTGAATGTGCTAGGCACCGCTCATGTATTAGAAGCAGTACGATATTGTGCCAGTGTACGTGCAGCTTTAATTGTTACCACCGATAAGTGCTATGAAAATAGAGAAACTGGCCAAGCCTATACAGAATTAGATCGATTGGGTGGGGTGGATCCTTATAGTAGTAGTAAGGCTTGTGCAGAATTAGTCACCAGTGCCTATCGCGCAAGTTATTTTTCTAAACCAAATTCGCCTGCGATTGCGACAGCGCGGGCTGGTAATGTGATTGGTGGTGGCGATTGGGCAGCAAATCGTTTAATACCAGATGCTGTGCGTGCTTATACCACTGCAACCACACTCAGCCTACGTTACCCACATGCTGTTCGACCTTGGCAACATGTTTTAGAATCTATTCACGGATATTTATTACTCGGAGAACATTTATTGAGTAATAGGCGTGGCAACTATGCCGATGCATGGAATTTCGGACCCGCACTCAGTGATATGCGTTCTGTCGGTGAAGTTGCGCGTTCAATAGCCCAACGATTTGCCATTGTCATAAACGAGTCTAGTGAGAGCCAACCACGGCATGAAGCGGGCCAGTTAAGGATTGATTCCAGCAATGCAATCGCGCGTTTGAATTGGCAGCCACGTTGGTGTCTTGATGAGGCGCTGACTGAAACTGCCGACTGGTATCTGCATTGGAAGCGTGGTGAGGATATGTTAGCATACAGTCGCTCACAAATTGCCCGCTTTATGTGTGCGCTACCGCGTTTTGCGGATGAACCATCTCAGTGCGCACCAAGCGCAATCGCTGTGTAACCAAAGAGTAACCATGTATGAGTGATAGAATCACTATTGAAGAAACCATACTACCAGGTTTAATGATCCTCAAGCGTCATCCTGTTGGCGATGAACGCGGTTCTCTGCAACGTTTGTATTGTAAAGACTTACTCGAAAAGTATGCGGTGACTGAATCAATTGCACAAATTAATTTAACGATGACGCATCGGCAGGGCGCTGTGCGTGGGATGCACTTTCAATATCCACCGTTTTCAGAAATAAAGATAGTGACGTGCTTGCGTGGACGCGTTTTTGATGTGGCGGTAGATTTACGTGCTAATTCACCCACTTTTTTGCAGTGGTACGGTACTATACTGTCGCCAGAAGAAATGAATAGCTTCGTCATTCCTGAAGGATTTGCACATGGTTTTCAGGCATTACTGCCTGACAGTGAGCTCTTATACTTACACACGGCTGCCTATCACCGGGCTGCAGAAGGGGGTATTTCTCCCACTGACCCTTGTCTCAACATTTCTTGGCCGCTCGATATCACTGAAATGTCTGATCGAGATAAGAGCCACCCGTTACTCTCAGCTGACTTCAAAGGAATTATGCATGAAATGCAGACATTGTGAGCAACCACTAGCAATACAACTAGCAGATTTAGGTGCGGCACCCGCTTCCAATGCTTATCTCAAAGTGGATGATTTATCCAAGCCAGAAAAATGGTATCCGTTAAAGGTCTTAGTCTGTACGTGTTGTTGGTTAGCGCAAACGGAAGATTATACGGAACGCGAAGCCTTGTTTTCACCAGATTATGCTTACTTTAGTTCCTACTCGGATTCATGGCTAGCGCACTGTCAGCAATATGCAACAGAAGTTAAACAGCGATTTAACTTAACATCGACCAGTATGGTTGGTGAAATCGCTGCAAATGATGGCTATCTCTTACAGTATTTTCAACACATGCGCATTCCTTGTTTTGGTGTGGAACCAACAGAAGGCACCGCAGCTGTTGCCCGGCAGAAAGGGATCCATATCTTTATGGAATTTTTTGGCCGTGACTGCGCCTCTAAATTACAACAACAGGGTTATGCTGCTGACTTGTTAATCGCTAACAATGTCTTAGCGCACGTACCGGATATCAATGATTTTGTTTGTGGATTTAGTCGCTTACTCAAACCGACGGGTGTAGCGACATTTGAATTTCCACATTTATACCATTTAATCGATCAGTGCCAATTTGATACAATTTATCACGAACATTTTTCGTATTTGTCTCTGACCAGCGTACAGCATATTTTTGAAAAAAATGGGCTAACGGTATTTGATGTAACGCGCATTCCTACGCATGGCGGTAGTTTACGCGTGTTTGCCCAACGTAGTGATACCGGTATGCATTCAATCATGCCTAGTGTTGAAGCATTGCTTGCATTTGAACAGCAAGCGGGTCTCACTAAAGAAACAACTTATACTTCTTTTCAAACAAAAATGGCACAAGTCAAACGTGAATTTGTCACGTTTTTGATGGAAGCACAATTGCGTGGGGAAAAAGTAGTAGGTTATGGCGCAGCAGCAAAGGGTAACACCTTGCTTAACTACGCAGGTACACGTCCTGATCTCTTATCTTATGTGGTGGATCGCAATCCATCAAAGCAAGGAAAATTTTTACCCGGTAGTCGTATCCCCATTGTGACTGAGCAAACATTGCAAGCGGATAAGCCAGATTGGATTGTGATTCTGCCATGGAATCTTCGTGAAGAAGTGAGCACGCAACTTGCTTATGCGCGTGAGTGGGGTGCCAAATTTGTCACTGCGGTACCATGTTTAAATATATTTTAATGGTGTATGACGATGAAACGTGTCTTAGTAACAGGTGGTGCAGGATTCATTGGGCGTCAAGTGATAGCGCCATTACTGGCGCGTGATTTTGAGGTGCATATTGTTTCCTCGCGTCCAACCCAATCACCTGGTCAGCATGTTTATTGTCATCAAGCGAATCTCCTAAATTGTGAAACACATGATGCGTTGATGTCTCAAATACGCCCAACCCATTTGATTCATGCCGCCTGGTATACACAAAATGGTAAATTTTGGGATGCTGTGGATAATGTCTACTGGCTGCGTGCATCGATTTCACTCGTAGAAACGTTCCAACGTTGTGGTGGCATACGTGTGCTAGGGTTAGGAACGTGTGCAGAATATGATTGGCGAGAGGGGATTTGTGAAGAAGGTGTCACGGCGGAATATCCAACGAGTTTATATGGGAAGTTAAAGAAAGCGACATATGAATGTTTAGCAGCGCTTGCCGCTCATGAACAATTCACCTTTGCATGGGCAAGAATATTTTGCCCCTATGGTGAGTATGAAGCGCCGCAGCGTCTTATTCCCTATGTGATTAACTGCTTACTGAATGATAAACCCGCGCATTGTACGCATGGTCATCAACTGAGGGATTACTTGCATGTTTATGATATGGGTCAAGTATTGGCGCAACTCTTAGACGCTGAAATGACCGGACCTGTGAATGTGGCCTCCGGGTCGTCAGTTGCTATACGTGACGTAGTGATGCGCATTGGCACTATTTTAAAAAGGCCTGAGCTCTTAAAGTTTGGTGCAATTGCAGAGCCGACTTATTCACCGGCAAAAATTGTTGCAAATGTCACGCGCTTAAAAACGACGCTGAATTGGTCGCCGCAATTATCACTCGATGAGGGTTTATTGCGCACAATCAGTTGGTGGCGAGCAAGAGATGCCGTTGACTCGTCTCCAGCGAATGCGCTGATGACTGCTGCTGATGCATAATCATGCACAAATCTAAAAAGAGTCGTCGTGACATCATCAGCACTTTAGATTAGATTATTTACGCCGCTCATCACGAGTGGAACATCATGCGTTATTATGAAGGGTTATCTGCTATGAAGATGGAAATCGATTTTTCGGATGCAACGATGCGAGTGGTGCAAAATAATGAAGAGCGCGCTTATACATTGTACTCAAAAGAAGCATTTGAAGCTTTGTCACATGCCTGGCTTAAGGTGGGTTGGAATCAAAAATATCCTTACACATTTTCTTGGTTAGGCACACCCATTATACAGCTCCCTGAAGACATTCTACGTATGCAGGAAGTGATTTATCGCGTCAAACCTGATGTGATTATTGAAACGGGTGTTGCCCACGGTGGTTCATTAATTTTATATGCGAGCTTATGTAAAGCCATGGGTAAAGGACGTGTCATTGGCGTGGATATTGAAATTCGTGCGCATAATCGTCAAGCGATTGAATCGCATGATTTAAGTCCTTACATCACGCTGATTGAGGGTAACTCCGTCGCTCCAGAGATAGTCGCGCAAGTTGCCAATCAGATAAAGCCGACGGATACCGTGTTGGTGATTCTAGACTCAAATCATACAAAAGAACATGTCTCACGAGAGTTGGTGGCCTATTCACCCTTCGTTACTGTCGGATCCTACATTGTCGCAACGGATGGCAGTATGGAGTTTTTAGATGATGTGCCTCGGGGTGCCCCACATTGGCGTCATGATAATCCTGCGGCTGCCGCTCGTGAATTTGCGACGCTGCATAGCAATTTTACTTTGGAACAGCCATCATGGCCTTTCAATGAAAGTGAGTTGAACCAGAATATAACCCACTGGCCAAGCGCATGGTTGCGTCGAGAAATCTAACTGCGGAGTAAGACTAGCTTGATGCGATCGATATTATCCACGACAGCAACGCGTCACCTCGTGGCGCATGGTCAAATACAGTGGCAACGTATTAAGGGCTTTGGCGTGCTGGGTTTGTTACAGCGCGTTTTTAAAAAAATGAGCTTATGGAGCTTGAGCATTGTATTCCTGCCACTCAGTTTTATCGTTTGTGCCTGTGGCTATAGACGCCTGATGATTTTTACCGATCGCATCGGTCACTTGGCGATTGAACCTGATACCTTGCTCAAAGCGCAACAACTAGGACTCATTCAACCACAACGTTGGATTATCTTAGCACCAGCGCACCGTGTCGCTAATCAACATTTGTTGTCGTATTGGGAAAAGCATTTCAAGATTGTTCAAAGGCCGTGGGCTTGCTTCCTATGGCAAGCACTGACGTATTGGCCATGGACACGTTATGATGTTGCCTATTTTATTAATAGCAATAAGGGTTCACAATTTGCTTATCAAGTGAATGCGCAGTGGGGTGATCGTTCACCTATTTTGTCGTTAACGGCAGATGATCGCGAATGGGGTGATCAACAATTACAAAACTTAGGGATACCAGAGGACGCTTGGTTTGTAGCAATACATGTGCGTGAAGGCGGATTTTCTCCTATAGATGAAGCTTTACACTCGCATCGCAATGGCAATATCGACAATTTGTTACCTGCGATCGAAGCGATCACAGCACGAGGAGGCTATGTTGTGCGTTTGGGTGATCCTACCATGGTGCCATTAAAGCCCATGAAGCAGGTCATTGACTATGCGCATCATCCGGCTCGTTGTGATCGATTGGATATCTTCCTATGTGCACGGGCACGCTTTATTGTTGGTAACACTTCAGGATTGTTTATTGTTGGTTCGATATTTGGCGTACCATCAGCGCTGGCAAACATGATACCGATACCAACACTTGGTTTCCTCGCACAAGATATCTCGATGCCTAAATTATTATTTTCTCAACCTTTGGGGAGAATGCTTTCCTTTCCAGAAATCATGTCATCGCCAGTTGCTGAATTTCGTGCGGCCAGTTTGTATGTGGATCATCAGTTAGTCCCCATTGAGAATACGGCTGATGAGATTTTGGCTATTACCTTGGAAATGTTTGCACGATTAGAGGGTATAATGTCAGTTTCTCAGGAGGATGAGTGCTTGCATCAGCGTTATCTTGCACTCATGCAACCCCAACATTATAGCTATGGTGCGGCATCAAGAATTTCGCTTGATTTTTTACGTAGACATAGTGCATTGTTATCCACTGAGCATTTTTAACGTCAACATCATTGAGGGATCAAGATGCACGTTTTCTTGTATACATTCGCATTTTTAATTTTTTTATCGCTGACTTATCAAGTTCTTTTTCGTTATCCTAAGATTACTTGGCTCATCTTCATTATTGCGCCGTTTGCTCTCATTCCCTTGGCGCGTGCTCAACAAAATGATTACTTTGTCTGGGTGAAAGTGTTTTCAGTCGCGATTGGTATTTGTTGGCTGCAGACCATTCGCTACACGGCTTTAGGACAAAAGTCTTGGGCATTATGGGTGGCATGGGTGTTGGTGACTATAAATATTTCTGAAGCAGTGATGCAATCGCTGGTGCATGCCAATACAGTAAACTATATCAATAGCATCACTGGTTTATGTTTGATTCTCACTTTACCCATGCCCAAGCAAATACACGTTGATACCACCACGCCATACCGAAGTTTGCTGTGGAATACCCCCATGATTTGGGTGATTGGTTATGTCATATGGAATTGGGTGTTCATTTATACGATCTGGCCAGCACTTTGTTTCAGGCACATGGCTGTGCTTGGCGCAGCCTTTTTGGTAGCATTGTATGACAATCGTCTTTTTGAGCAAGCAAGGCCACTAACACTTGGTCCCTACATGTTGCTTGATTTTGCATTTATTTGGTTGTTGAAACCCATGGATGTGACTGCTGATGTGTTCTACTTTCCCTTGGCTCTCGCTTTAGCACTCTTGGCTTGTGCGATTATGTTGACGCATGTGATTCGCGAGTACGCAATGGTTGGAAAATAATGATGCTGGTCAGCGAATCTTAGTGGGTTTGTTAACCAATGTGCCCAGCAATGTCCAAAACATCAAGGTGCGCAGCCATCCCGAGGGTTGCAATGGCAGCTTTAAAGCGTGTAGATAACGACGCCATACCGGTAATTGTGGCAGTGATTGAAATCTGGTAATGAAAGCATGGCTATGATGAGCATCATCTATACGCTGTACTAAGTGGGATGCTTGTTTGAAACATAGGCGTAAATTTTTATGGCGTTTGGCAAGCGCTGCTTTTAATTGTCGTAATTCCTTGAACTTAGAATAGACGCCTTGACTGCCAATGGTGTTGTGTCGATGCTGTCTATATAAAATGACAGGTTCTTTGATGAATCCGATGATACCTTGAGTCGCTGCACATAAGGCGCACCACCAATCATGCATAAAGACCTCTTGTGGCATGGGTGTGGCTATTTCTAATAGTTGCCTATTCATGGCTATCGTGCAACCCGTCACAAAATTGTTGATGAGTAGTGTATTGAGTGGGGATGTCACATTACGTTTTATCCCTTCATACGCAAGATAAGAGGGTGCGATGACTTGTAATTGTTCATTCACCACGCATAGATCACTGTGCACCAATAATGGCACATTGTGACCGTATCGCTGTTGCATAGAGAGCATGGTTGTTACTTGGGCTTGAAGTTTATTGGGAAGCCAGACATCGTCTTGATCGCAGAAACAGATGATCTGTTCCTTTCGTGTCAGCGCCACTTGCATGAGCGCCGCAAAACTTTGTGCTGCACCCAGGTTGTCAGAAATGCTGCGATCACATGTGATACGTGAATCCAGTTGACAATAATGTTCAATGATAGCGTTGGTGTCATCTGTTGAGCCATCATCTCGAATGATCAGATGCCAGTGCTGATAATGTTGGTGACGAATACTATCGAGCTGCGCAGCTAAATAGGCGGCACCTTGATAGGTGCTCATGAGAATCAATGCCGGGCTTTCGTTAAAACTCATGATGGCACCATGAGTGCTCTTAACCAATAAGATTTGTTAACACCTATACGTTTTTTGATCATCAGCGGAATGTATTTCTCATGCAAGCCTAATTGGTAAGCAACATACTTGATGAAGGTAGAAGCGATGGCGCGTGGCAGCCAGTGAAATTTTCGGTTTGAGATTAAGTAATGCCATTCGGATTTGACATAACGAATCCCTTCGCCTGTGGCGCTACGAAACGAATTTAATAGCCAACGTTCTCGTCCGTGGAAGACACCAATAGAAAAATATCGATGAAATTCTTCAAGCAAAGATAAATTGTGCGAATGATAGACAGTGGCATCAGCTGCGTACACGATGCGATAGTCTTGGCGCAGTAACCGTGCGGCAATGTAGGCATCTTCGCCGGTGATCAGATGTTTGGGAAAGTTACCGACGGCAAACAAGGGTTGCTTTTTGTATGCGGCAAAACTGTCAGAATTGAAATAGGTTTTCACGCCATAGGTGGTGCGATCTTTGTAGCTGCGTACCTGCGTGCGTTCAGGATAGTTAAATAATCGTGCATGCGCGCTGATCGGTGTGGCATCTTTTTTAGGTAATTGTCGTCCATAAGCACAAGCAATGTCTGGGCTGAGTGTCAACATATCTAGTAAATGTTGAAACGCATAAGCATCCGCGGGTATGGCATCTTGCGTGAGGAAAATGTAGATATCCGCCTCAACTAAATGCGTCGCAAGCTGACGCGTGCCACCATGGTCGAAATCACGTTGGTGAATGGTGTGAAGGATGACAGGGTAAGCTTGTAGCAACGCTTGAGAATTGTCGGTGGAACTCGAATCAATCACCAGGATATGATCAGGTGTGATGCTCTGCTGCATGATGGCAGGCATCAAGAGGGGTATGTCAGCAGCGGCATTATAAATAGGGATGACAAGGGCAATCGTGCCATATTGCGAATGTCTCATCATGCTGGAACATCCTTAATCTGATAGGTTGCATCGTATCGATGGGTGGTGAGCGCATGATACCACTCCTTACCCTAGATGCAACCTGGTCAGCACCTTAATATAGACGAGCCATGCTAAGCTGTTCAGTCAAGACTAGCACGTGGCATGTTGCGTGATTGCCTAAACGCACCAATGCTCTCCATCTCTTGAGTCAACAAGTGATTAAGGCTACCGATTTTATCAAAACCCGGTCGTGCAAATAAGGCGAATGCTGTGTCATTGGCTTCCTTGGCTTTTTTAAGTAAATGTAGGGCTTGCAACTCTAATAGATATAAGCATTCAGGCTGAGGTTTAACCTGTTGTGTTTCTTGATATTGAGTCAAGAGGTTTTGTAGTTGCGAGATGAGCCGTTCAGCAACAGAGGTCCTGCATGCCGACAAATACGAATTTTTGATGCCCACCTGGTAAAGCCAGCTATGTTGCGGGCGTTTTTCTAGTGTATTGCGGTCCAGCCGTTTGATGAGCATCGTCAGTTGTTGTGGCAATGTGCCATTAAGAACACACTTCGTCATCGTTGGCAATGAGGCGGCAGGGAGCAATCCTATGCGTTTAGAGATGGCCGCGAATTCGCGACGTTTCATTTCTTGCGGTGACAGATTGAAACCATCCCTGATACCGTTTAGGGTGGCTGTATCACTTTTAGGGGTACAAATGGCCTTTGTGACAAGTTCGGGCGACTCAGATAAGATCATGATAAATGTTTTGCAAATGGTGACATCACGATATTGTCCGATAGCCTTGCACAACTTGTAATTTTTTGCGCAGATGTCAATAAGATCTTGGTCGAGTTGTATCCCTTGGCGGTATAGGATCTTCATGGCTTGAAAAAAGTCATGCGAATTTTCTGGCGTGAACTTCACTGATAAGGCTTCTCGAGCGAGTTGTTGGAATCGATGAATGACAGTAACGCAATCTCTACCATTTAATGCGCGACATTGTTGGTCTGTAGTGGCTAAAGCAGCGTACAATTTTAGCAGTGACTCAGGTGATGTGACATCTTTGGGATTGAAATTTTTACAAATGACATTGGCGATGGCGATAGTGACCATTTGCTCGGCTAATGATAATGGTGCGAATGCATTAGCATTGCCAACATAGACAAGTACTAAATCCATAGGGCTGTGTTCTTTAGCCAATGAAAGTTGTAATACGTCGATGAGACCATCGATGCGGTCTGAGGCGTGCGGGCTAATACGCAAATGTTCACCGACAGTTGACGTGGTAGTAGCAAAATGCCCGAAGCTTCCACGGTAAGAGAATACTGACAGTGCAGGCAATCTTAATGTTTCTTGAGGCGCTGCGATGAAATAATGTTCATTTTGGTTCAGTTGCATGGCATCATGCGGCATGATGCTGGGAAGAATGTTGTTGCATTGATGTAGCATATCTTGAAACAATGCACCATTGTGAAAATGCGCTTGTTTAATGTCTTCCAACAAATCACGACATTGGGTACTGATGTAGGCGCCGATACGCATATCCAGATGATCTTGAAAATCGAGTGTAGCGTTTTGGTGGCATTGTTTCATCAACGTATGTGGGTAGTGCTGAGCCCCATATATCCCGAACACACGGCCATACTGCGCTTGATCGGTATGTAGTAGGCCAAATTTTTGATTGCTTTCAAAGAGAATAATAGAAAGTTGGCCTGTTTTAACGAGATTTTTTACTTCGGTTGTCAGCGCTAAATTTTTGTATAAGGTAGTCGTGGTATCAACAACAAGTGTGATGGGCTTAGAAACTTGTGCGTCAATGATATGACGTTTGACAAATTGATTGATGTCAATACCGGGTGTTAAGCCATCTAAGGTGACCATAGGCCCAGCCGATATGATAAAGATATCTGCTGATTTGTAGGAAGTCACTGAGTCTGTAATTTTTTCAAATTCAAAGTATAAAGGATTACAATACTTCATCTGTGGTGGGTTACCAGTTGGTGTTTTCATCTTGCGGGCAATATCAAGTGCGGTCACATAAGCATTGCTACCACAAGTGGCAGGTATGGCAATGTATTCAGAATGATTCAGATCTGAGAGTTGTAGTCCATAGGCACTCAAAAATGTTTGTTTACATTCATTCGTAAATTCAGTGAATGATATATCGGCAAACTTGTTACTGTGCTGCTGTAACAGAATGATTGAAATTTCATGAGTAATGGTATACACGCAAAAAGCATATTTGCTGTAGTTATTAGCATAGATTGTATTGGTCGCATCTAATAATGTCGCAATACGTTGGATGCTTTCATCTTCAGTCTCAGGTAAGCCTTTCAATAGCCGCATGAGGCATTTAGCTAAATGGTGTGTCGGGTAGCTGGTGTCATGTGCGATTGTTTTTAGTTGTTTGAATAGATCACTTGTTAATAGCTCGGTCAGTGAGTTCGGTAGATGTTTAGCTAGAGATCGCGTTGTATTGGGTAAGCGTGCTTTCATATCCATATTGAGTGAGTTCAATGCAAGCTCCCAGGGGGATGCGAGCAACCCATGCACGCTGACATATGACAACAATTCGCAAAATGATTCGAGAGATTCTGATTTTGATACTTGTAGTAAGACAATCGAGTGGTTGTCATCGGCTAGAATTGTTGGTGGTTGCATGTCACTTGGATAGATGTTTTTGATCACAGTATCTAGCGGTGTATTTTGTAATTTTACGAGCGGGACATAATAATTTTTTTGACGCGTGGCTTTGTTCACACCAAATCTATCTAGTAAGTGTTTTATCATCGGGCCGGCTAAATCATCGAGACGATGGTAGGAAGCTACTTGATGAGCAAAAGGATTATGAATATAGTCGGGACTCACTTTGTCTAGTTCGGCAATGCGGCGGCCAAACATTAATGCTGAGATGGGTTTGTCTAATCCATCAACCAGGGAAAGGTAAGTGGCATAGGGGTCGTTATCCAACGCATTGACCAATGCTTTGCGGCGCCAAGCGCGTTGGATCGTGGTTGCAGCTTGCTCACGATTGAGGCTGTATCTAAATTTACCTTTGAACATAGGACTTGTTCGCGAGGAAGTGATTTCTTGTTTTCCCCAGGCTACCTGAGTGGGTGCGGGTAAATGATTTAGTGTAAAATCAACAAGTTGTTTTAATTTAGGTTGGCGCCGGAGAATATTTTTCATAATCGTATTTTTTTTATTCTTTTTATAGGTATGAAAGTGAGTGGTGCGATTCTAAGTGAAAATTAAGGAAATATTATTAAGGTTTCCTTAATGAGGTGAAAAATTCTTAGGGTTTTCTTAATACGCACGGTTGTGATCTAAGCGTGTTGTGCAGTTGCATGCTTATCGGTGCATTCAGTCAGGTTGGCTTGACAGTGATCGCTAATCCCCTAAGATGGTTGTATGCCAGGAATGGCTAGGCATTCGTTGTATCAGAAGCATGACACTAACAACCAGGGAGGTGAGGCAGTGACATTATTCAAAACGACCATGTTAAGCGTTTTATTAGCATCAATTGCCATGCCAGTCGCTACGTTGGCTTGTACCGACTTCAAATTAACTGCCAAAGATGGCACCGTACTCATCACGCGCAGTATGGAATTTGCTTTAGATTTAAAATCAAATTTACGTAATTCCAACCGCGGTAGAAAGTTTACGACCACAACGCCCGATAACAAGCCAGGGATAGCTTGGACGGCGAAGTATGGCTATGTTTTTTTAGATGGGTTGAACCATGATGTTGCGATCGATGGGATGAATGAAGTCGGTCTGTCCTTCGAATATTTATATTTACCCGGTGAAACGCAATACCAAACAATTCCTACGGGTAAAGCATCACAATCGTTACCGTACATTCAATTAGGCGATTGGATACTTAGTAATTTTAAAACAGTCGATGAAGTTCGACACGCACTGAGCGACATTTATGTTTATCAAACATTTTTGCCGGGTTTAGGTAATATGGTATTTCCATTGCATGCCTCTATATTTGACGCAAGTGGCAAAGGGATCGTTGTAGAATTTGTTAAAGGTAACATGATCATCTATGACAATATCGGTGTGATGACCAATGCACCGCTCTATGATTGGCATGTGACAAACCTGCGTAATTTTGTCAATCTGTCACCATTCAATCCCAAACCTGTGATTGCTAATGGCTTGAGCTTCGCGGCAACGGGTCAAGGATCAGGTATGATGGGTTTACCTGGTGATGTCAGTCCACCATCGCGATTTGTCAAAATGTCCGTGATGGCCAATACGGCGTATCCGGCGATCAATGCGGCGGGTGTATTAAACTTGGCGGAACATCTCATCAATAATGTGGATATTCCGTTGGGACTGTCGCGAGCCATGGATCATGGTAAGGTATCGTCTGAATTAACACAGTGGGTGGTGTTTAAAGACTTAACGCACAAGATTCTTTACTATCGCACCTATGAAAATATGTCATTGCGTGCCGTTTCTTTTGATGGGCTCAATTTTGCTGAGAATGCACCACGCTTTAAAATGCCTATCGCTGCGCCTGCTACAATTGAAAATGTGAATGCGAAGTTGGCTGCTACAAAAGATACACCCTAACTTTGCGAAGCACTCGTGTATCACTATAGATACTGATAGGTTGCATGCAATAGATATTCCCCAAAAAAAATCCCGAGTGCAGCAGCACTCGGGATTCCATTTTCATCACTGGATGATGACTACCGCTTAATAACGATAGTAATCCGGCTTGTAAGGGCCGTCGACAGCAACATTTAAATAGTTGGCTTGTTCAGCAGTAAGAGTGGTTAAGCTCACGCCCACATGATGTAAGTGCAACCGTGCGACCATCTCATCTAATTTCTTTGGCAAGATGTAAACACCAATAGGATATTCATTCGCATGTTGCCACAATTCAATTTGTGCAATGACTTGATTGGTGAAAGAGTTAGACATGACGAAGCTCGGGTGGCCTGTCGCGCAACCTAAATTGACCAAACGACCTTCAGCAAGCACGATGATACGTTTACCATTAGGGAAGATCACATGATCTACCTGTGGCTTGATGTTTTCCCATGTATATTGTCGCAAAGACTGAATATCAATTTCAGAATCGAAGTGACCAATATTGCATACGATGGCTTCGTTTTTCATTTGCAACATATGATCGTGGGTGATCACATTCAAATTACCGGTGGCTGTCACAAAGATGTTGCCGATGGCTGCTGCCTCATCCATCGTGACCACTTGGTAGCCTTCCATTGCCGCTTGCAATGCACAGATTGGATCAATCTCTGTCACCATGACGATGGCGCCTAGGGCACGCAAGGATTGCGCACAACCTTTGCCCACATCACCATAACCGCAAATCACAGCGATTTTACCGGCGATCATGACATCTGTCGCGCGTTTGATGCCATCGATCAGTGATTCACGGCAACCATATAAATTATCAAATTTTGATTTGGTGACCGAATCATTGACGTTCATAGCAGGGACTTTCAATTGGCCGTGTTTATGCATTTCATATAAACGATGTACGCCAGTCGTGGTTTCTTCGGTGATTCCTTTGACCTCGGTAAGTAGCTGCGGATATTTTTCATGCATGATTTGGGTTAAGTCACCACCGTCATCCAGAATCATATTCGGATGCCAGCTATCGGGACCAGCGATGGTTTGCTCAACACACCACCAATATTCCACTTCGCTTTCACCTTTCCAAGCAAAGACGGGAATGCCAGCTTTGGCAATGGCGGCTGCAGCATGATCTTGCGTAGAAAAAATATTGCAGGAGGACCAGCGGACTTCAGCGCCCAACTCAACTAAGGTTTCAATGAGTACGGCGGTTTGTATGGTCATGTGCAGACAGCCAGCAATGCGTGCACCTTTGAGTGGGGTCTTACCCTTATACATCTCGCGTAGTGCCATCAGACCAGGCATTTCTGTTTCCGCAATTTGAATTTCTTTGCGACCCCAATCTGCGAGGTTAATATCAGCGACTTTATAATCAGCGTTTAATGCTTTAATGGATGATGATTGCATGAATGATTTCCTTATGAGTTAGCGGCAACACGCAAATGTGTATTAGCGATAGATTGTAGCATAACTGCCTTGTCGGTTTTTTCCCAACTGACATTTAAGTCGTCGCGGCCAAAATGTCCATAAGCGGCCGTTTGTCTGTAGATCGGTTTGAGTAGATCTAACATTTGGACAATGCCGTAGGGTCGTAGATCGAAGTGTTCACGAATTAAAGTGATGATGTCATCATCAGGAATGTGGCCCGTGCCGAATGTTTCCACATGAATGGAAATAGGTTCAGCCACACCGATCGCATAAGAGACTTGAATTTCTAAACGATCAGCAACGCCAGCAGCAACCAAGTTTTTTGCGACATAACGACAAGCATAAGCAGCAGAGCGATCGACTTTAGATGGATCCTTACCGGAGAAGCAGCCACCACCATGACGCGCCATACCGCCATAGGTATCGACAATGATTTTGCGACCCGTCAGACCGCAATCTCCTAGTGGGCCACCAATGACGAAACGCCCGGTAGGATTCACAAAATATTTAGTGCTATCCGTGAGCCATTCGCTTGGAAATACAGGCTTGATGATTTCTTCAATGACGGCTTCTACCAATTGCGCATGCGCAATATCAGGATGGTGTTGAGTGGACAAGACTACCGCTTGCACACCGACGGGTTTGCCATTCACATAACGAAATGTCACCTGACTTTTTGCATCCGGACGCATCCAAGGTAATACTTTAGATTTACGTAGTTCTGCTTGACGCTGCATCAGGCGATGTGCGTAAAAGATGGGTGCTGGCATGAAAGCTGGTGTTTCATTGCTCGCATAACCAAACATGATGCCTTGATCGCCTGCGCCTTGTTCAGCGGGCATGGTGCGATCCACCCCTTGCGCGATATCCGGTGATTGCTTGCCGATCGCAGACATAACGGCGCATGACTCCCAGTCAAAACCCATTTCTGAACTGTCATAGCCAATATCACGTACAACATTTCGTGCTAATTGCTCGATATCCACCCATGCACTGGTGGTCACTTCACCACCGACGAGTACAACACCCGTTTTGACCAGTGTTTCACAGGCGACGCGTGCATTTTTGTCTTGACTCAACATGGCATCTAAGACGGCATCGGAGATTTGGTCAGCAATTTTGTCTGGATGACCTTCAGATACTGATTCAGAAGTGAAAAGAAAATCTTTGTTCATTGTTGCTACCTCTTTTAGTTTCCATACATATTGACTAAGGTCGACTGTAGAGACAGGTTGGATCGGGGCGTTACTTGTTCTCAGTGATTTGACCTTTTGAAAAACAACGCTTAATTATAGGGACATGCTGTCAAAACTTTTGATTGCACGAACCTGCAACTAATGCACGAAGTTTAACATTAATTTATATTTTTACACTCACTTCGGGTGACAAAATGCGCATATTTTATGGTGTTATTCTTCGTGAGCGCCAAGATGATTATAATTTAATCAAGTTCCACCATCATTGAATGTAGGGCGATGAGGTTGGTCCTCATGTTGTGTCAGCTGTCGTCCAACCCTTCATGAATTTTCGTTTTGCATGAGAGACGTCTGCTGGTCTCTGTACTGATTGGTTTGTCTAGGGTAGGCACCCCTCGAGACAGCGCCCTTCGAGACGACACTACGTGCCGCATCAAGGACGCTTCCTCGGGGCGAACGGGTTTGGCAGCGTGCCCACACCCTACTTAGCGCCGGCATACATGCTGAAGCTTTACGGCGCAATAGGTAAGCTATGATTCAAGCAGGTGCGTGGTAAGCCGCTAAGGCACTTTTGACATCACCAAAATATTTGATTCTGCCACCTTCTAATAACAGTGCTTTGTTACAAAATTCATTGATTAAGGCATCCGAGTGGGTCGCTAGCACAACAATGCTTGATTGCTGTAACAACGTCACCATCCGTTGTCGTGCTTTTTCCATGAAATCGGTATCACCGGCGCCAAACACTTCATCGATCAGTAAAATATCGGGTTTGATGCTGGTAGAGATGGCAAATGCCAAACGTACCATCATGCCGGAAGAATACGTGCGTAAGGGCATGTGTAAATAATCACCCAACCCACTAAACTCAGCAATTTCATCGATTCGCTCTTTGATTTGTTGTTTAGATAAGCCAAGAATGGTGCCACGAACGGAAATGTTTTCAATACCGGTTAGCTCGGTTTCGATGCCATGCATGATATTGAGTAACGGTGAAATTTGTCCTTCTATATGCATGGCACCTTGCGTGGGTTCATAAATGCGCGACAGTAAACGCAAGATAGTACTTTTGCCGGAACCATTGTGACCAATCAAGCCGACACGGTCACCGTCTCGTAACGATAAACTAATGTCACGTAGTGCATTGACTACCATGCGCTGATTGGCATCTTCTACCACAGCGCCACCCGTCGCCAGTCGCAAAAATTTATTTTTGAATGAGCGCGAGTTGACATTATAGACTGGGAACTCGACTGACACTTTTCTTAATTCGATGCTAGCCATGCGTAATCCTACACCCAATAAACAATTCGTGATCGATAAGGGACAAACATTTTGAAGGACAATAGCAGTCCAATCACAGTGATCCCGGCACATACGCTGATATTTAACATCGTTGGATAGGTGCCTAATAACGGTGCACGTACTAACTCTAAGAAAGAATAAAAAGGATTGAAGTTGACGAGATAACGCTTCGACTCATTAATAATCATCGGACTCCACATCACTGGGGTGAGGAAGAATATGACCTGTACCAAGCTTTTGATGATTTGAGAAACATCTCTAAAGCGAGAACCGATAATCGCTAGCACGGTGCCATAGGTCAGCGCGTTGAAATAAAGCACAGCCAATCCAGGGAGGGCAAGGATACTATTCAAGTTGATGTGCGTGGTGTGATGGAAGATGATATAAATTGGGATGAGCACCAGCATATTATGTAAAAAAATGATGAAATTGCGTGCAATGACACGGTGTAAGTAGAGCGTGTATGGGAGTTTGATTTCTTTGATCAGCCCCTCATAACTCATAAAGACATCAGTGAGCTCATTCAGCAACGTGGAAATCAACGTCCAGATCAACATACTGGTGACCAGGTAGGGGTAATAGGTTTGTAGCTCTATGTGGAATAAGTGCCCATAAAGATAACCCATCGAATATACCGTAATCGCCATGCTGAGGGTAATCCAGAAAGGCCCTAACACGGAGCGTCTGTAACGCAGTTTGATATCGTGGTAAGCGAGCATGAGACAGAGCCGCCATTTTTTAAATCCATCAGCGATATCATTGAGTGCGAGTTGTGATGCACTGATCACAGGAATGTCATCTACATAGGTGGTGGCATCTTGTGTCGTCGTGGGGGCGTTTAACGCGAATTCTGCTTCTCTAGACATAGGGGTTACAATGTGTCTCCATGCCAATTATTCAATGAGCACGCGAGGATAGCATGATCGCAAGCGGCAAAACAACTTTTAGTCATACCGCATCATGTAAGCTTGGATCGCCACACAATGTAATAACATATGACCAAAACACGCGGTTGCTAAATGTAGGGTGGGCACCCCTCGAGACGGCGCAAGCGCCGCATCAAGGGCGAACGGTTTAAATTTTTGCGAGCTAGAACTTAATTCGTGGGGATACCTCAGTTCGCGATGACGAGAGAAGGTGAACGCTGTTCGCGATAACAGGGATCGCATCTTACACTGTATACGGTATAGAATAGGAAAGTTTTGTCTAAAGTTGAGCTCATATGTATCCCAAAGGCTTGTTAAAAGAATATTCACGAGCATTATCATTACTCATGCGTTTAATGGATATGCTCACCGTTTTTGTGGCTGCCCTAGTTGCTTATCTGATTCGTTTTGGTGATTGTCAACTGCCGCCTATCTATTTGTATGCGCTCGTCATCGCCATATTAGTGGTGCCGATCGTCTTTTCATCGCTTAATTTATACACGTCTCAGCGTGGGGTGGGTTTTATCAAGCACATCATGATTCTCATGCAGGCAGTCTTTATCATGGGATTTGTGTTAGCCGGCATGGCATTTTTGACAAAACTAGGCGGAGATTTTTCTCGAACCTGGTTTATGCTATGGATTGTACTCTCACTGTGTTTGCTCATCTTTTGTCGCCTGAGCGTACTGCTTTTTTTGCGTTTCATGCGCACACATGGCTTAAACGAGCGACGTGTCGCGATCATTGGTGCTGGCGAACTCGGGGTGAAAGTCGCTGCTTCGGTGCAGCAAGCTTTATGGACTGGGTTTCAAATTGCGATGTTCTTAGACGACGACGCGGCGAATAAACCGCAAGTCATCGCCGGGGTGCCGGTACAAGCGACACCAGAAAATTTGGGCGAATTTTTAAGCGAACAGGGTGTCGACGAGATTTGGCTCACCTTACCTTTACGTGCTGAGGCGCGTGTCAAAAAAATTCTCTATGAATTACGTCACCATACGATTAACACGCGCTTCGTTTTAGATATTTTTGGCTTAGATTTATTGAATCATTCGATTACGGATCTTGCTGGATTACCGGTGATCAATATGCGCTCTACACCAATGACGGGTGTGAATCGCATGTTAAAAGCGATTGAAGATCGTGTCATCGCCATGTTGATCTTATTGTTGATTGGTCCGGTGTTACTACTGATTGCGATAGGTGTCAAATTGACTTCCAAAGGTCCCATTCTATTCAAACAACAACGCTTGGGATGGGATGGTCGTGTGATCAAAGTCTATAAATTCCGTACAATGGTTGTGCATCAAGAAGCACAAGGCATCATTACCCAGGCGACGGCGCATGATCAACGTATCACGCGCTTTGGTAAATGGTTGCGATGTACGAGTCTCGATGAGTTGCCTCAGTTTATCAATGTGCTCCAAGGGCGGATGTCAATCGTGGGACCACGGCCGCACGCGCTTGCGCACAATGAATTGTATAAAGATGCCGTCCCTATTTATATGCAGCGTCATCGTGTCAAGCCAGGCATCACTGGTTGGGCGCAAGTCAACGGCTGGCGTGGTGAAACGGATACATTACGCAAAATGCAAAAACGCGTGGAATATGACTTATATTATATTAACAATTGGTCATTAGCCTTTGATCTTAAAATCATTCTATTGACAATTTTACGTGGATTTGTGGGGCCGAATGCTTATTGAGGTGCTAAGCGCCATCAATAACTTCTGCACGCAACGCATTTTTAATTTTGACGATCATACTTAAGCAAAATTATGATAGGCGCATGACAAATATTACCGTGATTGCTTTGGGGCAATTGCTATTCAGATTAACATAGGATTTTCATTATGACCAAGCCGACAATACCACAACCACAAGAAATTGATGTGTTACGTAAAAAAATGCTATCGCTGACCCATCAGGAGGCTTCTATCGAAATCGCTAAGTTGCATAGTGTCGTCACGATGCCTGTGCTTGTCGCGATTTGTACGCAATTGAAGCAGCGCAATGAAACAGCAATGGAATTAGCTTTACAACAATTGAATGGTTATCCCACTGCCATCAGTATTAGCAAAGTGATTGCAACGATGTTAGGAGATGAGTTGGATGTGCTAATGAAGAAGCATATAGAATCCGAACTATTAAGTGACCTATCAGTACACGTGGTGAATCAGAAAGTGCGTGACTTGTATGATCAATTTTGTGAACAGAGTCCCTATGGGAACTTATTGCGACAAGGCAAAGATGCTGCACAATTGTTTGGCCGTTTATTTCGAAACCATGCTTTCATTTCACTCGCACTCAATTATTATCAAACCGCAGACCGCTGGCAACATGCGGGTAAATTTAGTCTAATGAAAGAGCTCGGTTTGTATTTGTTTAATGGTGAATACATGCGTAAACCCTATTTAGCGTTAACGCATATGGTAAAAGAAGTGCAGATAAATGCCGAGGAAACAGCATGGCATGAATTGCAACTGTGGCTTCATGGTATCTATCTGAATGCTTATTATCCACTTGCTAAAGATGCAGAAGGGAAGGTGTTGCTGGATAAAAATGGCACCTATCCAGCCAATACCGATGATGCAAATGATGTGAATTTTAAATATTACTTCTTAGTATCAAAGTACGATGTGGGCTTGTATCATGAAAATACAGCAACGCAATTGTCAGAAAAGCTAACTGCGCTTAAAGAAAAAGTGACGCCGCCGTTAGAGACACCCCCCAAAGCTGAGCACTCAGGCAAACGCGTTCAAGTCATGGTGGAACTTGAAGAGCAAGAACTTGAAGCCTTCAATCAATTGAATCGTCAGTCATTTAAAGCGTTTAGTTTGATTTCATTACCATCCAGTCCGCATGGCTTATTTGCGAAACCATGTCCGGTTACCAGCGGTGTTGCGCTATCTGTTTTAAAGAAATATGAGCACGCGTCACAGCGTGTTAAATTTCCCGCGATGGTGGCCGACATCGAAAAATATGGCTTAAACGATGCACAGCACGGGTATTTGCAAAAAATAAAGCCAACGATTGTTGAAGAGTTAAATAGCTATATCCATAGTTTACTATCGACGCATTGGGTCCCTACACAATTGAAGCAACGCACACATTCCGATATTGTCAAAGAAAAATGTAAACGTATTGTTGCTTGCGATGATCCTAAAGTTATGGTGCAGCACTTATTTGATTTGTGGCAGGAGCTGGAAACCAAGGGCAAAACCACCAAACAGTTTTTAAGTGATTTATTAGAAACAGTGTATACCCACCTGAAGAATGGTGCGGAGGACCTACAACCGGAAGTGGTGCATCGTCATGGTTAATGCTAGCGCCTGATTGATATCATGACAGATGGCGCGGTTGGGTTAAGGCCTTACCCACAAGTGCTGTCTTAGCGCTGTCTGTCATGCCGGCAATTAGCGCAGCTTAGCGAGTGTAACTAGCTTAGGTGTAACTCCCACTCTGTCATCCCGGCCAAACACTGTCATCCGCCAATAACACTGTCATCCCGGCCAAACACTGTCATCCCCGCGAAGGCGGGGACCCATCGCTAACGTTCCTTTGTTTATCGTAATGAGAAATGGGTCCCGGACATTAAGCGCACCTAAGCTCGTTACACTCGCTAAGCTGCGCTAAATTCCGGGATGACAGTGTTATTGGCGGATGACAGTGTTTGGAATATTATTTGTAGGTAAGGCCATGGCTTCACACGGGCTACATCTCTTTCGTTCGCCCCGAGGAAGCATCCCTTAAGGATGCCGTCTCGAGGGGTGCCCTGCGAAACAACTTAACGTATTTCGTTAATTAACCGGCGGACTTCATTCGTGGCGACACCCCAATTCAAGCGGGTGACATATTCTTGATAGGCGCTGTGTGCTAATTCATCATACCGTGCTGGTGCCTGCATGGTGTTGACGATGTAATCACAATAACTGCTGATGGACGCATCTAAACCAAACGTCATGCCGTTGATGTTGTCTTTCACGATGGTACCAATGCCACCGACATAGGTGGTGAGACAAGGCACGCCGAACGCATTAGCTTCACAAAAAACAATACCATAGGCTTCGGCGCGTGATGGCACAAACAAAAAATGGGTTTCTGCGAGTAAGCGTCGCAGTTTGGTTTTTCCCTCGGGGGTGTTTTTAGAAATAAAGCCGAGCAATCTCACATAAGGTGGTACGGGTTCGAGTTTCGGTGGGTGGTAACCGACGATGCTGAGTTCCACGGCGTGTCCGGCTTCATGTAGTGCCTGCGCAACTTGAAGCACCACATCGCCACCTTTGCGTTCCCAGCTTTTAGCGAGGAATAGGAGTTTGATCACATTGCGGGCGCGGCGTTGAATGATATCTTTGATTTCCAATGAGGTTGGGTGACTCTCGATATTTGCGCCGAAGGGGACGACTTTCACTTTCTCACGACTGGTGCCATAGAGTTGCAATGCACTATTGGCCGCCCACTCCGAAGAAAAGATAGCGAGCGAACAACGACTGAGGCATGCCGCGGTAAGATGATTGCCTTGCGCGACGGTCGCCGCTGAATGCGCTGAAAAAGGTGCATAATAGCCGAGCAGCGCCGCGTAAAGTGCATCAGTCCATAATATAATCGGCTGTTGACATTCTAGATATGCGATGGGGTTAATCAGTGGCGATATCACGGCATCGACGTTTAAGTGCGCGAGTTGTTGATTCACCTGCGCAGAATAATGTTTGGCAGCGACCACATTAAAACGTGGGCTTTCCCGTTGTCCTGAGATGTGCTTATGCCAAAACTGCTTGAGTTTAAACAAAGGGGGGAGCTGGCGCTTAAGTGGGCCTACATAATCTACTGAGTCGCCACCTGCTGCAAAGGCTTTGGACATGTGATAGGGCGTGCCGGACCAATTATGTACATCCCGAGCATCAGTGGTGGTGGTATAAGCGATTCTCATGAACTAACCCTTAATGGCTTGAACAATAGGCAACCGCCAAAATTGCTCATGAAATTTTGGAATGGAAAAATGTGTGCTACAACGCACGAATGCGCGCTCACCTTGGTCGGTGCGTTCCTCATCAGACATGATATACACATGTTTCATGGTCTCGGCAAAGTGATGCGGATCCCGGGCTTTCACGAGCGATCCCACGTCCCCTAATACTTCCGGAATACCATGCACCCGCGTGGCAATGATAGGGAGCTTTGCGATCATGGCTTCAAGGAGTACGCGGCCAAACGCTTCTTGGCTTGAGGATAAAACAAAACAATCAAAGGCTTTCATATAGCGAAAAGCATCTTTGACGAAACCTGTGAAGCTAACACTGTCTGTTAATCCATATGACGCGACTAAGGTGGCTAAATCCATTTCTAATTCGCCATCGCCCAGAATGATCAGTTTGGCATGTGGGCAATAGGGTTTAATCAACGAAAAAGCTTTGATTAAATTGTGATGGTCTTTATTTTTGGATAAACGTGCAATATTACCAAAAACAAAGTCCTGTGACGCTAGATTGAGGGCGGCGCGTGCCTCATCGCGGCTCATAAATTGTGGGATGGCTAAATCGACATCGATCATGTTGTAAATGGTTGCCAGTCGTGTTTTCGGTAAGCTCCACAAATCGCGGCGCATATTGTCGCACACAGCCTTGGAAACACCGGCAAAAAGCATATTTTTGCGTATGAGTCCGGTGACCAACAGACGCCGGCTAAAGGATGTCATGGTGTTCAATTCATGCATTACATAGATAATTGCCGGGATTTTACAAAATTGCGCCACCCACATCATGATGTAACTAGGTTTATAACGGTGGCAAATGACGAGATCGTAGCTGTGCGTTCGACAATGGGCCAGCAGCTTTTTAATGGCCATGATCTTTAAAGCGCGAATGTGTTTTTTGGGAAGATCCAAGAAAATCACTTGCTCGGCTAACGTGCGCTCACGTATTTGCGTATCTGGTGTGCCTGTCAAATAAGCGACAGTCACGTCGTACAACGCTGGGTCAAACAGTCGCGTGTATTGATTGTTGATATCAATAAACTGCGTCGCATAATTATGCGTTAAAATCAGAATATGTTTTCGCATTCACACCTATTTTAATCCTAGAGACTCATCCTAATGTGCTATTCGCACTTCATTTATCATTACCCGTGTGCCAACCGTCACATGGTAAATGGTGACAAGCATCACTCATAGCGTTTTGTACTGTAAAAGTCAAAAATTTTGACGGCAGCTCGCAGTGTGGTAACATTCTGCCATATTTTACTTGGATGATAAAAGCCCAATCTTTATGCGGAAAATTAACAAAGCAATTTTTCCAGTCGCAGGTCTAGGGACGAGATTTTTACCTGCAACAAAAGCAAATCCCAAAGAAATGCTGCCCATTGTCGATAAACCGCTGATTCAGTACGCGGTAGAAGAGGCAGTGGCTGCTGGTATCACCGAATTAATTTTTGTGACGAGTAGCAGTAAACGTGCTATCGAGGACCACTTTGACTCCAATTTTGAGTTGGAGGCGACGCTTGGGATGCAAGGCAAGCATGAATTACTGAGCATCGTCAAAGGCATCTTACCTGATGGCGTTTCATGCTCTTATATTCGGCAAAAATCGCCGTTGGGCTTGGGGCATGCTGTCTGGTGCGCGAAGCAGTGGATTATGAATGAGCCATTCGCGGTGTTATTGGCCGATGACCTCATTGATGGTGACGGTAAGCCATGCTTGAAGCAAATGATCGACATGTATGAGTCGTTACAATCCAGTATTGTCGCCGTCGAAACCATTTGCCCGATTGAAAGCAAAAAATACGGCATTGTCGCTGTCGATAATGTGGATGAGACCGTTTCCTTAGTGCGCGGCATTGTGGAGAAACCTGAACCTGCTTTAGCACCTTCCAATCTCGGTGTCGTCGGGCGTTACATCTTAACGCCAGCCATATTCACCTATTTGGAGAAAATCAAGCATGGCTCAGGCGGCGAATTACAATTGACGGATGCCATTGCCACTATGCTTGCTGTGGAACCTGTTTATGCTTATCAGTTTCATGGGACCCGTTATGATTGTGGGAGTAAATTAGGCTATCTAGAAGCGACGGTCGCTTACGCATTGAAACATGCGGAGCTGGCGGTTGATTTCAAGCGTTCGTTGGAGAAATTTATACAGTGAATTCGCTTCGCTCAATATCGGCCAGACATCCTTTAACACAGCCGTTACCGTTTTATCAACAGCAGCGCTGTGTTTACCTGGTGGCGCTGCTGATAAGTTTCTGCTTATCCGTTTGGATGGATTATCGTGAAGAAGTGATCAACCCGGATGGTTTGTGTTATCTCATGAGTGCACAAACGATGGACGTGAGCGTTCATGAGGGCATGCAATTATGTGGACAAGCCCATTGGCCACTTTATGCCATCCTGATTCATGGTTTAGTCACACTCACGCATATGGTTTATACGACAGCCGCCTATAGCCTCAATTGTTTCTTCACGCTCATCTCTGTCGCAGTTTTTTTACGTATCGTCAGTCGGCTAGGTGCGTCCACGCGTGTGCTGTGGCTAGCGGCAGGTGTGATTCTGCTAGCGCATGATTTTAACGCCGTGCGTGTCTACATTGCGCGTGATCATGGTTTCTGGGCTTTTTATCTTATTTCTTTAATGCTACTCATCGATTATTTGCGCCATCCTCGTTGGCGCTGGGCCCTTGCATGGTCGATCAGCATGATTGTTGCGACACTCTTTCGTATTGAAGGCGCAGTTTTTTTGTTACTGGCACCGCTGGTGGTATGGTTTGACAGTCAGATGACCCTGGGCAAACGTCTACGCGCTTATCTACAATTGAACACCCTGACGGCACTCAGTGTCTTAGCCATCGTCAGCTGGATCATGCTGCATCCACAGCAATCGCTAGATAAACTTGGGCGCATTCCAGAGTTTGTACAGCAATTAGGTTATGGTGTGACAGTGATGGTTGAACGTTACACTACAACCAAAGCAGCCCTCATCCAATATGTGCTCCCAGCCGATGCATTAAGTCGTGCCGGTTTAGTGTTAAACCTCGTTTTATGTTCATGGTATATCGTATTGTTATTTACCAGTGTGTCCTTAGGCTACTTACTCTTGGTGGCTTATGCGTGGTGGTCGCAGTGCGATCACTTTGACAGGCAAGCAAAGATGGCACTTTATGGTTATGTTGCCATCAATCTGCTTGTGACGCTGGGTTTCTTCCTAGAGCATCTCTTTTTATCGCGACGCTATGTGGTCGCGCTATCCTTGATATTAATGCTTTGGGTACCCTTTGCCGTAGATTACTTGATCCGACAGCGTGCTAGCTGGCAGCAGCGCGCATTATTGTGCGTGAGTACGATGCTGGTCATGGTCGCGGCCATCGGTGGTATTGTCGATTTCGGTTATTCCAAAATGTATCTTCGTGATGCTGGTGCATGGCTTGCCACGCATGTGCCCCGTGATGCTCGCCTTTACTCCAATGACGAGCAAGTCATGTATTATTCTGGGCATTACGGCCAAGCGCTTTTTGAGACGGAATTGAAGTATCGCTTTATTGATACCATTGCGAAAGGCCGTTGGCGACATTACGATTATTTGGCGATAGCCACGCAAAAGCACAAAGAAGCTAAAACACACGCAGTACTTGTGGCAATGAAGCTAAAGCCCATTCAAGTATTTCAGAATAAACGTGGTGATAAAGTTGAAATTTACCAAGTATCGCCATCCCGGAAGTAGCATTTTTCAAGGAGAGCATGAGGCATGAATATTACCGTGATGGGCGCAGGCTATGTGGGACTCGTCACAGGCGCTTGTTTTGCCGAATTAGGCAACCATGTGACCTGTGTGGATGTAAATAGTGCCAAAATCGCGAATCTCAAACAAGGCATCATGCCTATCTATGAGCCAGGCTTGCAGGCGTTAATTACTTCCAATATGGCGGAAGGTCGTTTGCAATTTGTGCAAGCTTTGAGTGACGTCACCGCTGAGCAGCACGTCATTTTTATTGCGGTTGGGACACCCAGCGATGAGGCGGGCGCTGCTGATATTCAATATGTGTTAGCTGCCGCACGTGATATTGGCACACACCTCAACCACTATAGCGTCATTGTCGACAAATCCACGGTACCCGTTGGGATGGCAGATCAAGTGCAAGGCGTGATCCGCTCACAATTACGAGAACGACAAGTAGATATAGACTTTGATGTGGTTTCTAACCCTGAATTTTTGCGCGAAGGTGCTGCTATCGAAGATTTTATGCAGCCCGATCGCGTGATCGTGGGTCTTAATTCCGCGCGTGCCAAACGAATTATGTTAGACCTTTATCTGCCTATTCTACGCAATCCAGAACGTCTTTATTTTATGAATGTGAAAGATGCGGAAATGACCAAATATGCGGCGAACGCGATGTTGGCGACGCGTATTTCTTTTATGAATGAAATGGCTGTCCTTTGTGATGCATTGGGTGTGGATATAGAAAATGTGCGTATGGGTATTGGCGCCGATTCACGTATTGGCAATGCATTTTTAAATCCTGGTTGTGGCTATGGTGGTTCTTGTTTTCCCAAAGATGTGCGCGCCTTGATGAAGATGGCCGAAAAGCATGGGATTGAGCCATTGATTCTGAATGCCGTGGAAAAGCGCAATGTGCAGCAGAAAAAATTATTGGCAGAGAAAATTACCCGTTATTTTGGTGAGCGTTTAGATGGCCTGATTTTCGGTGTATGGGGTTTGTCGTTTAAGCCGGGTACTGATGATATGCGCGAGGCATCTTCGCTGGTCCTGATTGAAGAATTGATTAGCCGTGGCGCACGGGTTCAAGCCTATGATCCTGCGGCGATGCCAGTGGCGCAGCAATGTTTGCCACACGAATGGTTGAGCACAGCGAAAGTCATGTTGACTGAGCATCAATTTGATGCGTTGAAAGAAGCAGATGCTTTGGTATTGGTGACTGAATGGAAGCCATTTTGTTATCCGGATGTCGCTGCCATGAAAAAATTGATGCGCCAACACGTGATTTTTGATGGTCGAAATCAGTATGATCCACAAACGTTACGCGATGCCGACTTTGCTTATTTTGGTATTGGACGTGCTGCAGACCCAGAATCTCAGCGTGAGGCGCCATTTAATTCAGCAGCCAAGTTAGTGGCAATTTAAGGTTTTGGCTTTTTTGCTGTATGCGTTTCGTTCGCGTCATTCTCTACATCAATGGGTGGCATGACTGTCTGAGTGGTGTCTGGTGATAGTTGCGTGGTGAGTGGCGCTGGCTCATTGGTGTCTGGTGATGGTTGCGTTGTCTGCAGCACTGCTTCACTCGTTGGTTGTGTCTCATGGGTCTTAAGGGGTTCCTGTGTGTTAGCGCTCGGCTGGTAGGTATAAAATAGGCGTAATTTTAGCGCACCTGTTTTTATCTGTGTGAGTGGGTCCTCCGTTGTCATTTTATTTTCTTTTGCTTGTTGCACGGTGCTCTTCATTAAAATTTTAAATGAGTGGTGTTGAAAGATGTGTGGTTTATTCACATTCTGGGGATCAAACTCAAATGAGTAGCTGTGATGAGGTGTCTTTAGCGTCACTGAAAGCTTACGACTGATTTGTGTTTTATCAATGAGCTCACTTTTAACATGCAAAGCAATTTTGTCGCTGGCATACTCTTTGGCTAAATACTTCAACATCGATTCATAAGTGATGAGTTGGTCGGTGTTCGTGTGGGCACTCGTGATAGATAAATTTTCTTCTTTTTGTGCATCCGGGCCTAACACAATATACGGGATGTGATGCGCATATTCCGTATCAGTACCCATCATAATTTTTGCACTCTGCGTGTAACTGGGTGCACCTGACCCTGTTGCTTTGACGCCGGGCCGGGCCATGGCCGTATTTTGTGATTTACCACGCCCACTGGTTTCCGCAATCTCCCGTCGCGTTTTTCGCAATAATGTTTGGGTGATGTCCACACTACTCGATTTTTCGGCTTGTGTAGGTATTACGACTGCCTGATAGATGGGTGTTTGAAAAAAAACTGGATCAACGCTAGTGGTTACCTTTAATTCCTCAATCGGTATTAACGTTGGGTCATTGCTATAAAAGTTAATGGCCCCAAAACTTTTGGTACGATGTAAAACTGTGTTTTTAGTAGGCGTCACCACTTTTTGTGGTGAACCGGTGGTTGGGTTCGTTTGTATAACTTCACTGATTGGTCTAAAGACAGGGTGTTTACTACATTCGTCAAATATC
This sequence comes from uncultured Coxiellaceae bacterium, assembly GCA_964648015.1. Taxonomy (GTDB): domain Bacteria; phylum Pseudomonadota; class Gammaproteobacteria; order DSM-16500; family DSM-16500; genus Aquicella. Next base: position 114,128 of record CAZYKO010000001.1, read on the forward strand.
ACTTTATCCAGTTCTGCCAAATCAAACACTCGATAATCTTTCTCGTTGATCAGCATGGCAATCTTTAAGGGTACTGGGTTGCCAGATGTGTCTTTTATGACGGTACCCGTCTCATCCTTGATGAACTGTTCAGTGGCAGCACGGCCAAAAAAACCTGTGTGGGGCTCGGTTTTACTACTTGTTTTTGATTTTGGATTTTTTGTGTAAGACTTTTCATCAGGACTTCTTTTCTTTCTTTTTCTTTTTTTAATAATTTGCGCTGCATCCTCACCTTCAGTGGCTTGTGTCTTCGCTGTTTTTTCACTATTTTTAGACTTTTTGGTCGGCATAAATATGGTGTTTATCCCCATCTGGTACTCACATCTAAAGTGTAGTTGTTTTTAGCGGTTTAGCTACTTAGGTGCTTGTTTTAGCTTGAATCCACAGTATATTCACAGAGATAGGACTCATTACCCGAATGTCGAATCACTTGGGTTGCTTAATGCGTGTTTTTCTTTTAAATTAGGTCCCGATTCGACCCATTGGGCGAAGACGCTATGTGTATGATTCACTTGTAGGACTTGATCATGAGACAGGTACCTTTCTTATATATGACGATCCCCGTTTTTAGCCCGGCTAAGGGTTGCCTTTTTAGCGTTACCTTTGGGTTGTCTCTGTCACCGTCACAATGCGCCGGTTTGCGTCCACAAGCTGTCCATAGCTTACCATCAACCCTCCAACATTTTATGTGAGGCTCTTTGTGAATATTTTTGATTTCCAAGCCAAAAAAGTACGTGGCGAAAAAATTGTAATGTTAACTTGCTACGATTACACTAGCGCACGAATTTTAGCGTCAACCCCAGTCGATTGTTTGCTGGTGGGTGATAGTGTGGCCATGACCATGCATGGTTTTAAAGATACACTGTCTGCTACGTTAACGATGATGTCTTTTCATACGGCAGCGGTGGCGCGTGGGGCAGGCGATAAATTTATTGTGAGCGATTTACCCTTTCTCAGTTATAGAAAATCTCTTAGTAAAAATGTTGAAGCGGCGCAAGCGTTAATGCAAGCGGGTGCACATGCGGTTAAATTGGAAAATGCCGCGGGTAATCTGCGTTTAATTCGTCACTTAGTGGAATCCGGGATTCCTGTGATGGGTCATCTTGGTCTTACTATGCAGTTGATGCACGTTTTGGGCGGCTGCAAAGTACAAGGTAAAAACGCCGAAAGCGCCCAACGTTTACAGGAAGACGCGTTGGCACTGCAAGACGCGGGTTGTTTCGCCACGGTGCTCGAATGTTTGCCAAGACAATTGGCTGCTGAGATTAGTCAGTCTCTACATATCCCCACGATTGGGATTGGTGCTGGTCCTGATACGGATGGGCAAGTATTAGTGTATCAAGACGTGCTTGGTCTGACGCAAGATTTCAAACCTAAATTTGTCAAAGCATTTGTGACGGGGGATCAGCAAATTAAGCAGGGTATCCATGACTATGTTGAAGCGATCCATTCAGGAGGATTTCCGTTAAATGAACATTGTTACTGATCTCAGTGAATGGCAACGCCTACGCAAAACCTTGCAAGTATCTCGCATTGGTTTTGTGCCAACGATGGGCAATTTACATGCGGGTCATCTTGCGCTTTGCGAACGTGCGCAACGAGAAAACGAAGTAACGGTAGTCAGTCTGCTCGTCAATCCGACACAATTTAATCATGCGGATGATTTTGCTAAGTATCCGCGCACGTTTCAGCAAGACATCAATCTGTTGGAAAAGTTAAAGGTTGATTTTGTCTTTGCGCCGCAGGCAGCTGCCATGTATCCAGATGATTTTACGCTTCGTGTGTTAGAAACTGAGTTGAGCAATGCATTGGAAGGTGAATATCGTCCTGGTCATTTTACTGGGATGCTAACGATCGTATTAAAACTATTTAATTTAGTGGCGCCAACTCATGCCTATTTTGGTGAGAAAGATTATCAACAATTGTGCTTAATTAAAAAGATGGTGACAGCGTTGTTTTTACCTATCGAAGTGATTGCGTGTCCTACGGTACGCGACGAGCGTCAATTGGCGCTTAGCTCAAGGAATACGCGATTATCACCCGCGCAGTATCAACAAGCGCTTCACTTTCCACGATTATTAATGAGTGGGTTATCTCCAGCTGACATTGAGTCAGCACTGAGTGCATTAGGTTTTAAAGTAGATTATATCGTGGAAGCATGGCAACGTCGTTTAGGTGCGGTGTGGATAGATGATATTCGATTAATTGATAACGTAGCGGTGACAGTATGAATGAGACTAATTTGCTTTTATGTTTAGATGTAGGTAATACCCATATTCTTGGTGGTGTGTTTGATCAACAAACCTTAGTGGCACGATTTCGCTATGCCACCCATTTAATTGGTACGGCTGATCAGTTTGGTATTTTTTTATTGAATATCTTACAGGCGAACCAAATCGCGCCGCGGTCTATTACCGCTACCGCGATTGCCTCTGTGGTGCCTGGATCGGATTACACGATTAAACATACGATCTCTGCTTATTTAGATACCCCAATCTATATGCTGCAAGCGGGTGCTAAAACGGGATTAAACATCAAATATAAAAATCCCGCTGAAGTGGGCGCTGATCGTATTGCGAACGCGATTGGCGCAGTGAATCAGTATGCCAATCAAAATATCATTATCATTGATATGGGGACGGCTACCACAGTTTGCGCCATTTCCAAACGTAAAGATTATCTGGGTGGGGCGATTTTTCCGGGGATGCGCTTAGGCATGGCGTCACTCAGTACGCACACAGCGAAATTAATGGAAGTGGATATCGAAGCTTGTGATGCTTATATTGGTCGTACCACCAAAGAAAGTATCCAATCCGGTTTATACTTTGGGCAGTTAGGCGCGCTCAAAGAAGTGATTGCAGGTATCAAACGTGATGTTTTCACAGACGAAGAAGTGTTGATTCTCGGTACGGGCGGCTTTGCACAGCTCTACAAAGATCGTGGATTATTTGATGTCATCTTACCTGATTTGGTACTGCAAGGTTTAGCGAAGGCTTATGCATTATCATTAGTGTAACGCTTCACTTGTATCTATTCGCTGGACTCGTTAACGTGTGTGATTCATATGGCCAACAGGAGCTTGTCTTATGTATCAAACATTAATGTTTTCGATTGAACAACACATAGCAACCATCACCTTCAATCGTCCAGAGGCAATGAATACATTTAATCAGCAGATGGCGGAGGAGCTTGAAGCAGTAACTGAACAAGTCCGTCATGATGCCTCCGTGCGTGCGGTACTCGTGAATGGTGCCGGTCCTCTATTCATGGCTGGTGGTGATATCAGCTTTTTTGCAGCTAATTTGCAGAGTATGCCGCGCGGTGTGATGAAAATTATGCATGCGTTAAATGCAGCCATTATTCATCTGATGGAAATGCCTAAGCCGGTGTTAGCCAGTGTGCATGGTTCAGTGGCTGGGGTGGGAATGAGTATTATGATGGCATGCGATTTAATCATCGCGGCAGAATCTACCAAATTTACGATGGCTTATAGTGGTATCGGCATTACCCCGGATGGTGGCGCTACCTATCAATTGCCGCGTTTGGTGGGTACCAAAAAAGCCATGGAATGGCTATTATTATCAGAGGTGTTTACGGCTGAGACGGCACATGCGTTTGGTCTGGTGAACTGGGTGGTTGCAAAAGAGTCATTGGCACAGGAAACCGCGCGCCTGTTACAACGTTTGGCAAATGGCCCTACACGTGCCTTAGCGGATGCTAAGCGACTCGTCAATCAATCTTGGCAACAGAGCTTAGAAACGCAATTAGCGCATGAAGCAACGGCATTTGCTGCCTGCACGACCACAACAGATTTTCGTGCCGGAGTGAGCGCGTTTCTCGGCAAGAAAGCTGTCGCGTTTCAGGGGGAGTAGCGACCACACATCATTGTGTTGTATGGTGTCATCATGTGACTCACGCTTCATTCCATCATAGATATAGGGATATCACTATGTGCGGCATTGTTGGTATGGTTGCAAACAAAGATGTGGCTACACCTTTAGTAGAAGTGCTGAAGCGTTTGGAATATCGTGGTTATGACTCAGCCGGTGTAGTCGTGATCGATGCGCAAAAGCATTTTTTGAGGCATCGTGTTTGTGGCAAGGTTGATGAACTCCAACAATTGTTACAACGTGAGCCACTGCATGGCCCTATTGGGCTTGCCCATACACGTTGGGCAACCCATGGCAAACCCAGTGAGGTGAACGCCCATCCCCACATCGCCGGTGACACCATCGCCGTCGTCCATAATGGTATTATTGAAAATCATGAAACACTGCGGGCTCGTTTGCTCGCTCAAGGCGCCAACATTCAATCCGAAACGGATTCTGAGTTGGTCGCACAATTGGTGTTTAGTTATATTCAACAAGGCCAAGATTTTTTAACCGCTGTTCGACGTGCAGCCGCTGAGTTAGAAGGTGCTTTTGCTGTCGGTTTACTTTCACTCACTGAGCCACAGCGCATCATTGCGATGCGTCGAGGTAGTCCTTTGGTGATCGGTTTTGGTGAGGGTGAAAATTACATCGCCTCTGAACACCTTGCGCTATTGCCATTAACACAGCGCTTCATCTATCTAAAAGATGGTGACATTGCGGATGTGCAACGTGAATCGGTAACGATTTATGACGTCACCGGCACGCGTGTTACGCGGCCCATTCATGTTTCTAACATTCAACAAGCAGCGGTGACCAAAGGTAAGTACCGACATTTTATGCAAAAAGAAATCGCTGAACAGCCTGAGGCGATTCGTGCAGCGTTAGAGGGGAGGTTAACGGCGCATACTGTCTTATGTGAAGCCTTTGGACCGGACGCGCCAGCTATTTTCAAAAAAGTTGAACGCGTACAAATTGTTGCTTGTGGCACGAGTTATCATGCAGGTTTGGTGGGTCGTTATTGGCTTGAATCGCTCGGCAATGTGCCTTGTCAGGTAGAGATTGCGAGTGAATATCGCTATCGCAAAAAGGTGATCGAACCAAATACCTTATTTGTGACGCTGTCCCAGTCGGGCGAAACCGCCGATACGCTTGCTGCATTGCGTCTCGCTAAAGAGTCAGGGTATTTGGCCACACTTGCAATTTGCAATGTGCCAGAAAGTTCATTAATACGTGAATCAGATTTGTGTTTGATGATGCGTTCAGGGCCAGAAATTGGTGTGGCATCTACTAAAGCATTCACTTCACAATTGGTCTCGTTAATTTTGTTAACAGCGAGCTTGGGGCATTATCACGGCTTGGATAAACAAGTTGAGGCGGACTTAGTCAAAGCATTGCGTCATTTACCGAATCAAATACAAGCAGCATTACATCTAGATCATCCTATTAGAAAACTCGCAAATCAAATTGCAGATAAATCGCATGTGTTGTTTTTAGGTCGCGGGATGGAATATCCGGTGGCACTCGAGGGGGCGTTGAAGTTAAAAGAAATTTCCTATATTCATGCGGAGGCGTATCCGGCTGGTGAGTTAAAACATGGCCCCATTGCATTGGTGGATGGCACTATTCCTGTGATTGTGTTGGCACCCAGTGACGAACTCTTAGAAAAGTTGAAATCAAATTTACAAGAAATCCATGCCCGTGATGCCAACTTGATTGTATTTACGGATGATCAATCGGGTATTACTGCTGATCCTCATACGACAGTGCTCATCATGCCGGCTGCTGGTAAATTGGCGCCAGTGGTGTATGTCGTTGGTTTGCAATTACTGGCTTATCATGTGGCTGTGATTCGTGGTACCGATATCGATCAACCAAGAAATTTGGCGAAATCGGTCACGGTGGAGTAGGGGCGAACGGTTTAAATTTTTGTGAGCTAGAACTTAATTCTTGTATATACCACAAAGCGCAGCGTGCCCACCATCTTATGACTTTAAGCCTTATATAAACGTGTCAGTATCTCTTGACCTTCTACTTCATTGGGTACAGCCATCTCATTTAATCCATCAAGTCCTATGAAAGGAAATTCATCAAGTGGCATGTCAGGATCCAGATTTAGGTTTGCAGCTTCGCTAGTTTCGAGTGGCACAGTCTCAGGCAAATCAAAAGATGGTAATGTAATATCTTTAAAAAACTCGAGAGGTTGCAATATAGGGTCGTGCTCTAACTGTTTTGACGTGGTAGTCTCAACTGTGTCAACTGGAGGCTCAATTACTGCATCCTTCACTGTTGGCATAACAGGTGACGGTATATAACCAACCGTGATCGATTCGAATATCGATAATCTTTTTCTCAATTGATCGATTTGTTCCGGAAATAGCTTTAATAATTTATATGATTCCTTTTTACTAGATTTAGGATGTGATGTCACTGATGTTTTTTTTGGACGGTTGAATGAATCATCATCACTGTGCTGAGACTGATGTGACAAGCTAGGATTCTGCTCTGACTGCCTTGATGTGGTGGTTTCGACTGACTCATTCTCTGATGGTTTAATAAGGGATGGCTGATAGCCAATTATGATCTTACGAGATGTCGATGGATCAGTTTTTGATGCAATTAAATTTTTGTATAAATGTTCATTATTCTTATTTTTAATTTTCGCCGGTTGCCTCTTTAGTGTCAACTTAGGATTATCTAATTCTGATTTGAGATAAAGTCTTTTTACAATACCATTATCAAGGATGGTACGTTTACACTCAAAATATCCATTTACACATTCAATGGTGTCAGATATATCACCATAACGATTTCTATCCAAAGGTCTGGGATCATCATTGAAATATAATGTTAGAGCCTTCACATTATTTAAAGTATATGCCCGATGATGCTTTCCATCATCACCTACAGCATACCTAATTCGTTCACCGGTTGTGGGCATGCGTTGTATCTGCGTGACAGTAGCGACGGGTGTACAGTCAATATAATAAAATCCATGCGATGTGGCTGGTACCGATGTTGGCGCGTGTGTAGTGGCTGTTGTTTGTTTTTTGGCTAGGGAGTGTTGTTCTGAAGAAGATTTTGAGGGTGCCGTCTCCTTTGTAGACAGTCTAAATCTTGATTGTTCAACTGGGTCGGCTTTGCCAACTTTCATTGTTTTCTTTGAGTCTACGTGTGTATCACTACTAGCTTCTTGTGTCTCAAATGGTCTTTTTGTTTTGAATGATGTTTCTATGGCTGGCGGTGTAAACGTGACCAGTGGTTGATTCATTGAAGCGGTGATATAAGATGGGTTTGCGTATGGGTTTGCGTATGGGTTTGCGTATGGGTTTGCGTATGGGTT
>CAZYKO010000001.1:121478-263070 GCA_964648015.1 uncultured Coxiellaceae bacterium
GGGTTTGCGTATGGGTTTGCGTATGGGTTTGCGTATGGGTTTGCGTATGGGTTTGCGTATGGGTTTGTATATGGGTTCAGTCCCAGATTATAGTCACTCATTGCGAATTGTGATGGCGTAGTTGCATTAGTTTTCTTTGGTTGCACCACTTCATGCGTCGGTTGCGGGTTGAAATAATCACTTGGGTTGTCTAATAAAAACGGTGATGTGTATTGTGGATGATTAAATGGATTATCATCACTGAGCTGAAATTGAGGAACGTGCTGAGATTGTATAGGAAGCTGTATAGTCGACTGGCTAATAGGCTGATGCTGTGTTGTTGATATAGGGTTTTGATTCTCGTTTGGGCCCATGTATGGATAATTATATCTTGGCTGCATTGTCATTAACTCTCTGTATAAAATTTGGTTCAATGATACAGGTGCCAGCTTAAATAATGCTTAACGACTGTGTTTAATTTATGCACTTCCTCTGTACACGTCAAAAATCATGAATTAGTAGCCTGGATGGTGCCATGGCCTTACCCACAAGTAACGCCTCAGCGCTGTCTGTTATCCCGCATCGAGGGGTGCAGGCTTTTTCGTGAACATTTGCGTGCCCACGTGTGTACCCAGCTTTTGCTTGTTCGCGATAACCTATGCACCTGTCATTGCGAGCTGAGGTATCCCCTCGAATTAAGTTCTAGCTCGCAAAAATTTAAACCGTTCGCCCTGAGGAGGCGCGTTAGCGCCGTCTCGAAGGGCATCTTCTCATCAAGATTATGTACAGATACATTAGAAAATCGTCTTATGTAACACCACTAAAAAATTCTCGCTACCTGCGTTGTTGCAGTCAAAAAGGTTTTTTGCCTGACGGCAAAAACTTAGATTCAGATGGAAAATGAACTCCATCTGAATTTTACGCCACCAAACGCTCACGCGCTATGGTGGCTGTCTTAAACCTCTAAGGAATTTTGATAAAATTGCCCGTACAATTGGATTATTCAGAAGAATTTACTCTTCGAGACGGCGCTAACGCGCCTCCTCAGGGCGAACGGTTAGAGTTCATATCCTTTAGGGAGTAAAAAAAACCGCATTACCTCTCAAAGATGACATGCGATTAATTCGTGGGGATACCTCAGATTGCGAGGAGCCCAAAGGGCGACGTGGCAATCCAGCACGCGTGGTCGATCACAGCAGGTTAGCTATCGTACAGCGCTGTGATGGCAACCAACACATGCACCATCTCGGGTTTGTGTACAAAGGAGGTGGATCGCCACACTCGTCCTCGATGCGACACGCTAGTGTCATCTCGAGGGGCACGTTCGCGCTGACGGCGTTAGGGACATTTATCTCCGTTCACCCTCGATGTGGTATGAAGTTAGGTAAGGTGGTTTATGATTTTTGTCGTGTACAGAGCATTCGGGGATCAGGTCACAGATAAGTGTCCTAATATTTCCTTAAGCCGTGTTCTATACACTATCATTCACCAAAATTCTAACATGATATGAAAACAGGTGAATAATAATGAAATCGAACCGATTTGCTTTTAGCGCTGCGCTTGATACAGCAAGAAAATACCATAAAGAGAAAAAATATGCAGAAGCGTTAGCAGCACTAGAAAAAGCAGGAATCGCAGATAAGCTACAGGATGCACCCTTTATCGTAAATAAATATATTATTGAGATCAATTTATATAATGAGCGCTTTGCCATTGCAGAAGCGTTGCTTGCACAAGTAGAAAAATCTGTTAGTGCTAAAGAGAAAGACGATTTTTATTTAACCTATGTTCGTATGTACGATCTCAGATACGCAGCAACAAAAAATTCAAGCTATTTAGATCAGCAGTTTTTTTATCTAGAAAAAGTTCAAGATAAAAGTTCTAAGTACAACTGCATGCGATATTCAACCTATTATGCGCATACGCAACAATGGAGTGAGTTGCAAGCTATGCTAGTGAAGTTGTCAAAAGATTTTCCTGGTGATCCACATGTTGAAAAGCATGTTGCGACCATGTCTGGCATTCAGAGTAGGCACAGTGGTAAGGAAAGTAGTCTACAGAAAAAAGTGTTGCCCAAGGTCGTCGATATGAACGATCCGCAGACCATCAAGGATTACTCACTGCTTCGCAACTTAATCGAAGCTGGTCGTAAAGATGAAATTCAAATCGATAAAATTCCGCAGCCTGAATCAGATAAAAAAGCTGATTACAGCAATTACTTTTTTGTGTTAGACACTTTCAATCAAAGTGAAAAGCTTGATGAAGCATTCAAAGAGTTTGTGGATAAATTCCCCACGCAATGGACTACTATCATTAATTTTGCTGTGATGAAATCAAAAGCAGGCGAATCAGAGGAAGCAGCAAAAATCTTGTTGAACGTTCTCAGTCAATGGGAAAAATTTCAGGCGCTTGCCCCAAGCGTTTCAAAAGAAGAGCGAGAGTTATTTTTACCTACAACGCACAATCGCGTTACTGCCTATCGTACTTTGATGATTCATTACCGTAATGTAAATGATATTGCTAGCATGGAGAAATACTTTAAACTCGCATCTAAAGAAAATATTGATGATGATATAATTCATTCCATTCATGTTAAGGGATCCACTTCATTTAAAACACAGAATGATGTGTATAATGAAAATATGAAAAAAAATCCTTCACGCTTTGATAGGCTCCATGGCAAAGCACCCGAACAGATCAGTAACGTTAATGTGCTAAAAGAAAAAATCTTTCCAGATGATGAGTTGAGCAAACTGGCAGCATCAATGCCAATGTTAGCCAAAACAACGAAAACATTAGCGCCAGCAAGCACGGCGATATCACGTTACGAATCGGGACTGAGCCTAACATCAACGCCAGCAAAAAAAATATCAGCAATCACACCTGCGCCGAAAATTGCTGTGAAACCACAATTACCCTCAATCCCAGTTGTTACTAAAGTTACACAGTTGTCTAAAGCACCACAGATTGCAACACCTAAACTAGTGACCTCATCGACAAAGTCAACTTCAGGATCAGTGAGTGTGGCGCAAAAGGCGCCTGTCTCAAGTGCTAAGGTTGTCACAGAAGCGTTGCTATCCTCGACGACGTCAAGCCGCGTGAGTAACTTGCATGAAGCTAAATCATTGAAGCGGATAATGAAGAAGCAAAAGCAAGAACAAGAACAACAACAACGTGAACAGCAAGCGGCAATACCGGTTGTCACGGTGGTGCCAGAAGTGCCACAAGCACCGTCAGCGCCTGTCGTCGCTAAAAACCGCTGCACCTTATTTGCGAAAGCAGCAGTTGGCGCAGCGATCACTGCAGGCGTTGCTGCACTCACCTATTCACTATCGAACAGTGCTTAATCTCATCAAACCTTGATGCACTGAGAATGCCTGGCCTAATGTTAGAAAGGCGGTATAAGATAGGTGAGTTCTAGCCGATTCGATAGTATGATTTAATGGGAATAGTCGGTGATTCCAACAGGGAGGTTGGCGATGACGCTCAATGTCGTTATTCTGGCCGCGGGCAAGGGAAAGCGCATGCATTCCAGTGTGCCTAAGGTATTGCATCGCTTGGCAGGCAAACCGCTCTTATCACATGTCGTGACGACAGCATATGCGTTTGCACCCAACCCCATTGTGGTTGTCGGCCATGGTGGCGAACAAGTGATGGCGCAATTGGCGTCATTGCAGGTGAAGTGGGTGCAGCAACCGACTCAATTAGGCACAGCGCATGCATTACAGCAAGCCCTCCCTTTCATCGATGCTGAGCGCGTGCTTGTGTTATATGGTGATGTCCCGCTGATTTCCACCACCCTGATTCAAATGCTCTTATCCACCACCCCCAAAAAAAATCTTGGTTTCATTAGTACAGTCCTGGCTGATCCTACCGGCTTCGGGCGTGTGATTCGCAATGCCGACAATGCTGTGATCGCTATCGTTGAAGAAAAGGATGGTGATGATGCAGTGCGTGCCATTCATGAAATCAATACGGGTATTTATGTGATTCCGACTGACTTGCTTATGCGTGCATTACCTGAGATTCAAAATGAGAATGCGCAAGGCGAGTATTATCTCACCGATATCATCAAAGTCGCCGTACAAACGCGTCTACCTATCAACGCGGTAATCGCCCCTATTTGGCAAGAAGTCATGGGTGTGAATGATTGTTTACAACTCGCACTGTTGGAGCGCTTCTATCAAGAAATGCAGGTGACAACGTTCATGCGACAGGGCGTCACTTTTGCTGACCCTAAACGCTTTGATTTACGTGGGGATCTTGAGGTGGGTAGGGATGTATGCATCGATGTGAATGTCGTGATTGAAGGACAAGTGCGTATTGGTGACGAGGTCAGCATCGGCCCCAATACGGTGCTGCGTGATTGCGTCGTGGGGAATCGGGTGCGTATCCAAGCAAACACGCTACTAGAAGGCGCACAGATTGGTGATGACTGTCTCATTGGACCTTTTAGCCGAATTCGTCCGCAAACTACATTGGATGCACATGTGCATATTGGCAATTTTGTCGAAGTAAAACAGTGTCACATTGGTGAATATACGAAAATAAACCACTTAAGTTATATTGGCGATGCGCAAGTGGGGCGTGAAGTAAATATTGGTGCCGGTACCATTACTTGTAATTATGACGGTGCCCATAAACACCAAACCATCATTGGCGACGGCGTCTTTATTGGTTCAGATTGTCAGCTCATTGCACCGGTGATGATTGGCAATGGGGCAACGATAGGTGCTGGATCAACGATCACTGAAGATGCACCACCGAATCAGTTAACACTAAGCCGCGCCAAACAAACCACTGTCACCCATTGGAAAAAACCTAAAAAAGAGGATGAATAATGACAACCCACAAGGATATCCATCATGCCTTAGTCGTGAGCTTGAGCGATATCAATATGTCACACTTAGCATTGGTTGGCGGTAAAAGTGCATCACTGGGTGAAATGCTGCAGCATTTAACAAAGCTGGGTATCAATGTACCTGGCGGATATGCGATCACCACGAATGCGTATTTTGCCTTTTTGGCTGAAAATGAACTCGATATAAAAATTGAAGCTTTACTCAAAAAAATAAAACCAGGTAATGTCACGGCATTACAAAAAGCGAGTCAGCAAATTCGACAATGGATTTTGCGTGCGCCATTTTCACCAGCGTTTAAAGAAGCTGTGCTGAAGGTGTATGCAAAAATGAAAAAGCCCACAGTGGCGATTCGATCCTCTGCGACATTAGAAGATTTGGCTACCGCTTCATTTGCAGGTGCACAAGAAACGATTCTCAACGTGCATGGCGATCAAGCGGTGTTACATGCGATTAAACAAGTCTATGCGTCAATGTTTAATGCGCGGGCCATTTCCTATCGGCGCGATCAAGATTGTGATCAATCACGTGTGGGATTGTCCGTCGCCATTCAGCCCATGGTGCGTAGTGATAAGGGTGCGAGTGGCGTGATGTTTACGCTCGATCCAGAATCTGGATTTGATAAAGTGATTATTGTGTCTGGTGCATTTGGATTAGGCGAAGCGGTGGTCCAAGGTCAAGTCTCACCAGATGAATTCATCGTGTATAAACCGGCATTAATAGCACATAAATTTTCGATTCTGGAACGTCGTTTAGGACGTAAGATGGTTAAAACCATTTATGACACGAATCGTTCGTCCCGTAAAACGATTAAAACTGTGCCTGTCTCCCAAAAAGAGCAGTTGAGTTTTTGTCTTTCTGATGACGATGTACAACAGTTAGCTCGCCAAGCACTCACGATAGAAAAACATTATGGTAAACCGATGGATATCGAGTGGGCGAAAGATGGGATTACAGGTGAACTTTATATTGTGCAGGCGCGCCCTGAAACCGTACGTAGTCAACAGCATGAACATCAAGTCATTGAAACGTATGAATTGAAAAAGAAAGGCACCCCTATCATCAAGGGCCAAAGTATTGGGCAACGTATTGGTAGTGGCCGCGCTAAATTGGTGTTAGATCATAAGAAAATGCATCAGGTGCAACCTGGTGATGTGTTGGTGACGGACATGACGGATCCCGATTGGGAACCAGTCATGAAACATGCTGCGGCGATTATCACTAATCGCGGTGGGCGTACCTGTCATGCAGCGATTATCGCGCGTGAATTAGGCATTCCCGCGGTGGTTGGTTGTGGTGATGCGACCACTCGCGTCAAGAATAATCAATTAGTGACGGTCTCTTGTGCCGAGGGTCAACAAGGTTTTGTTTATGCGGGTAAACTTCCCTATGCCGTTAAAAAAACCTCGATCAAAAATATGCCGGAAATCCCATTGAAAGTGTGCCTCAATATCGGTAATCCGGATCGCGCGTTTGAGACGCAATTTTTGCCGAATGCAGGTGTGGGTCTCGCGCGTTTAGAATTCATCATTAGTGATATGATTGGTATTCATCCCAACGCAGCGTTAAAGCATGCTACCCTACCTAAAGAAATTAAAGCGGCGATTTTAAAGCGCACAGCTGCATACAAAAATCCCGTTGAATACTATATTGAACGCTTGCGTGAAGGCATCGCTATGATCGCGGCAGCGTTTTATCCTAAAGAAGTTATTTTTCGTTTTTCTGATTTCAAATCTAATGAATATGGTAACTTGCTGGGTGGTCAATTGTTTGAGCCTAGCGAAGAAAATCCTATGATTGGTTTTAGAGGCGCTTCACGTTATTGTGATGAGCGTTTTTGCCGCGCCTTCGAATTGGAATGTAAAGCATTCAAGCGGGTGCGCGAAAAAATGGGTTTAGTGAATGCCGCAGTCATGATCCCCTTTGTGCGTACGGTGGATGAATTACGCGAAGTGATAGATTTAGCAGCGAGCTATGGGTTGAAGCGCGGTGTGCACGGCTTAAAAATTTATATGATGTGTGAAATTCCCTCTAATGTGTTGTTGGCGGAAGAATTTCTACATTACGTGGACGGATTTTCCATTGGCTCAAATGATTTGACGCAGCTGACCTTGGGGTTGGATCGTGATTCGAGTCTTGTCGCTAAGTTGTTCGATGAGCGCAACGAAGCGGTGAAAATGCTGTTACAACGCGCGATAGATGCTTGTAATTTGGCAGGCAAATATATAGGGATTTGTGGTCAAGGTCCATCCGATCATCCGGATTTTGCGCGCTGGTTAATGAACGCGGGCATTCAAGCGATTTCCTTAAATCCGGATACAGTGGTGGACACTTGGTTAAGGCTGGCGAAGATTAAACATCCGATTCAGTCGGGCAGTTAAGCGTTAAGCGGATGACGCAAGCTGTTATTGTGGCACCGTGCGTTTGACGACGGCTGTAATGACATCGACTAATGGGTCTAATGCATCATTGAGTAATTGCTCACTTTCGGCTTCCACCATGAGGCGTATGACGTGTTCGGTGCCCGAGTGGCGTAAGACGACGCGTCCACGCTTACCGAGCAATGTTTCAGCACGCTGCACTGCTGTGGTGATCATGTCATTATCTAATGAGATGCGTTTACCAGGTTCTTTGATGTTCACGATGCGTTGCGGAAATTTGGTAAATCCTTTTCTAATATCTTCTAAACTTTGTTGGCAATTGTGCATGGCTTGTAACACTTGCAAAGCAGTGATGATGCCATCTGCCGTGGTGGACACGGGTAAGTACATGATATGACCTGAGGATTCACCACCTAGATACCAGTTCTTATCTAGTAATGTACTAATAATATTATGATCGCCTACAGGCACACGTACAAAATAAATCCCTAAATTATTGAGGGCGATCTCGAGTCCCATGTTACTCATTTGTGTGCCGACCACACCACCTGTAAAACGTTTTGCGGCAATGAGTCCTTTAGAAATGATGTAGAGTAATTCATCCCCATTCAAAATATCGCCACGATGATCGACCATGATGACGCGATCGCCATCGCCATCAAAAGCGATGCCAATATCAGCCTTTTCTTCGAGCACGCGTTTGCGTAACACTTCAGGATGATTAGAGCCACAATCGAGATTGATGTTATAGCCATCGGGTTCAGCATGCGTGGTGATAACGCGTGCACCTAATTCTGTAAATACGTGTGGGGCAATGTGATAAGTGGCACCGTTGGAACAATCCACGACTATTTTTAAATTCTCTAAAGAAGTTTGATGTGGTACTGCACTTTTGCAATATTCTATATAGCGACCCGCGGCATCATGGACACGACGCGCTTTGCCTAAGTGATTGGCATCACACGTGCTCATCGGTGACTTTAACAATTTCTCAATCAGTTGTTTGAAATGGGCATTTGTTTTATAACCGTCAGCAGAAAAGAATTTGACGCCATTATCTTCATAAGGATTATGTGAGGCACTGATGACAATGCCAACTTGAGCGCGTTGCGTGCGAGTTAAATAGGCGATGCCAGACGTGGGCATTGGGCCTAAAAGAAAAATTTCTGCACCGGCAGCCGCAAGCCCCGCTTCTAATGCGGATTCAATCATGTAGCCGGATATACGCGTGTCTTTGCCGATGAGCACTTTTTTATTGGGACAGTTCGTGAGTGCGGCGCCGACGGCCCAACCCACCTTCAGCAAGAAATCGACTGTCATAGGATACTCGCCGACACGACCTCGTATACCATCCGTGCCAAATACGCTGTCTGGCTTGCTCATGCGTCACCTGTATTTATTCATGTCCTCGATGTTTTCAGTATAACCGAGACGTTTTAAAATAAAATAATGGCAATAAATACATATAGTTAGATTGCTTGTCAGCCTGGCGAATTGTTATGGCCGTTGAAGCTGTGTTTCAGATTGGCGACTTCTCGTTTACTATGGCTTAAAGGTATACAAGGAGCGTTTTATGGCAACCCCCCAATACACTTGTCCCATGCACCCAGAGATCGTCCGTGATCAGCCGGGAGACTGTCCTATCTGCGGCATGGCGCTCGAGCCGATGCGTGTGAGCACGACAGCAACGCCTAACGAAGAATTGCAGGATATGACGCAACGTTTTTGGGTGAGTGTGTTGTTAACGCTACCGCTCATGATCCTCAGTATGGGGATGCACATGCCTGTCCTTGATGATCTCCTACAAAAAATACCCATGGGATGGGTAGCCTGGTTACAAGCATTGCTGGCAACACCCGTCGTCTTATGGTGCGGCTGGCCCTTGTTAAAACGCGGCTGGTCATCCCTCGTCAATCGCCATTTAAACATGTTTAGTTTAATAGCCTTGGGTGTGCTGGTCGCTTATGTCTACAGTATGCTCGCCTTAATCGCGCCACAAATGTTCCCACCGGCGTTTCGTAGCATGCATGGCGAAGTGAATCTGTATTTTGAAGCAGCCGCTGCCATCATTACCTTTGTGTTGCTCGGCCAAGTGTTGGAATTGCGTGGTCGTGAAGAGACGAGTAGTGCTTTGCGCGCCTTGCTTAATTTAACGCCGAAGCAAGCAGCGGTGATTCGTGACGGCGTCGAAGAAAAGGTGCCGGTGTGTCACGTCAAGGCAGGCGAGGTGGTACGTGTGCGGCCGGGTGAAGCCATGCCATTTGATGGGGAAGTGATCGACGGTCATAGTGTGGTGGATGAATCTATGGTGACAGGTGAATCCATCCCAGTAGAAAAAACCCTTGGTAGCACCGTGATCGGTGGGACGATGAATCTCACGGGCAGTTTTTTGATGCGTGCGGATCATGTCGGTGAGACCACCTTATTGGCAGAACTCGTACGCCAAGTCGCGGCTGCGCAACGCACGCGTGCACCGATTCAACGTTTAGTTGATCAGGCGGCGAGTTATTTTGTGCCCGCGGTCCTCATCGCGGCACTCCTCACCTTCATTGTTTGGTCATGGGTGGGGCCCGCACCAGCGATGGCGAATGGCTTGTTAGCGGCCATTTCGGTGCTCATCATCGCATGTCCGTGTGCCTTGGGTCTTGCCACACCCATGTCAATCACCGTGGGCATGGGGCGCGGTGCACAAGCCGGTATATTGATCAAGGATGCTGAAAGTTTGGAACGATTTGCCAAAATCAATGTGTTGGTAGTGGATAAGACGGGGACATTGACCTTGGGCAAGCCAGGTGTCTCTGCTATCACAGCCGTGGCTCCGTATTCAGAGGAACAAATTCTTTTTTATGCGGCGAGCCTCGAACAAGGTAGTGAGCATCCATTGGCAACGGCGATCATCAGTGCCGCGGCAACACGTGGTGTGCAGTTGCAACAGGCAAACGAATTTGTTGCTGACGTAGGTAGGGGCATTCGCGGTCATATTGGTGGCAAATCAGTCGCTTTGGGGAATGAGGCGTTATTATCCCAACTCAAGATCAATATCGATCCGTGGCGCGCACAAGTGACGCAGTGGCGTGAATCGGGTGCGACGGTGGTCTTCTTGGTGATCGAGCAACAGTTGGCTGGGTTCATTTGCATTAGTGATGCATTAAAACCAACGACGATAGCGGCGATCAGTGCCCTACATCAACAAGGGGTGCGCATCATCATGCTCACCGGCGATCACCGACTCTCTGCCGCAGCGATTGCCAAACAATTGGCGATTGATGCAGTGGAAGCTGAAGTGCTGCCGACGCAAAAACACGCTGTCGTTGAAGCGCTGCGTGCGAAAGGGCAGTTGGTGGCCATGGCAGGGGATGGTATCAATGATGCAGCGGCACTGGCGAGTGCGGATATAGGCATTGCGATGGGAACAGGCACCGATATTGCCATGCAAAGTGCCAACATCACGCTGGTCAAAGGGGATTTGATGGGGATCGTGCGTGCGCGTGAATTAAGCCGAGCCGTGATGCGTAATATACGCGAGAATTTATTTTTGGCATTCGCATACAATATTCTCTGCATTCCCATTGCTGCTGGTGTGCTTTATCCATTCACGGGCGTGTTATTGAGCCCAATGGTCGCAGCCGCTGCGATGAGCTTGAGCTCCGTGTCGGTGGTGATCAATGCTTTGCGGCTACGTCATGTTAAATTGACCTAATTCATTGCAATCTAAATATGAATCCAATCACAAAATGTTTGGGTGCTGTCAGGAAACGATCAGCACCGTTAACATTAGGTGCATTGTTCACGGCATAGAGAGCTGCCGCGTCTAAGTCTTGGCTATTACTTGAACGCATAATTTCAATATCGCTGAAATAACCTTCGGGGTGTAAGGTCATGCCCACTAAGACACGTCCTGTCACGCCAAATTCACCGGCCATGCGTGGATAGGAAAAATTAGCAGATAATGCCTTTCCGATTAGCACGATGAGTGGATCAGCGACCATATTTTCTTCACCCACGAGATAAATCGGCTCAGTGCTGCGATCTCTAAACGATTGGATGGCTTGTCGTTGTTGTGCTTGTAACACTTGTTGTGTGGCCGCCATGATGTGACGAAAATCAACTTTAATACGTTCGGATTTTTCTTTAGGTAACGGTTGACTTTTACCTATATGCTTAGCACTCGGTAGGCTTAACCCCGATGTCGCTTTGGGGAGATTTAAAGGTTCTGTTTTTTGCACGGCATTATTTTTGGCTTCGGATTGCATCGGCGACGGTGTAGGTTGCGGGGCGGCTGGATTCACGCTCCCTTGGTAGAGGTAAGAGGGGACATAATGTTGTGGCGATTTTTTTTGTTGTTCTTTGGCTTGCTTAGGAATCAGAATAATTGTCGATAGCAATAATAAAAATAAGAGATGAAGCAATAAAGATAGCCAAAAACTACCGATGACAAAATATTTAGTGCGACGTTGCATGTGGATTATCCAAATAACATGCGACGCACCGTATGGGGACCCAGTGCATGCGCAAATTCGCTAAAGACGACGTAGACAAATAACAAGGCACATAACCAAATTTGTACTGACCAAAAAAGTGGTGTATGCACTTGAACCTTCACATCGTTGATAGCGGTCGCAAAAGTGACATGTTTTAGCATTAAATGCACCAGATTTTCTAAAGGTCGCAGAATAAGTGCGCCTAGGCTATAAAGCAACGTTTTCCAACAAATGTTATAGATCAGTGGTCGATGAGGGAACAGATTTATAAATGAAAATACGTTCATTATAATAATGAGTTTCGCGATGACTAATGCGAAGAACGTGGCTTCTAGATGGCCTGCGTAGTGCAAGTCCTCTGGGGCCAACATGAGGTTGTTCGTTAACACGACGATATTGAATGCGACCATGAAAAAGAGGATCGCAGGAATTGCATGAATGATTTCTTGCTTTAACCATCCACAAGCACGGATGAATTTGCCCATCGATGAGCCTTCTTTAACAATGCTGCAATAGTCCTATTCTAGCAGTTTATGTCGCGCTGAAAAGGATTTTTGTGTCATGAGTAGAATGATAGAGGTGCAATAGACAGTCTCTAGGGATAGAAGGTCACTTCAATCTATGCAGTTCCCATCGTATCATACACAAAACTGACACATAGGAGATAAAGATGCGCGTGATGGTACTTGGATTACTATTGTTTGCGACAGCTGCGATGAGCGCACCAACAAGTGAAGTGCAAAGCATGCCTAATCATCACTTATCATTTGAACTCATTCAAGATAGATTTATTTTTGATAATACGACGGTGGAAAAAGCGTCACTAATGAACAAGGCGGATGGCAGTTTTCGCGGCATACTCATCGTCTTAAAAAAGCCGGCGACGGAGGCAATGCGGCGTTTTTCCACTTTCGGGGTGGGCAAGGAGATCAGTTTAGTCTTCGACGGCAATATCGTGACGGTCATGAAAGTCAAAAGCGTTTTTGGGAATAAGCTCTTAATTACTGGGCTGACACGCGAAGCGGCGCAAGAATACATCGACACCTTAAAAGCACATGACCCTAAGTATATGAAACAACGAGCGACTGTTACTCAAAAAGCTTAAAAGTACTGTATTGACGTACGTAAGCACTGCGCTGTCACCTGCTGCGATATAATGAAGGTAGGCTTGTTGATGGCAGAGGTTACTATGCGCATAGGTGGCTTAATTTGTTTGCTTATATTGCCTGCGACGTTGTTGGCCATGTCATGTAACAATGGGGCGGGTATTGTGTATATGGGAGATTCTCTGCAAACCGTCTTACAACAATGCGGCGAGCCAAGTGCACAGAAAAAGCAATTACAAGTATTGGATACAGCACAAACATGGGTGTATGACATCCCCCATGCCTATGATCCTGGTTTCACACGAATGACGGTTTATTTTAGAAATGACAAAGTGAGTAATATTCATATACTGGAACATTATGTGGTGCCCATTTGCCGACAGGGATTGGTTCAGGTGGGTACGGTGATGACCACACAAACGACTTGTGGCGATTGGGATTATACGACATTGTACACGTCTTTATGCCGATATGGCTTTGGGCTGGGAGATACGACCGAGACCGTCGCGGCACGTTGTGGCAATCCGACGCAGATGAGTGATTTGAAAAACAATAGTATTGAAACGCTCATCTTACAATATACGAACCAGGGTGCGAACGATGTGTTGACTATTGAGAATGGCAAGTTGAAAGCAATTCAATAATGGTTTGTTGAATGCTTTTTACCAGTGCAGGAAAAATGGCAATGCACACAAGACGCCGCAAATAACCACCAGCCAGAAAGTCGTGCCGACAAAAAATGGCACGATGATTAATGCACCCCCACAGAATTGAAACATCATGCCATGTGTTTTGCCATGAGCAAAATAAGCGATACCCGTCATGCTAAATAAAATCGAGAAAAAAACATTCATCGGGTCCATGGCACATGTTCCTCGTCGTTAAAAATGATTATCTTGCTTGGAATAATTTACTGCCAAGCTAAATAAACTAAAATCAGTCATCTGGTCGTAAATGTCGCGTTGCTCGCGCTGTTTTAATACCTGTGTGAGCGTGAGTGACACGGGAAGCAATAACACTTCGATGATGACTTTTAAGCACCACATGGTGACAATTAACTGCATAAGTGCGTGATTGGACATTAAACCATAAAACGCCAGCGTGCCAAAAAGGAGGGTGTCTGCAGCGGAAGCAATGCAAGTTGAGGCCACAAAGCGTAATGCTAATTTGCGCCCCGCAAAACGTAATTTCAATTTGGCCATGGTTAAGGCGTTGAGTGGTTCAGCACAGAGATAACTAATGATAGAAGCCATGATGATGCGTGTATTCAATGCGATCATCGCATCAAAAGCCTGATTATCGAGCAGCGCATTCTGCGGGCTCGGCAGATGAATCACGATTTGCCCGTAGAGAATAAAAATCATATTGAAGAGTAACCCGCACCAAATCGCGCGTCGTGCTTGTTGATAACCGTAGACTTCGGTAATTAAATCCGAGAGTAAAAAGCTTAACGGAAAGATGATGGTGCCCGCATCCGTATCCACGGAGAAGATTTGTACGAGGCGCACATCAAACCAATTGGCGAGCAGCAGTACAGCGCAGTATGACAGGACTAAAAACCATAAATAACGTGGTTCTGCTAAGCGTTGGTTTGGGCTATCGTTGCTCATAAAATAATCATTAAGTGACATTGAGATAGCCCTGCATACTGGCAGAAAATGCACAATTTTGCAATTAGATGCTGTGTCAATAAATAGCTTCTGCTATCTATTGCTGAGCGTTTGCATAACGGGTCTTTGCGTTTTTGTGAATGCGAGACATCCAAGCTGAATCCACCAATGCTGATTTGTCCTGTGTACAGAGGATTTTTCTCTGGCAGAGGCTAGGTCTTAAGATTGCATTAATTTTGACTGTGTATAATTTCACCACTTGATATGGGGTTTAAATATGCAGCCAAGAAAACAAGCGATTCATAATGCTACTGAAAATGAACAAATAGCTAAGCAGAGAGAGGTAGAGCTGGATCTGTGGCTTAGGGGCTTACAAACATCGGATTTTCATCCCAATGGTATTTTTAACCCTGTGGACGAGCTTCCTCCAGAACAAGATCCATTCATACGTATAAACGCCGATGCAAAACACCAAGCATTATTGGTATCACAATATCCACCAGTGTCAATGACATCGCAGCATTTTGAGTCTGCACAGCCTGCTGATATGAGTCAGTTATCAAGCCAATTGAAGCGCAAGTTTCAGCCACAAGAAATTGCAATCGCTGATACCTTCGAGCCTGCATCACCACAGCATTATAGTATGGGTGCGATTACCCACGGCCAAAATGCTACTGATGAAGCGCCACATCAAGTGATGTTTGAGCCTGATCCTAGCGTCACTCAATTTGGAAATCCTTCTTCCTTAAGTCAGCCAGTGGTGACAACTGTGCCTATTGAGATGACATCCATCATATTAGAAGATGCTCACTCACCA
Organism: uncultured Coxiellaceae bacterium; assembly: GCA_964648015.1. Lineage (GTDB taxonomy): Bacteria > Pseudomonadota > Gammaproteobacteria > DSM-16500 > DSM-16500 > Aquicella. Next base: position 136,712 of record CAZYKO010000001.1, read on the forward strand.
CGCGCTAATCCGTCGGTAGAGGGTGCGACACAACAAGATGATGATTATTATTTCATAGATAGAACACGCGTGCCCAAAGAGTATAAGATTGTTAAAAATAGCAATTATAAATTTTCATTTATCACGGTCAATGGGCAGCGTCGTATGGTATACAAAAACAGAAGCGTAAGAAATATTACGCTATATTTCGCTGATGGTACGCCTTTGACGCAGGAACAACTCAGCAACGTTCGTGAAACCGTCAGTAAGAATAAAATTGTTCGCGTGATACCAAAAGATGGTGTTGATGTGCCTGTTGGGACAAAAAAACAGTTCAAATTAGAGAAAATTAAGAAACCTAAAACAATTGTACAGGAACATGAAGTGAGCGATTTATCTCAGATGCTTTCGGAGAAAAAGTGGAATAAATTGCCTCCAGCAAGCGCATCTGGTACCAATTCTATCATACGAAGTAGCTCTCCACATCTTCTGTTCAACGCTGAAAATAGAGATCAGATATCGACCCCATCAACAGAAACAGTACCATCACAATCTGTCTCTGTAGCAGCCCAACCAAGGCCAAAACAAAGGAGTAAGTCGTCTAAATCATCGATGTCAGAAAATTTAAATGCTAATGATGCGATAGTAGTAGAGAGAAAAAAAGATGACTTCGTATTCGTAGATGGTGAGTCTGTGGGGCAAGATCTAAAAGTCATGCTTAAGTATGGAAAATTTAAATTTGTAGAAACTGACAATGGCACTCGTATGGTTTATAAGAAAAGCACACACAAAAATCTTCACTTGTGTTTCGATGATGGTAAAGAACTAGATAAATTACAATGTGGCGCTGTAATTGAATCTATAAACGATAAGCATACTTATCGCATACTTCGTTCAATTACAATTGATGGTGTTCAACGTGAAGTTCTTACAATGAGGCAGTTTAAAGAAAGAGAGAAATTAAAGCAAGGCTCAAAGTCGAGTGATACAGGCCAACCTCAATCGAAATTAAGTGAAACATACTCATTGTTTGCAAGCAAAGATAGATCGCCTCAAGCAATTGTTTTTGAGCCGGACCCAAATACACCACACATGATTTCAGCACTAGAAGAAAATAGAGAGATGAGAAAATTTGACGCTTATATGAATATAAACGAGACTGCGATCAATGACGCTAGCACTACCTCACTTTACGAGGCGCCAGAGGATCAAGCTGATGAAGATATAATGCGATTTTTGCAATAATAAGTCTTTATTTAGTGATGCATTCTAATGGTAAGTGAAGTTTTGCAAGCGCTTAAGGTTCATGGCGTTTTTGTAAGCATTCATTGTGTGTCAATCACTTATCAAATATGATTTTTTGTCCTATATAAAAATTGTGCCCTGGTAGGGGGCAATCATTAATATTGTATTAAGCTTGGCTGTGTATCATTGCACCAATTCATAGGGGGTTAAACAAATATGCAGCCAAGAAAACAAACTATTCGTGTCACTAATGAAAATGAACAAGTAGCTAAGCAGAGAGAGGCAGCGTTGGATCTGTGGCTTAGGGGCTTACAAGCACCGTATTTTCATCCTAATGTTATTTTTAATCCCGTGGATGCGCTTTCTCCAGAACAAGATCCATTCAAACATAAAAATTTCGATGCAAAACAGCAAGCATTATCTGTGTCTCAACATGCACCGGTGTCAACGACATCTAATCATTTTGAACCTGCAAAGCCTACTGATGTGAGTCAGTTATCAAGCCAATTGAAGCGCAGGTTGCAGCCACAAAAAATTGCAATCACTGATCCTTTTAACCGCTCAATGAACCAGCATGGGACAGTCATTTCTGCGCACAGCAATCATCCTGTAAATGTACCACCACAGCAGGTTGCGTTTGAACCCGACCCAGATGCGCACCAATTTAAAAAACCCTATGTCATCAAGCAATCCGATGTCTCCGTAAAGCCACTACACATGTTTATTCAGCAGGCAGACGCCTTAGGTATGTCAGCCTCAATGCCATCAATTCAATCATCATTTTTAGCAAAGTCACTGTTATCAAAAAAAGAAACTAAAACAACTAAAACAACTAAAAAAGTTACTATGTATTATTTCTTAGATGGTACGCCTGTTGACTCTTCTTATGAAATTAAAACAGCTAGTCAATATTTCTACGTAAAAACAGACAATGGGGAACGTCTTGTCTATTCACAAAAGTCACGTGATAGCATTCACTTATACTTTGAAGATGGCAGCGAATTGTTGGACTCACAATATAGTGCTGTAATTGATGCTATAAGCGTAGCAGCTATAAACAACATTCGAATTAAGCGCACGATTGAAATCGATGGTAAGTCATGGCCAGTTTATACAATGGGTGAGTTGAATAAGAGAAATAAGAAGTCAAAAGAAAGTGAGAGTTCACCGGAAATAGTGGAAAATGATCCCTATAAATCACAAGGTAAATTGAGTAGCTGGTCTATCTTATCTTCGAGCAAAGACATGGATAGTAGTTTGCCTACATCTAATGCGTTTGAGCCTGATCCTAACCCACCACATACAACTCCAACACCACAATCAATCTTTACGACGACATCAGTGACAGTTGAGAGAAATGCGATGCAATCGAATTTTGAACCACCGCAAGTTAACGATGAAAATGATGATGAAGCTTGGAAGCGCTTCTTGCTCTAATCATTTGTTCTCTAGCAAATATTTACCCTGAGTGTCGTTTTTACGCGGCTCAGGGTTTATTGCGCTATCACACGTCAATGTAACGGTCTAAGCGCTGTTGTAATTGTTGTTTTAGCTGATCCCACTCTGGTTTAATAATGCTGTATACAACCGTGTCACGATGGATGCCATTTTCCAATAGCATGTGACGACGCAAGATGCCTTCTTCAGTAGCACCCAATTTTTTCACCGCTGCACGTGAACGTGTATTACGTGCATCCACAGTGAATTCGACACGATTGACTTGAAGATTTTCAAACGCATTATTCAGCAACAAATATTTACATTCTGGATTAACGCACGTCCCCCATACTTCAGGAACATACCATGTATAACCAATCGTTAAACGATGATGTTCAAGGCTGATATCGTAATAACGTGTACTGCCAATTATTTTTCTATCTGTCAGTCGACGAACAACATAAGCGAAGTGTTCATGAGTTTTTGATCTATCAATTGCTTGTGTAAACCAGGCGTCGAAACGCGCTGCAAATGCACTCGAGCCACAATAAGTCCAGATGCTTTCATCTTGTGCGGCCAAGTGAAGTTCCTCTCTATGGTTTATCGTTAAAGGTTCGAGTTGTACCCATTCGCCGCGTAGTGTGCCTGCTTTCATTGTCAGCATCGACAAGTCTCCTGCATAAAAAAACAAAAAATTATAGCATTACTACAGGTTAACAGCGCATTTATATAATTATCATGATGTTATCAGTATGCGGCGGATCAGTATCACTAAAATCGTTTGGTTAATATTTGCTATACTGAACGTTAGAAATCATATAAATGGTATTCGCCATGTTTTCTGCACTGAAAAAACTGATGAATGAACCCTCATTTAAATCACAAGTGAAGTGCATCACTAAACGTTATCATGCAAATGAAAAAATAATACATCAGGGGAAAGTGCATACCCGTGTTTGTATTATTAAGCATGGTCGTGTGCGTATCTTGGTTAAGCCTGTTTCAGGGGATGTGCCAGTGCATCCAGGTATCGCAGAGCTAGGTCCTGAGGAAATGTTTGGTGAATTTGCTATATTTGATGATATGCCAGCAAGTGCTGATGTGATTTCCTTAAGCGATTGTGTCATTTGTGAAATTGATATTCACTCATTTCGGGAATTTTTGAAACAAAATCCTGAGCTGTGTGCCGAGTTTTTATTCGATCTTGTTAGAAGTCTGATTAAACGGTTACGACATACAAATAACGCTGTTGTGAGTCTCTATGCATGGGGTATTAAAACCCATGAAATTGACCATCTTTTGAGGTAATAGTGATGACACGATAATGTCTTATCCTAAAGCAGCTTCAACTTGGCTAACGATACATAAGATAGAAATGATCGCAATTGCGTCAACAGGATTAAACTGATGAGGTGAGTCATGTGGTCTAGGACAAGGATGACGGAAACCATTGGCATTCAATATCCAATTATACAAGCGCCAATGGCAGGTGGCGCAACGACGCCAGCGTTAGTGGCGGCTGTATCCAACGCGGGTGGTTTAGGTTCGCTAGGTGCTGGTTATATGAGCGCGCCTGAGATAAAAACTGCCATCATAAAAATACGTGAATTAACAGATAAGCCTTTTGCAGTAAACCTTTTTATACCAGAAAACTATCATGCGACAGCAGACCAGATCAATCGCATGTCTCACTGTATAGAACAATCGTGTTCAGAATTACAAATAAAAATAAATCCAGTAACAGCACCTTACACACCTCAATTTGAAGATCAAATGAATGTCATGATTGAACAGGAGGTACCTGTATTCAGTTTCACGTTTGGTATGCTTAGTGAGCATTGGCTAAAAAAATTAAAAGAGAGGGGTGTGTATTTAATTGGCACCGCAACGACGCTTACAGAAGCATGTTTGCTTGAAGCGCATCAAGTAGACGCTATTGTTGCGCAAGGTTGTGAGGCAGGTGGTCATCGGGGAACCTTTATTGGAAAAGCTGAACAGGCACTCATTGACGTCGAGTCATTAGTCAAACAATTGTTGGCACAAGTCAAACTACCTATTATAGCTGCGGGTGGCATGATGGACGCTAGTGCAACTACTGCTATGCTAACACTGGGTGCTGCAGCAGTTCAAATGGGTACAGCGTTTTTAAGTTGTCATGAATCTGGTATCAATCCGGCGTACAAAACAGCATTGTTAAACGCCACAGAGGATAATACGACACTGACTCGTGTTTTTTCAGGAAAACTGGCACGGGGGATACAAAATAAATTCATTGAGCGAATGGCAGCTTATCAAAACGAAGTTCTTGATTATCCAATTCAAAATGCATTAACACGATCCATGCGTCAAGAAGCTGCTAGGCAAGCCAACGTTGATTTTATGTCACTATGGGCCGGTCAATCCGTTTATTTATGTCAATCCTGTGGTGCTGCTGAATTGGTAACAAAATTAATTCGAGAGATGGATGTATTGATGACAAAATAATATATGGGTTTGACAACGTGTCATTGATATTGATTTCTACAATTCGATATAAATAAAATGATTATTTGATTACATCATCCCGTTCACATTCGCAATGACGGCATTTAGAGTTCACTGATCGTTACAATAGCCACACTCGCTCATCGAGACGTCGCCCCTCGCGCCAGCGCCCTTTGAGATGGCACTTCGTGTCGTATCAAGGACGCTTCCTCGTGACGCCGCATCGAGGGCGAACGGTTAGAGTTCTTATCCAATATGGAGCAAAAAATACCTGATTCACGCTAGATAATTAAAAAAACGTGCTATTCAATTCGTGGGATAGCTAAACACTGACGTATTCTTATGAGCTTTACTTTGACTCTTTTTTTCATCATAGAAGTCGGGCCTGTTCACGTTACTGATGCAGATTAGATTTTCAGTCATCAGTTTATTTGTTAGTATGGTGAACTAGATGGTTTGTATTGAATGGAGTCAATATGCTCAACCACCCGAAAGAACCCACTATTTATGTATCGCCTATCAAATCGATCAAATCCAATTCATTATTCACAAATCTACTTTTATGGTGGTTCATATAATGGATATCACATCTCATGGTCCTAGAGAGACAATCGTCAGTGAAACCAAAGAAGGCAAGTTTACCCAAGAGATTATCATAGGGGATCATGTCCTCACAGCAGATGAACCGATTACTGCTGGTGGCAATGATGCTGGTCCTTCGCCCTATGATTTTTTATTGGCTGCATTAGGCACTTGTACTTCAATGACGTTACGCATGTATGCTAATCTGAAAAAATTCCCGCTTGAGAAAGTGATTGTCACATTACGTTATGACAAAATCCATGTGAACGATTGTGTAGACTGCGAAAATACAAATTCAATGATAGATCACATTGAGCGTGTGATTGAACTGCAAGGGATGCTGAGTCGCGAACAACGTGACAAACTTATTGAGATCGCCAACAAGTGTCCTGTGCATCGAACATTAACATCGAAAATTTTAATAACGACTGAGCTCGTTGAAGGACAACCTAAATAATTCGAAGGGACGTCACAATGAAAGCACTTATTTACCAAGGGCCAGGGAAGAAAGCGGTAGAAGATCGGCCTATACCTACCATCACACATCCCACCGATGCCATTGTGAAAATCACAAAGACGACAATTTGTGGCACAGATCTTCATATTCTTAAGGGTGATGTCGCTACCTGCGTGCCAGGTCGTATTCTAGGTCACGAAGGCATTGGCATCATTGATAAAATTGGTCCTGGCGTGACAGCATTCAAACCAGGGGATCGCGTCCTCATCTCGTGTATCTCGGCATGTAGTAAATGCGAGTATTGTCGTCAAGGCATGTATTCGCATTGCGTCACTGGGGGTTGGATGTTGGGGAATACTATCGATGGCACGCAAGCTGAGTACGTGCGCATTCCCTATGCGGATACGAGTCTCTATAAAATGCCGGATGGTGTAGAAGAAGACGCACTGGTGATGCTCAGCGATATTTTGCCAACAGGTTTCGAGTGTGGTGTGTTGAATGGCAAAGTACAACCAGGGCATGTCGTGGCTATCGTTGGTGCTGGGCCCATTGGCTTAGCGACGCTACTGACTACGCAGTTTTACTCGCCCGCTGAAATTATCATGATTGATCTTGATGATCATCGTCTTGAGGTTGCCAAACGTTTTGGTGCAACAACGACGATCAATAGTCGTGACGGTAAAGCTGTTGAGAAAGTGTTGGCGCTGACCAATGGACGGGGTGTTGATACCGCGATAGAAGCCGTTGGTATCCCTGCTACCTTTGAGATGTGTGAAGAGATTGTGGCACCAGGCGGTACCATCGCCAATATCGGTGTGCATGGTGCTAAAGTAGATTTGCATTTAGAAAAACTGTGGTCACAAAATATTTCGATCACGACACGATTAGTTGATACAGTCTCAACGCCGATGTTGTTAAAAACTATTTGCTCAAAAAAAATTGATCCGACACGATTAGTTAGCCATCACTTTACATTTGATCATATCCTCGATGCTTATGAAACATTTGGAAAAGCGGCCAGTACGCAGGCACTTAAAGTGATCATCAATGTGTCTTAATCATAGGTGTACAAGGTTGTGTGTGAATACGGCACGTGATCCTCGCGGTTTTGCCTGTAAATTTTATACGGCAGCAGGCAATTGGGATTTGGTGGTTAATAACACGCCGGTATTTTTCGTGCGTGATCCATTGAAATTTTAAGGAAAAAACAACTGATGACAACAATTAAATCTATCGATGTAAAAACAGCGAAACAATGGCTTAGTCACAACGAAGCGATCTTGATCGATGTGCGCGAACCGGGAGAATACGCGGCAATGCATATTGCAGGCGCAAAACTGATTCCACTCGGTACAATCAAGCATGATAAGCTGCCTGAGCTTGGTAATAAAAAATTGATTATTCATTGCCAAATTGGTAGGCGCGGTGGCGTAGCGTGTGAAAAGCTTGTGCTTAGCAATCCAAGTCTTGATGTGTATAACCTCGACGGTGGCATCACGGCATGGGAAAAAGCAGGTTTTGATGTTGAAAAATCAGGCGGCACATTTATATCCATCGATAGACAAGTCCAAATAACCATTGGTAGTGGTGTGTTGCTTGGATTGACTCTCGGTTATTTCATTCACCCAGCATTTCTATTGCTATCAGCATTTTTTGGTGCGGGTCTCTTATTTGCTGGCATCACCGGTAGCTGTGGATTGGCGATTTTAATGGGTAAAATGCCTTGGAATTAAACAAAAAATTATATTGATGTGAGCTAAGCAGGCAAAGGTGGATGATGCAAATAAAATCATTTTTTGATCCGAATACATCAACGATATCCTACGTGGTGAGTGATTCCGAAACGCGTCAATGTGCCATAATTGATTCGGTACATGATTTTGATTTGTTTTCAGGACGACTTAGCACTCAATCCGCTGACAGCGTGATCGAATATATAAAAAAAATGAACTTACAGGTTGAATGGATTCTCGATACGCATGTACATGCAGATCATTTAACCGCGGCAAGCTATTTGAAAGATAAGTTGGGCGGTAAAATTGGCATCGGCGAAAACATAAAAAAAGTGTTAGCGTACTGGATTCCAATTTTTAATACAGGTGCGGATACACCATTAGATGGCTCTCAATTTGATGTGTTATTCAAGAATGGCGCGCAGTTTAACATTGGGAATTTGAACGTCAACGTCATTCATACGCCTGGTCACACACCCGACAGTATTAGCTATCATATCAATGATACAATTTTTGTTGGGGATACCATATTTATGCCCTATGTGGGTACTGCACGTACCGATTTCCCGGGTGGTGATGCAAAAACTTTGTATCACTCCATTCAGAACATTCTTTCGCTGCCTGATGAGACGCGTATTTATACTTGTCACGATTATCCGCCAGATGGGCAACCACCCGCCTGGGTGTCAACCGTTGCAGAACAAAAGAAACATAATTCAATGATTAACGACACTGTCACTGAAAATGAATTTGTTGCTGCACGTAATAAGAAAGATTTTAACAAACCGGTACCAAAATTATTACTACCATCCATCCAGGTGAATTTACGCGCCGGAAAATTAGGGGCTTTAGATGAAAACCAAACGCAATATATTAAAATCCCGATTAATAAAATAGGCTAGCGTGGGATCTATATCTAGGTGAAAGGTAAACTGCAGTGGTGGTAATCATTAATAACCTTAGCCTGCTTAGTGTGTAAAGAATATAGGGCTTTGAATCGAGGTCCTTTAACTAACTTCAGCATTGAAATTGAATTATTGTTCGTAAGGATATGAAATGAAATTCACGCGATTGTTACGTCAGCTCAGCATGGGTTTAAGTGCTATCAGTATGATTTCAACAGCATACGCTGCTTATCCATTATGGACTTTTACGCCCAATTCGACCTATCCACCACAACTGTCGATCCAGGCAACGCAAGCAGCAACTGTCGTATACTTAGTTCAAAACCAGTCTCCAAAAGCAAAATGGTTGGTGATGAAACCCATCCCTGGGGTGGTACAAACCTCCACTTGTAGACTGACGCCCTACGGTCAGCCAGGTAGTAGCTGTTGGTTGGTGCTAGCGGTCACTGGCAATGCGCTACCCAAAGAGGGGGTGCATACGGGGCCTATCCTCTGCGAAGCCAATGCCAATGGAACACCTAATCCCAATCAATGTTACCGACCCAGTGCTGTGAATAGTTTAAATATTAATTTAACAAATCCTATAGTTGGCGTGACCATTGCTGTTGACCCATTTATTTTGCTGATGGCAGAAAATTCAACGGGAAGTGTCACGGTCACCAATAACGCGAGTTCTTCGGCTGCGGCGAATTATGTGACCGCGACTATACCTGGCGGCAGTGGTATTAGCATTCAAAGTACAACTTGTGGCAGCAATCTTGCGATTGGTGCGAACTGTACGATTACCTTTGCTTCAAGTGTTCAGGAAGGGCCAACCATCATCCCAGTGAAAGGTGATAATACCAATACAGTGAATGTGTATGCTGCCGTCACTGATCAGCCATTGATTAACATTACCGGACCTATTCAGCAAAGCCGCATTGTCTCGACGGACGGGATTACTGCACTGAATTTAGTGATAACGAATGATTCAAACAGTATTTTTAATGCCAATAACATTACTGTCAGTGATAAAACTTCTTGCCCAAATTTGTCAGTAGACGCTTCGAACTGTACCAGCGTAGCACCCGGCGCAAGCTGTCAATTAGCGCTTACCACAACAACACCATATGCGCCCTGTACCATTGCGATCGCTGGTAGTAATACAGCCAATAGTCCAACAACATTGATTGCTTTTTCGCATCTTGGTGGATTGGTGTTTCAAAAAAGTGGGGCTAATGGCAAGGTCGTCATTGACGCTAGCTCTGAATTTACCAGTGAATGGACTTTCCCCAGTAAATCCGACATTCCTGGTGCAATGAGCGACGATGATGGATTGAGCAATACCAATGCCATTGTCGTTAATGCAGCATGCACAAACCAAGTGAGCAACTGTGCGGCTTCCCGTTGCAGAGCAATCAGTTCAGATTGGTATTTACCCGCAAGAAATCAGATGCAAGCCGTCATTTTCGCGTTGTGCCCGAGCTCATCCTTTCCTTGTGCTTTTGGCGCTTTTAGTTCCACATTTTATTGGAGCTCAACGCAATGGTTTGCAGCGACGAATGCGTATGCTGTCGATGTGCCAGATGGTAATTTTGGTCCCTCGGACAAGTGGAGCTCTAAACCAGTGCGTTGTATCCGAGATTTTTAAACGGATCACGTACACACCAACACTATAAAAGGATTAGCTAAATCAATAGTCTGTATTTATGAAGGGAACAAAGCGATAAATTTTCTCGCGATATTGCTTAACACGATTTACAATTGCATCCAGCATGAGTGATTCTTTTTTCACCAAATATGCTTAGAGATGAGATGCTTTTTGTCGTCGGGTATGAAACCTTATTGGTTCGGCATTTTAGGGCGATCTCATGCTTTGATATATAATATTTTTTTGCCTTGAAAATGGTTAAATCTTAATCTTTGATGTAGATAGTTAAAGGAGAAGGTTATTCGTATAGCATTTTTAATTTCAATAGTTATCATTTGTATATTAGCCTTCTATATTTATGTGCAAAGCCAGGCTCAAAAAACAGGAATGAAACTCAGCCAGCTTGAACGTAATAAACATAATGTTGTGGCATTTTACAATCTGATGTTTAACGAAGATAAACCCCGTGAGGCGATAGAAAAATATGCCGGGGCATCCTATATTCAACACAACCCGCATGTTCGCGATGGCAAAGAGGGTTTTATTGACTATTTCACAAAAATGGCAAAAGAGTATCCAGGCAAGCATGTCACCATCAAGCGGGTGATTGCAGAGGATAATTATGTCGTTTTACATTGCCTGCAAGTTTGGCCGGGCGATCATGATTGGGCAGGCATAGATATTTTTCGATTAGATGAAAATGGAAAAATTCTCGAGCACTGGGACGTACTGCAAATTGTGCCTGACAAATCAGAAAATCAAAATACAATGTTTTAGAAACAATATGCTGACTGATACGATTAATAGAAATCAATAATCTTTATACTTCTGATAATGATGGTGCGATATGAATAAACCGACAGAACGTTTTACTGATACCGTGCAAGATTATATTAAGTATCGGCCGTCATACCCTAAGGAAGTCCTGCAACTTCTTATTGAGGAATGTGGTTTAAATGAAAATACAGTGATTGCTGATGTGGGTTCCGGTACCGGGCTGCTATCAAAATTATTTCTTGATCATGGTTGTGTTGTTTATGGTGTTGAACCCAATCAAGCTATGCGCGAGGCCGCAGAAGTATATTTGAAAGAATATGCGAATTTTCATAGTGTCAGTGGCACGGCTGAGGCTACTTCATTGGAAGAGAAAAGTGTCAATATCATCACCGCCGGTACTGCTTTTCATTGGTTTGATATCGATAAAACCAAGGAGGAATTCAAGCGTATTTTAAAATTAGGTGGTTGGGTCTTATTGGCTTGGAATGTTAGAAATTTGGAAGAATCTGCGTTACTGCGTGATTATGAAGATTTACTCCTGACCTATGGCTCAGATTATAAAGAATCAAAAGCAAGTGCATTTAATAAAACCGCCGTAAAAGAATTTTTTAGTCCGAACGAAATGAACGTGTGTTCGTTTAAAAATACACAACACTTCGATTGGATGGGTCTTAAAGGTAGACTTTTATCTACCTCCTACAGCTTGAGGCCGGGAAACGCTAGATATGAAGAGATGCTGGAACAATTGAAAGAGATATTTGAACGTTACCAGAAAAATGGCATCGTAGAATTTTTATATGACACGAAATTATATTACGGACGTATTCACGGAAACAATGATAAGTAGTTTGTTCTAGGCATTGAATTAAATTAAGACGAGTGCAATATGCTTTATTTGATTGTTTTTTTGCGAGTTCACGTCCACTTCTATCATGGTTCTTTTGTTAAGGGCAGGTCATCTACACAATTGATTCAGTTTATCTTCAGGTAAAGAATTATAAAGTTTATTTACGATTTCTGGGTTTGCTAATCCTCTCGATAATCGAATTTGATTTAAAAAAGTGTAAGCTCTTTCACGTATCACATTGGGATTGATTTGATAAACAGGATCACTGAGCGCATTGTTTAAAGAAATAAATTTTATATTTTGCTTTTCATAATGAGTTAAAAGTTCATCAAGCATTTCGACGGTGAAAGAATTTATGTGAATTAATAATACGTTTTTGATATCCCTGTTAAACAGCATTGTAGATAATTCATGAGAAATAACTAATGCATTATTTGCTTGATCAAGGTAGGTTTTTTTGAGCCATTCAATCGATGTTTCATCATGCTTGTTTAAGCAGCGAACATAAGGTTCATTCCATTCATAGTCAAAAAAATCAACTGTCACAGGCGCAATTTTATATTTGTTTTTAGACAGATAATTTCGAACCGTGTCACGTTTAGCTTGAGTGTCCCCTTCAGAAAGAAATGGATATCTAAAATAATGATAATCTTTGTCAGGCATGAGTTGATTCAAGATGGACTCGTTTTTTTGAATGTCTTTTATATACTCAGCGCTTTCTGTCTTGGCAAGATCAAGATGACCAAACGTATGATTTCCCAGCGAATGGCCTTCTTTGATCCATGTTTGAAGCATCACTAAGCCATTTGGTATGCTATTGGCTGTATCACCATTAATGAGTCCATATACGCCAGTGATATGATGTTTTTTTAATACTAACAGTATTTTTTGAGCAATCTCCATCCGTGTGGTTTGTGTGTGTATGTTACCGTTTGCTGGAAGATCATCTACTGTGATGGCAATTTCCATCGAGAAAGCTGTGCTAATGTGAGTTAAAATAAATAATATGACTAAGATGACTTGGTTAGCTGCATATCGCATTGTTATTCTTACGTCATTCAGGTTCATGACATACCGCTTCGATGTTGTGACCATCAGGTCCTAAAACAAATGCGCCGTAATAATGCGGATGATATATGTCTCGTATACCTGGCGCGCCGTGATCTTTGCCACCAGCAGCGAGCGCCGCTTGATAAAACTCATCGACTAATGTGCGATGATCCGCACGAAAAGCAATGTGGATTGGCGGTGTTGTTTGCTCGCCTTTTTTCAACCAGAAATCTGGGTTGCCATTGACAGCAAGACCTATCCAGTTTTCACATTCCCAAAAAAGCTCATAGCCTAATGGTTTAAGCGCCGCCAAGAAAAATTCTTTTGCTTTTTTGAGGTCAGTGATTTCTAACCCAACATGATCTAGCATGTTCAGTACTCCATTTATAGGGTTATGGCAGCCGTCGTTTGAAAATAGTCGCAGTTGACCGTGTGCGTGAGGTACAAAATCCCAATTCTCAGCAGACGATATCTGATGTTGCAGGATTTTATAGCGGACGCAAGAGAGGCACAAGCGTGGTTATCTCGTCTAAAGACTCAAAAAATAGAAAAGGCCTCGTTAAATAACGGGGTCATGCATGACTTATGGACTTTTAAACACAAATTGCTTAAGTTCATTTAACTTTCCATGACTATTTTCATCATAAGAAAATCGATTTATAGTCCGCATCAAGCCAGAGAGATCTCGTTTAAAAAATGCTTCTACATCAGTAGAGGTTGCAATTTTTAATTCTTTTGCTAGCAAAGCTGTGAATGTTCTCACTTTGGAGTAACAACGTCTGCGTGATGAAGGCCGCAATTGCTCCTCTATCATCGAATAAAAATCACATACGATATTAACCAATACCCCAATGTTATTTTGCAACTAAGTCCATAAGTCATGCATGACCCCGTTATAGTTATGCGTGGGGTTACACTGTTGGGGGCGGTGTTGAGCATCTATTTAGAAAAAACTGGTCAGTGAAAATTGAATATCTCTATTTCAGCTTAAACAATCAAAGTTTAAATGGCGTGACAAATCTTGGAAATAGTTATGATTGGACAGCGCAGACTTATGGAAATATTGTTCGGCTCGGTGTGAATTATTATTTTGGGTAGGATAGACACGCAAATAGTGGGGTCATCAACCATGTTGAAGATTAGGTGATTTGGCAGCTAAATAATCCCTAATCTTCAACATGGTTGATGACCCCGTTACAAAAAAATGAGCAAATCTCGTAGGAAAGTTCTAATTCAGAATTCTTTATGTAATGCAATATTTTGTCAGATCATTTTTTATCGTTAATGCCATATATTGATTATATAAAGGTCCATCTTTAGGGATAAAGTTGCATTTTGGTAATCATAATGCGATCTTATTAGTATTAATCTAGGATGGATATGCTATGACAGATTCGAATGGCAAAAAAAGGAAGTTTCTTAAACCAGTTGAATTTGCAGTCGCGTCGCTGCTATCTGTAGCCATGCCTGTTACTGCAGCAACGGTACCAAATAGTGATAGTAAGTCGAATATCCCTGCAGCACAATCCACACCCCAAGTAAAACATCCCAAACAAAAGCAGCTTTTAGTAAAGCCATCAGATAAAAAGGGTAATGAACAAATGGCAGGACATTACTCTCATTCATCACATAGTTCACATTCATCACATTACTCAAGCAGTCGATAACCAGTATGCAAGCATGTGAAGCGCAGAGTAGTGAATCTAGTGATCTAAGCAATGCAAATATTGTTGTGGATCTTAATTTGTATAGCTTAATCGCAGTTAAAAAATCTTGTTATAAATTCACAGCAGATTGCTACATTCAAATGAATAGTATCGCGCAGGATAAATTAGGTTTAATTTTTACATTTCCAGCTGATACCAGCATTGAGACAAAAGATAAGTTGATCGCTGATTTTTATAACGAGCTTATTGATCAAGATTTGCGAGATATTATATCTAAAGAAACTGAGCAAGTTCGCAATCTCATATTGGCTGAGGCTTTTTCAAAAACCTCTTTACTCGAAACTGAATAATATGACGGTTGAGCGATCAAAATTCAAAACACTAGATTATTATGCTGACGAAAATAGCTACAAATTACTCCCATTCAAATTCATACCATTAGACACCGACAGATATGTCCTTACTAATCTTGTTGGTGAATACGTAGTGGTATCTAAGGATCAATTGAACTCATTTACCCGCAAGACATTGTTGCAGCAAGATGAGTTATATGCTGACTTAAAAGCAAAACATTTTCTATATGACTATAAATCTGATGTTGCAGTTAATTTGCTTGCTTTAAAATATCGCACCAAGAAAAGTAAGTTATCAAGCTTTACTAGCTTACATATTTTTGTCGTTAGTCTGAGATGCGATCATTCATGCCCATATTGTCAAGTGTCACGGCAGAACCTGAAAGGCTCGCTTTACAATATGAGTCAAGAAACAGCAGACAGAGGATTAGATTTCGCGTTCAAAAGTCCATCGTCAAGTATAAAGATAGAATTTCAAGGCGGTGAGCCATTACTAAACTTTGATTTGATACAATATATTGTAATATCAGCAGAGGAGCGAAACAAACATTCTCAAAAGAATATTCAATTTGTCATAGCAACTAATCTGGCATTTATTGATGATGATATCCTTTCATTCTGTTATGAGCATAAAATTCAAATTTCAACATCGCTTGATGGCCCGGAAGATTTACATAACAAGAATCGCCCCCGACGCGGGAAAAACAGTTATGATCTGACAATAAGTGGAATTAACAAAGTAAGGCAAGCTCTTGGTTATGACAGTGTATCAGCCTTGATGACGACGACTAAAAATAGTTTGCCAAGAGTAAATGAGATCATCGATGAATATATCAAGCTAGGATTTAATTCAATTTTCTTAAGACCATTAAGTCCGTATGGTTTTGCAATTAAGACCAAAAACTATAATAAGTATGATACGCAGGCATGGTTAGATTTTTATTTTAAAGGTTTTGAGTACATTCTTGAGATCAACAGGCAAGGATATTTTTTTACTGAACAATATTCGGCTATTATTTTAAGTAAAATGTTCTCACCAGATGAGACAGGGTATGTTGATTTGCAATCACCAGCAGGAATTGGGATCGCGGCTATAGTGTTTAATTACGATGGTGATGTATATGCGTCAGATGAGGCAAGAATGCTTGCAGAAATGAATGACAAGACATTCAGGCTGGGCAATCTTCTCAAGGATACGTATGAAGATATTATCGGTTCTGATGTATTGCTTGACACAATAGAGCATACAATGACAGAGAGTGTTCCTGGATGCTCAGATTGCGGCTTTCAGGCCTTTTGTGGTAGTGACCCTGTGTTTCACCATGCAACGCAAGGGGATAGGATAGGACATAAACCTAGTAGTGCTTTCTGCCATAAGAATATGGAAATTACTCGTTATCTTATTCGCTTAATGGAAGATAACCCTGGGGCTAAATCAATATTGATGAGTTGGGTGAGGTGATTGCATGCTTAAATTGTATTCCAAAATTAACCCACTCATACCTACCGCTCTCACATCAAAACTTATTGCTAAAATAACTGATAATCAGGATATTCCTGCACCACTGAGGTCAAATTTAATATTTTTAAGTAAGGAAATGAAACCGAGTGAACTGCCGAATGGATTTATATCGTATTTTACATATAGCTCAGAAATACTGAATCTCTCCTCCTTGCAGAATGTTTATCAGCTACCTGAAGAGCTACATTATCTGGAATCTGATGATATCGTATCGATTAATCCAGGTATCCAAACTTTACGTGCGCTATATAGGCGAAATTCGCGGCATAATTCTTTACTTGTTACAGAAAATTGTAATAACTATTGCTTGATGTGTTCTCAGCCACCGAGAAATGTTAATGATAGGCATATTGTTAATGAGATTTTAACAATGATTCCATTGATGAGTAGAGAGACTGCAGAAGTTGGAATTACTGGGGGTGAACCTACACTTCTTGGCGATGATCTTGTTACTATATTTAAGAGTTTTAAAAATAATCTCCCAAATACCGCACTACATGTATTGACTAATGGTAGAAATTTTATTGATGTTGATTATGTAGCAAAGATTGCGTCGATTGAACACCATGATTTGATGTTTGGTATCCCTCTCTATTCTGACGTGTCTAATATTCATGATTATGTCGTGCAGGCAGACAGCGCATATAATGAAACTATCAAAGGTATTATGAATTTAAAATCCTTTGGGCTACGTGTAGAGATCCGCGTGGTGCTGCATAAACAAACTTATGAGCGATTACCTAAACTTGCTGAATTTATCACTCGAAACTTATTATTTGTCGATCATGTCGCTTTGATGGGGCTTGAAATGACTGGTTTTACAAAAGCGAATATCAAAGATCTCTGGATCGATCCTGTTGAATACCAAAAGCAATTAGAAGAAGCGGTTTTAATTCTAGCGCGTGCTGGGGTAAGGGTTTCCGTCTATAATCACCAGTTATGCCTAATGGCCAAGAGTATCTGGAGTTTTACGAAAAAAAGTATATCTGATTGGAAAAATGAATATATGCCAGAGTGTGAAGGCTGTGAAATGAGATTTGAGTGTGGCGGATTTTTTAGCTCCGCAAAGTTTAAATATAGTGACAGCATAGCGCCAATCAAATTATAAGTTTAGATTTTTATTGAACATGTATACAGCTAGAACGTGCTAGAAAATTTATAACGTATAGCAGTTCCAACTTGATCTGACAGTCACCCATTTTGATGTTATGAATTTACTGTCAGTTCAAGTTGGAACTACTACACATAAGTCATGCATGACCCCAACGCACTAAATAACGCTAACCTTCGCAGCAAATTCACCTCTTTCACCTTGCTGCAGTTCATAACTCACTCGCTGTCCTTCTTTCAACTCTTTATACGCTTCCGTCTGAATTTGAGAAAAATGAACAAACACTTCATTCACCCCATCATCGGGTGCAATAAACCCATACCCTTTAATCTTATTAAATCGTTTTACTGTACCTATCTTCATATCTCATTACCTATAGTCAAAAACAAAAAAGGCCTCGTTAAAGGCCTTAAAATAAGTGGAGGCGGCGGGAATTGAACCCGCGTCCGCGAATCCTCTACTCTTGGATCTACATGTTTATCTAATCTTTTAATTTAACGATCAGCGCACCGATTAGAAGGTTAGCTAGATCGCGAGCCCTTATTTGATTTAGCACGTTGACCTAGGGCAGGTCATTGTGCGAGCTTGTATAATATGACCACCCGACATTTACTTGCGTAAACTTCCGATCGTACAAGCACAATCGGTGGATGGCGTTGTGCTGGTGTTTAGGCAGCTAAAGCAGCAACACCACCAAAGACGGTGTCATTGCTTACAACGAAGTTGCGTTTGTTTTTGGCAACTATATGGTTTGTAACATTTTTTACGAGGGTAGTTACATCCTCGACATGCCCCTTAAGCTTCGTAACCCACGTCGAAACCAGGTCGCCCCCTTCTAACGCTAAGTATAGTAGCTTTTGCTGAATATCAGCTTAAAAGGTTGGTTGCGGACATCTTATGCCCATCACCCATAAATGACAAGTGAAAAAACCGCCGGGCCAGTACCGCGCTTATTTGGCAAACTTGGGTTTCACCAAGCGCTGCTTTTCTCGCTGCCAGTCGCGTTCTTTTTCAGTCGCGCGTTTATCATGCAGCTTTTTACCCTTTGCCAAACCAATGTTGAGTTTGACGCGATTATTTTTCCAATAGAGGGAAAGTGGCACGACGGTATAGCCTTTGCGTTCAACGCTACCAATCAATTTGCCTAACTCACGTTGATGGAGTAAGAGTTTGCGATTACGCTGCGCTTCAGGCGTGATATGCGTAGAAACGGTTTGTAAGGGCGTGATCGATGCCCCAAATAACCATGCTTCCCCATGTTTAAGCAACACATAAGCTTGATCGAGTTGTACACGACCTGCGCGCAGGCTTTTGACTTCCCAGCCCTCTAAGGCGATGCCGGCTTCAAAATAATCTTCGATAAAGTAATCGTGCCGCGCCTTGCGGTTCTCAGCGATAGTTGACTGTGATTTTTGAGAATTTTTCATAGCACATATATAATCTTTGTTTCATTTTTAGCGCCCCATTTTGCGCGATATCCGGCTAATCTTCAATCAAAAAAACCTCAATGGGGCTTATTTTGTTACTCTTTACTCACTGGAGAGCTATGAACGTACTAAAAAGAAGCGCCATCGTGCCTTTTACTTGCAGGCAAATGTTTGAACTGGTGAATAACATTGAGGAATATCCGCGCTTTTTGCCTTGGTGTCATCGTAGTCACATTGTCAGCCGCACTGATACGGAAGTGGTGGCAACCCTAGAAATTGCTTGGAAAGGCATCCATAAAAGTTTCAGTACCCGTAATAAACTGCAACCTTATGATCGTGTTGAAATCGAATTGGTGAATGGCCCCTTGCAGCGTCTCGATGGTGTCTGGCAATTTGTCGCGCTCGATGAGCATGCGTGCAAGGTGTTGCTGGATTTGGAATTTGAATTCGCGGGTGGGTTTATTGATCGCTTCTTCCAGCCGGTTTTTCAGCATATTGCCAATACCTTAGTGGACGCGTTTTGCAAGCGCGCCCGTGAGATTTATATCCATGAGTAAATGTATACGTGCGGAAGTGGTGTATGCGACGCCTGAAAAGCAATGTGTCTTATACGTTGAATTAGATGCACCCGTGACCTTGGGCGAGGTGATTGTGCAATCGGGTATCTTGGACATGTTTCCCGCGATAGATTTAACCACGCAAAAAATAGGGGTATTCAGCAAGATTCGTGCGCTCACTGATAGGGTCAATGATGGTGATCGTATTGAAATCTACAGACCACTCATCATCGACCCCAAAGAGGCGCGGCGTAGCAAAGCGCGCAAAAAAACTACTGGCGGATCACGGCACTCAACACATGATGGCGGAAAATGCAAATGACACGCTGTCTCTGCATCGGTCTATAGGCGGGTTCGTAGGTGTAAATATAATCGATGCGATCATGCGAGAAAATATCGATGAGTACGGGGTTACCCATGATGGCTTTGACTTGGTCTTCGCTCATACCACGGTGTAATTGATTGACTTTGTCAGCAGAGATAAGGTTGCCCTGTTCTACGTCCAGCTTGGTGACATGTATCAAGCCGCAACCAGACAAGCTGAGTGCAAACAAGACAATGGAAATCATTTTTTTCATGTAAAATACCTTTATTTTGAACTCACATGTTGTACTGATCTTAAACGCTGGCTTTTGGGTCAGAAAGTGCGCCACACGCTGGATCTTGCGATCCGACAGCAATGGTTGGCGCTATCTTATCTAAAGAGACGCCACAAAAAAAGCTTATTGAGGGGAGTCACGATCATGGATAAATCGCATTTGAAGAAAGCGGGTCTGAAAATCACGTTGCCACGCCGCAAAATACTCGAGATTTTAGAAAGTGCTAAAGATCATCATATGAGTGCAGAAGATATCTATAAACAGCTCTCTCTGGGTGATGAGGAGATTGGTCTCGCGACCGTCTATCGCGTGTTAACCCAATTTGAAGAAGCTGGCTTGGTGGTGAAGCATCATTTTGAAGGGGGCCAGTCGGTCTACGAACTTGATCATGGTGAGCATCATGATCATTTAGTGTGTTTAAAGTGTGGGCGTGTGGAAGAATTTATGGATGCGATGATTGAGGAGCGACAAGAAGAAATCGCCAAGCGGGCTGGTTTCACGATGACGGATCATAGCTTGACGATTTATGGTATTTGTAACGCGTGTCAAACATAAGCCAATTGTTGTTAGACCCGATTATTCGCTATGTTGCAATTTGTGTCCCCAATGCAATTTAGTGCGTAAGGTAGCGTAGTAATCATAATCTGCCGGGTGGATGAGGCGTAAGCGTGTGGCTTTCTTCTCAATAGTGATTTCACTGCCAGGTGGGGTGCTGATGAAAGCATGTCCATCACAGGCGACGCGTGGGGTGGCACTATTTTGTGAGGAAATAATGACTTTAATGCGACTGTTGCCCTCAATTACGATGGGGCGAATACTGAGCGTGTGTGGAAACATGGGGACGATGACGATGGCATCGAGTTCCGGCTGAAGGATAGGGCCACCACCAGACAGTGCATACGCCGTGGATCCTGTAGGGGTGGCGACAATGACCCCATCCGAGTCTTGGCTGCATACAAAGTGATCATTAATATAAATTTCAAATTCATTCATGTGGGGCACAGAATCTGGGATGAGCGCCACCTCATTCAATGCATCGCATTGACCTAGCACTTTCCCTTCGTGAACGACGCTCGCGGTGAGTAAGAAGCGGTCCTCTGCAATGTAATGCCCTTGGAGGATAGCTTTGATCTTATCGAATTCGGTGGGCCGTACATCGGTGAGAAAGCCCAATCGTCCGCGATTAATACCCAAGACTGGAATGTGTTTATCCACCACAATATGGGCTGCATGTAACAGGCTCCCGTCGCCGCCCACGACAATCAGCAAATCACAACGCTCAGTGATTGCCGCCCGCGGAATGACTGGTAGGCTTTTATCATCAATCACTTGAGCGGTTTCCGCGTCGACTAAAAACGCCTGGTTGAGGTCTTGAAGGTAGTCGATGAGCGAGATGATGGTTTCCACCACAGCTGGATTGGTAATCCTGCCGATAATTCCTACAGTTTTGAATGTTGCGGGCATGGTTGTGTTCCTTTTTGACACCTTATTGTAGTGCTTTCATGCTGAATACGCTATTGGCGCGCAACGAAGGCTTGAATATCGGTGGCTCGGCCACATATAGGTCCTATGCTGTCCAGTCGTTACGAAGGCGTAGTCTAGATGAGATTTATAGAACCAATGGAGAGATGTCATGTCCGATAAGTTTAAAAATCGCCATGCGGGTGATAAGAGTAAGACTAAAGAAGAACATGTGACCGAATTATTAGAGCATCCGACCTATCAAGAAATGCTGCAAAAATTAGATGAAGCAGAAAAGAAAGCCGGTGAGCATTGGGAACGTATTTTGCGTATGCAAGCTGACAGTGAAAATGTGGCGCGTCGTGCTGAACGAGATGTGCAAAATGCACATAAATATGCGTTAGAAAAATTTGTGGATGACCTCATTCCCATTGTTGACAGCCTTGAACTCTGTGTGGCGAATGTGCCAACCGATTTAGATAGCAAAGGTCAGGCTGTGATCGAAGGGGTTAATTTAACCCTTAAGATGTTCTACAACGCTTTAGATAAATATGCGGTGAAACAAGTGAACCCCGTGTCACAACCGTTTGATCCAGAATTTGAACAAGCGATTTCTGTGCAATATGATCCAAAGCTCGCGCCAAATACGGTGGTCTCAGTGCTGCAGAAGGGTTATACCCTCAATAATAGGCTGATTCGCCCAGCGTTGGTCGTGGTGTCTACGCCAGAAAAACAATAAAACACAATAAAAACAATGAGATAAATCAATCAAAAATGCTGTGATCCAACGGTTGAATTTAATTGAAATGCCCTCATGTGTAATACAAATAGATAAACGGAGAACATTATGGCTACAAATCAGATTATTGGTATCGACTTGGGGACGACAAATTCCTGCGTCGCCGTGATGGAAGGTGACAAGGTGAAAGTGATTGAAAATGCGGAAGGCTCGCGCACCACACCTTCTATTGTCGCTTACCTAGACAACAATGAGACACGTGTGGGCCAACCGGCGAAGCATCAGGCCGTCACCAATGCTAAGAACACCATTTACGCGGTTAAGCGTTTGATCGGTCGTCGCTTTGATGAAGAAATGGTACGTCGTATGCAAGAAACCGTGCCTTATCAAATCATCAAGGCTGACAATGGCGATGCTTGGGTGGAAGTATTAGGCAATAAGAAACTGGCACCACAACAAGTTTCGGCACAAGTCTTAGCGAAAATGAAAAAGACGGCTGAAGATTATCTCGGTCATGAAGTCAAAGAAGCGGTGATTACCGTGCCTGCTTACTTCAATGACTCGCAACGTCAAGCTACCAAAGACGCAGGTAAAATTGCAGGGCTTGAAGTGAAGCGTATCATCAACGAACCAACCGCTGCTGCACTCGCGTTTGGTATGGATAAAAAGCCAGGCAATCGTAAAATCGCTGTCTATGACTTAGGTGGTGGTACCTTCGATATTTCCATCATTGAAATTGCTTCCGTCGATGGCGAACACCAATTCGAAGTATTGTCTACCAATGGTGACACCTTCTTGGGTGGTGAAGATTTCGATCAGCGCTTAATGAATTATTTAATCGACGAATTCAAAAGCACGACTGGTGTAGATTTACGTAAAGATCCTTTAGCGTTGCAACGTCTCAAAGAAGCGGCAGAAAAAGCGAAGATTGAATTGTCTTCCACGCAACAAACCGAAGTGAACTTGCCCTACATCACCGCGGATGCTTCTGGTCCTAAACATTTAAACATCAAGATTACCCGTGCGAAACTGGAATCCTTGGTGGAAGATTTAGTGAAACGTAGTATTGAGCCTTGCAAGATTGCGATCAAAGATGCTGGTTTGGATGTATCTAAGATTGATGACGTCATCTTAGTCGGTGGCCAAACACGTATGCCGATGGTGCAAGAGGCAGTACGCCAATTCTTTAACAAAGATCCACGTAAAGACATCAATCCTGACGAAGCGGTGGCTATTGGTGCCGCGATTCAAGGTGCGGTCTTGTCCGGTGCGATCAAAGACGTTTTATTGTTAGACGTGACACCGCTATCTTTGGGTATTGAAACCATGGGTGGTGTGATGACTAAGTTGATTGAGAAAAATACCACGATCCCAACGCGTGCGAATCAAACCTTCTCAACAGCTGCGGACAATCAAACAGCAGTGACCATTCACGTGCTACAAGGTGAGCGTGAAATGGCGTCGGCAAATAAATCATTGGGTCGTTTTGACTTAAGCGATATTCCGCCAGCCCCACGTGGCATGCCACAAATTGAAGTAACGTTTGATATCGATGCCAATGGTATTTTGCACGTATCAGCCAAAGATAAAGCGACTGGTAAAGCGCAATCCATCAAAATCCAAGCATCCTCAGGCTTATCCGAAGGAGAAGTCGAGAAGATGATTAAGGATGCTGAGGCACATGCCGCTGAAGATCGCAAATTCCATGAACTCGTGGCGGCGCGCAACAATGGCGATAACATGATTCATGCGGTGACCAAGTCGATGAAAGACGCAGGCGATAAAGTCAGTGCGGAAGAGCGTCAAAACATTGAGAAAGCGATTGAAGCATTGAAAGAAGTGCTGAAATCCGATGACAAAGACGCAATTGAGGCGAAGACAAACGCATTAACTGAAGCTTCATCGAAGATGGCTGAGCGTTTATATGCAGCCGGTCAAGCAGATCAAGCGTCAGCACAACAGCAACAGCAGCAACAATCCGGTGCTGGTGCCGAGCGCCAAGGCGCTGAGCAAAAAGCGGATAACGTGGTGGATGCTGAGTTTGAAGAAGTGAAAGACGATAAAAGCAAAAACTAACGTGATCAACGTAACCAAGATGGCATGCATTTTCCGGTGCATGCCATCTTTTATTTTCCGTGTATCATCCTGATATAGCTATTGGGGTTAGTCGTTTAAAGCAACAGACGATCGAAGTTTGGTACTAAAGGGTAACCGAGATGAGTAAGCGTGATTATTATGAAGTATTAGGGGTCTCTCGTACGGCTAGCGAAGAGGAAATTAAAAAAGTCTATCGCCGTCTTGCGATGAAACATCATCCCGATCGCAATCAAAATGATAAAGCGGCAGAGGAACAATTCAAACAAATCAAAGAAGCCTATGAAGTGCTTTCTGATGGTCGCAAACGTGCTGCCTATGATCAATATGGTCATGCGGGTGTCGATGGCCAAGCTGGTTTTGGTGGTGGCGCACACGGTATGAATTTTGGCGATATCTTTGGCGATATTTTTGGAGATATCTTTGGTGGTGGTCGTGCCGGACCGCAACGTGGTGGCGATTTATATTTTTCTTTAGATATTAGTTTAGAAGATGCGGTTTTCGGTAAAACAGCCGAAATCACCATTCCGACAATGTCAGCGTGTAGCACTTGTCATGGGTCAGGCGCGCGTGCAGGGACCTCGCCTGTCACTTGTCAAGATTGTGGTGGTTATGGTCAAGTACGTATGCAGCAGGGCTTTTTCACGGTACAGCAAACCTGCCCGAGTTGTTTTGGTAAGGGGCGCGTGATACAAAATCCTTGCAGCAGTTGTCACGGTAAAGGTCGCACCAAGCAACAGAAGAAATTATCTGTTAAGATACCGGCGGGCGTTGATACCGGTGATCGCATCCGTTTAAGTGGTGAGGGTGAGGTTGGTGAAGCTGGCGCCATGCCCGGTGATTTGTATATCCAAATACAGGTGCAAGCCCACCCACTTTTTGAGCGGGATGGTAAAAACCTTTATTGTGAGGTGCCAATCAGCTTTGTGACAGCGGCGCTAGGTGGCGAGTTAGAAGTACCCGCGTTGAATGGTCGGGTGAAATTAAAAATCCCAACGGAAACGCAAACGAATCGTGTCTTTCGCATCAAAGGCATGGGTGTGCCATCGGTGCGTGGTGGTACGCAGGGTGATCTGATGTGTAGAGTGACAGTAGAAACCCCCGTGAATTTAACAGCGAAGCAGAAAGAATTGCTAACGCAGTTTGAAAAGACGATGTCAGCAAATAACAAGCATAGTCCTAAATCAAGTTCATGGTTTGATAAAGTCAAAAAGTTTTTTGATGACATGAAATTTTAACTAATAGTGTTTGACGCCTGTGGCACAACACTCACAGAGGTAATTGGTATGCAAAAAGTACCTATGACGGTCAAGGGAGCAGAAAAGCTTCGCGAAGAGTTGACTCGATTAAAGCAAGTGGAAAGACCAAAAATCATCAACGCAATTGCTGAAGCACGTGCCCACGGTGATTTAAAGGAAAATGCTGAATATCATGCTGCGCGCGAACAACAAGCATTTGTCGAGGGGCGGATATTAGAATTAGAATCCAAACTGTCAGTCGCGCATGTGATTGATGTGACACAAATAGAAAACACTGGGCGAGTGGTCTTCGGTGTCACAGTCAAAATTGAACACAGTGATGGTTCTTCCTTGTTTTATCAGATCGTTGGTGAAGATGAAGCTGATATCAAGGAAAATAAAATTTCGGTGACCTCGCCTGTTGCACGTGCCATGATCGGTAAGTATGAAGGTGATAGCGTCGAAGTGGTGACACCCGATGGGTCTATTGTCTACGTCATTGTTGAAGTGGTGCATACCTAATGGCGAGTAAGAGTAGTCGACGCTGGTTGCGCGAACATTTCACCGATCCATACGTGAAGCAAGCACAACTGGAAGGTTATCGTTCGCGAGCGATTTATAAGCTGATGGAAATTCATGAACGTGACCGACTATTCAAGCCGGGCATGGTTGTCGTCGATCTAGGTGCTGCACCGGGTGGCTGGTCACAATATGTCGCTCGATTAGTGAAACCTCATGGTCAGGTGATTGCCTTGGACTTGTTGCCGATGGACGACATTCCGGGCGTCACCTTTCTGCAAGGGGATTTTGCGGACGATCAGGTGGTGGAAACGCTATTGGCTAGTTTGCCCCAAGTGGCAGCGCAGCCGGTGGGGGTAGATTGGGTGATATCCGATATGGCGCCTAATATGAGCGGTGTGGAGAGTGTGGATATCCCACGCGCTATGTATCTCGCTGAGTGTGCCTTAGACTTTGCACTTAAAGTGATAAAACCAGAAGGTGGGTTGGTCATCAAGGTATTTCAGGGCGAAGGCTTTGATAGCCTACTAAAAGCACTTAAACAACAGTTCAAACAAGTTGTTATACGGAAACCAAAGGCATCGCGGGACCGTTCACGCGAGCTATACCTGGTCGCAAAAGGACGCAAAGGGTAATGGGATGCGATTATCGGCATATCGCGTGTTTACGTTGCACTAAATTAGGCCGAATCGACTCATTCTGCCGCAAGAAGAGTAAGTCTCCTGGTATTTACGCACTGGTTTGTAGTTTCTAGTCGTGAGTTAACTTATACTTGAAAATAAGAGTATCTTATTTTTGACTTTGCAAGAGGTCATCATCGTGAATGACGCAGCGAAAACAATACTGTTATGGATGGTCATTGGGATCATATTGATCTCCGTGTTCAATAATTTTGGACCTAAACGTGAGGCGGATAAGCCCGTCAGTTACTCAGAATTTGTGAAAGATGTGAAGCAGGGTAAGGTGACCTCTGTGACCATCACAGATCAAAATCTGGTCGGTATGCTGGAGGGTGATATTGCCTTCACCACCTATTTGCCCATGAAGCAAGACCCCGCACTGTTACAAGATTTGATAGCTAAGGGTGTGGATGTCAAAGGCAAACCCCCAGAGCAACCGGGTTTGTTGATGCATTTGCTTAACCTACTTCCCTGGATCGTGCTCCTCGCTATCTGGATTTACATTTTGCGTCAGCAGGCCGGTGGTGGTAAGGGCGGTGCGTTTTCATTTGGTCGCAGTCGCGCAAGACTATTAAATGCAGATCAAGTCAAGATTACTTTTGCTGATGTCGCTGGTGTGGAAGAAGCAAAAGATGAAGTCAAAGAATTGGTCGATTTCTTAAAAGATCCGGGTAAATTCCAACGCTTGGGCGGCAAGATTCCACGCGGTGTGTTGTTGGTGGGTCCCCCGGGTACGGGTAAAACTTTATTAGCGCGTGCGGTGGCAGGCGAAGCGAAAGTCCCCTTCTTTACAATTTCCGGTTCAGATTTTGTGGAAATGTTTGTCGGTGTCGGCGCTTCACGTGTGCGTGACATGTTTGAACAAGCGAAGAAACAAGCGCCTTGTATTATCTTCATTGATGAAATCGATGCGGTGGGTCGCCATCGTGGCGCGGGTTTGGGTGGCGGTCATGATGAACGTGAACAAACCCTTAACCAATTACTCGTTGAAATGGATGGTTTCCAAGGTAGTGAAGGTGTGATCGTGATCGCTGCGACCAACCGACCTGATGTGTTGGATCCAGCCTTGTTACGTCCTGGCCGTTTTGATCGTCAGGTGGTTGTTGGTTTACCTGATGTGAAAGGTCGCGAACAAATACTACGTGTACATAGCCGCAAGGTACCGACGGCAGATGATGTGGATGTTGCTGTCATTGCGCGCAGTACGCCTGGGTTTTCCGGTGCTGATCTTGCTAACATCGTCAATGAAGCAGCACTCTTTGCTGCACGGGCAAACAAACGTGCCGTTGACATGGAAGATTTTGAAAAAGCTAAAGATAAGGTGATCATGGGGACAGAGCGCCGCTCAATGGTCATGACGGAAGAAGAAAAGAAACTCACTGCTTATCATGAAGCGGGTCATGCGATCGTGGGCTTGAAGATGCCTGATCATGATCCCGTGCACAAGGTTACTATCATTCCGCGTGGCCGTGCCTTAGGTGTGACGATGTTCTTGCCTGAAGGCGATCGTTACAATTACACACGCGATTATCTGGAAAGTAAATTATCGAGCTTATTCGGTGGTCGTATTGCAGAGGAAGTTATCTTTGGTGCGGGTAAAGTCACCACGGGTGCTTCTAACGATATACAAAAAGCCACTGAAATTGCCCGCAACATGGTAACCAAATGGGGATTATCACAAAAAGTAGGCCCATTGACGCTCAGTAATAATGACGAAGAAGTATTTTTAGGTCATTCTATTACGCGACATAAAGAGGTTTCTGAAGCGACTTCGAGTATGATTGACGCTGAAGTGCGTGATATTATTGATCGCAACTATAGACGTGCTGAACAAGTACTCAAAGAAAACATTGAAGTCTTGCACGCCATGGCGGCTGCATTGATTCGTTTTGAAACCATCAATGTTGATCAAATTCAAGATATCATGACTGGTAAGCCAGCACGTGAGCCAGCGAATTGGCAGAATCCGAATAAAACGCAAGCCAACATGACTGGTCCAGAACAACAAGATACCCTGCGGCACGAAACGGATGCCTCAGATATGGATGTAAACGAAGCAAAAGAAGGAACTGCTCCTGCAAATGGTACAAGCACAAACATTACTTGATAAAACACCCAGCAAGCGTAAATCACGGCGTTATTTTGGTACAGATGGTATTCGGGGGCGGGTTGGCACAGCGCCAATCACCCCTGAGTTCGTCTTAAAACTTGGCTGGGCAGTTGGTAAGGTCTTAGCACGCCAAGGCAATGGTAAAGTCCTCATCGGCAAGGACACGCGCATTTCCGGCTATATGTTCGAGTCGGTCTTAGAATCGGGTCTCTCAGCTGCTGGGATTGATACGCATTTGCTTGGGCCGATGCCCACCCCCGCCATCGCCTACCTGACACGCACCCTACGTGCACAAGCTGGCATTGTGATTAGCGCATCGCATAATCCGTATTATGACAATGGCATCAAATTTTTCTCGGCCATGGGCACCAAGCTGCCGGATGCTATTGAGCTTGCTATCGAAGAGCAGCTCGAGCAGCCGATGACGACAGTGGATTCCGCCGCGTTGGGTAAAGCGATCCGTGTGGTGGATGCCCCCGGACGCTATATCGAGTTTTGTAAGAGTACGGTGGCTTCCGACATCATCCTGAATGGTTTGAAAGTGGTAGTGGATTGTGCCCAAGGGGCGACCTATCACGTAGCACCTAATGTATTTCGCGAGTTGGGCGCCGAAGTGATTGAAATGGGTGTTGAGCCTAACGGTCTTAACATCAATCTAAATTGTGGCGCGACGCATCCTGAGGGGCTCGTCAAAAAAGTGATTGAGCATCAGGCAGATTTGGGCATAGCGCTGGATGGGGATGGTGATCGTGTAGTGATGGTGGACCATCTAGGACGCGTACTAGATGGGGATGAATTGTTATATATCATCGTGAAGCACCGTCAACAACAAGGGACCATGCGTGGGGGTGTGGTTGGTACCGTCATGTCTAATTTAGGCTTCGAGTTGGCTTTGCAAGAACTTGGATTAGCTTTTGTGAGAGTACCCGTGGGTGATCGACATATCATGAGTGAATTAAGTCAACGCGACTGGCATTTAGGTGGCGAACCTTCTGGGCATGTCTTATGTCTTGATACGGCGACGACGGGTGATGGCATTATCACTGCGCTGCAAGTATTAGCTGCGATGCGTGAACAAAATCTGCCATTAGCAGCGATCAGTAGAGGCTTTAAGAAATATCCACAAATTTTACTTAATGTGCGCTTGCATCATCATGATGCTTCTATTGATAAACCACGTATCCAACACGCGATTAAATCGGTCGAACAAGAGTTAGGTGATAAGGGACGATTATTGTTACGTCGCTCAGGCACCGAGCCGTTAGTGCGCATTATGCTTGAGGGGGAGGATGAACAAGCGATCACAGCACTTGCCCATCAATTGGCAGGGGTGGTCACCGAGGAATTAGGCTAGGATTTTAAGTGTGCGTGCTTGTGCTAACACAAATAAAAATCCCCTCGAAGGAGGGGATTTTATATTTTGCCCGGTATGATGTTTATACGTACTAAATCAATCAACCATCGCTTTTAATTTCTTGAGCGCTTTGATTTTCACAACTTTATGCGCTGGTTTAGCTTTGAATACTGTTTCTTCGCCAGTAAATGGGTTAATACCTTTACGTGCTGGTCTAGCCGGCTTTTTAACCACGGTCACTTTTAATAGCCCTGGCATGACAAATACACCGGGACCGCGTGATTTAACGTGACCCGCAATTAACTCTTCTAAGCAACCAAATATTGCTACGACATCCTTTTTAGCGACACCAGTGCTTTCAGTGACAGCTTTGAGAATACCACTTTTGGTCATTGGGTCTTTAACTGAGGGAAGCTTCTTTGCAGCAACTTTGCTGGCAGCGCTTTTCCCGTTTCCAGACTTCCTTTTCAATTTAGATTTTTTTACGGCCATGTTTGTTCCTCACAAAGTAAAAAGACATTAAATAAAATAACACTTTTGTAGAATATTGCGAGGGTTTTTTAACAAAAAAATGCGCAAAATGCGTTAAAAATAGCTGTTGTATTGTTCCGCTAGGTTTTTTGGTTGATAATGCCAACGCAGCCGCATGCGTCACGCGTGTCGCACTTGATGCGAGTTTTACGTCGAAGTCTGTGATAAACGCTTGTGGCTGGCAATGCAGCACGTAGCTATGTTGATGATATCTCTGTTTAAAGTTGCCAACTCAAAGGAAGCTTTGTTCATGCTAACGCTTTTTTTATTACCCATGCTGATGATGGTATGCATCGTCTTGAGCAGTTACCTCTTCAGTAATGCGGTTGAGCACTGCGGGCAAGCGATGAAATTATCTGCGGGGGCTGCTGCGTCTCTCGTTGCTGCTATTGCAACTGCTTTACCAGAAACGCTTATGCCGGTGCTCGCGTTGCTGGGCGTGAGCACAGAGACGCGTATCAACGAAGAAGTCACCACAGGTGCGATACTTGGCGCACCGTTAATGCTTTCCACACTCTCTACACTTTTAATGTGTTGCTCAGTACTCAAAA
Organism: uncultured Coxiellaceae bacterium; assembly: GCA_964648015.1. GTDB lineage: Bacteria > Pseudomonadota > Gammaproteobacteria > DSM-16500 > DSM-16500 > Aquicella. The sequence goes on from CAZYKO010000001.1 coordinate 168,351, forward strand.
AGCGTGGCATTGGGGGTCGCATTACACCGGAACGTCAGGGTTTTGTGCGCGATTTAAATTTCTTTTTGCTAGCATTTTCCATGGCAGCGTTAACGATGTATTTGCCTGATCACTTACGTTATGCACGGGTGTCCATCAGCGTTGGTTTGATCATGCTCTATGCCTATTACGTGAAACTGACTTTAGCGGCATCGCGGCAGGCGAAGCAACAAGGACAAGCTTTGGTCACAGAAGATCCACTGCTATTGACTAAGCTTGGCTTAGCGCATACACCGGCTACGATGGTATGCCAATTATTCGTCGGCTTGGGTATGCTTCTTCTTGCCGCGGAGCAATTTATTCATGGCATCGTTTCACTCGCAGCCTCACTGCAAGTGTCAACACTACTTGTTTCTCTGTTGATTATACCGATTGCGACCGAATTGCCAGAAAAAGTGAATAGTATTCTCTGGCTGCGCCATAACAAAGATACGCTAGCTTTTGGGAATATTACGGGGGCGATGGTTTTCCAAGGTACCTTGCTCCCCGCGCTGGGCATTTTTTTTACGCCATGGGTGCCGACGCCGACGGTATTGGTCAGTGTGGCTTTGACACTGCTCGCCGCTCTCTGGTTGCGCGTCAATGCATCACCTGCGGGGGTGCCGATGCGAATGTTATTCCTGAATGGCGGCTTTTATCTCTTGTTTCTGTATGTTACCTTAGCATGGCGCTAGGAATAATACTTGCGGGGTGCGTGAGCGCAAAAGAAAAAATATCGAAGGGCGAGCTTAGAATAATTTATATATAAAAAACATAGAGTTGACTCATTTTGAGCGGCTTCTATCCAGGCTGGGAAAGCGCTATGCTACTTGCGCGTTGTCATGGCTTACTATACAATTCTCGCGCTTTTAAGGGTTTATTTAATCTATAGATTAGGATTCACGATGAAAACGTATTTTGCAACAAATGATAGTGTAGAGCATAAGTGGTATCTTGTAGATGCGACCGATAAGGTCTTGGGCAGATTGGCTTGTCAAATCGCGAAGCACCTACGTGGAAAACATAAACCTGAATATACACCACATGCTGACACCGGGGATTATATTGTTGTTATCAATGCCTCCAAAGTGAAGGTGACCGGTAATAAAGAGCAAGAAAAAATCTACTACAGTCACTCCGGTTATCCAGGCGGTATTAAAGAAATCTCGCTAGCTAAGCTGCGTGATAAAGACGCAACACAAATCATTGAAATTGCCGTCAAAGGCATGTTACCTAAGAATCCATTAGGCCGTTCAATGTTAAGCAAGTTAAAAGTTTATGCTGGTGCTGAACATCCACACACGGCGCAGCAACCTGAATTGATTAATCTAGAAAAAGCTGAATAGGAAACAGATATGTCAGATAAGAGTTTTTATGGTACTGGTCGACGTAAGACTTCTACCGCACGCGTGTTCTTGAAGCCAGGCAAAGGTAACATCGTTATCAATGAACGTACACTCGACGTTTATTTTGGACGAGAAACAGCTAGAATGATTGTGCGCCAACCACTCGAAGCGACCGATTTGACACAACACTTTGATGTGCATGTTTCTGTGGTAGGCGGTGGTATTAATGGCCAAGCAGGTGCGATTCGACATGGTATTGCACGTGCGCTGAAAAAGTATGAATTAAGCATGGGCGTTGAAGATGCTACGATCAAGCAAACATTGCGAAGAAATGGTTACTTAACGCGAGATGCGAGAGAAGTAGAGCGTAAAAAAGTTGGTAAACATAAAGCGCGTAAGGGAACACAATACTCCAAGCGTTAATGGTATTGTCGATCGCTTGAGTGGGGGATCGTCTAGTGGTAGGACTACGGACTCTGACTCCGTCAACCTAGGTTCGAATCCTAGTCCCCCAGCCACTTTTTTACTCTCGTGTGTACAAGCGTTTTGCGTTAGGACATTATTTATTTTTAGATTCATTCACGATAAGTTTCCGCAAACAGCTTACCCCGGCACTCTCTAGCCGGGGCGCAGGGAAGTGTATAAAGGGGCTGCAATTAAACATATATTATTTAACATTCACAATTGAAGTTTGATCTTGTATTGGTGTGGGTGCGTGTTTTGATGGCTGTAAACGCATACGACGGTAATACAGGATTTAGCAACAATGCATGAGGAAGGTTAGCATGGCAATTATCACCAACAAGCGGTCTGTAATGACATTGTATTCCGGGGCGACAGACATCCAGAGTCATCGCGTACGTATTGTTCTTGCTGAAAAAGGAGTTTCATACGACGTTATCAATGTTGAAGGGCGTAGTAAACCAGAAGATTTATTCGAGCTTAATCCTTACGGTACAGTACCGACCCTCGTGGATCGCGAACTCGCCTTATATGAATCAAGTATTATCACTGAATATTTAGATGAGCGCTTTCCTCATCCTCCCTTAATGCCTGTATACCCTGTCGCACGTGCTAAAGCACGCTTAGTGATTCATCGCTTCGATCGCGAATGGGGACCTCTCATACGTAAATTAGAGGCAGGGAAAAATAATGATGCGCGATTAGCGGCCAAAGAACTCAGCAATTATCTTGTTCAACTTATCCCCGTGTTTAATTCATCCACTTACTTCATGGGCGATGAATTCACCTTGGTGGATTGTTGTATCGCGCCGGTGTTATGGCGTCTCCCTGTATGGGGTATCACCTTGTCACCCTTAGAGGCGAAAGTGATTAACAAGTATGCAGATCGAGTATTTGATCGCGATTCATTTCAAGCTAGCCTCACTGAAGCGGAACAAGAACTTAGAAAACTGGCTAAAGCAGAAACAGCTTAAGGAAATACTATGCTATCAAACAGACCGTATCTGCTCCGAGCATTTTTTCAGTGGATCACTGACAGCGATTGCACACCTATTTTGGTGATTGATGCCAATCATCCACGCTGCAAAATTCCACGTAATTATGTGGAAGGTGGTGAGATTGTTTTCAATGTCTCTTCCCAGGCGGTGAGAGATTTGAAAATCACCAATGAGTTAATTGAATTTAAAGCTTCTTTTTCAGGCGTGATTCACATTATCTCTGCACCGATTAAAGCGGCCTTGGCGATCTATGCTGAAGAAAATGGCGAAGGTATTTTCTTTGATGCCGATGATGAAGATGCTAATGAAGAAGTGGTGCAATTACGCAGTATAGATGGTACTGGTACGGATACGCAGGGAATTGGTAATCCGGAAAAATCCTCTGGCGATACGATGCCCAAGACTAAACCGATACTCAAATTGGTTGAGTAGCGTTTTTGTTTGTCAGCGTTAGGTAACAGGCAATTTTCACACCCCCATGCCTGTTATCCAACGCGCTTTACACCATTCCCAATTGTGACAGTTGAGACCACGAATACATCTGACTTTAAACCAAATGTCGCTTGAGCACTTTGCGGAAATGCGCCATCGTGACTGGTTTACTAATAAATTCATTGGCCCCAGCGGCTAAACACGCTTGTTTCTCTTCTTTGCCGGTGTACACCGTAAGCGCGACAATGGGTGTTTTACCAGTGTCTGGATTTTCTCGAATTTTCTCAATGACACTAAATCCACTAATGTCTGGTAAGCTGATATCAACGAAAACAATGTCATGGCGATTAAATAAAGCAATGGCATCATTGCCATGTGCTGCAATATCAACTTGGCAGCCTAAGTCATGGAGCATTTTGTGATGAACAAATTGCACAATCGGGTCATCCTCCACTAACAGTACACGAGGTGTGACACCGTTTCTGGTCAACTGTTTGCACTGACGTGCATGCTGTCTTTGGGTATTTTTTTTCTTAATCGGTTTCTCCAGTACTAATACTTGCGGATTGATAGTTTCTTGGTTCTCTGGCACCGCGAAGCGACACACTAAGCTGAAGTTTGAACCTTTGCCAGTTTCACTCTGAACATGAATGCGGGCATTGATTAACTTGGCAAGTCTTTCAACGATCGTTAGACCGAGCCCAGTGCCTGCGCGACTAGATTGCCGCGTGTAAGCATCTTCCAATTGTTGGAATGGTTCGAAAATGAGATTAAGCTTATCTGCTGGTATGCCAAATCCTGTATCTTGCACACTGATTTCAAGTTGACACGCTTCCTTTGTTTGCTCAAGCACATTGAGTTGTATGGTGACGTGACCATGATCGGTGAACTTGATGGCATTGCTGACGAGATTAATCATAATGTGCGTTAACACACGTGCATCACTTAAGAGATACTTTGGCACATTTACGCCTGAAATAACGCGCAGTGCTATTCCTTTGCGGGTGGCGAGTGTTTGCGTGATATTGCAAACCTCGTTGATGATCTCACTCAAATTGACTGTGGTCAGGTGTAAGGTGTATTTTCCGGTTTCAAGTCGACTGAACTCCAAGACTTCATTCACTAAATTCAATAAATGTTGTGTGCAGTTTTCTATCGCTCCTATCATATTTTTCTGTTCTTCTGGTGCCAAGTCATCTTGTTTCAGAAAATCAACCAAGCCGATGATACTCGCGAGTGGTGTTCGCAATTCGTGATTAACGACAGCTAAAAACTGACTTTTAGCACGATTGGACGCTTCGGCTTTCTCTTTAGCAATCTTTAAGTCTTCTTCCATTTTTTTGCGCTCGGTGATATCAAAAGAGACGCCTAAAATTCCAATGACTTCGCCGTCTGTGTTAAATAGAGGCAACTTTTTACTGAGATAGATCGCAGGTTGTTGTGAAATCGTGACACCCGTTTCTTCGATATATTTTTCTTTGGCGGTAATTAAAATTTCTTCATCCACATCGTTGAGTGGGTGGGCAATATCACTCGCGAATAAGTCTTTATTGTACTTGCCAACAATTTCTTTAGGTGAGATAAACCCTAGGATTTGTGCCACATTGTTGTTGCAGCCTAGAAATTTACCGTCTCGATCTTTCCAATATACATTGCCGGGTATCATTGCGATAATGTTGGTGAGTATGTCATTTTCAGCTTGCAATATGCGAATAATTTCATCCTTTTCTCTCAAAAGGCTTATTAATTGTTCTTTTGATTGTTGGTCTAACTTGGTCTTTTGGCTCACACTGAAACTCTCCAATTTCTGACAAAAATTCCACGTTGAGGAGGTTGTAATTCTAATATTAGTTTAATGAGAATCGCTTGATAAAAAAAGAAAGTCTTATTTATAATATTCGCCAAATACTGGGCAAGTAAAAGCATATTAAGGTATTGAGCGTTTTAACTCGAGGAGATAATAAAATGCCTTCAAAAAAAGAACCAGAACAAGAAATGCAAACCCGTGATACGACATGGAGTCGAGTAGAGAAAAAGCTAAGTGAAATCTTACCTAGCCATGACCGACAACTGAAACAAGTCAACTTTCTAATCGCTAATTGCTGCTATGAAGATAGTATTAGTGCTGACCCAGTTAAAATACAAGAAGAAAAACACGCCAAAAATGCTAAGATCAATGCACTGATCCGAAGTGCTTTTGATAAAAAAATCGATGTTACTGTGTTTTTGTTTTTAGATGAAAATAATTTATTAGAAAATGAAGAATTGCTGAGCGCCATTCCCAATGAAAAAGTTGTGCGCGTACCCGTTTGGTCTAAAACTGAAATTTGGCAACGCGCTGCTGTTAATTACGCACGCTTTTGGGATGTTGTGCAAAACTTAGCACAATCAAAACCAAGTGACCTCGATAGCAAAACGATTGCAGCACATCACCATTTTATCGCAACGGAATTAAAAAACGCATTGGACAAACAACAACAATTATCGCTTGAAGATAAAGCAAAATTACTGATAGAGAAGGCACAAGCGATACTGAAAGACTTAAATCATTCGTTGTCCGTTGATATCAAACGTACCAAAAAACGCAAAACCTTTGCTAATGTGAGTGATGACAAGATCATAGATCATATCAAGTCTGAAACGATCACCTGGGTGTCATGGATGCAGTCACTGGAAGGTAAGATCGATAAATTGAATGTGGTTATGCCATTACACGAGCCTTTCAGTAGTATGACCATTTTGTCTAAGTATGCCGATTTAATGGGTTATATGCCAAAAACACCCATATTTGTTGTGCCGAAGTTTGATAAAGTTGAGGTTGTCGCTAAACAAGAGGCATCTAGTGCCCCCGCTACAGCACCACTCAATCAACGCACAACTGTCAATACAGATGCCTTGAAGGATAAAATGGAGCAAGAACTTGTACAGCGTGTGGCCGTGGAGTTGGCGACACATTCATTAGATAAAAGTCTTGAATTGATTATACGTTATGTCGCACGTAAATATCAATTGACACCACGTGAAGAGCAGCAAAACAACAATACACAGTCTGCCTCATTCACGGGTGTTACTCAGCAAGCAGAGAAATCGATGGCATCACTTCACACCATGGAGGGGATGAAACAGGAGCGAGGTTCTGTTGCATTATCAGATAAGACATGGCCTGAACCGCTGACACCTGCACCAAAGTCTTATACGAGTAATGCGTTTAGTCTATTTTCTACTTCGAGTGCTCAGCATCGCCAACCACCCAAGCAAGCTTTTGATGCAACTAGAAGCAGTTTTCGCCTAGGTGTATCGAATGATAGCTAAGCCCTATCACTGAGGTTATGCGCATATGAAGTGGTGCGCTCGTCTCTTAACAGGTGAGTATCGCAATAAATTGTATAAATGGTAGGGTGGCACGCGCGTTTAGAGCCGTGCCACCAAAGAGGCTAGTGTTTATACGTGAAGATCTTTACGACTTTTTGCACACCCGATACTTGGCGGGAAATATTAACAGCAATATCGGATTGTGTATGTGTGACTGAGCCCATTAAGTAAACAACACCATTTTCGGTGACTACTTTGATACTGCCAGTGCGTAAATCACTATTGGTGAGCATCAAGCCTTTGATTTTGGCTGTGATCCAAGAATCACTGGTATGAGTCAACGTGGAAGTTGGGCCTTCTACAGAAATTTGGTTGTAAACTTTTACGACACCAGGTGTTTGACTAGCTAGCTCACCCGCTTCGCGACGCCAACGTGAATCAGGCGTTTCACCGGTCAATAATACCACGCGATGGAATACACTGACTTCAATATGGCTATCATGAAATAGATGGGGATTTACACGGATTTTATGCACCACTTGATTAGCAATGTGCGTATCTTTGAAAGTATTTGTAATGGTGCGATGATCATAGACCACCGCGATGGTTGCAGCACCGGCAGCAGCACCGGCAACGAAGATACAGCCGCTTAGACTGAGACTTAACCCAGCGATTGTGAGCAAATTCAAAACTCGTTTCATGTCATCATTTCTCCATGACCAAATAATCGATAATCTATAATGTCGCATATACAGTGGATAATTAACAAATGAGTTTCTTGCGCCCTGGCTGCGTCATAGGCAGGGACGCGAATTTCTATATCTTTTTCGAGTAAGTGATCAATGAGTTTACCACCATCATAAGCGGTAATTGCAATCACGCCCATATGCTTATCGTGTGCTGCGCGTACAGCATTGATCACATTCTCTGAATTGCCACTGGTGGATATGGCGAGGAGCAAATCACCTGCTTGGCCAAGCGCGCGTACTTGTTTAGCAAATATGTCATGGTAATGGTAGTCATTTGCAATGGCGGTGATGGCAGAAACATCAGCTGTGAGTGCGATAGCGGGTAAACCTGGTCTTTCTTGTTTATAACGGTTGACCATCTCAGAGCTAAAACGTAAGGCATCGCAAGCGGAGCCTCCATTGCCACAGCAAAGAATTTTATGGCCTTCTAACAATGCCTGAACAATTTCTTCACTTGCCTCAGCAATGATGTTAATGATTGCATCAGCGGCATTGATTTTCGTTTGTATGCTATCACTGAAACTCAATCGTATGCGATCGATAATATTATTCATGATCAAAAATTCCTTAGCGGTCTGGTACTACGACGCAGTATGTGATGCTGAGTCGTTTTAGACTGATGAGTGTGCACAAGTGCTACCATCAGCCTGCTGCGCGTGCGCGCACATCATAATTGACGCTGCCTAGGCGATTCGTCGTCAACGGGCCAGAGTGGCTTGATAACGTGACCCTAGTAAGCGGGTGGCGGTCTGGATCAGGCTGTGTTTATTCTCACCCTGATCCAGATATTTTGCCACAGACAAAAGGCCAACTTCGCTATACTGTGTGACATGTGCGTTGCCATCGGCGTTATTGCTAAATACATTACATTGACAGAAAAGCCTTAAGCTTCATCGGCTGTAAATGCATGCTTAATCCAATCAAGTGATAGGTGCCCTTGTCTTAAATGGATGGCAACGATATCAAAACGACTGTGAACTTTATACAAGCATTTTTCTTTTTGTAAAAAAAATTTCGCTGTCCGAATTAATTTGTTTCTTTTTTGTCGATTAACACTGTCTGCTGCATTGCCATAATCGATGCGACTGCGGCTGCGCACTTCTACAAATACAATGTGTGCTTGATCGCGCATGATTAAATCAATTTCCCCATGATAGCACTGATAGTTTTGTCTCAGTAGTACGAGTCCTTGAGACTCTAAATAACAGCACGCCTGCTTTTCTGCCTCTCGTCCTTTCCTTTGACGATTAAAGATAACCATTATGGATCACATGACACGGTAAACGGCGATGGATTTGGTTATCCGTGGACATTGTCAAGGCGCCGGTGGTGCCATAAATGGGAAAATTGGGTAACTGCTTTAAGCGGTCTAGTGTTTGACTTAACAAATAAGCGTCTTGTCCGACGGCATACAGGCGTTCGGATTGTGTGCCGGGCGGCATATCGGGTTGTACCCGAACGTGCCAAGGAATGTCGCATACGGTGACACCATTCAAATCCACATCTTTGACTGGATTAGGTGTACCAGAATACACCGCGGAAGAGGCAAAAATAGGAATGTCATTCGCATAATAATAGCGCAGCAATGGGACAATCACGCGCGCTTCGCGTGGTTGTGAGAATAAGAAAATGACATCAAAATCTTGGCGACGTTGCTGTGCTAACGTGTCTTTGTCGTTATCCTCTTGCATTAATTTTTTGTCATCATTGATGTTGATGTTAAGGAGATGGGCAATTTCTTGGTGAAAATTAGTGCCAGCGCTAAAAAACCATTTCTCTTGAATATCACCACCAATCGCTTGCCAGCGGGTGCTGAGTGCATTGGTCATGCGTTTACCCCAGTCACTGCGTGGGGCGATGACGATGGCATGTAAACGCCCCATTTTGCGTGCTCGTTCTGCTATTACGGCCGCTTCATCTTCGGGTAAGAGCCCGTACTGATAGAATTGCGCCGATTTGAAGGCACGTTGTTGGCTATAATTAAGCGCGAGTGTGGGTACAGGAAAAGAAATCAGTTTTAGTTGTTTCACTTCATCTTTAGTGAGTGGACCCACCACAAAATCTGCCCCTTCTTTGATGGCTTTTTGATACAACGAAGCCACATCTTCTGCCTCGGCGCTGTCATAAATTTTCACATTTTGCGTGCCACCTTGAGCAATGTTAGCGTAATAAGCATTCAAAAAGCCGTCACGTACCGATTGACCTGCTGCTTCATAGGCGCCTGATTGTGGCAAGATGATGGCGATTTGTTTAGGTGGCGTTTTGTGTTCAATTGTTGTGAGTACGGTGCTTTCTGGTAAAAGAACATTGGCTGGATGCGTTGGATTATTCGCACGCCAGTTAGCCAGTGCTTTGGCAAGTTGTTGCGTATTCTTGCTAAATTTTTTGCTTGTGATCGCGAGTTGAAACCAAGCGGTTTTTACCGGATCGGTTTCTGTGCTTTGCAGTGCAACCAAGTCTTTTGAGGAAATATGTTGCAGTTTATACCAAGTCATCTCGGTATTGTCTTCCCACAAAGCGGTACGATAACTCTCTGCTGATGCCTTGGGTATCTTAGGTTCTTGGTGTGTAGAAGAATGCGATAGGGTAGAGCAACTGTTTAAGCCAATAATAGCTAATAGGATGCCGAGTTGCCGCCATGGGTGGCATCGTCCTAGCCAACGTCCCGCACTTAATATCGGCTTTATAGAAAAAAAATGTCTTAACTGCTTGCAATTGTTCTGTTTAAGGCCATAAAATTGCCTCGCAGTACGAATAAAATGAATTTCACTATAATGACTTTTTTCCATAAAGCAACTCTCTATGCAAAATGACAAAATGGGTACATTGTTTGTAGTAGCGACACCTATCGGTAATCTGCAAGATATTACACTGCGCGCAATTGAAATGTTAAAAATGGTTGATCGGATTGCAGCTGAAGATACCAGGCATGCCGCCACGTTATTAAATCACTTTTCTATCAATAAACCTACTGTTTCTTTACATGATTTTAATGAGCGTGAACGGGTGCAACATCTAATCGCTTTGTTACAGCAAGGTGAATCCATCGCGTTAATCAGCGATGCCGGCACACCATTAATTAGCGACCCTGGTTACCATCTCGTACAAGAAGCGCGTCTTGCTGGCATTCACATTGTGCCATTGCCTGGCCCCTGTGCGGCGATTGCTGCGTTGAGTGTCTCTGGCTTACCGACAGATCGATTTATTTTTGAGGGTTTTTTACCACACAAAGAAGAGGCACGCTTAAGTCGTCTGCGTCATCTACGACGTGAATCACGCACCTTGATTTTTTACGAGGCGCCTCACCGCCTAATGAGTACGCTACATAATCTGTCGACGGTATTTGGGGGTGATCGGCGTGCCGTCATTGCTCGCGAATTAACAAAAACCTATGAATCCGTGATTAGCACAGATTTGCAAGGCTTAGTGCATTGGTATGAATCACATCAAGATCAATTGCGTGGCGAAATTGTCATTCTGGTAGCGGGGTCCGATGAAGCTGCATTACCTAGTAAAGAGGTGATGATTGAAGAAGTCTTGGATGTGCTGCTCGCCGCACTGCCGCTGAAGCAGGCGGCACAGTTGGCTAGTCAAATCACGGGTGTGAAAAAAAATGAGTTATACCAACTGGCATTGAGCAAAAAACCACAATCAGAATGACACGCCTTGCAGCTTCTCAGGCACTGTGCTCGCATGTTAGAATGCGCTCGAGTCAGTCAGACAACCGCTCGCCGCTTGACGGTGAGAGGAAAGTCCGGGCTCCCTAGGGTAAAGTGCCAGGTAACGCCTGGGAAGCAATTTGCTTACGGATAGTGCCACAGAGAATATACCGCCACGCTTCAATGCGAGGTAAGGGTGAAAAGGTGCGGTAAGAGCGCACCGCGCCTCTGGTAACAGAGGTGGCACGGTAAACCCCACTTGGAGCAAGACCAAATAGGAACTCAGCAAGCCACTGGCTTGAAAGTGTGACCCGCACTGAGTTTGGGTAGGTCGCTTGAGGTGTCTGGTGACAGACATCCTAGATTAATGGTTGTCCTCGACAGAACCCGGCTTATCGACTGACTCATGAATTTTAAAGGGTGCGTGCCCGGCTTTTGTCCCGGGTTACGCGCTGCACCCAGGCTACGGAGACTTATCAATTTTTCGAGCCTGCTTACGTCTTTTCCATTCATCCCACAACGCAATTACGCATTGAAAAATATATAAAAATGTTAATCCGTAGCCTGGGTGCAGCGCGTAACCCGGGGATAAGGAATCCGGGAGCAAACCGGATCTTGCGTCTTTTCCTTTCATCAAAATTCCTTAGAGGTTTGAGACCGCCACCATAGCGCGTGAGCGTTTGGTGGCGTAAAATTCAGGTGGAGTTCATTCTCCACCTGAATCTAAGTTTTTGCCGTCAGGCAAAAGACATTTTTGACTGCGTCACCCAACAACAGGCACATCGTGTCACCCAAAAACAAACCCGGGAGCACAGCACTCGATCCCCAACCTCTGGCCTAAACTCGGTGGCTCAAGGTGGTGCTCGGTGTTGTAAAGTGGAGAATTGTGGTATATTTGACAGTAACACTACAAGAAATCATGACTGCTTTATTTGATGAGGGACGGTAAAAAAGACTTGTGGGTTTTCTCTCGAGGAGGATAATGCAGTGTTTCGTGGTATCAATGGATTAAACATCGATGCGAAGGGTAGGATTGTGATGCCTTCGCGCTACCGTGAGCGCTTGCAACTCGACAGCCACGGTTCAGTCGTATTAACCATCGATACCGAAGAGCGATGCTTATTGCTCTATCCGAACCCCGAGTGGGAAAAAATAGAACAGAAATTGGCTGCACTTCCTAGTTTTAACCCAGCTGCCAGGCGTATCCAACGTTTGCTGATCGGTCATGCGACAGATGTAGACATGGATGGGCAAGGGCGACTCTTATTGCCCCCTTTATTACGTGACTATGCCGGTTTACGCAAACGCGCCGTGTTAGTGGGTCAGGGAAAGAAATTCGAATTATGGGATGAAGCGCATTGGGAAGAAAGGCGTCAACAATGGTTAGAGGAAGAATCCCAAACCACTGATGATGCATTACCAGAAGAGGTGAAGTCCATTTCATTATGATATAGGAACATAACATGGCGGCTTGTCGTATGAATGACAATTATCACCGACACACACCAGTCCTCTTACATGAGGCGGTCGATAACCTTGTCGTGACGACAGACGGTATCTATATCGACGCTACCTTCGGTCGCGGTAGCCATTCTCGTGCCATCCTCGATCGCCTCGGCCCTCACGGCCGCTTAATTGCATTCGACAAAGACCCAGATGCCATTGCTTATGCACATGAAACATTTCATGATGCTCGATTTACTATCATCCACAGCTCATTTGCGGCCATGCGCCAACGTTTAACAGCGCTGCAAGTGGACGGCAAGGTTGACGGCGTTTTATTTGACTTAGGGGTTTCCTCGCCACAGCTAGATAATCCAGCGCGTGGCTTTAGTTTCGCCCGGGAAGGCAAGCTCGATATGCGAATGGATACTAGCCAAGGACAGGATGCAGCACACTGGTTAGCGGCCGTATCAGAGCAAGAGCTTGCCGATGTTTTATATCAATACGGTGAAGAGAAATGCTCACGCCGTATTGCACGTGCCATCGTTGCTGCTCGAGCGCTGCAACCGATCACGACTACTGCTGAGTTAGCAGCCATTATTTCACGCGTGATGCCTCGCGCTAAAAAACCACAGGATAAACATCCTGCCACCCGAAGTTTTCAAGCGATTCGCATCGCGGTGAATGGTGAGCTCACTGATTTGACCACTGGTTTGGCTGAGGCGTTGGAAGTGTTGGCACCCCAGGGTCGATTAGCTGTTATTAGTTTTCACTCATTAGAAGATCGCATCGTTAAACAGTTTATGAAAATGCACGAAAAAGGCATTGAACCGCCGCGTGGGTTACCTATCAAAGCTCATCAATTCCATGCGCGCCTCAAATCCTTAGTTAAACCGATTAAACCGAGCTTGGCAGAGGTTAACTCTAATCCACGGGCACGTAGTGCCATTTTACGAATAGCGGAGAAGCAATCATGAACGCGGCAGCACGCTTAGTTCATCAACAAACCTTATCTCGTCACTTGGTCTTTACCCATGTACTAACAGCACGACAAGCGACAGTCATTGCTTTGTCACTGGCGATGGTCATGTCTGCAATTAGCATCATCTACATTACGCAAGCGACACGCGTGGTGCACGCGGCCTTTCAGCATCAGCTCACGGCCCAAAATCGACTTCATGTCCAGCACAGTCAGTTATTACTGGAGCGCAGTGCCGCACTCATTCCCTCACATGTACAACACATTGCTGAGGGCAAATTGGGTATGGTGACACCTGACCATACATCCATTGTGGTCGTGCGAGAATAAGGAAACGTGTTGTCAGGCGCGATGGTCTTATGGATGCGTTTCCTGGCTAAGTGCTCAGGGTTTCCCATGCTGTCACCTCTATGGCGTCGGTGTGGTCACCCATGTTGTCACAACATCCTCCTAAGGCATATTGACGAGACAAGGTGATCAATGACCAAGCAACAGGCAATGTTTGTCGCATGGCGGTTTTACCTGATGCTTGTCATCATATCATTAACGACGGTCAGCCTTGCTGTGCGCGTGTTTGATCTTTCGGTGTTGAATAGACCGTTTCTCAATCGACAAGGGGATGAACGTTTCTTGCGTCTCATGAGCACGCCAGCATTCAGAGGGATGATTCTGGATCGTTATGGGGCGCCATTGGCCGTCAGTACCACTGTCGCTGCCATTTGGGTGAATCCTCAAGAATTTCATCCCGCCAGCAGTACACTGACCACGCTGTCTCATTTACTGAATATGCCGTCAGCGACACTGATGTCGATGACCAAAGTGGCGCAACATCACAAGCGTGAATTTCTCTATCTGAAACGCGGCGTCTCGCCGCAGTTGGCCACGCAAATTAAACATCTCAACATCCCGGGTCTCTATACCCAAGCTTCGTATCATCGCTTTTATCCCGAAGGGGAAGTCACTGCACATTTGATCGGATTTACGAATGTGGACGATCAGGGACAAGAAGGCTTGGAACTCGCTTTTAATCGCTGGTTACAAGGTGAGCCAGGTAAAAAGTGGGTGATTAAAGATCGTTTGGGACGTGCGATCGCCGATGTGCAAACTGAGCGAACGCAACAAGCAGGTAAGGATTTGGTTCTAAGTATCGATAAGCGACTGCAATATTTAGCCTATCGTGAATTGCAAGCAGGGTTGCTTGAACATCAGGCGCATGCCGGTTCTGCTATTATCTTAGACGTCAAAACGGGTGAAGTGTTGGCACTCGTGAATCTTCCCTCCTATAACCCTAATCAACGCGCACATATTGCACCTGATCACATTCGTAATCGTGCATTAACCGATATTTTTGAGCCGGGTTCTACGATCAAAGCGTTTACGATCGCGAGCGCGCTCGAATCTAAGCAATATTTGCCGGATTCCATTGTGGATACCTCCCCAGGATGGTTTCGTTTGGATCGCAATATCGTCAAAGATGAGAAGAACAATGGTCGCTTATCTTTGGCGCAAATATTACAACGCTCCAGTAATGTAGGGGCTGCCAAAGTCGTGCTCGACTTGCCGGCCAATCAACTCTGGGATTTACTGCATCGCGTGGGTTTTGGCGAGGCGACCGGTATTGGTTTTCCGGGAGAGCAGGCTGGGAAATTAGTGAAGCGTGAACCTTGGGGTGCGTTTATGTTAGCAACGCTTTCGTTTGGTTATGGGATGTCAGTGTCGGCATTACAATTAGCACGCGCGTATGCGGTATTAGCAAACGACGGGATTAAAACCCCAATCAGTCTCTTAAAATTAGACCATGCGCCAAGTGGTGAGCGTGTGGTTGATGCCAAAGTCTGTCGTGAGATGCTTACATTATTGGAAACAGTGGTGGCTAAAGGCGGGACCGGTGAGTTGGCTCGCGTACCGGGCTATCGCGTGGCAGGGAAGACAGGCACGGCAAAAATGGTGGGTAAAGAAGGCTATGAACAGCATCGGTATACGGCTTCTTTTGTGGGCATTGCGCCTGTGAGTGATCCACGTTTGGTAGTGGCTGTGGTGATTCATGATCCACAAGGTAAAGCGTATGTGGGTGCTAAAGTCTCGGCTCCTGTCTTTGCGCGCATCATGGAAGCCTCTTTGCGAATGCTAGCATTGTCACCCGATGCTGCATGACGCAAAGATGTTTGTGACATGTGTGGTGTGGTCCTCCTGAATGGAGGTATCCCACGAATTGACGCTCGTCATTCGATAATGCCTTCACCTTAGGGCGAACGGGTTTGGCAGCGTGCCCACCATGAACACATGAAGACATAAAAACAAAAGCCGGGCACGCAGACGGTCACTTTGTGCCGCATCGACTGCGTACGGTTTCATTCAATACGTTCGTATACGTGAGTGCCTTAAGAATCCGTTTTCATCAGGCAGTATTCGCGCTATATTGTTCTAAAACAAGCAGAAGCCTACCATGCAGTTATCAACACTATTAGCAGGTATTTCTACCCAGTCACTTCGCCAAGAGGTGCACTTTTCACGTCTGGTGTTAGACAGTCGTCTTATCAAAGCACAAGATATCTTCATTGCTTTACCTGGTACTCGATGTGATGGCCGTGCATATGTGTCTGCTGCAATCGCACAGGGTGCAGTCGCGGTGTTGGTCGATAGCTCGGATTCGAGTGAAGGCATTCTCTGGCAAGAAACAGTCCCTGTGATTCCTATTGTCGGGCTCGCATCACAATTAGCTGAATTGGCAGCACGCTTTTATGACTATCCTGCAAGGCAATTACGGTTGTTAGGGGTGACTGGCACCAATGGCAAAACCTCTTGTACGCATTTCATGGCGCAAGTTTTAAGTGCTTATCAACAGCCATGTGCCATCGTGGGTACCTTAGGTTGTGGGTTTGTGGGTGAGTTAGGTCCCGCAGGACTGACGACCCCTGATGCGATCAGCCTACAAGCGATGTTGCGTGATTTTTCACAAGCAGGCGCTAAAACTGTCGCGATGGAAGTCTCGTCGCATAGCATTCATCAAGGTCGGGTCAATGCGTTGCCGTTTGACATTGTTGTTTTCACCAACCTGACCCAGGATCATCTCGATTATCACGGTGATATGACCACTTATGCCAACGTCAAACGACGTTTATTTTTTGAATTACCGAATAAACATTGGGTGATCAATGCGGATGATGCCTATGGTCGACAGTGGATAGCGACAGCGCCCTCACAACAATCACTGATTACCTATGGTTGGGAGACAACGGGAGGAGATAAACGACCGGACGTGTTTGCTGATGCGATGCATTTCACTCCCGCAGGTATTAAAGCGCATGTCTATACACCATGGGGAGACGGCGAGTTAAAGGTACCACTCATTGGTCAATTTAATCTGAGCAATGCGTTAGCGGTATTGAGTACGCTTGGTGTCTATGGTTTACCTTTCAAAGAAGTGTTGAGTGGACTTACGCAGTTGCAGGCGGTACCAGGGCGTATGCAATGTGTGGGCGGTGTTGGGCAACCACGTATTGTGATTGATTATGCGCATACCCCCGATGCCTTGCAAAAAGCTTTGCAAACGTTACGTGCTTGCACGTCGGGGCGTTTAATCTGTGTGTTTGGTTGTGGTGGTGATCGTGATCACGCTAAGCGACCTTTGATGGCGCGCGTCGCAGAACAATATGCAGATCAAGTCATCGTGACTAACGATAACCCTCGTCATGAGCATCCTGAATCGATCGCCGCTGACATCATGCGTGGTTTTAAACAACCCGATCGCGTGACGCTAGCGTTGGATCGTTCTAAAGCGATAGAGAAAAGTATACAATCGGCAGAACCAGTCGATTGTATTTTGATTGCAGGTAAGGGCGCCGAGCGCTATCAACAAATTGGTGATGATAAACTACCGTTTGATGATGTCATCCAAGCGTGCAATGTATTAGAGACAATTTAAGCATTGAGGCCAGCTGTCACGCTACGTGGCACACCTTTCGCAAATGCGTTGGCGCTCATTTGGCATAACAATGGAGAAGAATGATGTTATTGTGGCTAAGCGAATGGCTAACAAACTATTACCACGGTTTTCATGTATTTCAATATCTCACCTTTAGAGCGATCTTAGGCACACTCACGGCGCTAGTGATGGCACTCATGTTGGGTCCGGGCATCATTCGTCGCTTAAGTTTCCACCGCGTAGGGCAAGTCGTGCGTGATGACGGCCCGCAAAGTCATTTAAGCAAAGCGGGTACCCCAACTATGGGGGGCATGCTAGTACTCATTGCGGTACTCATCAGTACCTTACTTTGGAGTGATCTCTCGAACCATTATGTGTGGTTAGTGTTAGCGATCACCATCGGCTTTGGCGCTATTGGTTATATCGATGACTACCGTAAGTTAGTCTTGAAACATAGTCGCGGCTTACCGGCACGACAAAAATATTTACTTCAATCATTGTTTGGCTTAGCGGCGGCGTGTTATCTGTATTTCTCCGCCAGGTATCCTGTAGAAACAAATTTGGCGGTGCCCTTTTTCAAAAATGTATCGCTAACCATGGGTCCTTTTTTCATTGTATTTGCGTATTTTGTGATTGTAGGTTCGAGTAACGCAGTGAATTTAACTGATGGCTTAGATGGTTTGGCGATCATGCCCGCGGTGATGATTAGTGCCGCATTGGCTATTTTTGCGTATGCAACCGGTAACGTACAACATGCCAATTATCTTGCTATTCCCTATGTCCCAGGCGTTGGTGAAGTTGTCGTCTTTTGCGCCGCCCTAGTGGGGGCAGGCTTGGGTTTTTTATGGTTTAACACCTATCCAGCTCAAGTGTTTATGGGCGATGTGGGTTCGCTAGCCCTAGGCGCAGCACTGGGCATTATTGCCGTGATTGTGCGTCAAGAGTTGGTGTTTTGCTTTATGAGTGGCATTTTTGTTTTAGAGACGCTCTCAGTGATTTTGCAAGTGGGTTCATTTAAGTTAACCGGTAAGCGTGTGTTTAAAATGGCCCCCATTCACCATCATTTTGAATTGAAAGGGTGGCCCGAACCGCGAGTCATTGTGCGTTTTTGGATCATCACCTTTGTGTTGGTGTTATGTGGTTTAGCGACCTTGAAACTACGTTAAACGTGGAGCATTGCTATGGCATCGAGTGATTTACAAGTCGTCGTGGGGTTGGGTGCAACCGGTATTGCCTGTATTGAACATCTCAGGCGTCAGGGTGCAACAGTCGCCGTGATTGATACGCGTAGCGCGCCCCCGCAATTGGCTGCTGTGCAAGAACGTTTTCCTGAAGTGCAGGTGTATTTGGGTGGTTTACACCCTGACGTACTCCGCCAAGCGGGTAGAATCATCTTGAGTCCTGGCGTGCCATGGCGCCGCGAAGCGATTTTTGCGGACTGTCAACAACAAGGTATCCCTATTGTCGGTGATATTGAACTTTTTGCTCAAGCAGTCGCACAGCCGGTGATCGCAATCACCGGGACGAATGCCAAGAGTACCGTGACCACTTTGGTTGGCAAGATGGCTGCGGCTGCTGGGTATCATGTGCAGGTAGGCGGTAATTTGGGTGTCCCGGCACTCGATTTGATTCATCAAGATCCGCGCACCAATCTCTTTGTGTTAGAAATTTCCAGTTTTCAGCTGGAGACGACGCATACACTAGCGCCGCGTGTCGCGACCGTATTAAATGTGACGCCCGATCATATGGACCGCTATGATGATTTGCGTGATTATCAGCGTACGAAACAGCGTATTTATCAAGGCGCACATACTGCGGTCTGCAATCGTGATGATCCGTTAACGGTTTGTGGTACGGCGACACCTGATCAAATCTTTTATTTCACGATGAATGCGCCACGTCACAATGAATTTGGTTTGTGTCAACAGGGGGGTGAGACTTATCTGTGTTTTGAGGATCAATGTTTGTTAGCGATTAACGAACTACCGGTATTGGGCAAACATTATCATGCGAATGCACTCGCTGCTTTAGCGCTCGGCCATGCGTTTGGTTTGCCATTCGCACCCATGCTACAAGTGTTACGAGAATTTCCAGGGTTGCCACATCGTTGTGAGTTGACGCGTGTGCGTGCTGGGGTGCGTTGGTACAATGATTCTAAAGGCACCAATGTGGGTGCGACACTGGCTGCCATTGAAGGCCTGGGGAGTGAGATTAATGGCAAGCTCGTCCTCATCGCCGGCGGTGTCGGTAAAAACGCTGATTTTACGCCATTATTACCAGCCATCGAACAATACGTACGCCATGTGGTATTGATTGGTGAAGCGGCATCAGAATTATCCCAACTGCTTGCACAGCGTGTGGATGTCTCATTAGCCAACTCGATGCAAGAAGCCATTCAACACTGCGCAGATGCTGCGCAACCAGAAGATAGCGTGCTTTTGTCTCCCGCTTGTGCCAGCTTTGATATGTTTAAAAATTTTGAACATCGCGGTGAAGTATTTACCTCGCTGGTGCAAGAAATGCCTTAAGACGCGATGAGGTGCTGACGTGTTAGGGTGGTGACTGATCCAGACGAACAATGGCGATTAATTAGGATACTACGACAACGACAGTCAAGGAGTCGTCATGCGTTCAATGAGAACTGGCATACAAGTAAAACCACCCGCATTGTATGACAAATGGTTTTTTTTCAGTGTGATTTGTCTGCTCATGATTGGCCTCACCATGATGACATCAGCCTCTATTGTTATTTCGGATCAGCAGCGTCATCAACCATTTTATTTTTTGTATAAACAATTGTTGTTCATGATGGTCGGTGTCTCGATGGGTTGTGTGATTGTACAACTCAAAATAGCGTATTGGGAAAAGCTGGGTGGTTATTTGTTACTGACAGTGATTTTTTTGTTGGCGTTAGTGCTCATCCCGGGGTTTGGTCATCGCGTCAATGGTAGTGCGCGTTGGATAGGTTTGGGCAGTTTTGGCTTTCAAGTATCGGAGTTAGCAAAATTTGCTGTCGTCGTGTATATGGCTGGGTATTTAGTACGACGTAATTATGAAATTCAAAAGAAGCTAAGTGGTTTTTTGAAGCCAATGGCGATCTTGGGGACGGTAGCCATATTGTTGCTGCGGGAACCCGACTTTGGTGCAACGGTTGTCGTCACGGTGACCTCACTCGGGATGATGTTTTTAGCGGGCATGCGCTTACGCCATTTTTTGGCATTGTTCCTGTTGGTGGGAGTAGCACTCGCTGCGATTGCGATTTCAGAGCCTTATCGATTAGCCCGATTAACAGCTTTCTTAAATCCTTGGGCACGCCCATTTGATTCTGGCTATCAACTCACGCAATCCCTGATTGCGTTTGGACGCGGTGGTTGGTTTGGGGTGGGTTTGGGTAACAGCATTCAAAAAATGTTTTATTTACCTGAGGCGCATACCGATTTTCTATTTGCGGTGATCGCTGAAGAATTAGGTTTGTTGGGTATGCTAATCATCATCGCCTTGTTTTTATTACTCACCACGCGTATTTTTATGATCGGCCGTGCTGCGCAACGCCTGGGTCATCATTTTGCGGGGTATTTGGCTTATGGGTTTGGCTTGTGGATTGCCATACAATTCACCGTGAGTATTGGGGTGAATTCGGGTTTGTTACCTACCAAAGGACTCACACTCCCCTTGATGAGTTATGGCGGAAGTAGTGTCTTAGTCAATTGTTTGGTATTGGCAGTATTATTACGTATCGATCATGAAAATCGCATGAGCGCATTGGGATGCAAATGAAAAAGACCAGCACATTGAAACGCGTACTCATTATGGCGGGCGGCACCGGTGGCCATATTTTTCCTGGCCTAGCGTTAGCGCGTTATTTGCAAGAGAAAGGTATAGAAGTACATTGGTTAGGCACAGCATCGGGTATGGAAGCGCGATTAGTGCCTGAAGCAAATTTGCCATTACACTGTATTGCCATTGGTGGTTTACGAGGTAAAGGGGTGAAAACCTTATTGCGCGCACCGTTGACCATTTCCCGTGCCGTATGGCAAGCGCGGCGCATTATCAAACAGGTGAATCCAGATGCAGTGATTGGCTTGGGTGGCTTCGTGAGTGGTCCAGGGGGGATTGCTGCGTGGCTTAAAGGGCGTCCACTGATCATACATGAACAAAATGCGAAGGCGGGGTTCACCAATCAATGGCTGGCGCGTTTCGCGGCTCACATTCTTGAAGGCTTTCCACATGCTTTTAAGCAACGACGCCGGGTAACGACAGTAGGGAATCCGGTACGCGCAGAAATTGAATCACTACCACCACCACAATCTCGTTTTCAGGCGACCCGCACCCCTTGTCGGTTACTCGTGCTCGGTGGCAGTCTGGGTGCCCAAGCCATCAACGAGTTAGTTCCCGAGGCACTAGCGAAATTGCCGGCAACGGCACGCCCAACGGTGATGCATCAAACCGGCGACAAACATTTTGCGTCCGTGCAAGCGCATTATGCACGTCTGGGAATTCATGACATTCAACTCGTGCCATTTGTGGCTGATATGGCCAGTGCTTATGGGTGGGCGGACGTGGTCTTGTGTCGCGCGGGTGCGCTGACTGTCTCAGAACTGTGTGCGGCGGGTTTAGGTGCTATCTTTGTGCCATTTCCCTATGCTGTTGATGATCATCAGACGGCAAATGCTAATTATATGGTGCGACATCATGCGGCTATTTGTGTGCAGCAGCAACAACTGACGGTCGATGTATTGGTGGATATTTTACAAAAAATATCCATAAACCCACAAAAGCGTTCTGAAATGGCACAGGCAGCTTATCAGTTGCGTCATCCCCATGTAGTAGATGATATCTTTAAGCTGTTATGTCGTACCGTACATGCCAAGGCGTGATGGGTCATGATGCAAAAAACGCCACGTGCCCACCTAAGAACCGAATCATGACGGGCTTTACGAGCTATTTCGTGAACGTTTGCGAGCCCGCCTGCATGCCCGTCTTTTGTTTTTACGTCTTCATGGTGGGCATGTTGCCAAACCCGTTCGCCCTGAGGAGGCACGAAGTGCCGTCTCGAAGGGTGCGTGCTCGGTTTTTTTGTTCATGTTCATTCGTGAGGTAGCCCAACGCTTAGCGTCATTGACACCACGAATGTTTGTCGTGTACTAACGAATTTCAATAATGTGATAAACTAAACGCTATAGGGTGTGGACTTACATCACCCCTCTCACCTCATATATGACGATTAGGAGTATTGATTTTGAGCTGGATGTTTGAGATGGGACATATCAAGCATGTCCATTTTGTCGGGATCGGCGGTGTGGGTATGGCTGGTATCGCTGAAGTCTTACTCCGTCAGGGATACGTGGTTTCTGGTTCAGATCTCTCTGAAAATTCCTTAACGCAATGGCTGCGCGTCATGGGCGCGATCATCTACAAGGGTCATCGAGCAGAAAATATCAAAGATGCCGACGTCATTGTGCGCTCCTCCGCAGTGGATTGGACGAATCCAGAATTAGCGGCAGCACGTGATTCGCGCATTCCCATTGTGCCACGTGCAGAAATGCTGGGTGAGTTGATGCGTTTTCGTTATGGCGTTGCGGTGGCTGGCACGCATGGTAAGACCACGACCACCAGTTTAGTCACGAGTATATTAGCAGAAGCTGGCCTTGATCCTACCTTTGTCATCGGGGGTCGCCTAAATAGTGTGGGTAGTAACGCCCGTTTGGGTCGTGGACACTACCTCGTTGCTGAGGCAGATGAAAGCGATGCCTCCTTTTTGTTTTTAAAGCCTATGATTTCCATTGTGACGAATATCGATCAAGATCACATGGGTACCTACAATAATAATTTCGAACAACTCAAGCGAACCTTCATAGAGTTTTTACATCGACTACCTTTCTATGGGCTCGCTATCGTTTGCACGGATGATCCTATCGTGCGTGAAATCTTGCCAGAAATTTCTAGGCCCATCATCACCTATGGTATCGATACGGATGCGGATTTCCGCACTAAACATTATGTGCAAACAGGTATGCGTACGCGTTTTGTCGTGGAACGCCCCAAAGGCCAAAGTCCCTTACCCATCACATTGAATTTGCCTGGTCGCCATAATGTATTGAATGCTCTTGCAGCGATTGCGGTCGCATCTGAGCTTAAAGTACAAGAAAGTGCCATCATCGAAGCATTAGAACGCTTCGCTGGTATTGGTAGACGTTTTCAGTTGTATGGTGATTATGAATTACCGCATGGCGGTTGTGTTACCTTAGTAGACGATTATGGTCATCATCCACGTGAAATTGCGGCAACGATACAGGCGGCACGGGAAACTTGGCCAGAGCGTCGTTTGGTGATGGTCTATCAGCCGCATCGTTACACCCGTACCCGTGATCTCTTCTGCGATTTTAGTGATGTCTTATCACAACCCGATTTGCTATTTTTACTCGATGTCTATGCAGCAGGTGAAACGCCGATTCCAGGCGCAGATAGTAAAACGCTCGCCAAGGAAATAGAAAAGCATACACAACGTGCCCCCCTATTTGTGCAAAATCATGAAGTGATACCTGACCTCTTTGCTAAAACGCTCAAAGATGGCGATGTGATTTTAATGCAGGGTGCCGGCAACATTGGTGGATTGGCTGCGCAACTGGCTGCCACCGGGTTGCGAGAAGCAGTGAAGTCAGTAGTCATTAAGTAGTGAGTACAGGGAATATGACAGACATCTTATCACCAACGATGCATGATATTCGCGGTAAATTACTCAAACGTGAATCGCTTGCGAATTACACGTCGTGGCGTATTGGTGGTCCAGCCGACTATATCTACATTCCTGCTGATTTAGACGACCTTTCAAGTTTTTTGAAAACCGTGCCCGCAGAGACACCTATCACTTGGTTAGGATTAGGGAGCAATACATTAGTACGTGATGGGGGTGTCGAGGGTGTCGTCATCATCACACAGGGTGCATTGAATCAACTCACTCAAACCAATAGGCAAGAGCTCCGAGTTGAGGCAGGGGTTGCTTCCGCACAACTCGCGCGTCATTCCGCCAGACTGGGTATTTCAGGCTTAGAATTTCTTGCGGGCATTCCAGGGACCGTTGGTGGTGCTTTGGCAATGAATGCCGGATGTTTTGGTGGTGAGACTTGGCGTTTTGTACGGATGGTTGAAACCATTAATCGTTATGGTGAAATTAAAATTCGTCCACTTACCGATTTTAAAGTATCCTATCGATCGGTAGAGCGTCCAGCGGATGAATGGTTTGTTGCAGGTCATTTTTCACTATTACCTGGCGATAAAGAAAAATCACTCAATGATATCCGCACTTTATTAGAAAAGCGCAATCATTCGCAACCAACAGGCACGGCAAATTGTGGCTCGGTTTTTCGTAATCCACCGAATGAATATGCAGGACGCTTGATTGAATCCTGTGGTTTAAAAGGTAAAGCGATTGGCGGCGCAAGGGTTTCAGAGAAACACGCAAATTTTATTCTGAATGATCAAGGTGCAAGTGCGGCAGATATAGAACATCTGATTGCAGAAGTGAGTCAGATCGTAGAAAAAGAAACGGGTGTGCAATTGAAACGTGAAGTGTGCATCATTGGTCGCGATGCTGCAAAAGACGATATGACAAAAAAATAACAATGATATTCAATTATCGTTTGCCTACCCAGCGAGTGTTTTTTAGCATAAAGCGACAAATAGTACAAAACTTTCCTAAAAACAAGTAAAATACATACATCATCTAGCCCAAGATAAGGTTATTTCGATGGATGTAAGAAAAGGCAAGACAAAATATCGCCCTTTTCACTACTTGAATCAGATAATCAAAATCATCTTATTGGGATTGATTTTCCTTTCAGTTTATTTTGCCGTCCAGCAAATCAAATCTGCACAACATTTTCCAGTGAAAACAGTCAGTGTGTACGGTGTGTCGCGCGTGGATTGTGCGGTATTGCAAAGTGCGCTAACACCGTTAGTGAATCATGGGTTTTTTAATGTCAAATTGACACGGATACGTGAACGATTGTTAGCGGTTGATTGGGTCGCGGATGTTGCTGTGCGTCGACGTTGGCCGAATGAAATTGTGGTCAACATTATAGAGAAAAATGCGGTGGCACGTTGGAATGAAGTTGCCTTGTTAAGCGATGCGGGCGATGTTTTTATGCCACAAAGTGCCTCATACCCTGAGCATTTGCCACAATTGAATGGTCCACCGGGTAAGCAGTTGATGATGCTACAATATTTTAATGAGATAAATCGCTTATTTACGCCGTTACATGTTAAGATTTTAAATTTAGCCCTGACACCGCATGATGCATGGCAATTATCGATGAGTAACGGTGTGGTGATACGTGCGGGTCATAAAGACATCTTGACTCGTCTTGGTCAGTTTGTGAAAGTATATCCGCAAATTGTTGGAAATCATGCAGCGGATGTGGAATATGTAGATTTGCGCTATTCTAACGGATTAGCCGTTAGATGGAAGAACACACAAGGTTTTGCATAAAAATGCGGAAGAAAAGATATGGCAAAGAAGCCAAATAAAGACTTGTTAGTAGGCATTGACATTGGTACGTCCAAAGTTGTCACGTTGGTCGGTGAAGTGACAAATGACGGAAAGGTGAATGTGATTGGCTTTGGTTCGCATCCTTCCCAGGGGCTAAAGCGTGGTGTTGTCGTGAATATAGAATCGACAGTCAATTCTATACAACGTTCCGTTGAAGATGCAGAACTCATGGCGGGTTGTGAAATTTATTCCGCATACACGGGGATTGCCGGTAGTCATATTCATAGTATCAATTCGCATGGTATTGTCGCGATTCGAGATAATGAAGTGACAGCCAACGATGTAGAACGTGTGATTGATGCGGCAAAAGCGATTGCTTTACCTGCGGATCAAAAAATTCTACATGTGCTGCCACAAGAATTCATTATTGATCATCAAAATGCGATTCGCGAGCCCGTAGGCATGTCGGGGGTGCGTTTAGAGGCGAAAGTACATATTGTCACGGGTGCTGTCAGTGCCGCGCAAAACATTGTCAAATGTATGAAGCGCTGTGGTCTAACAGCAAGCGACATTGTGCTAGAACAATTTGCTTCAAGCCAATCTATTTTGTCTGAAGATGAAAAAGAGTTAGGGATATGCTTAATCGATATCGGTGGGGGTACCAGCGATATCGCGATCTTTACCGATGGTGCGATCCGTCATACAGCGGTCATCCCTATTGCTGGTGATCAGGTCACCAATGATATTGCCATTGCGTTGCGCACAGCGACACGCACCGCGGAAGAAATCAAAATACACCATGGCTGTGCTTTGCATGAATTAATCGATACCAATCAAATGTTAGAATTACCCGCGTTGGGTGATAAAGCAGGACGTCGCATCCCACGTCGTGCATTGACCGAAGTGATTGAAGCGCGCTATGAAGAATTGTTTACACTCGCGCTTGCAGAATTACGCCGTAGTGGTTTAGCTGATGCGATCCCTGCGGGTATCGTTTTGACGGGTGGCGCTTCTCAAGTAGAGGGCGCTCAAGAATTGGCAGAGCGTGTGTTCAAAATGCCGGTACGTGTGGGTAAACCACACAATGTGACTGGGTTGCCACATATCATACACAATCCTATTTATGCCACGGGTGTCGGGCTACTGATGTACGGCCTCAACCAGCGGCAAAATCAACGCGATGTTGTGTTTAACCAGCCAAGCATGAAGAGTTTGTGGTCTAGAATGAGAAATTGGTTCCAAGGAAATTTTTGATCGCCACCAGGGTCTGTTGTCAATTGGCTACTAGTGCGAAAGACGAGGACATCGAGTAAGAATGCACGCAAATTTGAGGAGAATAGCTATCCTATTTGACGAAAATGCGCGGTTATTTTGGCCGATGTTACTCGTTTTGCAGCTAGCATTGCAATTGTCAACAGACCTTAATGTCGGCGTAAAGGAAAAACGCGCTTCTTAATATCTTTTCGCGATGGCGAACAAGGGCTTAGAGCGAGATCAAAAACCATTAAATATTAAGGGTAATGCCATGTTTGAATTATTGGATACTTGTCAACAAAATGCGGTGATAAAAGTCGTAGGGATTGGCGGTGGCGGTGGCAATGCTGTAGAACATATGATGGCTGGACATATAGAGGGTGTTGAATTCATTTGTGCGAATACTGATGCGCAAGCACTTAAAAATTCTTCTGCAAACACAATTATCCAGTTAGGTGAGAGTATTACACGTGGATTGGGTGCTGGTGCTAATCCTGAAGTTGGACGGCGGGCTGCTGAAGAAGATCGCGAAAAAATTCGTACCGTATTAAATGGCGCTGATATGGTGTTTATTGCAGCAGGGATGGGCGGCGGCACGGGTACGGGCGCAGCACCAGTCTTTGCACAAATTGCAAAAGAATTGGGTATCTTGACAGTGGCAGTTACCACTAAACCTTTTTCCTTCGAAGGGAGAATGCGTTTAGCGACGGCGGAGCAGGGTATTTCCAATTTGTCACAATACGTGGATTCTTTAATCACGATTCCTAATAACAAATTACTCTCTGTGTTAGGGAAAAATGTTAGCTTGATTAATGCGTTCAAGGCAGCGAATGATGTCTTACGTGGTGCGGTACAAGGCATTGCCGAATTAATTACCCGTCCAGGACTCATCAATGTCGATTTTGCCGATGTGCGCACCGTGATGTCTGAAATGGGTATGGCCATGATGGGAACGGGTGCGAGCTCCGGTGAGAATCGTGCACGTTTAGCGGCGGAGGCAGCCATTGCATCACCATTACTAGAAGATGTGGATTTGACTGGCGCGAAAGGTGTGTTGGTGAATATCACAGCTGGTTTAGATCTATCAATTGGTGAGTTTGAAGAAGTGGGTGAGGTTGTCAAAAATATCACGTCTGATAGTGCGACAGTGGTGGTGGGTACTGTTATCGATCCAGAGATGCGTGACGAAGTGCGTGTGACAGTGATCGTGACCGGTTTGGGACGTAAACAGATGGGTGTTGTCAAAGCAACGGGTACCGATCAAGCCGTCGCCTCAGAAACGAGTATCGATTACATGCAACTTGAAAAACCGACGATTATCCGTCGTCAAGTGGCGCCAAGCACGGTTGCAGCGGCGCCGGTGATGCCACCTGTGCGCGATAAAGTCGCCGGTAGTGAACATGTGCACGATGTCGATTATTTAGACATTCCTGCTTTCTTACGTCGTAAGGAAGAAGAAGTCACTTAATAGTATGACAGGGAATTGTGGATGAAGGGTTGATCGCCGTCATCCACCCACCTGCGACATCGTGATGTCTTGTTATTGATGTCGTTCTCTGCGCTTACGCTGGATCACTATTTTGCGCTTTTATAAAAAAAATATGGATATGTAAAAATAAAAATGATAAAAAGTGGCATGGCAAGTCTGCAGTGCCAATCGCTGCTTTTTGTTTTAAAATAAATCATTTTATGGTAGTATGGTCAGGTATTCTGAAGAGTTAGAAGCAGGGAATGATTAGACAACGAACGCTTAAAAATGTAATAAAGGCTACGGGCATCACCTTACATGGCGGTGAACGAGCCGAATTGATTTTACGCCCCGCCCCTGTCAACAGTGGCATCCTCTTCCGTCGCATTGATCTTGACGATATCGTCGAAATTCCTGCCTTAGCTGAACATGTGGGGGATACAACCTTATCGACCACCTTAATGAAAGGGCAAGTGCGTGTCGCTACGGTAGAGCACCTACTTTCCGCTTTCGCTGGGCTTGGTATCGATAACGCTTATGTTGATGTGACCGCTCCTGAAATTCCCATCATGGATGGTAGTGCGGGCCCCTTTGTGTTTCTCATTCAGTCTGCAGGCATTGAAGAACAGCATGCCGCCAAACGATTCATCCGCATTAAACGCCCACTCAAATTGGTTGATGGCGACAAATGGGCGTGCTTTGAACCATTCAATGGTTTTAAAGTTACCTTCACCATCGATTTTGATCACCCGCTATTTAAAAATATCGATAAGACCACTACTTTAGATTTTTCTAGTTTATCGTATGTGAAAGAAGTGAGCCGTGCGCGCACTTTTGGTTTTATGGCCGATTTCGAAAAGCTGCAAGCGATGAATTTGGCACGAGGTGCTAGCTTAGATAACGCCATTGCTATTGATGATTATCGCGTGTTGAACGATGATGGCTTGCGTTATGACAATGAATTTGTACGCCATAAAATTCTAGATGCCGTTGGCGATTTATACCTCTTAGGTTCCAGCTTAATCGGAGCATTTAGTGGTTATAAGTCGGGGCATTCTCTGAATAACAAACTATTGCGTCGTTTGTTAGTGGAACGAGATGCTTGGGAATTTGTCACTTACGAAGACAAAGATACCGCACCTATTTCTTATGTGCGCCCGCTATTAGTCGAGGCTTAGGCATCATCGTTAGGTAACATCCATATTCTCAGTAGGGTCATGGCCTTACCCACAAATATTATTTCTCAGTCCTGTCTGTCATGCCGCATCGAGGGGTACCCATCCTACGGTCTGACTAACCCAACCTACAATCCACATGAATAATGCACCCGTGCATGACAATTACTTCTTCACGTGACTGGCGATGCGCTGCAACGCGGCTTTTAATCCCGGATGGTCTATCCCTTCAGCAATCTCAGCGACGATGCGTGCGGTTTCTGGTGTCAATGCGGTAACACGGCGTGGGGGTGCCTCCGCCGTGACTGCGGTAAGTGGGTTGGGTCGGACTTTCAACTGAAGTTCTTGTATATGCTGAAACGGAGGATGTTGGCGTAATTGTTGCAAGATGTCGGCAGTTTGCCAGCGTAATTGGGTGGCAATGGATCCGTTGGCTACTAAGATAGTGAGTCGACGATCAGCTAAATTCGCGAGTTGGCAATGATCTCGCAATTGACTGGGTAGGGTTTGTAATAAGAGTTGATTGAGTGCTTGTAAATGTTTGGCGCGAGCAAAAACGAATTGTAATTCTTGATTCGGGGATTGTACCAATGCCGCAACTTTTTTCGATGATGGGTTGCTCATGCTTGATCACCATTACCTCAAGATCAATGTGTTCGATTCTACCATGCTTGTGCAGACTTGTCTTCAATCCGCCATCGCTTGGGTGGTGGGTGGTTTGACCCTTGCTAGCAGCAAGTCTTTGTCTTGTTGCTAGCAAGGATCGCTCCTGATTTACATGCGATGTTTGCGTGAAAGTTGACTTGTCGTTATCTTTTTCAATTGGCTACTGTCACCCAATTGGGTATGTTCCGCCTCTATGGCGGCATAAAAATCTTGTAAATTTTTGGCTTGCTGCGTTTTTTCATGTAGCTTACGCCCCTTTTGTATGAAGAGGCCAAAGGGAAAGTGACCATTGGTCTTAAAGTACTTTTCTAAATGAAAACTCAAGAGACGTTGTTGAGCATGCAAAACCAGTTTTTCATGTAGTGATTGCGTATCGCTGAGTGATAATTGTAATTCGTTTCTCAGTAAATCAAAAAAGACATCATTGTTGATATTACACCCTTGGTCTTTGAATAGTGAACGGCCACCAGCAAGAATGAAGTTGTGCCACTCGGGTTTCGCAACTAAGGCAGTGGCTTGTGAGTAATTTAACTGATATGCCACCATCAAATGTCGTACCTTAGCCGCATTTTTAGCGGTTTGGATGATGTCGTAATGATCAATGGGGGGTGAGATCGCTGCTTCTGCGAAAATTGTTTGTGCAGCTTGAGACAATGCCTTGGCTAATTGCTCACGATAAGTTTCATTGTTGATGCGAGAAAAATGGTAGAGTGCATTCGACGCGTTTTTAAAGAGATTAGTCGTTAGTAACTGATCAGCCGCGATATGACTTTCCAGCTTGTATTTACTTTGTAAGTGATCTGCATAATTCAAATGGCCGCCGGCAAGGGCACCTCTAAGTAAATCTTCTGGTTTAATAGAATGTGAACGAGCTAACCACTTTTCTGCATGCTCAGCATGACCGCCCCTAGCCGTGAGAAAAGCGATGTCTTTTAGGTTTTGTGGTTCTATATTTGTAATGCTCAGGCGGTATATATAAGCAAATCGTTCATAACCGCCTAATGCCGCCCCCATGACAATGAGTGTGTTATCAGCTTGGTGGTCTGAATGTAATGCTTGCACATAGTTCATATACCCGTGTGCCGCAGCAACATGTGCTAGATAGTCGATGCAATTGCTATCTTCTTTGCACAGATTTTTAGCCTCTTCAATCGTGCCTTTGGTAAAAGCATTATCAATGCGTTCCTCTATTGTTTTGCCTGTATTGATTAAGTCGGTCGTAAACAATTGTAGGTTGGCGCCATATTTTTCCAACAAAGCAACGGCACTTTTCTTGCCTTCTGTGTGTAACTTATGAGCGGCGCTTAACCATTTACCATTACGCTCATCAATACAAGCATGTTCTTTTATGAGCGCCTTGAGCATGGTTTCGTCACCAGTCACTGCAGCCAGATAGTATGCATTAAAATCTGTTGCCTCTGCTTCATACCAGTCGTGATGATTGAGTGTTCCTACAGCGTCTAGCGATTTGTTTTTTTGAATGTGTCTATTTTGCATCGCTCACCTCAATTTACGTGTATAATCTAGCGAATAAGCGATGATGATATCATTAATTGACACATATTGCATTATTGGTATAATTTTGCACTAAAAACTGCCTGAAACTTTGGCATCTGTGGGCATACTGAAGTGCTGAGCTTAAAATGCATTACCTGCTCAAAACGCATATTGTTTGACTTTTATGGTAGACAAGGTAATGTTTTCGTTAAATATTTTCTTTGGGTAAAGCCATGTTAAATCGTATTTTTGCTAATGTACTAGGAAGTCGCAATCAACGCGTACTGCGTCGTTTATGGAAATCTGTCGAACAAATTAACACCTTAGAACCCAAGATAGCGGCATTATCGGATGAAGCACTGCGTGCTAAAACTGACGAATTTCGTGCACGTTTACAAGCGGGCACACAGCTAGATGATTTATTGCCAGAAGCATTTGCCGTCGTTCGCGAAGCGTCTAAGCGTACCATGAA
Organism: uncultured Coxiellaceae bacterium; assembly: GCA_964648015.1. Lineage (GTDB taxonomy): Bacteria > Pseudomonadota > Gammaproteobacteria > DSM-16500 > DSM-16500 > Aquicella. The sequence goes on from CAZYKO010000001.1 coordinate 200,694, forward strand.
CATGCGTCATTTTGACGTGCAATTGATTGGTGGGATGGTGCTTGATGGTGGCAATATCGCCGAAATGCGTACCGGTGAAGGTAAAACTTTAGTCGCCACACTGGCGGCGTATTTGAATGCATTGCCTAGTAAAGGCGTGCACATTGTCACCGTGAATGATTACTTGGCTCGTCGTGATGCTGATTGGATGCGACCCATTTATGAATTTTTGGGTTTGACAGTCGGCATCAATTTGCACGGCATGACCTCCCAAGAGAAGCAAGCTGCTTATGCTGCAGACATTACCTATGGCACCAATAATGAATTCGGTTTTGATTATTTGCGCGATAACATGGTGTTTACGGTAGGTGAGAAGGTTCAGCGTCCACTGCATTATGCGATTGTCGATGAAGTCGATTCTATTCTCATCGATGAAGCACGTACACCACTCATCATCTCCGGTTCTGGCGATGAAAGTGTCGATCTTTATGTGAAAATCAATCACATCATTCCGCAATTAAAGAAACAAGAAAACAAAGATGCGCCCGGTGATTACAGTTTGGAAGAAAAATCCAAGCAAGCGTTTTTATCCGAAGAAGGTCATCAACGCATCGAAGAACTTTTAACGCAGGCAGGTTTATTGGGTGAAGGCGAGAGTTTGTATGATGCGCAGAATATTATGCTCATGCATCACATCTTTGCTGCCTTACGTGCGCACACGTTATTTCATCGTGATGTGGATTACATCGTCAAAGGCGATGAAGTGATCATTGTCGATGAGCACACAGGCCGTACGATGCCAGGTCGACGTTGGTCAGATGGTTTGCATCAAGCGATCGAAGCCAAAGAAAAAGTAAAGATCAATCAAGAAAATCAAACCTTAGCTTCTATCACTTTCCAAAATTACTTCCGTCTCTATGAAAAACTGTCTGGTATGACCGGTACCGCAGACACGGAAGCGTACGAATTTCAACAAATCTACGGCTTAGAAGTTATCGTTATCCCGACACATAAAGCGATGGTGCGTGAAGATCATCCTGATTTGGTTTACATGTCGGTCGAAGAAAAATACGAAGCTATTGTGGCGGATATCAAAGAAGCGCATGCGACAGGCCAACCTATCTTGGTGGGTACCGCATCTATCGAATCTTCAGAGCATTTATCTCAATTACTGCAGCGCGAAAAAATTACCCACCAAGTGTTAAATGCAAAATTCCACGAGAAAGAAGCACAAATTGTGGCGGAAGCAGGGCGTCCTGGTGCAGTGACCATTGCTACGAATATGGCAGGTCGGGGTACGGATATCGTGCTAGGTGGTAATCTTGAGGCGGAACTGAAAGGGTTGACGGATCCCACGGCAGAAGACATCGCGCAACGCAAGCAAGCCTGGCAAACGCGTCATGATCAAGTGGTGCAATCCGGTGGTTTATATGTACTTGGCACCGAACGTCACGAATCACGTCGTATCGATAACCAGTTGCGCGGCCGTTCAGGACGACAAGGTGATCCAGGTAAATCACGCTTTTATCTGTCACTCAAAGATAATTTATTGCGCATCTTTGGTGGTGAACGTTTAAACGCAATCATGCAGCGTATCGGCATGGAAAAAGGTGTGGCGTTAGAATCACGCATGCTCTCTAGAAGTATCGAAAATGCGCAGCGCAAAGTTGAAGCGTACAACTTTGATGTGCGTAAGCAATTACTTGAATTTGACGACGTAGCCAATGAGCAACGTAAAGTCATTTATCACCAGCGTGATGCCTTGTTAACCGCAGAAAGCATTGCGTCCATGATTGCTGATATTGGTCATCGTGTCGTGGATCAACAAATCGATGCCTTCATCCCGCCACATTCGATGGCAGAAGAATGGGATGTGCCTGGATTGGAGCAGCGTCTAGCTGCAGATTTCAATCTTAAACTTCCATTAACTACCTGGTTAGAGAAAGAAGACACGCTCGACGAAGAGCGTCTGCGTGAGCGTATACACACGGCTTTCAAAGAAGCTTATGCTGCGCGTGAAGCGCAAATGGGTGAATCGGTGCTACGTCATTTTGAGAAAGCCATCATGCTGCAAACGATGGATACGTCATGGCGTGAGCATCTAGCAGCGATGGATTACTTGCGTCAAGGAATACACTTACGCGGTTACGCACAGAAAAATCCTAAGCAAGAGTACAAACGTGAATCCTTCGAATTATTCGCGCAACTGTTGGATAAAGTGAATTTTGAAGTGATATCCGCTTTGTGCCGTTTTGAAGTGAAGGTGGAAGATAACTTAGACGCATTAGAGTCTCGTCGTCGTGATGCGATGGCACACCAACAAGTGGAATATCGCCATGTCACACCTAATGATGCTTTACAGGATGATGAAGCGAACGTACGTGAAGAAGAACAAGCATTTTTGAACCAGACATTCACACGTGAAGCGCCAAAAGTGGGCCGCAACAATCGTTGTCCCTGTGGTTCTGGTAAAAAATACAAACAATGTCACGGTCGTATTGAGGCTTAATTCGTGATTCATGCGGTGGTTGGCATCATCAAGCGTGACGATCATGTGCTAGTGGGTGAGCGACCACCGGGGAAACCTTATAGCGGTTACTGGGAATTTCCTGGTGGGAAGGTGGAGCCTGATGAATCGCCGCGGGTCGCACTGGCACGTGAGTTACATGAAGAATTAGGTATTGATGTGATCACCGCACAACCCTGGTTCACGCATCAACATAGGTATCCCGATAAAACCGTTTTATTGGATATGTGGTTAGTGTTAGATTTTTCCTCTGAACCAATGAGCAAAGAAAATCAAACCTTACGCTGGGTCACTTATAACGACATGCTCTCGCTACGCTTGTTAGAAGGTAATTGGCCTATCATAGAACGGTTACGCACACTTTTTTAATTGAGCATGATATTTTCAGGGAGGAGTCACGATGCACATAATTCTGGTTGGAGGCGCGGGTACAATTGGTAAAGCCGTTTACGAAGAATTGAGCCAACGACATCAAGTGACTGTTGCTGGGCGTTCAAGTGGTGATGTGTTAGTAAATCTAACTGATACCCAATCTATCGTTAGGCTGTTTGAAACAATCAAAAACGTCGATGCTGTCGTTTGTACGGCAGGCAATGTGCATTTTGCTGCTTTAGATGAGATGACGGCTGAAGACTATGCGATTGGTCTTAATGATAAACTCATGGGCCAAGTGAATTTAGTCAGCATTGGTATGCGTTATCTAAACGATGGCGGATCATTTACATTAACCAGTGGCATTCTCAATCATGATCCTATTCGTTATGGCATTTCAGCAGCTATGGTGAACGGTGCGCTTGATGGCTTTGTGAAAAGCGCTGCGCTTGAGTTGCCGCGTGGTATGCGCATCAATGGGGTGAGCCCCACGGTGGTGGCGGAATCAATGGGTGCTTACGCAGAATATTTCCGCGGTTTTGTGCCGGTGCCAGTGTGTGAAGTGGCATTAGCCTATAGTAAAAGTGTGGAAGGCTTACAGACCGGACAAGTCTATCGCGCGGGCTACTAGCCGCGTATCAATTTAATTTCAATCTCCATGGAGGAGTGTATGGCAAAAATTCTTTGTGTTTTATACGATGATCCAATCGCCGGTTATCCATCATCGTATCCTCGTGATGATATCCCTACCTTAAGTGCCTATCCTGACGGTCAACGATTACCAACCCCCTCTGCTATCGATTTTAAGCCAGGACAGTTACTGGGATCAGTGAGTGGTGAATTAGGATTGCGGCGTTTTCTGGAAGCGGCGGGACATACGCTCATCGTGACGGCAGATAAAGATGGTCCTGATTCTGTCTTTGAGAAAGAATTAGTGGATGCTGATGTGGTGATATCACAACCTTTTTGGCCAGCCTATCTCACGCGCGAACGTTTAGCCAAAGCGAAGAAATTAAAATTAGCCATCACGGCAGGCATTGGTTCTGATCATGTGGATTTGCAAGGCGCGATTGATAAAGGCATTACCGTTGCTGAGGTGACATATTGTAATAGCAATAGTGTCGCAGAACATGTGGTGATGATGATTTTGTCACTGGTGCGCAATTACATTCCTTCTTACCAATGGGTGCTCAAGAAAGGTTGGCACATTGCTGATTGTGTTTCACGATCATATGATCTTGAAGGCATGACAGTTGGGACTGTTGGTGCAGGTCGTATTGGTTTGGGTGTGTTGAAACGTTTGTATCCTTTTGATGTGAAATTGCATTATACCGATCGTCACCGCTTGCCAGCGAAAACTGAAGAAGCGTTGAATTTGCAGTATCACGCAGAGGTGACATCCATGTTGCCTGTGTGTGATGTGGTTACCATTAATTGTCCGTTGCATCCAGAAACCGAACACTTATTCAATGATAAGACGCTGGGACAAATGAAACGCGGTGCTTATCTTATTAATACGGCGCGCGGCAAGATTTGCGATCGTGATGCGATCGTGAAAGCATTAAATAGCGGGCAACTTGCAGGTTATGCCGGTGATGTGTGGTTTCCACAGCCGCCAGCACAAGATCATCCATGGCGTACGATGCCACATCATGGCATGACGCCACATGTGTCAGGGACGTCGCTGTCGGCACAAGCGCGTTATGCGGCGGGTGTGCGTGAAATTTTAGAATGTTGGCTGAGTAATCAACCTATTCGTGATGAATATCTGATTGTCGCTGGTGGACATTTGGCGGGTACGGGTAAACATTCGTATAGTGCGGGTGATGCGACGAAGGGATCAGAGGAAGCGCAAAAATTTTCGCATAAAACATCTGCGACATTCTGATGGTGGTGTGATCGCCATGACGTGGTGACACCCCTCGAAACGGCATCCCTGAGGGGTGCCGCATCCAGGGCGAACGGGTTTGGCAGCGTGCCCACCATTTCCTGATAATCGCGATATTACTTGTGGGTGAGGCTATGGCTGCACCGAGGCTACAATTCTTTTGCAGTTTCAAGCGGTGTCTTGCTCAATATCTCGAGATAGTAGCTCACCGTCGCACGTAAGCCTTCCATAAAGTCAACTTGTGGTGTCCAGCCTAAGCTCGATTTGATATGGCTGGCATCGATGGCATAACGAAAATCATGTCCCTGGCGATCTGTCACATGGGTAATCAAATCCGCATAAGGTTTTTGATGTGGGCGATATTCATCCATGATCTCGCAGATTAATTTGGCCAATGTAATGTTTTCCCATTCATTGTCACCCCCTAGATCATAGCAACGACCTACCTCGCCGCGCTGCAAGATGCTCATGATGCCACGACAATGATCGAGCACATGTAGCCAGTCACGTTTGTTACGCCCTTGACCATAAATGGGAATGGGTTGTTGCTGCAAACAACTACGGATGACAGTAGGAATAAATTTTTCTTGATGCTGATAAGGGCCGTAATTATTAGAACAGTGCGATACAGTGACGGGTAAGCCATAGGTATGATGATAGGCTAATACAAAATGATCTGAGGCAGCTTTGCTCGCAGAATAAGGAGAACGTGGCTGATAACGTGATTGTTCGTTAAAGGGTGTATCACCATTGTTTAGAGAACCATACACTTCATCGGTGGAAATATGATGAAAGCGACAGGTACGATCATCATAACCCGCTTCATATAACCATTGTTGACGTGCAGCTTCTAAGAGATGATAGGTGCCCATCACATTGGTGACGACAAAATCTTCAGGTGACGCAATTGATCGATCCACATGGCTCTCAGCTGCGAAGTGCACAATGGTATTTATCTGATGTGTCGCGAGTAATTTTTTCACCAATGACACGTCATTGATATCACCGCGTACAAACTGATAGCGATCGTCTGGCAAGTCTTGTAGATGATCCGGTGAAGCAGCATACGTCAGTTTGTCTAAATTGATGATGGTAGTGTTAGCATCTGCGCTTAACGCATACCGAATAAAATTGGCACCAATAAATCCAGCACCGCCAGTGACTAACATAACGCGTGGTTCGTAGTATTGCATAGAGGCATCCTCTTCACGTGAATAATTGATCGCGTGGCATCTCATGTAATGGGAGGTAAACTTCATCTTTGGGCGATAAAATAGGGTGGGCGACGGGCCAATTGATCTTGAGGTTTGGATCGTTCCAGGCGATGCCACGTTCTGCCGTTGGCTGATAATAATCGGTACATTTGTAATAGAAATCGACGTCGTCTGACAGCACGCAAAAGCCGTGGGCAAATCCTGGAGGCACATACATTTGTCGATGATTCAGAGCACTCAAGGTGGTGCCAAACCATTGGCCGAACGTGGGTGAACTGAGACGTATATCAACGACCACATCCCACACAGCGCCACGACTCACGCCTACGAGTTTTCCCTGTGCATAGGGCAGTTGGTAATGCAATCCGCGCAACACATCGCGTTTGGAGTGCGACATATTATCTTGCACAAAAGGCGGGATACCTAGTTCTTGGTAACGATTGTTTTGATAGGATTCAAAAAAATAGCCTCGAGGATCACCAAACACACGTGGTTCGATGAGTAACAGGCCGTCTAAAGGGGTGTCTATCAGCTGCATATCAATTCACTTGATTCTGATTGATGGAGTAAATGTAATAAATAAGTGCCATAACCACTATTAAGATTAAGTCGTGCAAGTTTGTCGAGTTGCGTATCATCAATGTAACCCATGCGATAGGCGGTTTCTTCCGGGCTCCCAATCATCAACCCTTGGCGTTGCTCCAGCACATAAATAAAGTTGGCGGCATCTAATAAAGATTTGTGCGTGCCAGTATCTAACCAGGAAATACCGCGACCAAGTTTTTTGACTTGCAGATTTTTATGGCGCAAATAATATTGATTCACGTCAGTAATTTCTAATTCACCACGAGGGGAAGGTTGTAATTGTTTGGTGATGTGCACGACATCATTATCATAAAAATATAAACCAATGACAGCATACTGTGATAGCGGTTCACGAGGTTTTTCTACAATCTTTAGCGGCCGCTCATCATCATCAAAGACGATGACGCCATAACGTTCTGGGTCAGAGACATAATAGCCGAAAATGGTCCCATCAGCGGTTTGTTGTGCAGCTTGTTGCAACGTACGGGAAAGACCCGCGCCATATAAAATGTTATCGCCGAGAATAAGACAGACGCTATCATTCTTGATGAAAGATTCACCAATGATGAATGCTTGCGCGATCCCTTCAGGCTTATTTTGTTGCGCGTAAGATAATCGAATGCCCCATTGTGCACCGTCACCCAGTAAACGTTGAAATAAAGCAGCTTCGTGTGGGGTGGTGATCACCAATATATCTCGAATACCACTTTCCATGAGCGTGCAAAGCGGATAATAAATCATCGGTTTGTCATAAACCGGCAGTAATTGTTTACTTAATTGCTGTGTGGCTGGATACAATCGCGTGCCCGATCCGCCTGCGAGAATGATGCCTTTCATCTGCGTACCTTTGGGTTGATGTCACTAATGGCATGCATTATAGACAAATCGCACCGACATTTCACAGCATATCACGCGAGGTTTTCAATCTTGTGCGCCAAGCGCTATGATGATTGCTTCACTTTTGTCGCAATGAGTAGCCATCATGCAACCGTTAGTTACTATTCTAGTACCCAATTTTCGCACCTTGAAGTTAACGCAATTATGCTTGCGTTTGTTGCGCCAGCATACAGATTTGACACGTGCGCGCGTGATTGTCATCGATAATGATTCGCAAGATGATTCTCTGGCTTACTTGCGCACCTTAAAGTGGATAACCTTGATAGAACGCATCGCTATTCCTGGTGAATCGGCGTGTCAGTCTCACGCACGTGCACTTGATCTAGGGCTTGCCCATGTGGACACCCCCTACGTCTTGTCTATTCATACCGATACTTTGGTGAAGCATGCAGATTGGTTACCCTTCTTGTTGTCGCACATAGAAAGAGATACTCAGATAGCAGGCGTCGGATCCTGGAAGCTAGAATTTAAACCGCGTTGGCGCCGCTCGTTAAAGATGATTGAGCATTATATGCAGCGTGCTTATTATGCGGTCATTGGGCGTGAGCAACATGGTCTGCAAGGTGTAGGCATCAATTTCCCTTATCTGCGTAGTCATTGCGCACTCTATCGCACGTCATTATTACGCCAGCATCAATTACATTTTTCGGATGGCGATATGGTGGCCGGCAAAAAACTGCATCAGTCATTGCTTGCATTGGGCTATCAGATGCGATTCATTGACTCTGAGCAATTGTGTGACTATCTAGAGCATATCAATCATGCGACGGTGGTATTAAATCCACATTTGAGTACCCGTGTGAAGAGTGTAGATAAAGGACGACAACGTATCGCAAAAGCGTTAGCACGCTTTAACGCCGACATTATTTTGCAAAGTGAGGCTTTGGATTGTTAGTCAAGCAAAAGCGATCAATATTAACTGTATTGATCGCGCTTAAATCCCATGCGTTCGAAATGGCCTTCTAGTTCATCCACATTGTTGAAGCGTATGTGCATGGTGCCACCGCCTTTGTCTGCACAATCGATATTGACGCGATTACCGACGTGTTCGGATAAAGCGATTTCTAAATGTTTGATGTTTGCGTCACTAAAGGGCCCGGTACTGTCATCAGTCGCCAGTTGTAATTTTTTAGCTTCCAATTCGAGTTTACGTACATTCCAAGCCTTTTGTACCGCACGCTCAGCGAGTTCTAATTGCTGCGCAGGCGTGAGTCCGGCCAAAATTTTGCCGTGACCTTCAGAAAGTTGTTGTTCGATTAACATTTGCTGGATGCGCGCGTCTAATTTTAATAAGCGCAGAGAGTTAGTAATGGCAGCGCGCGACTTGCCGACTGAGGCGGCGACTTCTTCATGTAGATAGTGAAATTCATCAATTAAACGTTGGTAAGCCTTCGCTTCTTCAATGGGATTAAGATCAGCACGACTAATATTTTCCACAATCGATGCTTGTAGGGCTTGCTCATCGGTATATTGGCATACCAAGCAACTGACATCATCGAGCCCAGCGAGTTGGGCTGCACGCCAGCGACGTTCGCCCGCGACGATTTCATAAGTGCCATCCCCGAGGGGGCGCACCACAATGGGCTGTAAGAGGCCACCGGTGCTTTTGATGGCTTCAGCAAGCTCGCGTAATTTATCGGGATCGAATTGCTGGCGTGGTTGATATTTACCACGAATCAGTAAGTCGACGGCGATGTGTTGTAAGGTAGGTCGGCGTTTTAGCATAGGGTTATTATTGTATAAGAATGGCGGTCGAAGGGTAGGGTTATTTTAGATTCTGCGCATTAATTTGTCAAATAACCCAGGATCTCAAACATATCAATCGGGGTGACAGGATTTGAACCTGCGACATCTGCCTCCCGAAGGCAGCGCTCTACCAGGCTGAGCCACACCCCGCTAATACGTTCTGGCGACCACGAAATCACTTAAAGTTTCAAGTGCATGACGGTAAGGCGACGCACTCACACAGGCTAGCGCTTGTTTGGCTTGCTGTGCATGATATCGGGCAGCGTCGGCAGTGTACTTGATTGCATCAGTGGATTCAATAATTCCGAGAATTTCCTTGAGCTTTTTGCTTGAGCCAGTTTGTATCGCATCGCGCAATAAGGCAAGATCAGCACCTTTGCTTTTGTGCATCGCATAAATGAGTGGTAACGTTGTTTTACCATCGGCAATGTCTTGACCGACATTTTTGCCTGTTTCTTCAGCGGATTGACTATAGTCGAGAGCGTCATCAATGAGTTGATAAGCGAGCCCCAGATGCAAGCCATATAGTCGCATGGCTTCGCATAGTGGATCAGAAGCGCTCGCAAGTAATGCGCCCAACTGTGTCGCGATCTCAAATAATTTGGCTGTTTTGCGTTGGATAATCTCAAAATAAAATTCTTCAGTGGTGTCGGGATTATTACAATTCACTAACTGCAGAATTTCTCCTTCAGCAATGTAATGCGTGGCTTTGGCGAAGATATCAAGGATCGTTTGATGACGCATATCCACAACAACTTGAAATGCGCGGGAATAAAGATAGTCGCCAATTAACACGCTGGCATTACTACCCCAAATGGTATGCGCGGTTTTATGGCCACGTCGTAGTGTGGAACTATCCACCACATCATCATGCAGTAAGGTCGCCGTATGGATGAGTTCAATGACCGCCGCTAACTCAATGTGTTTACCTTCGCGATGCCCTAATGCTTTTGCACTCAACAGCACCACGAGGGGACGTATACGTTTACCACCGCAGGATAAGATATATTCGATCACATTTTTAACTAAAGGAATCTTTGATTTCAATTGCGAGATGATAAATGTGTTGGTCGAAGTTAAATCTTCGGCGACTAAGGCGCTGATGGATGCTAACGGCATACGCTTATCTCGTTTATATAAAAGGCAATCAGCATCCTATTCAGCCGCATGGAGGCTGTCAAGGGGCAGTGCGTGATGAGAGACACCTTGCGGTCTCGGATGGAGGTTATCATTTGATGGTCACCATGATAATATGGGCGCTTTTATGAATGGGATTGCTTATGCCATCATTTGATATTGTTTCACAACTGGATCAACATGAAATCCAAAATGCCGTGGATCAAGCCAATCGCGAAGTGACAACGCGTTTTGACTTCAAAGATACCAACGCCCGTCTGGAACTCAGTAAAGATAAGATTACCATTATTGCACCCACCGACTTTCAGTTAAAACAAGTGGATGAAATATTGCGCAATAAATTAACAAAGCGCCAGGTAGATATTCGTTCATTCACTTATCAAGCCATCAATACGAATTTGAACGAAGCAAAACAAGTGATAGAAATTAAGCAGGGCATTGATCAAGACAATGCTAAAAAAATCACCAAGCTCATTAAGGACAAGCAACTCAAGGTACAAGCGGCCATCCAAGGCGACCAAATCCGTGTGACAGGCAAAAAACGTGACGACTTGCAAAGTGTGATTGCCGCATTGCGTGAAGCGAATGTCGCGATACCATTGCAATATATTAATTTCAGGGATTAAAGGTTGATCCCGGGTTGCGACTAACTTGGGTTCCGTGCCCGTCTTTTGTTTTTTCGTGTAGGGTGGGCACGCTGCCAAACCCGTTCTCCCTGAGGAAGCATCCTTGATGCGGTACGCAGTACCGTCTCGAAGGGCGCTCTCTCGAGGAGTGCCCACACTACAACTTCTTCGTAAACGTTTGTGTACCTGTCTTTTGTTTTTCTCGTTTCGAGAGATTGATCTTGGGCTACGTCTAACAGAACCCATTTACTTCCTGCGTTTGCTCGCAAAAGGATTTTTGCTCGTTTTAAATTCTATGTAAACTGGTGTGCCATAGAGATTCAATTTCTTTTGGAAAAAGCTCGCGAGAAAACGTCGGTAATGTTCTGGTAAGGATTCCAATTGATTACCATGGATAATGATGCGAGGTGGATTATGGCCCCCCACATGCGCATAACGTAATTTCACGCGACGACCGTGCACGAGTGGTGGCGAATGGGTGACAATCGCTTGTTGTAATAATCGGGAAAGTAGCGGGGTGGATAGTTTTTTAGTGGCAGAGTCATAAGCTTCGTCGACTGCCGCAAACAAATTGCCCACACCAGAACCGTGTAACGCCGAGATAAAGTGCACACGTGCAAAGCGTACAAAATCTAAATGACGATCGATGGTTGCTTTAGCATGATCGCGATCATCTTCTGTCATGCCATCCCATTTATTAATCGCGATAACAAGTGCCTTACCACTTTCCAATACAAAACCCAATAATTTCATGTCTTGTTCAGAAACGCCGAGGCGTGCATCGATCACATATAATACGACATGGGCACTCTCAATCGCTTGCAACGTTTTCACAATGGAAAATTTTTCAGGCACTTCCGATACTTTTTTACGCTTACGTACACCCGCGGTATCAATAATCGTATATTGTTTTTCAAAGCGTTCCAGTGGAATGAAAATACTATCGCGTGTGGTGCCAGGGGAATCGTGCACAATCACGCGTTCTTCACCCAGCATTCTATTGGTGAGTGTGGATTTTCCAACATTGGGTCGCCCCACGATAGCTAATTTGATGCCTTCTAGTTGCAGTGTTTCATCAGTGGGTTGTGCTGCTTCTGCTGCTGGGAAAAGGGCTTCGAGTAAAGGGTTGATGCCTGAGCCATGTACAGCTGCTATCGGGATGGGGGTTCCCATGCCTAACTCATAAGCATCACTGACACTGACCGCTGGATCTAGGCCATCAATCTTGTTAACCACCAGTGTAATCGGTTTGCCTGCGCGACGTAAGGTATCAGCAATTAAGCGATCTTCTGGCGTGATACCGGCTCGTGCATCGACTAAAAATATAACTTTATCGGCATCGGCGATAGCTTGACTGGCTTGTTTAGCGATCAATTTGTCTACAGCATCTTGTTCTTCGGTGAGTCCACCGGTATCAATGATAATAAAATGCCGGTCATCCAAGTGCACTTCGCCATATTGACGATCACGTGTTGTGCCTGGATAGGCGGAAATAAGCGCATCGCGAGTACGCGTTAAACGATTAAATAGAGTGGACTTCCCAACATTGGGACGTCCAACGATAGCGACAACTGGTAGCATGATGTATGTTTTTTTTCTTATCGGTAAAGGAAATAGGCAACCAAATGACCCTGGTTGTTTACGGCGTATAATACATTATTTTCGACGACAGGTGCGGCGAAAATTGCATCGCCCATTTTTCTTCTGGCTACAAAATGACCATCTCGTTTATCTAGCCAGTGTAAATAACCCTGTTGGTCACCAACGACCAGGGTATTTTCCATAATAGCTGGGCCGGTAACGCCTCGACCGTGTAAACTCGTTTGGCGCCAGTTGACAAAGCCTGTGTCTGCACCCAATGACCACACAGTACCTTGCGCATCAGAGACATATACATTGTCATGTTCTGCGGCCATGCCACTGTAGGAAGAAAGGCTATGGGACCAGATAATGTTACCTGAGTTCCAATCTAGCGCAGCAATTTTGCCTTGATAGGTAGCGGCAAACAATTGATGATCATAGATAATAGGATCAGCATCAATATCAATCATGCGTTGGATGGCGAATGCCCCTTCAGGGGTGGCGACGGCATGACGCCATATGATGTCGCCACTGTCTAAATTGGCTTTGACGAGATCACCATTAGCAAAGCCAACAATGACGCGATTATCCACGATCACAGGTCGACTAGCACCACGTAGAATTAAGTTAGGCTCCGTTTTTTGGAATGACCAACGTTCCTGTCCAGTTCGTGCATCTAGGGCATGGACGGTGCCATCGATCGTTTTGATAATGACGATGCCGTGGCTAATCGCTGGCGCTGCGAGGACTTGCCCCTGGACGCCCGTGGCCCAAATTTCTTTGCCGCTATGTTCGTCTAATGCAACAACTTCCCCATGCATGCCACCGACCACGACAAGACCATCGCCGACGCCAGGACCAGTAGAATATTGATAATGGGTGAGCGTCTGCCAATGGCGTTGCCCATTAGCTTTATACGTGGCAGTGATGACACCGTTGTTACCCGCAGTGAAAATGCTGTCGCAGCCAATGGCGGGACTCATTTTTAAAAATTCTCTACCAGCGGCTGCACTGGTTCGTGCAGACCATAAGAGACGTGGACTTGCTTCCGCTTGAAAATTGGTGAGTGCTGCTGGGGGTGGGGTGTTGTCTTTATCAAACAAACCACATGCTGAGAGTGCTAACCCCATTGAAAGTAGGCAGCATGATGTTAACAAACGATATTTGCGCATAGAGAAAACTCAATTTATTTGTAATGAATGTTATTTTATAAGAGCAAGATTATCATATTTCATCTGTAAGAGTGGTCTCGCCGCTTCAGCATTGGGTAGTTCATGTAATGCAGCTTGATAAGACTCGCGCGCAAGATCGAGTTTTTTCAGTGCAACGTAAGCATCACCGCGAATTTCATCGCGCAAGCCAATAAATTTTTTATCCTCAACTTTTTGTAAGAGGTTAAGCGCTTGTTGTGCTTGTTGCTCTACAATCATCACCCGTGCGAGACGTAGGGTGGCTATTTCGCGCAACGCACTCGTGCTGCTATGGTCAATCACCCAATGTAATTTACTTTCTGCTTCGGCATAATCTTTAGTCGTGACGGCATTTCTTGCCAACATGAAGGCTGCTAGTTGTCCGTAACTGGTTTGCGGATAATGCGTAAATAATTTTTTGGCTTGTACTGTCATACCCTTCGCATCATTCTGCGCACGGGCATAAAGTAATTCATCATAAACATTGGAGGCATGTGTGAGAATTTTTGCTTGACGATGTTGCCAATAGCGCCACCCGGAAAGAAGGACCGCTGCAAAAACGATACCCGCAAGTATCACCAAGCCATATTGCTTGATCCAGCTTTTGATTAATTCGATCTGTTCTTGTTCTGTTAAATAATCTGTCAAGGGATCATCCTCAAAACTGACAACACGCACACAATATCCATGGGCCTACAGTATGGGGCGATAATTTACCAGTTTCTATAGAGGTAAAATTTATAGCCGGAGTCACATACGAATAGTGAAACTGTACTTAAAAATAGGGAGCACACTTAAATGAAACGACGGTTGCTACTATGACAGTTCGGATAAAGGATAGGTGAAAATAATTTGATTTACAAGTGACTTTTTAATGTTCTCAGTACCATCGCTTAGTAATCAACCAAGTGGCAGCAAAAACTATTTGTTCTTATCCCCTTTCTGATACCCATCGTTATCAATTTCATCTTCGGGGATAGTCGAGACTATCGGTGATTTTTTCATGTACCATATTGAGGTTAGGCAATACCTTATGCCTGGTGATGTTTGAGGCGACATTTATAGCTCACCTCAAACAAGCGTTTTGCCTTAGCTGATGATTGAGGGTTCTATTTCCTGGCGATTTTTAATTGTAAAAACTCTGCCAACTCATCTTGATGTAAGCTTTGTTGTGGAATATCTTCGCGTAAGGATTTGAACGAAACCGTGCGTGTCTTGATTTCATGTTCGCCAAGAATGATCGCATATTGCGCGCCACTTTTATCTGCTTTTTTGAATTGGCTTTTAAGGCTGCCACCGCCACAATGCAGTAGCAAATGTAAATTGGGTACTTTGT
The DNA here is from genome assembly GCA_964648015.1 of uncultured Coxiellaceae bacterium. Lineage (GTDB taxonomy): Bacteria > Pseudomonadota > Gammaproteobacteria > DSM-16500 > DSM-16500 > Aquicella. The sequence continues at coordinate 215,772 of CAZYKO010000001.1, forward strand.
TGCGTAAATAACGAGATAATTTCAAACCAACGCCAAATGCATCATCGCCTTCCATGATCAAATAAGCATGTAACGGGGCTTCAGTTTTGTGACGTTTCACTGTTTGCGCCATGAGCAACGTGATGCGTTCCATACCAATGGCAAATCCAAGTGCTGGTGTGGGTTTGCCACCTAATTGTTCTACCAGTGTGTCATAACGACCGCCAGCACACACGGCACCTTGTGCACCGAGTTTATCTGTGATCCATTCAAAGACAGTTTTTCCATAATAATCGAGACCGCGTACCAAATAGGGATTAATCTCAAATGGGATATTGGCAGCACTTAAATAATCTTGTAATTTTTCGAAGTGGCTTAGTGAGTCATGATCTAAGTGATCGATGAGTTTAGGTGCATGCGCGATGATATCTTTCAAGTCGGGGTTTTTACTATCAAAAATTCGCAGCGGATTACGATCCAGCCGCCGTAAGCTATCTTCATCTAAATCGTTTTTGTATTTTTTGAAATAATTGACCAATTGATCACGATAAGCATGTCGTGAGGCTTGTGTGCCCAGTGTATTGAGTTGTAACGATGTCATCGGCAAAATATTTAAGCGTTCAAGAATCGCCGCAGACATGATGATGAGTTCTGCGTCGATGTCAGGCCCTGCCAGTCCAAATACTTCTGCTGCATATTGGTAAAATTGACGATAACGTCCCTTCTGTGGTCGTTCATATCGAAAATAAGGACCACCATACCAGAATCGTTGGACTTGATTGTAAAGAAGGCCATGCTCGATGCCGGCACGCGCGCATGAAGCTGTCCCCTCAGGACGCAGGGTGAGGCTGTCGTTATTGCGATCTAAGAAAGTGTACATTTCTTTCTCGACAATATCGGTCACTTCCCCGATCGAGCGTTTAAACAATTCGGTTTTTTCAACAATAGGAAAGCGGATTTCTTGATAGCCGTGGCTATGAAATACTTTGCGCATGATGTTTTCAGCGTATTGCCAGAGAGCAGTCTCTGGTGGAAGGATATCATTCATACCGCGTACGGCTTGGATTATGTCAGCCACAATCTTCTCCTATTTTTGAGCGCTTAATTTTAGGGGCTTCATATGGCTGATTGCAAGCAGTATGCAGCTGATCGACTAGGTGTTGCCTAGTCATTGTACGCAAAAGCAGTCTCATCTTCGCTGCTTTTAGCGAGGGAATCAACTTTAGCGATATTGATTCTCGATTCTGGCGTCTCACTGCCCACCTCATTTTCTAGTGCTGTGGGTGCATGTTCAAGTTTTGCTAATGATTGTGTACCCAAGTCAGTGTCGCTGATGGATTTGTTTTGAGCGACTTGTGGTGCTGTCATATTGAGTGTTGCTTGCATGCCTGCAATAGGTGTAGGTAGGATCGTGTGCGAATACCACCAGACACCGGTTAAACCGATCACGGCACTCAGCGCAAGCAGGCTGAAGAGGCGTACCACATATTTATCCTGACTCGCAGGTAAAATCGGTACGGTGGTATTGGGAACCCGTGTTGTGCCACGAGGTTGCACTTGTAGCTGCGCCAAGGCTGTGTGCATCTCTGTTTCTGTCATTTCTAAAATTTTGCCATAAGCACGAAGATAACCACGTATGAAGGTGATGGGTAAATCGGGTGGATATTGTTCTGTTTCCATCATCACAATGATTTTTTCATTGAGACGTAGTTTAGCTGCAATTTCTTTACGATCCATGCCTAAGGCTTCGCGAGCCGATTGTAAGCGCGCGCCAAAGGTAGCTGCTGATGGGGTTGCGTCGAGTGGTGATTGCGATTCAATAGTCATAATAGCTCACTTTCCCTGTTTTTTTGTGGACGAACATTGCAAATAAGCTAACGTGCCATCACGCATGGGCAAACGCAATGAGTGCCCACAAAACCTTCATGGCTAAGCGTCAACGACACCAATCTTATCACATTTTTTTGCGCCAACGACACCTAATGCCAGTCAAAACCATAGCGCCTTATGGGCAAATGCATTGAGTTCATGTTAGGTGAGGCTCATCCAGGTGGTGAAAAGTGTCGTGACACTCTATAATCCTCTCTGCATGCAGGTGTCATGCAGAGACGCGAGTGAATGCCTGGATGTGACGCCGATAAGACTTGTGCATAAACCTACCACCCAATCAGTAGATGAGATAAGCGAAGATGCCACGAATTGATTTACCCATAAGCGATGATGTTTATACCGTCAGTCGCCTTAACAATGCAGTTAAAACATTGCTAGAGGGTCAATTTCCTTTTGTTTGGGTAGAAGGAGAAGTTTCTAATTTCGTGGCGCCAAATTCGGGTCATTGGTATTTCTCGCTCAAAGATGCCACAGCACAAATTCGTTGTGCGATGTTCAGAGCGCGTCAGCGTCAGCTCGATTTCACACCCAAAGATGGTATGCACGTTTTGATCAAAGCACGTGTCAGTCTCTATGAAAATCGTGGCGATTTCCAATTGATTGCCGAAAGCATAGAAGAGCGCGGTGAAGGAAAGCTGCAACGTGCATTTGAGCAACTCAAAAAAAAGTTGGCGACACTGGGCTTATTTGACGCGGCGCACAAAAAAGCATTACCACCCTATCCTAAGTGTGTAGGTGTGATCACTTCTGCGACAGGTGCGGCGATTCGCGATATTTTAACTGTGTTGAAACGCCGTCAACCAGGTGTCAATGTCATTATCTACCCATCGTTGGTGCAAGGGGCAACTGCGGCTGCTACCATTGCAGCAGCCATTGAATTGGCAAATCGTCGCGCAGAATGTGAGGTGTTATTGGTAGCGCGTGGTGGGGGATCACTCGAAGATTTATGGCCCTTCAATGAGGAAATCGTTGCGCATGCGATCTTCAAGAGCCAACTCCCCATCATCAGTGCCGTGGGACATGAAATCGATTTTACGATTGCGGATTTTGTTGCCGACCTGCGGGCGCCCACCCCGTCGGCAGCGGCCGAAATGGCGACACCTGATCAAGCTGAATTGTTACAGTTGCTGTCTCGTCAGCATCAACATTTGCTGAGTCATATGAGTGCGGTGCTGAAATCTGTGCAGCAACAGTTACATTGGGTGCAAAAGCACTTGGGTCAACAGCACCCGAAACGACGCCTGACAGAAAAAACGCAGCAACTGGATTTTTGTGAATTAACATTAGTGAAATTACAAACGGCGTTAATGGTGCGTTACGAATCCCAGTGTAAAGATATTGCAGCGGCTTTGGCGCGTCATAATCCGTTACAACGAATCCAGCAGCATCATAATCAATTACAATTGCAACAACAGACGCTTATCAATGAGATGACACGCGGTTTGACGGCGCAAAGGACGCGTCTCGCCAATGTGGCGGCAAAATTGGATGCATTGAGCCCACTCGCCACGCTGCAGCGTGGCTATGCAATTGCAATGACACCTACACAATCGGTTATTCATTCAGTAAACGCGGTTAAGGCGGGTGAGGATATCACCGTGCGTATCGCGGATGGTTTGTTGGATTGTCAAGTGATGGCTGTACATCATGATGGGGAATAAAATGTTGGTTCCTGTTACCCCAAAATGAAATCGTATCGAAGTTTATAACATGAAAACGGTTGTTGCGTCATAATAATCATTGCAAATAAAACCGGATTTATGCTTAAAATCATCTTTATATCATCCACTACCTGTCCCTGTATTTTTAAGGTAGGGTGTATTTGGATGATTAAATATTTTTCCCAACTTTGCTTCTATATTTTTTCTTGTGATAAACGGATTTAAAAATTCGATGGTTTTTCTTTAAATTTCTTTTTGATCACTACTCACATGCTCACGTTGTATGATTTATTGTTATGGTGTTTTTGGCTTTTCATAGCATGTCTATACTTTTGCATGTATGCGCTTTTATTCCACATGGTTGCATTTTCAGTCCAATCGAAAAAATATCCATCATCATAATGCTCCAAGCGAGGTTGCGTGACCAACTTGTACCGTAATGAACAACCAAATCAGCATCTATGAATCCTGATTTAATCTCAAATGCCGTTCGGTACGATTATTTTGAGGCATTTCGGTATGCACTTTGCAGTGACTTCCTTAAGCATGCATTAATATTGATACCGTATAATAGGCAACAGATTATCTACTAAGAGAGGATACGGTGTATGTGGTCATGGTCTGGTGAAGAACAATTTAAAGCAAAACAATCTTCTGGCAATCAGGAAAAAGACCAACATAATCCATTGCTACCAGCACCTCATTCTATCGGTTTGTTCAATCAGCAGCCTTTAGCGCAAGAGGCATACGCAGAGCCCATGTCAGCAGAAAAAAATCATGGTTCAGAGAACAAAAAGATGCACGAAGCGTCATTATCTACGCCTGCTGACCTTGAAAATACTGTAGAAAATGAAATACAGTTTCAAACTTCTATAATTGATATGACACCAACATCACATGTTACTAATGAGTTCGGGGTTCTAAACACTACTAGTAGCACAGACGAGTTAACGTTATTTTTACAAGAGTTCACTGCACATTTTGAACAGGATCAAAAGGCTCTTACCATGTCTGTGGACGAATTCTCATTTGCACATAGTGATGCAGCTCACATTCAAACTCAAACAGAACATTCGTGTTTTACACCTGTGTCTGAGCATTATGAAACGAGTATCTCTCAAGCTGTCATCAGTCAAGCGCATCAGGGACAATCATATTATTTTTTAGATGGTACAGCAGTTACTGATGGCATAGAAATTCTCCCAGCAGGATACATTCATCATTACATCGTCATGAATGGTAAAGCGCAAGTGGTTTATACCAAGGACACGCTAAGTAGTTTAGAGTTATTTTATGTAAATGGAAATGCACTAGACCGAAAGCGGTATAGTGAAGTCACAGAGATTTTATATTCTGCCAACGGCAATTTCTTCGTTAAAAGATTCATTCCTTTTGAGAATAACCATGTGGAATTGTTTACATTTGTGCAGTCAATTCCAAAAAAGAGAAAAAATCGTAACGCGACTTCTCTCGCAGAATCACAACAACCTAAGGATTTGCCTAAAAAACAAAGTTACTTTTTTTTCGATAAGTCTGAGTTGACGATACCTGGTATAAAAGTTTACAAGTATCAAAAAAAATATAACTACATAAAGACCGAGAATGGTGATCGTTTTGTTTATACATCATTGGCTTTACAAGATTTAGAGACAATGTATTTATCTAATGGCGAACCTTTACAGCTCTCGCAAAGAAAATTTGTTACTGAAGAGTTAATAAAGATAAATAGTCGCTGGGTCATGAAAAGGCAGATTACGATCAATGGTGATATTTATGAAGTCGTGACTAAGAGTGAATTTGAGAATCCTAAAAAGAAGCAAAGTGGCACTCGAGTGGTGAATTTTGGCATACTGGCAGAATTTAAAAATGATATTGCTGCAACGACTTATTTTTCACATATTTTTACCAGTAGCGCAAACTCAAATGCAACTGAAGATGCTACATTACCCAGCGGTAATGGTGTAATAGATTTCCGTCCTAAGTATCGCAGGCGCAAGGATTACTCTTGTTTAAGAGATTTTAAAGTACATGCAACCAATCCGATATCGATGGCTCCCAATCCCGAACCTGGTCTACCTCAAGCAACACAGGATGATATTCAGCCAGTCATGCAGCATACGTCTCCTACCAATTATATTCCCTTAGCGCCGTTGCAGTTTTTTCAACTTAGTGTTGCGCATAGTGACGAAAAAATACAAGAACCGTCTACACCTAGTATATTTTTTAATGATTCCTTATGAGCGTCGAATTTTCTAACGGGAATCTAAATCCGACAAAAGCCGGATAATGAATGGGTCTGAGCTGAGGAGTTTTTCACGGTGGTTTGTCCTGTGGCGTGGCTATCACGAGGGGAGAAGTAGCCTATATCAATGATATAGAGCGGTTCTACCTATATACCTATTACCCTGTTACCCCAAATGAGGATATTGCATAAGTATTACTTAAGGCGCGCCTGTTAAGATGGGGGATCGAGACTACCCACTATCATAATAAAGAGACACAACACTATGTATAAACGGCCAATTTCTATCAATGACTTACTTAATCAAGTCGAATCAACTGATACGCCATTAGAGCTAAGTACACCAGACAAAAAACGCAAAGTGAACAAGCGTGTTGAATTGTTGTCAGCGTCCCCTCAGTCGCAGGTGATTGTTGCGCCTCAGCAATTGAATCTAACAACAGCAAGCACGCCATCCCTCAATACATCAATGATCCCAGTCAATCATTCCTATGATACGGGATTTCAGCAGATCATACCGGATAGGCAAGCTGCAAAAGTGGCGAAGTATACCGTCGCTGCACCAACACCTACTGGGATCGTTGGACAACCAAAGTTTACGCCAGCATCAATCTTTAATGCGTTTTTAAGCCCTAGCCAACCTCCCATGGTCATTCAGCAACCGAAACCACATACTGAAACACGCAAGGTTAGCGAAAGTGTATCAACAGCACCATTGCAGCGGCACAAGCCAGCGATGCCAGTTAATGTGAATGGATCATTGCCGGTGAAAGAAATAGAAATAAATGGTCGACATCGATTCAGCAATGCCTTGATGAACTTAACGCCTGAAGTTCAGCAAACGTTACAAAAGAATGTAAGTTATTTTTTATCGCAAGGGCCGCAGCTCGAAACAACCGCCTCTCAACCATCTCATACTAATACAACAACTACACATCATGAAATCTCACATGTAAGAGCACGAATGCATCCACAGACATTGACGACACAGACGAGCGTGAATGAGTCATTGCCGGTGAAAGAAATAGAAATAAATGGTCGACATCGATTTACCAATGCACTGATGAGCTTAACTCCTGAAGTTCAGCAAAAGTTACAAAATCAAGCACATCGTTTTTTATCGCAAGAACAGCAAGCTCAAAAAAGTGCTCATCAACAATCTAAAAAAAAGAGAAGTACGCATGATAAAATCCCAAGTGAAAGAGCACAATTGCATCCACGGGTAACACCTACACCCGCTAGTGTGAATAGATCATTGCCGGTGAAAGAAACCAAAATAAGTGGAAAACATCAATTCAGTCATATCGTTAGTAGCTTAAATCCTAAAGCTCAGCAAACGTTACAAGATCAGGCAAAGTGTCTCTTACCAAGACAACAACCGTCCGAAATAAGTGCCCTGCTAGGAATAAGCATGGAATCAGTCTCAATGCCGCCAGTTTATGAAACCACCACGAGTCATATCGCAGTACCTGCTGATACGGAACAGCCTGTGCATCATCCCATCATCATACAGCAACCTATTGTCACACAAACTAGAAATACAACGGCACCGACAGTCTCTCTTATTCCTGACGAATATTACTATCCATGCGAACCTTTACAAATACCAAGTAAAGAGTTAAAAAGATTTTCAGTAACCATGCCGGGCGGTCATGAAAAACATTATGTTGAATATCCCTTGGCGAATGGCGATTTTAAAGAATTGCCGGTATTCAAAGGTGACGCTTATCACATGAATAAACTACTTCTGCTAACAGGTGATGTCATTTCGTTTGAACAACTGCTGACGCTTGATACTGATAATGAAAAGCGTAAGTTGAAATATACAATTAGTGGCATAGATGGTCAACGAGTTCAAGTGTATAAGCGAAATCAATTGGTAAAAATTAAAAAACAAGGCGAGTTTTATTACCCGACTAATCCCGTAACGCTGGTAGCGAGTGATGTGACAGTATTAGATAAACAAGACGGTGAATTGATAAATCATTACGTCGAACATCACGTGCCAGATCAAACAGCGCCTATCAAGATTCCCGTCTATGATGCTGGTAAAGCAAATGATAATCGTTTGATGTTCTCAGAAGAGGAAGGCGTTACGTTAGCGCAGTTGCAAACACTTTTCACTGACATTGAAGATAAAAAATATTTTGTGATGAAAGATGGTCAATGGCAAGAGGTATTTAAGCACTATAAACTTAGAAAAGATAGTATGTTGACATACCAACGGAATGCGCGTGAGCTTAAAAAAGAGACCAAGGCTTCTATGATTTTGTCATCTATGTTTAATCAAAGCCAATCTCAAACGCAAACAGCCGAAACCACCGTGCAAACGATGACACCAACTCAAAAATGATGACGCCTGCGCTCAACGCTGAGAGTGGTTGAGCGACTTCAAGATAAACAGCGATCTTCGACGTTATTTCGCCTATGACTTCCACTGTCTCTGCACGAGACAGTTTGAGGTAAATTGGGCCTATAACGTATTCAATGCCCTTAAGGATACAAATTCAGATTAGCACTATACTGAAAGGAGCACAGATTTATCAGGGGTTGAAAAATCATGGCTCACACTCTCAAAAAACCTAGTATACATATTGACTTATCGATGGCTATGAAGGCTATTGACTGCGCTAATGACGGCATCACGATTGTCGACTTAGGTCAGCCGGGACAACCTTTAGTCTTTATCAATAAATCCTTCGAGAAGATGACAGGTTATCAACGCCAGGAAGTAATTGGTAAAAATTGCAATTTCTTACAAGGAGCAAACGTGGATCAATCGCAAGTGGCAGCTATTCGTGAAGCCATACTTGAACGTAGAAGTTGTCGTCTGTTATTAAAGAACTACCGAAAAGATGGCACACTATTTTGGAATGAATTAAGCCTTGCACCTATTGAAGATACTAATTACTACATTGGTATACAAAAAGATGTTACTAATGAAATTGTGTATCGAGAAAGAGTTGTTTTTCTTTCCGAGCATGATGAACTCACCGGGTTATATAACTACCGAGGTTTTTTTAACAACATTAATTATCTGATTCACAAAGCGATTAAGGAAAATTTGTATATCGGGTTAGGCATTGCAGATATCGACTTTTTCAAATTAATTAATGATCAATATGGTCATGTTAAAGGCAACACGATATTACAAATACTCGGTGCTGAAATGATTCATGAATTTGTGGGTGATGTCGTGGGTCGCTTTGGTGGCGATGAGTTTTGTTTTACAATACTCACTAAAGACAAAGAAGCTGAGTTTTTCTATCAAAAGATAGCAAATTGTGTTAATTCAACCAATTCCGCTCTATCAGACCATTTAAAAATTACAATGAGTGCAGGTATTGCAATAGAGAAAGCGAGCCATAGTACACGACTCGAACGTCTGATCCATTTGGCTGATAACATCATGTATGAAAACAAACAACGCATGCATCATCAGGTATTGATGAAGAAATAAAAATTTCTCTGATTCATTTTAGGGGGCGTTTAGATAAGTGTGTCAGCTTTGAATAGCGGCTTAGCCATCAACTTAATGCAATCATCAAAACTAAACTGGCATGAGAATGCTATCAACGTCAAATGAGTCATCGCTTGATAGCATTTTTGTATGGCGATCGGTCAGGGAATGGCTGGACACCTAGTTCATTTTTTGCGTGATCGATTGGCGCGTTTTGGGGTTGATCGATTGGCGCGTTTTGAGGTTGATCGATTGGCGCGTTTTGAGGTTGATCGATTGGCGCGTTTTGAGATTGATCGATTGGCGCGTTTTGAGATTGATCGAACCACTTTCTTCACTTTTTTTCGCCCGTGGGATTTCTTGTTAGCTTTTTTTGCTTTCTTCATCGGTTTATTTTTTTTAGTGTTTTTCGCTTTCTTAGCTACTTTCCTTGCGAGCTTATTCACATGCTTCTTTTCAATCTTTTCAACAGCTGACGCAATGGCTTTGGTTTTTGTTTCTATGCTACTAATGAGTTTACGCTCAAGATCAGCAGCAACTTTGGCGTAGGTCGACGCTTGTATTTCGGCTACCTTGCCTTTCATGACGCGTACTTTAGCCATAAGCTTGGATTTGTAAGCGCGTCCAAGTTTGCGTAATTTTTTCAGCGCCGCTTTAAGCTCATTGCGATGTTTTGCTTCTTTGAGTCCTAGGAGTTTCACTTTTTTTTTCAGTTGTTTCACTTGTGTGTTTTGATTCTTATTTGTTGCCATATAACAATCTCTCCTTTAACTTTTTAAAAATCCATATTAGCTAACATAGGATGACAATGGCTGTTGATGCCTCGTATTTCGCGGCTAATGCGGCATTCAGGTGGAGCGTTATCTCCACCTGAAGCAAGGGTTTTGCAGGGATCAACAAACCTGATGAATCGTTGACTTAAGGTTATGCGGCAACGCTGGTGGCTTCAGCAACCGTCACTGTGTCGAGTAGTGCGATCAGGTCATGTAGTTTGACAGCGTGTTTTTCTCGTTCATTTTTGAGTGCGGCATTATCCGTGGTGAGGCGGGCATTATCACGGCGTAGATCTTCTATCTCCGTGAGTAATAGCATCATTTTTTCTTCAAGCTTGCTCAATAGATTTTCTGTCATATTTTGCTTCCTTATAAAATATTAACATCAAGCTATACAGTGTAATATCATAGTACAAAATCTAGAAAATAGAAAATGTATCGCATGCGATGATGGCGCGATGCGTGTCCTCGCTTACAGTAATGCTTGGGCGGCGAATCTCATGTGCGCTGCCCAAGCACAATGGCATGATATGGGCAGCTCAGCTGCTGTTGGGGATGAGCGCGATTGGTATATCGGGTTGCTGAGATTTTGAATGCCGCTTGCTTGGACCAGTCGTCGCATAGATGAGGTGGTAATTGGGCATCAAACCTTGTAACAAGCTAGCGTATTGGCTGCGACTAATAAAGATCACATTCGGATGAGGTGCTTGTATGTTTGGCCAGCGTTGGCTCAAGGACTCGGTGGATAGTTGCACTTGTGGGTGTTTGCCTAAGTCATAGATTGCCGCATCCGGTGGCATTTGTAGGTAAAATTTCAATTTACTTTCAGCATCCAATAAGACGATTTCCCATTTTTCCCACGGTTGAATCACTTGCGCTTCTGATTTGAGTTGTTGTGCAAAATGTTGCAAACCATACTGCTTGTAGTAAACAGCTGGCGCGATATCCACCGCGATATAGACGAGCAGACAAGCAACAATAGTAAAGTGTGTCACCATCTTTTGCCTGTTGGGCGATAAAGTCGATAACCAATCAGCGGTAAATAATATCGCAATAGGGACGAGTGGCAGCACGTAATAGCTGCGTCTTGAACCACTTAGCGTAAAAAATGTGAAAAGTAGCGCCAACGACCACGCGATCCAGCGTGAGTTGATATTGAGATGTTGCCAACGGGACTTCAGTGTGAGAAGGGCCGCAACGAAGAACGGCGACCATGGGAGTAGATAGAGAGGTAAGAAGATGAAATAGGTATAAATAGGACCCCGATGATCAAAAGGTTGAAAATAGCGTAGGATGTTTTCGCGGTACACTAAGTATAAGCCATTTTGATCCGTGGTGTGTTGGCTAAAATGGCTTGATGCCCAAAAAGGTAGAACGTAGATCGCCAGTGCTGGTATTAGCGCGACAAACAGTGTTGGCCGTAGATGTTCTTTCAAAGAACCACGTATACACATATCGAGGAATACGACTAAGAGTGGCACTACCATGCCCACCAACCCTTTACAAAGGGAGGTTAAGGCGATGATGACAAAGAAAACACTATATTCATAGAGGTTGGTACGTTCGCGGTGTTCAACATACCAAAGAATGGCAACCATCGTGCCAGCAACATTGAGCATATCGGCACTTGAGATGCGTGACCAAAACACGAAATAAAATGTTGAAATGAGCATCCAACCAGCCAGTACCCCTAATCGTTGGTCTTTCATCTGGCATCCTAGGCGATAGACTGACCAGAGGGTCAAGAGACCGGCTAAAGCAGATGGCATGCGTAAGATAGCTGTGGTCAAACTACCATGCACGTAGGCAAATGCAGCGATCAGCCAGTAAGAAAGGAGCGGTTTGTCATAATAGCTGACGGTACCGATGTAAGGATGAAGAAAATCGTGCCGGTAAAACATGCCGGAGACGATGTCGGCCCAGCGGTGTTCTTGCGTCCAAATGTCACGGCCACCTAAGCAGCTAAAAATTACAATAGTTGCAACAAAGAAAAGCATGCGCGGTGAGAACGCACTTGAGATTAAGCTGTTTTTCTGAACTTTCACGTTCATCAAAGTCACCTTCAAATTGGTTGGTCGATAAGTAGGATGGATAAGCCGATTATACTGATGAAGCCAAAAAAATATAGACAATAGTCAAATGTTCACATATAAAAATCAAAGGAAATGCGACTCAATTAGGGGGAGTTATGACGTTTAAAGGTAGTATGGTTGCGTTAGTGACGCCAATGCATGCGGATGGTTCAATTGATGAATCTGCTTTACAAAATCTCATCGAATGGCATATCAGTGCTGGCACAGAAGCAATCATTGTTGCTGGGACCACGGGTGAATCAGCTACCTTATCGCCAGATGAGCATATGGCACTCGTGACAAGTGTTGTCAAACAAGTGAATGGTCGCATCCCTGTGATTGCTGGTAGCGGCACCAATGCAACGCGAACCAGTGTAGCTCTCACGCAGCGTGCGGCAGCTGCGGGTGCAGATGCTTGCTTAATTGTCACCCCTTATTACAATAAACCTACTCAAGCAGGACTCATTCAGCATTATCAGACAATCGCCGACCAATCGGCTGTGCCTATCATTCTTTATAACGTACCCGGACGCACCGCATGTGATTTGTTACCAGAGACGGTAGCTGTCTTATCCCAACATAAAAAAATTGTGGGCATTAAAGAGGCAACCGGTAAATTAGAACGCCTACGGCAATTGCAGCAAGGTTGTGCACCTGGATTCGCTATCTATAGTGGCGATGATGCGACTGCGCTTGATTACATGCTTGCTGGTGCTCACGGTGTCATCTCCGTGACAGCAAATATTGTCCCGGCTAAAATGCGTGCTATGTGTGCGGCGGCGATTGCGCAAGATCAAGCCACTGCACGCGACATCGATGCTGATCTACAATTATTGCATCAGCGTTTATTTGTAGAATCCAATCCCATTCCAGCCAAGTGGGCACTCGAAATCATGGGTAAAATTAAATCCGGTATTCGCCTACCATTATTGCCACTAGACAAAAGGTATCATCAAGAGGTAAAAGAGGCGATGCAAAATGCAGGAGTAAGTTAGTCAATAAGGTTTTTTGCTTGACGGCAAAAAGATTCTGGTGACAGGCAGAGATTGAACTCCACCTGTCACTTTACGCAGCCAAACACAAAATGTGATGGCTGCGGTATTAAATCTCTGAGGATTTTTAATCAATGTCTTTAATGAAACAATTGCCTGTGATAGTCATAGGTATTGCACTATGTGGTTGTTCAATGGTGCCTAAAAAAGCGCTCTTCCAGAATAGAGAGAAAGATTATTTGCAAGCGGAGAGCATCCCACCGCTACGTATTCCACCAGGCGTGTCGAGTGAAGTGATGCATAGTACGTACCCCGTTTCTGATCGCCAGTTTGGTGGTAATAAAGAAGTCAGCCTGCTACCGCCGGGTATCGATCATCCTGATAGATGACTTTTCTCGCACAGATTCCCCTCTGCAAGGAATAGGTATGCGACGTCAACCCGTGATGCCTACCAAGCCAATGTGTTGAGGCTTAAATGATGAGTTGTGGGGCTTGCGTGATAAATTCAGGTACGTATAATGCTCCCTCTGGAGAGGTACCGAAGCGGTCATAACGGCGCCGACTCGAAATCGGATGGGGAGTTCTGCTCCCACGAGGGTTCGAATCCCTCCCTCTCCGCAGTATTGCTGCTCCTTCCCAGCACCACCGCATACCACCTGCGAATAACGCTTTCAAAAATTGCTAAAACCTATAAAATGGCACGCATAATAAACGATGAGAATTGATAACCATGGAAAAAGTAGATCATATTATTCACGCAAAATGGGTAATCACCTGCGAAGAAAACAGCCGAGTTCTTGAAAATCACGCCCTGGCAATTAAAGCCAACAAAATTCACGCCATTCTGCCTAGCGCCGAAGTTGCACAACATTTCACAGCAGCGCATGAACATCATTATGCGCGACATGCCGTGCTACCAGGTTTAATCAATAGCCACACGCATATCGCGATGAATGTCTTTCGTGGCTTAGCAGATGATCTTCCCTTGATGGATTGGTTGAAAAATTATATTTGGCCAGCAGAGACACGCTGGGTGTCGCCTGAGTTAGTGGCCGATGCATCAGCGCTTGCCATGGCAGAAATGATTCGCTGCGGTACGATTTGTTTTAATGACATGTATTATTTTCTCGATGAAACAGCGCAAGCAGCGGATGTGGCTGGTTTACGAGCGCATATCGGGATGACAGTGATTAGCTTGCCTACAGCCTGGGCAAAAACGACAAATGAATATTTCAAAAAAGGTCAGGAATTTTTTGAGAAATATAAAAATCACGACCGTATCACCGCCACGCTTGCACCTCACTCAACTTATACTTTGTCAATGGAAGATTTGACTAAAGTGAAGCAGTGGGCAACTAAATATAGCTTACGAACCAATATCCATTTGCAGGAAACTGCCACTGAGGTTGCGGAAATTATCGCTAAGTACAATAAAACACCGTTACAACTCTTGGACGATATTGGGATGGTGTCACCAGAATTGATTGCTGTCCATATGACGCAAATTACCGATGCTGACTTTGCTATTTTACAAAAGCGTAAACCTAACATTGTGCATTGCCCAGAATCGAATATGAAATTAGCGAGTGGCGCGTGTCCGGTACAAAAACTTCGTGATGCGGGTATTAATGTCGCCTTAGGTACTGACGGCGCAGCGAGCAATAATGATTTAGACATGCTCTCTGAAATGCGTAGCGCTGCTTTATTAGGTAAATTGACTGCGAATGATTCCCAAGCGGTGGACGCATCCGCTGTGTTGCAAATGGCGACGTTGAATGGCGCTAAAGCGCTCGGGATTCAGCATATCACTGGTTCGTTAGAGGCAGGAAAGTCAGCTGATTTTATTGCCATTGATTTGGAGCAAATTGAAACCCAGCCCCTTTATCATCCGGTATCACAAATCGTCTATGCCGCTTCACGACAACAAGTGACGGATGTATGGGTGGCTGGTAAGCAACTCATGAAAAATCGTGAGCTAACCACCTTGGATGAGAAGGCGCTGATTGAAAAAGCGCACTACTGGCGCGACAAAATAAAGTCATCATAGTGTTGCGCAAACAATAGCTCAACTGAGTGAAATTATGTATACTGCTGGCCGCATTTGAATTGGAGGAGTGTTATGCCGATCGAACGTACATTGTCCATTATTAAGCCCGATGCTGTGGCTAAAAACCACATTGGTGCTATTATTCAACGCTTTGAAAAAGGTGGTTTACGCATTGCTGCCGCTAAAATGATGCACTTAAGCAAAGCCCAGGCAGAGCAATTTTATGGGGTCCATAAAGATCGCCCATTTTTTGCTGCGCTTGTAAATTTTATGAGCAGCGGTCCAGTGCTAGTTTCTGTGCTCGAAGGTGAGAATGCCATTGCATTAAACCGCCAAATTATGGGTGCAACCAACCCTAAAGAAGCGGCTGCTGGCACTATTCGTGCTGATTTTGCTGAATCCATTGACCACAATGCGGTACATGGTTCTGATGCCGCTGAAACAGCACAGCAAGAAATCGCTTTTTTCTTTAAAAATGAAGAAGTGCATTCACACGTACCTGCGAGCGAGCTTGCCTAAATGACCATGACGGCACCCGCAGCGAAAATCAACTTGCTTGGCTTGGATAAACAAGCCATGCAAGCTTTTTTTGTAGAGATGGGTGAAAAGCCTTATCGAGCTGACCAAGTCTTAAAATGGATACATTTTAATGGCGTACAGTCTTTCGATTTGATGACCAATCTTGCCAAAACGTTACGCCAAAAATTGGCGGAATGCGCTGAGATTGTGGTGCCGGAAGTCATCTACGAAAAAGCTGCCACCGATGGCACTTATAAATGGTTGCTGAAATTGCAGGATGGCAACTGTATTGAGACAGTTTATATTCCTGAGAAAACACGCGGCACGCTGTGTATTTCTTCCCAAGTGGGTTGCATTCTTAATTGCGATTTTTGTTCCACTGGCAAGCAAGGGTTTAACCGCAATCTCACCACGGCAGAAATTATTAGCCAACTGTGGATTGCTGTACGTAAGCTATCTAAAACACAGGGTTGTCATGATCACCGGGTGACAAATGTGGTGATGATGGGGATGGGCGAACCCTTACTCAATATTGACAATGTGTTGCCTGCATTGCGCCTCATGCTCGAAGATTTTGCTTATGGACTGTCCAAAAGACGCGTCACGGTGAGTACCGCAGGTGTGGTACCTGCCATGTTTCAGTTACGTGATGCGACCGATGTTGCGCTGGCAGTCTCATTGCACGCGCCTAATGATGAATTACGCAATAAAATCGTACCATTAAACAAAAAATACCCGTTAGAAACACTGATGGCAGTGTGTCGAAATTATTTCAAAGAAGATAAACGTCGTTCCATCACCATGGAATATGTCATGCTGGCGGGGGTGAATGATTCCCCACAACATGCAAAACAATTGATCAAATTGTTAGATGGCGTTCGCGCCAAAATGAACCTCATTCCCTTCAATCCCTTCCCCCATACGAACTATCAACGTTCCGATGACGCAACCATCGATCGTTTCCGCGATATTTTAATGCAAGCAGGGTTGAATACGACCATACGCCGTACGCGTGGTGATGATATAGACGCAGCCTGTGGTCAATTGGTTGGTCAGGTGCAAGATCGTACGCGCCGCCAAGAACGCAATTTACGCGCACAACAGCGAAACACACCGCAGTTGCCAGAAATACACTCTTAATTAACGGTGCAGGTGTGCAAAAATAGACCTATTCATACCGGGTATTTATTTCAAAACATCCTTGTTATCAAATACGGTTCCATGGACTTCATGTTATGTGTATAATGCGCTGTTAATTTTAACCTGCAAATAATAGTAGGGGAGTTAACAAATGATACGCCTTGCACAAAGCGACTTAGCCTTAACCTTTGACGATGTTCTTCTCCTACCGGGTGAATCTGCCGTTCTGCCTAAAGACGTGGATTTAACAACCAAGCTTACACGCGATATCAGTTTAAATGTGCCACTCATCTCCGCGGCGATGGATACGGTCACTGAAGCTCGTCTGGCCATTGCGATTGCCCAAGAAGGCGGCCTTGGCATTATTCATAAAAATATGTCCATTACTGAACAAGCAGCGCAAGTGAGGCAGGTGAAAAAATTTGAGAGCGGGGTGGTGAAAGATCCTATCACTATTTCTCCCACCACAACCGTACGTGAAGTATTAGAATTAAGCAAAAAATTCAACTTTTATGCCTTCCCAGTGGTTGAAGATGGCTTACAAGTGGTGGGTATTGTCACCAGCAGAGATTTACGTTTTGAAACCAACCTAGATCAACCCGTTGCCAATCTGATGACACCTAAGAGTCGCTTGGTGACTGTCAAAGAATCGGCAGATCGCAATCATGTCAAAAAAGTATTACATAAACATCGTATCGAAAAAGTATTAGTAGTGAACGATGACTTTCAGCTGCAAGGTATGATCACAGTGAAAGATATCTTGAAGCAACAGGCAAAACCCTTCGCATGCAAAGATAATGCCGGGCAATTACGCGTCGGCGCGGCGGTCGGGATTGGCAAAGAAACCGATGAGCGTATTGAAGCATTGATTGCTGCGGGTGTGGATGTGATCGTGGTTGATACGGCGCATGGTCATTCCAAAAACGTCATTGATCGCGTGCGCTGGATAAAAAAGCATCACCCTCAAGTGAATGTGATCGCTGGGAATATCGCGACCAAAGAGGCTGCGTTAGCGTTGGCCGACGCTGGTGCTGATGCCGTCAAAGTGGGTATTGGGCCAGGTTCCATTTGCACCACGCGTATCGTCACCGGTGTAGGTGTACCGCAAATTACTGCGATTGCCAATGTGAGTGCCGCGCTGGCGGGTACAGAGGTGGGTATTATCGCCGATGGCGGCATTCGTTACTCAGGCGATGCCTGCAAAGCCATCGCAGCGGGTGCTTCTGCAGTGATGATTGGTGGCTTGTTTGCTGGGACGGAAGAAGCGCCGGGCGAAGTGGAACTGTATCATGGTCGCTCGTATAAATCTTATCGTGGCATGGGTTCTCTGGGGGCGATGTCACAGCGCCATGGTTCCAGTGACCGTTATTTCCAAGAATCAGCCACGGAAACCGAAAAATTGGTGCCAGAAGGCATCGAAGGCCGTGTGCCCTACAAAGGCAGTATGGTGTCAATTGTGAATCAACTCATGGGTGGCTTACGTTCGGGGATGGGTTATACCGGCTGCAAAGATATCCATGAAGTACATACAAAAACACAATTCGTGCGTGTGACGGCTTCTGGTGTACGCGAAAGTCACGTGCATGATGTGCAAATTACCAAAGAAGCGCCAAATTACAACATAGAAAAATACCTTTAAGTTTTGGACGAACTTCACGTAGTTAATACACTCGTGAGCTTTGATGCCATCTATTATTTAGTTGAGTAATTGATATGAATTTACATGCACAACGCCTTCTTATCCTTGATTTTGGCTCGCAATATACACAACTGATTGGTCGACGTATTCGTGAAATTGGTGTGTATTGTGAAATCCATCCTTTTACGATGACGGAAGCTGAGATCAAGTCATTCGCACCCACTGGCATTATTTTATCGGGCGGTCCGGAAAGTGTGATTCATGATTTCACGCCACGGGTACCTGATGCTGTATTTACGTTGGGTTGTCCGGTGCTTGGTATTTGTTATGGTATGCAAGCAATGGCGCAACAATTGGGCGGGAAGGTACTCCCTGGCGTCACACGTGAATTTGGTTATATGGCAGTGACAGTCAACCAGGCGACATCACCGTTGTTAGCTAACATTGAGGACCGATGTAGTACAGCAGGAGAACCTATCCTGGATGTGTGGATGAGCCATGGTGACCATGTGAGTGAACCACCCGTTGGATTTTCTGTGGTTGCGAGTTCTAGTAATGCCATTATTGCTGCAATAGCGGATGAAGAACGTCATTTTTACGGGTTACAATTCCATCCTGAAGTATCACATACCAAGCAAGGCTTACGAATATTAGAAAAATTCGTATTGGTGATTTGTGGTTGTGAACCCAATTGGACCGCCAAAAATATCATCGACGAACAAATAGCTAACATACGGTCACAAGTGGGTAATGAAGGGGTGCTCTTAGGTCTCTCTGGTGGTGTGGATTCCTCTGTCGCCGCTGTCTTATTACATCAAGCGCTGGGCGATCAATTAACGTGTGTATTTGTAGACACCGGCTTATTACGTTTAAATGAAGCGGCGCAGGTTGAAGGGTTGTTTGCCAAACATTTAGGATTGAAATTGATCACGGTGAATGCGCAACAACAATTTTTTGATGCACTCAAAGGCGTCAGTGATCCTGAAGAAAAAAGAAAGATTATTGGCCGTGAATTCATCGTTGCATTTGATCGTGAGGCTAAGCGGCTCAATAATGTGAAGTGGTTAGCACAAGGCACGATTTATTCTGATGTGATTGAATCAGCAGCGACCAAAACAGGTAATGCGCATGTGATCAAATCGCATCACAACGTGGGCGGTTTGCCAGAAAAAATGCAGCTCAAACTGATTGAGCCGTTGCGTGAATTATTCAAAGATGAAGTGAGGAAAGTGGGGCTAGCGCTTGGCTTACCCGCGGAACTCATCGATAGACATCCTTTCCCAGGGCCAGGTCTTGGCGTACGTGTATTAGGTGAAGTGGTGCCGGCGTATGTAGAGAAATGCCGTTTGGCAGATGCGATACTCATTGAAGAATTACATCATGCGGGCCTCTATCAACAAGTGAGTCAAGCATTCACAGTTTTTTTGCCAATCAAATCAGTAGGGGTCATTGGTGATGCACGGCATTATGATCATGTGATTGCGATACGTTTAGTAGAAACACAGGATTTCATGACTGCACATTGGGCTCGCGTACCCTATGAATTTTTGGAAAGAGTGTCGAGTCGTATCATCAATGAAGTGGCTGGTATTTCACGCGTCACTTATGACATTTCAAGCAAACCGCCAGCAACCATTGAGTGGGAATGATCGTGACACAGCAGGCGGATCAAGATACCTATTGGATGACGCGGGCGCTTCAACTGGCAGAAAGCGCGGTGCAAGTAGGTGAGGTACCTGTGGGTGCGCTGCTCGTGCACAATAATCAGCTTTTGGCTGAGGGTTATAATCAATGTATCTCACGCTCAGATCCTACAGCGCATGCTGAAATTGTTGCGATTCGTCATGGGTGTCAACAGGTGGGCAATTATAGGCTACCTGGGGTCACCCTTTACGTCACCTTAGAGCCATGCTTGATGTGTGTCGGCGCCCTGGTGCATGCACGTATTGCTCGTCTCGTGTATGGTGCAAAAGATCCACGAGCGGGGGCGGTCGTCAGTCAAACGGCTGGTTTAGATGAGCGCTTTTTAAATCATCAGGTGTCGCATAGTGGGGGGGTATTGTCCGCGCTATGTGGTGAAATATTAAGCAAATTCTTCAAAGATAGACGAAAAAAATAGACACGCATACTCAGCTAATTGAAAAAGTCTTAAGCAATAGCGTTCGGTGGTAAACTGATCATCCACGTACTGCACCTTCGATTGGACCATTTTTAGTAAAAACATCAATTAATCAATCACTCATGAACCTGGTATTAAGGGCATCCATCGCTGCGGATACTTGGGGTGAGGTTTTCGTATTTTGCAAGCCCCTCTAAAACGTTAAAGTGGGCTAAAATGAGGGTATCAATGCATAAATAAGGAGTGTTGCATCATGAAAAAGAATCAGTTAATGAACGGCCTGTGCGCTGTTGTTGTGTTATTTGCTGCAACTAATGCAATGGCTGACCTTAGCACATCGACATCAACCACAACGTCGCCAACCAGCACTAGTACGACGGTAACGGCGCCAACAGGTATCGATGGCACAACGAGTACCACGGTGACGACGCCCGTACCTGGCTCTAGCAGTACCACTGTCACGGTACCAGCAGGCGCAGGTGGTAGTAATACGGTGACAACGACGCCAACCAGCACCAGCACGACGACAACGACGACGAACTAAAGCTAGCATCGATCGTTGGGTGTTTGATGATAGGTGGGATACTGACGAAAACTTTTTAAGAATGCTTAAAGAGATTTTCGTCAGTTGGTTGAAAGCATCATTCAATGAGTGTTATGGTTGGGTTGTTAGCAATCGATTTTGTGCTAACTCAGTCACTTTTTTCAATAAGCGCGTTTCTACATTATGCATAATAGAGCTAAAACATTACCATCCTTTCATCGCTGCGTATCCTTTTGTACCGCAGCGAGCTACGATTTAGTTGGTATCGCCAATTATTTTAAAAAAAAAGGCTATTTCACTCGCGCTTCTCGCGATTTTTTGCATGTCACTAATTTAAAAAAATCTGGCGATGTATTTTTTTTCAATCACGGTTCATTTGTTTGCTGGGGTTTTAAAAAGAAATTTGAAGATAAATTACTCGAATCCATCAAAGAGTTTTCAATCAATCCACTGCAACAAATTGAGACTGACAATTTTCACTATCGTTATGGTGAAGAAACAACCATAGATACCCATGAGCGCTATCGTTTAGACATTATTACTTTAGACTCTGAAGATGCCCAGATTAAGTTAGCGATCTCTTATGGCTTAGGACAATCTATTAAATTAGAAGCGTTTGAAGAAGCTATCAAGGAAGCGATCAAAAAGAATAATCATTTGCCAGAAGAAATTGCTTCGCGCGGCTTAATCTCTTTGTCACGTCGTGCTATCTTCAAACGCATTGGTGAAATATTTATTGCGCGTAGTTCAATCAATATCAACATCGAATATTTAGATGCACCAGAATTTTTTTGGCGTAATCCCAGTTTAGAACCGTACTATATTATGACGAAGAAGTTTCTAGACATTCCTAGTCGCGTGATGGCGCTTAACCAAAAATTGGATGTACTGCAAGAGTTACTCGATATTTTAAACAGCCAAGTACAACATCGTTACTCCATTATGCTCGAAAGCATCATCATCTTATTGATTGCTGTTGAAATCATTATCAGCTTGTTTCAGTTTCATTTGGTGTGATAGATATCACCAGTCAAACAAATATCGTACCCCCTAGGATCATTAATGGGTCATGCGTGGGGTAATGTCTGTCGTAGACGCTGGCGTTAATTTCTTAGACTTTGTCCAAAGATTAAATGTACAAGTGGCATATCTCGCCACCTGTGGATCTTTCATGAGAAACTGATTGAGTGTCGTTATGGTTAGGCTATGCTTTCCAGTAGGTGGGGTTATTGTGAAACGCTGTTCTAGTGTCGATAAGTGTTTGTTCGCTAATTCGAGCGCCGTTAAAAGTAACGTTTCATATTGTGCCAGGGTGGTGATGCCGACTTGTATTTGTGCATCACGTAACAAACTCTCTAGTAGCGGGGATTGACTGATGAGCTCACAGTCACTTTCTATGATCGGAGAAGTGAGTGCTTTTTTTCGTGTATAAATATAGTTGGTTACCAGGACCCCCAAGCCAAAGAGAAGACAAGCCCCGGCAAGCGTGTGCTGATCTATGCTCGATTTAAATCCGGATAAGTCCGGATTGGCGATTCTAATCGCATGCAATAGCAACACAATACCAGAAAAATTTAAAAGATGATGTTGGATTGTCAGGGCATAATCTAAACGTAGTGTATCAAAGAGGCTCTTTTTAGATTTATCGCTAAATTTTTGTATTTGCAGAGAGAGATGCTTGAGTTCGTTGCGTTGAAAGTATAAGAAATCTCGTGATGCTAAGTAAGTGTTGCCCAGAATATCCTGAAGCATCACTTGACGCATGTTTTTGCAAACCCGTAATAGTTTGTGTTGTTCTTTAGGTTCAATATAGCGCAATATTTCAGCCAAAATTTCCCGAGGTAAGAGGGAGACGTAATCGACTTGGCTATTTTTTGATGGACTCGGTGGTCGCATTTGTTTTTGGGAGGACAGCATGGCAAAAATTTCCTCAAATGATGCAGTGCTAGGAGGTATTAGATAGTAAGTCACTATAGTAACTTACTATCATTAATGAATACTGAAGAAGCCGCGACATAATGTTCGAGCTCTAGGTGCACGACAACAATGATTGTTGGCTTGTTTAGGGCGCACACCCATGGCCTTGCCCACAAATAATATTCCGCACACTATCATCCCCGCGCACATGTCATCCCCGCGCACATGTCATCCCCGCCACAACACTGTTATCCCACCAATCACACTGTCATCCCCGCGCAGGCGGGGACCCATCGCTAACGTTCTTTGGTTTATCGTCATGAGAAATAGGTTCCCGCTTGCGCGGGGATGACATCCTCGGGGTGCTCTACACCTAAGCTCGTCATTCTCGCTAAGCTGCTAAATTCTGGGAAGCCTGACAGCGCTGAGGCAACACTCGTGGGTAAGGCCAGGGCTCCTTCCGGGTTACTATTGTATGATTTTTGTCGTGTATAGAGGATAGATCTTTTTTGTCGTAGCCAGGGGGATTATGAGCATGGATTGTTGGGTTTCGCACCCGCTTAACCCAACCTATGACGCATCATTCATGTGAGTGTAGGGATTGTGGCTTGGGATAGCAGAGGCGTCGGTGTTATCCGATCAGCGCGGCGCACCATTGGGGAACACGTTTGCGTAGAAAAAATACAGAATTTTGCGCGATATGTCACACGGTGATACGGAAGAGGGCAGCTCATGTGTGCCCCCGTCATCGTGTTGGTGTAGCAAATACTATTCAGCTGAATCGCTGGATGGCGTGGTCTCGCCAGCATCAGACTCGCTTGGCATAGCAACCACGTTATTATTGCTAACGGCAGTGGTTTTAACTGTTAATTTTTCTTTAATACGTGCTGCACGACCACTTAATTCGCGCATGTAATAGAGTTTAGCGCGACGGACATCACCACGACGCTTCACTTCTACCGATTCAACGGTAGGGCTATAGCTTTGGAAAACCCGCTCAACGCCCACACCGTGAGAAATCTTACGTACGGTGAAGGAAGAATTAAAACCGCGATTTCTTTTGGCAATGACAACACCTTCGAAGGATTGTAAGCGCGCGCGCTCGCCTTCTTTGACCTTAACTTGTACAATTACGGTGTCGCCAGGGTTGAATTCAGGCAGCGTTTTCGCTGATTGTAGACAGGCGGATTCTATGGATTGAATAATTTTGTTACTCATTTTCTTATTCCTCTAACAAGTCGTGCAATTTTATACACACCTCTTGTCTTTTAAAAGTTATTTTTGTAAAAATTCGTTAATAAATTCTGTCAACAAAGCCAGTTCATCTGCACTCAAGCCGCGTTCAGCAAGTAAGTCTGGGCGTCTTAGCCAGGTTTTGCCCAATGACTCTTTCAGTCGCCACCTTTCTATACGCTGGTGGTGGCCACTCAATAGTACCGCCGGGACGCCGTTGTTAGCGATAGTCTCGGGGCGTGTAAATTGCGGATATTTGAGCAAACCGCTGGTAATTGAATCTTCCGCAGCTGAATGCGCATTACCCAACACGCCTGGTAGCAATCGAGCGATGGCATCAATCATGACCATTGAAGCGAGCTCACCGCCACTCACGACATAATCTCCAATGGACCACTCCTCATCCACTTCCTGCTGAATGATTCGCTCATCAATGCCTTCGTAGCGTCCAGCAAGCAGGATGATGGCTTCATTTTTTGCTAGTGTGGCAACATGAGGTTGCTTAAGCACACGTCCTTGCGGTGAAAGATAAATGAGCTTCGGTGGCTTTGGCGCCGCCTCTCTTGCTGCTTGAATGGCAGCTAACAGTGGCGCTGTCATCATCACCATGCCTGCGCCGCCCCCATAGGGACGGTCATCTACAGTTTGGTGTTTGTCGGTTGTAAAATGGCGCGGATTCCAGGTAGAGATCGACAGTCGTTCATCTTTAATAGCGCGACCCGTAACACCATAATCAAGCGCATGAAACATTTCTGGAAATAACGTGACAATACCAAACCACATGGGGCTTCATCTCATTAAAGTATTTAAATCAGCTCCCAATCTACTTGTATCTCCTGCTTAGCTAAGTCGACATGCTTAATCACGTCACCGGGCAGATAGGGAATTGCGTGTTCTTTTTCTCCCTTAATGACAAGCACGTCATTTGCGCCAGTGGCGATCATATAGCTCACCTTGCCCAGCGCCTCCCCTTGCATATTAACGACCTTGAGTCCGATGAGGTCAGACCAATAATACTCTCCTTGCGTGAGCTGGGGTAACTGGTCTCGTTGAATACCAATCACGTTACCCGTGAGTTGCCGGGCCGCCTCAGGAGAATTGATGCCTACAAATTTGATCAGCATCCCGTTTCCTTGTTCGCGGCCATCCTCAACCTCTATCGGTTGCCAGTGTTCTTCATCACGGCTGATATACCATGGTTTGAAATCGAGAATACTAGCATCCAGTTCAGTGTAGGATCGCACCTTTAGCCAGCCATGGACGCCAAAGGGCGAGCCAATTTTACCCACCGTGATATAGGCGGTGTCCGCTTTTTTCATGGCCAATGCTTAAGCTTGGGGCGCAGCGGTTTTGCTTTGTTCACCAGCAGCTTGGTGTAGCTTAATGAGGTGCTTTACGCGATCAGATGGTTGCGCGCCATTGGCGATCCAGTGTTGCACACGTTCTAGATCGAGTTTGAGACCAGCTTCTTTGCCGGAGGCAATAGGATTGAAATAGCCCAGACGCTCAATAAAGTGACCATCACGTGGACGGGCTTTGTTGGCAACAATGATATGATAAAATGGGCGTTTTTTAGCGCCGCCGCGGGATAAACGAATTACTACCATGGTGTTATTTTCCTCTGTGACAACAGTCTGTTAGTTGAGCTTGTGAGCCCCATAAAGGCGTTGAATTATACGTTAGTTTTGATTGCTTGCAAACATTAGGCACATTGGCGCCATAGTTTTTTGTCACCCTTGAAAGCATTTGCTATTCGTGGTGAGGTTAAATAGGTGGTCCTGGCGTATGGTTCGATGCCTTAGCCAACACATTGGCTGTGTTGTCTGGTTATAATTTGACCAAAAATAGCCCGAGTGATTTGTCAGTGGGGATACATGACAGTATAATAAAAACCACTAAATGCCATGCGTGTATAAAAAATAAACCTAAACAAAAGAAGAATAAAAATATGATTCATCACAGACAAACACATGCTCAAGAAATCATTCGTCAAGCCACTGAGACTAGTTCAATTGATACGATTAAACCCGATGCGCTAGCTGACGCTTTGCAACAGTTGCAAACCTCTTTGCCTGCCTCCCAGGTGGAAAATTTGATGATTACGCTGACGGCGGTGGCATTGCACCAAGCAACACTGCGCAAAGATCTGTCTCAAGTGACGATACTGAAAGAACGGTTGTTAAAACAGCTCAACGAACGTCAAAACAGTGAGCCACTCAATTTACGCGGTGCTTGTTTAGAAAAAATGACGTTTAAAAGCGAGTCTACCGTCAATTTGATGCGTGCTGATTTGAGTGGCGCAAATTTAGATTACTCTGTGTTTAATTATTGCAGTTTCGAGGAAGCTAATCTCAAAGGGGCAAGTGTACATCTCGCTACTTTCTTAGATTGTAATTTGAATGATGCAAATTTAAATAGCGTAGATTTAAGTGGTGCTTGTTTTTCTCGTTGCACCTTTGATAAAACAACGCTTGTGGATGCGATCTTGAAAGGCAAATATGATGGCACCTTGTGCAACTTTGAGGAAGTTGATATGAGTACAGCGCAATGGCTTGCACCCAGTGCCTGTACTGATGTCGCGTCAATGAAAAAAAGTCTTGATGCATTATCTAAGCAAGTCGCAGTAAAAAATACGCATCCGTATTTTCACGAGGTGAAGGAAAAACTCAGTTGCGCAGTGGCGAAGAACATTCATGCCTGTGGCAAACCGGAAGCAGTGAAAAAAATGATGCATCATACCTTGTTCAAGCCTACCTCTGTGTTTAAGCATGGTATGAACAAAGTTGCCAGTTGGTTGAAGGCAGAAGAAAAATTACCTTATCCTACGAGTAGTCAAACAATCTTAAAGAAATAGCGGATCATAAAGATTTGCATGTGTCCTGACGTATTCCCATGAATAGCATCGTTCGTTGTTTTTGATAATGTAAGGGTGGCATGGCGCAAAAACGCGCCGTGCTGCCTAATAATCCTGTCATTGCTAAGATTTTTCGCGTTTGTTTGTCTTCCTGGCTTTTTTTACTGCGATCAAAAAAATTATTGACGAAAAGTTAATTCCCCCCAATATCTAGCTTTGTTATCAAATGCGCCGTAAAACTTCGTTATTTATGGCGGAGATATAAGGTGCGCAATCGCGAAGCAGATTTTTCATTTGTATGTGAATAACAAAATAGTTAGAATTAACGCAAATAACTTGCTATTTTCTTTGGCCTACAACGTTCATCAGCAAAAACCACGCGATGAGAATTGAATGTCTAGATAGCAATACACATGTAAGTAAAGTAAAAAAAAGGGCAGGATATGCCCGGCTAGCCTGTGAAGTGAACGGTGCGGTAATGCCGTCAGCAGCAGGAACCCACCGAGGCGAGCTAGTGAGTCATCACTAGACGCGGTAGGAATCCCCGCCCTTCAGAGCGGGGAGGATGTCAAGATACAAAAAACATCAATTAAGGGTAATGTATGGATACAGATATCCTGGTGCTTGGTAGTGGTTTATCAGCGCTTAGTTTCGCAGCACTGATGGCGCGTCGAGGTCACAAAGTGACTATCCTCGAAGCGCATGAATTGGCGGGTGGTTACGGGCATACATTCGTCGAAAAAAACACCAAACATGAATACCACTTCAATGCGCAATTGCACTATGTTTGGGATTGTGGAGAAGGAGATCCGGTCCATCAAGTATTAAAAAAACTGTCTCTAGATCAAACCGTCAAATTTATCCAGCTAGATCCGGATGGGTTTGATCATATGAATATTCCGTCATTTAAGTTACGCATCCCCGCAAACTACGAGCAACTCATCGAACGCTTGGCTGTGGTATTTCCACGCGATCATCAGGCGATTACACAATTTCTAAAAACCACACAGCGGGTGGCAACACTTATTCGTACCTATAGAAAGTCATTGCGAACTTCCTGGTTGCAACACTTAATAAATAATCGCTTAGCACCGCAATTATTATTCTACCGTCATGCAACACTTCAGTCAGTTTTTGATGCATTTCGACTGCCGCTAGCGGCTCAGTCATTATTAGCAAGTCAGTGGGTGGATTTTATGCTCCCACCGGAAAAGCTATCGTTTTTCTGTTGGTGTGTTTTGTTTGATGGATATATGCGGGGGCCTTCTTACCCTGAACAACATTTTGAGCATGTGATCAATTCGCTGGTTAATAGTATTCGTGCTAACCATGGGCAAGTTATATTCAATCAAACAGTGACACAAATGATTGTGGAGCGCGGTCGCATTGCACGTGTAGTCGCACAAGATACTTTAAATCCAGCTAACATGACAACTTATTCAGGTAAAACAGTTATCTGCAATATGGACCCCAAGGTCGCAGCTCAGATGATTGGACTTGAACATTTCTCACCACGAATCAAAAAAAAACTCGCATATGATTACTCTGCCTCTAATTTTATGGTCTACGGTGCCGTTGAGGGCATTGACTTACGTGAGTATGGATTTGGTAACTGGAATGTCTTTCACAGTGAAGAAATGGACCTCAACCAAACCTTTCATCGTATGTATGACTTAGGTGATTACTCAAAACCCTCATTTGCGATCACAACACCATCGTTGGTCAGCACAGACCCAACGGGATGTCCGCAGGGACAACAATTATTTGAGCTATTGACCGTCGCCAATTATTCACAGTTCCGTTATTTAAAGTATAGAAACGGGAAAAATTATCTCGGTCATAAAAAACATATTCTTCAGCAAATGCTGCGCGTGATCGAAGAAAAGTATGTACCACATTTCAGTGATCACATTGTATTTAAAATGCTAGGTAGTCCAACGACAAATGCCAGCTATTGCTGGTCGCCTGCGGGAAACTCCTATGGTGCGGAAATGACACCACGCAATATGCAGCCAACCAAATTGTCGCATAGCACATCTCTCAGAGATTTTTATTTTTGTAACGCCTCGTCAGGTGCAGCTGGTTTTGCACGTGCATTTCAAAATGGTGCAAATCTGTATGAGTTGTTAACGGGTGATCCAGTGATTTAACGTTGAAAGGATTACGATGAAAAAAATAGCAATTATTGGTGGTGGTGTTGCTGGGGTTTGTGCCGCACATTTATTCCAGCATCAGTATGATGTGACGCTTTTTGAGAAAAGCCATTACCTAGGTGGTAATAACACTTCTTTTGAAGTCATACCTGGTGTCAGCGTGCCGATGGCTGTCATCATATTTCCCAGGGAAAAAGTTTTTCCGATGTTTAGCTATTTTGCCAAAGCTTTTAACTTGCCACTACGCCGTATCGCGCTGCCACATGTTTTTTTGTGTAACAACCAAATTAAGTATGCTTTGGCAAAAATACCAATAAGTAATATGGGATGGTCATGGTCCAGATTTTACCAAGAATTTAAAAACTTTACATATTTGCTGTGTCATTTCAGGGAAAAAAATGTGTCATCTAGTGATACTGTCGCTGAATTAATAAGAGATAAGAAACTATCATTGGAGTGCGCCCATTATTTTCTTCTCCCATTTGCTGCGCTATATATGTCTGTGCCATATCGTGAATTATTGACAATGCCGGTGAGTGTTATCGCCCATTGGTGGCAACTGTATTCGTTGCCTATTTACGCTATGCAAATGTATCGATATATTGAAGGAGGGAATCATCAATTGATCGACGCATTCAAAATGCGAACTAAAATGACATTAAGGTTAAAATCATCTATTCAGAAAATAAAACGTCATTCAAATTCAGTGACGTTAGTGTTGGATGATGGCAATATGACCTTTGATAAAGTGATCATTGCGACGCCGCCTGATGTGGCTTATCAATTGCTTGAACAACCTACGCCTGATGAATCCTCAATTCTAACCCGATTAGAAACGCGTACTGTGTGCTCGACATTACATCGTAATCCGACTTTTTGTCATCAAGGTGTGATGACCATTAATGTGCTTACGTCGCCAGATCAGCCACCATCCATGACAAGCACTTGGGGTCAAAATGCTTGTTTTGGTTATCAATTGGCAGAAGAACATTATGTTACTATCCATGAGCCGCATTTACAGCTGATCCCTGAAAAAGACCGTATACACCAGCAATACTTACGTGTAGTCCAACCGACATTGTCAGCGATGCATCTTCGTAACAAGATGAGATGTTTAAATCAAAACCATTTGAATACGTATTTTTGTGGTTCATATTTCAAGGGTTTTTATTATCATGAAAATGCGATTCAATCGGCTTTAGATATTGCCGCTATTGATGGTGTTGATATTAGGCGATTACTAAATCATCACAATACAATCGTCGTATGACTTACTCAACACTGTACTATCTGAGATGATGGTCGAAGCTGGATATGGTGAAGGTTGCCCCATCCTTATCATCGGATTGCAGATGGGGACTATCTGATTACTTAAAACGGCATTCCAGGTGGCATACCGCCGCCAAAGGGAAATTTGCCTTGCATGCCACGCATCATTTTCATCATGCCACCTTTCTTGGACATTTTCTTCATCATCTTTTGCATTTGCGTGAATTGCTTCAAGAGTTGGTTGATCGCTTGAATTGATGTACCTGAGCCATCGGCGATGCGGCGTTTGTGCGAGTTTTTAATGAGGTCTGGAAAGCGTCGTTCTTTCAGCGTCATCGAGTTAATGATTGCTTCGATTTCTACGAGTTTTTTGTCATTGAATTGATCGCGTACATGTTGCGGTAATTGATTGATACCAGGCAACTTGCTCATGATCCCCATGACGCCACCCATATTGTGTATTTGTTTTAATTGATCACGAAAATCGGACAGATCAAAGGATTTCCCTTTCTTGATTTTCTTAACGAGCTTTTCTGCTTGATCGCGATCCAGTTTACGTTCTGCTTCTTCCACCAGCGTGAGAATGTCGCCCATGCCTAAAATGCGTGAAGCAATACGATCTGGATAGAAGGCTTCTAGGGCATCGATTTTTTCGCCCACACCGATGAATTTGATCGGTTTGCCGGTGATATGGCGTATGGAAAGTGCGGCACCACCTCGCGCATCACCATCTGCTTTCGTTAAGATCACCCCAGTTAACGGTAGGGCATCATTAAAGGCTTTGGCAGTGTTGGCTGCATCTTGACCTGTCATGCTATCGACGACAAACAATGTTTCCACGGGTTGAATCGCAGCATGTAGGCGTTTGATTTCGCCCATCATTTCATCATCAATGTGCAAACGACCGGCGGTATCGATGATGACCACATCTGCCACAGCGTTTTTAGCTGCTTGGATAGCGCCTCGCGCAATATCAATAGGGTCTTGGTTCGGTGTGCTCGGATAAAACGTCACGTCAATAGATTGAGCAAGCGTTTGTAGCTGATCAATCGCTGCTGGACGATACACGTCGGCGCTAGCGACCACCACCGTTTTGTTCTGAGTTGATTTTAACCACTTTGCAAGTTTACCTACAGTCGTGGTTTTACCTGAGCCTTGTAAGCCTGCCACTAAGATGATCGCAGGTGCTTGCATATTGAGGTTAAGCGCGTTGTTGGCTTCGCCCATCAAGGTGACAAGCTCGTCGTGTACAATTTTGATGAGGACTTGGCCAGGTGTTAAACTGCTGAGTACTTCTTTACCCAAGGCTTTTTCTTTGACTTGTTCCATAAAAGCTTTGGCTACGGGCAACGCAACATCGGCTTCTAAGAGGGCTATGCGAATATCGCGCAACGTGGCGTCGATATTTTCTTCGGTCAAACGACCCTGACCCGTGAGGTTTTTGATAACTTTATTCAAACGATCTGATAAATGACTAAAATTTAACATATGCTCTCAACCAAAGTGATGTTGCTCGTGAAATTTTCGAGTGAGTATACCTAAAAAATGGTCGGGTGCGTAAGCATTAATCGCGTCTATTTATCCATCGCATTGACAGGGTGGGCAATAGAAATCGTTAAAGTGATAAGTAAGCCCTAGCGCCCAAAGGGTGACTTTGGCCATCACTCGATGATGGAAAACTTGGGTATAACTCGCTTCTAATCCAAGGCGTTCAGTGAGGGCATACCCAGCACCAGCGCCAACGACGGGACGATAATGTGCGACACTTGCATGGGCATAATCACTGAGACTCGCTAGACGAATTTGTTGTGAAGGCTTAGCCTGATGATAGCCAGCCCCAAACTTACCGTTCATGTAAAAGCCATTGTGAAAATTGAGGCTACCCACCAATAATAAATCGATATCATTATCTTTAATGGTACCTGCGTTGGGAGTGCCATTAATGGTTTTTACTCGTGCTGGCGCGGCACGCAAGTAGCCACTTTCTAAACCTAGGTAGGGATTGAATTGATAGCCCACAAAAGCACGCCCAGAAAATCCCTGATAATGAACCGTTGCCGCTGTCAAACCGAGTTGTGTCAGGCTATAATGGTTGGATGTTTCGCCCAACTGAATGCCGAGGTATGGTCCCATGCCCAAATTCATGGCAACGCTGCTGGTACTGATGGCTGTTGCAACGACAAAACATGCCCAATGTGATTTATACATTGTCTCTCCTTGGCACTAGCTATTCCATTTATTGAGCGATCGATCGCCCGTATCTCTGAACGATTAACATCATCAGTAATGATGTTAAAGTATTATGTAACAAACTGAACTCATCATCCAAGAGGAAATCGCTTGAGTCATCTGCAAACCACTCTGTTTAGTTTATTATTGATCGCACTGATTTTACTCGCGGCGTTTTTTGCTTGTGCTGAGACAGCACTGATGGCGCTGAATCGCTATCGTTTACGTCACCAGGCACGTTTGCGCAAACGTTATGCGATGCAGCTACTCAAAATGTTAAAACGCCCAGATCGTTTGTTGGGCGCGATCCTCATTGGCAGCACCTTTGCCAATATGTTGGCTTCTTCTCTAGCCACACTCATCGCTTTCCATTTTTGGGGAGATAAAGGTGCTTTCGTGGCAGTCGTTGTATTGACCTTCTTTGTACTGATTTTTGCTGAAATTGCGCCCAAAACGGTTGCGGCGATTTATCCTGACCAAGTGTCACGTTGGGTGGCTTATCCCATCAAATATATATTGCAGTTACTTTATCCCGTGGTGTGGTTGGCCAATGCCATTGCCAATCGCGTCATTCGTTTATTTCGTATCCGCGTGACCAATTATGCGGTCGAACCCCTCTCACATGAAGAATTACGTAGTGTGGTGTATGACACAGCCGGCAAAATATCTCGTCGTTATCAAAATATGCTGCTGGGCATTTTAGATTTAAATAAGCTGACCGTTGATGACGTCATGATACCGCGACACAATATTGTTGGCATCGATATGGACAAGCCCTGGAACGTCGTGATTGAACAGTTGCGCCATTTTCAACAAGATTGGATTCCCTTTTACCGGGAAAATGTCAATCAAGTGATTGGCGTGTTATATACTCAGAACATTCTGCCGCTATTAGGTACCGACACAAAATTGGATAAAGAAGGGTTACAACAATTATTGCAAGCGGCGTATTTTGTGCCCGAAGGGACCGCCTTACATTTGCAATTGAAATATTTTCAGCGTAGTCGGGATAAAGTCGCTTTTGTGGTCGATGAATATGGTGAAATTCAAGGGTTACTCACGCTGAACGATATTTTGGAAGAAATTATCGGGGATTTCAGTGTGAAGACGCCGTTAACACAGCGCTTGCAGAAAAAAGCAGATGGCAGTTATTTGGTCGATGGCGCCTTAACAGTGCGCGAATTTAATCGTACTTCTGGTTGGGAACTTCCCCAGGATGGTCCTAAAACAGTGAACGGTCTGATTACCGAATCCTTAGAAATGTTACCACGCATGCAACTTTGTGTGCTCATTGCGGGTTATCCTATCGAAGTATTACGCGTGAAGGATAACCGGGTTAAAGAAGCGCGCATATTCCCACGCCTCAAAGGTAAGTTTAACTCGTCCACGCATACATAAAGCATCTAGTCGATGACAAGTGCTGCGACAACATTTCTATTTTCTGCAGACAAAGCGCTATAGGTGCGGCAGGCGGCACTGGTACTCATGACTTCCACACCAATACCATGATTAATCAATTCCCCATAATGTGCGACAGAGAGTAGTTCGTGCGCGGCACCGGTACCGATGAGTAAAATGTCTGGTTTGAGCGGGAGGATACATGCCAGCTCGGCAGCGCATATCTCCGACCAATGAGCGACTGGCCAATGCGTGATAAGTTGTGTGGGCGTGATGATAAGACTCTGCGTGTAGCGCATGTCATTAATAGAAATGCAGCCTGGTCTATAAGCGCGTATTTGGTATAATGCTTGGTTCTCGTCTAAATTGAATGTTGCCATAGTTGTCCCATTTTTTGCCGGTATTATATACCTATTCTTTCTCAAGATGCGATTTTAAAGCGTTAGGCTATATTTTGAACATGTTGAAACAAAAAAACCTGAGTAGGAGATGATCATGGTGAATGAGCAACAATCCCAATGGATGCACTTACCTTTCAAAAATATCGCGTTGGCACTTATTTTTGCCGTTGTCTTGGGGCCTGTCGGGTTGTTATATGCCTCATTTTGGGGTGGCGTCGTGTTGATTCCACTTGGCATTGTCATGGTGTGTTGTCGCTTCATGTTTTTGGCGATGTTAGTGTGGATTGTGAGTTGTATTTGGGCGGTGCGTGCCGTGGAATTATACAATAAGAACATAATTATTCATCAGAAGTGAACAAAGCTATGCGAAAACACATCATTCGACGTCAAGCAGCGACTGACGCAGGTAGCGACTTAACGCATTTGCATCCATTGTTACAGCGTATTTATGCCGTACGTGACGTAACGTCGGGTAATGTGTTAATGCGCGAATTAACGAACTTGCACCCGTATGAGCAATTGCTAGGTATTGAGCAAGCGGTGACAATGCTTGCTGATGCGCTCAGCAAACAAGAACGCATATTGATCGTCGGTGATTTCGATGCCGACGGTGCGACGAGTACGGCGCTCGCGGTGCGCGCTCTAAAAAGCTTTGGGGCAAAACATGTGTCTTATCTGGTGCCTAATCGTTTTGCCTATGGTTATGGTCTTACCCCAGAATTGGTCAACGCGGCTGAGGCATTTTCTCCAGCACTCATTGTCACGGTAGACAATGGCATTGCGAATCATGCGGGTGTGGCGGCAGCCAAGGCACGCGGTATTCGTGTTGTCATCACGGATCATCATTTACCAGCAGCGACTTTGCCGATGGCAGATGCGATCGTAAATCCTAATCAGGGCGGTGATCCTTTTCCGAGTAAAAACTTAGCCGGTGTGGGTGTCATCTTCTATGTGATGTTAGCATTGCGTCGCCATTTGGTGACGCTCGATTGGTTTCAACAACAGCATCTCCCTGAACCGAATATGTCACGGTTACTTGATTTGGTGGCACTTGGCACCGTGGCCGATCTCGTGCCACTCGATCACAATAATCGCATCTTGGTGCATCAAGGATTGCGACGGATTCGTGCGGGACAGTGTGTGCCGGGGATTGTCGCCTTACTAGAATTAGCCGATCGTCAATTTACGCGTATTGTTGCCGCAGATTTAGGTTTTGCTGTGGCATCACGATTAAATGCGGCAGGTCGACTCGATGATATGTCATTAGGGATTGAATGTTTACTGTGTGACGATCCTTATCGGGCACGCGAAATAGCGCGCACATTAAATCAACTCAATCAAGAACGTAAATCAATAGAGCAGGGGATGCAATATCAAGCCTTAGAAACCTTGGCAAGCTTGAATAATGATGCGACTGCTGAGTTGCCACGTGGCTTATGTCTTTATGATGATTCCTGGCATCAGGGTGTGATCGGTATCTTAGCGGCCCGCATTAAAGAGCGGTTTAATCGTCCTGTGATTGTCTTTGCACCGGGCCAGACAGGCGAGATCAAGGGATCGGCGCGTTCCATACCGGGGTTACATATTCGTGATGTGCTGGCATTAATCGATGCACGTCATCCGTCGTTGATCAGTAAGTTTGGCGGCCACGCCATGGCGGCAGGTTTAACGATTGCGCGCGATGCATTAGATCAGTTTAAAGCAGTATTTGATGAAGTGGTCTCATCGCAAGTCACCGAAGCACAACTGCAGCACAATGTGCTCACGGACGGCGAATTGCGCCCAGAAGAATATGCGTTGGACGTCGCGGCGATGTTGCGTGATGCGGGACCGTGGGGCCAAGCTTTTCCTGAGCCAGTATTCGATGGCGTGTTCAAGATCATGGAGCAACGTATTGTTGGTGATAAGCATCTCAAATTGCGGTTAGCGATGGACGATAAGCTCCTAGACGCGATTGCTTTTTTTGTGAATACGGATGAATGGCCGAACCATCGTTGCGAGCGTGCACGTGTCGTCTATCGATTAGATATTAATGAATTTCGTGGCCGTCAAAGTGTACAATTAATGGTGGATTACCTAGAACCGGTGACATAGGGAAAGTCTATGCATGAACCTTATATATTACCCATCGCAGAAACGATAGAAACGGCTTGGGCTAAGACCAAGGGCACCAGAGCGACTTTTTGGGCGGCAATGGGTATTGCTGCATTGATCCTTTTTTTTGTGTACTTATGTTTGAGCATCCTGCCTGATGCGGGTTGGTTGTCCTTTCTGTTAGGCCTCATGGGACAACTCATCGCCGCATTATTGTTAGCGGGTATGATCTATATTGGTTTACGTGTTGCCTTTGATTTGCCCATTGAATACAAGAATATTTTTCGCAGCTTTCAACCTGATATTTTGCTAAGTTTGCTTGGTGTGGCACTCTTGAAATTGCTCATCATGGGCATTTTTAGTTTGCTGAATATGGGCATCTTTGCTTTGCTAGCACCTGATGTGATGAATTATGTGATGGGGCCACCAACGACGACAACCCATTATGCGGCTATTCCTATCTTGGTTTTTCTCATGTTCATGAGTATGTTGCTAGCAGGTTATGTTGTTGTGCGATTGATGTTAGCTTCTTCGTTTGTGTTAGATAAGAAAGTGGGGCCATTAATAGCGATTCAAAAATCATTTGACGCGACACGCCATAATTTTTGGCAAATTGCGGGGATCCTCTTACTCGAGCAATTGATTATTTTATTGAGTATGATTCCGATGGGGATAGGTTTGATTTGGACGATCCCATTTATGTATGTTGTCCACGGTGTCATCTATAAGCGTTTATTGGTCAATGCATCGCCCGAAATAATATCCTGATTATTGAGAAATGGTGGGCACGCTGCCAAACCCGTTCGCCCTGAGGAGGCGTCCCCACCTATGACTATGCAAAGTTAAATCCACTGATAGACCAAGCTCGCTTCAACAATGTAACGATTGTAGCGATTGCGTGGGATGTTGCTATGATTAATCGTGTAATTGTAATCGGGTTGGAGAGCCAAATTCGGTGTCAACTGGAATACGACACCACCCGTCACGTTATAAAAAGTTTCACGGGGTCGACGCTTAAATACAAGATTTTTACCGTTGTATTGTGCGTGTTGCCAATCAGCAGCCAAGAATGGTATGACGACGGGATCTTTTTTGAAGGTGCTGACGATTTGTGCACCATAAAACTGTTTTGTGACGGCAGCGCCACCAAATTTTTTGGGCGTACCATTTGCATAATAGAAACGGGTATCGAATTCAGTATAAATTGCTGGGACATACTCAAACCATTTAGTAGCCGCAGCCCACAGATACAAGTTGCGTTGTTGTATGTGCGCATAGGTAAAGATGCGATATTCGAGCAATGCTGCCAACATACGATTGGGATTTGCATTGTAAGTTAATTCTGCGGAAATGGCGCCTGAACTTCTGAACAAATGATTGCTGTAATGATAAGCTTCATAATGCGCTGGTACGGCAAATTCAAATTTGCCGAAACCGTGACTGACACCCGCATCGGCTTGAATAATGTAGTAATCATATTTACTACGGCCATAGTTTTCGCGCACATAACCGGCAAGTTGTCCAAACAGCGACATATTGCTATCGTAAATCTTTTTGATATTGCCACCGAACAAAAGATCCGTGAACACAGCATCACGTTTGGTGTTAATGTTTGGGATGATGATGTTCACACCCGTTGTGTTAAATACATTGTTACGCGGTGACGCATTGATATTACTATCATAACCCGTACGTAGTCCCAGATAAGCGGAGCGCAGTAATCCTAAGGTTGCGCCAGCGGGATATCCTAATTTCGCATATGAGCGCTCTAATTGTAAGCTGGCATGGAAATTATTGGGCTCAACTTCGAGTACACGTTCATAGGCAAAGCTGGCTTGATCAGGGTGTTCACTATTTAAAGCCGCATCACCCAACAACATATCGAATCGTGGATTGCCGGCACATTGTTGTTGGTGATCATGTGCTAGTTGGTAGGCTGCCTCATACTGTTGTAATTGTATGAGATCGCGCAGCTGATCTAGCGCACAGTAGTCGTCATTTTTCGTTGCCGCGAAGGCTACGCTCGCGGTCATAGCAAACCAGCTTATGGCTAGACACTTGGTGATTTGTGTGCGTCGTTGCATGAAAAAATATATTCCTTTAAACGGTTGATCTCAAATCCATTACTTCTTGGGTAAATTCGCACGCGTTGGATAATCCAGATAGAGGTACGCGTTGCTTTCGTAGTATTGATCGATTGGGAGCACAGGCATGATCACGCCACGGTAACGATTGCTCACATTGCTGTTATGGCCATATAAGTGGCGGGTAAATTGCTTAAACAAGAATTCGGGCGATTCAGAAGAGGCTCGTGGTGGATGCATGGGTGACTTCATCACGGCAAAGTCATATTTGGTGCCTTGGCCTAGCGGAATTTTACCTACTTGTGTGCCCACATTGATGGCACCACGCTTGACGCAAACAACTTGGCCTTCTTCATTGAGTTCAGTACCGAAGAAAGTGCCGCGTATACCGATGGTTGAAACCGCTGATTTAGCGATATATTTATCGGGATCGTTTTTACCAATACTACCAGTAATGGTGCGAAACGCGCCTTTCACAAGTGTTACTACAAAAGAATCTTCTTGACTGCGATTACTATAG
Source organism: uncultured Coxiellaceae bacterium (assembly GCA_964648015.1). Classification (GTDB taxonomy): domain Bacteria; phylum Pseudomonadota; class Gammaproteobacteria; order DSM-16500; family DSM-16500; genus Aquicella. The sequence goes on from CAZYKO010000001.1 coordinate 255,001, forward strand.
TGGTAGTTATTGATTCTAAAATTTGAATTGGGTATGACGGTGGTAATGCTGTTATCACTAAACAGCAGTTGTGCGTGGCTATTTGCTGAAGTAACGATATCATCGCCTGCGTAAATCGGCGAATTGTTACTGAGTATGCGTCTGCTACCATTGGTGCCGATTGCTGAGACGCTTCCTTTGATAGAGATAATTTTTCCTGCGATTTCACCCGCATTTGCCAAGCGAGTACAACTGAGTAAAACGAAGAGTATATTGAAGCAAATAAGAAACCATTGTCTAGAGATGGTGCTCATGCGCAAATCCTTTGAGTGCTTTAAGTTGCAAGCCGATCCATAATCGCGTTCTATCATAGATGATATTCAACACATGTGCGAGAATTTTTATCCAACTCGACCAACGATCAAATGGCGCGCCCGGAGGGATTCGAACCCCCGACCACCTGGTTCGAAGCCAGATACTCTATCCAGCTGAGCTACGGGCGCACACAGGACGTCTTCACGTGTTGGCCGCATATTAAGGCACAAGGATTTTGCAGTCAAGCAATACCCTCCCTGGACTGGCTGCGAAAATAAATCACATCGGGTTTGTAGGTCATGGGGTGCATTCTTTTTGCAATGAGATGACTAAGAGAGACGTCTATCATGACTAAGCAAAAAGATTGACAAATGAAAGCTCAACACGTATCAACACAAGCGTTAACCATTCTTAAAAATAAGGAGGAGCCGTATGCGTTTACCTTCATTTAGTTTATGCACAAGTCTTATTTTTTTACTATGTCTGTCAAACGTGAAAGCATATACGCAAGATTCAACCACCATCATGGCGCGTACACCGCAAGAAATTAAACCGAAAGTACATCGCTGTATTGGTGATCTCAGACGTTATGTGCCACCCAATGTGAAAGATACATCAGAATGGTGGCCATGTTCCGGGGATAATAGTGGATTTGATCATTATGAGCGAGAATGTCCACCGGATTATGTCGCGTACAAAATGGTGACATGGCCATATACGAATGATCGTAATCATGCGCGATGTTATTTTAAATGTGTGAAAATGGTGATGGATAAAAGTAATTGTCATTGGGGGGATGTTTAGCGGAGGCCGCATAGTTTTTAGTACGCGCCCGGAGAGATTCGAACTCCCGACCCCCTGGTTCGTAGCCAGATACTCTATCCAACTGAGCTACGGGCGCGTGCTAGAAACTAGCTGCCGATATTAACACATTTGAAACATGCGTCTAGCGTTTTTATAAATATTTATGAAGGATTTACATAAATATTTATGAATTCCTTCACATTTCAGAAATGCATCTAGTGTGTTATGGATTTTACCAATGCCAGCACATTTGAGAAATGCGTTTTTATTTTTATAATGCGTTACTAATTCCATTTATCGGAGAGAGAGGGATTCGAACCCTCGATGGAGCTTTTGGCCCCATACTCCCTTAGCAGGGGAGCGCCTTCAGCCGCTCGGCCATCTCTCCAGTGTATTTCTACTTACTCTTTGTTACCGTTCTTTTCAGATTTATCAGTTTTGCTTTCGCGTTTCTTTTTAACAACCGTTGCTGTTGGTGCAGCGTTAGTGACTGCTTCCTCTTGCTTCGGTGTCGTATTCTTCTCTTGCTGAATGCGCTGATAAATTTCTTCGCGATGAACCGTGATATCTTTAGGCGCATTAATACCTATACGCACTTGATTACCTTTAATACCAAGCACAGTCACGATAACATCATCGCCGATTACTATAGTTTCACCCACACGTCTTGTTAAAATGAGCATTTATCCATCTCCTTTTTAAAAAACTGCCTTGTCCATTAAAACTACTTATCCCCGTTAAGTTCCATGAGGCATAAACTTATTTTAAGTTTCTATGGGCATTAGTCAGTCATGACTCCTCAGAAGAACCCCCTCGCTATACTCAGCTCATCCTTGTTTATATTGACCAATCGGCAATTGTTATTTTTGTGCCTTGTCAAAAGTACCCTACTCAAGGGTAGGCTATTCGTATATTTTATCAGGGTTCTCGCAAGTAGCGGGGACCTCACAGCAATTTTCTATTTCTTGCCCACAGTTAAGTACTTACAAGGTGTGCAATAGTAAACAATAAAATTACATTCTGCAAACAAGTTTTGTATTTTTTTATTAATATTTATTTAGTTAAACAAAAGACAGTGACACGTGCGTCCCTCGGTGAGGATATGCGCGTGCCCTGAAAGATATAACTATATGATTATTCTATGAATTCTTTTTCGCTAATGGTGGGTGCTTTATCGAGCTCAAAGGCAGTGTGCACAGCCTGCACACCTCTCTCTAAGTGAGTTTCGTCTAAAACGACAGAGATTTTTATCTCAGAAGTGGTGATCATTTGTATATTAATGCCTGCTTCGCCCAGTGTTTTGAACATGGTGCTTGCTACACCAGTATGTGAACGCATCCCTATCCCTACTAAAGAAAGTTTGGCCACTTTAGGATTGGTTTTGATCACAACACCACCCCATGCATTCGCGAGCTCTTCAACGACACGCATTGCTTTGGCGAATTCTTTGCGGCTGACCGTAAAAGTGAAATCAATGGTTTCTTGTGCGGTAGCATTTTGCGCGATCATATCAATTTCAATATTGGCTTCGCTAACTTTACTTAAGATAAAACCTTCGATACCTATTTGACGTGGCACGCCGGAAAGTGAAATGATGGCTTCTTCACGACTGAAGGCAATCCCTGAAACTAAACGCTTATGCATAACTTTGTCCTCAAAGGTCACTAAAGTTCCTGGGCCATCGGAAAAGGTGGAGAGTACGCGTATCGGCAGATTGTGTTTGCTGGCTAATTCCACGGAACGCATCTGCAATACTTTGGCACCTAGGCTCGCCATTTCTAACATTTCTTCAAAACTAATTTGTGGTAATAAACGTGCGCTCGGTAGTAAATGGGGATCTGTTGTATACACCCCATCGACGTCGGTATAGATTTGGCATTCATCTGCTTTGAGGGCTGCTGCGACGGCGACTGCTGTGGTGTCAGAGCCACCACGACCAAGGGTGGTGATTTCACCGTATTGATTCATCCCTTGAAAACCAGCAATCACAACGACTCGGCCCAATTGCAATTCGCGTTCGATGAGGTTGGTCTTCACATCCAGGATGCGTGCTTTACTATAGACATTATCCGTGCATATACCAATTTGTAAGCCGGTATAGGAACGCGCGGGGCATTGCTTGGTGTTCAATGCCATACTGAGCAACGCCATAGAGACTTGTTCGCCGGTAGAGATCAACACATCATACTCACGTGGATCAGGGATGCCGGTGAGTGCATTGGCTAATTGAATGAGTCTATCCGTTTCACCATACATGGCGGAAACCACGACGACTACATCGTGTCCATCCTGGCGAGTTTTGATTATTTTATCTGCGACATGTTGAATGCGGTTCAGATTACCTACTGAACTGCCACCATATTTTTGTACGATGAGAGCCATAAATTACCCTAATGTTTCCGGCTTGCGCTTAGCATGACAGCGCATTGCTATCAATGCAGGCGTTATCTAGCGCACCGTGCCTTATATATTAATGATACATGTTATTTAAGATCTTCTGTAGATGTAATCGTTAGCATTTTATGTTTACGAAACGTTGAGCTGCTTATGCAGCTTGTTGATTGGATCTAAAGGATGTGTGTTTGTGTGAATACATCGCTAAGGGTTGCGTATGTTAGGTGCCAGAAAAAGCTTATCTATACTGATCAAAACATACGCATAAAACATTTAAATGCTCTTAATAAATTCTTCAGATGTATGGCGTATGCTGATGAGTAATTATAAGTGAGGAATGAGCTAATGCCATTATTTGAGTCAATATCGCTGACAGAACAAAATAAAACGAGTCCTTATTATGAAATAGCACTTAAATTGAACAAAGGCATTGCTATCCTCAATGACTATCAGCGTTTCGAGGCGGGGTTGAAAGCCCAAGTGTTATTGCAGAAAGCAGCGGAAATGCATGTACAGGGCATCGCCAACACGGCGATTAAGGTTGAGGAATTACGTGAGGTCATAGATGGCTTGAAGGTCCTCATGCCACTAGAGTATGAAGTTCGCTATAGAGAAAAACAATATCTGGATTTGAATGATCTTGATCGGCAACTTGCATTAGTGACTAAGACTTCAGCGAATGATCCTAAAATACATAAATCAAAACAAGCGGAGATCACCGCATTGCATAAACAAATTGCCAGCTATGGCGGTTTTGTGACGTTGAAGGCAAATCAATTGGCGACGGTTGCGGAAATGCTGGAATTGATTATGGGCACCATCAGTGAAGAATTAACAACTTTAGAAACACAAGGACAGTTAGCCGAGGATGCAACGAAGCAGGCGTTGCAACAAGCGTTGGAGGCGATGCTTGAAGCGCGAACAAAGATTAGCGGATTAATGCTGCACACTATCGTGATTTCGCGAGCCAATAGCAGCGAACGTATACCATTGTTGTCAACATCACTCTTAGGCAATTCTGTAAACGGTAGCTTTATCAATATGTTCGACACCGTTGAGATACACTGTGATGTGTTAGATTATTTCAACCAACAAAAGCAGACAGCATTGGGATTGCCACCCGTTCAAATGGCCATTGAAAAACCCAAAGACAAGACCTTACATACGGATGTTGCTGAGAATCCTATGAAAGAAGAAACCTCAGTACGCATCAACAATGGATTCAGCGCCACGTTAAACTATTATATTTTTTATATTGCAAGTTTTGGCAACGCACAAGATAAAATGCTGATCGCAGCGCTCTATGGTAAAGCGAATGTTGAGAAAATTGTCGCTGCCTATCAACCAGCCAAAAGTTATCTGCAATCAGCTAAAGAAATAGTTACTAAAGGACTGCAAGGTTTGGCAGCACTGACTTATCAGTATGTGTTTGTGCCGAGTTATAACTTAGTGGCTTTTAATGTCAATGTATTAAATGATTTACGCCGTGGCCAATTTACTGAAGTGAATCGTTTACTTGATGAGTATAGAAAAAATAAGGATATCAAAAATAGGGATAAACGCTTGGAAGTGGCTAAGCAAAATTTAAATGATGTCAAAAAGAAATATGCTGAGTTGCCAGAGAGATATGCAACAGCTAAAACCAAAGTAAATGAAAAATACGTTGAGCCTTATTCGACTGAACTTAATCGTTTAGAAGATGATTGGATTCTATTAGATGAAGCCCCACTCGTTGAGATGGAAAAAAATATTGGTGTGTTAGCGGTGCATATGGCGAGCTTGAAAAAATTGATTCAGATTGAAACTAAGTTGCTGTCTTTGTTGGCAACGGTTAATCAGTTTGCAGATCAGCTTAGTGATGAGAAAGAGAAAGTACAAGCGCACCTTGAAAAGATACAAACCCAGATCAAACAATGCATCGAAGATGATGATTGGTCATTGTTGGAAATAAAGGATGGTAAAGAAGAAGCGATGGATTGGCATGGCTTTTGTGAAGGAATTCAAACTCGCGTTGATGGGTTAAAAGAAGATCAAAAAGCTCAAAAAATACAAGTTAACGCAAAGAAAAAAGAATTCGTGGAGAAAAAATTAAGACCCATTTGTGCTAATGTTAGTGCAAAAATTGAGATTAAAGATGATAAAGGCATAGATGTGTATACATTAACATTTCCTGCAATAGAAGGTAAGGTTGATATCATTGATAAGTATATTCCATTAGAAATTCATAAAAATTCACCACAATTATCCGATGTGCGTGTTGATCTCATGAATCGAACGATCGACGTGCCTAAAGCGAAAGTAGATACTTTTATTCTGGCGACAATTTTAGCGGAGATAGAAGCGCATCCTTTCAAATTGCACTGGGGTGGTGTCAAAGGTGCGAATGGCAAAAAATATTCTCACGGTGCTTTTGCAATTAAGAACTTGATTGAAGAAGCGCTACGCTCAAGCAAGCCATTAACCATGGCTGCACTGGATCACTTGGCTGAAAATATTGAGCATATCTTACTGCAAAAAGGCATGTCAGATGCCAAAGCGCGTGTGAAGTGGTTTGGGAGGCGCGATGATACAACGACTGATTTATATGCTCGTATTGCATCCCGTTTATCGCTAACACGAAAACTCCCTTCCTCAGCTCGTCATGAAGTTAATACAGAGGCTTATCAAAATACACCAATGACCAAGCTAAATAGCATGCTTAGAAATGCACCTATAGGTGAGGTGTCAAAAACGCTAAAGAAGTATGAGGATCATGACGTTCCTACAGCGCCAAAACCGAAATAACCCATATATAACAAACAGTTAACAAATTATTTAGGGCGCCAATGGCTAAACGCAAATTGGCGCAGCATTGTTGAGTTTTGTCCCGTACAGAAAATATTTTGACAAATATTGTACAGTTAATACCCTCTTAAGCTCGGCTCGATACACTCATGCCATATATCGTTATTTTATCTAAATGATCATAATTTGATGAGGTGCCATATGGCTGATAGCCGAAGTATTCCAATTACTGGGGTAGAAGAATCGCCTCAGGAAGTTCATGACATCCGTCCTTCCATGCTTAAAACAAATAAAAAGCCAAGGAAAAAACGGGGCAATCCACAACGTGACCCAGTTTACAGAGGAAGACCGGTGAATCACCCTGCACGAACTGAAGAACAATGCCTAGAATATGATTTTGATGGTTCTAGAATCATTGTTAATATTTATGTAGATGAACTCAATAAACCCAGTATTATTAATAAGCGTATCGCTGCTGGGATAAAGGCTCTTCATTTAGAATCTGATTATTATTCACGGTGTGACTATCAATTAATCATAAAAAATGATGAAAGCTTGTTACTGGCAACGTATGAACTTTATCATTTTAAGATAATTGATGGTGCATCTATTGAGGAAGATTATAGAAAAAGGTATGTAAGCAAATTTCTTAGACATCTGAATTTATATAAAATTAGTTTAGGTGAATATATCATTGAAAAAGATCGTATTAAAGCGACGGACATTTATGTTATCGATGATGGAAAATCTCAAGTTAATTTAGCTGAGATCACGAAACCTAATGATGTAAACAAAGGTGATTATACGCTTAAAATCTCTGATCCTAGTAAATACCCATTGGAAAAGTCAGCGCCGCTCTGTCAATCACTGATAAAAAAAGCTCATAGCAAAACTGAAGCAAAGCCAAAAAAAATGATTGTTGAAGTCAATGGCCAAAAGAAACTCGCGCACAACATAGGTAAGCGTAAGACTCATCTATATATCCATGGATCTGCAACAGATCCACAGAGAAAGGAAGAAGCAGCGTTAGCTCGTCAACTTAAGTTGTATAATGAAAAACTGAGTAGTAAATCTATTAAAGAAGCTGATGGGGTTTCTGTTAGAAGCGTCGCAACCCATAACGACCCACAAGCCGTAAAATTTCAATATGCGACTCAGCCTTCTGCGACGAATAATAATGCTATGGAAGCACCTTTGGTAGTAAAAAAAATCTGGAAAGAATGTGCTGAAGTATCCATGAACGGTGATGCTGCAGATCAGGCAACTGTGACAGACGTTGAAAAAGTGATGCTATTTATCCCTACCAAGACATTGGAACAAGTGGAAAAAATGAAACTCGAGGAAAAGAGCGAGGAGACGGCTATATCATCAATTGGTAGCTATACTAAAGATACTTCGGGCGATAACCTTGGCACGCTGGTGTTAGCCGAAAATATTGCTAAGGAGACGGCATATAATCAATATCCCAATTTATTCAAACGTTTTAAACGCGCCGTGTCTACACCTGTTAGCCCAGAAGTGATTAGAAATGACGATGATGACCAGGACTCGTCACCGCCATCGCCAAAGCCATTGGCAACATCCACTTATAAGAACCATGATACGGGCGAGGAACGCAGTGTTAATGCATATAATAGCAACGAACAACAAATTCTGGAAAAATATCTTCAGAAGGCACAAGAAGAGATTGATGCACTTAGGAATCAACAGCAAAATTCGTCGTCTCAACCAGGTCCGCGTTCCAACGGTTCATAAGCTAAGTAGGGTGGTCACCCCTCGAGACGGCGCTACGCG
>CAZYKO010000001.1:263170-370123 GCA_964648015.1 uncultured Coxiellaceae bacterium
CCGCATCGAGGGCGAACGGGGATTAATTGCTCGGGCCGAACGGGGATTGTAGTAGGGTCATCACCCCTCGAGACGGCGCTATGCGCCGCATCGAGGGCGAACGGGGATTAATTGCTCGGGCCGAACGGGGATTGTAGTAGAGTGGTCACCCCTCGAGACGGCGCTATGCGCCGCATCGAGGGCGAACGGGGATTAGTTGCTCGGGCCGAACGGGTTTGGCAGCGTGCCCACCATTTCCTTCGTCAGACAATGTAAAAATCATAAGGGGGACACGCTGCGCTTTGCCCACCCTACACAACTTCGTGCCGCATCAAGGGCGAACGGGGGTAAATGTCCTCGTGCTCCCCTCCACATTTCATAACGCGGGGCATCTATCAGTTTAGGTTAATCGTCCTGCCACCCAGTCATAGACGCCAGCTAGTGCGTCTCCTAAGGCCTCTGGCTTATTGCCACCGGCTTCGGCGAGATCGGCGCGTCCACCGCCCTTGCCACCCACTTGTGCGGCAACCATTGCCACTAAATCGCGGGCACTCAGTTTGTCCACCAAATCTGCCGTCACACCACCCACAATGCCGACTTTATTGTCTTTACTGATCGCGAGCACAATCACGGCGCTGCCCAATTGTTGTTTGAGATGATCCATGGCTTGGCGTAAGGCTTTGCCATCTAAACCGGTGACATGCGTTGCTAATACTTTGACCGAGCCAATATCACGCGCTTTCGCCGCGAGATCACGACTCGTCACACTCGCCAGCTTGTCTTGCAATTGCTGAATTTCTTTCTCTAAGCGTGCGGCACGTTCTTCAGTTTGCGTCAGTTTTAGTTTAGCTTCTTGTTCACGCTTTTCTAAATATTGTAATGCGGCATCACCAGTGACCGCTTCAATGCGTCGTATACCAGCGGCGACACCACTTTCACCTGTCAGTTTAAAGAGGCCGATATCGCCAGTATGCTCCGTATGCGTGCCACCACATAATTCAACCGAAGGCCCGAAATGTACCACGCGTACTTTGCTGCCATATTTCTCACCGAAGAGTGCCACGGCGCCTTTAGCAATCGCTTCATCTGGCGTGCTCACTTCCACGTTGGCTGCATGATTAGCGCGTATCTCTTCGTTGACGCGTCGTTCGATGGTGCGCAATTCCTCAGCGCTGAGTGGCGCATGATGCGCAAAATCAAAACGTAATCGCTCGGGATCAACCAATGATCCTTTTTGCATTGCGTGTTCACCCAAGACTTCTTTCAACACCATGTGTAACAAATGTGTGGCCGTGTGATTCAACATCGTTGCAGCACGTCGTTTCGCATCAATCACGGCATTCACGGTGTCATCAATGTGCAAAGTGCCTTTTTCTAATTTACCTAAATGCAAATGCATATGACCTTGTTTGATGGTGTCTGTGACTTTAAACAAGGCTTGATGATCAATACATAGCATGCCTTGGTCACCGACTTGACCACCTGATTCGGCATAGAAAGGCGTGCGATCTAATACGATAGAGGCTTTTTCACCCGCATTTAAAGTCTCCACAAATTTACCGGCTTGATAAATCGCGAGGATCTTGCCCTGTTCGGGACGCGCTGCTGCGGTCACATCTTTATGACCAGTGAATTCGGTGGGCGTTTGTGATTCTTGTGCGACGGCATATTCGGTGGTGAATTGGCTGGCTTGGCGTGAACGTGCACGTTGTTCATTCATCGCCACCTCAAAGCCGTCATAATCAATTTGCAGATTTCTTTCGCGTGCTATGTCTGCTGTTAAGTCAGCGGGGAAGCCATACGTGTCATACAGTTTAAATACCACGTCGCCTGGGATGATCCCATTAGCGCACTCAGTGGCTAATTGTTCGAAGACTTTTAAACCTTGCGTTAAGGTGGTAGCGAATTGTTCTTCTTCTTGACGCAGTACATTCATCACCCGCGTACTTGCTGCGGCAAGTTCAGGATAGGCATCGCCCATGATAGCGACTAAAGGAGTAACGAGTTGATAAAAGAAAGGCTCAGTTAAACCTAATTGATTGCCGTGTCTTAATGCGCGCCGAATGATGCGACGTAACACATAGCCACGGCCTTCGTTGGATGGCGTCACGCCATCCGTGATTAAAAAACTGCAAGAACGAATATGATCGGCAATGACGCGCAGAGAAAAATGGGTGTGATCATTGATGCCAGCTAATTTGGCTGCGGCTTTAATCAATGGTTGAAAGAGATCGGTGTCATAATTGTTGTGTACACCTTGTAACACAGCGGCTAAACGTTCAATGCCCATCCCCGTATCTACCGAGGGTTTGGGTAAAGGTGTCATCGTCCCATCACTGGCACGATCATATTGCATGAATACCAAATTCCAAATTTCAATGTAACGATCGCCATCGGCATCTGGGCTGCCTGGGGGACCGCCGGCAATGTGTGGCCCATGATCATAAAATATTTCTGTGCAAGGTCCGCACGGGCCAGTAGGACCCATGGACCAAAAATTGTCTGCTTCGCCACAACGACTAAAGCGCTTGGGATCTACTTTAATCTCATTCAACCAAATGGCTTCGGCTTCTTTGTCATCGGTGTAAACCGTGACCCATAATTTTTCTGCAGGTAAATGCAAGTGATTGACTAAAAAATCCCAGGCAAATTTGATCGCATCACGTTTGAAGTAATCACCAAAACTAAAATTGCCCAACATTTCGAAAAAAGTATGATGACGTGCGGTGTAACCGACACGTTCTAAATCGTTATGTTTACCACCGGCACGCACACAGCGCTGCGCTGATACGGCGCGTTGATAGGGTCGCTCATCACTACCTAAAAACACATCTTTAAACTGCACCATGCCAGCATTGGTAAATAATAAGGTGGGGTCGTTATGAGGTACTAGGGAGCTACTCGGCACAATGGTGTGTCCGTGTTCTTGGAAGTAGCTCAAAAATTGGCGACGTATGTCATTACTACTGGTAAAAGGTGCTGTTTGCTTTGCCATAATTGTGATCACTGTGTCGTTGGTCATTATTCGTTATAAATGCTTTCAATTTGTGCTGCGGTGAAGCCGCGCGCATACAGAAAGCGCATTTGCTTCGCTCGTTGTTTGTAATCCGTGGGGTGGTGACCCTTAAAACGTTTTTGCCACAGGCGGCGAATATCAGTTAGCCAGGAATTATCGGCTATATTTAATTCATCTGCAATGACTGCGGCAGCGATACCTCGTGTTTGCAACGCGCGTTGAATGTATTTCGGGCCATAGCCTTGGTTGCGTTTATAGCGAATATAGTTTTGGGTGAAACGTTGATCATTTAAGAAGCTGGCAGTCACCAGTTCTGCCACAATAAGCGCGATGTGGTCAGCGGCGAATCCTTTATCATGCAGTTTTTGTACAAGCTCTTGTTGTGTGTAATCACGCCGGGCGAGCAAAGCGAGTGCTGCTCGCCGTAGTGATTTGAGCGTGGTGTTGTCTACAGAAGCGGGTTGCTTAAGCAACTTTCTCCTCCGCATCGGTTGTATCTTCTTTTAGTACCACTCGCGCGTGCAAATTAATGGTGAGCTCACGAATTTTGGTTTCAATTTCAGTGGCGATAGCAGGATGCTGTTTTAAAAATTGTCGTGCATTTTCTTTACCCTGACCAATGCGTTGACCATTGTAACTGAACCAGGCGCCCGATTTGTCGACGATGCCGTGTTGTACACCGAGGTGAACAATCTCACTTTCTCTGGAGATGCCTTCGTTATATAAAATATCGAATTCAGCTTGTTTGAAGGGTGGGGCTACTTTATTTTTGACCACTTTGACACGGGTTTCGCTGCCGACGATTTCATCGCCTTCTTTGACGCTGCCGATGCGGCGTATATCTAAACGTACCGAAGCGTAAAATTTTAGCGCGTTGCCGCCAGTCGTGGTTTCTGGATTACCAAACATCACGCCAATTTTCATGCGGATTTGATTGATGAAAATGACTAAGGTGTTAGAGCGTTTAATGTTAGCGGTGAGTTTGCGCAATGCTTGCGACATTAAGCGTGCTTGCAAACCCATGTGTTGATCACCCATGTCGCCTTCGATTTCTGCTTTGGGCGTGAGAGCAGCGACGGAATCGATGATGATGACGTCTATGGCGCTGGAACGTACCAACATGTCGGCAATTTCTAGTGCTTGTTCACCCGTATCTGGTTGGGAAATCAGCAAATCATCGACATTCACGCCCAGTCGTTTCGCGTACGTGGGGTCGAGCGCGTGTTCCGCATCGATGAATGCCGCGGTGCCACCTTTTTTCTGACACTGAGCGATGACTTGTAAGGTGAGGGTGGTTTTACCGGAAGACTCTGGTCCGTAGATTTCCACAATCCGACCTTTAGGTAAGCCGCCGATGCCAAGTGCGATGTCGAGGGCCAACGAGCCAGTAGAGATCGCTTCGATGTCAGGTAAATCCGCAGGGTTGTCACCCATGCGCATTACAGTGCCTTTGCCGAATTGACGTTCAATCTGACTTAATGCTGCAGCAAGCGCTTTTTTCTTATTGTCTTCCATAAGGGATCCTTTTTGCTAAAAATTTGTAAAGTAAAGTAGTCGTGAGCAGGTGAGTTGTTGGCTTACTAGATTACCGCAAGAGGAAGGGATTGAGAATATGAAATAGCGAATTGATAGAATTCGGGCGTCACATTATTGATAAAATTATGCGCGCTGTCAATAAAAAGTGCTGCGTTAGTATAAAATAGCAGCGGTTCCCGCGTATTGAGCGGTAACCGTTGATAAAATAATATCTGTCGCGGGATGACACTATGGCTGGTACATGCGTAGAGAATTATTTTTAGAATTCACATAGAATGCATGCCAACATCCATACTAATCATAAGAGGAGATGTGACGCATGCGTAAGAAACGACAACACAAAGTCAGACCACAACTGGTATTTAAAGACGATGTTGAAAATGATGTGCGCGCACCAGCGAGCCCGCATACACGCGCGCAGCAACTGGGTCAACACATGATGACATTTGTCGATATGATGGCAACTGGCACAATGACCATACAAAATTTGTCGATGTTTAACATCCCCACACCGATTCAAGGTATTTTGGCTGCTTCTAGCGCAGCGTTAATGGGTGCAATGCATGATATTAGTGCAGCAGTGACACAATCCTCACCCTGTGCGCGTGGTCAGCGCTCGGCGCAACCCTGCACGACTTTGGTAAAAGAAAGTGCGGCAACATTAGTGGCTTTAGCCGCAGCGGCTGGTGCAGGTTATGGTTTAACCGTGTTAAACGAACACTATGCGCCACAATTAAAAGCCTCATCCAATGAAACGATACAATCCTGTGGATACTTGCTGACGGATGCGGCGATCATGGGCCCGATCTTAGCAGCGATTGGCTATGTGGGTTATCGCGGGGTGCGCGCTTTGGGGTTGACACTCGGATCGTATTGCGTACCAGGCGGTGTGTCAGCAACCTATCAACCACCAGGCGCGCTACAAAAATTTGGCCAAGTGTTCCATCGCATTGGTGTGGATGTGGCTGTGACGGAAATTATTTTGAGCCAGTTGAAACATTGGGGACATTTTAGTTTGGGTGCTGATCCACGACTGCAAATGGGTGTCTTCTTGGGCACTGATGTTGCATTTAATTTGCTACGCCACGCTGCATTTGTGCCGCAACCGATTACATCCCTCGTGCCACAACAGCAAGGTCAACCGATATTCTTCTTTGATGAGGAAATGGGCACGTATCCACCCCCGGCGCCGAGCGCTCGCGATAAGACACTCGCTGTCGTCAAATGTAGTGCGATTAACACTTTGTTATCAGGCGGTGCTTATGCGTTGAACGAACTCGTGTGTGCCTTATCTGCGACGTCCTTAGTTTGTGAGGATACCGCTTTATATCGTGCGGCGCGATTCGCGATTCCCAGCACGCTCTTGGCAACAAAATGTGCGGTTGAAGTGGTGGCACCCACCGTGAGCAAAACGTTGTCTCGCTGTTGGTCATCACTCTTTACACCTGCGCCAGAACGTGATGATGATGAAGAAGAGCGTGAGCTATTGCTGTCAGAACCCAACCGTCCTTGATGCAGCGCGTTGCGCCACGGCAGCCGCTTTAGGGGATTAAGCGTAGCAGTCCTTGCAGCGCTGCTTCGATGGTGCTTATGCGCACTTGTTCGCGGTTACCCGTGAATAGATGATGTTGTGTCACGACGGGCTGATGAGGTGTCGCATAGGCGATCCAAACAGTGCCGACGGGTTTGTCAGGGGTGCCACCACTGGGACCAGCGATACCGGTGATGGCAACGCTGATATTGGTTTGCATGCATGCACGTGCACCTTCAGCCATTTCGCGTGCGGTGTCGGCACTGACGGCACCCACCGTGGCGAGGGTGTTTGCTTCCACATTGAGCAGGCGCATTTTTGCGGCGTTGCTATAGGTGATCAATCCCCCTTCAAACCAATAGGAACTGCCGGCGATAGCGGTCAGCCAATAGGCTAAACCACCGCCAGTACAGGATTCAGCAGTGCTCAAGGTGTATTGTTGTTTTTTTAAACGTGATCCAACTTCCGTCGCGAGTTGTATGATGACTGTGCTCATGTCATATTCCTTGTGCATACGAGGTTCGATGGCATACCAGCGATCTAAGTTAACACTTTTAGCGCAAGTTCGGTAACATAGCCACACCTGTCGTGAGTGGCGGGCGGACGACATTGCGCCACAGCCACCAACCAAAATTAAATAAACGCTAACTATCGCCCACGGGTCTGGCTAGTAGTGTGAAGGAGAGACGTTCATGAATGCGCATACGCAACCTACGCCAATGATGCAGCAATACTTGCGGATTAAAGCTGATTATCCGCACACGTTACTGTTTTATCGTATGGGAGACTTCTATGAATTATTTTATACCGATGCAGAAAAAGCCGCACGTTTATTAGACATTACTCTCACGGCGCGTGGCCAATCAGCAGGCAAGCCCATTCCCATGGCGGGGGTGCCTTATCATTCGGCAGAAACTTATATTGCCAAACTGATTCGTCGCGGAATGTCGGTGGCGATTTGCGAACAAGTGGGTGATCCTAAAACGAGTACTGGCCCCGTTGCGCGCGAAGTAGTGCGTGTGTTAACGCCAGGCACGGTGAGTGATGCAGCTTTTCTTGAAGATCGTCAGGATAATCTCTTGGTGGCATTACACCACCACGATAATACGTATGGTTTGGCCATGCTCGATATCAGTGCGGGTCGATTTGTCTTATTACAACTGGATGCTGAGGAAGCATTAGTCAGCGAGTTGGCGCGAATCCGTCCCGCTGAATTGTTAGTCAGCGAAGCAGCAGCACAACAACCCTTGGCTGATTATCAAGCGCAATTGCAGCGTCGCCCACCTTGGCAGTTTGAATATGAGTCTGCCGTGCGATTACTGACTGAGCAAATGCAAACTCACGACTTGACGGGTTTTGGTTGTGAAAAAATGCATGCTGCCCTCTGTGCTGCGGGTGCGTTGTTACAATATGCACAAGAGACGCAACGTCAAGCGATGCCACATATTCGCGCTATCCATGTGGAACGTCGCGAAGACAGTTTGATTTTAGATGCAGCGTCAAGACGTAACTTGGAATTGGAATCTAATTTATCTGGTGATCAAACGCATACATTATGTGCGATTTTGGATGGCACGCAAACCGCGATGGGAAGTCGCTGCTTGAAGCGTTGGTTACATCGACCGATACGAGATATCTCGCAACTGCATGCACGCCAAGCCTGTGTCGCCGTACTGGGTGCGCAGCATGCGTATCGTTCCCTACAAGCATGTCTGCATCGCATGGCAGATCTTGAACGTATATTAGCACGTGTCGCGCTAAAAACGGCACGTCCGCGTGATCTCATTGCTTTACGCAATACCTTGGGCTTACTGCCTGAATTACATGCGGCGCTTGTTCATGTTGAGAAGGTGCCATTACTAGCGCGACTGCAGCAAAGCATTGGTGAGTTTCCTGAAACGCATGCATTATTGATGGCGGCGATCGTCGACAATCCACCAGTCACCATACGCGATGGCGGTGTCATTGCGCAGGGTTATGATTCGACCTTGGATGAATTATTAGCACTCAGTGAAAATGCTGGCGAGTATTTGCTGAAGCTCGAAGAGCAAGAAAAAGCACGCACGGGTTTATCCACATTGAAGGTTGGTTACAATCGTGTACACGGCTACTACATCGAAGTATCGCGTTTGCAAGGTGCAACCTTACCGGATAATTATATTCGGCGCCAAACATTGAAAAATGCCGAACGCTTTATCACGCCTGAATTAAAAGCCTTCGAAGATCAAGCTTTGAGTGCGCGGGATCGCGCCTTAGCACGAGAAAAATATTTGTATGAAACGTTGCTGGACCGTTTGCATCCTAATTTGCAGGCGATGCAAGCAGCCGCGACTGCACTCGCTGAACTTGATGTGTTAGTCAATTTTGCGGAACGCGCGCAATCGTTGCGTTGGTGTCAACCTGAGTTAAGCACAACACCGGGTCTGCATATTGTTGCGGGGCGCCATCCCGTCGTTGAGGCGATGACATCACATGCGTTTGTGCCTAATGATGTGCATTTCACTAGAGAGACGCGCATGTTAATGATCACCGGGCCTAATATGGGTGGTAAGTCAACCTATATGCGGCAAATTGCCTTGATCGTATTACTCGCGCACATGGGCAGTTTTGTACCGGCGACGGCAGCAACCATCGGTCCAGTGGATCGTATCTTCACGCGTATCGGTGCTGCAGATGATTTGGCGAGTGGTCGCTCAACATTTATGGTCGAGATGACTGAGACGGCGAATATTTTGCATAACGCAACACAACAGAGTCTCATCTTAATGGATGAAATTGGCCGAGGTACGAGTACATTCGATGGCTTATCGCTCGCCTATGCTTGTGCGCATCATCTGGCACAAGAGGTGCAAGCATTTACCTTATTTGCGACGCACTATTTTGAGCTAACGTCGCTCGCGGACGAAATGCCTACAGTCAAAAATGTGCACTTGGATGCAACGGAGCATGGCGATAAAATTATTTTCTTACATACCGTGCAACCAGGGCCCGCGAATCAAAGTTATGGCATACATGTCGCACAATTGGCTGGTGTGCCGCGTACGGTGATTGCTAAAGCACGGCAGAAATTGCATGTACTAGAAGCATCCGCCTATCAAAGCGTGCCATCGGCGTTGACGACACCAACACAAGGGGATTTGTTTGCGAGTGTGGACGTGTCGCATCCGATTGTGACGCAATTGCAAGACTTGAATGTAGACCAATTAACACCTCGTGCAGCTTTGGAGCTTTTGTATCAATTGAAAGCCGAGGTGTAACTGAGATTTATTTCAACGTGATCATGACACTATAATCTCAACCAAACGATGAGAATCAATACGATTAAACCAAGAAGGCGGCGAAAAGTGTTCACGCCGCTGGTGATCTCAAGCCACGCCCAAGTGAAGATGAAACCATAGGCAAGGATGCCATAGAGATAATGCATTTTTGGTTGTGTTGCAGGCCAAAGTAAATTTAGCATTGTAAAAATAAACCAGCCGATGAGTGGCGAGTTAGGTGTTTGTGCTAAGACAATTTGTCCATGCTTATCTTTAAAAAAATTTGAAAATGGATACACGTCGGTAATTCCTCAAATGAGAGTATATTTTAGGCTTGTGTCATTTATGAAGATTATATTTCTCATTAATACCTATGCACACTGTGTACTCTTTGCTTGAAGGTGTGACAATAGCGCTAATCGTTGGTGCAGTGATTGTTGCGTTGTGTTTTTGTGCAAGTGTTTGATTCAGCCTACTAACAGCTTCATTAGCATAGCCGTAACTTGTCTCGCATATAATTTCCGAAGCAAAGCTATTAGATATTGTTAATGAAAATAACACGATTGATAGTATTTTCCGTATACTCATGCGAATGCCTTGTCAATTTGGGTGGTTTCGATTCTCTCACTGCAAGAAATGTTTTGCAACGAGAGTCAACAAAATCTTTGTGTGATCGCGAACGAGCGCAGCCTCTAACGCCGTCATCGCGAACGAGCGCAGCGAGTGTGGCGATCCACTTCCTTTGTCTACAAACTCGAGATGGTGCATGTGCTTGGTACCATCACGGCACTGTACGAGAGGTCACCTGTTGTTTGCGACCACGCGGGCTGGATTGCCACGTCGCCCTTCGGGCGCCTCGCAATGACGGTGAGAGGTGTGATCGCGAACGAGCGCAGCGAGTGTGGCGATCCACTTCCTTTGTCTACAAACTCTAGATGGTGCATGTGCTTGGTACCATCACAGCACTGTACGAGAGGTCACCTGTTGTTTGCGACCACGCGGGCTGGATTGCCACGTCGCCCTTCGGGCGCCTCGCAATGACGGTGAAAGGTGTGATCACGAACGAGCGCAGCGAGTGTGGCGATCCATTTCCTTTGTCCAAAAACCCGAGGTGACGCCTTTGCAAGTTATAAATATCGCTTTGTACGAGTAGTCACTTGTGGTTGCTCACCACGCGGTGTGGATGGCCACGGCTGCGATGCAGTCTCGCCATAACAACAGGAGGTGATGGCTCAGAACGCGTGTGACACCCAATCATGAACAAGAGCAAACGACGAGTTCTGTAGGCTGGCATGATACGCTTTTTATCGTGTATAGAGAAGTCACGGAAATTCGCTTCCAGTAATAACACAGATAACATTTTGATTCCAATGATCGATGAGATTTTAAGCCAGCATAAACCAATGCAAACGTTCGGCTTCTTTATTTCTGCGCATGTGAAAAATATAAATAAACTGATTACAAAATTTGTTGAATTGCGGCATCAATTATCAGTAGAAATAGTGAATGAACCGAAACGACTAAAAATCCTGTGATCTATTCCAAAAATATGGAATGAGTTTGTCCTGCAATGCTAACAGCCATGAGTGTATGATATGGCAGAATCGGCTATTTACACAGTTCAAATGACACGCCCGCCGTAGGACTCACACTACCTATGGCAGGGGTTTAGAATGCCAAATGATATCTAAACACTACCTTTATTTAGGCGCTATTTTCTTGATTTTTGAAGCGAACTCTTCGAGTTCCTCATTTTCTGGAACAGTTATTTTACACAACTTTGTCATGTTTTCAAAAAGGGTTTTCTTTGCATCATTGTACATTCTTAATGAATAAGGGGGTCGATCAAAAATTTTATGGAATTGTGTTGAAATACTATCTGATTCATTATATGCCATTAATGATTTTTCATCATTCTTATCAAATAATATAACACGATCTAACTCATCGAAGATTTTTTTGATGTTATTTTCTAACATATCTTTAAATTTAAGATATTTTTTCACAACATTTTTTTCATTTACCTTCTCATAATCCGGTCTTAAGCGAAATAACTCATTTTTCAATAATAATTCTTCAAGGGCCAAAATTTTCTTATTAAATATTTTATATTTATCGCTGCTATCCTTACCGTATTTAACTTCTAGATACATTCGTGCTTTATTTAAATCACTTATAAAGTCTTGGATAGCGCTTTTGATTATTTGGACCTTACTCTCATACAAGTAAATCATTTTTACGTGATGGTTAGGTTGATGTATCATTGCAATTGCACGAACGAAAATGTTTTCCGGTTTTAATTTATGTTTGTGTTCAATAAAGCCCCATAATTTTGTTTTATACTCTTCTGCTTTGAAGATTTTTTTCTGCCACGCATCAATAATGTATGCATTAGTGCCCCATGTGAGGGGTTCATTTGGATCGCTATTTTCTTTTCTTCCAAGGACCACAAAAACATGGTCACCCCCTGAAATATAGTATCTTTCAGCATGTATTCCCCTCTTAATAAGATAGTGCAACACTATATTGCTGAATTCATCACAGTTTCCAAGAGAATATTTTTTTGCATGCTTGAGTGCATTGTAAACATACTCTGTCAGTCCTTCAGGTTCAACGCTATAAAAATTTAAAATGGACGCCTCAATATTTTTGCGAAAATCTCTAACACCTATGCCAAGTTGTTGCCATTTATCATTGATGAGCGCTTCTAAATCCTGTTTAATTATAATTTGTTTTTGAATTGAATCTTTACAATTCTGAATAGATACAGGATTAACTGGTGATGCTTCACTTAATGATTTTAATTGTGCTTCTAACTTCTCTATTTCTTTGTTGGTATCTTTGATTTGATTTTTAACATCATCTAATTTTGCAATCTCAAGTGTGTGGCTTTTCTGTATTAATCTGTTGGCATAGTCTACGGCTTGTTGACCTATCAATTCTGCTAATTCACAATAGAGTTTGTCTTTGTCCTTATCATTGCTATTAGCTAACAGTGATAAGAGTGTCACTCCTTTGGCATTTGCAACAGTGGCATCTGCCCCAGCACGTACCATTTTCATGGCAGTTTCAATGTTGAACGACTCTTGAGATATGTACTTCTTTAATTCGTCAGTTTTGTTACGTTTCTCTATTTTAGCGTCATTTCTATTGATAGCCATATTAATCTCCCAAAACTTCAATCTGTTAATTACTATTGCGTAAAGCTTAGATGCTTGAAATTAAAATAGCCTTAAGCGGTGATCCATTCTGATGTAATATGTTGATTAGTCTTGTTATATTTTGATAATTAATTGAACGCCCTTTATTCAGGTGCACCTCGTCAAGTATATTGGGACGTATACAAACAGGGTTATTGGGATGAAAATGCCGATTGCATTTGAAAAAGGGAGTTTATCAAAATTCCGTAGAGGTTTAAGACTGCCATCATAGCGCGTGAACGTTTGGTGGCGTAAAACTCAAGTGGCGTTCATTCTCCACCTGAATGTAAGTTTTTGCCGACAGGCAAAAAAACCTTTTTGACTAGGTAGCTAATATGTATTCATACCCAATTCATTTTTCTGACCGTGATAGCCACCACGCTTTTCCTGATATTCAAAAACAATGTTTGGTATGTCTCATCCTCACAATTTATTTAGCTATCATTGTTCGTGTGCTAGGAGGATTTGAGTATCAGCATGGAAGTCATCCAAAGTCATGCTGATATCAAGTCATTTTTTTTTCAATGATGGCTCGACTTGTTGTGTGGCGCTGACGAGAGCGGCAAATTTAAGCATTTTCTGTTTTATTCTAGAGTCAAACGGTTGCACGGTCTTATCTAGAATAACGCAGATGCCTTTAGTGCCATGATAGATAATGTTACTTAAAAGGATGCTATGCTGTCCTTGCGAAAATCGGCTCATGTCATCAAGCACTTTAACACAGCGTTCTTTGCGTGCTGAAATTGTGATGTCTTTTACGTTGTTATCTATCTCTTGCAAAAGCAACAGATAGGTCTCTACTAAAATGTGCATCTCTGCACGCTTAGCACCGATGTTATTCAATAGCTCACTTGTTGCATTTAAACAATTAACCAAGCATTTCAATGTCGGTATGGATATGTTTTTATGCGTTGAAATTTTATCTATCGTTACCAATATATCTGCAGCGAGCGCATTGCATGCGCTATGTGAGGATTGATCGATACTGATATTTAGTCGATTGCGGGCAACTTCGTAACTAAATTTGATATTATCAATAACTGAATCTTTTTTATGTTTGCTCAAATCTGGGCTTACAGGTATTTCATTTGTATTTTTAGGTTCTTGTGTGTCGATGATTTTTAGGTCACCTGACACAGCTTTCGATTGAGGAAATTCAATGTCAGGTATTTCTTGCTTACCGTTCATCGGTTGTTGATGGAGCGGTAAATAGACTTTTTCATAAAATGTTAAGTACTGTTGCCATGCTATTTTTCTTCGTTCGGCAAATTCAGGATCAATTAACATTTGCTGTTCAAAAAACTGGTAATAATTAGGTGGTGGCGCAATTTTGCCATCTTTAGTATCAGGTGGTTGTATCTTGTAGTTAGGTACTAAGCCAAGCACATATTCAGCGGGTCCAATGACTTCATGCAAGCTATGAAAGCCACCACCAACGATATACGCAGCGACAGCAGTTAGATAATGTTGTTTCAAACTCATTTGGTCAAAGTTATTGAGCAATTCCATTTGCCCTAACAACAAACTTGTCATACCAGAGTAACCAGATACATAAACACCATCATTTTGAATTTGATCAATCACATGTTGTGACTGAAAATTTGCTGACTGGCCTTTAACATCAGGCACCCATGAACTTGGGTGTGTAGGTAGACCCTGGGCGTATTTGCTTTGTTCTGTAAGCATTAAGCCTAATTGATTACAACTGGTATCATCACGAAGTGTACCCTGACGTCCACGGGTATCATCTTCCTTGCTGAGATAGAGAGCGCTTGAGTAAAATGCCGTATTTGGAATGAAGCCACGACAAGCATCACCATATTTGCCGGGGTTACCAATACCTAAAGGACCATAGAAATCGCGTATATTTTCAGTCTTGTGCCATACCTTTTGCAATAATGCGGCAGTATCACCGATAGGCATGTGATCGGGTGTACCTTTAATTGGGCTGTCACGAACGATGTTTAAGCTGATTTGATAGTGTAAGTACATAATCTCAGGTAAGCGTGCAGGATCATTTTCTGCAAGCACTTGTTTGATCTGACTGATGGTGGGTGTGGGTGTGATGACGCCTAAGGTGACATGTTTGTTTGGTTTTTCAAGTAGCATCAGAAGTGGAGACTGATCGTATTCCATGTCTTCTAACAATTGAATGATACGCTTGGAAACTTGTGCAACAGCGGCCATCATTGCTTTCGTCGGTTTTAAAAGTAAGAGGATAGGGAGTTCTGATTCAGCGCGACGTGCAAGTGGGTTAGCGAATTTTACTTCGGCACTTTGAATAAATGTATTCTTTTCTATATCACTGATTATCGTTGACGTGATGGCCTGATCATGAGTATCAAATATTTTAGCTTTACTCAGTGTTTCGCAAATATTTTTAAATAGTGCTAATGATGGTTGGATATCTTGTACGTGGTTTTCAAAAGCAATTTGTAATTGAGTAATAGTGTCAGACACGCTGATGACTAACTCATCTGAGCACTGGGAAGAATGCTTTGTTTGTATTTGTGTTAATACCCATATCATGTGGGTCAATGCTTCAGATCTAGATGCAAATGCCATAATGGTAGGTTCTTCTTATTATTTTTTTATATCAAAGTTTCAAATCATCACCTATTCACGTATGTAAATAGGTTTTTACGCACAAAAAATGATATTGATATAATTAAAAGTAAACGGCGATTTTATCGTTAAAAATACTAAATTTATTAAGTGAAGCTTAAACGCCATCAAGATTTTCATGTTTTTTTGTAAATGATGGCAAATTGCATCATTATTTGTGACGGATAACGTGACCTGCGACTATTACATATGAATTAGTGATATAACTTTGACGGCATTACTGCGTCATTTACATTGCACCGCCTTAAGTTGAGATGGCCAATTTTATTGGGAACATCCTTGATACGCCCATCATTATTTAAAAATCACATTGAATACAAACGGTTATGGATGTGCAGCATAAAAAAAATCTAGGAAAACCGACTATAATTTAGCTTATAGGTAGTGTCGTTTGCTAAGTAACAATAGGGAGTTGTTTATGGATGCGCGTTTCTTGCAAGAATTCGGCTTAATTCATGCAGTTTCTGGTGGTTATTCTGTCGCATATACATCTAGTATGACGCAAGACCTTGATATACAGCGGTTATTAGTGGGAAAGCGTGATTATTGGCGTATGCCGAAAATGCAACAGCGCTTTGAAAAGAAAAAACTGATCATCGCTGAAAATGTAAGTGAGCTCATTACTGACACTGATGAATTACTTGAATTCAAAAAATTTTGGTCAATGATGCTAGATCATGGATTTGAATTATACGCTTGGACAGGTGAGTTAAAACTTATCAAAAATAGGGATGATTTAAATCATGTATTGTCTGATATCAGAAATATCTCACCATCTGAATTAAGTACAGCCCTCATTGAAAAGAATCTACCACGCGATGATGCCTTTATCGCTACTAAAGTCTGGCGGGAGTTACTGAATAAGTCATTCAATAGGTATTATCAAGATTCAGTCGATAGTAGCACTGCGAAATATCAGGACGACAATATTGAATTAAGTATAGATGCTATTGCTGAGCTCTTAATGAATGATCATATGGAAAAAGTATCATTGGTTTTGCGTTTTGATGATTTGTATGAATTGTTAAACAAAAATCATCCACAACATGCGATATTTGAAAAATTTATTCAGTATGGAGGTTCTATTGCGTTATGTGAACTTTCCCATATGGATATCTCAAAGATACCCAATCATGTCTTGGAACGAATTAATAAGATATCGGGTATCGTCAATATGTCCGCCGATAAATTTGCTGAGGTGGCTAGGGCTTGTCCAAACTTACGAAATTTATCGGTAGAGTTCAATACTAAAATGAGTGGTAAAGAGTTTGCTGAAATTGTTAATCAGTGCCAGAATTTGGTTCAGTTTGATTCTAGATTACTACATGCAACAGGTGATGCAAATGTACATAAAGAATTCATAAAATATTTAAATGCAACATCGCTCAGTCAATTAAGCTACATGAATTTAGAAGGTTGGGGAATTGATACAGATGATTTATCTAAATTAGTCAATAAAGCAAAAGAATTGCGTTATTTGCTATTTGATGTTGATAAAATAGGAGAGGAGATACTGTATCAAATTGATCCTAATATATTAATGCGTTTAGTAGTTCTTCCAGCCGCTATTATGCAATCTGAGCACATGGAAAAACTCATTCAACTATGTCCTAATTTAGCTATCAACCAATTTGATACGATATCTTTAAATGTGGCGCAAATCCAAAGTTTATTAGAAAGACCGTCAGCTACTGAACTTACGATAGTTTTCGAACAGACCTCATTGAATTTCAATAATCTTAAAAATATACCACTGTGTAAAATGATGGCACAAAATATATCAGGTGAAATTCTCGCAAGCATCATCAAAGCATCTCCTCAATTATCGTCATTGCATTTGGAAGAACCCGTTTTGACGGGTTTAGCAAAGCATTTGAGTACGAATAACGCGCTCCCCTATTTGACTGAATTACATCTAAATTCAGTCAACGATGGTGTCGAACTCATTTCTTTACTTAATCAATGTCCTCATTTAATAGATTTTGAAATGAATGTAGATGGTCAAATGAAAGATATCTTCATTTCTAATCAAAATGAACTATTATTCTCCCAATTACTCAGGATGTGTATCAAACAACCCACCGATGTGCCTGGCCTGACTAGCCATGATTTTGCACAATTGATGCATCATGCCTCTCAGCTTATAGAATTGCAACTAAGCATAGGTTCGGCTGATGAGTGGGATCAGCAAGAAGATATGTCATACTTTTCTACGCTACACACCAATAATTCTCTCCGAAATCTCATGCTCGATGGTTTTTATATTAACGATGATCTTGTGGTATTGGTGCAAAAATTTCCAATGCTAGATACTTTAGAGATCAATGACTGCTTTATGCAATGGGATACCAAAAGAATCCCTGATGATTTTGTGCTGCAGCATTTGACAAAGTTAAAGATAGATAATTCCAATATTTCAAATGCATATTTGGCAAAAATACTCAATAGATGCCCGTCATTGATCACTCTGAATGTTAATGCTGATGAAATTGATGCTGGATTGCTTTCATTACTTACGCCACCAACGTATGAAAGACTTTTAAAGTACAATAGTGAATTTGTCTCTCAACTTCAATCGATTCAAAGCCAGATTAATTCTTCTAATAGTAATACAAATATATCAGATTCAAAGATAGATACTAATGATTTACCTGGTCACACACTTAAAAAAACTAGAGCCATTGATGCACCTGATGTTATAGGCGAAAAGACACTTAAATCCAAACAAGTATTTTATCTTAAATCAGGGACATCTTATCCAATAGAAGCATTCTATAGAGTTCATGTTTTTAATAATGCGATCATCAATGATAATGAGGTGCTATTGTGTGTCTCAGGTGAAACGCACTTGCCCTATGTGAAGACTAAATTCTATACGAAAGAAGATATAGATTTGTTTTACAAAGCTCATGAGAGTGAGCCTGATCTTTATTTTGGTAAGATGATCATGACTTTTGATTCGTATAATCCTCAACCCCTTGTCGGATTATCACGAGCAGATGAGCTCATCGGATTAGCAACACTGCCGCATGCAGATTTTGATATTACTTATAATGTTGAAGAGAATTTATATTATATCAAACCTAAAAATCTTGATAATTGTCATACTTATTCAATTTCATATTTACTTAGCGCTAATAAACCAATGTACGTTGAGGTAAATGATGCTAAAGATGCAGTGATAGACGCGAATGATATTCAGGCATTAACACAGATATGCTTTAGTAGTGATGGAAGCGTTAATCAAGCTGAAGCCATAAAAAGAATAAAATCATATACACAAGATCAACGTATTGAACTCTTAATGGCATTTACAAGTGGTTTTGAAGACGAGCTTTTGAATAGTGATGTCAAAAATGGTCTAGATATTTTAAATTCAGTTATTAAGGAAAGAAAGGGGGTATGTCGACATCGTGCTATTATCTTTAAAATGCTTGCGACAGTGCTTGATGTCAAAGATGTCAACATCGTTGAGAGTGATACACATGCATTTGTTGAAGTAAAGCATGGTGATCAATGGGTAACTCATAATCTTGGTGGTAGACTGTCTAATATTCAACATGAATCATTAAATCCAATGTCACAGCCGGAAGCAATTGTGACAAGTAATGCAACGCTGCAGGAAGCTAAGCGAGTCCCGCACAGTATGCCTGCTGATCCCGTGCCAGATTCAGCTATGTTGGATAATCCGTATCGTACTTGGGATACGTTACCTACACTGGCAAAAAATTATTATGAATATGCCGAGGAATTGCTGCTAGCCTGTGACAGCTTACCCGAGGGTAGTCAAAATATCTTAAGTATTATCGATAAAAATGCGATGGAATTCTTGCATCATGCGCTACACAAAAAAATCAATGAGAATCATAGAAGTGTTTACTATATCAATGATCTAGATGACATAGGTGAAAATACCTTTAAAATTGATAACCAGTCTGGTGAATATACAATGATAGATAGTCCACTTTTTCAATTTGTTAAAGGGGCAAAAAGTGGTGATGTGTTGATTATCAACTGGTCCAATTTTCAATCAAGACATATAGGCTGTAATACCATAACTGATGCAGTACGTATGTTAAACGGCATAGCCATTCCGTCAGGTGTAAGGATTATCAGCCTGCTGCCATCTCATCAAATCATGGGTGAGGATTTTTATTCGCGGCAAAATATAAAAAGTCGCTGCTCAAGTAAGCTAGCTGCCCCAGTCAGTCTTCTTCCAATGTCGATAGCAACTTTAACAGAGGAGCAAAAAAAATTACCCATCATCGACTGCTACGGCAATGATTGGGAGTATGAACTAAAAGGTCAATTACGTATACATGGCGAGCATTATCAATTTGTAAAATCAGCGTTTATAACCGCTTTAGAGCAGCATAAAAATGGTATTGTTTTGCATAATGCACCTTGGCAAAACGTAGAATTTCGCCTATTTATCACAGAAATGATGACTAGTCGCAAAATATTTGTGAATGGCATCTACTATCAAATTCCCGATAAATTTAAGATCATTCGTTATGATCAACCTTATTCTTTATCGCTCACAAAATATTCTATACAAACCCATGATAAAAACAAAAACATGGGTAGTTATCATGTTGTCAATAATTATACGATGAATCATTTGTTTAAACGCTATGCTTGTCAGGATAAAATGATCGATGAAAAATCGGGGTTGCTGGAACAATTTCATGGTAAAACCATTCCGTTGTTTATCACCGAAACATTGAGTAAGGAACAATGGGCAAGAATTATAGCAGAAGCCGCAAAATATGATACGCGATTAGAAATTGTCATATCGCCTCATGTTGATATGCCTGCTGAAATGTGGCAACACCAATCAAATGAGATCAAATCTATAAATCAAGAAGCATATAGCACCTATACATCAACGGTGTTAATAACCAATGATCTTCAATTTTTAATGTCTAACACTAAAGAGCAATGTGTCATTGCAATCGATGAGTCAACAACGTATGCAGATCTTATTGAAAGTATATTGGTTGAAGACTCTCAAGGCAAAAAAGCATTTACACATCAAAAGGGCGTTCTTGCTGATTATTTATTGAATAACAATGGGACAGTCATTTTAAAAGGAAGAATATCCCCTATGTTAGCAAAGCAATTGGAATCTTTATTTTCACCTGATCCATATTTTATTCTAAATGGCGAGCGTTTTTATCTAAAAAACACTGTTCTCCTTTTCCTCACTGATCAGTCGCCTGCTATGGAGGCCTATGAAAGAGTTGTTTATAATTATGATGACAAAAAATATTGGCAAGCGCTTCAGGTGGAATTCCCGAATGAATGTGAAAAGTTACAAAAAGTGTGTGAAAAATACACTAACATAACTAATGAGCAACCATTCAGTTATGTAGAGCTGCGTACGATGCTTAAACACATGAAAAAATTCCCAAATAGTAATCCATTGAAACAGATCCTGCGTTTGAATAAAAATTATAGTGAGAATAAAGAGAAAATTGAAGCGGCATGGCGAACTTATCATACCAAAGAAAAAGTATTATCTGAAGAACCCGTTATGACTAAACGAAAAAATAAATTACTAGCCTATTTGGATGAATCGCCATATGTATTTATCGCCGGTCCTTCTGGTGTTGGTAAGACTACCTTTATTCAAACTGAGTTGTCGCAAACCTACGGCGATGATTTGGCTTTATTTACCGGTATGGATAAAATTCAGCAGTGGGTTGCTTCAAATAAAAAGCATAAAATATTATTTATAGATGAGGCAAATTTACTAGCGCCAGGCAGCTTGGATCGATTTGAAACGCTTTTTGAAAAACCACCGAAAATATTGATGAATGGTAAGTTGGTTCAACTTTCAGATGACCATAAGGTTATTTTTGCAGGAAATTTTGGTCATTATCAAGGACGCCATCGACATCGACTCTTCGCAGAACATGGCAGCACTATCACATTTAAGGAATTACCATACAGCTTTCTAAAAAACAATATCATCAAACCCGTCGCTGAAAAACTCGGTGTGACAAATTATGCAGATGTCTTTATTGCTGCTTATCAATTCGTTAACGAGTTATATCCTGATAAGCATCCAGTCACGGCTCGTAATTTACAAATGATGGCATTGCGATGCTATAAAATAAATCAGAATCTAAACAACCCCGAAGCAGCTGCAGCATTGGCGATATTTGATGAATTGCGCAGCATGATGAATAAAAATCAAGAAGTTGAACTTAAAAAATGGATTGCTTCTCAATTCAATGCTGTAGACATCAAAAAAGTTAAGAAGCATTTGAATGACAACACGCACTTTAGTAGTGATAAATATTTTATGACTAAGCATAGAAAAAACCCAATACGTATAATGAATGATTTGTTTGATTTACGCGATATAAAAATTAGTAAAATTCCTCAATTACAAGGAGCGGGTACGAATGGTCTCCTATTTGAAAGTGAAGCAGGCGAGGGTAAAACCCGCATGGCAACTGAGTTTTTGAAAGCTAGAAAAATACAGCCAGCTGATCCAGCGAAACAAAATAACCAAAATCATTATTATCACCTGAGCGTAACAGACCCGAAAATGATCAAACAGCAATTGACAAAAGCTTTTCATGAAGGTGCAGTCATTGTGATTGATGAGATAAACACACTACCAGATATTGAAGAAACACTGAATGCGCTCCTATCTGGAAGGGACTTAGAGGGACAACCAGCAAAACATCCTGGCTTTTTTATTATTGGTACTCAAAACCCGATCACTTATTCCAAGCGGCAGCCATTGTCACCGGCATTATCAAATCGCTTCCAAAAAATAGATCTTAAGCCTTACTCAAACGATGAGCTATTTGAGATAAAGACTAAGTTAGTGAATGATACCGAAAAAGCAAAAAATGATCTTCAGGCATTTATTACCGCAAGACAATATGCAAATGAAAGAGAGTTGACTCCAGCGCCAACCCCACGTGATTTCTTCGCTAGACGCTAGACGCTAGACGCTAGACGATATAGACGTAGGCTTTAATGTCGAACTATGTGATTAACGACCAACGTTAATCCTGATAGGAAAGATTTTGAAAACGGGACAAGTTCAGCGCATTTTTATTTTTTGAGGTTGAATTGGTTTAAATTCAAAAATTGTGTTGTATCAGGCCCATTTGTTTTGGTGTTGAAAAATAGTGAATTTCCCGTCTTTTTAGTTTTGCTCAAATCTGATTGGAGAAAATCGGTAAAAATGCCCAGTAGTGCTGCGAAATCTTCGGCGTTGTTACTTAAAATAACGACGCTCAGTTGATAATTTGGCAGGTACCCCAAGAAGCTATGATAGCTGTCCTGTCCTCCCTGAAAACCAATGAGTGGTCCAAAATGCGTTTTGCTTGTCGTTAAACCAAGATTAACGCTATCACCATCCTCATCTTTAAAATATTCTTTGAGCATTATATTTCTTATTTCGGCATTACTTGCGCTGTAAAAATAGTGATGCCAACGCAATAAGTCATGGCTTGTTGAAATCATATTGCCGGTAGCGGATGCATTAGCCATATCGATAAATATTTTTTTATTCATATCGGCAACAAGATGTTGGAAGCGATTTTCTTCTATTAAAACATGAAAATTACCTTGGGTAGGTGCATATGATAGTTCCATGCCGGCAGGGCTTTTAACAAATTGATCAAACGTTTGTTCGAAAGGAACACCTGTCATTGCTTCAATGAGTTTACCCAGCAAAAAATAATTGGTGTTGGAATAGTGATAGGGCTTCGCCGTATCAAAATGTATATTTTGCAAAATGATGTTTGCATCAATGGGTTTACTTAATAATTCAGGTTGTTTTAACACATGTTCATATGCTTGGATGTAATCACTTAATCCAGAACGATGGGTGAGTAAGTCGAGTAAACTTATCTCAGCGATCCAGGCTTTATCCAAGTTTTTTAGAATGCTTGCATCGGGGAACTCTTCAGATAACTTACGATTTAAGCAGGTAGTGATGTCAGTGGATGGATGCTTTTTGTGTAGTAAGTCCAGAAAGATAAAAGCCGTAAACTGTTTGGTTAAAGAGCCAATATAAAATTGTGCGTCACTAGTGATATTGTCACTAGAATAGGTAAAGGCCTCCTTATCATTCTCTACACTGATGGTACTACCATGTAATTGAGGCTGTATTTTTTGTAATTGTGATTGTAATGTTTTCATTTTATTCTCGGATATTGGGCCACCCAAGGCGTGAGATACCCATATGACCAATGAGGTCGATATGACTAGCACGAAAGTATAAATAAATTTCAAGATGGATTTCTTAAATAAAAATTAAATGAATCAGATGTGGAGTCGAACATCGCTCTACACGACAAAAAACGCGGCGTGCTGCACTAAACAAAACCGTTTGCCCCGAGGAGACCGCATCGCGCGGTGCCACCCCATAATCCTGGGTGACGCGCCTCGCGCTTCACCCAGGCTACTATTTTATGGTTTTTGTCGTGTACAGTGCTGCGTTAGTTATTTGCTTCGGTGAGCATCGCCCATTTGCATCAAAGTACTAATGTCTTCTTCATTGAGTTCTGCATAATGACCACGACGTAAACCAGCAGGTAAATAAATACTGCCGAAGCGAATACGAATTAAGCGGCTCACGGTGAGCCCAACAGCTTCCCATAAGCGTCGTACTAAACGATTGCGGCCTTCGCGCACAGTGACATGAAACCAATGATTGCTGCCGTGACCACCCGCATCGGTAATGTGATCAAAACGTGCTACGCCATCTTCTAGATGGATGCCTTTCGCCAGCTTGGCAAGGATCTCCTCGCTCACTTCGCCGCGGATACGCACCGCGTATTCACGCTCAATTTCGGCGCTAGGATGCATGAGACGATGCGCAAGCTCACCATTGTTGGTGATGAGTAGTAAACCTGAGGTATTAAAATCTAAGCGACCCACACAAATCCAACGGCTGTTGCGAATGATGGGTAAACTCTCAAAGATCGTTGGGCGTCCTTCAGGATCATTACGCGTACACATTTCACCTTCAGGTTTATGATAAAGGAGAACGCGTGCTTGTTGATTGCGACTCTTCATTAACTTGACTTCGCGACCATCGACACAAATTTTATCGTGATAGGTCATGCGATCACCAATGGTCGCTGTACGGCCATTCACTGTGATGCGTCCCTCTTCGATCCATCCTTCGACTTGTCGACGTGAACCTAAGCCAGCATTGGCCAGTATTTTTTGTATTTTCTCACTCATGTAGTACTTCTCGTTTATCCGGTGGCTGAGGCGTCGGAATTGGGATTGATAGGGATGACATTGGTGACGTCAGTAACGTCGTCATCATTCAAGTTTTCTTCTGTGGTAGCTTCGCGTTCTTCGGGAATGACTTCACTATCATTGGGTCCGATGTCAGAATTTTCTATCGCTAACTGTACCTGTAGTTGTGCATCTTGTGTTTCGAAATTTTTGAATTCGGCTAACGTCGGTAATTGACTCAAAGTTTTTAAATTAAAATGATTGAGAAATTCTTTGGTAGTGCCAAGTAGCGCTGGTTTTCCTGGGACTTCGCGATAACCGATCACATTGACCCAACCACGCTCTACTAAAGTTTTCATGATTTGACTACTGACGGTGACGCCACGAATTTCTTCAATTTCAGCACGGGTAATCGGCTGTTTGTAAGCAATAATTGCTAAGGTTTCTAAAAACGCTCGTGAATAGCGTGGTGCGCGTTCTTCCCACAGCTTCGTGAGCCAGGGGCTATATTCAGCTCGCGCCTGTAAGCGGAAACCACTCGCGACTTCACGCAATTCGAGTGCGGTGGATTCGTAGCGTGTTTTGAGATCGGCTAGATGGGCGCGTACCTCAGCAGCGCTGGGCTTTTCGGCGTCGCTGAATAATTGCTGCAACGCGGAGATGGTCAACGGTTGGCCGGCGACCATGAGGGCCGCTTCAATGATCAGCAACATTTTTTCGGGTGTCATCGGTGATGTCATGAGTTATTCTCCTGGCACAAGCATGTGCAGCAGTTCCTGCTCAATGTGCGGGAACTGCTTTCTTGTTATATGATCAATCCAAAATGAGTTCGAATTGACCACTTAAGGTTCGCGGGAACCGCTGAAGCACGTGTTTATAATACTAGCAAAAAACCCACATTTATCATACATTTTCCACCGCAGGCTGAATCCAGCCAACCATGACAAAGGGAGTAGGGCCATACTATGCCAACGAGACTAATACGTGGGCTTTATAATGTGACACCGTCCATGCAAGGGGGGGTGGTGACCATTGGTAATTTTGATGGCGTTCATCTAGGGCACCAAGCCTTACTTGCGCGTGTCTTGAGCGAAGCGAAAGCGCGTCGCGTGCCTGCCACAGTGATTACTTTTGAGCCGCATCCCTTTGAGTTTTTTCAGCAAGATAAGCTGACGACACCACGTATCACACGGTTACGGGAAAAGTTTTATTGGCTGGCGCAAACCGGGGTGGATAATGTCTTAATATTGCCATTTAATCAAGCGTTGGCGGCGCTTCCACCAGAATCGTTTGTTGATCAAATATTGCACCATTCCCTGCGGGCGAGCCATGTGATGGTGGGCGATGATTTTCGTTTTGGTCGTGCGCGCGGCGGTGATGTGCACTTGCTAACGACATTAGGCACAAAAATGGGTTTCACCGTGGCTGACTCCCCCTCGGTGCTGGTGGCCGGCGTGCGCGTGAGTAGCACGTTGACACGCAATGCCCTATTAGATGGGGATCTCGTGTACGCGGCACGTTTACTTGGCCACCCCTATTTCATGCACGGACGCGTGCGTCAGGGCGATCAACGGGGCCGTCAGTGGGGTTTTCCTACAGCAAACATTTACTTACATCGTAAGCTAACACCCGTACGTGGCGTGTACACAGTGAAAGTACATGATCTTGCGGATCGCCCGTGGCCAGGGGTTGCCAATATCGGTGTACGGCCAACCGTTGATGGCACCAGGACCTTACTCGAGGTACACTTACTGGATTTTAACCAAGACATTTATGGGCGTTATGTACGTGTGGAATTTTGCCACAAGCTGCGTGATGAAATCCGTTATGCCAATTTGGCCGCATTACAGGCACAAATTGCGCAAGATGTACAAACGGCCAGAACTTATTTTAACAAGATGGTGTGATAATGAACGATTATAAAAAAACCTTAAATTTGCCGCAAACCGATTTCCCCATGAAAGCGAATTTGGCACAACGTGAGCCAGCGATGTTGGCACACTGGCAGTCGATGAATCTCTATGCGGCGTTGCGTGAGCAAGGTAAAGGGCGACAACGCTTTGTGCTATTCGATGGACCGCCTTACGCGAATGGCCATATTCATATTGGTCATGCGGTCAATAAAATTCTTAAGGATATGATCGTTAAATCTAAAACCTTAAGTGGTTTTGATGCACCATATGTCCCCGGCTGGGATTGTCATGGCTTACCTATCGAATTAAATGTAGAAAAAAAACATGGTAAACCAGGACGTAAAATTAGCGCTGAAGCATTTCGAACCGCTTGTCGCGACTATGCAGCATCACAGGTAGCGATTCAACGCGATGAATTTATACGCTTGGGTGTGTTGGGCGATTGGGATCGTCCATACTTGACCATGGATTATCATTACGAAGCGAATATTGTGCGGTCGCTTGCCGCTATTATTCAACAAGGCCATTTACAAAAAGGTTATAAACCTGTGCATTGGTGTTTGGATTGTGCCTCTGCACTCGCTGAAGCCGAAGTGGAGTACGCTGAGAAAACATCCCCAGCCATTGATGTTCGTTTTCGTATTGCTGATTTGGCTGCTTTTAAACAGTCTTACAAACTCAATACAACGCTTCCCATCTCAATCCCAATCTGGACGACCACGCCGTGGACGTTGCCAGCCAATGAAGCAGTGGCTGTCAATGCGACTTTAGATTATGTCGCGGTTGAAATAGATGCGCGTGAAGTTATCATTGTTGCCGAAGCACTCTTGCCCGTCGTGTTAACGCGTTACGGGGTGACCTCTCATCGTGTGTTGCAACATCTTACTGGCGTTAGTTTAGCCGGTGTGTTACTCAAGCATCCATTTTACGACAAAACGGTGCCAGTGGTCTTAGGTGATCACGTGACAATTGAAGCGGGCACGGGTGCGGTACATACGGCGCCGGCACACGGACAAGACGATTATCTGATTGGCAAACAATATCAATTGCCATTGATCAATCCGGTGGGTGATGATGGTTGTTATATTGCGAGCACGCCGTTGTTTGCTGGCTTACATGTCACTAAAGCAAATGATGCGATTCTCGACATCTTGCAAACACAGGAAACTTTGTTGCACGCAGAAAAATTGCAGCACAGTTATCCGCATTGTTGGCGACATAAAACGCCACTTATTTTTCGCGCAACACCGCAATGGTTTATTAGCATGTCTCAACATCAATTGCGTGAAGTTGCTTTAGCGGCTATTGATCAAGTGGATTGGTTTCCCGATTGGGCAAAACCAAGAATCACCGCCATGATTGAAAATCGTCCCGACTGGTGTATTTCCCGTCAGCGTACTTGGGGTACACCCTTGGCGTTATTCATTCACAAAGAAACCGGTGACTTACACCCTAACATGGTGTCATTGATGAATGACATCGCACAGCTCATCGAGGTGGGTGGTGTGGACGCATGGTATGCGCTGGATCCCAAGACCTTATTGGGTGATGACGCGGATCGCTATCAAAAAGTTACTGATGTATTAGATGTGTGGTATGACTCGGGTGTTGGTCATGCAGCGGTGCTCGCGACACGTCCAGATCTCGCTTACCCCGCGGATATTGTGCTTGAAGGTTCGGATCAGCATCGTGGTTGGTTTCAGTCATTACTCTTAACGGCTTGTGCCATCAATGGTGATGCACCATATCGCCAAGTCTTAACCCATGGTTTTGTGGTCGATGGTCAAGGGCGCAAGATGTCTAAATCTTTGGGCAATGTGATTGCACCTGAAGAAGTGATACAAACATTGGGTGCAGATGTGTTGCGGCTATGGGTGGGTTCTGTCGACTATCGCAATGAGATCAATGCTTCAAAAGAAATTTTAAATCGCATGACAGAAGCTTACCGACGCATTCGTAACACAGCTCGTTTCCTGCTCGCTAATTTACATGATTTTCAACCTGAGCAACATCGACTTGCCGATGAGGATATGTTGGCATTGGATCGTTGGGTGGTGGATCATGCGCGACGCTTACAAGCAGAAATCATTGATGCTTACAATGATTATCAATTTCATGTGGTCGTCCAAAAATTACATCATTTTTGTGTCACGGAATTAGGTGGATTCTACCTTGACATCATTAAAGATCGTCAGTACACCATGGCAAAAGATAGTCGCGGACGACGTTCAGCCCAGACAGCACTCTATCATCTTGCGCATGCCTTTGTACGCTGGATGGCGCCGATGTTGAGTTTCACCGCCGAAGAAATTTGGCAGTACTTACCTGGTAAGCAAGCACCTTCGGTTTTCTTAACCACCTGGTATACCGCACTATCAGCGCTACCGAACAATGCACCACAACTGACGACAGCGTATTGGGATCAAATCCGTTTGGTGCGTGATGCTGTGAATAAAGAAATTGAGAATCAGCGTAACGCGGGTGCGATTGGCTCAGCTTTAGAAGCGGATGTCTCTTTATTTGCTGCACCGGCATTACAACAGCAATTGACACTATTAGGGAATGAATTACGTTTTGTGCTGATAACCTCAGAAGCCAAAGTGCAATCCATGGCTGAGGTGCCTGCGACTGCTGTTGTGACAGAGGTGCCTGGATTGTCATTGGTGGTAAAAGCGACCTCTAACGCAAAGTGTGAACGTTGTTGGCATCGTCGTCAGGATGTGAATGCGAACAGCGAGTATCCTGGTTTGTGTGGCCGCTGTGTGGTGAATGTCAGTGGACGAGGTGAGGATAGGGAATATGCTTAATGTGAAAGGAGTGCAACCAATGAAAACATCGCCATTATGGCGGCACAGTGGCTTACGCTGGTTATGGCTGGCCATCACAGTGCTGCTATTGGATCGCTTGAGTAAGTATTGGGTGATAACGCATTTGTCACCCTTCGAGCCTTATGCGCTAGTCTCATGGTTTAATTTGACGCTCGCTTTCAATAAAGGGGCTGCTTTTAGTTTTTTACACTCAGCCGGCGGCTGGCAAACCCTGCTATTTACCTTATTTGCTGTGACCATGAGTGTGATCATTCTCATTTGGCTGTCACGCAATCGTGCGCATGAATGGTGGTTGAACATGGCCTTATGTTTGATATTAGGTGGCGCCGTGGGTAACGTGTGGGATCGATTATCTTATGGTTACGTGATCGATTTTTTCGATTTCCATTTGCATGATTGGCATTTTGCCATATTTAATGTCGCAGATAGTGCGATCTGCGTGGGGGCGTTTATGTTGATGGTGTTTTGGATGCGACCCCAATCACCAGCTTAAAACAATAGACCCTAGTCTAGCTGACGTATAAATTGCGTGATTTGTGCTGCCAAATAGGCAAAGTCAGGGTTATACGTCAGCGTGCGTCGTAATTGCTTGACCATGCCATATTGGTAGAGCAGCTTGAAAGCACTTTGCTCTAGATGATTGTAAGCACCATAAATATCATCACGGTCTAAATGGGAGGCGTATAAATAATCTCCGTGTTGACCGTAATGACTATTCTCTGGCGCGAAAGGCAATGACATATGCGAGAAATGATTAATATGTAATTGCTGATAAGTATTGGTGGGACGTGGGTGTATACGTGTGTCTGTATAGCGGCGATCACAAGTCGTATAGAGTAGTAATTCACTCGCTGGATGTTTCAATCGCGTGAAAAAATCAATGGCGGTATCACTGGAAATCGTTTCGTCTTCACGACTTAATGCCATAAAAATGGGACACTTAATGCGATGATGACGCTGCAAGGCTTTGATACGCTTCAATAGGCCTGCGACTTGAAAAACAGCGTTGAAAGGAATGGACTTATATTTGGCATAATCAATTTCTGGATCTTGGTTAACCCAGTATTTTTCATTTTTGGTCCACTTATGTAAACGGTGCCAATTAAACACCACATCGACAATGGCTTTAATTTTCATTGCTGGCGAAAACATGACCATGCCAGCGACATCATCACCCTTTAATGCATGATACACAGAAAGTGCAGCGCCCGTTGAATAACCCACTAGCACAATCTTATCCGCTTCTTTTTTAAGGCTTTGAATACCATAATGCACCACGTTAATCCAATCTTGATAATTAACCTCTAACAAATCATCTGGTTTAGTACCGTGACCTGGGAGTAAGATGGCGCGACATAACATGTCATGCTGCACGAGTTCATCCGCTAGATCGCGTAGCGTAAAGGGGGAATCAAACAAGCCATGAATGAAAAGTACCCCATAACGATAGCGTTGACCGGACGTGTTGGTCTGTGGTGGCCGCAACTCAAAGGGTGCATTCGCCGCTAAAATTTTCTGTGCATCAACACTGTTTGTGTTAAGATCCACGCGGCGTTGTTGTATTAAAGATTGACACTGAGCCAAATAATCTGCGAAGTTCAAATTTTTATTTACTGTTGGATAGTTTATCATTTGTTTTTCTGTTTTAGTGATCATGGCTAGGTCGAGCATAGGACATTTCCTCTATTCAATCTATAATAGATCGACATAAAATGCCAATGTTCATGGCTATTAGGATTAGTACAATATGTGTACATATTCAACTATCAAGCGGTTTTTGATACTCATAGTTTGTGCGTTGCCGCAATGGGTGTTGGCGGCGAGCAGTCATCAAGTGTTGGGTATTGGTGGCGTCGCGGAAAACTTATTACAACCCGTGAGTTTAGCCTCGAGTTTTGTCAATACCGCTTGTTACGTGATTGGTGCTAGCTTTATTTTTGCGAGTATCATTAAATATTTTGAACATCGCCGTAGCCCACTGATGGTTACCCTGGGCACCGTCTTGTTTTTATTTTTCTCTGGTGTGGTGTTGGTGTTATTACCTTTGATTACCTATTATAGCGGCGTTGGGATTAATTAACTTAGCCTGCCTCAGTAAGGAGTCGCATGTCACGTTATCATCTATTAGCTATTTTCCTGTCACTAGGTTTGCTGAGCGGCTGCCAGGATAAAACCAGTGACACTTATTTGCTTACCCATCCTGACACTTTACAAACACAAGTCACGGCTTGTCAGCGCATGTCACAGAAGAGCAATGATGACATTGCACGCTGTCAGCGTGTGATGCAAGCGGCTGATACGTTTACGGCACTTGCCACCGAACTGCAAGCAAGTCCCGAACGTTTTGGTCAGACGATTATGGCTGCTGAACGTCAATGTGCTCACTTGAAGGCTGAATGGCTGGTAGCCTCTCATAATTTACATCATATCAAAGAAGCAGATGTCTCCGCTGATGTGGTTCAAGCTGCTTCCACAAAAGAAGCGCAAACTAAAATGGCCTATGATGCCGCATGTCTTAAGGTAAAAAGCATGTTAGCGTTGGTGGGTATGTACAGGCCTGAGTAAGTCAGATGGTGGGCACCCCTCGAGACGGCACTTCGCGCCGCATCGAGGGCGAACGGGGGTTGTAGCCTGGGTGCAGCCATGGCCTTACCCACAACAAGTACAGCCTCAGTGTTTTGTCTGTCATCCCCGCGTAAGATGTCATCCCCGCGCAGGCGGGGACCCATTTCTTATTACGATAAACAATGGAACGTTAGTGATGGGTCCCGGACATTAAGCGCACCTAAGCTCGTTATACTCGCTAAGCTGCGCTAAATTCCGGGATGACAGTGTTGTTAACGATGATAGGGATGTTGTTGTAGGATACTGTAGGCACGATAGATTTGTTCAGCCACAATTAAGCGCACGAGAAAATGTGGAAAGGTAAGTTTGGAAAGGGACCACTTTTGTGTGGCTTTTTGTAAACATTGAGGTGCCAAACCTTCTGGACCACCGACCAATAAATCCACATTGCGACCATCATGTTGCCATCTCGTTAACTGTGTCGCAAGTTGCTCGCTTGTCCACTGTTCTCCGGCAACATCAAGCGCCACCACATGGTGCGGCGCTTTCATTTGCGCTAACATTTTTTCGCCTTCGCGCACACAAATACGTTTTAAGTCAGCATTAGCGGTACGCCTCTCCGCCGGAATTTCAACCAACTCCAGTGAATACGACGGTGGTAAGCGCTTCGCATACTCCTCATAGCCTTGTTGTAACCAACTAGGCGACTTGTGAGTGATCGTGAGTAAACGTATGCGCATGAGCGATGATCAGTATCCGTGAAATACCTAGGCCTGATTCTCGCGCAATTCTTTTACTGGCTCCCACAAATCTTCCAGACTATAGAAAGAACGTGTGGCCGCGAGCATGACGTGGATCACGACATCACCTAAATCGACTAAGATCCATTCACTGTCACGATCACCTTCGGTGCGCACAAAAGATGCTTTGACCTCTTTAGCTTTCACTGACACATTCTCTGCGAGGGCTTTAATGTGT
The DNA here is from genome assembly GCA_964648015.1 of uncultured Coxiellaceae bacterium. GTDB lineage: Bacteria > Pseudomonadota > Gammaproteobacteria > DSM-16500 > DSM-16500 > Aquicella. Next base: position 295,821 of record CAZYKO010000001.1, read on the forward strand.
GTACTGGAGCGACCCGTACAGATAATCATGTAGTCTGTGATGCTGGTTAAGGTTCGTACATCCATTGACACGATATCAATACCTTTCAAATCTTGTAAGGCATTGATGGCTAAGTCACGTAAACTTTCAGGTGTTGGGGTCATAGTTTAAATCCGCGTTATACTGTAAATACCATGTTGTTTGATGTAATCGTAAACACTATCAGGCAATAAATACCTTGGATTTCTTCCTAATGCAATCTGTTTTCGAATATCCGTGGCAGATATGTCTAACGACGTAATCGGGCGAAAAATAATGCCGCCCGCCATATTTTCATGAATAAATGAGACTTCACGCTGCAAATGGGTGTTGAGCAAATTAGCAATCATGCCCGATTCTGGCAGGGCGTATTGTGGTCGATGTGCTACGATCAGATGCGCCTCTTGTAAAATATCTTGCCAACGATGCCAGCTCGTGAACCCCAGAAAAGCATCAATGCCTAACATCAGGCATAAAGGCGTATTGGGGAACTCCTCGTGTAAGTCTAACAAAGTGTCGATCATGTATGAAGGACTTTGACGACGAATTTCACGTGGATCGGCATAAAGCGCAGGCTCATTTGCGATGGCACACGCGACCATCGCCATGCGTTGTTCCGGCGAGGCAGTTGGCATTTTACGATGTACGGGTCGATGGCATGGGATGATGTGTACTTTGGTAAGATCCAGACTTTCGTAAAATTCCAGCGCCATACGTAGATGCCCATTATGGATGGGGTCAAAGGTACCGCCTAGAACGCCAATTGCTTTGTGTGTTTGATGCATTAAAAAATTCCACTCACATAGGGTTATTATACTGCATAGATGCATCATGCGTGGGGGTGGTGATATCCCTTAATTATAATTAAGTTATATAAAACAATAGGATATATGTATAAGTGTTAACACCGTAGGCAAAACAGTGCGAGGGCTTCCCAGGGATCACCCGGCCGTGCGCCTTTGATGATTTGATCAATTACCATACAGTGCCCTAGCATATCACTACAATTTGTCGCTGTATGACTGCGTAAAAAGCGCTGCACCAAGCCCTGACGCCGCGCAAAAATACGATGCTGTTGGCACAAGACTTCAAAGCGTATGCCTTGTTGATGTTGCAGGGCCATTTGTGCGAGTAGCCGCCATTCCCGGCTGATGCCCCAAAGGATCAGTACGGGTTCAACACCGTCCTCGCGTAAGCTTTGGAGGATATGGAGTCGACGTGCCGCATCGGGGCTGAGTAAACTATCGACAAAGTCAAACACGGTAAAACGGCTGTCGTCATTTAACACGGTTTGCATGAGCTGTGTGTCAATGGTACCTGCAGGTTGTAACAATGCGAGTTTCTCGAGCGTCTGCGCGGCAGCGACCAAATTGCCTTCCACGAAATCACTGAGTAACTGTGCCGCATCGGTTTGTAGGCGCAGTTGTTGTTGACGCGCGCGTTTGATCAGCCATGAGGGCATTTGTTCGCGGGGGATGGGCCAGAGGGTGACGACGATGCCCGCGGCTTCCACAGCGCGGTACCAATCACTTTTCTGTATTTTGCTATCCGCTTTACCCATGTCGATTACCAGTAATTGCCCCGGCGCTGGTTTTTTGGCGTACGCGACAAGGGTGGTCGCGGCAGTTTTGCTGGGGCTGTGTTCCCGCAAATCGAGCTCAATCAAACGTTGATCAGCGAGCATCGAGGTGGCATACAAGGCTAAATGCAATTGTTCCCACGCGCTGCTACTGTCTGGGTTGAGACGCACGCGTTCGCTAAAACCTTGTTCTGTCGCCATCTGACGCAATGCGTGAGACGCATCTTGTTTCAGGAGTGGATCATCACCACTGAAAAGATAAATCGGGTGCAACTTTTTTTTCGCCAGATGTTGTTCAAACTGATAGTGCGTCAGCTTCATGGCTTGTGGGATGCTCCTGGCTTGATATGAACGGTTGGTGTCATGTTGCGTTGGAGTATGGCCGTGACATCCGTTGAGGCAATGCGATTGATGATCGCTTGTGCTAAGGAGCGCCGCATTTGCTGATAGAAAAGATTTGCCTCGTTACTACTACCCAAGATTTGATTAGATTGGGTGGTGAGTGGTCGCGACTCGGTCAACGTTTCCGGACCAACGAGCGTTTTACCCTGCGGATCGGTAATCTCATAAGTCACCACGATGGACAACTGGTATTGACGTGTTTGTTGTGAACTGCTCACGCTCAACAATTGTTGCACTGTGTCGTCGCGTAAAATCGAGAGGACGGCACTTGCACCCGCTGGTGAAGAGGCGACTGCTATTTGCGAGACTTTTAAGAGTTGCTGCAAGCTCTGCGCCAATTGCCCGTAGGGGCTTGGCGCTTGCACGTAGAGGGGATTTAACTGGGGCGCAAGCTGCACGGGACCTTGGAAATGGTAACCACATGCGCTCACGCTTAAGCAACAGCCCAGTAGGCCGATTAGTTTGCGTAGTGAAGCGATCATCTACTTACCCACGACGACATTGATGAGTTTACCTGGTACGAGAATGATACGTTTGATCGGCAGCTCACCAATGGCTTGTTGCACTTTAGCATCCGCTTGGACCAATGATTCGATGGTGGCTTGATCAGCATCAGCAGGTACATGCACGCGGCTACGCAATTTGCCATTCACTTGCACCACTAATTCGATCGTGTCGACTTTAAAATTAATGGCGCTGGCGCGTGGCCATGGTGCTGTTAAGATGATGCCGTCATAGCCAAGGTCTTGCCAGAGTTGATGTGTAATATGTGGCGTGATGGGCGCGAGCAATCGTAGTAACAGGCTGCAGCCGGTATGAATGACGACATCACGAATATCCACAGCACCTTCTGCTGGTGGGGCAAGTTTGCTGAGTAAATTCAGCATTTTCATGCAACCGGAGACAACGGTATTGTATTGCTGGCGCTCGTAATCAAATTTTGCTTGTTCTAAAATTTCGTAGAGTTGCCGGAAAATTTCTGTTTGTTTGCGATCCGCTTTTTCCCACTGAATGCTTCCTAAAGGATTCGTGTCGCTCAGACGGTTTTGTTTTTGGATGAGCGCTTCATTCTCATAAGCAAAAGCCCATAAACGTTTTAAGAAGCGATGGGCACCTTCCACGCCACTGTCGGACCATTCCAAGCTTTGTTCTGGGGGTGCGGCAAACATCACAAAGAGTCGTACGGTATCAGCACCGAATTTATCGATCAGCGGTTGTGGATCGACGACATTGCCTTTAGATTTAGACATTTTGACGCCGTCTTTTAATACCATGCCCTGTGTTAACAAGGCGCTGAAAGGTTCGTCACTATTGATTAAGCCTTCGTCGCGCATCAGCTTGTGGAAGAAGCGCGCATAAAGCAAATGTAGTACCGCGTGTTCGATGCCACCAACATACTGATCGACGGGAAGCCAATAATTAGCGCGGCCATCGAGCATGTCTTTGTTTTGTTGTTTGCAAGCGAGACGTGCATAGTACCAGGAAGATTCTACAAACGTGTCGAAGGTGTCTGTTTCACGCGTGGCTGTCGCGCCGCAAACAGGACATGTGGTATTTAAAAATGCCGGCAGTGTTTTGAGTGGTGAGGTGACACCGCTGAAGGCGACTTCTTCGGGCAGCATCACGGGTAGGTCTTGTTCTGGGACAGGCACAGTACCGCATTGGCTGCAATTGATAATGGGAATGGGGGCACCCCAATAGCGTTGCCGCGAAATGCTCCAGTCTCGTAAACGGTAGTGTACTTGGCGTTGGCCTAATTGTTTGTCAGTGATAAATTCGGCGATCGCAGCGAAAGCTTGATCGGAGGTGAGACCAGTGTATTCACCAGAATCTATTAACGTTCCTTTGTCGGTGTAGGCTTGCGTCTGGATGTCCCAAGCGACGTCCTGCGGTGGTGCAATCACTTGTTTCACCGGTAACTGATATTTTTTCGCGAATTCGTGATCGCGCACATCATGTGCCGGCACTGCCATTACAGCACCCGAGCCAAATTCCATGAGTACAAAATTGGCTACCCAAATGGGGATGTCTTCGTGCGTTATGGGATGCTTTGCATGCAATCCAAGGGGCATGCCGAGTTTTTCCATGGTGGCGATATCGGCTTCAGCTGTTTTAGTGTTTCGCGTTGACTCTATAAAAGCAGCGAGTGCAGGGTTGTGGGCTGCCGCCGCTAATGCTAGTGGATGTTGAGGCGCGACAGCAAGATAGGTCACACCAAACAATGTGTCCGGTCGTGTCGTGTAGATAGTTAAAGGGTCGTGTTGTGCGACGGGGAATTTAATTTCGACGCCTTCAGAGCGACCGATCCAATTGCGTTGCATGGTACGCACTTGCTCTGGCCATTCGTTTAATTGGTCAATGTCATTGAGTAATTCATCAGCGTAAGCAGTGATTTTTAAAAACCATTGTGGAATTTCGCGACGTTCGACTAAGGCGCCAGATCGCCAGCCGCGGCCATTAATAACTTGTTCGTTGGCTAAGACTGTTTGGTCCACTGGATCCCAATTCACTTCAGCATTTTTTTTGTAGACTAAGCCTTTTTTCAGCAAGCGTAAAAAGAACCATTGTTCCCAGCGATAGTAAGTGGGGTCGCATGTGGCAAACTCGCGTTGCCAGTCATAGGCAAAACCCATCTTGATCATTTGCTCGCGCATGTGTTCGATGTTTTGTTTAGTCCAGATAGCCGGTGCAATTTGGTGTTTGATCGCGGCATTTTCTGCTGGCAGACCGAAAGCATCCCAGCTCATGGGTTGCATGACGTTTTTACCATGCATGTATTGGTAGCGCGCGATGACATCACCAATGGTGTAATTGCGTACATGGCCCATATGAATGCTGCCACTGGGGTACGGCATCATGGACAAGCAATAAAATTTTTCTCTATTGACGTCTTCTACCACTTGGAAACATTTTTTTTCTTGCCAATAGCGTTGCGCTTGGGTTTCTAGGGCTTGCGGGTGGTAATGTTCTTCCATTCTACTCTCGCTCAATGTTATTAATCAGTCAGTGCTGATATCGTGTTTATTCATTTAGGGTCTGTTGACTATGGCAATGCTAGCTGCAACATGAGTCGCATCGGCCAACGCGCATGCAAATTTTCGTCAAATAGGACAGCTATTCTACTCAATTTTGCGTGCATACTATCTCGATGGCCTCGTTTTTTTCACTAGCAGCCACGTCAACAGATCCTAGGTTTCGTTGCGCTGCGGTACCTTGGCTGGTTCGCCCGCCGCTCGTGTGGTGTTTGTTATGCGTTCTTTGCGCCTCGCGGTATATAGTAACCACAGTAATAGAAAGATCAATGGTTCCATGCCATTTCGCATCCATGGCGTCATACCGACCATGGGTTGCAATGTACTGGTTAACACTGCTTGGACGTGTGGTGGAATGGCGGCATCAATATTACCATCCGGCCCGATGACGGCGGTGACGCCACTATTGCTCACGAATAATACGGGGCGGCTTAACTCAAGTGCACGCATCTCTGCCATTTGTAGATGTTGGTCTTGGGCGGCAGAATCACCAAACCAGGCATCATTAGTCACGGTCAGGATGGCGCCAACATGGCTATCCTGCGTATTCACGAGTTGTGGAAAGCCAATTTCATAGCAGACAAAAGGGAGTATTTTGACTTGGTCGAGCAAAAATGGCGCTTGCACCGCGTTGCCAGCCTGTAAATCGGACATCGGTATTTGCATGAATCTCAGCAAGTTGGACAATAAGGAGGCGAACGGGGTGTATTCACCAAAGGGGACCAAGTGGCGCTTGGTATAAAATAATTTTTTCTTACCCAGTGTCATGATGGCATTGTAATACTCGCCATTTGCGCCCTGCGTGGGGATGCCAAGGATCAAGGTGCTGTGCGACGCTTGCGCTGCGCTGTCGAGTTGATTGATATAGTCTTGTGCATCTGGGAGAGGAAGCGGGACGGCAGATTCTGGCCAAATAATAAACTTGGATTTACCCCACAGTGGCTGTGTCAGTTGGTCATAGGTGTTGAGCGAGTATTGCAAATGTTCAGGTGACCATTTGATGGCTTGGGAAATATTGGCTTGGACCAGACTCACGGATATGGGTTTGCCTGTGGCTTCTGTCCATGGAATGAGACTTAACGCGCTGCCAAATACCCAAATGCCAAGACAGGTGAGTAAGTGTAAGTAGGCGATGTGATGGCGATCCTGTCGCATGAGGCGCAAGGCATTCAGCAGAAGACTGCTAGAAACGACGACGGCTAACGAAACACCGTAAACACCCAAAATGGCTGCATAGCCTTTGAGCGGCGTATTACTTTGACTGTACCCTAAAAATAGCCATGGAAAGCCGGTAAAGAGCCAACTACGTACCCACTCACTGATGACCCAAAGTGCGGGGAAGGCATAAAGAATTTTGCGCTGTTCTTCTGGAAAATAGCGATTGAGGATATAGCCCGTGACCGCGGGATACAGCGCTAAAATACTGATCATGCCGAGGGTGATGAGCGCCGCGAGGGGACTCGGTACATCGCCAAATCGATGAATACTAATGAATACCCAATAGACACCCGCACCATAAAATCCTAAACCAAAAGAAAAGCCTAAACTTAATGCACGCTTGGGGGTGGCATCGACCCATAGCGCCAATAAGCCTGCAGGCGCGAGGACTGCGAGGGGGAAAATATTGTATGGGGCAAAGGCAAAGGTCAGTGCAATGCCCAATAGGACGGCAGTCAAATCCTTGACCAATAATTTTGAGTAATTTTTTATCATCACGACATATCCGTTGGAATTAAGTGGGAAAGTTTAGCATGATCTCGCGACGGAAGGCATGCTATTGACAGTGGTGTTGTAGCTGACAATAATTTTTCAGATAGGTAGGGTAGGCACCTATTCAATTCGACGTTGGTGCAACAATAAAATGGTGGGCACGCTGCGCTTTTGCCCACCCTACCTTTATCACCGCGAGTTTTGGTAATGTTTTATGATATTACCCATCATGCAATCGCGCTTAATGATTGAATCACAAAGTCTGGGTGATGATCGCTTTGACTGTAGGCGAGTTGATTCCTATTGATTAACACCGATGCAATGCCTTGGCGTTTGGCGCCTTGAATATCAGTCTCCACATTGTCTCCAATCATTACAATTTTTTCGCGTTTAAAGGTGGGGATGATAGTGAAACAGTATTTAAATATTTCTGGATAGGGTTTACCGAAATAAATAATGCGCCCATTTTGTGCCTCATAGTCACGTGCCAGATGACCCGCGCATAAGAGTTTCTCACCATTTTTTCTATAAATTGCCACATCAGGATTGGCGCACACTACGGGTAGGTTTTTTTCTAAAGCAAGTTTGAAAACGGCGCTCATATCTTCATTGGCCACATCGGTCATTAAAATAAACTGTGCGGTTTCGAGTGTGGCTGACTCAATAAAAGGTGTATTCGCAAGAATGGGATGTTTGGTTTTGCCTACGTGAAAATAATACGGATTATCGTAACCCATGTTCAACAGATAATGTCGAGTCACATCACCCGCGGTCACGAGTGTATGATATTCGTCGGGTGAGATACCGATTTTAGTGAGTGCCGTGGCTAACTCATCAGATAGTGTAGGTGTATTACTCATCAGTACGATGTACTTTTTATGTTCCTTGAGTATATTTAACAACTCCAGCGCGTCATGGTAAAGTTCGACGCCGTCAGTCAATACACCCCAAATATCGATAAGAAAACAATCATATTTTTTAATGAGATTGGGTATGGCAGTCATAGTCGTCAGCCCATATACGTGAAATGGTTGGTGGAAAGAGGCACGTCCGCATTGGTGAATGCTTCGTGGTGAATTTTGTGTAAAGGATATTTTAATGCATTAAGCATCTCTAAGAATTGTTGCGTAAATGTTGATGATCCACAGATATAAATGTTTGGCGTCACCAGCGATTGTAAGCATGCTTGTAGTTGAGGCATCGTTAGTGTGTCATCAGGACTGATGTGGGTAATGATCTCGATAGCGGACGCAGGATTCAATTTGTTTAACGTATTTGCGAATAATATTTCTCGGGGCGACGGTACAAAATAATGTAACTGCATATGTTGTTGATGTTCGACGATTGCTTTGATGAAAGGTATAAAAGCACTCATGCCAATCCCTTCGACAAAACACAGCACATCTGCGTCCTTCGTGGTTGTCAACTTGAACTCACCCAATGGTTGCGACACATTAATATTGATATTGGCTTCAGGTTGTGAAAATAACAAACTAGTCAAAGCACCTTGTGGCACTTTTTGGATGGTGACACGAAATGTATCATTATCCATCTTATCGGAAATGAAATATGGGCGTTCTACCCAGTTATCGCCAATACGTGTTTGAATAATGATGTGTTGTCCTGGCGTAAATGCTTGGAAATGATAACTGATGGGTTTAACTTGATAGGAAATGACATCGTCATTCTCATGATGAAGATAGGTCATTGTGGCTGGTAGCCACGCGCTCTGGCCAAGCATTTCAAGCACTTTGTTTTTACAGGATTGACAAACGGTGCATGCCCCGGTTTGTTGGCATAAGCGGTCGAAATCAACAATGCCCTGATCGATACAGTTTTGTAATGTTGTTCGTGTCACCGACATGCAAGCACATATAACGGTTAGCTCATCTGTGGTGATGGGCCCTCGTGTCAGATGTAATTTACCGCTCGTATGAAATTGTAAAAAATGCATCTCATCAATTTCTCGTTGTGTGAGCAGTGCGTGACACGCTTCTTCGAGTTCATCCCAATGACCGCTCAGCTCAATCCCCACGAGTTGTCGATGTAAACGCGTGATGCTGATGTCAATGCTATTATTATGATAGTGATAGCGCTTCTCTGCTTTGACATTATCTACTTTCATATTGAAGGTGGGTTGTGCCAGCGCGGTGACGGCAGTGACAGAAATACCACTTTCTAATTTAAATATATTTACAATGGCCGAGCCCATTTGTGTATCTTGAATGACATACTGTTCGACGATGCCCTGTTTAGGTAATTGATAGGTATGTTGCAGAGCGGTTAACATTAATTTGATGGTGGGATGCTGTGCTAGATATTGTTTGAATGCCTGACCATCAATCACCAAAAGACTACTGTTATCCACTGCGATGGCTGAGGCTACTCTAGATTGTTGCGTAATGACGCCTACTTCACCGAATATATTTCCCTTATGCAAAGTAATGCTATGTAAGGGTTTATGATCGCCTCGTGGTATGAGTAATTCAATTTTACCATTGAGGATTATATATATATTTTCTGCTACATCGCCTTGTGCAAAAATGCATTGTCCGCGATCAAACTCAGCAAGCCTGGCATTAACATGGGTAAGAATATGTTCGATTTCACTAAATTGTGACAATTTCGACAAAAATTCGATGGCGTGTTGTCGACCACGTTGCTTAAATTGTAATTTGAGATTGCCATCGGTATGCAGTATCGTCTCAAGTATTTCTTTGCCAACTTTAATCAACGTGGTATCGCTCGTTGTTTCGATGTTAGCGTTACGGGTTTTATTTGCTTCTTTGATGAGTGCTTGTTCGCCAAAATAATCCCCCACCTTGAGGTTGGCAAGCGTCATAGGGTGCTCCAAAGCACCATTTTTGGTAAACACGCGTACACTACCCGATTTGATGATATAGATTGCGTCGCCTTCATCACCCTCATTGAAGATGAGTTGATCTTTGGCGTAATGGATTAATTCTAGGTTGCTGACCAGTTTTGCAAACACTTTATCATCAACATCATCAAATAATCTGGTGCTTTTGATCAGATTAATTTCTGCTGGGGTGGTGCGATGAAAAAAACGTTCCTTGAGATTGGCTAGTTTAAGGCGCGCGGTCTTAAGCATCGCATTCATAGAGATGCCCTCTGCGTATCTAATATTAGTGTGGACCGCACGCTGTTGGGATGTTTGCGGGTGGGATAACGCGTGAGACAGGTGACCGCGTATAGGCTGGCATGTGGGGTGTGGTTTTCACTAAAGACGCGCAACTGGTTGTTTGTATTCAGCTTTTTGAAGTTTGGCATCCTGCCTCCCTTGTGCTGTGACACACCTTGCTGCCTCGCGCCGCCGAGGTGTTGTTGTGACCATCCGTTGCTTATCTTACGCTGCGTGCTTCGTGTAAGCGGTGATGACTGCCTCGCCAGATGTGAAAGATGGTTCAACCTACATGGCCTAGTATAACCAGTCGTCAAGTAGATGTGAATCCATAGATCGCTCTCACATCGCATTTCTCACGACTTACTTTATCCCTATAGGAACCTCTATTCACATTTTTTGCTTGAGTTAACGGTGCCTTTTTGATAATTTGCAACGCTCATTTAATTCAATAAATCCAAGTATTGCTAAACAAATTGGATCGCGACATACAAAACAAGGAGATCAACGATGCGCGCTCAGTTGATGCGGGCGGCAATTGCCCTTTGTGCGATGGGTTTCTGCGTTCAACCTATTTTGGGAGAGGAATCTACCAAAAATGCACAGCTTGAACAGCTATCTTCACAAATGGCCATGCTGAAAGAAGAGTTGAGTGCTCTTAAAACTAAACTCGCCACCTCATCGACTTCTTCTGTGATCGATGATAAGAAAACATTTCTTCGTGCCAAAACAACGCACACCAGCACCGGCAGTGATCTACGTGCTAATCAACATGCGTCTCAAAAAATAAGCAGTCATGCGATTACGGAGCGTGCACAACCCACCAAAATCAAGCCGCAAAGTGACAGCGAGATGCCTAAGCCAATGTCCGGTAAAGATTTAATTAGGTTGATTGGTGAAGAACAAACCTACATGCCATTTGATCTCGATGTCCCAGGACAAGCTTTTGTGTCTACCGGACCCTATGTGGGGGTGCCTGTACAATATTCTGGTTCTAATCTCATCATTAATAGTCCAAGTGTGAACACGGATTTGCAACTGTTGAGCATTCGCAAACATATCATCGAGCAATTAGCTTTCATGGGTGGTGATGTTTTTAGAGAGCCGCATCATTCACATTTATTGCTGAGTGGACAAATTGAAGCGCAGTTGGCTTTGTTCAAACCTGCGGGTCGTCCTTATACGAGCGATGTGGATGTGACGACTGTCGCATTCGATTTGTTCGTCATAGGACCAAGTGATTGGCTCTTAGGCTTTGTCGATTTCAACTACGACAACAGTCCTCTGGTGAATAATCGCTTTAGAATTGCTAATTCACGCTTATTCGTCAATCGCGCATTTATCACCATCGGTGATTTGGTACAATCGCCAGTGTATGGCACCTTTGGACAATTTTTCGTTCCCTTCGGTACCTATTCATCCATCATGATTAGTGATACGTTGCCGAAGTTATTGGCGCGAACTAAAGCGCGGGCGCTCCAGATTGGATTCCAACAACAATCCAAAGATGCCCTTTATGGTGCTGTCTATGTCTACCGTGGCTATTCTCATCTTGGTTCAGGTACTAAAATCAATACAGGTGGTGTCAATTTAGGTTTCACACTGTCTCAGGGCGATTTTAATAGCAATATCGGTGGTGGTTGGATTGCAAATTTGGCAGATTCAACCGGCATGCAATTGGGTAATGGCTTTGCGTTCAATGAGAAAATTTCGCATCGCGTCCCTGCTTATAACATTCATGCCTTGTTTGATTTTGCTAAGCATATCGATTTCATTCTCGAATATGTCACTGCAGCGACACACTTTAGTCCCAATAACATGTCCTATAATGGTAAGGGCGCACGTCCTTGGGCCATTGATCTTGAAGCAGCTTATTCATTTTACATTTTGAATGAAAAGCCCAGTGCGATTGGTATCGGATTCGGCAAGTCTCATCAAGCGCTGTCACTTGGGATGCCGTTGACGCGTACTTCGGTCGTGTTCAACACTTCTTTATTGCGTAATACCTTACAAAGTATTGAATTCCGTCGTGACCGTAACTATGCACAAAGTGATTATGCTAATGGCCAGGTACGTGATGGTGATGTGCGTGGTCAATGTACTTCTGTTGTGTGTCATGAAACAAGAAAGTCAGATTATGCATTGACGTTCCAGTTTGATTATTATTTCTAGATAATAGTTTCTCTATTAGAAAATATTATCTTCATTTGTTCCAGTAAGTGACTGTTGGGTTGTGTGGTGACGCAACTCGACAGTCAAACATAATGTTAAGTCATATGCTGCCATTCCCAGTTTTACTAGGTTGCGTTTGTTTTTATCGACATCAGATCAATAGACTTCGCTGTCTCGTCACTCGTCAACTTACAGCTAGCCAGCTAGTCTCAAGTTTAGTTCATATATTATTATTGAGCTTAACTTGTTTAATCTTTAGTAGTGCAACCTGTCATGCAAACAACAAGTTACCTCACCTTTTTCTGTTTTTGGGAGGTGATGAACCAAGTTTACATAAATATGAATTGCAAAATTCTTGTGTGGCAGGGGTTCAGGTTATTTATTCATGGCAACAGCTGGAACCTAAAAAGGATGTTTATGATTTTACTCAGATTGAAAAGGATTTGCGTTACTTAAAAAATATCCATAAACATCTTTTTATTCAGCTACAAGATCGTTCCTTCGAGCCTACCGTATTTAACGTGCCAGATTATATTCGTGAAGATAAAATTTATCACGGCGGTGTTGCTATGCAATACGATTTTCCAGGTGAGGGGAAACCTATGACGGTCGGTTGGGTTGCTAGGGTATGGGATCCTGCAGTCAGAGAACGATTTCAGTTACTAATTAAAAAAATGGCCGCTCAATTTGATGGAAGAATTTACGGTATAAACTTACCTGAGACTGCCGTTGATTTTGATTCGAATAACCCACCACAAGATTTTACTGTTGATAGTTATTTCAATGCAGTGCTTGATAATATGGGCACATTGAGAAAAGCATTTCATCAAAGTATTGTCATACAGTATGTCAATTTTTTTCCTGGCGAATGGAATAATGATCGCCATTATATGAGTAGGCTATTTTTTTATGCGAGCCATCATCAAATAGGATTGGGTGGCCCAGATGTTTTGCCATATAGGGATGCTCAAATGCAAAATAGTTATCCTTTCTTCAGTCAATACAAAGGACAGTTGTTAACAGTGATGGCAATTCAAGAACCCGATAACACTTATAAAAATCCAGCAACGGGAGATGGCTATCAATTTTCTGATTTTTATAAATTTAGTAAAAATTATTTAGGGGCAACGGTGTTATTTTGGCATGTGCAAAATCCCTATTTTAGCGAACAACTACTTCCACACTTAAATACACACTATTTTGAATGCTAGGCTTAGACTGTGAGCGTTGCTCAGCTTTTTCCTGTCATAATCAAGTGGAATGATCTACGCATTGAACTATATGTCTCATCAAAACATGAGTCTCTAGAGCGTGATGCTTTGAAAATGACATGAATTACCCCCGTCGATAAAAATAGTCGTACCGGTCATGTAAGACGATGCATCTGAGGCTAATAATAGTAGTGCGCCATCAAGCTCTTCTACGGCTGCAACTCGTTTTATCGGTATTGTCTCGATGTATGTTTTGGCAATGCTTGAGTTGAAAAATGTTTTTGTCATCTCTGTAATTACGGCACCCGGTGCAAGAGCATTTACCCGAATATTTTTATCCACTAATTCCATCGCTAAAGCACGTGTTAACTGTTGTAGGGCGACTTTAGATATTGGGTAAACAATATTGTTTTTAAATGTTCGTGTTGTCTCGTCACTGGTGATGTTGATGATGCTGCCACCTTTTCCGTATGTTAACATGTGTTTTATCACTGCTTGTGATAAGAAAAAAACAGCTTTCACATTCACATCCATGATGTGATCCCAATCTTCGACGGTTGTTGCGAGTAGATCTTTTAGCATAAAGACACCAGCGTTGTTAATTAAAATGTCTATATGTTTGGTCTGCTTAACCACATTTGCAATATAGCCATCAATTTTGCTGAATTCTGTTAGATCCATCCCTAGCAGCATGAATTGATTGCTGATTGATTGCATGTCACTTGCTAGTGGGGCTAATGATTCTTCATTTATATCCGAGGCAATCACATAAGCGCCCGCTCTTAGCAATGTTAAAGCAAAATGGTAGCCAATGCCTGAAGCAGCGCCCGTGACAAAAGCCACTTTGCCGTCTAAATTAAATAGATTTGACATTTTCACTCCTTATAAAAATATACCTACTATAAATATTACCATTTAAGATAAACCAAAGTTAACAGCTTTTGAGAGGATATGGATACGGGGTCATGCATGACTTATGGACTTATTTAGCAAAACTTGCTTAAGTTTAATTATTTCTATATAACTATTTTTATCATAAGAAAATAGACTAATAGATCTTATTAACCAAGAGTGATCCCGTTTGAGAAATTGTGCGACAGCAGTAGGTGTTACAATGTTTAACTCTTTTGCTAGCAAAGCAATGAGTGTTCTTGTTTTAGACTAATCTGTCGTGGTTCTTGCGTAGATTACAGTCTTTGTATCACAGAATTCTTATAAGTCCATAAGTCATGAATGACCCTACTGCTCGTCGCATGATGCGCTTTTTGTCGTGTACAACGTTACTCGCAACCGTTGCGTTTGGTATTCGTAGGAGTTCGTTCCTTCGGCTGTACAGTTGTCATGCTTTGATCACCCCTTTCTTGTGGAAATAACGATAGCGGCGTCACGCGAGGATTTAAGGTTGTTCTATCCTTAGTTTCCGTCAAGTTAATTTCAAATTTTTCTGCTTTATCACTGATACGGATTCGCGTGAGTACATCGGTGCCACGGCATTTATGTTGATACTTTTGAATAACAGATTGCAATTGTGATAACTGAGTGGTACTCAGCTGTTTGATGGTGTTCTCACTTAGAATCCAACCCTCATTAATATATTCACGCAGTAATGTTGCTGGGATGTGTTTGAACAATACCTCTAAAATATCAAATTGATTATTTAAAATGGTGCTTTCCAGATTGGCATGCATAGGCTTATCTTCGTCTCGGTCATACATTAAGCGCACCGCTTTTTCACTGTCTGCTTTAGCGAGGATGGCATCCACTAAGCGTGCTGAACCACGTTGTATGGCATAATGGAGGATGCCTAATTCATCTTTGTCACGTGTGAATAAGTCACTCGTAAAAATCTCATCTTTAGTATTGAGCCATTCAAGAGCGATTTTTTCGACGAGTGCGGTTTCAGCACGACCTTGTATCAATAAGCTCAGTGCATTGCAGCCCGCGACTAGCATACAGCGGTGTACATCACTACCACTTTTGACTAGGGCACGGATACACGCTTCTCGTCCCAAATAGCACGCGAGCATCAGTGGCGTGAGATGTTGTTGTTCTGCATAAGGGAGTAGTTCTTGGTCATTGCACGCATAAGCAAGCATTTCTTCTAGCGGTAAATTAGCTTGTGCTAATTGTTTTTGTAGTGCAGCCACATCATCATCCATGATGGCACGGAACAGGGTGGGCACCACAAATTGATTACCGTTTAAGCGTAAATCTTGGCAGGTTTTTTGATCGAAGCTTACAATTTCTGGCAGATAAAAAGATTTTAACTTAGTAAAGCGTTCTTCTTTGGTTTCCCAATTGTCAGATGTATGCATATAAAATACGAGAAAATCCACATTCGGTAAATAATCATCACCGTAGTCTAAAAACCATTGTTGCCACTTTTGTATGGGTGTACGTATACGGAAATAGATATTGGTGACGCCTCTATAAGTTTCCTCACTGGTTTTAATGTTGGGGATTTGTGCACCATTAACCATTCGGGTGAAATCACCTAGACGTTTGGCATCGATGACAGTACCTTTTCCTTGGTATAACTCACCTAATTGAAAGTAATAAGCACTTTTTTCGATGTCTTCTTTGGTGCCTTCTAGGTCAACTTGTTCTAAACGTTCTCCAGCATATACTGCAATGATTTTATTCACTTCATCTATGTTGTCAGCGGCAAATATACCCAGTTGTCCACCTAAGAGCGCCACTTCGGCTGCATATAGCTTAAGATTCTTGCCGCGGTTTTTGTTGGTGTCGCGATCGTAAGTAAAACTGTCTTTTTGTGTGCTACGTACATGTTTTTCTAAAGCATCAATACCGCTTTTTTCACGGATATTAAAAATTTTATAGTCACGCTTAGGTGCGTCGATCGCGGGGACGGGTATCCCTAATGATTTCATTTGTGGCGTTGTCACAGGAGAGGGTAAAGCAACAGATGCGGCTGTGGTTTGTTTGTCAGCGTTTATGGAAGTTGATGATACAGCAGCTGACCTCGCAATTGAGAGTTTGGTCTCAATTATAGCTTCAAATTCTGCAATGGTCGTGCTATCAAGATGAAGCGTTAGAAGATCAATTACAGTTTGCAGGCGATCCACCTGATGTTCAGACAGCCGTTGTTTTAAGAGAGAACGAATGTATGATATACATTTATTGATGTTTTTTGGAGATAATGAGTATTGTTTGACTAGATAGATTGTTTTAAATAATTGATCAATAGCGCGTGATGTTTGTTTGATTGAGCGACTCACACTGATGATGCTATCGTCAATGAGGCGCAACAAACTTTTATTAAACGGTTCATTATTGATTTGAAGCGCCCCATGTTTTAGCCAATATTGCGTTATGTTGTATATCCCTTCTAAACTCCCTCTAATAGCAGCGGCATTGATTGTGGTTTTAGTTGTTAATACTATTAGTGCTAATTGAATATGGTCCATTATTGTTACGTTTATGCCAGACGATGGTTTGGCATAAAGCAGTATATTACCAATACCCCACAAGCTATTGGCAATATTTTGAGAACTCGCGTCCACTGTACCCAATCGTGCAAACAAATCATTAACATACTTGTAGAATGTATCGTTGAAATGAAGATCAGTTTCGGCCAAACGTCCTAGACCCCATAGGGTTGTACCGATATCAATAGTGTTTAAGTTTTTTGCGAATTTTTCTGCCGTTAATTCTTTTAATAAAGTTTCACAATGTATTGCAACGTTCTTTCTGAATCGTATGCCAGCTATCGATAAGCGACCTAATGCCCAGAAGGTATTAGCTATTTCCTGAGGTTGAACATTTGGCTGCAGTAATTGCTCTAGTAGACCTTCGCAGTGATTAGCAATTGTTTCATTGAATTGCACGCCAGCGTCAGCAAGGCACCCCAATCCCCAAAAACAATTACCAATGTTGTGTGTATTAGCATTATTTGCTGCTAATTGCGTTAGCAATATTTCACATTGTTGAACAACTACTTCGCTGAAGCGAATGCCTGCTTTGGATAATTGTCCTAAACCCAAAAAGCATTCAGCAATGTCTATGGAATCGGCATTCATTTTTAGTAATTTTTCTATTAGTGTTTCGATGTATATAGAAAACGATGATTTCATGAAAACACCAGCTTCAGCCATACGGCCTAAACCGTGTATGCTACACGCGATATCATAGGCATTGGCTTTTTCATCTATCAATCGAACCAGCAAAGTTTCAATTTGTTCTGTCATGAGTTCGCTGAGAAGAGTGGGCACTGCAGCTAAGAGCCCTAATCCCCATATGCAGTCAGCGATATCTCGCGCGTTGGGTTTATTTTCTTTAACTAATAAAATCGTCAACAATGCTTTGCAATATTGGGGAACTGTTTCATCGAGTTCAATTTTTGCATCAACTAAGCGGCCTAGCCCAGACAAACAATGAGCGATGTCTTGCGTGTTGGGATTTTTTTCCAGTAATTTTACTACTAATATTGAAGTATGATCGATGACAGGCTTGCTCAATGAAATTCCAGATTGAGCAAGTTTTCCCAATGCCAACATCGTATTAGCCATTTCTTGCGTCTTGGGATCTTGTATCAATAATTGTTGCAGCAACATTTCACAGTATTTTGCAATGATATCCCTATGTTTGAATTTGATGCCGGCTTCAGCGAACTGACCCAAGGCATAAAATATCATAGAGATATTTTGAGAAGTCATTTTTTTTATCTCTAATTTTCCTAGTAGCTCTTCGATGTACTTGGTAATGTCATCCTTCAGATGCATGCCATATTCAGATAATCGAGCTAACCCCCAAAAGCTATGTGCGATATCTGTAGAGTTAGGCATTGTGTCTAGTAATTTTATAAATAGTGACGCACAGGGTTGTGCGAATGTTTCATTGAATTTAACACCAACTTGAGCTAGTTTTCCTAAACTCCAGAAGCAATTTGCGATTTCTTGTGCTTTAGGATTTTGAGTGAGCAGTTGTTTGATCAATGTGCAACAGTCTTTTGCGATCTTGTCATCGAATTTGAAGCCTGCGTCAGCGAGGCGCCCTAAACTCCAGATACTCATTGCAATATGCTGGGATGTTGGTTTGAATCTTGTTAGTATCGCAAGTAACGCGGCACAAGATTTAGCAACAGTTTCATCGAAATGTATCCCTGCGTTAGTTATGTATGCTATCCCCCATAGGCCGTTGGCTATGTCACGTGCGTCGCAAAAATCAGAAAGCGACTCTAAACGTATTAGGATTTTTTGAATGGGAGGGGAGTAGTTTATTTTAGTATGATATACTAATCGATGCTCATTACATAACTTGCCAAGACGATGAAGTATCGTTGAAAGATATCGGGTGGTATTGGCGTTATCTCGTGCTTTGTTCTTGTGTGTATTCATATAATCTAACAATTTGATAATGAACACAAATAGATTTTGGCATTCAGAATTATCTTTATTTAGTGATGATTTATCTAGGTCAATCAGTAAATATTGTATTGTATTTTCCGCTGTTTTATTTTTTTTGTTATATTCACTAGCGATACTTAAAAAATTTTTGATATTGTTCTCTGATAACTCATCAACATTATTTTCTTTACAATAACTCCTAGCGTATTCGGCAATACTGGTGTATCTCGTGGTGACGCTACTTGTAGAGACTACTTGCTTCGTTTTAATTTTTTTTGATAGAACCTCGCTTTCTAATGACGTTGTTGATGGGTTGCTTGCTAATTGAGAAGCACGCTTATGTGTAGACGTATTTCTGGTTAATTCTATTTTGCCATCGGATAATGACATCGGCCTCGCATCAAATGATTGAGATGGCACTGTTGATTTGACAGGCGTACTCGTACTACTACGCTTGGCTGAAGGTTCGTCACTCATCGTTAATGTGAGTTCAATAAGGCTTTTTTCATCTTGTTTACGTTTACTACCATGGGTATCCGGTGGTAAAAAAATTGGTTCTGATAGTTTTTTGGTTCCATCTGGTAACGGCTTTATTTGATCTTGGCCTGATTTTGTTGGTATTGTTTCAAAAATTTCTAACTTTGATTCATCCTCAAATCCTTCATGTTGTCCATAGATAGCGACGCCTGGTTTTTGCGCTAGCACATAGCACTTATAACCTGCAGGCAGATAGATACTTGAACCGGATTCACATTGAAAATTGATGACGCATAGATGATGTTGATTGGCACGTTCAGGTTTGAATTTTTCAAAGAAATGTTCGGTTATATTGCTGTTGGGTTGGCGTTCTATTACGTAAACGAATTGATCTTTTTTCCCCTCTATAACATAGGATGTTGTGACATAGTGCTTATTATCCTTGGGGTCTGTGCGATTGCGAAAATGTAGCGTTAATCCTTGGAATTGGACGGTGTTTTGATTATGTGCAAACATTTAGCAACCCTTTAATTATTGTAATAATTTGGGTGTGAGTATATGTGATACTACTTAAGGTAGTATTAAATTGAAGAATCTGCGGTGTTGATTGCACTGTACACGACAAAAATGATCATGGCTTTGTGCAGGTGCTTTGTGCAGGTGCGCGGTGCGTTTTTCTGTGCTCGGAAATCTTGCTATGTAATTTTGAGCGTTTGCAATTTATCCCAATAAACATTTTCATCGGGTGGTATACCAGCTTGTTGCGCTTGCCACATGACACTGGCAAGACATTGCATCATCTGATGTTGTGTTTCGTGGGCATTGTGCATTTGAGTGAGTAATCCCTGATAGAGCGTGGTGATGCCTCGTGGTTGATTCACCTGTAATTGATCCACAATAGCCATATGTAAACTCATGTGTAGGAACGGATTTTCTTCAGGTGCAAATTCTTGATGCTGACACAAATCACTTGATGTCAGCAATGCATGATATTCTGGATGTTGTTGGATTATTTCCGCCATCTGCTTTTCAACTGGCGTCAGCGTGGCACCTTTTTGGTGTTTTTGCCAGGTAATAAAAAATGATTGTCTATAGGCATCGCGATCATTAGTGTACATGGTTACCTCATGCTGCTTTAGTTTTATTAGTATATTCGCACAGATCTTGCAGGATACATTCAGGGCAGCGGGGTTTGCGAGCAATACACACATAGCGTCCCAATAAAATAAGCCAATGGTGAGCATCTTGCAAATACATGGTAGGGATGATTTGTTCTAATTGCGCTTCCACTAAACGTGGTGTGTTGGCATGCGCAAGACCGATACGATTGGCGACACGGAATATGTGCGTATCGACGGCAATCGTTGGTTGGCCGAAATAAGTATTCAGAATGACATTAGCCGTTTTACGTCCCACACCGGGTAGTGATTCTAACGCCTCACGCTGATCGGGGACTTGGCTGTTAAACGCAGTCATGAGCCGTTCACAGGTGGCGATAATGTTTTTGGCTTTGGTTTTATAGAGCCCGATACTTTTAATGTGGTTGAGTAATTTTTTTTCGCCCAATTTCAACATTTTTTCTGGCGTGTTGGCGACTTTAAACAGGGATGCTGTGGCTTTATTGACAGATTTATCGGTAGCTTGCGCAGAAAGTATCACTGCAATCAAGAGTTCAAAGACATTGTCATACACTAACTCTGTCGTAGGTTTAGGATTGGCGTTTTGCAAGCGGCTAAAAATTTCTTTAATGATTTGCTTGTTCATAGGCGCAGTACTGTTATCTAAAGTGAGAGTATTATACTATTAACCCTCTTTGCACAGGACAAAAATTCGTAGGCTGACACGATGCGTGAATCATTCGTAAATCTTGTCCTGTGCAAAGATTAACCCCATTTCGATGTTCTTAAGGTTTGATATGACACAGAGCCCATATATTAGCATAGTTATTCCCGTTCATAATGAACAAGAGGTGCTGGAAGAATTATATACTCGCTTGACGAAAGTGATGAATGCACTGGGGCAGCGTTATGAAATCCTTCTCACCAACGATGGTAGCACGGATCAATCTGCTCACATCTTGCAACAGTTACATGATCGCAATCCTGATGTTGTGAGGGTGATCGAATTCAATGGTAATTTTGGGCAGCACATGGCCATTATGGCGGGTTTTGAGCGTGTTCGTGGCCAAATTGTCATTACGATGGATGCTGATTTGCAGAACCCACCGGAAGAAATTGCTAAACTCGTGGCAGCGATCGAGAGAGGTCATGATGTCATCAATACCTATCGTGAAGATCGTCAAGACTCTTGGTGGCGCTTGCAAGTATCGAAGTGGCACAATCGCATGCGCGCAGTGATGATGCCTAAATTAATCATGCGTGATGAAGGGTGTATGCTGCGCGCGTACCGTCGTCACATCGTTGATTTGATGGCTTCCACCGGCGAGAGTACGACGTTCATCCCGGCGTTGGCACTCACCTATGCGGCAAATCCTACAGAAGTAGGTGTGGCGCACGCGGAGCGTAGTGCGGGTAATTCAAGTTACAACCTTTACAAACTCATTCGCTACAATTTTGATTTAGTCACTGGCTTTTCAGTGTTTCCTTTACAGATGTTTACCATGATAGGCTTACTCATTGCCTTAGGTAGCTTTGCCTTTGTGGTCTTTTTGTTCATGCGTCGTTTGATTGTGGGTCCTGAGGTTGAAGGGGTCTTCACACTCTTTGCCATATTGTTTTTCTTAATTGGGATTGTTTTATTTGGCTTAGGTATCGTAGGCGAGTATGTGGGACGCATTTATCAAGAAGTGCGTAAACGACCCAGATTTGTCGTTAAACGCGTGATAGAAAAGCCCAGTGTTTTATCATCATGCGTGAATACTCATGAGATGGAAACCCAGCAAGCAACCGTATAGCTTAAGGAAAAGATGTTGTGAAAAAAATATTAAAATCCGTGCTCGTTGCGGGTGTTGATGAGGCGGGGCGCGGACCGCTTGCTGGTCCCGTCATTGCGGCAGCGGTTATTTTAAATCCTGACAACCCGATTGCCGGTCTTGCGGATTCTAAAGCCTTGAGTCATAAAAAAAGAGAAGCCTTGTTTGCAGAGATTAGGGAAAAAGCACTCACCTGGTCGGTAGCGCGCGCGACAGTGGCAGAGATCGATGACATCAACATATTGCAAGCCAGCTTATTGGCCATGCAACGTGCAGTGGCGGGATTAAAATATGCCCCTAGCCTTGCACTCATTGATGGTAATCGCTGTCCTTTATTGCCGTGTGAAGCACGTGCCATTATAGGTGGCGATGCAATAGAGGCATCCATTAGTGCGGCATCGATTGTGGCAAAAGTATTGCGTGATCGCTACATGTTGTTTTTAGATAAGCACTATCCCGCCTATGGTTTTGCAGGGCATAAAGGCTATCCAACCGCATCTCATGTGGCCGCCTTAGATGTACATGGTGCGTCTCGTGTGCATAGACGCACTTTTGCGCCTGTGGCAAAGCGTCTCCATCCTGCTCAAATGAGTAAATAACGAATGGGGGTTATCTATGCCCTTGGGTATGATGTGTGTGCAACCTTAGACGATGGTGTAACCGGTTTGCACTGGTTTGAGCGCTAAGTCTTTGCCAGCATAATAGATCACGCATTTTTTTGTCTGCGCGTGCGGCAATGGCAATGGATGTTTTGTTTGCCATGCAGCAATTTCATCGAGTACAGATGCGCTCGCTGTATCTGATTGCGTTGCAAAGCTGTTCATATTGAGAAACAGCATACTGATCAGTAAACATAAATACCTCATAAGCCCCTCGAAGACATGTGTGATTAAGTATTCGCCATTATACAAACGCTATTCAAAAAATGCCACAAAACAATAAAAAAGATTAAAAGATGTTCAGCGCATTAACAGCGTGGCAAATAAATATAATTAAAACACCTAGTTAGGCAGTGATTTAAGAATTCCTTAATAATCTGTCTTTATAGTGTTCCTCAGTGAAACAATAACTAAATAAGGACACGGTCGTATGCGATCACGCAATCATATTGATGCAAAAAGTTTAACCCTCCTCAGCAATAAAATTCAGAATGCCCTTGGTGAATATAGTAAACAGAATAAACATTGGCACAGGTTATTTTCAGATCCACATAAGATCAAGCCGAGTGAATTGATGCTAAAAATCAAAAAAAATATTGATGACACTAGCTTGCGACAACGTATAGATGAAGTTCGGTCGACGATGATTAAAGATTGCCATACCATCATGCAAATGATTCGAAATGTCATCAAGCATCCGAGCTATTTAGATGCTGAAAATCGTGTGGGCATGGTTCTTGGCACCATTGATCAATTAGCCATACCGACATCGATAAATAATAGTACAGAACATCATGATGTCACACACTTCATCAAGCAGATACGTGCGTGCTTAGATGCCGTGGATAGACAAGCACTCACTGATAAAGTGCGTTTAGAATTAAATATCGTCGATGAGCGTTTGCGTGCTGTTGTTGAAGGATTAAGTAAATTGGAAACCTTGAACAATGAATATTTTGAAATATATATCAACATCCTAAAAATATTACGTGGGGTAAGCCATAATCCACAAATGAATGCATTATTGACCGAAGAACTGAGTAGCTTAGAGGAAAGTCAGTGGCATCAAATGAAGGGTGATTCATCACAAAAAGTTAAACAAGCATTGATCATTTTGGATGAGCAACGATTGTATGATTCCACGGATCATTTTGTTTTTTGTAAAACTTGGCAAGTCGTGGGTCACAAAAATCAATATCCCATTTGGACGGATTTATTGTTGAGTCATGAGATCAACAAAGATTTGGATGATAAATATTATGGGAAAATTGTGTGTGATTTTCGTAATCGCTTTGGTTTAGTAGATTTAGCCAATCAAGATAGCGCCAAATTCTTAAATCCTTCTGAAAAAGCAGCACTAGCGAAGGAAATTGAGATATGGTCATTCAAAAACATCACCAAATATTTTACCAACTATCTATTTGAATTTGCCATCCGTCATCCGAACGCGGATGTTGTCGCGAAGGGATTAGAAATCAAAAACGAATTGTTGATGCCGCTCATGAAAGAAGTGGAAAGAGCGCACTACTTACCCTATATCAATAGAACGGTATTTGGTAAACCCGAAGAATGGGCGAAGATTTTCTTTGATTCGGGCAAATCCATGGGTGAGTCATTAGGTAATGTGCAACGTATCGCTGCTCAACGCGATATGCTGGCAGATAGGACGCCTGAGTTAGATGGGACAGGTCACGTTTATTTTGTGCCTAAAGATACCACAGGGTTAGTGAGTAAACGTAGTACCACGGTGAGCTTGCACAGCGCGCTCGGTGGGGTGATGACACCAGCTGCTACGGATAAAATACCAGTGTCGAGTTCTATGGTACATGCCAACGAATCCAAGGCATCCAAGCAAGAAGTGATTGAAGCGCAATCCTATGTGAACCAACATGAGGCTGCCCCATCGCCATCGCCATCGCCGCGTTTAGCATTTAACCATTAATCGCTTTGTTGCCTCGCCATTAAGATTATTTGCCTAAGGCAAAATAGGTGTTTCAGGTGGAACATGAATACCACCTGAAACATGCGCCACTCAGTGCTACGCGCTATGGTGATGGTATATGGTATCAAGCCACAAAGGCATTTTGATGAAAACATACAGTTCGGGTGAGTGCTAGTGACGTCACCCGAACTGTCGTTTTGCTAAGGAACTTACTTGAGTCTAACAGTCAGCACATGCATGATCATGTTTTATCATTGCATGTTAGTGTGGGGTTGGTGTTGAGGGGGGCGTTGGTGTTGTCGTTGCCGCAGGCGCTTTTGCCGACGATGGCGCTGGCTGCAGGGATTTCTCGGGGACAACTAATACTGGCATGAACATCGGCATATGCATCCAGCCATGCATATCCGCGAACATATCATGCATCATGAGTTGCATATCACGTTCGAGTGCTTGTTCGCGCTTTTGCATTTGTGCCATTGCTGCTTTGACTTGCTCTGGCGTATAAGGTTTCGAATTGCCGTACTGGATGATGTGGTAGCTGTTTACCCCGTCCTTACTATTAGTCACGTTGTAAGTCAGTGGTGTATTGCCCAACTCGCCTGTTTTAACCCAGCCCACGTTGCCGTTGCGCGGATCGCCTACTTTGACCCAACCGCCTTCTTTGGGTACATAGATATTAATGAGTCCCACGGCTAAATCAATATTGCCAACGATCTTGCTGTCTTCTTTAGGCTGATCATACAGATTGATTGTTTTAGCAAAGCCGCTCTCTGAGTGTGCAAACATTGCCAAAACAAAGATGGCAGAGAGGGTGTGATAATAGTGTGTTTTTTTTCTCATTTGCAATCCTCCAATGGGTTTAAAGGCCCTGCTGAAAGCATTAATCCTCAACGGGGGTGGGTTGACCGTGCTGGCCATAGCCATATCTTATGGCCTTTGTTAAATATTTCAAGAGGTGAGTATGCACACACCTTTGATATTAAGCTGGTTCGCTGACCGTGGTCTGGGTTGAGATCGTCAAGGGCGTATCGAGGTTGAGTTCTTCTAAATCGGCACGCTCAATTTGTACAAAGCGCTGTGAGATTTTACGTGAGGAAATATGCACTTGTTCCACATCTGAATGCGCTTGGGCGATACGTTTGGCCAGATTATCCATACGAAGTTGAAAGCGTTCAAAGTCAGTGGCTAGCATTCCCAGATGTTTTTGTATTTCATGGACTTGTTTGCGAGTGGCGGCATCTTTAAGTACCGCGCGCGCCGTGGTGAGGATCGCCATCATCGTCGTGGGGGAGACCATCCAAACTTTAGAAGTGTGTGCAATATCGACCAACTCGCTATGGTGCGCATGAATTTCAGCAAACACTGATTCAGAGGGAATGAACATGACGGCGCCATCAGTGGTTTCACCGGGAACGATATACTTCTCGGCAATATCGTGTATATGTTTGCGTATATCGAGTTTGAATTGACGTTCTGCTTGTTGCCTTTGGATGTCACTAAGCGATGAATCAATCAACAACCGATAGTTTTCTAGCGGAAATTTTGCATCGATAGCAATATGCCCAGTCGGTTCGGGTAAGAACAACATGCAATCGGGGCGTTTATTATTGCTCATCAAATGTTGGAAACTAAAATGCTGTTCAGGAATCATGTTGCGGATCAATGCCGATAATTGCACCTCGCCAAAGGTGCCACGTGAGCGTTTATCATTCAAAATTTCTTGTAAGCTCACCACATTGTTGGAGAGTTCGGTAATTTTGCGTTGGGCGGCATCGATTAATGCCAAGCGTTTGATCACATCACCAAAGGTTTCATTGGTTTTCTCAAAGCCTTCAGCTAAGCGCTTTTCGACTTGATGATTAATTTCTTTGAGTTTGGTTTCTGTGGTGGTGGTAAGATGTTCCACACGTTTGCCGATTTCATTGGCATAGTCCAACAAAAATTCTTTGATTTGCTGGCGATTATCGGTTGTGCCTTTCTGCAATGCATCGTGCAATATTTTAAATGATTCTAATTGGCGTTCGTCAAAACGTGTTTGATGGGCTGCAAATGCAGCTTGGATTTCACTTTTGAATTGCGCGGTATGTTCATTTTGTTCAAGACGCGCTGCATTCAATTTTTCCATGATGGCATGTTGCACTTGGTTAAAGTTGACCAATAGCGCTTCACGCAATTGTTGTTCGCTGTGCACACTTTGTTGGCCTAACTGCGCAAGCTGTTGCGCCAATTGTTGCCGCGCGGTTTTATTTTGAGCGTCATTAATCAATTGTTTGGTGAAATGACACATTAAGATAAATAAAATGACTAGGTTTAAACCAATTAATGCCATCGTTTCAGTCATTATGTTGATCCTTATACTGCGGCGCTCGCAAGTTGTGTGTTCGTGGCAAATAGATACTGATAATTATGCGCACTATGATAAGCCCATCAGCAGCAGCATTCAATTGGATCTTATTTTTTTAGTGTGTCGTTGTATGCCAAAGTGATGGCATAACGCGAGAGCGCTTGTTTTTTACTGATTAAGCCATGTGCGAGCATGAATTGTGAAAATTTTTCCCACTGTGCGTGTGAAAAAACGGTGGGATCGGCTGCGAAATAAGGTATGGTTGCGGACCAAATGCGTTCGTTGACAGCATTGTTGGCCGCAGGATTCTCGCTTGCAAATGCTGCCCAACTTTGTTTGGGATGTGCCTTGAGATAAATCACTGCGTCTTTGAGTGCGGCTAAAAATGCCTGCAAACGCGAATCATGTGCTTCATCCTGATGTGTCACAAAAATTAATTCGTCATAGGTGGGAATGCCATTATCCTCTGGTAAAAATAGATGCACAGGATGCTGGGTGGCATTTAATTGTGGTACTTCGATATTACGATTTAGGCCAGTCACCGCATCGACACGATGGGTTAAAAGTGCTTGTGTCAAATTATAGCGTACATTGATTAACGTTACGTCTTGACTACTTAACTTGGCTTTTTGAAGCATCACATCTAGCATGATATGGTTAAGACCACCACTATGCGCGCTACCAATACGTTTGCCTTTGAGATCCGCTAAAGTGTGGATGCCCGATTCTTCTAAGGTCACCAAGCAATTTAATGGGTGATTGATGAGCGAACCAAAACGAATTAATGGTAAACCACGATCCACTTGTTGCATGAATTGAGGTTCATAAGTGATGCCAACATCGGCTTGTTTGGCTGCAACCCACTTGGGAGGATCATTAGGATCTGAAGGCGCAATGAGTTTAACAGTCAAACCATGTTGTGCAAAATAACCTTGTTGTTGCGCGACATACAAGGGGGCATGATCTGGATTGGGAAACCAATCCAGGATGACGGTCAGTGGTTTTAAGGGCGCGCTCGCTGCGTGTACATTGAGGCTAAATAGTACAAGCGCAATGGTTGACAAAAAACGTGGTAACATCGATAACCTCATTATTTATTTTCCCACCAAATCAATTCACGTAAACAAAAATCGACGCTGATATATAACAGCAGTGCTAGTACGATGATGACGGACAATGCCGCGAACATTAAATCGATTTGCATGCGTGCGTTAGCATTCAACATCAAAAATCCCAAGCCATGGCTTGAGCCCACCCATTCACCGACAATCGCACCAATGGGCGCGATGGCGGCAGCAATGCGTATACCGGTTGCAAGTTGTGGGAGTGCAGCGGGCAGCGCAATACGCCAAAAGACCCACCAACGTTTAGCTTGCATGGTTTGCGCCAATTCCAGCCATACCACCGGTGTACGTCGCAAGCCATCGTAAAACGCACTCATCACCGGAAAAAAAATCATCAACACACTGGTGGCAATTTTAGAGGCTAAGCCAAATCCCAACCAAATCACCAATAGCGGTGCAATCGCAAAGGTGGGAATCGCTTGACTGACAATAGAGAGCGGGACTAACCAGCGTGCTAAGGGTTGACAAAAGCGCATGCTGATCGCGGCGAGTGCACCCAGACTAATGCCAAGAAAAAAGCCGAGCAAGGTTTCTTGCAGGGTCGTGAGAGATTCTTGCAGGATTAGTGTATGTTCAGCGTAAAAAGTCGTTAACACTTGCCACGGACTGGGTAAGAGATAATCAGGTAAATGGTTGCAGGTGACGATGGCCTGCCATAGGAGCAGACAACCGACGATGATAGCCAATCGATAGAGGATGCTTAACATGGGGCATCTCCCGCTTGGCATAGTTGTGTGTAGAGTAATGGTTGCCAGTGTAACAATTCCGCATTGTTGAGGGTACGCGGTGTGTCGGTGTGTAAGGTCGGTCCAGGTGTTAAACACGCGGGTTGCCCATGCAGAATATAAATGTTTCGTGCGAGTCGCAATGCTTCTGCTGGGTCGTGCGTGATGAATAACACCGTTTTATCTTTCAGCAGTCTTGCGGTGAGTGTCTGTAATTTGTGGCGTGTGATGGCATCACACGCGGAAAAAGGTTCATCCATCAATACAATAGGCTTATCCGCCATTAAGGTACGCACAAGGGCAACACGTTGACGCATGCCGCCGGAGAGTTCGGGTGGATAAAGATGCGCTGCATCCTGCAATCCCACTGCTTGTAATAAGGTGATGAGGCGATCTATCGCTGCTGCGGGTGGGCGGCGCATGCGCAGGCGTAAGCCAAGCAGGGCATTATCTCTCACTGTTAACCAGGGCATGAGTAAATCGTTTTGTGCCATATAGGAGATTTGCGT
The DNA here is from genome assembly GCA_964648015.1 of uncultured Coxiellaceae bacterium. GTDB lineage: Bacteria > Pseudomonadota > Gammaproteobacteria > DSM-16500 > DSM-16500 > Aquicella. Next base: position 325,165 of record CAZYKO010000001.1, read on the forward strand.
GGTATGCGGCTGACCATTGCTCAAAAAGACCTGTCCCTGTTGCTCGCCGGTGGTTAAAATACCCGCAATAAAACGTAGTAGGGAGCTTTTACCTGCGCCACTCGGGCCTAGCAAAGCGACGACATTATTCGGTGCCAATGCCATGTTGATATGTGAAAAGACTACTTTGTCGCCAAAGCGTAACTGGGCATCTTGGATGTGAAGGGTGGCTGACATAAGCTCTCCGCCCCCAAGGTATTGGGGGTCGGTGATTATACCTAGAATTAGCGATCAAGTGCGAGGGGTGTGGTACGACATTTGACGTTGATCATAAGCGAAGCAAATCATTGATCATTGCTTGTACGAGTATAAAGATTAACAACAAGAAACCCGCGCGATACATATTGAAAACGACTTGTTCCGGAAGTGGGCGACGCAGCACAGCCTCAACGGCAAAGATAAATAAATGCCCGCCATCTAAGCCAGGAATAGGCAATAAATTAATCACCCCGATGGAAATACTCAAGAAGGCTAAAAAGCTAATGAAGGCTAATAGGCCGGAATTTAAGGCATCACCCGCACTTTCGAAAATGGTAATAGGGCCACCTAAACTCTGTAATGAAAGCTTACCGGTGATCATTTTACCGAATAACAACAGGTTGAAATAAGTTAAATCCATCATCTCATGCCAAGCATGGGGGAGTGCGGCCAAGGGAGCATATTGAATTTTGTGAATCAATTGCGCTGGCCATTCAAATTGAGGTGAGATGCCTAGATAACCGGTTTTTTGCCCAAACCATGGCGATTTAGTGCCGAGGGTCACGGCAATCGTTTGTGTTACACCATGTCGTTCAATACGAAATGACAAAGATTGGCCCGGATGTTTGTTAATATACTGAATCACTTCTTCCCACGTTTTCATCGGCTTAGCGTTAATACTGAGGATCTTATCGCCCACTTTTAGTGGTGAGCTAAGTGCAGGAGAATTTGGTGCAATCACACCAATCACTAGTGGTATTTCTGGGGTGTATGGGGTGATACCCAGGCTGGACAGTGGGTCGGGGGTGAGCGCATCTATTGTCCAATGAGTCAAGTTGAGCGTATAGGTGCTTCGATGTTGTTGCGCATCTTGCGTGGTGAGTGTCATCTGATCTTGATTGCCTAAATGGGCGATCATGCGGAACATAATGCCAGTCCAGGTATGCGTGTTATCACCATCGACGGCAATAATTTCTTGTTTGGCTGGTAAGCCACTCCGTGCAGCGATCGAATTGGGCGTGACTGATCCGATGATGGGTCGTACGGTATTAAATCCGATAACAAAAATAAGCCAATACAACATCAACGCACAGAAAATATTCATCACTGGGCCAGCGAGTACGATGATGAATTTTTTTAGAAACGATTGGCGATTGAATGCATAGCGTCGATCTTCGGGTGCGACTTCGCCTTCACGTTCATCGAGCATTTTTACGTAGCCACCTAAGGGAATGAGTGCGAACACATACTCGGTACCCTGTTTGTCATGCCAGCGTATTAAGGTTTTGCCAAAGCCAATTGAAAATCGCAATACTTTGACATTGAGTAAACGTGCCGCTAAAAAATGCGCGTATTCATGCGTGCCAATCACAAAGAAAATGGTAAGCAAGATACCTAAGATGGATAAAAAAAGATGTAGCATCAGCGCCCCTTGTACTCTTGGCTAATCAATGTGATGGGTATTTGTGATTAGGCACGCACTTGCTTTGCCTTAATACCGATCGTGTCTAAACGTTTTAAAATGTCATTGGCAGTGCTCATATCTTTGATCGGTCCTAAACGCACCCGATAAAATCCAATATGACGTATAGGATTTAGGATGCGTATAGGTGCATTCACTAATCCACTGACGCGAGTTTTTAACTGTTGGGCATGATCGCGCATCTTGAAAGCGCCTACTTGCAGATAAATGCCACTACCGCGTCGCCAAGTACCACCCTGGGCATGAAATACGGCTTTGTGATAGGTGTAGGGATTGATGGCTTTGACTCTCACGCGTGTGGTCCCATGTCCTAACATCCCCAATTTTTTAGCGGCAACATATGAGAGATCAATGATGCGATGAGGGGCAAACGGCCCGCGATCATTTACTTTCACGATGATCTTGCGCTGATTGGCGAGATTAGTGACCTCTACATATGTGGGCAATGGCAAGGTTTTATGCGCAGCCGTCATGCCGAGCATATCATAGGGCTCGCCACTAGAGGTTTTGCGTGCATGAAACATAGTGCCGTACCAGGATGCAATCCCTACTTCATCATAATGTCGACTTGATGCGATGACATGATAGCGTTTACCAAACACAGTATAAGATTTCATATTGCCCGTTTTAGCCAGTGGCTCAGGTTTGGGCACCGCATTGGGGATACGAGTTTCATCCACATAAAATTGTGGTGGTCCGTCTTTTTTAACCGGTGTGGCACAACTACTGAGTAACAACGCGAATGCCAGACACACAAAGATAGCGGGCCAGGTGGGGTAGGATATTCTCACTGAGTAATTCACGGGAGGATTAAGCATGCGTGCTGCGCCCCCTGCGCTCAGTGATTAAATTGCTGAGTTGAAATACCGCCATGGCATAAAGGTCACTAGCGTTATAACGTTTGATCACTTCAAAATTATGTAAGCCGAGCCAATATTCTTTATTGTAGTGGCGTTTCAGTTCGATAATTCTGACGCGTAAAGAGTCAGGTTTGACTTTAGTTTTAGGCACAACACCAAATTGATGTAAATCTGCAATGGTTAAGGGTGGCGGTACTTTGTTATCGCGCATCAAGAAATGATAACGATCACCGAGTAATGCGGCGGGGACGGCAACCGTTTGGCGGGAAATCCAGCCGTGTTTTTGGTAATAATTAGCGATGCTACCAATCACGTCGACTTCATTGTGCATGAGATCGATTTTCCCGGATTTAGAAAAATTGATGGCATAGCGTCTATAGCTGCTGGGCATGAATTGGGGTTGGCCAATGGCGCCCGCGTAAGATCCCGTCATTTGTGCTGGGTCAATGTGTTGCTCTTTAGTCAAGACTAAGAATTCTTCCAATTCACTTTTGAAAAAATTGGCACGTGGCATATCGCTGAAAGCGATGTTAGAGAGAGAGTCAATCACACGAAACTCACCCGTGCGTTGTCCGTAACGTGTTTCCACACCGATGGTTGCAACAATGATAGCGGCTGGGACGCCAAACGTTTTTTCTGCGCGGCTAAGTTCTTTGGCGTATTTGTCCCAAAACTTGACGCCATTCGCGATTCGCCATTCGTTGACAAATAATAATTGATAATTGTACCAAGGTTCTTTTTCCAACGGTTTTTTAATGTGCTGAATGACCTGAGGACGTAGCTTCACCCCGGTGAACAGGGTGAGCAATTCACCGCGATTGAAGTGGTGTTTTTTCACCATCAGATTGATAAACGCCTGCACATCAGGGCGTTTGACAAAGGGTGTCTCCGCTTGGACGAGGGTTGAGTGGGCTAGTATCAGTAAACAAACGGCAATCCTAAATAGTCGCAGCATTGAGCGTCCTTATCATGTAGTGACCAGTTTTCGGTGTGTCTGTATAGACATCAGAATACCGAAACTTGCCATCATCGTCACCATTGATGAACCACCATAGCTTACTAGAGGGAGGGGGACACCCACCACAGGTAGGACGCCGGTGACCATCCCCATGTTGATAAAAAAGGACACGAAGAAGCTGAAGGTGATGCTGCCAGCCAATAGCCTAGAGAACGTGTCTTGTGCATTCAGCGTGATGGTGATGCCACGAATGACAACTAACATGAAGACAACCATAAGGATGAAGCTGCCTATAAAGCCAAACTCTTCCCCACAGACTGCGAAAATGAAATCCGTGGAACGTTCTGGCAGGAAGTGCAAGTTAGATTGGGTACCATTCAACCAACCCTTACCAAACAAGCCCCCGGAGCCGATGGCAATCTTGGATTGAATGATGTGGTAGCCTTTGCCTAGCGGGTCGCGCTCAGGATTTAAAAACGTCAGGATGCGATGCTGTTGGTAATCATGCAGTAAGTACCAGCCGAAGGGAATGCAAACGGCTGACGCAGCGAGGGTGGAAATGATGAAACGCTGTGATAAGCCTGCTAAAAATAAAACGCTGATGCCTGCAATAGCCAGTAAAATGCCTGTCCCCAAATCGGGTTGTTTTGCCGTTAAGAGCGCTGGAATGAAAATGATGGGAACAGCGGTCAGCACAGAGCGGAAATTGATGGGTAATGGAATTTGATGATAGTACCATGCCAACAATAAAGGGATGGCGAGTTTCATCATTTCAGCGGGTTGAAAATGAATAATACCGAAATTCAACCAGCGTTGCGCACCTTTGCCAATATGCCCAATGATTAAAACGACGATAAGTAGCGTTAAGCCAATGGCATAGATGAAAGGTGCCGAACGCTGCAGCGTGGCGGGCGTGATTTGCGCAAACAAAAACATAATCCCTAAGGCAATCATGAAGCGTGCAATTTGCAGTTCAACCACATGCCAATTCTGGTTACTGGCACTATAGAGAATGATGAGTCCCACTGCACTTAGTTGTAATAAGGCTAATAGCAACCAAATATCAATGTGAATGAGTTGCCAAAAAGAGCGATAGCGTGTGTCTTGTTGTTTTTTTTTCAATCTTGCAATGTAACCGTCTATCAGCATGCGTAGGTCCTCAAGGATGATCGTGCGATGCGTACACTGTTGCGTTGTCACGCGAAGGTGACGTTGCGTTGCTTGCCATCGAATTAAAATAGAAATCAAAGATCTGTCTTGCAGTTTTTGCTGCGGCGTTACTATTTTCGGTGACCACTGCCAATGCAATTTGTGGTTTTTCTACCGGTGCGAAGGCAATGAATAAATGGTGATCACGCAATCTTTCAGGTAGATAGTCTTGATTGTCTTCTTCGTCAGGGTTGCGACGCTTAGAAATTTGGCCTGTACCAGTTTTAGCGGCAATACTGTACGTATAATTGCGACCAAAAGCACGGTGCGCTGTGCCATCTTTTGCGGCGACGACATCTTGCATGGCTTTGATGATGATGTCCCAATATGCTTTGTTTTGTAATTCGATGTTATTGAGTGGGATCGGTGCCACCGGGCTATAAGCCTCGCCGGGCGCTTGCTCAGCAAGTAGCAAATAGGGCATGAAGGGTTGTCCATGGTTAGCGATGGTTGCGGTGGCAATGGCGAGTTGCAATGGGGTGACTTGTAGGTAGCCATGACCGATACCGGCTAGGATGGTATCTGCCTCGTACCAACTCATGCCTTTGGTTTTTTGTTTCCACGCGGGGGTGGGTACCACGCCGACTAATTCATCATCGAGATCAATCCCCGTGGCAGCACCAAAGCCAAATTGATTTAAGATGTCGGTCATATGGTCAATGCCCATGCGGTTGGCGAGATCATAGAAAAAGATATCACAAGACGATGTAATCGCTTTGCTAACATCGACCACCCCGTGACCTTGACGCGCCCAATCGTGGAAGGGATGTGAATTATTACGCAATTGAAACTTCGCTTGATCCACCATGGTATAGTCGGGCGTGATGAATCCGGTGTCTAAACCCTTGATCGCAAGAATGGGTTTAATCGTCGACGCAGGAGAATACAGTCCGCGTACAGCACGATTGTAAAGTGGCCGGTCTTCCGACTGTTGTAGGGCTTGAAAATCTTTTTGATTCATCCCAACTACAAATTGATTTGGGTCATAGCTAGGCTTACTCACCATGGCGAGCACTTGGCCGGTCGCGGGTTGGATCGCAACCACAGCACCACGAGCGCTACCAAGAGCGTGATCGACAGCCAATTGCAAGCGACTATCAATACTCAGATAAATGTTTTTTCCAGGCGATGACTTTATTTCATTTAAGACGCGCAAGGGTTTGCCACTGGCATCATTTTCGACTTCTTCATAGCCGACCTTGCCGTGTAGTTCAGACTCGTAAAATTTTTCGATGCCAAGTTTGCCAATATAATGACTGGCGCTGTAGTTGATCTGATCAATATCAGCGAGCTCTTGGGGATTAATACGCCCCACATAACCTAGTACATGTGCGAAAACAGCACCTTGGGGATAACGCCGCATGAGACGCGCTTTGATGGCGACACCTGGGAAGCGATGTTGATTTTCAGTAAAGCGTGCTACTTCACCTTCGCTGAGACGTAACTTTAAGGGTATTTGATCAAATCGACGTAACTGTTTTAATTGTTTGTAAACTTGAGAGATATCATTGTCATTCAGGGTGACGATTTTTTTCAATTCAGACAGCGTATTTTTCAAATTTTTGACTTGTAATGGCGTAATTTCCAAACTGAAAATGGGTATGTTTTCCGCCAGAAGTTTACCATTGCGATCGTAGATCAGGCCTCGCGTGGGTTCTACTGGGATCAAATCGAGCCAATTTTTGGTGGACATGGTCACGTACATATCGTGTTTATACAATTGCAAATATGCAAGCCGCAACGCTAGTAACAGAATGAGCATCACGCAGAAACCCAAACCGATCATGGAGCGTTGGGCGATGAGTTGAATTTCATGATGATGATTTTTGATCGGAATACGTTTACGCATAGCACGGCCACTTTTGAAAGGGACTATATAATACCGTTAAAAAAAGATGTAGGCCAACTTAAGATGAGTCTCGCATCTTCTATAGTGGCGTTTCAGTTGGCTATTGTCAGTGACGTTGCGGCGTGCCTCACATGAAACGTATACCGAGATCGATTTCAATCGGAATCGTGATACCAGAATTATGTGAGGAAAAATGTGCATTGGAGTAATGGACAGCGTGTAAACCAATAGACACGCGATGTGCAGCGCCTAGCATGACACCACCGCCTAAGCGGTCTTGAAAGGCAAAATGTATACCTTGATTGCGGCGTTCCAGATGTGTGTGGTTAAGATAGGAGACGCCGATACTTCCCTCAAGATAAGGCCGTACGCATGTAAATGGATTGAATGAAAAACGGAACACAGGTGCTGCCGAATAGATGTCCACAACAGTAAAGTTCCTAGCATGCGTGGCGCGAAAATATGAATAGCCGCCATCAAAGTAGATGCTAAAGTGACCCCAATGGAGCGTGCCGGGATCATAATTTAGCATCAGCTGATAGCCGCGTAATGGGCCTGGGCTCGTGGCCAGAATCGTGTAGGAGAGGTTGGCACCCATGTGGGATTGGGCGATAGCCATGAGGGGAAGACAAGAGAAGAAAGCCACGATGACAGACTGCAAACGAAAATGGATATCCATGATTCGTATTCATCCTAAATGATGGCGAGCTAATAGGGAATTTTACCAAATCTATAGCTTGCTAGGAATAAGAATCTTGAGAAGCCATTGGTATAAAAAGGGTGGATCAACAATGTTTACGCTTTCTCAGTATAGGACCTTTCTCTTTTTGGGCGCCTGTTTCCCCCTCTAATGTGTCATCATTCGTGGGGGATGGTGATGATGTGATGGCTGATTTGACTGGGGGTAATTGTGCGTTGTTATTATTAGGGGTATAGGTTGTGACTGGATCAAATAAGCGTGTTTTACCATAAAACTTGGTTTGCATCGCTTCAGTAAGTGCTTTTGCTTCTTGGTAGGGAACGCCTAGAACATGCGACGCAATTTCTAGAAATATCTCATGAGGTATTCGTAACTTCATATTGTTTAATTGAAGTATGATCAACTGACCTTGTAGCATCCATATCAGTGCACCAGGGATACTTAAGCTTGTAATTTGTCGGTAGTTGAGCTGATAGATCTTCATGAGTTGGTGTTGTCGTATGGCTTTTTGATAGAGGTGATTATAGTGTGAATACGCTGGTGATGGTGTTTCATGTTGATCATCTTCATCAACTGCATACGATAATGCTGTATCAGCAATTTCTTCGCGTAATTTGTCATTGTTGACGAATGTCATCAATCGTAGTAAGCGCTGTTGTGGCATTGGACGGAGCTCATCATAGCCTGCAAACTGACACTCAGCTGCTATCTGGATGATGCCTTCAGATGTATCCAATTTCCTTGTTTCATCCACGAATGTATCGATTGCTTGTATAGGCCAATGTGGCGAGATCAATACGGGATCAATGGCGCCAAGATTTTTTTTAATTGCAGCGGCTTCCACTAAATGGCCACCTTGAAGGTAAGCAGAAAAAAGTGTCGCTTTCATTTCATTTAATGCTTGAATTGATTGATTGGCTGTTTGATTTTCGGTGAGAAATTGTGTCACTAAATTGGCATGGCCACCGATGGCGAGGTGCTTGATCATATTGCTTTTGGTCTCAAACGACATCTTATCAAATTTTTCTTTGTCTATGCCGTAAGCTTGTACAAGATAGGGTTCAGCGAATTGTATTGCTTCACCTGTCATCGTGGGATCTATACTTGCTAAAAGGGCATTGACTTCCGACAAACGACCTGCGAGTGCGTACCCTGATAAGGCATGCGCACTATAGTAAACTTCATTTGGACGTGTCTTATGAATTTCTGCTAGCAATGCGCTAACTTGATTGACATGTCCACCCATCGCATAACCTTGTAGTGCAATTTCATAGTTGTGTAATGTTGTAGGGTCAAGAAATTCATTCACCTGAGCACTATGGCCGCCAATAGCATAGCCTTTTACGATGACATCGATCTTAGCGCCTTGTTTTAGTAGTTCTAACACTTCGGCATGATAGCCGCCCTGTGCATATCCTTGTGCTGCTTGATCGATGCTAGCGCCATTGGCTAATAGTTCATTCACATATTTACTATGGCCACCCAGGGCATAACCTTTGATCGCATGATCGGGATTTTGTTTGTAATTCGTTAATAAATAATTGACCGCACTCGCATCCCCCTCACGTGCTAATAAAAGAATGGCATTGTTATCGCCCTGAAAAAAGCTTAAACACGTTCCTGACTGGATAAGTGCATCCAGTGCATTTTTATTTTGCGTTTTAGCATAAAGACATATTTGAGAGATTAACTCTCGTGCTTTCTCTTTGCTTGCTGAGGTTTGATAACTTTTCATTGGGTGATACCGCCAATAATATTAGTGATGAGGTTGCTTAATGTTTGCTCAATGTAGCATGCTCACCTTAAGGCATAATTAACACCCCAGGTCGTCCATGAGTTCTATTTTCGTTGTAGCCTAATGCCAAGGCGACTGTGCTGTTATAAACAACAAGTTCATTAGGCGCTGATTAACGTGGCTAATCTTTCTATCGCTCACGGCTGATGTGGATAAAAATAAATATATTCATTCAGTTATCAAAGAAAAATTTAATGCACTCAGCTGCTATACTTTAGAAGATTAGGATTTGTTTATTACCCCTAAAGAGACTGTCTGTATGAATGATCGTATGTTCTCTAAATGCGAATCGCCCATACCAGAGAAAGCAGAAGTGTTTTTACCGAGCCTTTCTCATCTGGAGGATAACTCACAGATAGTTGTTAATAGCATGATAACGAAATATTTAATCAAGCAAAAAAGGGATCTCGCTTTTATTGAAAAATTCCAAAAAGGCTATTGCCAGGGATTTAGCTGTGTAGGTCTTTATGCATTATGGCTGAGTACGCAAGAAGAAACCAGAGAGGATAAATCTCGCGATGATTGGCACTGGTTCATCCAAACATTGCACCAATTACATTCATGGCATAAAAATCAAAAAGAAGAAGTGATGCCTGAAATTGATCGTCTTATTGCACTTATCGAATATTTTCAAAATATTGATAAATATCTTTCTATTGCTCAAGGTGACTTGAAGCATAGTTTAATAGATACGATGGCTAGAGTACCGAATAGAGAATATTCGTTAGCAGGTTTGTTTACGCAAAAGGACTTGTTCAAGCAGATATACGTCCCCGTTGTTGCTAGTGATAAAAAGCATACCAAGCAAAAAAATAGAAAATCATATTTACTTCAAGAGCTAATCAAAGAGAATAGATTGGTGTTGATCACTGGGGCTGCACATGAGATGGGTGTCATGTGTATTCACAATATGTATATCTTATTTGATGCGAACTTTCCAAGTTTAATAAAGTTATTCAAACCAAATGATATGGATTTATTAGCAAGAGAAATATTTTTAGCACAAAATTATCAGGTCACCAAGGCATCGCCATTAGGTTTTCGTATATTTAGTTTCAGTAAAGAAGTAGCAAATTATCCTCCCCAAGAAACGCTGTTGATCGCAACTAATGCAAAATTAGATCTACCCCATACAAGTTATACAAATAATTGTACCGGCTTACACACTGCCGCTTGGATCGGTTGTAAGGCCTCAGCTATATTTTACATAAAAAATGGCGCTGACATTAATGTGTTCACACTGGATGACAAAAGCACGCCTTTGTCTTTTGCGTCTTTGAATGGTCATCAGGATATAGTTAAACTGCTGATTGAAAGTGGTGCTAAAATAGATCAAAAAGATGATGAGCAAAAAACCGCGCTGGATCGAGCACTTGAAAACCGTCATTATGATACAGCCAAGTTGTTTACGCTATTCGCTTCTACAAATAAACGTGGTCTTAATGATGAAGAAGATTTTGGAAAACATGTTAAACATAAAAATAAATGATGAATTCAGCAATGATAAAAATTCGTTAAAGGTTTGCGACGCCAATATAGTGCGTGAGCATTTGGTGACGTAAAATTCATGTGTCGTTTATTCTCCATCTGAACCTAATTTTAGGTTTCCAGGAAAAAAACTTTTTTGACCGGATTATTTTGTAGTTTGTCGCATTTAATGAAGAAAATCTCCTACCTAATAATATGGAGTTTATTGAATAAATGTTAAGCATTCAATTAAACGCATTAACATTTTGTTAAGCTCGCTTTGCTAAGCTACCTATTCAATACAATTCAAAGGGTAAACCTAATATGCAGCGTAATTTGACTATCTCTGAGATGCCCATTGATGCAATCATCCCGATTGAAATCTTAAGGGCAATATTTTATTACCTCAACCTCGAAGATTTGGCAACTGTTAAACGAGTCAGTAAAAAATATTTACAGATCGCAAGTAGTCAAGAATTATGGAAAGAAAAATATTTTCAACATTTTCCGCTAGAAGAAATCAATAAGAATCAAGACATTGATTGGTATAAACAGTTTAAAACGACGTATGAAGCATTATATTGTCAATTATCCACCTATGAGCGTAAATTGTTTTCTTATGCTAAGGAAGGTAATAGCCAAAAATTGCAATCACTGGTGTCACTCAAAGACCTCGATCAAGTTGAATGGGAATATTGCTCGCTCTTGTATTGGATCTCACGCCGTTGCAATCAAACGCTACTCGATCATATTTATGCAATGATTGTTAATCGCTTTGCATCAGAAAACATAGTGGCTGATGAAAAAGGAAGAGGTTTACTTTATTGGTCAATTCGATTAAATCAACCACTTGCACCCATCAGTGCCCTCATTAGCAAGACAAATTTCACTGATCTTGAACAAGGAGATGCTAAGTCACCTTTATATCTTGCGGCAAAAATGGGTAAACTCGACATTGTGAAAAGATTAATCGAAGCAGGCGCTTCGTTAAACGCAAAATATGTCAATGGCGGCACGGCCTTCTCAATTGCTCTAGAATATAAACATTTAGACATTGCTTACTTTCTGATAGAAAAACAAGGCATCGACGTTGATAGTGGTCGAAACAATCTCCCTCCACTTTATTGGGCGACTAAATACGCTGATAGTAATTTGTTCAAAAAAATTGTTGCGTTAACTAAAAATGTAAATGCAGGTTTATCATCAAGAACAGCCCTCCATATAGCCGCGAAAAAAGGTAAATTAGAAACAGTCATGTGCTTGCTTGAAAAAAATGCGAATCCTAATCTGCTAACCGAGAATGGTGAGACAGCGTTAATACTTGCTGTGCATAATCGACATTATGCTACAGCAGCCTATTTGCTAAAAAATAACGCTGATCCTAATATCAGAGATACAAAAAACGAATCGCATATTGACGGAAAAACGGCACTCTACATTGCTGTAGAAAATAATGATGAACGAATGGTTGCTTTATTGCTCGAACATTATGCCGACCCAAACCTAAGAAGTAAATTTGGGATATCACCTTTATTTAATGCGATTTATAAAGGGTATACTAATATCGCAAAACGATTAATCAACGCCCAAGCTAATGTGAATGACGTAGGCATTAAGATTCCTTGCCCCATACATATTGCCGTTGATTTGGGAAATACTGAAATCATAAAAAAGTTGATAGATCATAAAGTTGATATTAATGCACTATGGCAAGGCAAAAGTCCACTTCATATTGCCATCTACAATAATGACATTGAAACTATAAAAATGTTATTGAGTTATGATGTTGATCTTACCATATCCTATAAAACGACTGTGAATGACATAATCAATTATTCAAATACGTTTTCTGACGAAATAAAGCTACGATTAAAAAATTTAATTCAAGAAAAGCTCTTAACCGCAACCATTAATCCAAAAAATACAATGAACTTTTTTACTTCATCAAATAATCCTGAGATATCATTCACACCATTAGAAATCGCGCAAATCGTTGGTAATGAAGAAGTGGTGCAACTATTATCAAACGCCGATGTTACACACAAAGCAAAAAAGTTAAAAAGTTAAGCGCTGTATCATTAAGTATATACGCAACTTCAAAAGCAAATGACTCACAAATTGATGAATTGAAGTGTCATTCCCAGGATTGGATAGTAGATTAGAAAAACCAGGTAGGTCACCCATTTGTGAAAGATTTCTTTGTAGTGATGAAAAATCTAAGAATTGATTTTATGAAAAATATGACTTTTTTGGAAGAAGTCATATATTGCGGCGATTAAGCTGTTAGTGGATCACTCGATTGCTGTGCTTACTACAGATGGTTATCGATGAGAGCAAGCATCGCGTCGATGTGATCATGAGCAGTATTTAATGCGGGGATATAGCGCAATGCTTTACCGCCAGCTTCAATAAAGCTTTTTTGTCCGGCGATGGCGATTTCCTCTAAGGTTTCGAGGCAATCGACCGAAAAACCAGGGCAAATGATATCGAGTGTATGGACGCCGCGTTGCGGGAGTTCGGTGAATAAGGCTTGTGTTGAAGGTTTTAACCATTTGTCGTAGCCGAACTGGGACTGATAGCACAAGGTCCACTCATTCTTATCAAGTTCTAATGCTGCTGCTAATAACTGTGCCGTTTGCTCACATTGTTGTTGATAGGGATCACCTTTTTCTACGAAGCGTTCGGGGATGCCATGAAAAGAAATGAGTAAGTGTTCATGCGCGCCAGCCTGTGCGCGTGTTGTTTGCACTGAGCGAGCGAGCGCGGCTATATAGGCAGGATGGCTGGCATAGCTTTTAATTAAATGAAAATCCGGTAGGCTTGGCCATTTTTTTAAGCTGTTGGTCACACGATCAAATGAAGAAGCGGTCGTGGTGTTAGAATATTGAGGGTACAATGGCAAGACAATAATCTTGTCTACGTTTTGTTGGCGCAGTTTCTCTAAGCCATCACGAATGGATGGATTGCCATAATTCATCCCTACTTCCACGCATACTTTCGTCGTCTGTTGCGCGTGCGCGAGTCGTGCAGCTGCTTTCTCACGTAAAGCGGTACGAATTTGTTGCATTTCACTGCGCATGGGTGACCCATCGCTTGTCCAAATGCGTTGGTAGAGTTTGGCGGAGCGCTTTGGGCGTAAGGGTAAGATCGCGCCATATAAAATAGGTAGCCATACGATGCGTGGTAGCTGGACAATGCGTTTGTCAGAGAGAAATTCGCGTAAGTAGCGCCGCACGGCCCCTGTGGTGGGTGCATCAGGGGTGCCAGTGTTTGTGAGTAGAATGCCAATATTGGTTGTCATTGCAGCTTACTTCTTTGTTTTATATCCCAAGGCAGCGAGACGTTGCGCTAGCGTGGGATGGGTGGAAAATAAATCGCTCACCGACATGATTGGCTCTATGCCTGCTTGTGTCGGGTCGAAGATATATGCTTCGCGGCGTACATTTTCATGCGGGGTTTGTTGATAGGCAGCCGCATATTCATCGCGATGTGTCTCATGGTCACCAGAGATTTTGATGAGTGCACGTGCTAGCGGTTCATTGGTGCGCATGAGTTCTACGGCACCAGCATCGGCCATTAGTTCACGCGTGCGACTCAGATAAAGCAATAACAGGACACTGATGATTGGTAACGTGTAACGTAAAATGAGAATGATGGTGAAGAGGGCATTGCGCGAACGATTTTCACTACTATCACGGTGATTGCTAAACATGGCGTTATAAAACAACATATCTAGTACCATGATCGATAAATTAGAGAGTAACGAAGCAGTGAGCGTGAGTTTGATATCCATGTGACGAATGTGGCTCAGCTCATGTGCCATCACTGCTTGTAACTCATCACGATTGAGTTTTTCCATTAAGCCGCGTGTGATCGCCACCATGGCGGAACGTTCACTATAGCCGCTCGCAAACGCATTCATGTAATCCGCGTCAATGATGTAAACTTTGGGCATATAGTGTAAGCCCGCTGCAATTTTCATTTCTTCAATGACGTTGTACAGTTGCTTTTCAGCGAGGTTCTGTGCGGTAGTGGGTGTGATTTCATGATATTCGGTGCCCATGAGCATGAGCTTGTCATACATGCTGTAGGTGACAAGTAAAGAGATGAGTGCGATGCCGAGCAACACGATGGTTGCCCATGGAATGATTTGGAAACTAATGAGCGCATAAAAAATTTGGGACAAGTCTGCTTGCGGATAAGTGTTGCTTTGTAGCAGCATGTCAACCAAAAAGCCGATGCCGGCATATATCAGCAAGAACAGGCTGATAATGATGGTGGTGCGGCGATTATTCTGGCGCAATGTTTTACGCCAGTCCGCCGCACTCATCGAGTATTGATTTAAGGTGTCATTAGCCATTTTCTTTTATAGCTTCACTGTATAGGCTTCTTGTTCAGCCACTTTTTGCTCGCCAAGTTGCCAGTAGGGGAAGTCTACATCTAACTGCGTGCGGAAAACGGCGACCACGCCATTTGATGGGAATGATTTTTTGTTAGCGTTATAGATTTCCACGCTGTCGTTATAAGACTGTTTCGCATAAGCGAGTTTGTTTTCAGTGCTCACAATTTCTTCTTGCAACTGCACCACATTTTGATTTGCTTTTAAATCAGGATATTGTTCAAATACAACATTGATGTGGCTTGCGATATCAGAAATTTTGTTTTCTGCATCAATGCGTTCTTTTTCATTACCACTGGCTTTGGCTTGTTGGGCTTGATTACGTAATGCCACCACATCTTTGAGCGTGGTTTGCTCGTAATCCATATATTTTTTAACCACGTTAATTAACGATTCAAAGACTTTGTAGCGTCGGTCTAATTGAATATCAATTTGTTTTTGGTTGTTACGCACCGTTTCTATTTGGGCGATGAGTCGATTGTAAGCGACGATGAAAAAGGCAACGATGGCCAATAGAACGAGGATGGTCACTAACATTTTTTGATTGCTCCAAGTGAATAGTGGACATGACGCGCAAATTATACCATTGATTTAGGAATCTAGCACATGTCGGATCATACGATCAATTTAACACCAGCCCTTTATACCTACCTAAAAAGCGTCTCGTTGCGTGAGCCGCTAGCGCTGACCGAGCTACGTGCCGCCACCCAGCACTTAACCGGTGCGACGATGCAGATTTGCCCGGAACAGGGTCAATTGATGGCACTCTTGGCAGAACTAATGGGTGCACAAAAAACGCTCGATATTGGTACTTACACGGGTTACAGCGCATTGTCAGTGGCGTTGGCGTTGCCAGCATCAGGACGGGTGTGGACTTTTGATTTGAGTAAAGAGTGCACAGATGTGGCGCAGCAATTTTGGCATAAAGCAGGCGTGAGAGAAAAAATCCATTTAACGCTGGGACCGGCGCTCACGAGCTTGGCGGCATTGTATGACGCTGGCGAGCGGGATTTCGATTTCGCCTTTATCGATGCAGATAAGGCAAATTATCAAGCTTACTTCGAGCAATGCTTGCAAATGCTTCGTCCCGGCGGATTGATACTGATTGATAATGTGTTATGGGATGGTAAGGTGATTGAAGTGGATTCCCAAGAAAACAATACGCGGGCGATTCGAGCCTTCAATGACGCTTTGCACACAGATGCACGGGTGTCCATCAGCATGTTACCGATTGGCGATGGTTTGACATTGGCGCGTAAACGTTGAATCATCCCGCGAACTAAATTGCCGAAGTCAAAAAACTTTATCGACTTCGGCGGCATGCCGCCGTACACGACAAAATCATCAGTATGCTCAGTAGGGTGGTAAAGCGCAGCGTACCCACCACGAACACATGAAGACATAAAAGCAAAAGTCTGATACGCAAGCGAGTACGCAAACCTTCACGAAAAAGCCTGTACGCTTAAGGGTGAGCGGGTTTGTGTGGGGTGGCATGATACGTTTTTTGTCGTGTACAGAGACTGAGCTGAGAATCATATTAAGGTTTATTTAACAATCGTTGTGTATGATTTGCCGCTATTATTGCGTTTTAATGTAAAACAACAAATAAAAAAGGTAATCAGACATGCCATCTCACACAAATAACCCATTTAATGATGACTTAATGAGTGTGCCCGAAAATCTACCGAGGGTGAGAACATCCATTGACAGGGGGGTGAATATATATTACCCGATCAGTTTCATTTCTTTTTTGTTAGTCATGCCAGTCTTCATCTTTATTGCTAAAGGAGTCCTACACTATTTCCAGAAGAAAAAGGAAGAAGAACGTAAGAAATCATTAATTAGAAAACAATCCCAGTCTCATAAATTCAGTCGTTCACAAAAACATAGTAGTGACGATAGGCAGAAAAAAGTAGATGGTATCATTCTTCAAAGGGGTAAATGGTTTGATAAGCCGCAAGAAGATGTATCACCAGAGCAATTGGATAAATTAATGGAACTGCTAAATGAGTATGAAGCGTCATTGCAAATAGATCAAACCACTAGCGATGAGCAACATGATAGCGAATCTCAACAACACACAATTGCTGTTAATGCCGCTGACACAGCAAACAAAGAAAGCACAACACGTAACATTCGAATCATTAAGCCTATTCCAACCATACATCCTAAGCACCTCGCTCAGGAAGCGGATGCGTCAGAATTAACGTCGCGACCAGCTGAGAAAATCATTTCTTGGGATGGCCGTTTCCCGGCATATAATTTGACAACTAATCAACCTATCGATGCGACTCGGCCAGTGTATCGCCTGCGTGGTGACGGTAATAGCTATGTTTATATCAACCCAATTCTCCTGGCTTTCTTACATAAATATTACGCGGATGCAGAAATTACCTTGAAAAAATTATGTGAAAATGGAAAAAGTCATATCGGTAAACGGCAATCCGGCTTTATGATTCGTGAGGCAAGTAATGCAAAGAAACTGGATAAGCATATTCATCAGAAAAAGAAAGTAAAACAAAAAAATCACAACACAGGTAAAGAAGAAGTATTAGAAGCGAGCACTGAAAAACAGGTTGCCTACATCAAAGGAAAAGAATGCACACAAGCTTTTCGTTTTTATGGTGAAAGTGTTGCACACCAGAATAAAGCAACACTTTTTCAAATAAACCGTTTTAAAGCTGAACATAAAAAAAATGGCGATGTGTATTACTTTCCAACACTAGCTTAATGTTGCCAGTAAATGATGGTTGCTGGTGAAAATTCACTAAAATACACATACTGAAATCATAGCGACATCGTGCGCAACAACCCCCTATCTCTATGAAAGAGATAGGGGGTTTTCTGTCTTAAATGCGCGCGATTGGATGGTTTGCTAATACTTGGTCTATCCAGAGTTTATTCAACTGATCTAGTAAGCAATTTTGCATTTGTCTGGCGGCCATATGATCGATATCGATGATATCTAAGGGTTGATCCTGCCAAGAACACGCAAAAACGGCTTTAGTGCGCTGGCCGGTTTCCGGATCAATTTGCCATTGCAGACATTGTGCGCATACACCTTTTAACATGCATTGCATATTGCCATACACCGAACCTGTGACAATGGGATTCTTGATGAAGTGTTCTTTAAGTAGGCCACCACGTGCTTGTTGAAAGCGACGTAGTAAGTGACTGTTACCGACGACAAAGACACGATCGATATCGCTCAGCAAAATCGGTGATGTGAGCCCTGATGTTGTGGCATAGTGAGCCAGTGTGGCAATGATATCCTCGCCATGATAGCTCACGTCTTGTGGACGACGCGTTGCGACTATCGTTGCTTCTTTGGTTTGCCAAATGATTTGATCAGCGGCATTTTCTAAAGCGTCCTGACAATACACATCAGCCGCATCTTTAAACTCACCCGCATAGAGAACGCGATTGCCGGCAGCACGTAATTCTGGACCGTAGCTTCGTAAAAAAGCAAAACTTGATGCATCACCAACAATGAGGACGGTTTCATGTTCTGTGGGTATTTTCGCGCGCACGCCCGTTGGGCCCATGAGTGTGACGGGTTCACCTGGTTGCAATAGGCTGCATAGCGTTTGAGCGGCAGTTTGTTCGTGGATGAGAAACGTGAGCGTTCCCTTTATCGGGTCACATTCAGCCGCTACTAGTGCAAGTGGCTCCATTTGTAAGAGTGTTTGTGCTACTTTGGGCGCCAAAGTTTCGAAGTTTTGTAAACGGTAGAATTGACCCGCTTTGAAATGCTTGGCTGCAAGTGGGGCAGTGATACATAGTTCAAGTACCTGTGGCGTTTTACGCGTAATACTGGCTACTTCTGCGCGAAATAGCGTATTCATCTGATCGGCAAATTCTCGATACGCTGCTTCATCGCCATGCAGTTTCATATGGTCTTTCAAGATAGTCACGATTTTAGGATAGGTGCGCATGCCTGATGCGATCGCCTTCACCACTGACCCATGGAAAACCGGATGCGTATCGCCTATCAAACTTACGCGCCGATGATCGTGACGATGTGATGTAAATGGGCCAAACTCAGGATCTTTGCAATGCGGGACACCATGGGCGACGGTGAGTTCACCCTCTTTATCTTCATAATGTTGATATTGTAAATTCACGCGGTTAAAGGTGCCACGATGCTCAAATTCATAAGCGGTGTTGGGTTGCGTGCCGGTGGCAACCAAAATGGAACGAGCGGGTAAGCGAATTTCTTCTTGTGTAGTAACCCAACCTTTCTCAGGATCACGGAGTCGCTTGTGGCAAACCAGCGCTTCTGTGTGTCCAAATTTGTTGAGATCGATCGCGCTCGGCTCGACCGCTTCCGTGTAATAAATGCCTTCTTCCAGTGCTTTACGCAATTCTTCATGATTGTGTACATAGGCGGGCGATTCTTGCATCGTGCGGCGGTAAGCGATAGTGACACCACCCCATTCATGGATCAGTTTTAGAAAATTGGGACGCGTTTTCTGTGCATGAGCCCGCTCACGCTCTTTACGCACCGCATGACCATGCAACAAATATTCGGCTAATATTTCTCTAGACGCTGGATCCAAGCGCGTATGTAAATATTCTTCCCCATGGGCGGCGATTAAGGCTTCGTAACGCGTTAACACTTTTTCCACCAGTGTGATGTAATACGCTTGTAATTCCGTTGCCGTATCGACACCCGTCAAGCCACCCCCAATCACCACTGCAGGTAAACGTATTTGTAAGTTTGTCAGGCTACTGCTTTTGGCGGCATTCCCGAGTTGTAATGCCATTAAAAAGTCATTGGCTTGTCGCATACCCGGGGCCAGACTCCCAGGGATGGCTAGGGCTTTGGGTAAGCCCGCACCGACGGCGACCACGAAGTGATCAAAGCCCATCTGCCATGCATCTTCTACCGTGATCGTGCCACCAAAGCGTACGCCACCAAAGACTTGAAAATAAGGACGACGCATGAGGGAGATATAAATTAATTTCAAAAAGTTTTTATCCCAGCGCACGGTAATACCATATTCGGCGACACCACCAAATCCCGCCATTAAGCGTTCATCGAGCGCTTCACGCAAATCGCTGAAATGTTTGATGGGTTGGGTCAGCAAGGTATCGGGGAGGGGCTCGATTTTCAAGCCATCGAAACCGACCACTGCAAAACCTTCTAATAATAAATGATGGGCAAGGGTGAAGCCTGCAGGTCCCATCCCGGCAATCATGACTTTCAAGCCATTATATGGCTTCATGTGCCATTGCGCTTGACGTAAGGGATTCCAGCGCGTCAGTAAATCATAAACTTCGACGCCCCAAGGTAAGTCCAGCACATCCGTTAAGACGCGCGTTTCAATTTGGGGAATATTGACCGGGTCTTGTTTCTGGTAAATGCAGGCTTTCATGCATTCATTGCAAATACGATGGCCGGTCGCAGGACACATGGGATTATCGACCATGACCATGGCCAGGGCGCCAATCGTATGACCATCTCGTTTTAGGAGGTGCATCTCAGAGATTTTTTCTTCGAGCGGACAACCCGTCAGGGTTACGTCTAAGGGATCATGTTTGAAACCTTGCGACGGATCTCCTTTTTTGACCGGAAAACCCTTAGCGCAAAAATCGCCATCATGATCATGGCAATAAATACAATAATTGACTTCGTTTTGCACAGCGCGAGCATCCATACGCGGGTCTGTCAGCTTGAAGCCATCGCGCAGACGCCAGGAAGCCTCGTCAACGGCCATACGCCCGCAAGTGTCATTGGCCACCGGTGTGCATGGGACCAGTTGTTGGTAATCAATACGAGTGGGCAATTTGAAACTGGTCCAGTGCGCAACCAGTTGCTGACCTTCTTCACTTGCCATCGCCTGTACACACCATTGCACCAGGGTTTCAATAGCATCTGCATGCCGTTCAGGATGTGTGAGATAACCCGTACCAAGGAGGCTCACGCCTAACTCCATGTCTTCACAATGTAAGGGAGCGTCTTTAAGTTCGTCGAGCAGCCACTGCTGGAGGGTGGCAAATGGGGGATAGTTTTCCGCCTTGTTTAATTCTTTTTTGGCGCGACGTAACACAAAGTATTTTTTGAAGGCGGCAATGGGATTGTGAGCCGTAGTTTTGGCCTGGCTCATTGCTAGCGGTTCTTCGATGGCAAACAGCGTTGCGATGAAAGTTTCGAGTACGCGAGCACAACCTATCAGCAACTCACTGATTTCTTGTCCTGACATGGGCTCATTAGCACGGTAAGCGAGTAACCGAGCATGCAATTGCGGTGCTTCTTGCGCCAATTTCTCTAAATAAGCGCTATCCAATTGCAGTAATCCCGCTGAGTGGAATAAGTCAGAGAAGGCGAAATTTTGTAAGTTCAAGGTGGCGTTTAGTGTCATGTCTTCTATTTTAGCAAAAAATAGCATGAATTATAGGCGAGATTGAAAGCGTTTGCTATATACCCCTTAATCATGTTATTTGTTTAAGACTCACTTAATATTAGCTGAAATCGTACTGATATTGAGTAATCGACTTAAATTTCAACAGAATGTTAGGAAGAGACTGTCGCACGGAGGCCTCGGACAGCACGTTTCTGTCAATTGAAAATAATAAGAGGAGAGCGCCCATGTCGATCAGCCGCGCAAAGCAAGCAACAGATAGTGATAATGCAACTATCACCACAGCACAGATATTCAATGGTCTAGCAGTCAATTTGAGTCAACTATCCTTATCAACGCCTGTGACAACCGTATTGCCATCCACCGTGAGTATCGATGCAACATTGTGTGAGCTCAGCATGCATAAAAATGAGACTTGTACGCTTAATCTCTTAAACTCGACGATCTACAGTCATCGCTTATTGCGCGGTGAAAGCAATTATTTGACATTGAGTGAAGAAAACCAGCAATGGTTTAAAAGCCAAGGTGCGCATAAAGTTAAGGTGAGTAATGGTAAAGCGATTGGCTATCCCTTTGTGATTTTACATGATGAATCGAGTGCTACATTGAGTTTGCGTGTCAATGTCATTGGTCACTTTTACTTGGCACTCAAAGATCCACAAGAAGTGGCAGCGAAAATAGCAGCGTTTAAAGAAAAGAATGGGCTCGCACCCGAGGCAGCACTGGATAGACAGCAGAATCACGCAATTTATACGCAAGGTAATCTCAGTTTGGGAAAAGTGGTCGCTGCGGGTGAGCTCGCTTTTTCTGCTCAAGGTCAATTGTTAGCAGTGACACTTGAAAGTGGTTTGTTTCATGTATCGGAAGAGATGCTGCCAGCGTATAAGGCGTCGATTGAAAAGGCCATTCGTGCTTTTCCACCTTTAGCAGATAAACGCATTCTTTTTACTTATGGTGAGTGCTGTGATTTTTGGACGCCGTTACGCGCGGCGCCAGTAGAGCCGGCGAAAGTCACAACATTAATCTCGACGGTTGTTGCACCCAAACCTGCGCAAAACGTATCGACTATTGCCGATTGCGCGCGTTCTCCCAGAATGTCGGGTCCTAACTAATCGCCAATAGATAGCAATCAGCTGCATCAGGTTGGGTGACGTTGACCCGGGTTTCTTATCCCCGGGTTACGCGCTTCGCGCTGCACCCTATGAACCCGGGTTCCGCGCTTCGCGCTGCACCCAGGCTACGCTGCATTCGATTTTGGCCAATTTACCCCGCGAGTTTTTTCTTGAGCAATTCATTCAATTGTTTGGGGTTTAGCTTGCCACCAGATGCTTTCATCGCTTGACCGACAAAGAAGCCAAATAATTTATCTTTACCACTGCGATAATCATTCACTTGTTGAGGATGTGCCGCAATAATATCGTCAATCATTTTTTCGATGGCACCACTATCACTGACTTGCTTCAAGCCGCGTGCTTCAATAATCTCATCGACCTCACCTTCGCGTTGCCAGAGGGCTTCGAAGATGGTTTTGGCAATTTTGCCAGAGATCGTGTCATCAGCGATGCGCGCGATCAATTTCCCTAGTTGTGCTGAAGAAATGGGACTCTCAGTAATGTCGAGACTGGCTTTGTTAAGCGCACCGAATAATTCACTGGTCATCCAATTGGCTGCTAACTTTGGTTGATCGCCACTTTCTTTCACCACACACTCATAATATTCAGCGGTGTCTTTGCTGCTCACTAATACGCTGGCATCATAGTCGCTCAAGCCGTATTGCTCGATGAAGCGTTGACGTTTTTGTTGCGGTAACTCTGGCAACGCGTTTTTGATTGCCGCAATTTGGGCTTCAGTCACCAAGACAGGTAATAAATCTGGATCGGGGAAATAACGATAATCATTGGCTTCTTCTTTGGTGCGCATGGGTCGCGTTTCATTTTTATTAGGATCATACAAACGCGTTTCTTGTGTAATCTTGCCACCATTTTCTAGCACTTGTATTTGACGTTCGATTTCATAATTAATCGCACGTTCCACAAAGCGAAATGAATTTATGTTTTTCAATTCGGTGCGTGTGCCAAATTTACTTTCACCTTTAGGTCGTATGGAAACGTTAGCATCGCAACGGAAAGAACCTTCTTGCATGTTGCCGTCACAGATGTCTAAGTAACGCACCAACGAATGTAAGGTTTTCAAATAGGCGACCGCTTCTTTCGCGGAACGTAACTCCGGTTCAGAAACAATTTCCAATAACGGTGTGCCAGCACGATTAAGATCAATCCCGGTGAGGCCATGAAAATCTTCATGTAATGATTTACCCGCATCTTCTTCTAAATGCGCGCGGGTGATGTTGATGCGTTTGCTTTCGCCATCGTCCATGGGGATATCGAGGTAGCCACCCAGTACGATCGGCAATTCATATTGACTGATTTGATAACCTTTAGGTAAATCAGGATAAAAATAGTTTTTACGTGCGAATACAGACTTGTGTGCAACGGTAGCATTCGTGCCCAAACCAAATTTGATGGCCATGGTCATGGCTTCTTGGTTTAAGACAGGCAAGACACCGGGCAACCCTAAATCAACCGCACATGCTTGGGTGTTCGGCTCAGCGCCATATTGTGTGGCGGCCCCTGAGAATAGTTTACTTTTGGTGGATAGTTGAGCGTGAACTTCTAAACCAATAACGACTTCCCACTCCATTTAAAAACCCTCCGGCATACGTTTGTGCCAATCTGTGACTTGTTGATATTGATGTGCAACGTTGAGCAGTTTGCCCTCAGCAAATAAATTACCGATGAGTTGCATCCCTACGGGTAAGTGTTTGACGAATCCAGCAGGCAGTGACAGCGCGGGTAAGCCAGCTAAATTCGTTGCGATCGTGTAAATATCAGAAAGATACATACTGATCGGGTCATTTGTTTTTTCACCAATACGAAAAGCGGGTGCAGGTGTTGTCGGTGAAAGAATGACATCCACTGTTTGAAATGCTTTAGCAAAATCATCGCGGATCAGTCGACGTATCTGTTGTGCCTTGATGTAGTACGCATCGTAGTAGCCAGCGGATAACGCATAGGTCCCGATCATGATGCGGCGTTTCACTTCACTACCGAAGCCTTCACTACGGGTACGTTTATAGAGATCTTCTAAATCCACGGGGTCTTTACAGCGAAACCCATAACGTACGCCATCATAGCGTGCGAGATTGGAAGAACATTCTGCAGGTGCGATCACATAATAAGCGGGCGCTCCGAGTGCGGTATTGGGTAAGCTAATTTCTTGAATGATCGCACCCATTTTTTCATAGGTTTTAATCGCTGCGTCAATTAAATCGCCGACTTCTTTGCTCAACCCTTCACTAAAATATTCTTTAGGCAAACCGATTCTCAAGCCTTGCAGAGAATCATTTAGTGTGGCGGTGTAATCGGGTACAGGTTCATTGACACTGGTGGAATCGCGTTCATCGAAGCCAGCCATGGCTTTTAATAGTAAGGCGACATCTGCTGCGCTACGCGCAAAGGGGCCGCCATGATCTAGGCTAGAAGCAAAAGCGATCATGCCGTAACGGGATACGCGTCCGTAAGTGGGTTTTAAACCCGTGATGCCGCACAGTGCGGCTGGCTGGCGAATAGAACCGCCCGTGTCAGTGCCCGTGGCGCCAGGGGCAAGACCTGCGGCGACAGCAGCAGCTGAGCCACCCGAGGAACCGCCGGGTACGCATTGTAAATCCCATGGGTTTTTAACCATACCGAAATAACTGGTTTCGTTTGATGAACCCATCGCAAATTCATCCATATTGGTTTTGCCGAGCATGATGACACCAGCTGACTTCATATTGCTCACGACCGTGGCATCATAAGGTGCAATAAAATTTTCCAGCATTTTTGAGCCACAGGTGGTTTTGATGCCATCTGTACAGAAGATATCTTTGTGCGCCACAGGAATGCCGGTGAGAAGTGCAACTTCACCTTTGGCGCGTTGTTGATCCGCTGCATGCGCGGCTTTGAGTGCTTCATCTTCAGTAACTGTGATGAAACTATTTAATTTCTCATCGTATTGTTTGATTCGATTCAAATAGTGTTGTGTGAGTTCAACACTGGAGATTTTTTTTGCATGTAAATCATGCGTCAATTCAGTGATGGTTTTGTGATGCATGCGACTTAAGCCTCGTCTATAACTTTAGGGACTAGATATAATCCAGCGTCAACTTGGGGGGCAAGGCGCTGATATTTTTCGCGTAAGTTGCTTTCTTGAATCGTATCGACGCGTAAACGTTGCGATAAATCGAAGGGGTGCGCCAATGGTTCGACGGCTGTTGTGTCGACTTGGCTCATTTGCGCGACAAACTCCAGTATGCGCGATAACTGGGGGGTGAAGCGTTGATTGTCATCTTCGGAAAGGGTTAAGCGTGCGAGATGAGCTATTTTTTTGACCTCTTCTGGCGTAAGGGACATAGGCTGACTCCTGAATGCTTAGATGGGCAATGGGGTATGCGTTGCATGACGTTGATCCGATGTTGTATGTTTCGTGATCAATAGCCAGGGCAGCGGTGCGTTCCACCATCGCGTATATCAAAATAGGCGGGCATTATAATAGAAGTCATCTCATCCTGCATCCTTCCTACACAAAAACTTATTGCCAGTATTTCTCATCCACATTCCCATCCCCGTACCCGTGCCCGTGCCCGTGCCCGGTTTCTGTTTTTCTCGCACCCGTACCCGTGTTCGGCTTTAGCTTTATTCGTGCCCGTTCATCTCGAGGCGGCACGAAAAGCCGTCTCGAGAGACCCATCTCCGGTTTATCTCATGATTCTTGGTGGGCACGCCCGCAAGCGGCCTTTGCTCATCCCACAAAAACTTTTTTTTGTTTTTGCTTTTTTCATATTTACTTTTTCACTTAAAACTTTTTTGCTTTTATCCTTGGCGTCACGTGCACAAATTGATTAGAATGCAAAATTAGTTTGAATACGTCTTCAAAAGGAAATCGAGTGCTATGTTCAAGAAGCTTCGTGGTATGTTCTCCAATGATTTATCCATTGATTTAGGAACTGCTAACACACTCATCTACGTACGCGGCAAAGGGATTATTTTGAATGAGCCTTCAGTCGTTGCCATCCGTCAAGGAAATGAAAGTGTCGGGCAGAAGCATGTGGTTGCGGTTGGCAGTGAGGCAAAATTAATGTTGGGTCGTACACCTGGCAATATCAGTGCCATTCGTCCGATGAAAGATGGTGTTATCGCCGATTTCTATGTGACGGAAAAAATGTTGCAACATTTTATTCATAAAGTACATGAAAACCGTTTTCTGCGCCCCAGCCCAAGAGTATTAGTGTCAGTGCCTTGTGGCTCCACGCAAGTTGAGCGCCGTGCGATACGCGAATCTGCCATCAGTGCGGGTGCTCGCGAAGTATTCTTGTTAGAAGAACCGATGGCAGCAGCGATGGGTGCCGGCATGCCGGTGGAAGAAGCACGCGGTTCTATGGTGGTTGATATTGGTGGTGGTACTACAGAAGTCGCCATTATTTCCTTAAATGGTATCGTTTATTCTGCATCGGTGCGTATCGGTGGTGATCGCTTTGATGAATCCATCGTCAGTTTTATCCGTCGTAATTATGGCATTTTGATTGGTGAATCCACCGCAGAGCGTATTAAACATGAAATTGGTTTAGCTTATCCGGCAAATCAAATGCTGCAAATGGAAGTGCGTGGACGCAATTTAGCAGAAGGTATTCCACGTAGTTTTACCATTAGTAGCAATGAAGTGCTTGAAGCATTGCAAGAACCTTTATCCGGCATTTTAGGTGCTGTTCGTGCAGCGCTTGAGCAAGCGCCACCAGAATTAGCTGCGGATATTGCTGAACGTGGCATGATTTTAACCGGTGGCGGTGCATTATTGCGCAACATTGATAGACTTTTCATGGAAGAGACTGGGTTGCCGGTCATCGTTGCGGATGAGCCACTGACATGTGTGGCGCGCGGTGGCGGTAAAGCATTAGAAATGTTAGAAAGTTCTTCTGGCGATTTCCTCCTGAAGGAGTGATAGTGGTTGATTTGTTTATCAACACTCTACGTTTTAAGTGGTGTAGTTCACCACTTAAAACGTTCACCATCGGCAATGTGGCGGTGGTTGCGGTATGAAACCGTTAAGGAATCTTTGCTAAACCCTTAAATTCAGCATGGAATGCTGGTGGAGGTTACAATTCGTTCCATATTTACCCATCAAACCCAACCTGGGTTACGTGCATTCGTATTGATTGTCATCGCTATCGTGGTGATGGTATTAGATAGACATCTTGAAAGTTTTGTCTCAGTGCGGGCGGCACTCTCATTACCGCTGACGCCTTTACAATATGTTGTCAGTTGGCCGAGTAAATGTATCGATACATTAAGAATCGTGTTAAGTACCCATGACGATTTGGTCAAAGAGAATTTTCAATTAAAAACCAATCAACTGTTGTTGCAATCCCAATTACAACGTTTTTTGGCTATTGAATCAGAAAATAATTATCTCAAATCGCTGTTACAATCTTCTAAACAAGTCAAAGGTAAAACGTTGATCGCAGAATTGTTAGCCGTGGATGCGGAACCATTTGTGAATCAAGTAGTGATTGACAAAGGGACACGCGATGGTATTTATGTGGGACAACCGGTGCTCGATGCCAATGGCGTGATGGGACAAGTGAGCCAAGCAGGTCCGATGACGAGTCGTGTGTTATTAATCAGCGACCCGCACAGCGGCATAGCGGTACAGAATGCGCGTAATGGGATGCGTGCTGTGGCGGTGGGAGATAGCTACAGCGGTAAAGTGCGTTTGATGTATGTGCCCAAGACAGCAGATATTCGTGAGAATGATATATTCATCACTTCAGGTTTGGGGGATCACTATCCTGAAGGGTATCCAGTGGGACGTGTATTGTCGATCAATAAAGATCCAGCCCATCAATTCATTGATATTCTGTTACAACCGAGTGCGCGCTTAGGCAGTAGTCGTCAAGTACTTTTAGTATGGTGCAAGCGATGAATCATTGGATAGCGATTATCATATCTCTCTTATTTGCATTAGTGATGACACTGGTGCCGATGCCAGATTGGACAGTCTGGTGTAGACCGACTTGGGTGTTACTGGTGTTAATATACTGGGCAATGTTTACGCCATTTAGCGTGAGTGTGGGTGCTGCGTGGGCACTTGGCATTATCATAGACTTGCTTACCGGCACTGTGTTAGGTGAGCATGCACTCGCTTTCACTGTGGTGATTTATTTTGTGAGTAAGATGCATTTGCGTTTGGGGATGTATCCACTTTTGCAACAAACACTTAGTGTTTTTCTTTTTATACTTCTCTATCAGTTGATATTGTATTGTGTGCAAGGATTCCTCGGTGATTTACCAGCGAGTGGTTTGTATTGGTTAGCCTCGCTCACTAGTGTATGTTTGTGGCCCTGGTTATTCGTGATATTACGTGATTGCCAGCGTCGTTTCAGGGTGACCTAATACAGTGGTGCGGCTCGCTTTTTTTCTGTATAATAATGGCTCGTATCTAATTTAAGTGTTTAAAATATAATTATATTAAGCTGCAGCCGTGTCTAAGCTCAGCGAATGAATAGAGATGAGCTTGTGAATTTGCTAGCGTCTATCCTTAAAAAAATAGCCTATATCCTTGCGGGGCTGATCATAACTTTTGCAGTCCTGGTTAGCCTCACGCGCTCGTTAACGCCGGTTCTCGAACAACACCGCGCCGATTTTGAAGTGCTGGCTAGTGACCTATTGCATATGCCAGTGAAAATTCACCGCGTGGAAGCTTCCTGGTATCAATATCAACCAGGTATCAGTTTGATTGAAACCACGGTTTTAAGCGACAAAACGCATGAACCTGTTTTGCAAATTCAAAAAGTCCGCATTTTAATTTCAATTCCGCAAAGTCTCTGGCAATGGAAGTTGGTGCCGAGTGGCATCATGATTTCCGGCAGTAGTGTTAATCTTAAACAGTCACCGAGTGGACAGTTGACCCTACAAGGGTTTCCCTTGTTGAAGAATGAACCGTATCAACGCGAAACCACGGTCAATGACATGGTCGCGTGGCTAGCGGTGCAACCCCATTTGTTAGTACGCAACATTGATTTGCATTACACAGCAGCGAATGCACAAAAACGCTTTGTGACTATTTACCAATTGAGTGTGGAAAATAACGATCAGTTACACACGGTGATTGCAAAGGCCAGTTTACACCAAAGTATTCCCACAGAAGTGCACGCGGCGTTGCAGTGGCGAGGGAATGAGACGGATCCTGCCAAAATGGATGCCAAGGTGTATTGTTATTTGAGTGGTTTATCACTGACCCAATGGTTGAAAGATATTACTTGGCAAGGCTGGCAAGTCAATCAAGGGATAGGCAGTGCTAAGATTTGGGCATCTTGGCATCATGGTGCTTTTGTTCGTGCACAAACTACATTTCAACTCTACGATCTCAACTTACTCTCAACATTGAATAAAACTCACTATCAGTTGAATCGTTTGAGTGGCCAGCTAGCATGGCGTCGCCAAGGTGATGAACAAGTGCTGATGGGGAATGATTTAATCGTTGATTTGCCGGATCATTTGTGGCCGATCAACAATTTCTACGTCGCGCTGAGCGCTGTCAATGGCAGTTTGTCACCTAAAGTGGTGCACTTAGGTTATTTAGATTTAAAAGATATGCAAACGGTGTTAGCGGCATCACCAGCTCTGCTGCCTGAGGGTGTGCGTCCGCTGCTGGCGCAGCTCAAGTTGAGTGGTCATGTGCATGATGTGACGGCGACCTTAGGCGGTGATTGGCGTGATTGGCAACACCTCAGTGTACGTGGTGCATTCACTGATTTGAGCTTTGAGCCATGGCATCAGTTACCCGGCATGAGTCATGTATCCGGTCAGTTGAATTGGGATGGTCACGACGGTCAGTTAAACTGGCAAACAAAAGATGCGACCTTTCGCGATGCTGCATTGTTCGCACGACCACTCACGATTAAACAATTGTCCGGCACGGTGAGCGCGCATGTTGCTGATCAAATATGGACACTGCAAACCAACGATTTGGCGTTACAAAATTCAGAAATCAATACACGCTTGCATGGTTCACTCACGCTGCCTGTGAGTGGTGGTATCCCGACAGCGGATCTCTCGATTGCGGTACAAATGCCACGTTTACATGCCATCAATCATTATCTGCCAGTGGGAGTGTTGGATACCACATTACAGACATGGTTGTCGCAGGCGTTTGTCGACGGGGCGATTTCTTCAGGTACCGTGCGTTTGCATGGGCCACTCAATAGCACCTTATTTGACGAAGGCAGCAACGGCTTTAACGCGACCGCTCATCTCAACGATGTTGATTTACGCTTTGCACCCGATTGGCCCAATCTCAAGCATATGAATGCTGAGCTTATCTTTGCCGGTCACAAAATGACGCTCAATGCCTCACATGCAGCATTACTGAATGTGACATTTGACAACATTGCTGCGACTATTCCTGCGATTGGTACCGACACACCTGAAGTGTTAGTGCTAAATACTAAAGAAGTGCGTAGTGATTTTGCGAGTGCACACCAGTTTATTCAGCAAACACCATTACGAGACACCTTAGGCAAGACGTTATCGGGTTTAGATTTGCATGGCCCCATGGCACTGAGTTTGGGTATGCATATTCCGCTCAAGACGTCAGATAATTTGCAGGTGAGCGGTGAGATTGCATTACATGACGATAGCTTGAAAGTGGTGGGTTGGGATTTACAAATTGATCACTTGCGTGGTTTGCTGCAATTTACGGATGACACTGTCACGGCGCCATTGCTATTAGGCAAGCTCTTTGATCAAGCGGTCACACTCAATCTGCGCACACTGACAGAAGCGACACATAAAGTTGTACAAGCACGCTTGGCGAGTCGTGTCAGCATGACAAATTTAGAGAAGTTATTACACCTACCGCTGACGCCAACACTCACGGGCGAAACTGCACTGACGGGTGTGGTGAATATGCGTGATAATGCGCCTGTGACAGTCGCGTTAGATAGTAACCTGGTGGGCGTCGATGTACATTTGCCCGCGCCTTATGCGAAACCAGCAGCGACGGCTCGCCCTTTTCATGCGCAAATCGCTATGCAAACGAATCAAGCATTGGACGTGAAGCTGGACTACGCTAAATTAGCCAGCGCGGTGTTGGCATTCGCGCCACAACAAGACGCATTGCATTTGGTGCGTGGCGATGTGCGCTTGAACGCTGGTACAGCGCAAACACCTAAAGCGCCGGGGTTAGCAGTCACTGCGCATATAGATCACTTAAATGTGGCTGAAATGATGGCTTACTTGAATACATCGAGTGCTGATGTCGGTGCTTCTCGCTTATTTCAACACATCGATGTGGTGCTTAAGCATTTAACTGTCTATGGGCAAAATTTTGCGGATGTACATGTCAACGCCAAACCAGCATTGCATGATTGGCAACTTCATGTCACCAGTCCTGATATTGTCGGAGACATTCGTATGCCTTTCGACTTACATGGCAACACACCTTTTGATGCCAAGTTGGAAGCATTGCGTTTACAACCTGTCAGTACAGCGCAAGAAGGCGATTGGCTCACCAATGCCGCGCTGTTACCACCACTTGATATTCGCGTGAATCATTTAAAATATGGTGATCAATTGAATGGTGAGTTTGTGTTACAAACTTCACCGCGCAAGCATGGTGTCACCTTGCATGCGTTGCACGTGTTGACTGATTTAGTGCACTTGCATGCGTCCGGTGATTGGACGCAACAGAATCAGCATGCGACGACGCATTTAAACGGTGACATTAAAACGGATCATTTAAGCGAATTATTGAGTCAATTTAACATTGATACACATGATTTTATCGCAACCACAGGCAGATTAAAGTTTGATGTGTCGTGGCCCGATACGCCGTTAGCCCCCACACTGACGAACGTGAATGGTGATTTGTCTCTCAAGTTAGGTTCGGGTCGCATGGTGGATATTGGTGAAGCGAGCGGTGCAAAGATGGACGTGGCACGTATGCTCAATATTTTTAGTTTGCAATCCATGCCACGGCGCTTTACCTTAGATTTTAGTGATATTTCTCAAAAAGGTTATACCTTTGATTCGGTCAATGCTCATCTGAGGCTTGCCGATGGCAATCTCTATACGAATGATGCAAGTGTGAATGGGACAGTCGCGACTCTCAACGCGAGTGGACGCGTGGGCTTAGCGGATAAAGATTATGATTTAATGCTCACGATTTTCCCGCATGTGAGTACCGGTATTCCGGTTGCTGCTGCGGCGGCAATGATTTGGAATCCCTTGGTGGGTGTTGCGGCACTAGCAGTGAATGCCATGACGAGCCCCATGATTTCGAAGGCGACCTCCTTCAGTTATAACATCAAAGGCCCTTGGGCCAATCCCAGCTGGGAGTCCATGAGCGGCGTGAAAAAATAACTTCGGTTATTAGGTGGTGTTAGGATCTGAGCTCGAATGGCACAAACGAGCAACTCCCCCAACACCGTCATCGCGAACTGATATATCCCCACGAATTAAGTTCTAGCTCGCAAAAATTTAAACCGTTCGCCCTGAGGAGGCGCGCTAGCGCCGTCTCGAAGGGCACGAGTGAGCAACACCCTAACACCGTCATCGCGAACGAGCGCAGCGAGTGTGGCGATCCAGTTTTATTTGTCCACCAACACGAGTTGGTTCATGTGTTGGTTGCCATCACAGCGCTGTACGAGAAGTCACCTGCTGTTACTGACGACGCGGTCTGGCTTGCCACGTCGCCCTTCGGGCGCCTCGCAATGACAGGTTCTTAGGCCATCGCAAGTTGGGTAGGGTGGGCAAAGCGCAGCGTGCCCACCTGACAATTTGTACATTTTCTGGCGAAGGAAATGGTGGGCACGCTGCGCTTTGCCCACCCTACAACCCCCGTTCGCCCTGAGGAAGCGTCCTGAGGAGACACGAAGTGCTGTCTCGAGGGGGGGCTGTCTAAACACCGCTCGTTGCTTAATAAAATTTTAAGAATAATCATCTAAACTCAAATACATAGCCACAAAATAGTTTGTATGCTGACGTGCAGTGAACTTGGTGAACGATGACAAAGCGAAGAGATGCTAGACAAAACACAGATAAGAAAGAACAAGATGAAACAATTATCATAAGAATTGAGCAAGACCTTTTAGCGCTCGATAATGCTATTCAGCAGAAAAAAAAGACACGAACACTTGTTCAAAACTTTTCGGGTTTTTTTCGTCAAGATGTGCTCAAAGATTTTGAGTATGTGTCTCTCGTCATCCATGCCAAATTAAAAGATAAGCTAGTCATTCAGCGATTTGAAGAGCAGTTACTGTACAAATCGCTTTACCACATCCAGCAGTTGGATAAAAACAATCAAGTGACCGCACAGAATGAATTTAGCTATCAACAGTTTATGCTCGCACTGGCATGGATGCGATTGCTGCGTAATGAATTTAGAGATGACAATCCTTCTTTTGATCGATGCCAACTTGCCTGGTTTAACCTCGGCACAGCACTCACCGGGATGAGTAAACAATTTACTTATGATGTAAGCGCAACACATTACATTGGACTTATACAAGCACAGCTAGCATCCCTTGGCTCGTTCTTGGATTTACTCAATCGGATCAAAAACCCAGCAAGCCTCAAAGTCGCTCAAGAGAAATTTGTATTTAATATCATACAGATAGGTGAGCTAATATTAAATGATTTGAATGTTGGCCTGATGAGTTTCACCAAAATTAAAGAAACAAATGCACAAATCCAAGAAGATATTCAGTGTTTAAAAACAAATGAACCAATCAATCTGGTGATTGATATACACCAGGTCGCCCCGCCGCAAAGGATATCTGACATTGTCGTGAAAGAGGGTAAGAGAGAAATAGACCCCCCTCCCCCTATCTCCATGGAAAATAATCACAATGGAACACCATTTAAGGAAACCTTAAGTAATCATGACTATGCTGTTGTAGTGCCAACAACAATAACAACATCAAATGAAGCACCGGGGCAGAGAAACATGACAGCGAGCAGAGAAACGCAAGATCAAGCGTCCATTGAGCCTGTGGAGACATCGGCTAAAGTAGATGCTTTTGCTTTTAACGATGAATTTCAGAAAT
Organism: uncultured Coxiellaceae bacterium; assembly: GCA_964648015.1. Taxonomy (GTDB): domain Bacteria; phylum Pseudomonadota; class Gammaproteobacteria; order DSM-16500; family DSM-16500; genus Aquicella. The sequence goes on from CAZYKO010000001.1 coordinate 359,628, forward strand.
TGTTGAAATTCTTTGATCCTAAGCTCACAAAAAATCAACTCGAAAGTGAGGGTATAAAATTTGCCAGCATCGATTCAAGCAAGTTTTCGCTCGTCGAACCTAAGCTAGAGAAGCAAGCCAATGAGAGTGTACGTGAGTATATTGGGCGTCTAAAAGCTTATATTACTCAATTGCAAACCTTGGCATCACACATAGACGATTTGTATCCACGAGTGAGTATTTATCAGTTCAATGGTAAAGTGGGTAAAAATTATTACAGTGACGCGCGCGATTGTCATCCAAAAATATATGATAAGATTAAGGAAGAAATTCAAGAAATTGAACATGTGGTGCACCTAAAGCAACAGGCGCTTGGTGAAAAACTTCGTGAAGCGTTTGCTGCAGCAATACTACCTGAAGCTAATACCATCAAAGTACGCATTTGGCATACGGATGCGCCAGGCGAAGGGCCTACGCGTTTGGGTATTCCTACCGGTGGCCATTTGTCTATCGATATTTGTCCTAACGATAAGACACAGCGTCAATACATCAGTTTGGTGCCTAAACCAAAAGCAAAAATTTTGCGCGAAGCGAATCCTGTCTATAATTCGTTGACACGACTCTTACATACACCGAGTGCAGCAGATAGAGAAGGTATTTTTCTAACACCTGAAGAAGATGTCGCGCATTATTTGATGGCAGATGAAAAGGGTCATCACCATTATCATCGTTATGAGGAAGTGGTCATCCGTGTTGATGATGCGCACATGCAAGCAGCACGTCAGTGGGCAGGGGAATTGCGTAAAAACTACGACAACGAAAGCAAGCTTTACACTTACAATTTTTATCATGCGAATTGTTCTACTATCGTTCTTGAAGGTTTAAAACAGGCTGGTTGCGAACAAGTCGCAGCTTTTGATCAACCCCTGAGTGGTATCATTTATCCACAACAAGTGTTTGACCATGCGCGTTTATTGGCGTGCGAAACGCAATGTAAAATGTTAGAAGAAAATATAAGGAAAGGCACGGTCTATCACACTGACAAAGATCGCTTATTAGCTATGATCGATCTCACCATCAATCAATTGCGCGCCTGCCAAATGACTTTATCATTAGAACGCATGCGCACCATGCCATCAGTAGCGCCAGACGTAAAAGACGCAAAATTAGAAGTCGAGCCTCAGGATGAGCGTCTAGATGAACTTGAAAAAATGATTGAGCGGTTAGAAGCTAAACGAGGTGAGATTGATAAGCAAGAAGTGATGTCCCAGACAGTTGTATCTGAAATGCGTACACAATTGCATAAAGATATGGAAAGCTTAGAAAAGTCACAGCTACCTGATGCGCAAGCAGTTGTCAAAAAATTATATAACTTCACACACATGTCAGGTGTGCTACTTCACATGGTACCTAAGTTATTCGGTAACTATGTTGAGGCAGTGGTGAGGTTACAAGATCAGAAATATGCAGATCTTAAAAGTGAGTTGGCAGCAACGCAGGAAAAGTTAAAAGCGATTAACGGCGGCAACGACCACAATAAAATGTATCAAATGAGCCAGCACCTTGCGGGCTTAATCGATTGGCATCAGAAGCAAATTGCAACTTGCAAATTAGTGATTCGCCAACGAAAAGGTAGATGGCTTAAGAGTACAGCTGAAAATCTAAAGGTAATTAAACTACATCAAACCCAATTAGAAATTTGTGAAACAAGTCTCGCTGACCTGCAGTTTCTACGCTCATTGATAGGCGAGATGAATGCATGTTTACTCTTCAATCAAAATGCGGCAAACCCCTACGATTTGCAAAATCATTTCAAACCGCTCCAACAATGTTTTTCTAAAACGAATAGTGATGACGCCACCCTGGATGCACTGATCACTACGCAGATGGGAGCATTAAACGTTAAACCCGCGTCCGTCAGTGGTATCGCAAGATTTTTCAAAACCAAAGCAGCTAAAGACGCCATGTTTGCCGAAACCCAATTAGCATTGCATCAAGTGTTGCAAAATTCTAAATTGTCTTTCATGCAAAAAGAAAGCAGGATGCGCCACATCATTGCTGAAGCTAAAGGAAATGACACGCGCCTATTTGGTACTTCTGCACGGTATGTACAGCTAGCTTTTGAAGCGCGTCTCTTATGTTATTTGCAAGGTTTTCAGCAGGGAGAAATCCCCGTCATGAAAATGGTGGTATTACTAGATGTACTGAAACAACAAGTGCCCGAGAGTCACCGTGAGTCACTGCAGCAATTAGTAGACGGCTTGAAAAAGATGGTCATTGCACTGGATACGAAGCCATTCGCATCACAAATTCAAAAGTCACTGAAACAATATGCCGACTCGGCAGCGCAGGATCCTGCTAAAGAAGCGAGTTTGCCTAGAGAAATTCGAAATATCTTGAATCCCCCTGTATCGGCTTCATCAGTAAAACAAAATGGATTATTTAAGTCGCCGGTGGCGAATGAGGTGCCGGCGCAACAACCACCAGTTGAAGTCCAGCAACCCGAACTCGATGTGCTGCAGGTGAATGTGGAACAACCAGCAGTTGAAGTTCAGCAACCCAATGTTATGAAGAAACTGAATGAAGATTTGTTTAAGGTTAAACAAGCGGTCATCTCACGCACTAAAGCCTACCGTAAGTGGTAGGTGATATTATGAAGCTAACCGTATAACGGCGACATATAGGGTAGGCACCCTTCGAGACGGCGCAAGCGCCTCCTCAGGGTGAACGGTTAGAGTGCCTATCCTTTCTTTTGGGCGTAAAAAAAACGTATTACCCCTCAAATATGACATGCGATGCAATTTGTGAGGATGCCTCAGCGCTGCGCTTTGCCCACGCCACATTTCTCCATCGCTAGTTGAGAGGGGCATCATAAAACCCACGAATTTTTTTGCCTAACCAGATAGCAACCATCGCTGGTAAAGATAAAATGAACAGTAACACGATACCTAGTGGCAATAAACTCGCTTCTGTATTCATCAATAACATCATGACAAGTTGTACGATAAAGGGAAGCATACCAAGTAACAATGTGCGTTTGGTCTCTGGGAATAAAAAACCGACTAAAACCGCCACGAGATAGATGGTGGGTAAATAGAAAATAAAGTACTGAGGATTATCCCAAATTTCTTTTCTAGGGTGCCAGCTAAATTGATTCGCCACTTGCACAAAAATGCCTACAAATACCATCAATCCATACGGTAAAATGTTTTTGAAAGTCATCTAAAAATCCTTTTATAGTCTTGCATGATGGGCCACGACGTAGGCGTAATCCGACAGCAAATCCAATGCCACCACATTATCAGGTTTACTTATTGCTATGTTGTATGCTGGCGTTGACCATCGCGTACAGCAACGCCCTTCACCTTGAGCCCACAGGTTTTTTCGCCTGTACGCGGGCGCGGGCTTGCGCGATATATGCTTGCCTCTCAGCCGCCGATTGTCGCTGTTTCACCACAGCGCGTGCTTTCTTTTCCGCTTGTGCGCGTTTCGTGTGTGCGGCAAAACGTTGTCGCGCCAGTTGCCGTGCCGCTTGTTCTTCCTCAGTACTGCGCGTGTTCGTCGGCAGTAAATCAATGCAATCCACCGGACACGGTGGCACACAGAGTTTACATCCAGTACACGCATCGGTGATCACTGTGTGCATGTGTTTGGCGGCTCCCACAATCGCATCGACAGGACACGCTTGAATGCATTTAGTGCAACCAATACATTCCTCTTCGCGAACCTGCGCGAGTACGCGGGCTTCAGTCTTCGCTTGCATCTCAGCCACGTAGGGCGCGGGATCCTCGGCGAGCAGTTGACCGAGTGTCATTAAAGTGTCAACGCCACCCGGCGGACAAAGATTGATGGGCGCGTCTTCAAACGCGAGTGCTTCTGCGTATGGCATACAACCACCGTAACCGCAGAGCCCACATTGGGTCTGCGGTAAGTGTGCATCAATATCATCGGGATTTAGTGGCGGGCGCATGCTCGGCTTACTTCACTTTCATGCCGGCGGTCGCGCCTGCATCTGGGCTCAACACATATAATTCGTTGCCACCAGGTCCTGCCGCTAGCACCATCCCCTCGGATAAACCAAAGCGCATTTTCCGTGGCGCAAGATTGACGACGACGAGTACGTGACGACCGATGAGTTGCTCGGGTGTATAAGCGGATTTAATGCCCGCAAAAATTTGTCGGGTGCTGTCGCCGACATCTACTTTCAAACGTAAGAGTTTGTCTGCACCTTCAACACTTTCTGCTTCTAAAATTTTGGCGACACGCAAATCGACTTTGGCGAATTCATCGATGCTGATGATGCCTGTGGTATCGGCTGCTTTCTCTTTTACGTTTGCGTTAGCAGTGGGGGTGTTGCTGCTGATGATTTCTTCTTTCGCATCCATTTTCAGGGCCTCGATTTGTTTAGGATCAATACGGGTTAACAATGGTTGGAATGCATTGATCGTGTGTTGGGTGAGTGGGGTTTCTTTATCTTGCCAGGTGAGTGGCGCAATATTTAAAAATGTTTCGACTTGTTTAGCGGTATCGGGCAATACAGGTTTTAAATAAATCGTTAACAATCTGAATAGATTGATACCCATCGAGCAAACCGCTTGAACTTGCTCGCGTTGTGCGGGATCTTTAATCATGGCCCAAGGTTTTTGTTCATCTATATATTGATTTGCTTTATCGGCAAGCGCCATAATTTGTCGAATTGCTTGACTGTATTCGAACTTATCCCAGTGTGTAGCGATCGCATCACCTGCTGCAGCAAATTCGCGATACATCTCAGGGTGAGCAAGGTGGGCTGAGAGTTGACCGTCATAAGAGCGGGTGAGAAAACTCGCGCAACGACTGGCGATATTGACGAACTTCCCGACCAAGTCCGCATTAATGCGTTGCATGAAATCGGTAAAGTTAAGATCGATATCTTCAATGCGATCACTCAATTTTGCCGCAACATAATAACGTAAATATTCCGGTGCCAAATGTTTCAAATACGTACGTGCTTTAATGAACGTGCCGCGCGATTTTGACATCTTTTGACCTTCGATGGTTAAAAAGCCGCTGACTGCAATGGCGTTCGGTTTGCGGAATTGTGCGCCTTCTAACATGGCGGGCCAAAACAAGGCATGAAAATAAATAATATCTTTGCCGATGAAATGATACAGTTCAGTTTGTTCGTTGTTTTCCCAGTAACGTGCAAAATCTAAATCGGGTCGACGCGCACAAAGATTTTTAAAGCTCGCCATATAGCCAATGGGTGCATCGAGCCACACATAAAAATATTTATCAGTGGCATCGGGGATCGCGAAACCAAAATACGGCGCATCGCGGGAAATATCCCATTCGCGTAAACCGGCATCGAACCATTCATCAAGTTTGTTAATCACTTGCTGTTGTAAGTGGCCTTCGCGTGTCCAGGATTTTAAAAACTCAGTGAAATTATCCAGTTTAAAGAAATAATGTTCCGAGTCTTTTTCGATGGGTTTACTGCCAGAAAGGGTAGAGTAAGGATTAATGAGCTCGGTGGGCGCATAGGTAACACCACAGCTTTCACAGTTATCACCATATTGGTCTTGCGCGTGACATTTTGGACATTCGCCTTTGACGTAGCGATCGGGTAGGAACATATTTTTAACCGGATCGTAGAGTTGCGTAATGGTGCGTTTCGCAATGTTACCGGCATCGAGCTGGCGTTTGAAAATCGTTTCGACCAATAACTGATTTTCAGGGGAGTGTGTGGGGTGGTAATTATCGAAGGCGACATGAAAATCGGCATAATCACGCGCTTGATCTTGATGAATGGCGTCGATCAAGGCTTCCGGGGTGCAACCCATCTTTTCTGCTTGAATCATAATCGGTGTGCCATGGCTGTCACTACCGCCGATGAATACGCAGTCGTGGCCCAACATTTTTTGTAACCGTACCCAAATGTCGGCTTGGATGGCGCCTACTAAATGACCTAAATGAGGGGTGCCATTGGCATAAGTGAGCGCGTTCGTGGCGAGGATGTGACGTTTGGCTGACATTTGATATGATCCTTAGTTTTTATGACCCCTACGGGTTGCGTTTATGCTATTAAAAGGTGGTAAAGTATAGCAAATTTAATTTAGTGGGTGGAGATGTGTGCATGCAGAAAGCAATCGAAATGCGCTTAGGCCAGTTTATCGATCCGTATGCTGGTGAAAGTTTGACCAGATGTAAGGCCGTCGAGCAATGTCACGTGACTGACACGGCGGTGACAGTACAAATACGTTTGGGTTACCCCTTAGCAGCTGATGCCAAAACGCAACTGAGTGAGATGATCAAAACACATGTGGCCAACGACATTGGGGCGCGGTCAGTGTCGATCACCTTTAATACGGTGATTGATACGCATGTTGGGCAACCCGGTATGGCGGCATTGCCGAAGATCAAAAATGTGATTGCGGTGGGATCCGGTAAGGGTGGCGTCGGGAAATCAACCGTCGCGGTGAATCTCGCCTTGGCGCTAGCGCGTGAAGGTGCGCGTGTCGGCCTCTTAGACGCGGATATTTATGGGCCGAGTCAACCTGCCATGTTGGGTGCCGAGGGTGAGCGCCCCGTCGTTGAAGCATCGCGCATGATCCCAATTGAACGTCACGGGATCCAATCGATGTCTATAGGTTATCTCATCGATGCGACAGCACCGATGGTGTGGCGTGGGCCGATGATTGGCAAAGCCTTACAACAATTAGTGAATGATACCGCCTGGCAAGACTTGGATTATCTGATTGTCGATTTGCCACCAGGTACAGGGGATATTCAATTGACCCTCGCACAAAAATTGCCAGTGAGTGGCGCGCTCATTGTGACCACGCCACAAGATTTGGCATTGCTCGATGTACGTCGTGCATGTGAAATGTTTAGCAAAGTGCAGATACCGATACTTGGTATCATCGAAAATATGAGTGTGTATCATTGCCCTAAATGTGGGCACGAAGAAAATTTGTTTGGTGCAGGTGGTGGCAAGCAATTAGCGACCGATTATCAATGTCGTTTGTTAGGGTCTGTCCCATTACAAATGACTATTCGTGAGATGACAGATAGTGGTGCGCCACCGGTGGTGGCTGACCCTACCGGTGTGATTGCACATTGCTTTGCTGACATTGCGCGCAAAGCCGCTGCCGAGCTCACGTTGTTACAAAAAGATTATTCGGTCAAATTCCCTAAAATTGTGGTTGAGCAAACGAAGAAAGCGTAAATATTCCAGTGAATGATAGAGGAGAAGGTGGTGAGTATTAAATCAGATAAATGGATCCGGCAAATGGCGTTAGCACATGACATGATTTCGCCTTTTGAACCGCATCAAGTGCGACACAGTGAAAATGGTAAAACGGTTTCGCATGGCACATCCAGTTATGGTTACGACATCCGTTGTTCGAATGAATTTAAAGTGTTTACCAATATTAATTCGGCGATTGTCGATCCGAAAAATTTTAGCCCCAATAGTTTTGTGGATGTGACGGCAGATGTTTGCATTATTCCACCCAATTCTTTTGCATTAGCGCGCAGCATTGAGTATTTCAAAATTCCACGTGATGTCTTAGTGATTTGTTTAGGTAAATCGACTTATGCCCGCTGCGGGATTATTGTGAATGTCACCCCGTTAGAGCCAGAATGGGAAGGCCATATCACTTTAGAATTTTCTAATACCACACCATTACCAGCAAAAATTTATGCGCATGAAGGTGTCGCACAATTATTATTTTTACAATCCGATGAACCTTGCGAGATGTCTTATAAAGACCGAGGTGGTAAGTACCAAGGCCAGCGTGGTGTGACATTGCCTATTACTTAATAGAAACGATTTTTACCATAAAGATGCTGCATTGTTCTCGTGGTACGTGATCGATCAAACGTGGCGCGTGGCACATCACGTTGTTGTCATGACAGCATGGTCATGCAGCGTCTTGATATGATAAGTTAATGATTCAGCTTGGTTGTGAAGGATGTCTGCATGCCGGTTTATAATGCCTATTTAGATCAACAAGCCACGGGTCGCATTATTGAGGAAATACCAGCGCCACCCATACAATACTTAGTATTTGAAGGTGGCGGCGTGCGTGGCAGTGCTTATGGTGGGGTAGTAGATGAATTAGCACGTGCGGGTGTATTGGCGTCCGTACAGCATGTAGCGGGCACCTCGATTGGCGCGATCGCAGCGATGTTAGTTGCATTGGGTTATACACCACTTGAAATGAATCAAGTGCTTTATGGTGCGAATTTTGCTGACTTCTTAGAGCACGGTAAACCATGGCCGATTACACCGGAGTTTATCGTCCGCGGCAAACAATATTGGAGCATCTTCACGGGCGATGGTAACTCATTGTCACCAGGAAAGTTACTCAATGAATGGCTAGAAGAACGGGTGGCAAAAAAATTAGGAAGCAAGTTTGCGACCTTTAGGGATTTGACGAAACTGGCGATGTCTGCAGACGGTCGTCAAGCAGGCTTCAAGCAGTTGCATATCCACGTCACCAACTTATCAAAGACCCAAGCCGAAATGTTTAACTACTTAACGAAACCTGATGTACCCATTGCTTTAGCGGTACGTATGTCGGCGACGTTTCCGGGTGTGTTTGGTCCTTTGGGATTATGTGAGAAAATTGAGTGTGAAGAGAAAGGGCATGCACACGCCACAAGTAAGGCTTGTACCACTGATAACGTGAGTAAATATGGTGATGGTGGTATCACCAAAAACTTAGCAGCGGATTATTTTAACAAAAGAGAATTTTTACCCGAGGGATATGACTTTACCAATAATGGCGCGAATCCTGCGGTGTTAGCAGTAAAAATAGATACAGCTGAAGAAATGGGTTTGTTGTGGAGTAATATTAATCCGCGTCCAATCAAAGGCTTTAAAGATTATGGCATGGCATTATTAGATGCCGTGCAATCACAACATACCGATATTTACACCCAATTTTCACTCAATGTCATTCAAGTCTATGATCAAGGCGTGGATACCTTAAAGTTTGATTTGAACCGGGATGATAAGAAAAAACTGATTGCCTCCGGTTTTGATACCACGAGCGAATGGTTGCAAAATCATTACGCTGAAGCCTACCAAGTTAAAACTTATACCAATCAGGCTGAATGGTTGGCGAGCAAATCATTGGAAGATGTCAATGCGATCAAAGCAGCTTACATGAACATGCGCACAGCGCAAGCGCAACGTGGGGTGAGCGCGGCAAACTTGCAAGCATTAGATGAGAAAATTGCTTGGTTTGAAGAATATTTGGTCGCACGCTTTGCGCAATTATTGAAGCCGCAAACGCCGCTAGCGGTAGTCTATACGCCACATATCGATTTAGTTGTCAGTAGACCGCGTGACACAATTGATAAAATTATTAAGACAGAATTAAACACAAAGTTATGCAATTTAGAAAAAGAATTTGATGATGTGCAGCGCTTGTGTCATGAAATTGCCTCATCTATTGATGTCAGTCATGATACGTTACATCATATTTATTTTCCGGATATTGTTTACCTGGCTAAATTAGAAGAAAATCTGAAACGCTTGCATCGCGAGTTAGATGACACGAAAAACAAATTAAATAGGGTACATCGTAGCGTGGGATTAAATGCGATAGCCAATAAAGTGTATAGTGAACTTAATGGAGCATTGAATGAGTTACTCACCGCTACGACGCCACCGCCACATGTTGAGTTAGTCAACAGTCTTAAAAACCAGTTAAATACAATGAATGCGACTTTTTATAGTGATCTGGGTAATGTGATTTATCTTGATTTGAAGCAAGATGATGATTTTAAATTAATGGTCGTTGCACTTCATTTATATTTAAGTTATGTCAATTCGTTTACTTTGACCAAAGGCTGTGGTGATCCTTTAACAAAAACCATTGCCACCGCTTATGCAACACTCTGTGGGACCGCGGATATGCCGAAAAATTTAGCGGCATTGGGCGCGTTACTGCAAAAGGATAAAACTGATTTGTTGTTAGCCGCGTTTAGCATTGAGACCTTGATGAAAAACTTTATGACTATCGATATGCCTAAAGAAAAATCCTATGTGATTGACTTGGATGCCGCCCTCTTAGCATTTGGTTCAGCAAGTTTCATCAAAAAGAAACCGATCAAATCCGATGTTTATAAAGAAGATGAAAAAGATTGTGAAATGAAAGTATTTTATTCTTCTTATGTGCAGTCCAATAAATGGTTATTGTTTCAACGTATTGATGCCGAAGAAGAACGTGCAGAAAGTATCAGTTATGTTGAAAGTGATTCAAAGGATAAGCGCAATCAACTACCAAAGGCGGCAGTGGTGAGTATTGTTAACGGAAAGTAGATTCGGGGTTGTTCCCGGCTGCGGTGCTGCGCATGTCACTCAGCGACGACTTTAACCGTTTGCCCTGAGGAGGCACGTGTAGTGCCGTCTCGAAGGGTGCGCTTCATCCATGGCCTTACCCACAAGTAATATTCCAAACACTGTGAACCCCGCAAACACTGTGATCCCCGCAAACACTGTCATCCCCGCAAACACTGTCATC
>CAZYKO010000001.1:370223-458567 GCA_964648015.1 uncultured Coxiellaceae bacterium
CAAACACTGTCATCCCCGCAAACACTGTCATCCCCGCAAACACTGTCATCCCCGCGCAGGCGGGGACCCATTTCTCATGACGATAAACAATAGAACGTTAGCGATAGGTCCCCGCCTGCGCGGGGATGACAGTGTTTGCGGGGATCACAGAGTTGTTGATGGGGATGACAGACACAGCGCTGAAGCTGTACTTGTTGTGGGTAAGGTCCCAGGCTACCTCCTGGGGGCGAATGGGGGCGAATGGGGGTGGTAGGGTGGGCAAAGCGTTAGCGTGCCCACCATTTCCTAATAACCAGGATATATTTGTGGGTAACGCCATGGCTTCACCCAGGCTACTTATTCCGTTTCGTCTTCTAATTCTGCTTGGGAGATCGATTCGATTGGCAGGTGACGACTGGCATTCACTTTTTCACGCAACTCTTTACCAGGTTTGAAGTGTACGGCATGTTTGGGATTTGTCACCAACTTCTCACCCGTTTTTGGATTGTGCGCACGGCGTGGTGGGCGATAATGTAAGTTGAAACTACCAAAACCACGAATCTCAATTCTGCCGCCATTACTTAGCACAGCGCTCATGTGTTCGATGATATGGTTGATCCCCAATGCGATATCTTTTTCGGGGAGATGAGGAAAGTGTTTGCTGAGTTCGCCGATAAGTTGTGATTTGATCAGCATATCCGTTCAGCAGTGCTGCCTCCGTTTAATGGGGTATTGTTTCAATATAACTCAATGGCTTAGCAAGTCAAGCGATATACTATGGTCGGCATGAATTCAAGAAATTATGCCTAATAGTTTAGTGATATGTATTATTCTGATTATTAAGTTATCAGGAAATTGCCATCATCGCGCGCGATTACTCAATAAAACATTGGTGCGCGTCTCACCCCAAACATGAAACGGGGCATCAGGATAGCGCGATTGTGATTTTTCATATTCCTCTTTGCTCATCACAATGAATACCCGCGAAGACCCATTCACGCGCGTCCAGAAACTTTTATCATCGATGATCCATGGTTGGTTGGGCGCTAGACTTGCACCAAAGCTCAATTCATTTTTCCAATTGAGGATATGGATACAACGTTGTAAGTAAAAAGGTAGATCATGAAAATATTGATTAAACGCAATGACGTCATCATTGGGTTGTAAAATGGGTGTTAATTGCTGTGCAAAGGCCAACGTGGGTCTCGTATCGATAGCAGGAATCGCAGCAAGAAAAGTAACTAAGGTCAGCGCTGTCGTGACTATAAGCAATTTGATACTGCGCTGGGGTTGGTATCGGTGGTAGGAGAAACTCATGATGCTACCTAAGCTTAGGATCAGACTGGAAGCAAACAAGTAATGCTGTGCGAGGCGCAAATGAGTGACGGGAAAATAATGCGTAAAAATGCAGAGTAGTGCGGCACAGAGTATATTGACGACCAGTAAGACACGCCATAGGAAGGTTGAGGGTTGGGTTGCATCCAACATGGCGACGAGATAGCGTGCGGTGATAATGGCGAGTGCCGGAAAGAGGGGTAAAATATATGGCGCTAATTTTGATTTTGAAACACTAAAAAAGACAAAGATGATGATGACCCACAAGCACCAGTATAAATCTAGTTGATATCCTTTACCGCGATGTTTGATACGACGGCAGGCATCGACAAATGCCGGTAATGCAAAGACAGTCCATGGTAGAAATCCCGCGAGCAGAATAGGTAGGAAATACCACCAAGGGCCAAGGTGGCCAACGGTAGTTGTGGTGTAACGTAGAAAGTGTTGTTCGATAATATAGAATTGAAAAAAGCCGGGATTATGCTGGGCGACCAATAGATGCCAAGGCAGCACTAAAGCCAGCAAGAGCAGTACTGCGGCACCGAGATGCAGCGGGCGTAGTGTTTGCAAGCGTCGTGTTAGCAAGAGCCAAGGTGTCACCACCGCTACAGGCAGAACGATACCGATTAAGCCTTTAGTCAAAATGCCCAGTGCGGCTAAGGTGCTTGCCAAAAAGATGGCATACCATTGGCTACGCGCCGTATCAGTATGAACGTGCCATAATAATGCATAGAGTGTCACACTGATGAAGCCAGTGATCGGTAAATCCATACTAATCATATGTGTCATGATGAAGAAAAGCACGTTGGTAGCGAGAATGACCGAGGCCAGGAGCGCAGTACGTCGATCATACAACCAGCGGGTGATGGCATAGGTAGCGAGACAGGTGCTTAGTCCAAGCAATGCATTGATGCAACGTAACGACCACAAGTTTACGCCACCGAGACGCATTGCTAGCGCTTCCAGCCAATAAAACAAGATTGGTTTTTCAAAATACTTAATGCCATTTAAATGCGGGGTGAGATAATCATGGCGTGCAAGCATCTCACGGGCAATCTCAGCGTAACGGCCTTCCTCAGGTATAAATAAAGGGCGCGTGCCCACGAGGATCAATAACAAACACCCCAGTGTGATGATCAATAGGCATAAGTCTAATAGCCAAGTAGATTGTGGTAGTCGTCGCTGTGTGGTACGTTGCATGTGCTGCCCTCATCATCCTATATACGAAGACTCCTGCAAGGTAGCAAATATCCACCGTCAGCGTAAAGCCTTAAAGTACTAAGGAGTTGTACGATTAGAAAAAAAGATTCATTAAGTTATAATGAAATCATTATCTCTTGGACGCTAACTTTTATGAAAAAGTTACTATCTCTGATTATGCTTTTATCTATGCTCCCGCTATCCGTTTCCTATGCCATCAAAGTAGACAACCTCTATCAAGCTGAAGTGGCCGTGAGCACTCAGTCACCAGAGGCACGTGCTGAAGCTGCTAAAGAGGGCTTGGCACAAGTCTTGGTGAAGGTGAGTGGTGACTCGGAAATCATGAAGAGTAACGCCATTACCGAAGGCTTAGGTAAGGCAGAATATTATGTGCAAGAGTACAGTTATTCTTCTCCTAGTCGCGAAGCCGCGATGTATCAACTGCGGATCAACTACGATCCAACCGATGTTAAGCGCCTCTTACGTAATGCAGGCGTGCGTTTTTGGGGACAAAACCGCCCGTTGATTTTAGTGTGGTTGGTGGTGGACAAAGCGGAAGGACAGCACGAGGTGATCAGCAGTGAAACACCCGATAGCATTCTCAGCGCCTTGCGTGCTCAAAGTAAGACCCATGGTATCCCCATTATATTTCCCATGATGGATGTCACTGATGTGAGTCATGTGAGTCCTAATGATATTGCGAGTAAAGCGATACCGATCCTGAAAGACGCGGGCAAGCGATACGGCGCAGACGCAATACTTGTGGGTAAAATTGACGCCACCAGTGGTGAGCTAGACAGTCAGTGGCAATTGGTGTTGGGTAAAGATCAGTGGAATTGGGCGATTACAGATAAAACACCAGAGACGGTGGTGGCTAATCTGATCAATCAAATTAGCCAGGCGCTTGCACAACATTTTGTCAATACCGCGGCTAATGACAAATTACAATGGGTTAGCGTCGAAGTGAATCATGTATTGGTACGCAACGATCTCGACAAATTGATGCGTTATCTCTCGCAATTAGGCCCCGTACAGCAAATCCGATTATCGCAAGTCGTGGGTGATATGGTACAAATGTCGGTGTTGGTGGATGGCACTTCCAATGGCTTTAGGCAAAATGCTGCCATTGGTCAACATCTGGTACTGAAAAATTCAGATGAACTCAGGAATAAATTGATTTATGATTGGGTGCAGTAGGGCGGATTAATTAGAGTAGGTCGATATGGCACAAAAAATGTCTGCCCAGTTAACGCTTGCGCTAAGCCTACGCGACGAGGCGCGGTTTGATAATTTCTATCCAGGTAAAAATGACGAAATTCTGAGCGAGTTGAAAAATACCGCCAGCGGTCGCGGTGAGCGTCTCATCTATATCTGTGGCACCTTGGGCGAAGGCTGTACACATCTTTTGCAAGCATGTTGCCATCATGCGGAGCAACATCAATTAAGTTCAGTTTACTTACCCATGGAAAATCTGTTGTCATTTTCCCCCGATATACTTACCGGTCTCGAATCCTTATCACTCATTTGTTTAGACGACATCCAAGCCATTGCTGGCAATGATGCGTGGGAAGAAGCAGTCTTTCATTTGTTTAATCGTGTGAACGAAGCGGGTGGCCACATGATTATTGCAGCGCATAATTTACCTAAAGCCATCCATTTAGCCTTACCCGATCTAGTATCGCGTTTATCATGGGGTATCGTCTATCAATTGCATGCGCTCTCGGATGCGGAAAAATTAGCGGCCCTGATGATGCGCGCAGCACGTCGCGGCATTTTGCTTTCTGAAGAAGTGGGCAAATACATTTTAACCCACTGTCCACGTTATATGGCAACGTTATTCGCGGCACTAGATGCACTGGATAAAGCTTCTCTCGCAGCACAACGTCGACTGACAATTCCTTTCGTTAAAAAAGTTTTGCAACTCTAGCGTTTGTTCACGATGGCAATGCTGACAACAAAACAAATCATAATGGTCAAGATGTCCGCGTTTTTCCACTAAGAAATCAATTGTCAGCTTACCCTAAAAACGCTGATTTTCAGGCGTTAATCACGTATCATATCCAGCCTACAACGATCTCATCTTTAATGATCAACTAAGTGTTATGACAGAATAAAAGTAATTGCAAAGAGGATGATTATGTCACACATCAAAACCATACATGCGCGTGAAATTTTAGATTCACGTGGTAATCCCACAGTTGAAGCGGAAGTTATGTTGACGACGGGAGAAATTGGGCGTGCTGCTGTACCCTCCGGTGCATCGACAGGTTCTAAAGAAGCATTAGAAAAGCGCGATCAGGATAAAGCTCGTTACTTAGGTAAAGGTGTATTGCAAGCGGTCGCCAGCATTCGTCATGACTTAAATCAAGCACTCAAAAATTTTGATGTGAGTCAGCAACAAGAATTAGATGCGGCGCTCATTGCGCTGGATGGCACGCCGAATAAAGAAAAATATGGTGCAAATGCTATATTAGCCGTATCACTGGCTGCGGCCAAAGCGGCAGCATTACATCGTGGCGAACCACTATTCCAATATTTGGGTCAAGGCAGCAATTATCTATTGCCGGTCCCGATGATGAATATTATCAATGGGGGCGCACATGCCGATAACAATATTGATTTTCAAGAATTCATGATTTTACCAGTAGGCGCTGCCACATTTGCTGATGCATTGCGTATGGGCACCGAAATATTTCATCACTTGAAACAATTGCTGCACAGCAAGCATTATGCGACCAGCGTTGGCGATGAAGGTGGGTTTGCGCCGGATCTACCCAGCCAAGCCGCCGCTGTGGAACTCATTTTGGAAGCCATCGCTCGTGCCGGTTACACGCCTAAAAAAGATATTTACTTAGGTTTGGATGTCGCGAGCACGGAATTTTATCGCGATGGTCATTATCATTTAGCCAGTGAAAAATTGCGTTTGACCTCCGCAGAATTTGTCGATTACTTGGCAGCATTTGTGGACAAGTATCCATTCATTAGTATTGAAGATGGCATGGCTGAAGATGATTGGGAGGGATGGCGTTTGTTATCACAACGATTGGGTCGCCGTGTACAATTAGTTGGGGATGATTTATTCGTCACGAATACGACTTTGTTGGATAAAGGTATCAAGGAACATATTGCCAATGCGATTTTAATTAAGCCAAATCAAATCGGCACATTGACCGAAACCATGGCAGCGATTCAGATGGCCAAACTCGCGCATTACAACACAGTCATTTCACATCGCTCCGGTGAAACTGAAGATACCACCATTGCGGATTTGGCGGTCGCAACCAATGCGGGACAAATTAAAACAGGTTCGCTCTGCCGTACCGATCGTGTTGCTAAGTACAATCAACTGTTGCGCATTGAAGAGCAATTAGGCGATAAAGGAAGTTATGCTGGCATGCGTGTGTTTAGTGAGTTGTTTGCAGAACAAGGGAAGGTGAACGCTTAAAAGTCATATCGCGATCTTCATCAGTGTGATGAAATCCGGGTGCGTTGTGATCAGGGAGCGAGTGTGCGTTACCCTGATCGCGACATTCACGAACAAAAATTTGTTTGGCATAAACGCATGATCGTGTGTGTCAGAAGGTTTAGAAGATAACGGTGGCAACTGTCGCGCTGCGATTTCTCTATATGATGCTTAATAAGGAATGAGCTAGATGAAAGGATTGCATTATACCTGTCTCGTACTCACCTTGAGTGCGGTCTTTATCTTTTTGCAATATCGTTTGTGGTTTGCTGCTGGCGGGGTACACGATTATTTTAGCTTGCAACAGGCGCTTGCCGTGGAGAAGGCTGAGACCCAACGTTTACGTGAACGCAATAGTGCCTTATTGGCCGATATTGCGCGTCTACAGCAAAGCCAAGATGCCCTGGAGGGGCAGGCACGCTATGAGTTGGGTATGATCAAAAAAGGTGAAACTTTTTATCAGGTGGTTAAGCCCGCAACAACGCGTCATTAAGACGATGCGTAGAGATCGTTATCAAAATTTCGTTGAGGTTTCAGACCGCCACCATAGCGCGTGAGTGTTTGCTGGCGTAAAATTCAGGTGGCGTTCATTCTCCACCTGAATCTAAGTTTTTGCCGTCAGGCAAAAGACATTTTTGACTGATCGCGCCGGGATCGCATGAAAGGCTATCTAGCGTGTACAATGAGATATTGGCGTCCGATTAACTCATCAATAAGGTGGTTACGGTATGAATGCTTGTAGTCGTTGCTTTCAACCTTGCCTGCAGACGAACGCGATCCCTATAGTCGTTAACTATCGCCATATCACGTCTTTTAAGGAAGATGTATGAAAATATTAATTAGTAATGATGACGGCGTACACGCGCCTGGTCTTGCCTATCTTGCGGATGCTTTGAGTAAAATTGCTGAAATCATTGTCGTCGCACCCGATCGTAATCGAAGCGGCGTGAGTAACTCGCTCACACTGGAAAATCCTTTGCGCGTGGTGACGGCGGCTAACGGTTTCTTTAGTGTGAATGGTACACCTACCGACTGTGTGCATATTGCCATTACAGGCTTACTAAAAGAAATGCCTGATATGGTCGTGTCGGGTATAAATGAAGGTTCTAATTTAAGCGATGATGTTTTGTATTCTGGGACAGTGGCGGCAGCCACCGAAGGACGTTTTTTAGGATTGCCAGCGATGGCTATCTCTTTAGCTGGGCCGCGCTGTGAACATTATGACACCGCAGCGCATGTTGCTCGGTTGTTGGTACAGCGCTTACACGAACAACCCTTAACCTCAAATACCATCCTCAATGTGAATGTGCCAGATGTGCCTTTTGCGGATTTACAAGGTATTCAAGTGACGCGGTTGGGGACACGGCATATTGCTGAACCGACGATCAAGGGATTAGATCCCAGAGGACGCAAAATATATTGGATTGGTCAACCCGGTCCAGAACAAGATGCGGGCCCGGGTACGGACTTTTATGCGGTAAATGCAGGCTATGTGTCAATCACACCGTTACAATTAGATCTCACCCACTACAAAATTTTGGATGAACTATCTGGATGGGTAAATCCTTTACAAGTCGGTTAGCATTGGGCATTGGTCGCGGTTTAGCGCTGCTGATGCTAGGTAGCGCTTTAAGTCTGTCGGCTTGTAGCAATGAAAAAAATTTTGCACCTGTTGCAGACTTAAATCCAATTGAAACCATCCCTACTGTCGGCACGCATACAGTCATGGCAGGGGAAACGCTTTATGCTATCGCATGGCGGTATGGGTTGGATTATCGTACGCTCGCCGCTGCGAATCATATCGTCCCGCCTTATACGATACAACGCGGTCAACAGATCATCATCAATGCTGCTGCAGTGAGAAGTCCTCTGTCATCGCCACCCCCGAGTGCATCTCAACCCCCAAGCACTGCGTCATCTGAATCGCCGATCGATACCTCATCGTTGTCTGCTGTGAGTGTTTGGCGCTGGCCAGCTAAAGGTAAGGTGATCACCCCCTATTCATCACAGAATAAAGGTATCAATATCGCAGGGCGTCAAGGTGATGCGATTTTCGCTGCCGCTGGTGGTGTGGTGGTTTATAGTGGCGATGGCTTACGCGGTTATGGTAATTTGATCATCATCAAGCATAACAATGTTTTTCTCTCAGCTTATGCACATTGTCGTCGGGTGTTGGTCCATGAAGGCCAGTCGGTACGTAAGGGTCAAAAAATAGCCGAAATGGGACATTCAGGCTCAGAAAAAACCATGCTGCATTTTGAAATTCGCCAAGCGGGTAACCCGTTGGATCCCCTCACATTATTGCCTTAAAGGCCCCGTCATCGCGTATGTTGGCACCCTGAGTCAACCACCGGCAGGTTACTAAACACGTTATAATGGAACCCTGGAGTACCATTTTGCAGGGTGAGGCGATGCCGAGCAAAAAAAAGGGAAACGATAAAATACCAAAAGCTCACACTGACGAGGACAAGGCGCTAGTGGATGAGGAGCTTGAGCCTAAAGCTGAGGATCTCAACGCCATTCATGACCCGCTTGATCTCTCTGATGATGAGCCTTTAGTGGTGCCAGACGAAGAAGTTAAAACGCTGGACGCTAAGGTGCCGCACGTCCCATATCGTGATCATCCCTTTGATTCCACCCAAATGTATTTAAAAGAAATTGGTTTTTCACCCTTACTCACTGCTGAAGAAGAAGTGCACTATGGCCGACTGGCTTTAAAAGGCGATGCCATGGCACGTAAGAAGATGATTGAAAGCAATCTGCGTCTGGTCGTCAAGATTGCACGACGATACTACAATCGCGGTTTAGAATTTTCTGACTTAATCGAAGAAGGTAATCTAGGCTTATTGCGCGCAGTGGAAAAATTTGATCCCGAACGCGGCTTCCGATTTTCTACGTATGCAACGTGGTGGATTCGACAAACGATTGAACGTGCTATCATGAATCAAACACGTACGATTCGTCTCCCCATCCATGTGCTCCGTGAATTAAACTCCTATCTCACCGCCGCACGTGAATTGATGAAAACCCAAGATCACGAACCCACTTACGCTGAAATTGCACGCTCATTAAACAAAACACCAGATGAAGTTAAGAACATGATGGAATTGAATGAGTATATGATTTCTCTGGATATGCAAGTGCCTAGCGAAAATTCGGCAGGTAAACCGCTCGTGGAAGCCCTAGCAGATAAAAACGCAGTGGATCCAGCGGAATTGCTTGTTGGCGATCACTTACATGAGCGTTTGGAGGAATGCTTAGATCAACTCAATGAAAAGCAGCGTGAAGTGTTATGTCGACGTTTTGGTTTAGGTGGTTATGATCGTCAAACCTTAGAAGAAGTTGGTAAAGCGGTTGGTTTGACAAGAGAACGTGTACGCCAAATTCAAATGAGCGCCTTAAAAGCATTGCGTGATGTATTAGAAGAACGCGGCCTAGATAAAGATTCGTTGTAAGTATCACTCCTCATGGTGTCACAATCCCGGCATGTAACGGGCATAGGTGAATATACATTATCATCGCAGCCCATAACACTGTCATCCGCGCCAACAATGCTGTCATCCAGTAAAACACTGTCATCCCGGAATTTAGCGCAGTCTTGCGAGTATAACGAGCTTAGGTGCGCTAAATGTCCGGGACCCATCGCTAACATTCCATGGTTTATCGTTATGAGAAATGGGTCCCCGCTTGCGCGGGGATGACGTGTTATGGGCTACGATATAAATTCCTTAGAGGTCTGATACCGCGACCATAACAGGCGGAACCTGTTTGGTTGCGTAAGTGGCAGGTGGAGTTTATTCTCCACCTGAATCTAAGTTTTTGCCGTCAGGCAAAAGACATTTTTGACTGACTCATTCGGCTATGATGCTAATTCAAATGTATTCGTCAATTTTTTTTCGACTGGCACATTCTTTAATTGCACATAAGCGGGTAAGCCATTCACATACGGTGGATAATCTTCACCTTGAATGAGTGGCGATAGATACGCTTTGCACGCGTCAGTTATCCCAAAACCATCTTCAGTAATGAACTCTCTAGGCATTTTAACTTCGACGTTTGCGATATTGGCAAGGGGTGCTTCGCCAATGTGCCAACGGTATGCTGGGCCTTCTTCACGCACGATGATGGGCATCACGGCATTCTTACCTGCGAGTGCCATTTCTACGGCGCTTTTACCCACGGCGTATGCTTGGTCCACGTCGGTTTTAGCGGCGATATGGCGTGCAGCGCGTTGCAAATAATCAGCGACCGCCCAATGATACTTATAACCTAAATTATCTTTCACTAATTTGGCAATGACGGGGGCGACACCACCTAATTGCTTGTGACCAAAAGCATCGACGAGACCTGATTCGGAAACGAATTTACCATCAAGATTTTTGATACCTTCGGAAACGACAATGGCGCAATAACCATATTTTTTCACACAGGCATCGACACGTTTTAAGAAGGTATCAGGGTTGAGTGGTATTTCAGGAAACAAGATAATGTGGGGAGCATCACCCTCTTTTTCAGCAGCAAGACCGCCCGCAGCTGCAATCCATCCTGCATGTCGTCCCATGACTTCCATGACGAAAACTTTGGTTGAGGTGAGTGCCATGGATGCAACATCAAGTCCAGCTTCGCGCATCGAAACGGCGACATATTTGGCAACTGAACCAAAACCTGGGGAATTATCGGTAAATGGCAGATCATTATCCACAGTTTTAGGAATACCGATACAGGTGATAGGATAGCCCAATTCGCGACTGATTTGAGATACTTTATGCGCCGTATCTTGTGAGTCTCCACCACCATTATAAAAAAAGTAACGAATATGATGGGCGGAAAAAACTTCAACGAGACGCTCATATTGTTTACGATCTTTTTCGATGCTACCTAATTTGTGTCGACATGAGCCAAAGGCGCCAGCAGGGGTGTAACGTAATGCGGCGATTGCAGCATCTGAGTCCTGGCTTGTATCAATCAAGTCTTCTGTGAGCACGCCAATGATACCATTACGTGCAGCATAGACTTTGCCAATTTTATCGCTATGTTGGCGTGCCGTTTGGATGACGCCACAGGCGGAAGCATTAATCACTGAAGTGACACCGCCAGATTGCGCATAAAGCGCGTTATATTTATCCATGAATGGATCTCCAGTTAGGGAGGTATAAGGGTTGAAAAGTATAACCTGCGTAGGGTGATTCAGCAAAAAAAATCCCCGCACTAAATGGGAGGAT
The DNA here is from genome assembly GCA_964648015.1 of uncultured Coxiellaceae bacterium. Classification (GTDB taxonomy): domain Bacteria; phylum Pseudomonadota; class Gammaproteobacteria; order DSM-16500; family DSM-16500; genus Aquicella. The sequence goes on from CAZYKO010000001.1 coordinate 381,423, forward strand.
CTAATACGGGGTGAGTGCTAAAGTGCTGCGTTCTCAAGGTGCGGGTGTTTCAAATCATTGCAATTGGTTAATATTTTTTATCACCGCATACTGATGGATGTTTTTGAAAAACAAAGATCGTTGTAATTCTTGTATTTGTTGTGCACTTGCTAAGATGAAACTTGATCCGAGTTTATTCGCCAAACGTAAGACTTCAGTACGTATTTTTCCCGAAATTAACCACTGATCTTTTTTTGGGACATTCAAGTGTTTTCCCACTTGCGTCAGTGATTTTTTTGCTTCGTCATAATAGCGTTCGATGAGTACACCCATCGAAGGGATATTGAAATAGCAAGTAGGCAATCGTGGGATGACATGGACGAGGCTTACTTTGATATCGACACAGGCGGCAACTTCGGAATCAAAAGCTTGGCGTATTTGCTGAATTTCGTCTTCGGTGATGGCGTTGGTTACGACGAGAACTTGTTTTCTTTTATCCATGGCCGCATCCTCCTTAACTCATGACGCTCAATTTTTATGGCACCTTTTTATTAAAATGACTTGTTGTTGCACGTAAAATTGAATGAGGGACTCCAATCATCGCATGAATTGCGTTAGATAAAAATTGGGAGAAAGCCATAAGAATGTCCTTATATCCACTTATTTCATTCAGGGTTAGTCCCCTGCAGGCTTCTATGGCTTGTATACGTTTTAAGCATGCCATTATTACTTGGATTATTCCTCCTCAACCTCTTCTTCTTGAATACTATTGGTGAGTACCAGTTTGACTAATTCAGGGACCGATTTTACCCCCATTTTTTTCATCACTGAGGCACGATGCGCTTCAACCGTTTTGAGTGAAATCGTCAGTTCCGCGGAAATCACTTTATTCGGCTTACCTGCCACGATACCTTGTAACACTTGTACTTCCCGAGGCGATAATAATGCAAACTTGGCTCGTGCTTGGGCACATTCTTGGCGTTTTTCGCGATTGGCTTTATCGATGCGTAAGGCTTTGTTGATACTCTCTAATAATACCTGGTCGTTAAAGGGTTTAGTCAGGAAATCAATCGCGCCCGCTTTCATCACACGTACAGCGAGAGGAACATCACCATGGCCACTAATAAAAATAATGGGTAGGGTGGGGAGCCCTTGATCATTCAATTTAGTTTGTAACTCGGGCCCACTCATGCCTGGCATGCGCACATCGAGTAGTAAACAACCGTGTTGTTGTGGATCGTACTCATCTAAAAAGTCTTGAGCGCGTAGAAATGTTTTAACGCGTAACCCAATGGATTCGATGATCCAGGACAAAGACTCAACCATTGCTTGGTCATCATCGATGATATAAACAATGGGATCTAAAGTAGACATAGGCGCTTTGCTCCGATTAAATAGAAAAAGGTAATGAAAATCGTATCCAGCTTTTGCCATTGGTGTTTGGATTAATGGTAAATTGCCCACCGTGGGCTTCAATAATCGAGCGACAGATCGCGAGTCCCATGCCGCGGCCATGTGCTTTGGTCGTAAAAAATGGCATAAACACCTTACTGATGATTTCTTTGGAAAAGCCTAAGCCTGTATCTGTGATAGTGATATCAATCATTTCTGCGTTAGAAGATCTCGTTTCAATATGAATGCGCTTTTCTTTAATATGATATTCTTGCATCGCTTCGATCGCATTTTGCATAAGGTTCAGTAGCACTTGTTGAATTTGAATTTTATCGATAAAAATAAATGGAATATCTTTATCAAACGCGAAATCAATTTTGGTTTGCGATGCGGTTAATTCGTTTTTCATTAAATTGACTGTTTCACGAATGACATTATTAATTTTGCATGACGTTTTAACTAACTGCCCTTTACAGAAAAAGTTTTTCAATCGCTGTACAATTTCGCCAGCGCGTTCTGCTTGGATAGCGGCTTTTTCCATGATATTACGTAACTGTTCAAGATCATGCGCATTATTTTCTAAGTGGCGGATGCATCCTCGAGTGTAATTCACAATGGCCGCTAGTGGTTGACTAATTTCATGCGCCATCCCTGAGGCCATTTCTTCCATCGTACTTAAACGAAAGACATGTGCAAGTTGCTGACCATGCAAACGTGCTTTTTTATCGAGAATACGATCGGTGATATCCCGTGAAGCCAATTGAATTTCACTGATGATACGCGTTGGCTGGTCGATAATCAGACGGATGTTACTTTCAAACCAACGAAATTCACCTTCTTTACGCTTGATTCGATAAACGATAGGTTTGTTGTTCGAGTCATCGCGACGACGTGTGAATGCTTTTTTAATTTTAATTTGATCATCATGATGAATCATTTTATGAATATTTTTACTGATCAATTCATCGGGATTAAACCCTAAGGAGATTTTGCACGCTGGTGAGACATAAAGGTATGAACCATCAGGGGTATGGCGTGAGATGACATCAGTGGCGTTTTGTGCCAAGAGATGGAAACGTAATTCGCTTTCACGTAATTTACGTTCCGTTTGCTCTAAATTGTTCAATGTTTCAATAAGTAAAGTATTTGCACTCCAGAAACCGATCAGTGTTTGTTGTAAATGATGGCGTAATAGATCGTTACCTTGACGTAAATCTTCTTCGATCTTTTTGTAAGGGGTGACATTATGATGAATAAGAATGGCCGTTGCTCGATCTTGCGTGGTCGCGTTTATAGGACTGAGCCATGACCGACAGTGTCCTTTTGCACCATTCTTACGAATAAATATCGTATCTTCTTGCCATCTTTTTTGTTGTGTATTAATTTCTTGGATGAGCTTGGGAAATGGGTAAGTACGATCATAAATAAGGTTGATAGAGCGTCCTATTACCTCTTTTTTTGAGTAGCCAAATAAGCTGGATGCCCCAACACTCCAATGTGTGATACGCCCAGCTTTATCGAGTAGCACCGCACTGTCGATGATGCTATCAAGAAATCCCCTACCTTCCATGGTTAGAATCCTTTGCGGGAACATTCAAATTATTTAATAATAACACAATCGAAAAATTAGGGCACAATAGTGTCAATAGGGTTCACAATTTAAGGGGCAATCATGCGGCTACATATTTTAGGCATTTGTGGAACGTTTATGAGTGGGGTTGCGATGTTGGCCAAACAATGCGGCCACACCGTGACTGGATCAGATATGAATGTTTATCCCCCCATGAGTACACAGTTACAAGAACAAGGCATCGTGATTACGGATGGGTATTTGCCGCATATTGATCCTGATGTTGAATGCGTGATTGTGGGTAATGTTATTACCCGAGGCAATCCGACGATGGAATATATCTTAGCAAATCAAATTCCTTATTGTTCTGGCCCTGCGTGGTTGGCGGAAAATATTCTTAAAAACCGCTGGGTGCTTGGCGTCGCGGGGACGCATGGCAAAACCACCACGGCAAGTATGCTTGCCTGGATTTTAGATGGTGCGGGTTTAAATCCAGGATTTTTGATTGGTGGTGTCCCAGAGAATTTTGCCATCTCGGCACGCTTAGGTCACGACCCTTATTTTGTTATCGAGGCGGATGAATATGACAGTGCATTTTTCGACAAACGGGCGAAATTTATTCACTACCATCCTAAAACATTGATTTTGAATAATCTGGAATTCGATCATGCAGATATCTTTCCTGATCTCGCCGCTATCAAGCAACAGTTTCATCATTTAGTACGCACGATCCCTGGTAATGGCTTGATCATACGCCATGCGGCCGATATGAATTTGCAAGCGGTACTTGATATGGGTTGTTGGACGGCGGTGGCGAGTTTTGCTGGGTCGGATGGTGCTTGGACTGCGCGAATGCTCAAAGACGACGGGAGTGCTTTCAAAGTATTTTGTGCGGAGCAAGAAGTTGGGGAAGTGCACTGGGGTTTGTTAGGGCGTCACAATGTGGATAATGCATTGGGCGCGATTATGGCGGCAAACCACGTGGGTGTATTAGCCGAGCAGGCGATCGAGGCATTACACAGCTTTAAAAACGTCAAACGTCGACTCGAGGTAAAGGCGACAACCAACGAAATTTACGTCTATGATGATTTTGCGCATCACCCGACGGCTATACAATCGACGCTGTCAGGCTTACGAGCTAAAATTGGTTACGATGCACGCATGATTGCCATCGTCGAATTTGGTTCTTATACGATGCGTGCTGGTATTCACAAAGATCGTTTACAGGATGCATTAAGTACAGCGGATATCGTGGTGTGTACCGATCCACAGCATGATTGGGGCTTGAAAACGCTGCTAGACCAATTTACCCAACCGACTGCTTTGTATGCGAATGTGGATGCACTTGTTTCCTATCTGGTTCCCCAATTGAAAGCCGGCGATCATGTGGTGATCATGTCTAATTCTGGCTTTGGGGGTTTACAGCAAAAATTGTTAAATGCTATTAGTGAAATGAAAACTGTGCTATCTGAAACCCCAGCCTAGGCGTCTGGGGTAAAGACGATAAAGGAATTTGCGCTTATGCATGAAAATGAGCAAAATAATAAAGGCTTTACCTTCACTAAGAAATCTGCCTATTTAGGTTTGGCGGCTTACTTAGTATTAATTGGCATTGTGCTGCTGGTTTATCAGCTAAAATAGGAGCATCATGACAAACAAAACGCTACCCATCTTAATCACGGCGCAACCATCCTACGTCAGTGAACAATCAGATCCTGTACATCACAAATTTGTTTGGTCCTATGAAATTGTGATTGTGAATCAAAGTGATGAGATTGTTCAGCTCCTCAGTCGCTTTTGGCAAATAACGGATATGAATGGCAAAATAGAAGAAGTACGTGGTGTGGGGGTAGTGGGTTTGCAACCCTTAATTAAGCCGAGCAAACATTTTCGCTATGTGAGCTACTGTCAAATTACCACGCCGCAAGGGACTATGGAAGGGCACTATGAAATGCAAAATCTAGATGAAGCACGCTTCAATGTCAGTATTCCAAAATTCATCTTAAGTGCGCCGACAGCGATCACACAATCGTTTCGCACTAAATTACATTAGTTGCGCGACAAACGCTGACGGTTCCAGGCAAGGATTGTCAATGAAGGATGGGACTGTATGATGCATTGGCTCACTAGACGGACGTATATCAATTTATTACTTTTCATTGTTATTGTCATTTTATCAATTAGTGAATTGATGGCATATTATCAAGTACAATACTTGATAAAAGCGAAAGATGCCGTTATCCACACGCATAACGTGATTGAGCAATTAAGTAATACCCTCATGCTGCTCGCTAAAGCCGAAACAAAAATAAATGCTGTTATATTAAATAATGATGTGATGCCACAGGAAACTATTCGTACCATTGTGACGAGCATCAATCACAATCTCGCCACCATTAATGAATTTACCCAAGATAACCCTCAACAACAAGAAACGTTGCTCTTACTAAAACGACAGTTACAACCTAGACTTAACTTCTTAAATGAAATAATGTCAGTGCCAGGGTCGGAAATCAAACAACGCGTGACAGCACTGATTGGTAGTCCTGAAGTTAAGAAGCAAAATCAACAAATTGTCATTACCGTGCAACATATGATTCAAGACGAGTTGTCATTGTTGACGCAGCGTCAGTTGTTGACCACAGAAAGCATACGATTAAGTAACTTAATGGTGTTAGGCTCGGCGTTGTTAGGTCTTTCATTGTTAATTCTTTGTCTCATTTTACTGAATTATCATTTAACTAAATTACAGCACATGGAGCGTGAGCGCGCAGATACGGAAACACGTCTAAAAATTATCATCGATAATAGCGCTGATCTGATTGCCGCATTAGATTTGAACTATCGATTCTTGGCTTTCAATGCAGCATATGAAAAAGCGTTCCAAAAAGCATTTGGCATCAACATTAAATTAGGGATGTCACTACTAGAAGCATTGGGTACAACGCCACAATATGAAACGATTGTTAATATTTGGCACCGAGCGTTAGCAGGGGAGGAATTTACCATCGTTGCTCCATTTGATAATGATGGCGACCGCGGTAAAATTTATGAAACTTCTTATAGCACGATACGCAATGCCTATCATCAACGTATTGGCGCTTCACATATTATGCGTGATATCACCGAGCGTAAAAAAGTCGAAAATCTAAAAAATGAATTTGTGTCTGTGGTGAGCCATGAATTGCGCACGCCGCTCACATCAATACGTGGCGCGCTTGCACTAGTCCTTGGTGGTGCGGTCGGTGAAGTCACTGATAAAATTCAACATATGTTACAAATTGCGCACAATAATTGTGGACGTTTAGAGCATTTGATTAATGATATTTTAGATATAGAAAAAATCGAATCTGATAAAATGGAATTTCAATTTGATATATTTGATCTCAATCAATTTGTACATGAAGCATTAGACAGTAATCGTAGTTATGCAGCGTCGTTTCATGTATCCCTCACAATAACAGAATCACCGCATCAAATTTGGGTGAGAGCTGACTACAATCGTTTAATGCAAGTGCTCAGCAATCTATTATCCAATGCCATTAAATTTTCGCCAGCAGGTAGTGAAGTCATCGTCATTGTGACGAAACAGAGTGAGACGATGGCACGTGTTGCGGTGGTAGATCATGGTGAAGGCGTCCCTGAAGATTTCCGACAACATATTTTTGAAAAATTTTCTCAAGCGGATGCTGCTTCAACTCGTCGCGTGGGTGGGAGTGGATTGGGTTTGAATATCAGCCGTGCGATGATGCAGAAAATGAATGGCTTATTAGATTTTGACTCTACACCACATCATGGCGCCACATTTTACTTTGATATCCCTCTTGCCGAAGAAACGGCTGCAAAAATACCGTATAAGATATCTACCGTGACATTAACACATAAGAAGCTCAACGTTTTATATTTGGAGGACGATAGTGAATTGGCAGAAATAGTCGAACGTATGCTTCACCAAGAAGCTGTGGTCACCCGTGTACAAACCTTAAATGATGCAATGTCTCAGTTGACGACGCAACAATTTGATGTGGCGTTACTCGATTATAAACTGTCAGAAGGTGACAGTGTTGGCTTGTTTCCAACGCTTGCGAAGAAGCAGATCCCCATCGTCATCTTTACTGCTTATGATTTTCCTAAGGAAAATTACCATCAGGTGAGTAGAGTGTTGATAAAATCTAAAACAACTAATGCCAATTTAATTGCGGCGCTCCACGATGTCGTGACGCACCAAAAATAGATGAATGATTTTATACTGAGGGTGTGAGGGTGAATGTGTCACGCTGAATACGACTTGTTTGTCTATTTAAATGGGTTTGCTTTGTCATTGCTATTGTCAGTGCCATGCTTTTTCTCTAATATTCATCCTCTCGTTTCTATCTACGCATGACTAGGGGGCCCCATGGCATTTAAATTTTTAACAATTGAAGCACTTAATGAGAATATTAATGCGATTCTTATTGAGGCATTGACCAAGAAATACGGTTCTTATGATGCAGCACCAGAAGCCAGACGCAAGCAAATAGAGCGCATGCATGAGATGATGGCGCAAATACATGAGCATCGACCTCTCTCAGATAACTCTCTTAGTCAGGCGTTTACTCATTTAAATCGTCTTATCACCAAGGAAATTGAGAGTACTTATTGGTTTAGGAGTCCAGATAACAGCGTGTTACATGCTGCGCTAGATCGTGCTGTGGGTATCACCGTTGATAATAAATTTGACGCTGACGCTGAAAAAATTGCGCAAGAATCTTTTAAAAGTTTTAAGAGCATCATGGACAAACTGCTGATGTTGATGAGCAGTGATACAGTCAAGCAAAAATCTGAAACACCCTCTGGTATTAGCACAGTAGCAATCGCTAAACAACCTGAAACCACGTTGCAACCTCTGAGTAAAGGCCAGCCATCGTCGTGGTGGGGAATGTTTAACAAGAATACTGCCAGTGAGTCGCTCAATGTGAAAGACTTTAATGCCGAAGAAGCAGAGGATGATTTTTTACGAAAAATTACCCTCTAGTTTTTCAATGGCCAGTTGGGAGTAAAGTACGGTTACACAAACGAAGCGATGATCTGTTGGGTTAGCGCAAGCGTCACCCAACAGATCACTTTCCACTTAAGCGGCATCCCAATCATGATTAAAGGTATTGATCAATGGTGTCATCACCTTTGGATCGGTGCTGATGACGGCTAATTCACGATTATTGTCCAATGAGGCGCGTGTCGCATTCACTGAACCGAGAATGGTGCTTTTATCATCAAACATGAATACCTTAGCATGAATAATCATATGTTGCGTACGCCGTAATTTTACGCCAGCACGTTCTAAGTAGGCGGCCTGTTTGTGCCGCAGCTTACTCGATGTCAGCACTCTAACATGCACACCTCTGCGCGCTGCTTTGGCAAGTGCGCCGGCAAGTTCATAATCATTCAGCGTTTGCATATAAATGTTAATGCTGCGTTGTGCTTGTTGGATGCTAGTTAACAGTTTGTCCCGGCTATTATCTGGACTCCAAACCAGTTCGGATTGATGTAAATCAATGGCTTTCCTGTCCCAATCAGCGGCGAATACCGCTTCAATTTCTTTGATGGTATGGGGATCATCAATGATCAAGCCAAAATTACGCTGATTTTTAAAAGTACCCCGCGTAAAATTAAATGTCATGACCAGCGCTTTTTTGCCATCAATCACTAAAGCTTTTTCATGGACGAGTCTATACGGTGGGACACCTTCACGCCAATCCATGTCATGCTGTTTTAACAAGTGGATGATTTTTTTATTTTCATCGGCGGCTTTATAGGGATGGCCTTCTAAAATGATTTTGACACTTCGTCCCTGTGTGTGTTGCTTAAGCAGCGGTGCGAGTAAATCGGTGTCGGTAAAACCATACATGACTAAGTGAATAGATTGGCGCGCTGCTTGCATCGTTTGCAGGATAGGCGCTTTGCCCATGTCAGGTTCAATGATGAGTTGATCAGCCAAGGCGCTGTTAGTGAGAAAGATAAAGCACAACCATTGTGTGCAAAGAACGAGTAGGCGGGACAAGGTAAATTCCTTAAATAATTTCTCTACCGGCGAAAGCGTGGGCGATGGTGCTCGGATCACTGTATTCCAATTCCACGCCGAGAGAAATGCCACGTGCAATGCGCGTGACTTTGATCGCGTATTGCTTGGCTAATTCGGAAAGATAATGCGCGGTAGCCTCACCTTCAATCGTGGGGTTCGTGGCAATGATGACTTCTTTGATGTGACCTTGGGCAAAATACGCATTGAGTTGCGGTATGCCAATATCGTCTGGACCAATACCATCGAGCGGTGATAAATGGCCCAACAGCACAAAGTATTTGCCCCTAAAACTATTCGTTTGCTCAATGATCGTGACATCGACAGGGTTTTCGACAATGCATAACATGCTGGCGTCCCGCAACGCAGAACTGCAAATATCACACTGGGGTGCTTCACTGAAAATGCGGCATTGACTGCAGTGGCCGATGTGGGTCATCGCATCTTGTAAGCATTGCGCGAGACGTTTGCCATTGTCGCGGCCGCGGGTGAGTAAGTGCAACGCCATGCGTTGTGCTGTCTTCGGGCCGACGCCTGGTAGGCAGCGGAGGGCTTCCATGAGTTGTTCAAGCAGGGGACTGAAGCGCATCGTGGTTACTCATCAATATTCTTTAGCGGGCTGATTCGGTGACCCTGGTAACGGTATCTTAAGCCAATCGTTTGGGTGATCATGAGGTGACTCATCATCTAATGGATGGGCACGGGTTGCGCGCCCATCGCCTATGCGTGATACGTGGTTACTTAGGTAAATCGCCAGCATCATCTGGGAGTTTAAAGTTGCCTAAAACACCCATTTTATCGCGAAGTTGGCGCTCGATTTTATCTGCGGCATCGTTGATGGCAGCTGCAATCAAGTCCTCAATGATCGATTTTTCTTCTTGCAATAAGCTGGTTTCGAGCTGTACTTTCTTTGCATAGTGCTGCCCAGTCATGGCGATTTTGACCGCGCCAGCACCCGATTGTCCTACGATTTCCATTTCGGCGACTTGCTTTTGGATGTCTTGCAATTTTTTCTGCATTTCTTGCGCGCGCTTCATGATATCGTTTAAGCCAAATTTCTCATTGGTGGGCTTATTCATCGAAAGGACTCCAGTACCGTAAAGTTAATAGTCAAGGAATGATGGGATTCTAGCAAACCTGGCTCATGGTTGCCAACGCTACGAGAGCAGCGATACTTTGACGGTGGCATCATACATATCGATCAGATTTTTAACATCCGGACGTTCCAATATGGTCGCTCTCGCTTCTGACAAGGCTTGGGCTTGTTCACTTTGCTGTTGTTTGATCGGGGTCTCTAGTGCTTTTGTGGTGAACTGTATTTCCAACTGCATGGGCCGTCCAAAATATTGGCTCAGCGCTTCCGTGATGCGATCTTTTAGTTTTTGATTAAGCATGGCTTGATGTAGCGTAGAAACGGCTAAGGTGATGCGGTTTTCTTGCATGGCTTCAATGACGCCGTTGGCAGCAAACGCATAAGCCATGCCGGTGAGGCCGAGCTTGGGCAGGATATCACGCCAATTCGGCATGGGCGCGTCTGCGACAAGTGGGACCGTGGGTGTGACAGCGGGGAGCGCCTCGCGCGCGGTCACAGCTTGAGGTTGGAGAGGAGCCACACTGGGTTGCGTGCGTGGCGCTGCGACGCTTGGCTGAGAGGATGCGATCGTGGCTGTGCTGGGTTTGAAGGCAAGCATCCGCAACAGGGTCATTTCAAAGCCTTGTTGGGGGCTGGGTGTGAGCGATAAGTCGCGTCTGCCTAGCAGAGCAATTTGATAATAGAGTTGGATTTCCTCTGCGCGCAATTGTTTGAGCAGGGGTTGCAATGGTTCACTGAGTGTGACGGCGCTCGGGACAATTTGGCCGAGCGCGAGTTGATGGAGGAGGCTGATCATAGCTTCCAACACTTGTTGATAATCGGGGGCGCCTGCTGCGAGCTGAGCGATCGCTGTAAACAAGCGCTCACCATCTTGCGCGGCAAGTGCGGTGAGTAGGGGGGCTAAGTCATCCTGCGCCATGCTGCCTAACATATCGCGTACATCGCTGGATTGTACGGCACCGTGCCCATAAGCGATGGCTTGATCCAATAAAGAAAGCGCATCGCGCATACTGCCATCAGCGGCAATGGCTAAGGTGTCAAGCGCGTGTTGTTCATGCGTGATGTTTTCAGTGTGGCAAATATGTTGCAGATGTTTAGCGATTTGCTCTGGTGTGATGCGTTTCAGATGGAATTGCAAGCAGCGCGATAGAATGGTGATGGGTAAGCGTTTAGGATCAGTGGTTGCCAATAAAAATTTCACATGCGCCGGGGGTTCTTCCAGCGTCTTTAAGAGTGCATTGAAGCTGTGATTGGACAGCATGTGCACTTCGTCGATGAGATAAATTTTGTAGCGGCCCTGGGTCGGTGGATAGAGGACATTGTCCAGCAGTTCGCGTGTGTCTTCCACTTTGGTGCGCGAGGCGGCATCCACTTCGAATAAATCTAAGCATTGGCCCGCGTCAATCGCTTGGCAGTTCACGCAAGTGCCACACGGTGTGGGTGTGATGCCGGTAGCACAATTTAAACACTTGGCTAAAATCCGCGCCAAGGTGGTTTTGCCCACGCCGCGTGTGCCGGTGAATAAATAAGCATGATGCAAACGCTGTTGTGTGAGCGCGTTCGATAACATGCGCAAGATGTGCTCTTGTCCAACCATGTCTTGGAATGTATGTGGGCGCCACTTGCGGGCTAATACTTGATAGCTCATCGTTTTATCAAAATTCCTTAGCGGTCTAATACTGCCACCATAGCACGCAGTGCTTGGGGTGGTCTAAGTTTCAGGTGGCGTTCAATCTCCACCTGAAACAACCATTTTTGCCGAGGGCAAAAAACATTGTTGACTACTCACCTGGCAATGTTTGTGTGATTATCGTATCAAGTGCTGGGAGAGTCCAGTGATTCAGGGGGGTGACTGACTGACGATGTGTTTGGGTGGTGTATTGTTACAAGGTAGGGTAGCACCCCTCGAGACAGCGCCCTTCGAGACGGCATCCTGTGGAATGCCTCCTCAGGACGAACGGGTTTGGCAGCGTGCCCACCAGGTTAAAATTGTCTGGGTTGTGAAATTGTTGGGGTTGTGAACTCGGGTTTCTTATCCCGGGTTCCGTGCTGCGCACTGCACCCAGGCTACTATGCACTGCACTCAGGCTACTATGCACTTCACCCAGGCTACTAAGCTGATAGTAGCGAGCACCAGCCACACTTCAGCGCCCGCATCAACCACTACCGTTGCTTCCTTCCGGACCTGGCGGGGTTCGCGGTCTAGCGTCGCGAAGGGACCAATACTCGCTACTTATCAGCTCAGCCTGCGCCTTGATGCGCATAGCGTTGTTACAATCTGCGTTCGCTCACCTCATGTACCTGATGTACACTCGGCTCGCTCTCTTGCTTGTGCCTAGCCCTGCACATAAATGCTTTGGCTGGCCTGCGCCATCAATTGCATGGCGTTGTTACAATCTGCGTTCGCTTACCTCATGTACCTTATGTACACTCGGTTCGCTCTCTTGCTTGTGCCTAGCCCTGCACATAAATGCTTTGGCTGGCCTGCGCCATCAATTGCATGGCGTTGTTACAATCTGCGTTCGCTTACCTCATGTACCTTATGTACACTCGGTTCGCTCTCTTGCTTGTGCCTAGCCCTGCACATAAATGCTTTGGCTGGGCCTGCGCCATCAATTGCATGGCGTTGTTACAATCTGCGTTCGCTCACGCACAAATATCGCTCGGAGAGAGAGGGATTCGAACCCTCGATACGTCGGAGACGTATACACGCTTTCCAGGCGTGCTCCTTCAACCACTCGGACATCTCTCCCGACAGTCAAACTGCGCGTAAGAGTAAACTAGAATGCGTTCAAGTGCAATTAAAAAACGCCGCATTTTTTCATAAAAATAGTTTCTTCAACAATGCTTCATAGATTTCTACGAGTGCTTCCACATCGCTCACACGCACACACTCATCTACGTGATGCGCTGTGGCATGGGAAACACCGAGTTCAACCACTTCAGCACCGGTTTTGGCTATAAAGCGTGCGTCCGAAGTACCACCACCTGTAGACAGTTTGACCGTGCGCCCAGTGACCGTTTGAATCGCCGCCTGGGTCGCAGTGACGAGTTTGCCACGGTTGGTTAAGAAGGGATCAGCACCGACTTCCCATTCTAAATCGTATTTCAGGCCATGATGATCCAACAATTCATGCACACGTTGCTTGAGTCCCGCAATGGTGACCGCTGTCGAAAAACGGAAATTAAACAGCGCGGCCAAGTGACCCGGAATCACATTAGCAGCACCTGTGCCCGCATTGATATTGGTAATTTGCAATGTCGTTGGCGGAAAATCCGCGTTACCCTGATCCCATTCAGTATGCGCGAGCGTATGCAGCGCTGCCATCGACTGATGAATAGGATTATTTGCAAGGTGTGGATGTGCCACGTGACCTTGCTTACCATGCGCAATCAGCTTGCCATGCAATGAGCCACGCCGACCTATGCGAATTTGATCGCCTACCGCTTGATCGCTACTCGGTTCTCCCACCACGGCGTAATCGATGGTTACTTGTTGAGTTGCGAGTGCTTCCAATACTTTTCTCGTGCCATTGATCGCTTTCGCTTCTTCATCACTCGTAATCAAGAAGGCAATAGAACCATGAAATGCGGGATAAGCACTGATGAAGCGCTGAGTGGCGACCATCATCGCCGCAATAGCGCTTTTCATATCCGACGCGCCACGGCCATAAAGATAACCATCACGAATTTCTGGCGCAAACGGATCTGATTGCCAGTCTTCACGTGGACCTGGCGGGACGACATCCGTGTGACCGGCAAACACGAGTAATGGTCCTGTTTTTCCATAACGGGCCCAGAGATTTGTGACGTCTGCAAAGGGCATCGTGTCACACTGAAAGCCTAATGGGGTGAGCGTTTCACGAATAATTTGTTGACACCCCGCATCATCTGGCGTGACGGACGGGCAACGGATGAGAGCTTCACTCAATGCGATGACAGCTGACATAAACACTTTCCTTGTTAGTCAATATGGCGTAGCAATTCATTGAGGGTGATTTTGCTACGGGTTTTTTCATCAATTCTTTTGACAATGACAGCGCAATATAAGCTGTATTTACCATCAGCACTCGGTAAGTTACCCGGGACAACCACCGCACCAGCGGGTACACGACCATACATAATTTCACCCGTTTCGCGATCATAAATGCGTGTGCTCTGACCAATGAATACACCCATGGAAATCACAGCACCTTCTTCAACGATCACGCCTTCAACGATTTCTGAACGTGCGCCAATAAAGCAATTATCTTCAATAATCGTGGGTGTCGCTTGTAACGGTTCAAGGACACCGCCAATGCCCGCACCACCAGAAATATGCACATTTTTACCGATTTGCGCGCAAGAGCCAACAGTTGCCCAGGTATCAATCATGGTGCCACTATCCACATAGGCACCAATATTGATATAGGAAGGCATGAGGATGGTGTTGTTCGCGATGAATGCGCCTTTACGTGCAATGGCGGGGGGGACGACACGTACACCCGCTGTGATGAATTCTTCTTGTGTGTGTTGGCGAAATTTGAGAGGGACTTTATCAAAATGTTGTGTTGCACCACCAGGCATCAATTCATTGTCGTGCACACGGAAATAGAGGAGGACGGCTTTTTTCAACCATTCATGGACTTCCCAGCGCCCGTGTATTTTTTCAGCGATGCGTGCTTTGCCTGTATCAAGCAAGGTGATGGCTTCATTCACCGCGTGTTTGATCTCTGCGGATACATGGCTAGGGGTGATGGTTTGTCGTTCGTCAAATGCATTTTCAATGATAGATTGTAGCGTTTGCATACGTTTATTCCGATAATTAGTGTAAAAGAGAACACAAGCGTTACTGACCACTTTCCATAGGTTGTCAGATTAAGATATGTTAGGATACTCCGTTTTGAAAGTTAAATAGAAATAAGTAGAACTATGGCATTAAGACTAAAACCCGGGTTGAATCCCAAGTTTAAGAAGAAGCCTCGCGAAGTGGCGAATGCGTTTGTCATTTACTCACGTTTGTTTGTCTATGTGAAGCGGTTTTGGCGTGCTTTACTCATCGCCTGTGTAGCCAGTATGTTTTATTCCGGTATTGATGCCTGGTTTGTGAAGTTTTTGAAACCACTGCTCAATGATGGTTTGATTGCACGGGATCACGATTTTTTACACCTTGCGCCCTTTTTGGTCTTGGGCGTGTTTATCATGCGCGCCATTGCTAGTTTTTTTTCCAATTACTACATTGCCCATGCATCGCGCAGCGTGATCATGTACTTGCGCCAAGATTTATTTGCTCACATGCAGCGCTTACCGGCGCGTTACTATGATCACAACACCACAGGCCAAGTACTTTCTATTTTCCTCTATGGCGTGGATCAAGTCGCCAATGCGAGTGCAGATGTTTTAACCACCTTCATACAAGCCACGTTCCTCATTATTGGCTTGGTCTATGTCATGCTCTCCATTAGCTGGAAGCTCACTTTACTTTATTTTGTGATCACCCCCTTGGTGGTGGTCATCATACGTATATCGAGTATGCGTGTGCGTCGCTTGAGTTTGAGCATTCAAGATTCCATTGGCGAGATTTCACATCTCGCGGAAGAAAGTATTGAAGGCTATAAAGTCGTGCGTGCCTTTGAAGGTCAAGCGTATGAAGCACAGAAATTCAATAAAATTTCGCGTACCAATAGGCAGCGAGAAATGAAAGTTGTGGTGGTACGTGCCATTAGTGTGTCTGCTGTACAACTCATTACCGCTGTTGCCTTATCAGCAACCATTTACATTGCGACACTAGAGATTGCTGATTCATTACTGACACCCGGTGGTTTTGTGGCGATGATCACTGCGATGCTCGCCTTGATCAAGCCGATGAAAGACTTAGCTTTTGTGCAAAACAAACTCTATCGTGGTCTTGCTGGCGCACAAAATGTTTTTGAATTATTTGATGAAAAATGTGAAAACGACACAGGCACGGTACCCATCAAACGCGCACAAGGACAAATGTGTTTTAATCATGTTGGCTTTAGTTATGAAGATGGCCAAGAAATTCTAAAAGACATTTCATTTACCGTGGCGCCGGGCGAAGTTGTGGCCCTTGTTGGCAGATCTGGTAGTGGTAAATCGACCTTGGTGAGTTTATTACCACGTTTTTATGAAAATTTTAGTGGTAGCATTACCCTCGATGGTGTGCCGATTACCGATTACAAACTCGCAGACTTACGTCGCCAATTTGCGTTGGTTTCGCAAAACGTGACGTTATTCCATGATACGGTTGGTAACAACATTGCCTATGGTCGATTCGGCGATGTGGAGGATGACGAAATCATTGCAGCAGCAAAAGCCTCGCATGCGCTGGAATTCATCGAACGTTTACCGGATCGCTTTGATGCCTTGATTGGTGAAAATGGTGTATTACTCTCAGGTGGCCAACGCCAACGTATCGCCATTGCACGCGCTATTTTAAAGGATTCGCCCATTCTCATTTTAGATGAAGCCACCTCATCACTCGACACAGAATCGGAACGTTACATCCAAGCGGCGTTAGATGGCCTCATGAAAAATCGTACGACACTTGTCATTGCGCATCGTCTTTCAACGGTCGAGCATGCGGACAAAATCGTGGTGCTGGATGATGGCAAAATTATTGAAGTTGGTAATCATCATGAATTACTCGCGCGTAATGGCCATTATGCCAAGCTCTACCATATGCAATTTGAAGAGCAAGCGCCTGAAGAAGCACTCATGTCGGGTGTACGCCCAGCTTCACAGGATCGTACAGCTGTCAGCCATGCTTGATTTACCGCGCTATTGGTATCGTCAACGTTTACATCCTCTCATGGTGGGGTTGTTGCCGTTTTCGTGGATTTTTAAAGCTATCATTGCACTACGCCGCTGGTCATTTCGTGTAGGTTTGCGCCACAGCTATCGTGCGCCTGTGCCTGTGGTGGTGGTCGGTAACATCACGGTGGGTGGTACTGGCAAAACCCCATTTGTCATTTGGTTAGCGCAGCGTTTGCAAGCACATGGTTTGCGACCCGGTATTGTCAGTCGTGGTGTCGGTGGTGCGCGCCATCGTCAACCGCACTGGGTGTCATCGAGTGATGCATCAATACTTGTCGGCGATGAAGCACTTTTGTTACGCGAGCAAGCCGCGTGTCCGGTGGTGATTGGTATTGATCGTGCGGCAGCCGTCAATCATTTGCTCGCTACCACCGTTTGTGATGTAGTGATCAGCGATGATGGTTTACAGCATTATCGTATGGGCCGTGATTTAGAAATTGTGATGGTTGATCAAACACGTCAATTTGGTAATTCACATGTATTACCCGCAGGTCCATTGCGTGAACCGTTGTCACGTTTACGTGAAGTGGATCATCTCATTATGCAAGGTGAGCGCGATTTTTATTTAGCACCACAGCAAATCGTCAATCTTTGTGATCCACAACAATGCTATGCGGTGAATGAATTTCCGCAGCGAATGATTCATGCGGTGGCTGGTATCGGCCATCCACAACGCTTTTTTGCTGCATTGCGCGAGCAAGGTTTTACGTTGATCGAACATGTGTTTCCTGATCATCATCGTTATGTGCCAGAGGATTTACAGTTTGCCGATGCGTATCCTATTGTCATGACGGAGAAAGACGCGGTGAAATGCCGTGCTTTTAAACAGCCACATTTTTGGTCTACGTCGGTGACTACCACGGTCGCCCCGCAGTTAGAGGCGCAATTAGTGGCACAAATACTTGCTTTAACACAACGTGCTGCGTCTACGGTTCCATCATGAATGTTTGCGTGCCCACCTGCGGGCGGGTGATTGTTTTTCTATAATTCAAATTCGCGGTGGGTTAAAGATAGGTTGGGTTAGCGAAGCGTCACCCAACGTCCTTCGTTGTCATTCTTTCTTCGTGAGTTTGCCATTGATGAAAATTAACTTCGTCGGCGGCGTCGTATTATTAAAAATGTAGGTCGTCATTTTATCGGGTTCATTGAGCGCCTGACCCGCATCATTGATTTGTTGGCTATTGATGAAGCTTGGTGAGCCACATGCAGATTTAATGGATTCGCGCGAATCACCCAACTGAATGCTTTTTGCGCCGCAAATATTCGATGCGCCGACACCAATACCATTCACACTAATATTGATCACTTTACCCGTGTTATCAAACACTACTTGCGTTTTCAATGTGCCGGTGGTGGGTACATTGGTACTAGTAGCCACGGTTTGCGTAACAAAATAACTCCACTCCTGCGGCCCTTCTTTTTTTACATCCTTGGTTTCTTGAATATCGGGTTTGCCACATTGTTCTAATACTTCTGCTTCAGTCAGTCCAAATTGAATTTGTGCAAAATTACTCGGACAAAAGAAAGCGAATGACACGCTCGGTGCAAGCAAGAGGCTGAGTAGAATCCTTGATATGCGTTTCATATGCCTTCTCCTTTGTCGATGGACTTAAAATGATTTAGGTTTATCCTCTTCGTCTGAGTTGCTTATCGTCTTTTTCACTTTCATTTTTGACTGTGACACCATGCCGGCATCATGATGTAATCGTCCTGCTTTATTCCAGGGTAAACGCCGATAATAAGGCATCGGCTCTTCTGGATTGAATAAAGGATATTTGATAATTTCAAAGTAGGGCGAATAATCGAAATCTTTGGGTGTGAACAAATGCGGATTGCGTTGAAAAATTTCAATGCCTTCTACCTGCTCACTATCGACTCTCACAAATGGTAGAATGGGAAATTGCACAGCTAAAAATGCGTTGGCAATCAGCGAAGAACAGATGCCACTCTCGGGTTCACCGCTTGCTGTACGAAACAAACTCGATCCCCAGCGTCGCGGTAGAATGGACCAAGGGAGCAGAAAGCGTGCGAGATCAAGTATGTGTCGTACATTATAAGGTTTGCCCAATGCTTTGATCACATATTTAATCGTCAGCTCTAAATCATCGGGGGCAATTCCTCTGGGCCTACAAATACGTAAATGATGATATTTATAAAAGCTGAGTGGTGTAAGCACTGTGCCACGGTCAAGGGTGCTTTCTATGATCCAACGTGTTTTATCTTTAGCAGTACTATCGCGGCTCAATGCACTTTGAATTTCTTCATCATCGAAATCCACCGTACGCCCCACATAAATGGCAGCGTGTGTCCACGGACTTTGTGTGATGGTGCGAATCACAGTACTAATGCGACTGCGTCCTTCGACGAGGAGGACATCACCAGGGCGCAATTCATATTGTATTCTGCCGAAATCATAAGGAAGCACTTCGGTTGGCGGCGGTTCATAACTCAGCCAAGCGAAGAGATGGTCACGCAGCGTCTGAAAGGGGTGTTTCACCCACGTGTACATAGACACCTCATCTTCACAATGGCACAGGGGACAAGATGACCACTGTGCCATGATTAGATCACACTCACCTTTATATTATATGCGTTTTGCGAGGTCGGCGGCGTATCCGATGTAATCAGCAGGTGTCATGTTAATGAGTTGATTCTTAACGTCTTGTGGTAACGCTAAGCTTTGAATGAACTCACGCATGCATTCAGGGGTGATTGCCTTGCCACGCGTGAAAGCTTTCAATTTTTCATAGGGTTGCTCAATTTGATAACGGCGCATGATGGTTTGCACCGCTTCACCCAATACTTCCCAATGGTTATTTAAGTCTTTTGTGATGATATCGGTATTGGGGGCTAATTTGCTCAGTCCTTGGCGTAATGCTTGATAGGCAATCACGGCATGCCCAAAAGCGACGCCCAGGTTGCGCAGGACCGTTGAATCGGAGAGATCTCGTTGCCAGCGTGAGATGGGTAGCTTCTCTGCAAAGTGGCTTAAGAGCGCATTGGCGAGGCCCAGGTTGCCTTCTGCATTTTCAAAATCAATGGGATTAATCTTGTGTGGCATCGTTGAGGAGCCTACTTCTGTCGCGATGGCTTTTTGTTGAAAATACTGGATCGCAATATAATGCCAAGTGTCTCGAGAAAAATCGATGAGGATGGTATTGATGCGCATCATCACCGCGGCTAATTCTGCGATGGCATCGTGCGGTTCGATTTGGGTGGTGTAGGGGTTCCAGTGCAAGTGAAGTTGTTCTATAAATTGTTTACTAAGATGTTGCCAATTGATCTCCGGATAGCTTACGGCAAGCGCATTGTAGTTACCTGAGGCGCCATTTAATTTAGCACTGATATGCACTTGCGCGAGTTGGGTCAATTGACGTTCTAAGCGTGCAATGACATTGGCGATCTCTTTACCTAAAGTGGTGGGCGTTGCAGGTTGGCCATGTGTGCGTGCCAACATGGGGAGCGCTGCATACTCATGGGCGAGAGTGCGTAATTGCGCGATGAGTTCTCGCAACAATGGCAAGAGGCATGTCTCACGCGCCGTGTGTAACATTAAGGCATAAGCTACATTATTCACATCTTCTGACGTGCAGCCAAAATGAATCATTTCTTGTAGTGGGCGCAGTGTTACATCGGATAAGCAGCGTTCTTTGATAAAATATTCGACGGCTTTGACATCATGATTGGTGGTCGCTTCAATTTCTTTCACGCGTAACGCATCTTGCAATGAAAAGTTTTCCACTAATTCGATTAAGGTTTGTTTCGCGCTGGTACTGAGGGGTGCGATGGCTGGTAATTGAGCCACATCAGTCAGCGTGATGAGCCACTGCACTTCGACCAACGTTCTGAATTTGATTAAACCGAATTCACTAAAAATATCACGCAAGGCGTTGAGTTTTTGATGGTAACGACCATCTAAAGGCGAGATGGCTAATAAGCTATTAAATTCCATGATGACCTCTTTAAAAGATGACTGCAGGTTAGCACGTGGCAGCGGTGCGCTTAACGCTCAATGATACCACCGCCCAGACAAATATCCTCTTGGTAAAAAACCACCGATTGACCTGGTGTGATTGCACGTTGTGGCTGCTCAAATTGGATGCGGTAACTGTCAGCATCCAGCATGTCGATGCGGCACGCTTGATCGGGTTGGCGATAGCGTGTTTTTGCCATCGCTTGTAATGGCAATTGAGGTGCGCCATTAATCCAATGCACTTGACGCGCAATCAGCGTGGATTTAAACAACGCTGGATGTTGATCCCCTTGCACCACGATTAATCGGTTACGGGCGATGTCTTTATGGCACACATACCAAGGCAGTTCCGCACGATCGCGTTTACCGCCAATTTGCAAACCCTGACGTTGACCAATGGTGTAAAACATTAGACCGTCGTGTTGGCCGATGATTTCGCCATCGATACTTTCAATGAGCCCGGGTTGCGCCGGTAAATATTGATTTAGAAATGTTTTGAAACGTCGCTCGCCGATAAAACAAATGCCAGTGCTATCTTTTTTGGCATGATTCGGTAAACCTAATTGTTCGGCAAGTGCACGTACCTCAGCTTTTGGTAATTCGCCCACAGGAAAGAGACTTTGTGATAATTGCTCGGCAGTGAGTGCATGTAAGAAATAACTTTGATCTTTATTAGGATCGCTGCCTTTATATAATTGTGTGATGGATTGTGATACCACTCGCACATAATGACCCGTGGCAATATAGTCGGCGCCACGTTGTTTAGCATAATCGAGGAAAGCACGAAATTTGATTTCGCTGTTGCATAACACATCCGGATTGGGTGTGCGTCCGGCACGATATTCGGCGAGAAAATGACTGAAGACGCGTTCCCAATATTCATCGACAAAACTGACCATGTGTAAGGGAATGCCTAGTTGATCGCAGACCGCTTGCGCATCCGCAAGATCTTGTGTCGCCGGGCACGGCGCATTGGCATCGTCTTCTTGCCAGTTTTTCATGAAGACACCTTCCACCTGATGGCCTGCTTTTTTGAGCAGATAGGCAGCCACGGAAGAATCAACGCCGCCGGACATGCCAACGATGACATGTTTGGGTGATGCGGTGACTAGGGGTGGATTATTCATTTTAAGTACCTAATTGTCTGGCCCGGGTTGGTGTCGTGTGGGCAAAAACCGCATCGCGGGCCTGCACACCCTGAAAACATTTGCGCATTAAACAAAGAATGCTTTGGCTGCCCTACCATATATTTTAAAAAATGATCAAAGTGGAAATGATCGTAAGAGCGCGCATTATTGCATAATTCTGGCGATGCTGACAAAGGCCAGCGTCGATGGCTATTGTCATCTTTGCCTGCTACCATGGGTGCCTAAATTTTTGCGATGCTGTGGACGGTAGATTCGTGATTTTACTGCCGATTTAACCACCGCATCTCAACGTTGAATTCACTAATTGATCATTTATTTGTCATTCCTAGGAGTGAAGTAACATGAGCTATGAGCACATTAAAGTTCCAACTTCCGGTGAAAAAATTTCCGTCCATCCGGATTTTAGTTTGAAAGTACCTGCGAATCCCATTATTCCGTTCATCCGTGGTGATGGCACCGGTGTGGATATTACCCCGGTGATGATGCGTGTCGTTGATGCGGCAGTGCAAAAAGCCTATGGTGATCAGCGTAAAATTCATTGGATGGAAATTTATGCGGGTGAATTGGCCACACAAGTTTATGGTAAAGATGCTTGGTTGCCGCAAGAAACCTTGGATGCATTGCGCGAATTTGTGGTCTCGATTAAAGGTCCTTTAACCACACCTGTTGGTGGTGGTATTCGTTCATTGAATGTCGCATTGCGCCAAGATTTAGATTTGTACGTGTGTTTGCGCCCAGTCCGTTATTTCCAAGGCGTGCCGAGTCCCCTCAAAGCGCCTGAACACACCGATATGGTGATTTTCAGAGAAAATTCCGAAGACATTTATGCTGGCATTGAGTGGCAAGCAGACAGTCCACAAGTTAAAAAAGTGATTGAATTCTTGCAACAAGAAATGAACGTCAAAAAAATTCGCTTCCCTGAACATTGCGGCATCGGTGTGAAACCTGTCTCTAAAGCAGGCACTTCGCGTTTAGTGCGTGCAGCCATCAACTATGCGATCACGCACGATGAAGATTCTGTCACGTTGGTGCACAAAGGCAATATCATGAAGTTCACCGAAGGGGCTTTCAGAGACTGGGGTTATGAAGTCGCACGTAACGAATTTGGCGCAACGCCTGTCGATGGTGGTCCATGGCATCGCATCAAACATCCTAAAACCGGCAAAGACATCATCATCAAAGATGTGATAGCGGATGCATTTTTGCAGCAAATTCTTCTACGCCCGGCAGAATATAGCGTGATTGCTACGCTCAATTTGAATGGTGATTACATTTCCGATGCCTTAGCCGCACAAGTGGGTGGTATTGGTATTGCCCCAGGTGCCAATATGGGTGATGGTGTTGCGCTATTTGAAGCGACGCATGGCACTGCACCCAAGTACGCAGGTCTTGATAAAGTGAACCCGGGTTCCTTGATTCTCTCTGCGGAAATGATGTTAAGACATATGGGTTGGGACGAGGCTGCTGATCATATAATCAAGGGGATGGAAGGTGCGATCAAGGCGAAGACAGTCACCTATGATTTTGCACGTCTTATGAACGATGCGACGGAAGTCAGTTGTTCAGGTTTCGGCGATGCTATGATTAAGCATATGTAAGTACTGTGATTATTGCTAAGTAGATGATTCACGGTGCTGTGTTGCGGGGTCACGCCTTTAGCGGTGCTGACCCCGCTTTCAGATAAATGCACTGAATAGCTTATTAGTCTATATTTTGTGCATATTTTAGCAACTTTTATCATTTCATTATAACCCAAATGGGGTGTAAGACAGGAAAATTTAAAAATATATCCCCCATTTAATGAAAATCGACCCCCCATCGACTATAAAGAGAGTATGAGCCATAAAAGAAAGGGTGTGCGCGTGTCGATAGTGTAAGTGATGCGAGCATTGAGGTTGTCCCGCCGCATGTCGCGCAATACCCAACGATAAAACGTCAGCATTATGTACCACATCGACATCACATAATGTTCACGAGGGGGTGGCTGGTTATGTTAGACAAAGAGTTGGAATACACACTGAATGTGGCGTTTAAAGAAGCACGCGCCAAGCGTCACGAATTCGTGACAGTGGAGTATCTACTACTAGCATTGCTAGACAATACCTCTGCGCTCGAAGTTTTGAAAGCGTGTGGCGCGAATATCGGCCGTCTACGCAGCAATCTCATTGAATTCATTGATCGCACCACACCGATCATCCCATTAAATGTCCATGATCGTGATACGCAACCCACGTTAGGTTTTCAACGTGTCATTCAACGTGCGGTGTTTCAAGTGCAATCGTCGGGAAAAACGGAAGTGACGGGTGCTAATGTCTTAGCAGCTATTTTCAGCGAGCAAGAAAGTCAGAGTGTTTATTTCATCCGACAAGAAAATATTAGTCGTTTAGATGTCATCAATTACATTGCCCACGGTATTGCAAAACCAAAACTTCCACCTAAGGAAGAATTACCACCGATACAACAACAACCCCATATTCATCCCTTCAGTCAGTACAATGGCGAAGAAGCGGAAAGTATGGGTGATGAAGCAGGTAGCTCTCCGTTAGAACTTTACACCACAAACTTAAATGCGCGCGCCAAAATGGGATTAATCGATCCCCTTATTGGTCGCGATGAAGAAGTGGAGCGCACGATTCAAGTGTTATGCCGCCGCCGCAAAAATAATCCACTCTTGGTGGGTGAAGCAGGCGTTGGTAAAACGGCGATTGCCGAAGGCTTGGCGCGATTGATTATAGAAGGAAAGGTCCCGAGTGTGCTCAACGAAAGTGTGATTTATTCTTTAGACTTAGGTAGCTTACTCGCTGGCACCAAGTATCGCGGTGATTTCGAAAAACGTTTAAAGAGTGTGTTGCATCAATTAAAAGAACAAAAAGGTTCTATCTTATTTATTGATGAAATCCATACTATCATTGGTGCCGGTGCAGCATCGGGTGGTTTAATGGATGTCTCGAATTTAATTAAACCACTGCTGGCCTCAGGTGAGCTCACTTGCATTGGTTCGACGACTTACAAAGAATATCGCAGTATCTTCGAAAAAGATCATGCGCTGGATAGACGTTTCCAAAAAATTGATATCAAAGAACCCACCGTTGATCAAACCATTGAAATCCTCAAAGGATTACGCAATCGTTTCGAGACACACCATAATATTAAATATACGGATGAGTCATTGGAAGCAGCGGCACGTCTGTCAGCACGCTACATGAGTGATCGTCATTTACCTGACAAAGCCATTGATCTAGTCGATGAAGTAGGTGCGTATCAATATTTATTGCCCGAAGAAGCACGCAAAAAAATTATTGAAGTGGTGGATATTGAAAAAATGGTGGCGAAAATTGCCCGTATACCAGAACGGAATGTTTCCGCCTCCGATCGCGAAGTGTTAAAGAATCTTACTCGTGATTTGCAGATGATGATCTTCGGTCAAGATGAATCGATAGAAACACTTGCTGCTGCAGTAAAATTATCACGCTCAGGTCTGCGCGATCCTAATAAGCCCATTGGATCATTTTTGTTTATCGGTCCTACGGGTGTGGGTAAAACCGAAGTCTGTAAACAATTGGCGACGATTCTAGGCGTAGAATTGATTCGCATTGATATGTCTGAATATATGGAAAGACATGCGATTTCACGCTTGATTGGTTCACCACCGGGCTATGTGGGTTATGATGAAGGTGGTTTGTTGACGGAAGCAGTGCACAAAACACCGCATTCTATTGTATTGTTGGATGAAATAGAAAAAGCACATCCCGATGTTTACAACTTATTGTTGCAAATTATGGATCATGGTTCTCTCACTGATATGAATGGGCGTAAAGCCGATTTCAGACATACGATTGTGATCATGACTTCCAATGTCGGTGCGGATATCATGGATAAAGCCCATATTGGATTTACCCCATCAGATGACACCACTGATGTGCTATCTGCGGTGAATAAAGTATTTACCCCAGAGTTCCGTAATCGTTTAGATGCGATTATTCAATTTAAATCATTGGATAGTGAAACCATTTTGTCAGTAGTGAATAAATTCATTTCCGAGTTAGAAGCACAATTAGAATTACGTCGTGTCTTTATGGAAGTCGATGATGAAGCGCGCGCTTGGTTAGCTAAAAATGGATACGATAAGAAGATGGGCGCACGACCGATGACACGTTTGATCTCTGAACAAATCAAAAAACCATTAGCAGAAGAATTATTGTTTGGTCGTTTGAGTAATGGTGGTCATGTCAAAGTCACCATCGAAAAAAATAAAATTAAATTTTTAATTTCAGATATCAGCGACACACCGACCCCCAGTGAAAAAAAGTTAGCTTGATCGCGCCGTCTCCCATCGAGAGCCTCGGGGAGCGGTTTTAATTTTTACGAACTTTTTTCGTGAACGTTTGCGCGTCCGGTTTTTGCATTTCTACGTAGGGCACACACATTTACGATCTAACAATCTTCCGATCGATAATGTCATCCCCGTCGTTCAACCTGCATCTTGGAGCCGCGGTGCTATCGATGGAGATGATATTCATTCAACTTGTTGAGCCTATATTTTTGTCTTTTGGATCGCCTTTGATTAGTCGGGTTAATTCTTCGACATAAACAATTTTGTTATTTTCGATCGTAAAGAATGCCATATCTTTTACTGATAATTTTGATCCATCATTTTTAACAATATCGATATGAAATATGGTGGCAACTCGATTACCTTCTGAAACCATCACATCAAAAGTGGGTTTCATAGATTTAACCATGGCTTTAATATTCTTTTGATGTGTGACCCATTGCTCATAATTAAAGACTTTACCATCAATGGGGTTTATAAATTTTGGAGAAACATATTTACTATAGTCCATGTTAGGATCTTTATTTTCTAAGGCATAGCGAACCGCATCTCGCACTAATTTTTTTTGCTCATTGTCTTTAAGAGAGTCGTTAGCATAAGCAAAGTTTGTTATTAATAGCAGCAATACTGAGCATAACAAGCCATTTAATTTAGTGATATGATTCATAGAATTGATTATCTCCCTATCAGTAGATGTTTATCAAAAAATGCCGTTCGAATTTGCTAATTTGTTCGGTATCAATTCAGAAACACCCCAATGTTCAACAATTTTATCTTTATCAAGTCTAAATATATCTACCGTTGCGTAGCCATTTGTATGCGGTACTAACACAAAATGTACGTATAAAATGACATAGTTTTTATCAGAAAAAGTTTTTTTAATATCTGCATGCACATGGGGATAGCGAGCACGTAACATATTAATGAATGATTTAAAACCATTTTACCATCTTGGACATGACTGCTATGCTGTATATATTTTTCACCCATATACTGAGCTGCTTTTGGATAACTTAATTGATTAAAAGCAGCAGAATAAAATTCTGTGACAATTTTTATGTTACGTTCACTGATTGATTGGTGAGTCAATGCCGGTTGCTTTGCAAAGAGTAAGGAGGGAATAATATTCATTAGTAAGAAAAGGATTAAATGATATTTCATATGCCAAATCCATTTGACAGTTAACTGACCCCACTGTCTAGACCAGTGTTTCAAAAATTGTAGGCTACTTGGATTGCCCCAAAAGCTAGGCTGCTATCTATAGCGTCTCATGGCTGTTTATCTACTCAGTAGCATGATAGCGGGCATATTCCTTTGGTGTCAAATTAGCTAACGAACTATGTGGTTTGAATTGGTTATCATGGCATCGTGCCGTCTCTAGGGCGAACGGGTCTGGCAGCGTGCCCACCCTCTTAACGCAAAAAAAACATCCCCCGCAAAAGCGAGGGATCGTTGGTTTACATGGATGATTGCGCGGCACTTGCGATAAGTGGGAGCGTTAAGAACTATGCTCTTCTTTGCCAGGCGCCGGTCTAGGCGCACCTTCTTTGTGGCGGAAAGTAATACGACCTTTGGTTAGATCATAAGGCGTCATTTCCACCGTTACTTTGTCACCTTTTAAGATACGAATATAATTTTTACGCATCTTGCCAGAAATATGGGCTAACACGACGTGGCCATTATCTAATTGCACACGAAACATGGTGTTGGGTAAGGCATCGACAACCGTGCCTTCCATCTCAATTTGTTCTTCTTTCGCCATTTGTCTCCATCTCGGTATTAATGTTGAAGGGGTTGATTATATCTCATAAACGCCGCTTAAGGCTATTTTTTCTCCATAGCCAAGGCGTCTATATATTTGTCGGCATCAATGGCAGCCATACAGCCTGAGCCAGCAGCCGTAATTGCCTGTCTATACGTGGGATCAGCCACATCGCCTGCAGCAAACACCCCAGGGATATTCGTGGCAGTGGATTGAATCTTGGGCCCACCCTGAGTCACAATATAGCCATTTTCCATGTCTAACTGCCCAGTGAAAATGCCAGTGTTCGGTTGATGGCCAATGGCAATGAATACACCAGTGGCTTGTAAATCGCTGGTGGCACCCGTATGCACATTTTTAATACGCACACCGGTCACGCCTTGGGCCTCAGTTCCAATAATTTCATCAATTTCGCTGTCCCATACAATGTCAATTTTGCCTGAACTCGCTTGTTTCTGCAGCAGACGGTCAATCAACATTTTTTCCGCACGCAATTTATCGCGGCGATGAATGAGGGTGACTTTAGAAGCCAAATTGGCCAGATAGAGGGTTTCTTCGACTGCGGTATTACCGCCGCCAACGACGACCACTTCCTGGTTACGGTAGAAAAAGCCATCACAAGTGGCACAGGCGGAAACCCCACGACCTTTGTAGGCTTCTTCGGAGGCTAAGCCCAAATACTTGGCACTCGCACCCGTTGCGATGATCAGTGCATCACACGTGTAAGTATGCTCACCTTTGAGCACAAAAGGACGCTGTGATAAATCTGCAGTAGTGATTTCATCGAAAATCACCTTGGTACCAAAACGTTCTGCTTGCGCTTTCATGCTGTCCATCAACTCTGGGCCTTGTAAGCCTTCTTGACCACCTGGCCAGTTGTCCACATCAGTGGTTAAAGTAAGTTGCCCGCCAGGCACCAATCCTGAGATAACCACAGGATGGAGGTTGGCACGTGCGGCATATAGCGCCGCTGTCCAGCCCGCAGGACCGGATCCTAGGATGATTAATTGGTGATGTGATGCGCTTGTCATGTGACTCTATTTCTCATTGTTGGTATAGTAGAAATGAAACCGGTCACTGAGTATACGAGAAGCATAATCAAGGGTAAATACTTAAATTTGTTGTCAATAATGTTTTTGCCTGCGGCAAAATGCCAGATTTCAAAGGAACAAAGATGAAAAATCGCTATAGGCAAGCACAGGACAAAAAACGGCGCCCAATCTCTGTGCATATGCAACATCGATTACGTGAAGGCATATTCTTAGTCACCGTCGCCGCATCCATCTTTCTGTTCATTTCATTGATCACCTATCAATCGAATGATCCTTGTTGGTCGAACACCGGGATGGGTCCTCATGTGGCGAACTGGGGTGGTCATGTGGGTGCGTGGCTCGCAGATATCGTATTGTCTTTATTTGGTGTGATCGCCTACATTTTTCCTATCTTCATTCTTTTATCCAGTTATAGCAGTATACAAGCGAGCGATGTGACACCGACTAAACATAAACCGCATGAGTGGTTATTTAAATCCTTTGGTTGGATGCTGCTGATGATGAGTAGCTGTGCCTTAGTGACCTTCTACTTGCATCTCTCTATCGATTTACCCACCTCAGCCGGTGGCATGCTCGGTGATCTCTTAAGTCTGGAAGCCGCCAGTTTGTTTAACAAAACAGGTAGCACGCTTTTATTTGCGACCGCATTATTGTGCGGTATCACCTTAGTCACGGGTTTATCTTGGTTGGCGGTGCTTGCCTTGACGGGTGAAAAAATTCAAATCGTTTATCAGCAAGTGTGCGCGCAACTGGCCAATGCTTATCGTGCCTGGCGCACAAAACGTATGGCGCCGGTGAAGGTGACACCTAAGCCGGGTTTATTAATTGAGGCAGAAAAAACGCCGAGTCATGTCCCGATGAAAGAGCGTTTGCCAGCGGCCCCGGTGGTGGTGGCTCCCAAAGCACCAGTGGTAATGCCGCGCGCTGATAACGCCCTAGAAAAAAAGCGCCATGACACGGATCTTGGCATTAAACTGGCGCCTGGCACCTTGCCGCCGGTCAATTTGCTCAATGCCACACCACCTGCAGCGGAAAAAGCATTCTCGCAAATTAGCTTTGAAGAATTATCTGCACTCGTCGAACAACGCTTGTATGATTTTGGCGTTGAAGTCAAAGTCGTTGCGGTGCATCCCGGACCCGTCATCACCCGCTTTGAACTCGAACTCGCACCCGGGATCAAGGTGAGTAAGATCACGGGACTCGCGAAAGATATCGCACGTTCTCTTTCCACGGTGAGTGTGCGTATTGTGGAAGTGATTCCCGGTAAGTCAGTCATTGGCTTGGAAATACCCAATGAAAACAATGAATTAGTGACGTTGCGCGACATCTTGGGCACGCAGCGCTTCATCCAGTCGCGCTCACCCGTCACGTTAGTCTTAGGTAAAGATATTGCCGGTGCGCCCGTCGTGGTGGATCTTACCAAGATGCCTCATCTGTTGGTCGCAGGTACCACGGGTTCGGGTAAATCGGTGAGTTTAAATGCCATGTTACTCAGCATGCTATTCAAGGCGACGCCAGAACAATTGCGCTTGATTTTAATAGATCCGAAAATGTTGGAACTCTCTGTCTACGATGGCATTCCCCATCTCCTCACACCGGTGATCACAGATATGAAAGATGCGGCCAATGCCTTGCGTTGGTGTGTGGCGGAAATGGATAAACGTTATAAGCTCATGGCTTCCTTAGGCGTGCGTAATATCGCGGGCTTTAATCAAAAAGTGCAAGAGGCAGCGAAGCAAGACCAACCCTTGCTGATGCCGCATAGCTTAGTG
Organism: uncultured Coxiellaceae bacterium; assembly: GCA_964648015.1. GTDB lineage: Bacteria > Pseudomonadota > Gammaproteobacteria > DSM-16500 > DSM-16500 > Aquicella. The sequence continues at coordinate 412,371 of CAZYKO010000001.1, forward strand.
GTCGATGAGCAGTCAGCGAAAACAGCGTTGCAACCCTTACCCACCATTGTCGTCATTATTGATGAGTTGGCAGACATGATGATGGTCGTCGGTAAAAAGGTTGAAGATTTGATTGCCCGTCTTGCCCAAAAAGCGCGCGCGGCTGGCATTCATTTAATTATCGCCACGCAACGCCCTTCAGTGGATGTGATCACCGGTTTGATTAAGGCGAACATTCCCACGCGTATCGCTTTCCAAGTCTCGTCACGCATAGACTCTAGAACAATTCTTGATCAGCAAGGCGCTGAGCAATTGTTGGGCCACGGCGATATGCTATACTTGCCGCCAGGTGCAGGTATGCCCATCCGCGTGCATGGTGCTTATGTCGCGGATGATGAAGTCCATCGTGTCGTTGCCGCCTGGCGCAGTGCTGCTGAGCCGGATTATCTCTATGAAGTGACGGATGAGACGACTGGCAGTGGTCAAGACGGTGATGTCGTTAACAGCGGCGAGCAAGATCCACTTTACGATGAAGCCGTGCGTATTGTGATTGAAACGCGTCGTGCTTCTATTTCACTGGTGCAACGACGTTTGCGCATTGGTTATAATCGCGCTGCACGCATGATGGAAGTGATGGAAGCGGCCGGCATAATCAGTGCTATGGATACCAATGGTAGTCGTGAAGTCTTAGTACCTGATACCACACTCGCTTAAGCAAAATACACATCCAATTATCGCGATAGAGGTTCACAATGAAAGCTATGTTATTGCGCAGTCTATTTGTTTCGCTGTTATGGTGTTTATGTGGCATCAGTATCGCTGCATCTACCGAGAATAACTTAACCGGTCTATTACAATCGCTGAAAACCATGCGTGCCGATTTTACGCAAACCGTCTATGACAATCGTAACAAGGTCGTGCAAAAATCTTTTGGGCACATGGCGTTGGCACGACCAGGCGAATTTCGTTGGGAAGTGACGCAACCGATGCCACAGCTGATCATCGCGCGGCAATCGCGTTTATGGATTTATGACAAAGATTTAGAACAGTTAACCATACGCACCTTAGATGAGAGCAATGGCGGGACGCCCGCGTTGTTGCTTAGTCATGATACGGCGTTACTCGATAAAAATTTTACTGTGCAACGTAGCAGTGGCGAACCCAGCAAATTACAATGGTTTTTACTCACGCCTAAACAACGCGATAGCATGTTTGTCGCGATCAAAATGGGATTTGAGGGTAATAAAATTCGCGTGATGCAATTGAAAGATCATATGGGTCACCATACACTGATCCAATTCGATGCAGCGAGCGTTAACACCGCGTTATCGCCGAATTTATTTCGTTTCAAAGCACCAGCGCATGTGGATGTGATTGATGAAACCGCACAGCATTCATAAGTCACGCGCATCAAGTCATGTGCCACTGGCACAGCGTATGCGCCCACGCACGCTCGCACAATTTGTGGGGCAGTCACATTTACTTGCACCTGGTAAACCATTACAGATGGCCCTCACCCAAGGTGTGTTGCATTCCATGATATTGTGGGGACCACCGGGTACCGGCAAAACCACTTTGGCACAAATCATGGCAGCACACACGCATGCACACTTTGTGCAATTGTCAGCGATTTCTGCTGGCGTCAAAGATGTGCGTGAAGTTGTGGCAGCAGCCGAGGCGCGACAACAACAATCACAAAGGACCACGCTATTATTCATCGATGAAGTACATCGTTTTAATAAAGCACAACAAGATATTTTTTTACCGTTCGTCGAAGCGGGCACCTTTGTGTTAATCGGTGCGACCACAGAAAATCCTTCTTTTGCATTGAACAACGCACTCTTATCGCGTACGCGGGTGTATTGTTTGCAACGTTTAAGTGATACTGAATTGATGCAAATAATGCAAATGACGTTGCAAGATCGCGAAGCCGGCTTGGGTGATCTCGTGATTGAAATTAGTGAAGCACTGCAGCCGATGTTGGCCCAAGCAGCGGATGGTGATGCCCGACAATTGTTAAACATCATGGAAGTGATTGCTGACCATGCGCGCGCCAACACAACCGCCACACCTTTTGTGGTGACAGAAGACATTTTAGCGCAAGTGATACAACAAAATTTACGCCGCTTCGATAAACAAGGCGATGTGTTCTATGATCAGATTTCTGCTTTGCATAAATCCGTGCGTGGCTCCGCACCGGATGCTGCTCTCTATTGGTTAGCGCGCATGTTGGATGGCGGGGTAGACCCCGCTTATCTGAGTCGGCGTATCGTGCGTATGGCGAGTGAGGACATTGGATTGGCGGATCCGCGTGCGCTCAGTATGAGCTTGGAAGCAGCGAGTGCTTATGAGCGCTTAGGTGCGCCAGAGGGTGAGTTGGCGTTGGCGCAAGCAGTCGTCTACCTCGCCTGTGCACCCAAAAGTAATGCCGTCTATATGGCGTTTAATCAAGCACGTCAAGCGGCCGCACGACACGGCTCATTGCCTGTGCCGCTGCATTTACGTAATGCGCCAACATCGCTGTTAAAGGCACTGGGTGCAGGTCGAGAATACCGTTACGCACATGATGAACCCGAAGCGTATGCGGCGGGGGAAAATTATTTTCCTGAAGCGCTGACGGCTACACAGTTTTATCATCCCACTGATCGTGGGTTAGAAAGCAAAATTGCGGCGCGTTTAGCTTATTTTCGTGCGCTGGACAAAAAGAGCAATGATAGCGAGTGAGCATCACTCGCTACCTACTCGGTCTACTACATACGATGACACATTTGCAAAAAGCTCAGCTTGGGTTCAGCGTCCATCATGGCGCGTTCCGCTTGCTTGATGCGCGCGGAAAAATCAGCGAAGCTCGCTGGCTGTGTCGCCAGTGTGTCTAATCCCTGACGTTCATTGAAATAATACTGAACAGCGCGTCGTCCTGATTCAATCAATGAGGCTTTGGTATCGGTGTTTAAGGCAAAATCACCGAGTGATACCCCCATGCGATCAATTTGCACTGTACGCTGCCTATTCACTTTCTTGCTCAGATTACGTTGCTGGTGATTGAACAGCACCATGTTGAATAAGCCTACCGAATAATCAATGGGATGATTGTCACCAATGATCGTTTTAGGTAAGGCATGGCCGTTGAGGCTAATTTGATCATGGTTTAAGAGTGCCAGACCCAAGGTTTGGGAGTTGACATACTCATCACCTTTAGCCACATATTTGGGTTTATCAAAAATATCGATGGGAAAATTGTTCACGACCCCACCATCTTCAAACAGATCACCCTGTTCATCAAGCACGTAGTGTCCTTTGGCAATCTTTTTGAGACGCACGCGTCTAAACAAACCGGGTGCTGACATCGAGGCTAGCAATGTGGCGGCCACGGGCGTTTGCGGCGTTTTTTCTGTGGAAAAGATTTTTTCTTTTCCTGTAGGATGATTATTTTCTTTGTACACTTTGGTCGTGACTATGTACAAATCTTTACAGCCCAACGCTTTCAGATCAGCAAATGTGACATTCTCTGGATCCGTGCGTCCGGTTTTTTCCGCGATGATGTCTTTAATCATGCGATAGAGTGGATCCCCAGTGTAAATGCCATATTGCGTGAATAGGCGAAATAACTGTTGGGGTAGGGCACCACCATCCATCAAAGCACGAATATTGAGAGAAGACAGCTTGTCGCTAATCTCTTGTGGGGAGAAATTTAGACTAACGAGTAGTGCAGCAAAAGCGCCAACCGAGGCACCCGCGACACCCTTCAAATCTGAAAAGGAGAATGTTGCTTCCTCGGCGAGTTGTAACACTGCGCCACCGTGTGCATAACCTGCGGCACCGCCGCCGCTAAAGACCAGATATTTAATCTTAGACATAAACCACTCCTTGTTTGTTGTTATGTGACAATTTCATCATGCATGGTTTATGCTTAAGAGATACTTAACCTTAAGAATTTCCTTCTTAAGAAAGTCTTAATAATATATTTTTTTTCACCCTATTATAACGAGATGGCGCACTGTTGCTCTGGAGGAGAAATATGCTAGGTATTCGGGACATCGCACATAACATAAACGAGATAATAAAATGTACCGCTGGCAGGTTGCAGGTAAGTCAAGATATCAATCATTTGCTCAATTTGGAGGCAGAATTGTCGTATGGAGAATTGCGGCAAATATTACAGCCAATTTTAACCTGGCAGGCTAATCCTGTCGCTAACGCCGATAATGTGCAATGCCTGTGTGAATTTTTAAGTCACCGCTGGGCGCGCATTGCTGGCACCGATGCGATTTACATGCATCGACCGAATTCGCAAATCAATCAACTATGTTATGATCTCGCCGAAACGTTGGCGAGTATCACCAACATTCCCATTGCTAAATTACTCATGCCGACATTGAAGGTGCAAATGCCAGCAGATCGCGCCATTAATTATGGTTGGATCATGAGCGATGATCAATCTACTGTCATCGATGTGTTGCATTGTTTGGCACAAAAACAGCAATCGCTCTTGAAGCATAAGCACTCGCCATTACAACATACGCATCCGGTTGAAGGTGGCGAGATGTTGTTAAGTGAGGCAGAAATGGAGCGGGTACGCCAATACACGCCTAAAGTGACGCGTTATTATGATGCGCTGATGAAAGGGAATGTGAAACAAATTGAAAAAGAAAGCGTGAATGCGCGTAAAGAAATTAGTTTGGGGACGCAAGCAGTTAATTCGAGTTATCAAAAATCTGGTTGGCATTTACTGAACAAGAATTTGTTAGCACCGATCCATGATCGGGAACAATTGGTGGGGACACTTGCTTTGTTATCACCTTTTGTTTGGAAAAAATTTCTTGATTGTTTTGAACCAGAATCATTAACCGCTTTGGTGTTAGAGGGTAAAGATTTAGCATCCATGGTTCAAGACAATCATGTTTATAATGGTACCGAGATGCATGATCGTATTGTTTTGTTTTTATTTTTAGACAATTACCGCCGCTCGTTATTGGCAAGAAAGTCGCAATATTCTCGCACGTTTGGATGGTTGACAGGGTATTCACAAAAAGACAAAGATGATGCCTCACGCATTCCGTATGACTATCTTATTCGTAGTGATACTTATTTGGCTACTTATAGCGATCATCTTAAAGATCCTAAATATAAACTTCTCCTCCCTGCACTAGAACAAAGTGGTTCGCAATTAGGGGTGATCACTAAACAAATGCGACGTATGGCGGATCATGCCTATGTCAGTGATTTGGCATGCCAGCATCAAGCCAAGTTATTGAAGCTATGATGCTTGGTTGATTATTTAGACATGCGTATACGTGATTTAGTCGCGGCTGTACTCAAACAGTTGGAGAATGTTCGCGCGCGCGAATTGCCACAAGAGGTGTTGGTGCGCATGGAATCTCAACTGGCTTATGATAAATTATTTGCATTGCTCATGGCGCATCAAGAAGACGATGCACCGGTATCCATCACGTCATTGCAACCTTTTGGCCGTTTGCTATTTGAACGAGGGGAAAAAATTGCGGGGACGGATGCGATTTACTTTCATCGGCGGCAGACCTTAGCCAATCTGGCTTATGTCATGCTTGCGAGTGAAATAGCATATTATTTACGTGTGGATGTGCTCTATTTATTAATGCCTACGTGTAATTTCACTACATTTCATATTTCGCATGACACGATTGAAGCGCGATTGCGACAACATGTCGTGGCTGATGATGGTTCATTGATTTCGGTGCCTAAATGTTTACATCATGCGTTTTATCATCAAACAAAACAATTGTATCACACGCTTGGAAACACACGTTTATTGAGTCGTGCGGAACGCGCTCGTGTGATGAATCATTCCATTGCTGCGATGAGTTTTTATATAGCGATTGAAGAAATGGCGCAGGGTGAGTATCAAGGCAGTTGTGAACAAGCATTTCAAGATTTCAATCATGCGATTAAACAAGAAAATTATCGAGTGACGACGTCGTATGGGGAAGCGGGACAAGAAAAATTAGCAGCGTATATCTTGTCGCAATTCAGCCATGTGCATGAATTCATTGAGGCGTTAGTCAAATTTATCTCACCAAATCAATGGCGCGCGTTCGCTATGTTATTGCCGACAGCTGCCTTATCGTCATTGCTATTAGGATCGACATCGTTTGCGCAAGCGTTGCAGGATGAAAGTAGTTATAGAGGGGAAGAACAATATCAACGAGCACGCTTGCTGTTGATGGCAGAACTGTTGTCACGTTATCGAGATCCTACACCGACCACTTATTTAGGCAGGTTTTTAGAATATAGCTATTACAAATTAGGTGGCAGCACGCGCGCGCAACAGTTAGGGGGTATTCGCTTGCTGCAGCAATTCTTAATGTCAGCCAAGCCCTTGGGCGAGTTGAAAGTATTTTTGCATCAGATCAGCGTGAACCAGGTGAGCTGCGCACCCGTAGACGGGGTGGTTTTTAATGCTGACACCATCCCTGGCTACATAGAGGCCATCTTGGAAATAGGCAGTCAATTACGCATGCTCGCCCATCAGATTAAAGTGGTGAGTGAGATGGAGGAAGTGGTGGGTCATGGGGTGGGTGAGAATTTACAAGTGCTATAGGGCGTGTGGTGGCGTTTTATGAGTGAAATCTTAATTGGGGGGTTATGAGCGAATATAACGTCTCTGTACACGACAAAAAGCGTCGTGCCACCCTACACAAAACCGTTTGCCTTCGATGCGGCACAGAGTGTCGTCTCGAGGGGTCCGAGAGTCTCCAGCATATTTTTCACTATCCTCATGATAAATAACATCATCTTAAAAAAGTAATTTAGACTTGCCACTCCCACCCATTCTTTTTCTACGTGTTCATACTAATTTAAGGTGCATGCTCTATAATTTTTTTACATCGAATAGACAATGAGTTAGCACAATATAAAAGAGGTGGATATAACATGGAATCTGGAAATAGAGCGCGGCCTACTGCATTGGGTAGAGATGCAAAGATTGAAAAATTAAAAAAACTTATAGAAGGTTTTCGCGACTCTATTGGTCAAATACAAGATTCAGAGATTAAGGAAAAAAGCGAATCTCTGTTAGGCCATCTTGATACTTTTTTTGAAACCAATAAAAATACCAAAAATCTAGAAGTAAATGATTTGGATATAGAAAGGATCAATTTACTCATTCAAGTCGTAAAAAAAGCGAAGTTACTGATTGAATCGCCAACGAAAGAAAATTTAAAACAGGCAAATGATTTGCGTGAAGTGATGATAGATTATGCTACAGATAATGGAGTTAAATTTACTCCTCTTCAGTCTGTTTACGATTCGTTTCGCTCATTAACTAAGCAAGTGGAAAATTCTCTGGTTGTGATTTCAAGTAGCACAAATAGCATGAAAGAAGAAATATTTATTCTCCCACCTGAGAATAACAACCCAAAAGTACCCGTGGCATCCAAATTCGAGGAACCTGAAATAACGGTTGTGACTCCTCATGGGGAAGGCAGCCATACCGAAAAAACTGAACCATCCAATTCTGCACCATCTCCGGTTAAATCTGAGCTTTTCGCGGAAGAGAAAAAGCTATGGCGTAATAGATTTAAAGAAATGTTGCAAGGATATCTTGCGGATAAAGGCAAAGCATTTGAGGCAGTAACAGGTCGCATAAGTATAGCTCGTGTAGATGGTCATAAGGTAACCTCGCAAGATATTCAGGAGGCGCTTCAGGAACTTGATAGCAATGGAGGTGAATTTACTCTAGATGGAAAATACGAATTTTCTGACAAAGGTAGATCGGTAGGAAATTTTGTAGATGCATTTGCGGAAAGCAATCAACCGCTTGATACGTCAAGAAAATTGATAGCGCACTCTCATAAGAATACTGAGATGTTAAAAAATACTCTAAGCACCACATTGGGGCTTAGTTATTCAGATCAAATGATTTATGAAGCATTGCCACAAATTGTATTTGGAGATTTAATTATACAATGCGATATAGAATCTAGTTATAAAGAAGTATTTGATTTATCTCAGGACGATGAAAAATGGAAAGAATATTTAGAGGATCAGCAATCCTTTAGAATGGAATGCTTTAGAATTGCAGGTAATGCAATACTCCAGCATCATTTAATAAAAGTGCTTGATGAATTACGACAAGTTTTACCTGTTAGCGAAGTTCCCAACAACATTACTCAAGATTGCATGGCTGCGGGTCGCGAAATTTATGTTGAAGTAAATCAAGCTCTGCAACAAGGTGAATTTGATTTTGATAAAGTAACTACCAAAGAGCTTATACCCATTATCGAGTTAGTGCGACTAACAAAAACAGCGATCGTAGAACCAACACAAAAGGAACTCATTCCTCGACTTACTCAAAACTTACAGCATCTAAGAAGTAACATACCCTCTAAACCTACTGCATTCAAATATAAGTTACTGGGAGCTGGTTTGGCCGTGTTAGGTGTAGCATTAATAGGTTTGGCGATTGCCACAGCGGTGGTATCACATGGTGCTTCTTCCCCATTGAGTATCGCGGGTATCGGTATTGGTGTAAATATCATACTGGGTGGCCTGGCAATGGCGGGTGTGGGTGTTTTTGCTTCTCTTGCAGGGGCATCAATATCATTTGGTATGTGGGAACGCACAGCAGCGAAAGAAAAACAACTTAACCGCTTCCACGGTATACAAAAAGCAGGCGGAAAAGTGAAGGCTGCAGTTCAGAAAGCCGAGAAAAATCCAAAAGTATCGAGCGGTGATTCATCATTAGATTTGCCAATTCCTGGAAAATTTAAGCAGCTGTGAGAATGAGATCGTAGAAAATCTAGTTTAGATTACGCTACGCTCTGAGCTACCGCTACAAATGAGCGCGTCACCTCCAACTCGTCATCGCGAGCGTATTTGAGATCGTAGGGTGGGCAAAGACCGCAACGCGGACGTGCCCACCATCTTATTCAAAATCAAGTTGTTTAATCCGATTGGGTATGTCGCTACTTCCCCAATGCATGTCATAAAACCCTTTTTTAACATTATTTTTGAACGTGCTATAAACCCAGTCACAGGGTCTATCAACGTAGCCATGTTTCACTGGGTTGTAATGTATATAATCCAGGCAGCGCTCTAAATCTTCTTCGTCTCGGATGCGATGCTCCCAAAATCGTCTTTGCCAAATATTCTTTTCACGACGATAATTTTTATCACCCGACATACCTATGGAAAAATAACGCTTGATCATGTTCCAGCGAATTGAAAAATTATCATCTTCTTTGGGGAGCTGCCATATGTAATGGAGATGGTCCGGCAAAACCACCAATCCGGGCATATTGAAGGGATATTTCTTCATCGTATAACGAAATGCAGCTTTTAAGCGTAGTATGGCTTTTTTTTCACATAGTATTGCTCTACGTTGATGAGTGACTACTGTGAAAAAATAAACGCCTCCCTCGACATATAAACGACGATAATTACTCATATCTGCCTATCCAATTATTTTTGGTTGAAATGACGGGTGAAGCGGTCGTTGGGGATCCATTTTTGCCTGCATGCTATGCAATGGTGGGCACGCCCGCGCTGCGGCCTTTGCCCACCCTACAAAAGCGTTCATCGCGGTGATTAAAATAAATGCCAAATGAGTTACGCGACACTACATTCAATTTTGTCATTGGTCTGAATCATTGCTATTATCCCCACGTTTCTTTTAACCGTATCACCACCTGAGAAGGATTTTTTTATATGTTTACGCATCGACCTCATCAAGCTAGTCAGTTCTTCCCCAAACTTGTTGAAAAAATTGAAACCTATATTCCCGGTTCTGAACCACATGCAGTCAAACAGTTCTTAGAGGCGTCACCCGCCTTAAAAAAAATTAATCAGATTTTGTTAGGATTTGATCGTCATCATGCTGAATATGAAGGTTTGCTGGCAATGACGAATGAAATAAGAAGTGCGACAACGTTCTCAAAAATTTTAAACGTGTTAGAACGTTTTGATTTTGAAAATTCCAATGATCCTAGCATCAAGAAGCTCGGTCGCTTTGGGGTAAATACTATTTTGTTTTTTGGTGGTTTTGTGAATAACACCGCTAATTTCGGCTATTATGCGTTGCATCTGCGTGAGGAAACTGTCGCCAAGATGGCTGAATTGGGTTATGTCAATCAATTGGAAACGACAGCGAATCGAAAGCCTTGAGATTGTAGCAACTGCCTTCAAATTTAAATTTCAGAGGCAGTTGCTACTGTAACGCCCCCCGTGACGGCACCATTTGAGATGGCACTTCGTGTCGCATCGAGCGTGAGCGGATCCAGAAAAGCTCGTAAAAATTTAAACCGTTCGCCCTGAGGAGGCCGCATAGCAGCCGTCTCGAAGGGCATCTATTCTACAGGTCAAAAATAAACATTACCTGTGTTACTGCAGCAAAATTACCTGTAGAGTTGGTTTTTTCAAATGAATTCACCCTTCGAGACGGCACTGCGTGCCTCCTCAGGGCGAACGGAGGTTGTAGCAAGTGCATCTGAAATTTAAATTTCAAGAGACAAGGGCGGGCACCCTTCGAGACGGCACTGCGTGCCTCCTCAGGGCGAACGGAGGTTGTAGCAAGTGCATCTGAAATTTAAATTTCAAGAGACAAGGGTGGGCACCCTTCGAGACGGCATCCTGAGTGATGCCGCATCGAGGGCGAACGGGGGTTGTAGCAACTGCATCTGAAATTTAAATTTCAAGAGACAAGGGTGGGCACCCTTCGAGACGGCATCCTGAGTGATGCCGCATCGAGGGCGAACGGGGATTGTAGTGCCCACCCTGCGAAAGTGTTCATTGCAGTCATGACAATAAATGCAAGTTGGGTTACGGACGCTAACCCAACTATTTTTTCTTATCCCGTCAGCAGTTTTACGCCATGGATGCCGTACCACACGAATGCAGCGACACAACCGGAAGCGGGAATGGTGAGTACCCATGCCCAAACAATACTTCTGGCCACACCCCAACGGACGGCAGAAAAGCCATTCATGGAGCCTACGCCGACAATCGCACCGGTGACGGTATGTGTGGTTGACACGGGAATACCGAGAGCGGTGGCGAGCGCCAACGTGCAAGCGCTTGCGGTATCAGAGCAAAAGCCACTCACTGGTTTTAATTTAGTGATTTTCATCCCCATGGTTTTCACAATACGCCAACCACCAAAGAACGTGCCTAATGCAATGACAAAGTTACATAAGATCACGACCCAAGAAGGGATATAGAATTGTGAGCCCGACATGCCCGCTGAATACAGCAATATCGCAATGATACCCATGGTTTTTTGTGCATCATTACTACCATGGCCTAAGCTGATAAACGCCGAGGATAAAAATTGTAAGTGACGGAACATGCCATCGATACGCATAGGATGAGAGTGATAAAAGATGCGCGCAGTAATGAGCATCAATAGCATGCCCATGGCCATGCCCAATAATGGTGAAAGCACAATCGCAGCGAGCACTTTACTGATGCCCAGCCATTTTAAGGGTGCCATGCCCGCATGCACGATGGTAGCGCCCAGCAACCCCCCAATGAGTGCGTGCGAAGAACTAGATGGTAAACCATAATACCAAGTAAATACATTCCAAAAGATGGCGCCTAAGAGTGCGGCAAGGATCACATCGATGGTAATCACACTGGGATCGACTAAGCCCACGCCAATCGTGGTGGCCACATGCACGCCAAACACTAAAAAGGCCGTGAAATTAAAAAAGGCAGCCCAGAGCACAGCCCATTGCGGTTTTAAGACACGCGTGGAAACAATCGCTGCAATAGAATTAGCGGCGTCATGAAACCCATTCAAAAAGTCAAACGAGAGCGCGATCACAATGGTGATCACGACGAGCGTAGTGGATGCTTCCATATTAACTGTACTCGAGCACAATGCCTTTGAGAATGTTGGCAACATCCTGACAGCGGTTGATGACTAATTTGGTATGCCCATAGATTTCTTTGAGTTTGAAGAATTCTTTGAAATCATTGACGTCTAGGAAAAGTTTTTTCTCACCGGCTAAAACAACTTGATGCGCTAAGCTTTCGACGCGATCAATTTCATTGCACTGGGTTAAAATTTCTTGTGTATTTTTGAGTGAATGCAATCCATAAATGCCACGCTTCAAATGCGCACTGGCTTCGATGCTCAGTTGTGACAATTTGATGGCTTCGTCAGGGACGGACGTCAAACCGTAAAAAGGAAAACGTTGCGCGATACGGTTGATGGTGTCGATCACATCGTCCAGTTTACTGGTGAGTTCATGAATATCATTACGGTCGAAGGGGGTGATAAACGTTTTGTGCAAGAGTTCAAAATTCGTATGCGCAATCGTATCGGCCTCTTCTTCATGTTTGGCAATGAGGTCGACATAGCGTTGCTGATCATCCAGATGTTGCAGCATATTCGAAAATTCGATGGCAGCTAATTCGAGCTTGTCCGCCGCTCTTTCAAACAACACAAAAAAGTTTTCCTGACGTGGTAAGAAACGTTTTAACATTATCGTTGAATGTCCTAAAAGTCGGTTAGTCAAGGCACGGACCCTCATAGGGGAACCGGTGCTTAAAACGCATGCTAATTCTATGCGCGATATTTGGGAAATGCTACATCGAATTGCAGCCCGACCCCATTTGGTGGGGTGGCGAGCCGAATTTCGGCATGGTGCAGGGCGGTGATTTGGCTGACAATGGCAAGGCCTAAGCCACTGCCGCTGGCCTTGGTACCTAGAATGCGGTAAAAGCGCTCAAATACGCGCTCTCGGAGCTCTTCGGGTATACCAATACCCGTGTCGATGACCCGTAAGATCACTTGATTTCGGCTTTCTATGATGCTGACCGTGACTTCACCCTTGGGAGGGGTGTATCGAATGGCATTATCGACGATATTGCGTATTAATATGCCAACGGCTGTGTCATTGCCGAGGATAATTGGACGCGGGGGTGAAGGCCCTAATTCAATGTCGACGTCTTTTTCTAAAGCTTGGGGGGCGAGATAGGCGACAATTTCAATCGCAAGTTTATGTAAATCAAAGGGTTTTATATCTGATAAGCCCTCTTCTTCGCCTAAGCGACTTAAGGTGAGCAATTGCGCAACCACGTGTGAGCTGCGATCAACGCTTTCGATGACTTTGGCGAGCGCTTTATTGCGATCCATGTCATTGTCGGCTTTGAGGGCGACCTGTACATGAGTTTTGAGCGCGGCTAAGGGTGTGCGCAATTCGTGAGCAGCATCCGCGGCGAAGCGTTTATTGCGTTCAAAAGCGAGTTTCAGGCGCACAAAGAGTTGATTGAGTTCTGCGACCAACGGTTTCACTTCAACAGGAATTTCGGTGAGTTGTACTGGTTCTAAATAAGTAGAGGCGCGATTGGAGATTTCATTGGTGACACGCACCACTGAACGCAAGGCGAAAGTAATAATGATCCAGACTAATATACCGAAGACTGGATAGGTGATGAGTAAAATGTTGGCATTACTATGCGCAATGTCATCAGCCAGTTCGCGGCGAATATTGTAAAGTTCGCCCACAATAATTTTGGCTTTTAACTTGCTGTCATACACTGCATAAATACGCCAATCATCACCAGCAATATCCGTATCACTTAATCCCAAGGGGACTTGTGCTAGTGGCAAATCAGCATGTCTTGAGGAGCTCAGCATTAACTTGCCATCGCTATTCCATACTTGAAAAAAAAATTTTTGCCCAGCGAGGGGCTTATTTTCTTTGAGATAGGCAATGATGTCGTTTCTTGCATTGTCATGTGCATACGTGGTCGTGACAATGATGTCGATGAGTGAAGACAAGCGAATTAATTGGCTGTCTAAAAAAGGTTGGATGACTTGTTCATCGAGGAGGTAATTGGCGACACCATTAATAGCGGATGCGATCGTGATGCTCAGTAACAAGCTGATGAGGAGAAAGTAGCGAATCGATTTAATCATTTTACTTCTTTGCTTTTTTCGATCGTATATCCTATGCCACGTACGGTACGAATGAATTCTTGTCCGAAGCGCTTACGTAAATTGTGTACATGCACTTCGAGCGCATTACTGTCTACTTCTTCACCCCAGCCATATAACGATTGGGTGAGATGTTCTCTTGATAATACACGTCCGGCATTTTCCAATAACACATGCAATAAAGCAAATTCGCGTCGGGATAATGTCACCGGTTGTTCTTTGAATGTCACCACATGCGATGCTGGATCCAGTGTGATGTCATTATGCACGAGCAATGGGGCAGCACGTGATGCAAAACGTCGTTGCAAGGCGCGTAGTCGTGCGAGTAATTCATAGAGGTCAAATGGTTTGGTGAGATAGTCATCGGCACCGCTATCGAGACCTTTCACACGATCTTCGATGGATTCACGTGCAGTGAGGATGAGCACGGGCGTGGTATCACCACGTTCGCGCATATTTTCCAGCACCGTAATGCCGGGCATTTTTGGTAAGCCTAGGTCTAGGACCACGAGGTCAAACTTTTCAGTCTTCAATGCTTGATCAGCCAGCATACCATCCTTGACCCAATCCACGGTATAGCCATCTTGGCTGAGACCTTTACGCGTTCCTTCACCTAACAATTCGTCATCTTCTACAAGAAGTATGCGCATATTATTCCCTCTGCCTTTAATATAACTTTATCTTTTTTGAAAAAGTATAGCAAACTTAGTATAAAAAATGGCCGAAAAGGAAGATGCAATACAAACTTTACCTAGGTAATTTCTTCAATAGATGCAATGGCTTGAAAAATTGTATTACCGCCGGGTTAGTGATAAACGAATGATTATAAGGATGTTCTGAATAAAGTACGTCAACGGGACGATGCGCAATAATTTTTTCAATATCGTTAGCAATACGTCCGAACAAAATAAACCTCACATGTTGATTTGTGGTCAATAAGCAGTCGATTGTTTCTTTGAGGAAGGGATACCAAATGCGTGCTTCTTTGATTCGAGAGCTGGGTTGCAACACGAGGGTGGCATTCAGCAATAAAAAACCATGAGCGAGCATATTGTGGAAAAATGCATCATTGGTTTGGACGAGATGATTTTTATCTAGTTGACTGATGGCACCTTGCGATGTGTCGCTTGGGTCGAGCAAGCCTTCAGCCACCAGGAGCATTTTGAGGAAGTTGCGAAATGAAGTGGCACGATTGACTTTTTTGCTCATGCCATCAGGTGACCAAAGGGCAGTCACAGCGGCATCCCAAAAAGCATAACCATTGGCTGATTCGCGTCGTGGATAAGGGGATTCGCCGATTAAAACGTACTTAATTTTATTGAGCGGCATCGAAAAGGCATTGAAAATATTCTGAGGACCCGGTAACCATGTATCAGAATCGCTCAAATCCTGCAGGTAAGTGGGATCGAGATGTTTTAAACTTTTGTCAAAACAGGGTTGCCAGGAAGGGTGAATCACATCGAAGTTTAAGGGTTGCATTGTCATGGATTTTAATTCCGCGTAGCATGTCACAAATTCTCAAGTATATTCGTATTACGGGGTAGAAAAAAGAATGATGGATAAATCTTTATTAGAAATTTTGGCATGTCCTGTATGTAAAGGCGAGCTGTTGTACGATGCGGCGAATCAAGAACTCATCTGTCGCTTCGATCGACTTGCGTATCCTATCGTGAAAGACATACCGGTGATGATTCAATCGCGAGCCCGACGGTTAGGGCATGAGGAAGAATGACGCCTAGGTTGATCGCTCAGTAGGGTAGGCAAGCTGCACTGAAGTATCCACACAAACTGCATCGCATGTCATTTTTGAGGGGTAATGCGGTTTTTTTCCTCTCTAAAAAATTTGAACTCTTACCGTTCGTCCTGAAGATGCCCTTCGAGCCCTTCGAGACGGCACAACGTGCCTCCTCAGGGTGCGCGGGTCTATGCCTCCTCAGGGCGAACAGTTTAAATTTTTGGATGACTTTACTCGCCGTCACCCTTATCTTTTTTGCCGCTATAAATATCTTCGCCGACCATCGTATGGCGTTTCTGATCGCCTTGCTCGCGACGTCCGTGACGATGACGATGACGATGCGGTTTATAACGTGGTTTGCGTTCTTGTGCCTGCGGCTGTTGCCCAGGTTGATTTACCATCGGTGTCGTGACGACAGGTGAGACAGGGATGATCTCTCGCGCTTGCTGATCAACTGGGATGATGTCCTTGTTTGCAGATGCGCCTGCTGCGGCAGGTGCTACAGGTGTTGGTCGTTCAGTGATCGTTTTAGGTGCTCCCTCGGGCGCAATCTGTTTGTCTTGCGTGGTGACAGGTTTTGGCGCGTTGCTATGAGGCGCATGTTGTTCCTGCGTTTCCCGTGGTGGGCGTTGACCGTGATGGCGTGGTTTGTGATCAAAGGATTCGCGTGGCTCGCGTTGTTCGCGCGGTTCACGTTGTTGTTCACGCGCCTCGCGTTGTTGATCGCGCGGCTCACGTTGTTGTTCACGCGCCTCGCGCTGTTGATCGCGCGGCTCACGTTGTTGATCACGCGCCTCACGCTGTTGATCACGCACCTCACGTTGTTGATCGCGTGGCTCGCGATGTTGTTCACGCGCCTCGCGTTGTTGATCGCGTGGCTCGCGATGTTGTTCACGCACCTCACGCTGTTGATCACGTGGCTCGCGATGTTGTTCACGCGTCTCGCGTTGTTGATCACGTGGTTCACGTTGATCACGCATCTCACGTTGATGATCGCGAGGCTCGCGATGTTGTTCACGCACCTCGCGTTGATGATCACGTGGCTCACGTTGTTGATCGCGCGGCTCACGTGCCTCTTGTGGATCTTTACTGATATCACGTGGTTTATTGTCGCGTTGGTCATGCGGGCGATAATTGCTATTGAAATTTTTGCCGCCGCGCCCACGACCACGGTGATGACGGTTGCCAGGTTTACGTCTATTGTGGCTGGCTGGCCGCATGCGTTGTGGATGTCGCTTAAATGATTCTTGTTCTTCGCCAGTTGGGCTAGCACTTTCTTTTTTCTCAAACAAGAAGGTAAATAATTTCTTGATCAATCCTGGTTCACCCTTGACACGCGAGAGCTGTGTGCCGGCGCTCACTGTGGAAGCAGCAGGGGCTGCAGGCATTTCATCCATGGGAACTCGCTTGATGGCTGGTTCTTGATGGGCTTTGGGCGCGCTAGGTGCACTGCTTTGTCCTGAGATTTCAGGTTTTAAGGCCAGTTTATAGCTCGCCATTTTTTCATCTTTCTCAGTGATGTCAGATAATCGGATGCGTTCGACTTCATATTGTGGTGTGAGTAAATGGTTGCTGGGAACGACAATCACTGCCACATGTTGGCGTTTTTCGATGTCAATAATGGCTTGGCGTTTTTCATTCAGTAGATAGGCAGCAATTTCTGTTGGCAGAATCGCGCGTACTTGTGCGGTGTTATCCTTCAATGCTTCTTCTTCAATAATACGAATCACTGAAAGTCCCAAGGATTCGATACCACGAATGGTGCCTTGTCCGGCGCAACGAGGGCAAGTGATGCGGCTCGATTCGCCTAATGAGGGACGTAAACGTTGTCTAGACATTTCCAGCAAGCCGAAGCGAGAAATACGTCCAACTTGTACACGCGCTCGATCCATGGATAATGCTTTGCGCAAACGCTCTTCCACTTCACGTTGATTGCGAATTGGGGTCATGTCGATGAAGTCAATGACGATGAGACCGCCAATATCACGTAATCGTAATTGGCGCGCAATTTCATTCGCGGCTTCTAGGTTGGTCATAAGGGCTGTTTCTTCGATATCACCACCTTTAGTGGATTTAGCCGAGTTAATATCGATAGAGACTAAGGCTTCGGTGTGATCGATAATCACTGAGCCACCCGATGGCAAGCGCACATCGCGTTGAAAGGCGGATTCAATTTGGCTTTCAATTTGAAAGCGGGTGAAGAGTGGGGTCGGATCTTTGTAGAGTTTTACGCGATTGACGAAGTCTGGTCGGATTAAACGCAGATGGTTGACCACATCTTCATAGACATCTTGGTGATCAATTAAAATTTCATCGATTTCCTTACGCAGGTAATCACGTAGCGCACGGATCACCGCATTGCCTTCTTGATAAATGAGGAAGGAAGCCGGGCGATCAACGGCGGCTTTTTGAATCACATCCCAGAGTCGCAGTAAGATTTCTAAATCCCATTGCAGTTCTTCGGCACTACGACCACCGCCTGCGGTGCGGATGATAAGACCCATGCCTTCTGGCACTTGCAAGGTATTTAAGACGCTATGGAGTTCGTCACGCTCATCGCCTTCGATGCGTCTTGAGACACCACCGGCACGTGGGTTATTGGGCATCAAGACGAGGTAGCAGCCAGGCAGGGTAATGAAAGTGGTGAGGGCGGCGCCTTTATTGCCACGCTCTTCTTTTTCTACTTGAACGATCAATTCTTGACCTTCTTCCAGTACATCATGAATCGCAGGGCGTCGGCCATTGTCATGGTAACTGCTTTTAAAGCATGAGCGTGCGATTTCTTTGAGTGGGAGGAAGCCGTGACGTTCTTCGCCGTAGTCCACAAAGGCGGCTTCGAGGCTGGGTTCTATGCGTGTGACTTTACCTTTGTAAATATTGGATTGTTTTTGTTCGCGGGAGGTTGATTCAATAATGAGGTCATAAAGAAATTGGCCTGTTGCGAGAGCAATACGCAACTCTTCTTCTTTATGAGTCGCGTTGATCAGCATTCTATTCATGTTATTCATCCACTATAAGGTGCTTCACCATGTACAGGGATGAGAGTTGTTCGCTTTTATAGTAGAGCTTAGAGGATGTTAATCACTAATCTAAGGAGCTTAAAATCCCATGTAATCAATGGGTTGGCGCATCTTATTCGCGCGTTGTCATGGTTTTTTGGGCAAAACCGCTAAAACCGTCTATGTCTTTACTACGCATTGTTTCATCACCCAAAGAATTTGCTCTTTGTTACCCGGTATGAACTCTATAAAAACGCTATTCTCATCATCAGCAGTGCTAAAGCACGTATTTTTAATTGTATCCGGTGATGACTGCGATCAGTCGGATATGAATTTGGTTGTTAACGTCAGATCATGCGGTATGCTACACGACCTGTTACTATATAAAAACCTTATAAGGTTAAAATGAATCTTATCAATATCGTGATTTTATAGCAATTAAAAAGCAAGGTCTTAGACAATGAGTCAAGTTGCAAAAGCGAAACCGCACGGTGTCAAATCCAAAGTGAGCTATGTGAACGTCCATGAAGACATGGCTGGGCAAAGAATAGATAATTTTTTGATCAATCGATTGAAGGGGATGCCTAAATCACATATTTACCGTTTGCTGAGAAAAGGTGAAGTTCGTGTCAATAAGAAGAGAATTAGTGCTAGTTATAAGCTAATCGCCGGAGATAGCGTACGTTTGCCTCCCCTATACCTGGCTGATAAAGCGCCGATGGCGCCACCCAGTGTCAGTACTAAATCGCTACTGTCTGGACGAATTTTATACGAAGATGCGGACGTGATGATTATCAACAAACCCGCAGGGATGTCAGTGCATGTGGGCAGTACGGTACGTTTGGGGGTGATTGAGGCGTTGCGCAATATGTATCCAAAGCTGGTCAATCTTGAATTGGCACATCGCTTGGATGCTGAAACCACTGGGTGTCTCATTTTGGCCAAGAAAAAACGCGTATTACGCGAATTGCATACCTTATTGCGTGAAGGCAAAGTGACCAAACTCTATTGGGCATTGACGCAGGGCGTGTGGAAGAAAAATGAACTGCGCGTTGATTTACCCTTGCATAAGCATTATCGTGACGGTGGTAAACACGTGGTGGAAGTCAATCGTTTGGGTAAATCAGCGTTAACCGTTTTCACCCCCATCAAGTCGCTCGCACATGGCTCCTTGGTGGAGGCCAAACTTTTTACAGGCCGTACCCACCAAATTCGTGTTCACGCGGCCCACCAAGGTCATCCGATTGCTGGCGATGATCGCTATGGGGACTCAGCGTTCAATAAGTTGGCGCGTCAACTGGGCTTAAAACGCATGTTCTTGCATGCGCGTGCGATTGAGTTTGTTTTGCCTTCAACCAATCAACCGATTAGAGTAGAGGCGCCACTAGATCCAGAGCTGACGGCGGCGATAGAAGCCTTTGCTAAACCAACATCAAGCTAGCGGAGCACATTATGAATGAGCAAGATCAACTAGAAACAGTGCAGGCGGATAGTACGGTACACCGCGGTATATATCTTTTGCCGAATATGCTAACCACCGCGGCGTTATTTGCCGGTTTTTATGCCATTGTGGCCGGGATGAAAGGACATTTCGATAAAGCAGCCATCGCCATTTTTATTGCGATGATTGTCGATGGCTTAGATGGTCGCGTGGCACGCTTGACCAACACGCAAAGTGCTTTCGGTGCGCAATATGACAGCTTATCGGATATGGCAGCATTCGGTGTGGCACCCGCTTTAGTTATGTATAGTTGGTCGCTCATGTATTTAGGGAAATTGGGTTGGTTAGCGGCATTCATCTACACCGCGGCCACTGCATTACGATTGGCGCGTTTCAATGTGCAAGCAGGGAGTAAGCTCTATTTTCAAGGGTTGCCATGTCCCTCAGCAGCAGGCATTTCAGCGAGCATCGTCTGGTTGGGTGCTAACTACAATATCAACGGCCAATCGATCGCTGTGCCACTCGCGTTGCTGGTAGTCCTCTTAGGCGGGTTGATGGTAAGCACCATACGTTATAGCAGCTTTAAATCGGTCGATTTCCGTGGTCGCGTCCCGTTTTTTACAATTGTTATTGCTGTGTTTTTGTTGGCAGCCTTGGCCTATGAGCCACCAGGGATGTTATTTTTGATTTTCTTCTTCTATGTCGCATCGGGTCCTATTGTTACCCTGTGGCATTTGCGTAAGATGCGAAAACAGCGCACGCAAGAACGACAGAAAGACACAGATAAAAACAAAAATAAACAATGAGTGAGATGGGTGCAGCTGGCTGCTGCACCCAAAACGTAACGACGACTAGACTGAGCTCATTAACACTCAGGTAAATTGGCAGCTAAGCCACCGAGTGAGGTTTCTTTATAAATCGACATCATATCTTTGCCTGTCTGCATCATCGTGGCGATCACTTTATCGAGTGTGACATGATGTTGTCCATCACCTAAAAGGGCCAATCGCGCTGCATTAAATGCTTTCACGGCACCCATCGCATTTCTTTCAATACAAGGAATTTGCACCAAACCCATCATCGGATCGCAAGTTAAACCTAAATGATGTTCCATGGCGATTTCAGCCGCATTTTCGATTTGGTCCAGTGTGCCACCCAATAATGCCGTGAGTGCACCGGCTGCCATGGAGCAGGCGACCCCCACTTCGCCTTGACAGCCTACCTCGGCGCCGGAAATTGAAGCACCTTTTTTGTATAGAATGGCGAATGCACCTGCGGTGAGTAGAAAATCGATGGCGTGCGCGGGCTCAGCTTCTGGGAAGAAATTAAGATAATAAGCGAGCACGGCGGGAATGATGCCTGCCGCACCATTCGTAGGTGCGGTCACGACACGTCCACCTGCGGCATTTTCTTCATTCACTGCGATGGCATAAAGATTGAGCCATGCCATGCTGTCCATGTGTAAGTACGACGCTGGTTTGCCCTTGGCCATTAATTTTTGGTGTAAGTCATAAGCACGACGTTTGACATTCAAGCCACCTGGTAAGATGCCAGGGGTGTGACAACCCCGTTCGATACAATCCATCATGATGTTGGTGATATGTAATAAGCGTTGTTTAACTTCTTCTTCACCATGAAGCGCGGCTTCGTTGCGCAACATGAGTTCGCTGATAGATAACTGATGGGTTGTGCATTGTGCTAAGAGTGTTTTAGCGGAACTGAAAGGGTAAGGTAAGTTGTCATTGATGGGCGTTTGCGTTGGCGTGTTTGATTCATCAATAACAAAGCCACCACCGATGGAATAATAACAAGCAGTGAGTAACACATGTCCCTTCTCATCAAATGCGCTAAAACGCATGCCATTGGTGTGCAATGGTAAAAGATCTTTCATGTTGTATATGAAATCACTGCCATATTCAAAATGGGTGGGATGACTCTGATAGAGATTGATTTTTTTTTGATCGATAATGGCGTTGCTGCGTGGTGCAATGATGCTAGGATCAATGGTATCAGGGGCATAATGTTCCAGTCCCAATAAGATCGCTGCATCAGTACCATGTCCTTTGCCGGTGAAGGCTAGTGAACCAAAGAGTTCAATGCTTAGCCGTTTGACATGATTGAGTTTTTTATCGTCATGAAGTCGAGTGACAAAGAGGTTCGCTGCCTTCATGGGGCCGACCGTATGAGAACTTGAGGGACCAATGCCGATGGAGAAGAGATCAAAAACGCTGATTATCATGAATTGAGCCTTTGTTTTGTGTCATTATTTTTTTAGATATACTATCAAATTTACTATTTTAGTGATAAAATTTCAAACAATTATAACACTTATGCTTGTTTAAACAATGCCATTCACGTCGAATTGGTCTCCTTATGCGCACACATCTTAAAAAAGTAGTGGTTGGACTCGCTTGTAGCTGGTTGATGATCGGTCAGGCATTTGCCGTGGTTGTACCCACCATGACGGGCAATCATCCGATCTCGCAAACGGTTATTAAGCGTCAGAATGAGATTGATCGTACGCAACTAGTGACACAACAAATTGAATTACTTAAAAATCGTCTTGCACAAGCGCAGAATGAACTAGTCACACTGCAACAACAGCATGATCAATTTTCTCAATTGGCTTTAGAAAAAGCCAGCAAGACCCTGCTGGATAAATCCAATCTCGATATTTCCATTGCGCAATCGAACCTAGACAGCATTAACATCGAATTGGCTGATTCCCAACAAAATATTATTTGGTTAGAAAAAAACATTCAGGAAGTTGAGAATCAACTCAATGTGTTGGGCATTTTCGGTTTAAAAATGTTGCCGACCGAGCCCGCGAAAATTCGTGAGTATCATGTCAGTCTACAAAGCCAACTGGAATTGCTTGATTTAGAAAAAATTCGTTTCAAGTATTTGCAGAATCTTCAAGAAGTTGCGAATCGTTTATTGCAGTTACGCACCGATAAGTATAATGAACTCAATATGCTGTTAAAATCGCGGCGTACCTTTTTGTTCAAAGAACAGCAAGTCAAAGATGAATTGGCTTATCAACAATTACAAAGTTATTGGTTGGCACAATTAAATCAACTCTATACACGTTTAGGTACCATTGATCCGGGTGCCTCAACCGACAGTAAAGATTCATACTCTGATATTGAGCGCGCCATTTTTTATGCTAACGAAAATGCGAATTTTGCTTATATCCGTTCTTTAGTCGCGCGCTATAAAGATCAAATTCAACAAATGAATACCACCATTCAACGTACCACTTCCATCAGTTTGTTGAATGAAATTCGCGATCAAGCGCAAGTGTCAGTGAAGCAGGTGACTAAGTTAGATTCGGTGATGCAAACGCGCTTGTCGGTCCTGGAAAAACATATCGCTTATTTCGCGCAGAAAAAAAATCTAACGGCCAACGTGAATGGCTATGTGCAAAATCTGACGGCCTTACGCGGTCAATATCAGGAAGTCCAGGGTCAACTTAAAAAACTCAATGATGATTTATTGAGTTTGCGTACCAACTTGGATCAAGCGCTGCAAACTGAATTATCTTCACGCCAAGGCTTCCCTAGCTTCAACATGAAAACATGGGTGGATCTTGGTAAAGAACTCTTATTGGTGCCGGCATTAACTTTTCAAGTGTTGAAAAACATCAGCAATCAATTAAGTTATGCCTTCCGTTATAAATCTGTATTAAGTTGGGGTTCTTTCCTCTTAGCGCAATTTTTACTCTGCAGTTTATTCCTGTACCTACGCAATATTTTGGCTAGATTGTCGAATAATACGCAAGAATTGGAAAATCGACTCAATCCTCGTTGGCTAGGATTGGAGTGGTTGCGACGCAATTTCCTCGGTATGTTTGTAGTGGCTAATGCCATCGGCAGTATGTTTTTCTTTAATGTCCCGTTACAAGATTTTATTTCGCTCTTGTATGTCGCGTTAGTGTATCTCCTCTTTAAAGGGTTAATGACTTTATCACGTTTGAGTTTGGTTGAAACCACGCATGATACGGCGGGTCATGATGTACGCTTATACCATGGTTTGAAAGGTATCATCTTAGTCGGTGGCATTATCACCGCGTTAACCGTATTCGTGCATCAGTTACCTCTCATTTATGAACTCAAAACACTATGTGACCGTTTGTTTTTATTTCAACTCATGATCGTGTCTTTATTGCTATTGCGCTCCTGGGATGTCTTTCCTAAACTCATTTTGTCGCATATGGATTCACAACATCCGTATTTCCAAAAAAGTATTACGGTCGTTGGTATATTAGTCCCCTTGCTCATGTTTGGTAATGCCGTCATTGGATTATTCGGTTACGTCAACCTCATCATGACGGTGGCGGGCTATGAAGGCATTTTTCTCATCGTATTAATTGGCTATTTGATTTTACGTGGCTTACTCTCCGATGCGATGGAGCAGTTATCGCGAATCATGATTCAGTATGTCAATAATGGTTGGTTGTGGACTGAAGCCTTTTTAAAGCCCATCGATAAAGTGTTGCGTATTACTTTGTTGTGTGTGGCTGGTGCGGTGCTCTTTTTGTTATATGGTTGGGATAAACAATCTCCTATTGTCGAGCGTTTAACGCGCTTGTTACATTATAATGTCGTCACCATTTTTCACTCAGTGATCACCCCCATCAGTATTATTCAATTGATGATTGCGATCTCGATTTTTTACTGGACGGCGAAGTGGACGCGTGAATTTGTGTATCGCTTGTTATTGTCGCGCACCCAGGACATGGGTATTCGTAACAGTATTGCGATTCTGACACAATACACGGTGATTATGGTCGGTGGCTTCTTATGCTTACGCATGTTGGGCATTGATTTAAGCGCGCTCGCCGTCTTCTTCAGTGTATTTGCTTTCAGTATTGGTTGGGGCTTGCGTGATCTCGCGAATAATTTTGTCTGTGGGTTTTTAATTTTATTAGAGCGCCCCTTACGCGTGGGCGACATTGTTACCATCAATGATTTTGATGGTGAGGTAGTGAATATTGGGAGTCGTGCAGTGACGGTGCGCACTTGGGAACACACCGAGTTGGTAGTGCCGAATGCCGAAATCTTCAATAAATCGTTTACCAACTGGACTTCTAAGGACAATATTGTTCGCAGTGTCTTGCATGTGAAGATTAGTCGTTATGATAATCCACACGAAGTGAAGGTCATTATCCAAAATGTCTTAGCAGGGCATAAAGAAGTGTTGCAAGATCCACCACCACAAGTGTTTTTGAAAGAAATGACCGATGCCTGCATGGAATTTGAATTACGCTATTTTGTGAATATTCGTCAAGTCAAAGCGCGCTTAAGCGTGGTGTCCTCGATACTCATGACCATTTGGGATAAGTTTAGCCAGCATGGGATTAAGCCACCGCATCCACACCAAGAAATTGTGCTACGTAATGAACGCGCAACAATGAATTTGAATTTAGAAACGCTGGAACCCAAGCGCTTGTCTTAGGGCATTCGTCATCCATGAGGGGCTTTGGCTTCTTCATGGTGGGCACGGCAAAATCATCCGATTGTCCCGAGGAAGCGCGTAGCGCCGTCTCGAGGGGTGCCCACCCTACAGGATAATTGTTTCCAGCTTTTCCCGTACCCGTGCCCGGTTTTTGCTTTTCCCGTGCCCCCTCCCCAAGCTTTTATTTTTCTCATCCCGAATCACTATGCCATTCACTCATAATCCGGCATAATTCACTTGTTATTCGAACGATAAAGACGGTGCTTACGCATGAAAGATATTATCACCACAGTACGTCATGATTTATTAGACCCTGCAGGTTTGAGCGAGCAGCAGCTGCATGGCATGATCGAACAATTAGCAGGACGTAACATCGATTACGCCGATCTCTATTTTCAATCGACCTACTCAGAATCGTGGGTACTTGAAGACGGTATCATCAAAGGCGGTAGCTTCGACATTGATCGCGGTGTGGGGGTGAGGGCAGTCAGCGGTGAAAAAACCGGTTTTGCTTATGCCGATGATATCGTCATGCCTGCTCTCGAACAAGCGGTGCAAGCAGCACGTGGCATTGCACACAGTGGCGAACAAAAAAGTGTACAAGCCTGGCGTAAAGAAGTAGGGCACTCACTGTATTTACCTGTCAACCCGTTGCACTCATTAACTGAGCAAGACAAAGTCGATTTATTGCAACGCGTCGATCAATTCATTCGTAGTAAAGATCCTCGTATCGTACAAGTATCCGTGAGTATCGCTGGCGAACACGAGTCCATCTTGGTCATGGCGAGTGATGGTCATTTGGCCGCCGATATCCGACCCTTGGTGCGTTTTAATGTGAGCCTAGTCGTCGAACAAAACGGCCGTCGAGAATCGGGCTATGCGGGCGGGGGTGGCCGCTGCGATTATCGTTATTTTCTTGAGAATGATTTAGCGTTTCAATATGCCGAAGAAGCCTTGCGCCAAGCGTTGGTAAACTTAGAGGCAGTGGATGCACCAGCAGGGATGATGCCAGTCGTCTTAGGGCCTGGTTGGCCAGGCGTGCTCATACATGAGGCTGTTGGCCATGGGTTGGAAGGAGATTTCAATCGCAAAGGCATTTCTATTTATAGTGGCCGCATCGGCGAACGTGTAGCAAGTCCCTTGTGCACGGTAGTGGATAATGGCACGTTGCCGAATCGTCGTGGCTCGCTCAATATTGATGATGAAGGCACGCCGACACAAAATAATGTGCTGATTGAGAATGGCGTTTTGCGGCAATATATGCAAGATAAGCGCAATGCAAAATTGATGAAGATGCAATCAACAGGTAACGCGCGCCGTGAATCTTATGCGCATCTGCCTTTGCCACGTATGACCAACACTTATCTCATGGGTGGTAAATCTGCGCCGGAAGAAATCATTGCTTCCGTGAAAAAAGGTTTGTACGCAGTCAACTTCGGTGGTGGGCAGGTGGATATCACCTCAGGCAAGTTTGTGTTTTCTGCGAGCGAAGCTTATCTTATTGAGAATGGTAAAATTGGTCCAGCGGTGAAAGGTGCCACCTTAATTGGTAACGGCCCTGATGCATTGAATAAAGTCTCGATGGTGGGCAATGATCTCAAGCTCGATGCGGGTGTGGGTGTGTGCGGTAAGGATGGACAAAGTGTGCCAGTCGGTGTGGGGCAACCAACGGTCTTGGTCGACGAGCTTGTTGTCGGTGGCACTAAAAATTAAGTAAGCAGTCAGTAGGGTACATGAGATGAAACAAGTCACAACAGCGCAGATCGGTAGTGAGCAATTACAATCGATTGCGCAAGATATTCTGGCACTGGCCAAGGCACAAGGTGCAAGTAGTGCTGAAGTCAGTATCACCACGGATAAAGGTTTTTCCGTCACAGCACAAGATAATGATGTAGAAACCATCGAGTATCATCAGGATAAAGTGGTTGAGCTGAACGTATTTTTTGGGCAACGATCCGGGTCAGCGAGTCTATCCGATTTACGTCCGCATGCACTGCGTGCTGCTGTGGAAGCAGCATGTCATATTGCTAAATTTACCAGTGACGATCCTGCGGCTGGCTTGGCCACTAAGACTGAGCTGGCGGGTCCTGTGCCACATCTGCAAATTGCTTTTCCATGGGCGATTACTGTGGAAGAAGCAATTGCGATGGCGTGTGCGTGTGAGAGTGAAGCATTGGCACAAGATATACGCATCATGCGTGCGGAAGAAACCAGCGTGTCTACGCATGAAGGTTTGCATGTCTATGCGAATAGCAACGACTTTATGGGGTGCTTTACGCAGACGCGTCATGAATTAAGTTGTGTGTTAGTCGCTCGTGATGGCGATGATATGCAACGAGACTACAGCTACACGTTATCCGCCGATCCCAAACAGTTGCATACTACGCAACAAGTCGCGACCGAAGCTGTCTCCCGCACGGTCTCACGTTTAGGCGCAAGACGTTTAGCCACGATGAAAGCCCCAGTCATCTTCATTGCCGAGGAAGCACGTAGTTTATTGGGCCATTTTTCAGCGGCCATTCAGGGTGGCAAGTTGTATCGTAAAGCTTCTTTTTTGTTGGATCAATTAGATCAGCAAATTTTTCCACCAGGCACACATATAGCAGAACAACCACATTTACCCCGTTCGTTGGGGAGTGCACCTTTTGATGCGGATGGTGTTGCTACGCGAGCCAATGTCTTTATTGAAGATGGTAAATTACGTACTTACGCACTTGGTGTTTATGCCGCGCGCAAGTTGGGGATGCAAACCACGGGTAATGCAGGTGGCGTACATAATCTCACGATCAACACCTCGCAACATGATTTGAAAGCATTATTAAAATTAATGGGACGTGGGTTGTTGGTCACCGAATTAATGGGGAATGGCGTGAATCTCGTGACCGGCGATTATTCGCGCGGTGCTAGTGGTTTTTGGGTTGAAGGGGGTGAAATTCAATATCCTGTACACGAAATTACGATTGCTGGACAATTGCCTACGCTATTTAAATCTATACAAGCAGTGGGTAATGATGTCGATGAACGCGGAAACATTCGCACAGGATCGATACTCATCGAAGAAATGATGATTGCGGGTGAGTAAGGATGACGCGTGTCATGGATAAAATTATTTGTGTGGGCAAAAATTATTTGGATCATGCGCTAGAGATGGCTGAGCCACAACCTGAAAAGCCGGTGCTGTTTTTAAAACCGCCGAGCGTGTTTCATCAAGCGTCTGCTTGGCAACGTTGTGTGAACGTGGTTTATCCACCTGATCGTGGTGAAGTGCATCCCGAAGTTGAAATGGTATTGCGTTTGGCCAGCGGTGGGTCTCATCTCGATCATGCAGCAGCGAGTGACGCTATCGAAGCGGTCAGTGTGGGATTAGACATGACTTTGCGTACCCAGCAAGCGCAGTTGAAAAAACAGGGACATCCTTGGACCTTAGGAAAAGTCTTTGTAGATGCAGCGATTTGTGGTCCGTGGATTCCGGTGAGCGATTTTCCAAATTATATGTCGACACCGTTCTCGCTCAGTATCAATGATCGAATCTGTCAACAAGGTTGTGGCGCGCAAATGTTGCTGCAACCGATTGCCATGCTCATGTATATCAGTCAATATTTTCCCCTATGCGCGGGCGACATCATATACACTGGCACACCCGCTGGTGTGTCAGCGATACAGCAACACGACGTTGCCACGCTGCGTTGGGGTGACTATCAGTATCAGGTGGCATGGTCTTGATCAAGGAATGGGTATGGCTGTTTGGGGATTTAAATCTGCACGACGGGTAAACAGCGCATCAGCGCAACCATTGAGTTCTGGTCATCGAAAAGTACTATTTGCTGAAAACAAATACGGTTGCTATTTCATCCCTGATGGCACTCAGCACCGACCCGCGAGTGCTTGTATCTTGCGTGGCGATGTGTGGGAGCCAGAGACCATCGCCTTTATGTGTGCACATCATGGCGATGCCGATATTATCCATGCTGGCACTTTCTTCGGAGATTTTTTACCCGCTTTATCATCGTCCCTCTCATCAGAAAATATTGTTTGGGCGTTTGAACCCAATGCTGAAAATTATTTTTGTGCGACACTGACGACAAGAATCAATGGACTAGCAAACGTGCGTTTATTTAATGATGCCTTGGGTGCTGAAAAAACATGGTTGCCTCAGAAACAATTTGATAGCAAAAAAAATCTCAAGCAAGGAGGCGCCAGTAAAATCTATACCGACATCAGCGGTAAGTCGCCCGCTGATTTTCAAAGCGTGTCTGTGGTGCGTGGTGCAGATCTGATTGGCTCGCGCCGTGTATCGATGATTCATTTAGATGTGGAAGGGTTCGAGTCGCAGGCATTGCTTGGCTTGTTACCCGTCATTCGTTTGCATCGGCCCCTATTGATTTTAGAAACAATCCCAGATGATGACTTTATGCGAACTTTGATTTTTCCTTTAGGTTATGATCGCTCACATCAATTGGATGATAATACTGTGTTTAGCGTTAAGTCATGAGTGTCATGGGGTCTTTCTAGAAAAACCTTTACAAGGAGCGTGTAATGAGTTTTTTAAGTGAATTCAAACAGTTTGCCATGCGTGGGAATGTGATTGATTTAGCCATTGCTGTGGTAATCGGTGCCGCATTTGGAAAAATTGTTTCCTCTTTTGTTGATGGCATCATCATGCCTATTCTTGGGTTATTGCTCGGTGGCATCAATCTCGCAGGCAAAAACATCACTATTGGCCATGCGGTGATAAAATGGGGTATGTGCTTGCAAGCAGTGATTGATTTTGCCATCATTACATTTTCCATTTTCCTTGCGATTAAATTTATTAATGTCCTGTGGAAGAAAGAAGATAAAAAACCGCAGCCGCTCACGACGCAAGAAACGCTCTTAACGGAAATTCGCGATCTTTTGAAAAAATAGTCCAATGATATGGTACGCAAAAATTAAAACCCTTCGCCCTGAGGAGGTGCGCTAGCGCCGTCTCGAAGGGCATCTCTTTATCAAGATGATATATATCAGACAGACGCTGACTGTGTTACTGAACAAAATTACATGCAGAGTTGGTTTTTTCGCAAGAGTTCACCCTTCGAGACGGCCGCTGCGCGGCCTCCTCAGGGCGAACGGTTAACGTTCCTACGCAATATGGAACAAAAAATTTCTAATTCACGCTACACAATCAAATAATGATTCCCTTCTTGGGGAAAGCTTGGTGCATCGCGAAACCCAACAATATATTTATCCCTGACCTTGTCTTAAGCGATTCAGTTCGTGAGCATAGCTCACGGCAGCGCATCACCCAACAATGTATGTATCCTTGACGACGACTTAAGCGAATGAAAATAATGACAAACGGGTGACTTCAATCTTCACCGAATTTGTTATCGACCAATTGGATAATCGCATCCAAGGCTTCTGTTTCATCTTCACCGTTGACGATGATGTCAACGATATGATCTTTCTGAGCACCGAGTGTGATCACGCCCATAATGCTTTTACAATCGACAATACGGTCACGAAAACATAATTCGATACGACTGGCATAACGTTTGGCGGTATCAACTAATTTAGCGGCGGCACGTGTGTGTAACCCGAGTTGATTTTGAATGGTTAGTTGATGTTGTATCATCATCCGTATTCCTTAAAAGTCTGATGGCGCAATACGCAGGTGACATTGCGCCTCAGTCTGTGTTTGATCAATGTAAATCGATATGCTTATCTTTATGTTTAGTCAGTAATGTTAACAATTTTTCAGATAACAACCCGATGGATTCATACATATCTTTAGAATCAGCTTTGGCATGTAATTCTGTTCCATCGATGTAAACCGTTGCCTCGGCAACATGGTTCAAGTGCTCCACATGCAGCGCAACATGGATGTTATCGATATGGGCAAAATGTTCATACAAATGTTCAAATTTTTTGGTGGTGTAATCTTTCAATGATGAGGTGAGTTCAACGTTACGTTCAACTAACTTTAATTTCATGTCGCTCTTCCCTAATATTTAGAATCGTTTGTTATAATGCGAATTCGTCACCCAAATAGACGGCGCGTACTTCTTGGTTGGCTAAGATGGCCTCAGGATGACCTTCACACATGATTTTACCTTGATTCACAATGTAGGCGCGCTCACATATTGTGAGAGTGTCACGCACATTGTGATCGGTAATTAAAATGCCAATCCCACGTTGACTTAAGTGATGGATGATGCGTTTGACATCGAGTACTGAAATGGGGTCAATGCCGGCAAAAGGCTCATCAAGCAAAATAAATTTTGGCTCAGTGGCTAATGCACGTGCGATTTCTGCGCGACGGCGTTCACCACCCGATAAGCTCATGCCCAAACTATCGCGAATGTGTGTGATGCGAAACTCTGTTAATAATTGCTCTAATGCTTGTTGGCGTTCGGCTTTATTTAAATCTTTGCGTAACTCCAAAATCGCCATAATATTTTGTTGTACGGTGAGTTTACGAAAGATAGAGGCTTCTTGGGGTAGGTAACTAATACCGAGTTGCGCGCGCGCGTGTACGGGTAATCTGGTGATGAGCTCATCATCAATTAAGATATCGCCCCCATCGGCAGGGATTAAGCCAACGATCATGTAAAATGAAGTGGTTTTACCTGCGCCATTCGGTCCGAGTAATCCTACGATTTCACCGCAGCGGATGGTGATAGACACATCTTTCACGACTTCACGTGATTTAAACTTTTTGTATAAATGTCGAGCTTGTAAGATTTCCGGCATTAGCGTGACTCTGGTTGGTAAACGATCACTGCCCGGGCATCATGAGATGGTGGGACGGTGATCACTTGTTTAGCTTGATTATAACGGATCAGCTGGCCACGAAAACTATTTTGTCCTTGCTGAATCCATACGGCTTTTTTCAGCGTCACCCGTTGCTGCAAAGGAAAAAAGTGAATGAATCGTGCATGTGCATGGACTGGTGGTTCATGGGTGGTCGTGAGTGTCCAGTAATGCGCGGGCTGAGCGAATCCATAAGCAAGCACTTCTTCTATTTGTCGTTGTTTATTGCGTTTTGTGATCAATTTATCTGCACGTATATGGCTAGTACCTTGGTCAACTTTAACATGCCCCTTATAAACGTCAACACCCGATTTGAAATTATACACACCTGAATCTGCCGTGATGAACACTTTTTGTTCGCGGTCAGTCTCAAGGCTATGCGCTATGCCAGATAGCAATAACGTGAGTAAGCAGAGGCTAAGAAGTACTCGG
Organism: uncultured Coxiellaceae bacterium; assembly: GCA_964648015.1. Classification (GTDB taxonomy): domain Bacteria; phylum Pseudomonadota; class Gammaproteobacteria; order DSM-16500; family DSM-16500; genus Aquicella. The sequence goes on from CAZYKO010000001.1 coordinate 445,121, forward strand.
ATCATATTCACCTCGTGTTTGCGACAAGAGCTTGATATCCCCACTGTTCATATCCGCATACATCCCTTTTGCTTTGACCCTTAAGTTGGGTTGATGGAGCGTGATCAGTGCATCGGTTTCAGCACTGCGTTGCTCAGGGTGAATGGTTAACGTGCTCGTTTTGATGCTGGTGGTGGGATTATCGATATCGCCCACATGATGTATCAAGACGTTATCCCAAAAGAGAATATTTTTGGTGCCCTCGGTGGCAAGGGCAAAGCGTGCGGTGACATGCCATGGTTCTGGTGAATTTTTATAAATTGTCACATGCGGTGACATGAGTTTAGTGGTGTCATGCTCGAGATAATGGATCATGTGTGGCGTTTCGATTTTCATTTTGGGCGCCCCGGTTTTATCCATGATCATCGTCTGCACTTCTTCCATATAGGCATCAGGTAGATGACTGACGCTTGCCGGGGCGAGCGCATGATGCTGCAGTGAAAAGGGTGTGGTCCATAACGCAAGAATGACAATGGCCACAACTAACAACATGAGTAGCATAAATTGATAGCGCATCGTCTTCATAGATCAGCGGCTTAGATAAGACTGTAACATCGCATCATAAGTCCCTTGCGCTTGCATGAGCATGTCGCAAATTTCACGCACTGCACCTTTGCCGCCCTTTTGCTTGGTGGTCAAATGTACATATTGATGCATGACATTGGGTGCTTGTGGCACGGTGATCGCAAGCCCTACGCGTCGGAGGACAGGAAGATCGATTAAGTCATCGCCCATAAAAGCAATTTGCTCGTCGGTTAAACCTAATGTTTGTTTCAGTGTTGAATAAGCAGGAAGTTTATCCTCTTGGCCGAGGTGGACGTGATTTATTTTTAATTGTTTTAAGCGTTGCGCCACTGCTTCTGATGCTTTGGCAGATATGATGGCGATATCCACGCCACTTTTTTTCAACAGAGAGATACCGAGCCCATCATGGACATGGAAAGCTTTCATTTCCATTTGTTGCGTGCCGTAATAGAGTTGCCCGTTGGTTAAGACACCATCGACATCTAAAATGAGTAATTTAATGTGTTGTGCTTTTTTTTGTATTTGTTCTTTAAAATATTGTTCCATAAAAATTCCTTAGTGGTCTGATACCACCATAGCGTGCAGCGCTTGGTGGCCTAAGTTTCAGGTGGTGATCATTCTCCACCTGAAACAACTATTATGCCGTAGGCAAAAAACATTATTGACTACATAATTCCTGCACGTAAGATGTCATGAATATGCAGTACACCGATCGGGGATTGCTGTTCATCTGTCACCACGAGTGAGGTGATCTTAAATGACTCCATGACGATCAACGCATCTGCTGCGAGTGTTTGTTGGGAAATTGTTTTAGGATTTTTAGACATCAGTTCTTGTATTTGCGTGGTTTCAATATCAACCCGCTGATCGAAGGCACGGCGTAAGTCACCATCAGTGAAGATGCCGATTAATTCTTTGTTGTCATTCACCACCGTGGTCATACCGAGTTTTTTTTCGGTGATTTCCACTAAGGCATCTTTGAGTGCGGTGTCATGACTCACGATCGGCATGGCGTCTTGTTGATGCATCAGTTCAGCCACGCTCAGTAACAAGCGCCGTCCCAAGGTGCCACCGGGATGTGATAAAGCAAAATCTTTTTCGGTAAACCCTTTTTTTTCCAGCAGTGCCATCGCCAAGGCATCGCCCATGACCAGCGCAGCGGTGGTGCTCGATGTAGGAGCTAAACCAAGCGGACAGGCTTCTTTTTCTACACTCACATCAATATTGATGGTGGCAGCACGGGCTAGGGTAGATTGTGGCTTGCCTGTTAAGCTGATGAGGGGAATACATAAGCGTTTGATAAAGGGAAGGATGGTGATGATTTCTTCAGACTCACCGGAGTTGGAGATGGCTAACAACACATCTTGGCTGGTGAGCATTCCCATATCGCCATGCTTGGCTTCACTAGGATGAATAAAGAAGGCTGGGCTACCGGTGCTGGCAAAGGTCGCGGCGATTTTTTTGCCGATGTGGCCGGATTTACCCATCCCCATCACGGCAACTCGACCGGCACAGAGAAATAAAAACTTACAGGCTTCTGCGAAATTTTGATCTATGCGCGTCGTGAGGCTGCTGATCATCTTAGCTTCAGTCTCAATGACATTCCGACCAAGTTCACATATTTTTTCTATATCCATTCATCAACATCCCGACATAAGTTTAAAAACGCCTTTATCTTATCTTTAGGGAAGCGATGTGTCACTCTTTGCAAGTAAGATGGCGAATAATTCGTGTGATTGTGTGATTGACTACTCATGTCCCTTAGTAACCACCCCAACTAGCTATTTTCGCCGTCATTTGCCAAACTTAGAGAATGCATACGTCAAATGGATTTGCCGAAAAATTCGTAACAATTAGCAAAATGTCTTTCGGATATGACAATGGTCATGTCATTTTCGAAGATGTGGATGTGCTCATCCCTAGCGGCAAGATCACCGCCATCATGGGACCTAGTGGCACAGGCAAGACGACCTTGTTGCGGCTGATTGGTGGTCAATTGGCGCCATCTTGTGGACAAATTATTGTTGATGGTAAAGATATCAACCAACTTTCTCGCCATGCGTTGTATACCTTACGTCGTCGTATGGGGATGCTTTTCCAAAGCGGTGGTCTATTTACCCATTTGAATGTGTTTGAAAATGTGGCTTTTCCATTGCGAGAGCATACCCAGTTGAACGACGCAATGATCAAAACCCTGGTGTTGATGAAATTGCAAATGGTCGGTCTTCGCGGGGCGGCGCACCTCATGCCAAGTGAGCTATCAGGGGGGATGTCAAGGCGCGTGGCTTTAGCACGGGCGATTGCTTTGGATCCTGCACTCATCATGTATGATGAACCCTTTACGGGTCAGGATCCCATTTCTATGGGTGTGTTAGTGAAACTCATTCGTAGTTTGAATACAGCTTTAGGTTTGACCAGTGTGATCATTTCTCACGATGTGAAAGAAACGTTGAGCATTGCCGATTATGTGTATGTGATTACGAATAAAAAAATTATCGCACATGGCACACCTGATGCTTTAATAGCGCATCCTTCCAATCAGTTACAACAGTTTCTTCAAGGATTACCAGATGGTCCGGTGCCCTTTGACTACCCGGCGAAATCACTACGAGAAGATTTTTTGGAGGGGTATACCCTATGATTGCGCAATTGAGCCTGCTAGGGCAGCTAGGCATCGAGCATTTACGGCAATTTGGTCGCGCAGGCATATTATTTGCCCAGGTGATTTGTGTGGTCCCGCAACCACGCAAGCATTTCCCCCTGATTGTGCAACAAATGTATGCCGAGGGAGTGTTGTCATTACTGATTATCATGGTCTCCAGTTTATTTATAGGGATGGTGCTTTCCTTGCAAGGTTATCACTCATTGGCTAAATTTGGCGCTACGCAGGAATTAGGCCCTCTTGTTGCGCTGAGCGTGGTGCGCGAGTTAGGTCCGGTGGTGACAGCGATTTTATTTGCGGGACGTGCGGGCTCAGCCATTACTGCCGAGATTGGTTTGATGAAAGCGACTGAACAATTATCAAGCATGGAAATGATGGCTGTGGATCCGCTACGTCAAGTCATTGGGCCACGTTTCTGGGCTGGTTTTTTATCGATGCCTTTACTGACCATTATTTTCAATGCTACTGCCATCTATGGTGCCTATCTTGTCGGTGTGCGTTGCTTAGGTTTGGATGGTGGGATTTTTTGGTCGAATATGCAAGCATCCGTGGATTTTCGATTTGATATTATGAATGGCATTATCAAGAGCTTTGTCTTTGGTATTGCAGTGACATGGATTGCCGTGGTGCAAGGCTATGAAGCCAAACCGACGGCAGCGGGTATTGCCGCAGCAACCACACGTTCGGTGGTCTACGGCTCGTTAGCCGTGTTAGGACTCGATTTTGTGTTAACAGCCATGATGATAGGGGAGTGGTAACCATGGTACGACAACGTATGATCGATGTAGGTGTAGGGATTTTCATTATCATCGCCGGGATTGCACTCTCCGTATTAGCATTTAGCGTCAGTGGCTTAACGGATCTATTTCCGACCAAAAGTTATGTGATCAGTGCTTCGTTCGATGATATTGGTGGTTTAAAAACGCGTTCGCCGGTGAAGATCGGTGGTGTGCAAATAGGTGAAGTGGAAAAAATATCTCTCGATCCGGCGACATTCAAAGCTGTGGTTTATATGCGTATTTATAATAGATTCCGAGAAATTCCGGATGATTCATCGGCAGGCATTTTGACTGCGGGATTGTTGGGCGACAATTATGTTGCCATCACGCCTATGTATAATAGTGCTTTTCTTAAGAATGGCGCACAAATCCAATTTACGCAATCCGCGATGGTATTAGAAAAACTCATTGGTCAACTCATCTATAAGGTGAGTAATGGTGATGGGAATAAGTCAACTACCACAAGCACTGGTCCCACGACAGCTAAAGCCACAACCAAAATCAGTGGAGAAAATTATGCGACTAAATAAAAGTATTTTCTCATTTCTCATTTTCTTTTTTACCTTGACCACGTGGGTGTGTGCTTATTCTGAAGCGCCGAAACAGAATGATCCGGTCGCTTTATTGCAATATATTGCTGACAATATGATTACTGGGTTACGAGAAAATCAAGCCACCTTAAAAAGTAAACCAGGGATTGTTTATGACTTGGCATATAAATATGTCGTCCCCTATGCAGACTTAGCTATCATGTCTAAGCGTGTATTGCCTCCGCGGGTATGGACGAGTGCGAGCAATGAGCAACGCGCACAATTTCAAAAAGAATTTACCACGACTGTGATTCGTACCTATGCATCGGCACTAACATCCTATCGTGATCAGACAATTAAATTTTATCCTATACGTGGGGATCAATCTCACGCAAACACAATAGAAGTGCAAAGTGCGATTACGAGTCAAGATTCCGGTGCTATTCATGTGAGTTACCGATTAGTGCATGTGGGTAATGTTTGGCGATTGTATGATATGTCGGTCGAAGGCATTAGTCTCATTGATAGTTTTAGATCACAATTCTCCGACATATTAGCACAAGGCAATATGAATCAATTATTAGCGCGTATGTCATCTCATAATGTGAGGTAGTGGTGATGGTCGATAAAAAAGCCAAGGTCACTTTTGCTAACGGTCGCCTTTGTCTGATCGGTGATGTCAATGCAAACAATGTCATGACGCTGTATGAGGAAGGCTTGCAAGCTATGTACGCCTCTGTTGCCATCGAGTGTGACTGTTCAGGATTATGTTCCTCTGATAGCAGCGTGTTGGCGTTAATGGTCGAATGGATTAAGTACGCGCAACACGCCAATAAAAAATTATATTACACACATCTTTCCCCAGCGATCCTGACGATCATCCAAGCAGCCGGGTTGCAGAGCATCATTCCTACAATGGTTCAAACCACCTGTGATGCCTAAACTGACCTGCTAAGGCTTAATCAATACGACAACCAATACAATTGATGATTGCTGCTGTTGTGCGCTTCAGGTAAGTTAAAGACCAACTTGATGTAATGACATTTATTTTCGATTGGTATTGGGGAGGTCTTATGTTTTCTAAATCTATGACACATAAAACAACTTTGTTTCAACAACCAACGCAAACTGACGCTGAAAACCATGATGAACAGTGCCCATCACATTTAACGCAGTTGTTAGATGATGCACTGAATACGCAGGAAAATCGCGAAGCCATCATTAGTTTTCCAAAACACGCTGACAAAATTGCGATAGGTTTGTGCAGATTGAATGAATATCAGGCGCTTACCTCAGAAAATCGTTTAAGAATTTGCGCGCATGCTGAGCGTGCACATGATATGGCGACCGCCATCATCATGTTACATCGATCAGGGATCAATACGCTGGCCAATTGGTTGTTAGTGGTAGCACAACCAGAGAGAGCAACGCAAATCGCGGCAAGTTTTGAGTATTTGCAACGCGCGTCGCTAGCTACGCAACAAAATAAATTGATGGTTTGTGCCATTCATGGCGATTTAAGTCCGACGGACGCGACGATTTTTGTGAATGCGCTCTCGTGGATATTTTTCGAGGGCAAACTGAATCAAAAGAATTTCGATAAACTTTGTGCGTCACCACAAGATGCGTGGCTCGTTCAGGGTGGCATGACATCAAGCACACCGCGATTGTAAACGGATGATGGATGACAGACAATATGATCCATGATTGCTTCGGCAACGCACTACCCATCGTGAGGTGATGCCATGCGTGTTTGGTATGAAGCCAATGCATCTTGCCAGCGTTTTGCTTTACGCCGTTATTTTTCGTGTAATGAAAATCAGATTATTACCACCCAAGATGACTCTGTTATCTAAGGTGATGTCTGTGCGATGTTTTCTTTTGCTTTTCGTAGAATTAAAGCGATTGAGACATTTGAGTGCATAAACAAGTGGGAGCAGCAAATGTTGTTTCCACTTCAATGCATTACGTTTGATATCGATGATTTCCAGTTGATTAATTTTAAACATGAACGCTAATTGTGTGATCGTGAGTGGTGAATTGTGAAAATCAAATAATGCGCCATTGGCATTGAGGTATGCTTCATATTGTGTTGGCTTAGTTAGATAGCCGTGCACTAAAAACTTCAAACGTTTTTCGATATTGGAATAATTAGGAATCGAGAATACACCAATGCCACCGGGTTTTAAGACGCGTGCGAATTCTTTGACAGCCGTGTAAGGATCAGTCATGTGTTCGAGGCCATCCACACAACAGACATAATCGAAGCTCGCTGGCGGTGCATCAATCTGGCGATTGAGATCCGTATAAATGCATGGCACATCAGGTACAGCACAAATACTGGGATTAATTTCGCCACAACTGACCTCATGTCCCATGGCTTTTAGTTTCAAACTCAAATGTCCGTAACCTGCAGGTGCATCCAAGACACGACCGAGCGGTTGAGTGCGAAACCATTCAAGAATCGTTTGATGAATACTGGGTCGTGCTTTAGGTTGAATAGGGGATAATGACGGTGCGCTCATCTCACTTCCTTGTGAATAAAAACCGCCATTATACCCATCTTGGTTGGCGAAACAAAAGGTGCAGTTGTGGCGTTTTAGTTATCTACATTCACTAAAGCTGGGGCGCCTTTGACATCATCGTCAGATCGTTGATTGATTCGATGATAAACGTAGAAAATGAGGATCGGCAAGATGAGAAGGAGCATACCAGTCATAAAGACCATTTCATAATGCCAACTGCCACCGATGTTCATATTGCTTGGTGGGATAAAGCCTACCGCTAAAGTGATTAAACAGCCGATTAACCCCAGGGCACTCACAATATAACTGCCACATTTTTTGCCGGGGATACAAAAACAAGACGGCTGGTGCGCCATGTTGTAGCGCAATTTAATTGCCGCACAAAACATAAGGATGTACATCAGCATGTATAATTGCGCGGTGAGCGCTGTTAACAGCCAATAAGAACCATTGACACTAGGGATGAATAAAAATGCTAAACAGCCAATGCTCACCAAAATAGCTTGAGCAATTAATAAATTTTGTGGCACACCATGTTCATTGGTTTGATAGAGAAACGGTGGCATAAAGCCATGCGCGCCGGCTTGGGCTAAACCTTTGACGGGCGAGATCACCCAGCTCACGATGCTGCCATAACTGCCAATCAGGAGGAGTACGGTAATGATGGGGGTGACCCAATGGAGATGATAGGCCGCAAAAAAGTAGGCAAAGGTTTGCATCGTGCCATCGACTAAATTGATATCTTTATATGGCAATACAAAAGCGATGGCGAGGGACCCTAACATCATGGTAATCAGAATGATGAGTGTGGAAAAAGCGAGTGCGCGAGGGAACGTTTTTTGCGGATCTTTCACATCGTTAACATGTACGGTGGCGAGTTCCATGCCGGCAAAGCCAAGCATAATGGCGGTCAGTGCAATCCAGTTATCGGATTTGTGTAAGTCAGGCAACATATTGCTAGCGGTTAAATGCAATTGGACCGGGTGACCCATGACCAACCAAATAACAAACAGGGTGATGATCAATAGCATGGGGATAATGAGGCCAACGATGGTGCAAATGCCTGTGACGCGGGCGGATAAGCGAATGCCTTTTAGATTGATGAAAGTGAGTAACCAGAAGGAGCCTAAAATGACTGAGACTAAATATAGTTTGTTTTGGGCAAGTGATGGATCAATCAGGTAGCAAGCGGTCCCGGCGATGAAGGAGAGTATTGTCGGGAAGTAAGCAATATTACTCGTCCATTGTAACCAGACAGCAAGAAAACCGAAGCGTTCACCGAAGGCGCGGCGACTCCATTCATAAATACCCCCCTCTTCGATATTGGCAGAGAGCTCAGCTGACACCAATGCCGTCGGTAATAAAAAGACGATGGCAGCAAAGATAAAGAAGAATATTAATGAGGTGCCAAAAAGCGCGGTCGCAGGTAAATTACGGATGCTATCAATCGCACTCGTGATGAGTAAGGTTAATGCGAATGTGCTGAGTTTGCTAGTGGTTAGTTTACTCATTCGGCCCTCGTGTTTAATTTATGATCATGCCACAGCATAGCGTTTTTAAATTAAGAGCGTATTAAGGATTAGCTTAACAAATGCTTAGGTGTGCGTGCATCTCAAAAAAGCGAGTGATATGAGGTGGCGAATGAGTCCCATCGTGTGCTTCGCCATGACGGATGAGTAGGGTGGGCAAAGCGCAGCGTGCCCACCATCGTGCTGCACCAAGGTCAAATCAAAGAGGTGGGCACGCTGCGCTTTGCCCACCCTACAACTATGATCTGTTTGTTTGTGAGCCGATTACCCTAACTTTCGTGGTTCATGACTAAAAATAACGCCATTTGACCGCGGATGACATTGACCAAGAGTGTGTTATTACTTTTAGCCACTGCTGATTTCAAGTCGGCAATATTACGCACCTTTTGTTGGTTGATGGAGGTGATGATATCCCCTTGGCGTAAATCCGAGTTCCAGGCATTGCTACCTTCTTCGACGGAAGTCACCAAGATGCCATCCACTTGACCATATAACGGGCTTAAGAGGCTGAAATCTTTCAAGCCGACACCATAAAGGTACGGTTCACTTTGTTGTAATTGTTCGATACGTTTTTTAGGATCGCTGATGACCACGCTAATCGTCATGGGTTTGTTGTTACGCAACAAGCTCACGGTGATTTTGGAATCAACGCGCAAAAAGCCTACCGTATTGACCACATCACTCGCATTTTTCACTTCGCTACCATTTACTGCGGTGATGATATCCCCAACTTGGAAGCCAGCGTGTTGGGCTGGGGAGCCAGGTAATACTTGGGTGACAGCAGCACCTTTAGTCAGTGAGACATTGAATGCCGCAGCCAGATCGGGGGTGATATCTTGTGCCCCAATGCCTAAAATACCGCGTTTAATATTGCCATATTGAATGAATTGTTCTACGACGCTTTTGGCCATATTCGCCGGGATGGCGAAGCCAATACCCACACTACCTTGATTAGGCGCTAAGATGGCTGTATTAATACCGACTAACTCACCTTGCATATCAATGAGAGCACCACCAGAGTTGCCTGGATTGATTGGCGCATCGGTTTGAATGAAGTTTTCATAACTTTCAATGCCCAGCTTGACACGACCCAATGCACTGACGATACCCGAGGTGACGGTTTGACTTAAGCCAAAGGGGTTGCCAATCGCAGCGACAAAATCGCCCACTTTCAGTTTGTTGGAATCAGCGATGGTGATGGCTGTGAGATTCTTCGCTTTGATTTGTAATAAGGCGATATCTGAAGGTTTGTCTGCACCAATGATTTTCGCATTGTAATGCCGTCCATCACCCAAGGTGACGGTGACGATTTGTGCATCATAAATGACATGGGCATTGGTGACGATGTAGCCATTGTCTGCGTCGATGATGACACCTGAACCCGCTGACATATAGGTGCCTGGTGGGTTTTGGTCGTCGCCTTGGTCTTGGTCTCTTTCGTCCCGACCGCTACGACGCTGTTTTTCGATCTCGAGTAGGGTACTAAAGTCGGTAATTTTGACTTGTGCTTTAATATTGACCACTGCGGGCAATACTTTCTGCAGCATCGGCGATAAGCTGCTATCTGCTATTTTGGTGGCGGCAATGGATAGGTTGGTCATGGCGCTCATCGTGAGTAACACCATGATGACCAGCAATTTTTTACTGGTATGGTAGAGCGTCTTCATCACAGAAATCCTCTTTTGGTTTTGACTTATGGGGCTTTGCTTCTTCTGGCAAAAAATTGAGAACGACATATTACCACAAGTTAGCCCTTGTGTAGCTGAACTTCATCGTTGAGCCAGATGAGGCTGGCCATACGTCCGGTCTCAGCGGGATCGCGGCGATAAGAGTAGAAGAGATCTGGTTGGGCATAGGTACAGAATTGCCCCCCGTAGATTGCTTGAACGCCTTGTTGCTGTAGTTTAAGGCGGGCAATGGCATATAAATCCGCAAACCACTTACCTGGGGTATGTTTTTTAAAGGCTAGCGCCACCTGCGGATGGGTATGGGTGAAGGCATCATAGACGTCTTGACCCACTTCAAAGTGTTTGGCGCTTATCGCCGGTCCTAGCCAGACGAGGAGTTGTTCCCGTGGCTGTGCCAATGCATCGAGCGTGGCTTCCACAATGCCATTCGCCAAGCCGCGCCACCCCGCATGTACTGCCGCAACATGTGTGCCATTGCGGTGGCATATGAGGATAGGTAGGCAATCGGCGGTCATGACAACGCAAACGTGGTTGGGCGTATCAGTATGACTCGCATCAGCAGCTTGTTCAGTGTGATCGGGGGTGGCTTTAAGTACGGTAGTGCTATGTGTTTGCTTGAGCCAGATGGGTTCGTTGGGCAGTGACAGGAGTTCGGTTAACGGGGTGGCAGCGGGGGCACGCCGACCGTGCCAACTATCACGCAAGGTGGTGTAGGCTTTCACTTGCGCAGGGGCAGGCCAGTCGGGTTGTATGTACTTCATGAATCCTCCTTGATGGTTTGTGCATCCTCAAGAGGTGTGCGATTTAGCATCCTCTCTTAATAATGCGATAAGCGTTTGCATCTCTTCCGGTAAAGGGATTTCAAATTGCACCCATTCTTTGCTGACCGGGTGCGTGAAGCCTAGTGCAAATGCGTGCAACGCTTGGTGTTTGTAATGACGCAGCGTATCGATCAAAGCATCACTCATGCCTTTACTCAATTTCACCCGTCCACCATAGGTCGTATCACCAATGATAGGATGATGGATGTGTGACATGTGTACGCGTATTTGATGCGTACGGCCTGTTTCCAAACGGACTTTTAAACGTGTGTGGGCACGATATTTTTCCGCGATGCGATAGTGCGTAATAGCGGTTTTACCATCCTCAGTGACGGTCATTTTCTTGCGTTGCAGTGGATGACGGCCAATGGGTGCGTCCACTGTGCCACCGCTGATCAAGCGACCATAGATGATGGCTTGGTATTCGCGCGCAATGTCGCGGCGTTTTAATTGTTGTGATAATGATTTCAGTGCCAGTGGCGTTTTTGCAATCAAGAGCAGTCCTGACGTGTTTTTGTCGAGGCGATGCAAGATGCCCGCACGTGGCAAAGATTGTGAGCTGGGGGCGTGATGCAAAATGGCGTTGAGTAAAGTGCTATCACGGTTCCCGGCGCCAGGGTGCACAACTAAGCCGACGGGTTTATTGATGATCAATAAACTCTCATCTTCATAGACGATGTCTAGTGGGATGGATTGTGCTTCCCACTGCGGTTGTGCTTTGAGTGTCGCTTGAAGTGCAACGGATTCGCCACCCTTGAGCAAAGTTTTAGCTTTGACTTGTTTGCCGTCAACCAAGACCTTGCCAGCGTCTATCCATTCTTTAATTTGTGTGCGTGAATATGCCGGTAATAATTTTGCCAGTGCCGTGTCTAGACGTTCTTGTACGGCGGTTTCCGGGATAATCAGCGTGTGTTTGCGTTGGTCATTATTATTTTTCATAGTGGGTGCATGATGACAGAATTTCTAAGTCAGCTCAATCGCTGCTTGCACATGAAATAGCACGTCAGTGGTTGATCAGCGCTCAAACGCGCGTAGTTTTTGCTTTTCTTAACTAATGCTATTAATATCTGCTGTTCAAATTGACCTAGGAGTGGCAGTCTCAATGTCATGTGTGCTTAGTGCTACTATGACAGCGCTCCCTAACGCGCAAATACAATCTGATGAAATCAGTTTGCAATACTGTCAGCCGACATCGTCATCATGGGTGACTGATGGCGATTGATTAAACTTATATAAGGAGGCGGCGTTCCCTCCCTCACCTCAAGGTGATGGTTTCAACGCCGAAATTGTCGATGAATAAAATGCTTAGTTTAATTATGCTGGTATTGCCACTTTGGCTTGCTGGATGCTCTACCACATCATCAACGAGTGCTGCGGATGCATACAAAGACCTACCGGCGCATCAAATTTTTCTCGATGGCAAAGCTAATCTGCAAGAAAGAAAATTTGCCGAAGCAATCAAGCATTTTGAAGCGTTGGATGTGCAATATCCTTTTGGTACGGATACCGAGCGTGCGCAACTTTATCTAATCTACGCTTATTTCATGAAAGAAGAATATCCACTCTCCATTAGCTCTGCAGATCGTTACATTCGTATGCATCCCACCAGCGTCGATGTAGATTACGCTTTTTACATGCGTGGTGTGGCCAATTTTAATCTCAACTTAGGATTGCTTGAGCAAATACTGAATATTGATCTCGCTACACGCGATTTGACCCAAGTCAAAAAAGCGTATGCTGACTTTAACGAACTCGTCGTGCGATTTCCACATAGTCGCTATGCCGCTGCTGCGCATCAATACATGGTTTATTTGCGCAACATTCTTGCGACACATGAATACGAAGTGGCCCATTACTACTATGATCGTCGCGCATTTATTGCAGCGGCTAACCGTGCGGCGGATGTGGTTGCCCACTATCAGGGTGCGCCTGTGGTGCCAGCTGCTTTAGTGTTGATGGCGAAATCCTATCAACAGTTAGGGATGGTCAAACAAGAAGAAGATACAGTGCGTGTGTTGAAGTACAACTATCCAGAAATGGTTATCCGATAGACTCAAAAGTTGTAGGGCGAGCACGCTGCCAAGCCCGTTCGCCCCGAGGAAGCGCGTAGCGCTGTCTCGAGGGGTGCCACCCTACGAAAACTCACCGTACGCCCTGAGCAGCCGCGCAGTGCCGTCTCGAAGGGTGCGCTCCACCCATGGCCTTACCCACAAATAATATTGCGAACACTGTCATTCCCGTCAACAACACTGTCATTCCCGTCAACAACACTGTCATCCCCGTCAACAACACTGTCATCCCCGTCAACAACACTGTCATCCCCGCGCAGGCGGGGACCCATCGCTAACG
>CAZYKO010000002.1:0-28721 GCA_964648015.1 uncultured Coxiellaceae bacterium
AATTGTTGAAAAGCGTTAAGAAAGTCAAGGAAGCACAAGAACCTAAAGCGATGACTCTATCAACAGATGGACTGTTTGCAGAGAAGCGTGATCATGTCAAAAATAGGAAGGATATTCCTCAAGAAGAGCTAGCAACGCATAAACTATTCAAATGATATGAGCGACTTAATCTTGATGATGTGTAGGATGTTTGAAGCAATCAAGTGTATGATCGTTCACCATGCCGACGGCTTGCATGAACGCGTAACAAATGGTGCTGCCTACAAATTTAAACCCTCTTTTTTTCAAGTCTTTTGCTAGCGCATCGGAGATGTCGGTGGTTACGGGTACTTGTTTGCTATCTTGCCAATGGTTAATGATAGGCTTGCCATCCACAAATGACCAAAGGTATTCTGAAAAATGTATGCCTGCATTTCTCATTTCCAGAAAGGCGTTGGCGTTACTGATCACCGCGCGAATCTTTCTTTCATTGCGGATGATATTGGCATTTTTCATCAACGCCATGACATGACGTTCATTGAATCGGGCGATAGTGTCTGGACGGAAATTAGCAAAAGCTTCGCGAAAAGCCGCACGTTTCTTAAGAATGGTCAGCCAGCTCAATCCTGCTTGCATGCCCTCTAAGTTGAGAAATTCAAACAATGGTAGGTCGTCATCGAGGGGAACACCCCACTCGGTATCATGATAATGGATATAGAGCAGATCGCTGTTACACCAGGCACAACGTTTTTTGCTACTATCGTGTTTCATGTCACATCCTTATCGAAGCTAAGAAACCTTTATTCTATAATAACGAGCCGATGAACGTCGCCGAAAATACGGCAATGATACACTGGCTCATCCTATTTAATACTGGTGCATTAATGCATCATGGATATTGGCTGTGATGGCGTTGAGACGAGATCTGTGGTGAGGACTTCTTCTTTGCTGTGGCTGTAGTTAAGCAATATGCCTTCGAATGCCTTACATGCCTCACTTAAACTAATACGACTTTTGACATTTTCATGCATCATTTTTTTGATCACCTCTCCCAATGCTACCTTGTGTGGTTGTTCATCAAGATTGGCTGGATCAGTAAATTGATACAAATTACTCATCAAGTATGTATATAGCTTTGCAGCCGCTGAGTCGTTGGTTGCGTCTTCTCGGAGTTCGTCAACTTCATCGGGTGTGTGGCTTGGTTGCGCGATGTTGATCACTATGGATAGCGTGACACCTAATGCATAAACATCTGTCGCTGCATTATGTTTGCCGCCTTCAGAAATTTCCGGTGCGATAAACCCAAAAGTACCTTTACCCGTTGGTTGTGCTTGATGTGCCCAGGTGCTTAATCCAAAATCAATAATAGTTGCTATCTTTGACTCGGTCGAATAAAAAATATTTTCTGGTTTGATGTCGCGATGGATGATATTGAGTTGATGGATACGTTCAAGTTCCTTAACGCAGGCAATACAAATCGCAGCTTCTAACATGGGGTCAGAGATACCAAGTTCGGCAATGTCTTTTAATGTAGGATCATCAAACAATTTCATGACCATCGCTGCTTTATGCATATGGTAAGATTCGCTCATGAAGAAACCTAAATGCGTTCCTAATTGCGTTTTCTTACTCATTTCGAATTCATACAACATATCTTCTTTGAAATCTGCCAGTGCATCATTTTCATCAGCCACAATTTTAATGGCCACATATTCAGCGGTACGGATATTTTGCCCCAATTTGATCTTGCCAAATGCGCCAAAACCGATGAGGTGAGCAAAGTCTTTATCTGCAAGCGTTTCGCCTGATTTAATGGGTGTGCTACCTTTATAAATCGCGAATTGCTCACCTTTGATGTTTAAGACGGAATAATTAAAGTTAAATGTGCTTTTCCGCAGTTTTATCGCATCTGTATGCTGTTGCGCAACACTTTGTATGGTTTCTCTTTCAGTGCTGCTGATGATATTACTGTCTTCAACAAAATCAGCGTTCGCAACGATTCTTTCGACGATTTTAGGTAATGTGTTTGGCATACGTATTCACTGCTAGCTTATATTTTTTATTATGTCATTATTGATTTTTTGATACACATGTATCTTTAAAAGTGAGCATGGCCGCTCACTTTTAATAGCGTGATATTTCTAACAAGGTCGTACTTCTTTTCTCATATAGAATCCATTGTGCTCTTTAACTTTGTGGCCTTCTCGCGGACTGCATTGTGGGCTCTTTTGTGAGAAGAGCGTCATGCCCGGTGTTCGGGGTAATTCCAATAATGTATTCATATCATAATTTTTGAATGCGCGCTCGATTTCTGGGAGGTAGTAACCTGAAGCGGCTGAAAATGTATCATAGAGCGTTTTATGTGCTTGAAAACGGTTAGTTTGATTTTGTAACCACAGTTCCCAAGGGCGCACAGTTTGTGAGCCAACTGAAATTTGTGAAGGCAAATAATCAGGAAAGCGCTTAGTACATTCTTTGGTCTCGTTATTAATGAGACTGTCAGTGATGGCAGTGGTGATAATCTGGCTAATTTCTTGCTCATCAATGGTGTTGTCTTCGCATAATCTTTCTATTTGACGTAGGGACCTTTCCACATTACGCCAGTGCTTAGCTCGAATTGTTGCTGTTTTAATATTGAGAGGTCCTGTCACGCAAACAGCTTCCCCATTAGATTCAAGTGTAGGTGCTCTCAATAGAGGCTTTAAAATAGTCAAGAGATCTTGCTTCAGGTTCTGATTGATCATAGGTAGACCTTTTAATAAAATAAACTAAAAATGTCCCTTCTTATTTCGTCTATACGAGTATTTCCGTTTGGATTAATCAGAAGACTTATGTCTTATCAAGACAATGCCTGTCTTCGGTACCGGTGGTTTTAAGGATGAGTAATCATGATTCCCTTAAACCTACGTATCATGTGCAGTTTAGGTGATACGGTCGTAGACAACTAAGTAAAATTGATCAATTGCCTCAAAATTGTTGAAATTAGCATCAAACATATAAATGGATTGATTCCAAACATTCTCACATTAATGCATAATCAAATCATATGTCAAGGAGAGACGATATGACACTGGCTAATAACATTAGCATTGAGACACTTGAAGACTTCCCCGTATTTAGTGAATTTAGTGCAGCTGAACTCCAAGAGATATTGGGATATTTTCATGACAAAAAGTTGCCTGCAGACACACTTATCATGCAAGAAGACGAAGATATTGCTGTGATCTATTTTTTGTTCGATGGAGAAATTGAGCTGTATCAAGAAGGTAAAACTCAGGCAAAAAAATTATCACTTGCCTATTTACATCACGGCGATTTAATTGGTGAAGTATCCTATTTTGATGGTGGCAGTTGCTCAGCATCCGCGATATCACGTACGCCGGTTACCTTAGGTGTCCTAACATATTTAAAGCTACGTGAAATGGCGATCCACCATCCGTCGATTTATTATAAGCTCATCGAAAAATTAGCGCATCAAACCAGTGTGCGTATACGCAAAACAAATAAACAATTACATAAATACATGGAAAAAGAATTAATGTATAAAGATAGAGCGATTGCCCGCGCAAATTTTATCACGTATATGATGTTTGCTATTCTGTGTAGCGCATTGCTACTCAATTTCTTTTTCTACATTCGCCATAAACTGGGCTAACGATAGATCACACGATAGACAACATTGGCAACATCATCGGAGATGAGCAGTGTACCGTCAGCTAGTGCTAACACATCCACCGGTCGTCCCCACGCTTGTTGTCCTTGTAACCAACCAGTGACGAAAGGTTCTGAATTGACGACCTTATCTTGATTTACCCATAATCGTATGACTTGATAACCGACTTTGTTACTGCGATTCCACGAGCCATGTAGCGCTATATAAGCGGCTCGGTTGCCATGATCGTCTTGGCTAGTTGCATGGTTGCCTTTACCAAATTTCACGCCCAGTGCAGCAACATGTGCGGGGAGGGGGTATGTCGGTGGTATGAACTTGCTTTCAGGAAAACGTGAGCCGTAAACAGGATCTGGTAATCCTTTTGCATGATAATACGGGAAGCCAAAGTGCAGGCCTGGTTTAGGTGCGACATTGAATTTATCGGGCGGAATATCATCCCCCATTTCATCACGACCATTGTCACTAAACCATAAATGACGCGTTTCTGGATGCCAGTCAAAGCCCACGCTATCACGCACACCATTAGCAAAAATCTCAAATTGACCGCCATCCGGATTCATGCGTGTGATAGTGCCATTAGGCGATGCTGGTTCGCAGATATTGCAAGGCGCGCCTAAGCTTAAATACAATTTGTTATCCGGACCAAAGCCAATATAGCGCAAGCCATGGCGCAACGCGGTGGATAAATGATCGCGAATAATGACCGGGCTAGGTGGATGATCGAGGCGATTTTCAATGTCATCGTAGCGTATGATGCGTTGTGTTTCGGCAACATAAAGTGCGCCATGATAAAAAGCCACGCCATTGGGATGATTTAAACCACTGGCGATGGTGATGACACGTTGCGGTTGGCGTGGTGTATTTTGAATGGCAAATACCTTATCGCCGCGCGTCCCCACAAAGATGGTTCCTTTGCTGCCGACCGCAAGTTGCCGTGCACCGTTAATGCCACTCGCGAAGAGACTAATCTGATAATGTGGAGGTAAGTGTAACAATTGTAGGGGTAGGTTTTGTGCGCACACTATACTGCTAACACAGCATCCCAATAACCATCCGATGGATTTGATCATGACTGTTCCTTATCAAAATTCTTTGTTGACTTTTTCGTAGGGTGGGCACCCCTCGAGACGGCCGTTAGGTGGCTGCATCGAGGGCGAACGGGTTTGGCAGCGTGCCCACCACCTATAAATATTCTCAAATTAAATAAGCAATGCATTTGCCCGCGCTACAATGTATTTTCCACAATGGCCAAGGTCGAGTTTAAAGCTTCTTCAACGCGTTGAGCAAGTGTTCGTTTATCTGCTGCGCAGAGCGTGATATGGCCACATTTACGTTTTGCTTTGGGTGTTTTACCATACCAATGATAATGACAGCCTGGAATGGATAACAAGCGTGGCAAATCTGCTGGTGGTTCTCCAAGTAGATTAATCATGGTGCACGGACCACGTACTTGTGTGCTACCCAGTGGCAGTCCAGTAATGGCGCGTAAATGATTTTCAAATTGACTGGTCTCGGCACCTTCGATTGTCCAATGTCCGGAATTATGTACGCGCGGGGCGATTTCATTGACGATTAATTGCTGATCACGCACAAAAAATTCAATCGTGAGTGTGCCTACATATTCCCATGCAGTCATGAGTGTTTGCGCAATTTCTTCAGCTTGTGTTTGTAAGTGGGAGTCAAGGTAAGGTGCTTCCGAGCGATGAAGAATACCTGCTTGATGTTCGTTACGTATGAGTGGATAAAAGGCGACTTCACCGCCACGAGCCCGTACGCTAATCAGAGAGACTTCAAAATCAAATGGCATGAATTGCTCAGCAATAATCGCTTGGCTGCTGAGTGTGGCATACGCTTGTCGTGCTTGTGATGCACTGTTGATTCGGATTTGTCCTTTGCCATCATATCCGTGACGTCGCGTTTTGAGAATGACCGGGAAACCGACTTGCACAATGAAGTTCTCTAAGTCGCGCCAATCATGAATGGCGGTATAAGCGACCGTGGGGATACCGTGGGTGGTTAAATACGTTTTTTCATGTAAGCGATCTTGAGTAGCGATGAGGGCATTTACGCCGGGAAAAAGTGGTTTATACTGCGCAAGACGAGTGAGTTCGTTCACATCCACATTTTCATTTTCATAGGTAAAACAATGTACGCTATCGAGAGGGCGCGTACTTAAATCGAGTGTAGACCAGTCTGGCGGGATGATCGTGGCTATTGGTGATGCTGCACAGGATGGATCAGCATCAAGGCAAGTAAATGACATGCCCAAGGGTGTGCCCGCTAAAATGAGCATACGCGCCAATTGGCCGCCTCCAAAGATGGCTATGTGCATACGGTATCCTCTGTCTCTCGTGGATCGGCGGCTGCTAATACTGTTTCCCGTTGTGCCACTCTAAAAGCTTGTAGGGCAGTACCTACGTCTGCATATTTATTGGCGAGGATGGCGGCGGCGAGTAGAGCAGCATTGGTTGCGCCTGCGGCACCTATGGCGAGTGTACCCACCGGAATGCCAGCCGGCATTTGCACAATCGATAGCAGGGAATCCATGCCGTTTAATGTTTTAGATTGGATGGGGACCCCTAATACTGGGAGTAATGTTTTGGCGGCAATCATGCCTGGTAAATGCGCAGCGCCGCCGGCGCCTGCGATGATAACTTCGAGGCCACGTGCCTGTGCTTGTTCTGCATATGTGAAGAGTTTATCGGGTGTGCGATGTGCCGAAACAACCGATACTTCGTAGGGAACAGCTAAACGATCGAGCATTTTGGCTGCCTCTGCCATGGTCTGCCAATCACTGCGCGACCCCATGATAATGCCTACTAATGTTGTGCCTGTGTGTGCCAATGCCATCTTCCTCTTAAATTTATTTTAGACGTGCATGTTGGATAGATGTTGCGCGCTATGGCAATTGCCATGTATCAAAATGCGCTGTTTGCGAGGAGGGATGAGACTCGTCGCATTGTCGTTTACCTTTGACCAACGACGTTGCTTAAAAATAATCGTTATCTCAGCAAAAAGCTAGTGCAGGCTAAGCATTTTTTTTGAACCAAGGGATGAAGCTGGATGTGCTCGCTTGATAATCGAGATACACTTGACCTTTAGCAGCGGCAGAACCACGCTCGGTGATGGGAATCGTCATTTGGCTGAAAATGATATACAACCACAGCGGTGAGATTAAACCTAACCAACCCCATGTGTGATGTAAGCCAAAGAGCGCGAAACCCAGCCAAATACACCATTCAAAAAAATAATTGGGATGACGGGAATAATACCAAAAACCCACATCACATAGTTTGCCAGGTTGTAATTGACGATATTGATACAATTGCCAATCGGCGATGGATTCGAGCACGGTACCAAGCAGCACGATGCTGCATGCCAGTAAATCGAGTGGTGATAACGTTGCTGGTGATTGATTGCCGGCGAATAAAAATACAATAGATAAAATTAAAATGAATAGTGCTTGCAGTTGAAAGTTTAAAAAGAATCCAAGAGACTTAGCGATTTTCCATTGTTTACTGAGTTGTTGATAACGTTTATCGACATGGCCTTTACGTATACGGGTGAACCACAGGAATCCAGCCAAGCGGAGTGCCCAAAGGATGAGTAAACTTGCGATGATGCTTAATCGCCAATTGCACGGTGTTTGTGCGCAAAGATAGATGAGACCTGCGACCATCAGTCCCAACGACCAACTGACATCGACGACCGAGGGATTATGTAAACGACGATAGAGAAGCCAAACCACGCACATTTGTAGGAAGAGAACTATTGCGACAATAGCAAACAGTTTAATCATGAGTCGTCATCCAATGTGAATAAGCGAACATACAGCATGGCAGTAAACCACCCCATAAAATGCCTACGAGTATGGCGGTGCTGTTGCCGTGTGGAAAATTGGCGGCACCTAAACGTGCGCCCACCCAATATGCGATCGCAAAACCCGATATGGCTAAAACGCTCAGCAAAAAATAGCGTTTAAACAAAGCGCGACATGTCACATAAAATATGACTGCGAAGCTTACCCAAATGGCTATCATCCATGGTGGACTACCATGGGGATAAAAAGGATTGGCGGCGAAGTGAACGAGCCCAAGCCACATCATGATAGTGTCGAGAGTTGTGCCAACAAGCGTGAGTAGTATGATGAGTGGTACTAACCCTTTTGTGTCATGCATGGCATAATGTTGCCAGCAAAGTTGGCCGACGACGAGTGCGAAGACAATACTTGTTCCCCACCAGGCATATCCGCGTGCCGCAAGCATAATCGCACCGACCCATGCCACATAGTAGGCGGTGAGATGAAAGAGATAGTGAAATTGTTGTCGTCGCATGGGATAACTCTCTTAATCGCGTTTGCGCCATAAGGCTTGAATGTCAGTCACATAACGTGTTTGAAACGCAGCGATACAATAACAAAAATAATAGCGCCACATACGTATGAATGTTTCAGAGAATCCAAGCTTCGTGATTTGGTTGACATGTCGATTAAAATTGCTCAACCAAGCAGCTAACGTTTGTGCATAATGCAAGCCAATGTCATTAAGATTCATTAATTGCAACTCGGTATGTTGCGCAATATCATTTGTGATCACTTGCATGGACGGTAGGCAACCACCGGGGAAAATATATTTGCGAATAAAATCAACTTCACGCGTGGCACGCGTATAGGATTGATCATTGATGAGAATAGCTTGTAGCAGAAACAACCCGCCGGGCTTTAATAACTTGTTACATTGTTTGAAGAACGTTGTGAAATATTGATGCCCAATGGCTTCGATCATTTCAACCGAAACGAGTTTATCATATTGACCATCGAGTTCACGATAGTCTTTATTGAGTAAATGAATCTGGTGTTCTAATCCTAACGAGGCGATGCGTTTTTTAACATATTGATACTGTTGATCGGAGATGGTTGTTGTCGTGACCGTGCAGCCGTAATTTTGTGCTGCGTAAATGGCGAGTGTCCCCCAGCCAGTACCAATCTCAAGTAGATGATCACTAGATTTCAATTCTAATTGCTGGCAAATATGCATGACCTTTAATGTTGCGGCTTCTTCTAAACTGAGTGTGTTAGGTTCGAAGAGTGCACATGAATACATCATGCTGGGATCGAGGAATTGCTGAAAAAATTCATTACCTAGATCATAATGTGCCAAGATATTTTTTTTGCTTCTAGAGATGTTATTTGGTAAAAACCATTTACCTACGTGGGCGATCATGTTCAAGAGTCGCGCATGGTAAGTGTCGACATCGTAAAAGATCTGTGTATTTTTAATCATGATCGCTAAAAACTTGCTGAGATCGTCAACATCCCATTCGCCCGCCATGTAGGATTCGCCTAGCGCAATCGACCCATAAAAAAATAGTTCCTTATAAACACTCAAATCATTGATACGCAAATGTACTGCATCATGTAGGGTACGTTCGTTACCATTAAACACATGTAAGCCGTAAGCATCACTAATAGCGACTTGTCCGTATTGAATTTGAGATAACAACTTAAAAATACATTTTTGATAAAAACCAAATTTAATATTTTTTACTATCTCGTCATTACGTTCCATGATTGTATTTGTCCTTAAAAGTGGTTGCTGATGTTTGATCGTCGCACTTCATTTAACGGGATGCGCATAAAAACGAACCCCTTTCCACCATAACTTCAAGGCTTGCCAATAGATGGCTGCAGTAATTTTATAGGTCATCCATGGTTGGCGCCATGGGACACGTTGAATACCATGATGTGCAGCGGTTACCTTTGTTAACGTGAGTGTCGCATCGAAATGGCGTTCATCATTGCGTAAATTCACCATATGCACATGAATGTCATGCTCAGTCATTTTAATATTGAACTGATAGTCATACTGCATAGATAGAAATGGTGATACGTGTAATTCTTTTTTGAAATGACATTGATAAATGTGTTTGTGTTTACCAACTGCAGTGACTTGTTGTACATAACAATGTTTTTCTTGCCAGGGTGTATTTGTGACTTCAATGATTAATGTCTCAAGTATTTCACTGTTTTCTTTAAAAATAAAATAAATGCTGATGGGGTTGAAGCAATAGCCAAGGCACGCCAGTTGCGTCAGTAAATAAATTTTGCCTTTTGGTACGGTGCCTAATGACGTGGCGACAAGTGCGCGTGCAGCTTCATCTAGTGTTAATGGCGATGGCGTCAAATAATGTTTGCGATAATAGGAAAGCCAATTAAATTTTTCGACGGAGATAGACTGATAGGGCGCAAAGCTTTCAGCAATTTTGCTGATATCGAAACAAAATGCACTGATGCGATAACGAAATTCGTGTGCTTTATCATAATGACGTCGATGGCGAACGGTGCCTTGATATATCAAGTGTGGGATCATCACGTCACGCCTAATGATTTGCACACACGCAAGGCGCTCTTGACGCCATCTTCATGAAAGCCGTAACCCCAATAAGCACCGCAATAATAGGTGTGCGCATGTCCATTGATGTCGTTGTATTGTTGCTGCGCTGTGATGGCATTCTGTGTAAAGCACGGATGGGCATACTGAAGCCTACGTAAAATTTTTTGTGGATCAATGTGATGACCTAGATTGACCGAGACACAAAAATCTTGCGGCGTGTTGAGTCCTTGTAAACGATTCATGTAGTAAGTAAGGGTGGCTTCTGGCTTGCCAATGTCATAATAATTCCAACTTGCCCAAGCACGCCGGCGTTTTGGCATGACACTCACATCTGTGTGTAAGATGGTTTCATTCGTTGTGTAAGGGATGGCACCGAGTGTGGCCACTTCATTATCCGTAGGGCGTGTGAGAAGTTTGAGCGCTTGATCACTGTGAGTAGCAAGTATCACCTTATCGAAGTGCCATGTCTCACCCTTTGCTTTTAATACGACGCCGTGTGTGTGACGTTCGATAGCTTCGACCGGTGAATTGAGATAGATTTGATCGCGTATCGCTCGGGTGAATGCAGGAATATATTGTCGTGACCCCCCTGTAATCACATACCATTGTGGACGCCCAAACACACTCAATAAACCATGCGTGTCAAAAAATTCAAAGAGGAAATGTGCCGCGCAATTAAAAGCATCCTGACTGTGCTTAGACCAAATGGCGGCAATGACAGGCACTAAATAGGCATCGACAAACAATGGATGATAATTCATGCTGCGCGTAAATTCTGCAATGCTCAACGCGGTTTGGCCGGTCTGAATATAGCGTTTGGCATCTTGATTAAAACGCAATATATCGCCTAAAAAGCGGTAAAATGCTGGCTTCAAGAGATTGCGACGATCAGCAAACAAGGTGTTAAGGTTCGTGCCGCAATATTCCATATGGTGATGCGCAGAGCGATAGCTAAAACTCATCTCACTGGGATGATAGGCAACCTGGTGTTGATCGAGGAGTCGCGTAAAGTTGGGATAGGTTTTTTTGTTAAAAACAATAAAACCGGTATCAATGTAATGATTACCTGTTTCACTTGGCACGTCGATCGTGTGTGTATGTCCGCCTAAATAATCATTTGCTTCGAATACACTGACATCATAACGCTGGCTGAGTAGCGAGGCGCAAGTCAAACCGGAGATGCCTGAACCTACAATAGCGATGCGTTGTGTCAACTGATGTCCTTATCGCGTTGCTGTTCCAACTTGCCAATATAATTTAGATGTCAGTAATTTACAACCAGCGCTGCATGGTTGCTTTGTGACGCCTGGACAAGCTGATAAACCCGTGTTAAGTTCAAAAGAATGCTATGATTTAATTAAATGATTAAAACTTAAGCATTATAAAAATAAGAATCGATGGGAGGGGTGCTTATGCAAAATAAAACCTGGCTCAACATCAGATCAGTCTGTTACGCAATTGTAATCGTCATACTCGTCACACTACAACAACGTGTGATGGGTGCGCTACCACAGCAATCACATTACACACCACCGGCGATTCCGCCAGTCAATACAGAAGCATTTAAACAGTATGTTCGCACGTATCATACTTTTCCCACACCGTATGGCTATGAACCTTATCGTGATGCGAATGGTCATGAGCTGACGTTCCCATTGAAAACGCTCAATCAACATACTGCGTATATCCCAGTGACATTTTATTGTCAGTCAGCTAATCAATGTCCTATAGGGATCTATGCGAATTACAATGCCATTGATTTCACCTATGCACATCGCAAAGAAACATTGCATCTAGAGATCAAAACCAATGAGCAACAACCGAAGCCCTTCATTGCTTACTATTACCCGAATAATCCAACGCTGTATGCCGGTGTAGATGCCAGCGGCTTTTATGATTTAGGTAAAGGTGTCAAAAAAGGGGATGCCTTAGTGACGGTACTGATGTCTCAAGCCGTGTTGCAGCAAATGAGTGAGAAACACAATGGTCAGCAACGCGGACAATTGTCAACAGGTGATCGTGACATCGATCTGCCATTATCATTGGGGGATGAGTATCTTACCGTGGGTACAACGCTAGGGTTAATGGGTTTAGGGCAAGCGTCTGGTGTTGAATTTTCTGAAACGGTGACACAAACAACGGGTGAGACATATTCAACGCAGGTGCAAATCGGTTTTTCTTTAAACGTCGCGATTGAAGATCAAGTGACGGTGGGGGGTGGGGCATTACCGGTATCTGATAGTTTCAAATTCGGCATTAATACCACGCTCTCGAGCCTCTTGAGTAATGGTTTGCAAATCGCAAATCAAAACAGTGTGAGTCGGACATACATGATCAAGCCGGGTATCAATGACACGTATTACTGGGCAATCTATCAATTATTATACTCCTACCGTATCGAGGCCCCAGTCTTAGCGCAGGCATTACGTGAGGTAGAACAACATTGGGGTCACCAGGTGCGCTGTGTGATTGGTGGTAATGATCTTACCCAAGATCAACAAACGATTGGACAACTGGTGCCGCCTGAGGCGCCTAACTTAGTGAGTGATATTACGGTCGGTGTGGCAGTGCCTATAGACCCTAGCCACACGCATAGTTTTGCTGCACGTCTCAAACGCCTGGATTGAGTCTGCCAGGATGTTTCCATATGGCAAAGTAGCGTGATAGTGAAAAGGTTTTTTTGCCGGACAGCTAAAAATTAGATTCAGGTGGAGGCAGCATGTTATGCGGTTATGAGCCATGATAATATATTCATATATCCACTGACACTTAAGGACGAGGTCATGATAAAGCTGCCTGATGCACCTGCTGATGTGATTGCTCACCCGAATTTTTTCCGCAACCAGCTACCCCTTGATCATCGATATCGTTATACGTTACTCACCGAGGCACACATTGAATCTGTCATCGATGTCTTCGTTCGTGCATTTTGTCGCTCAGAACCCATGACAAAATATTTACACATGGACGAGAAGAAATTTCAAGTGTTTGCCCGTGCAGTGACTGAGAAAGCCTGTCGAGATCAATTGAGTATTGTGTGCTTAGACGGTACGAAGGTCGTGGCATGTGCGCTGGTGGAAGACTTATTCCAACCTGGTGAAATTCCCGAGTTTGATCCTACGTTCGTTTATATCATGTCATTACTTGATAGCCTTGGCAGTACTTATTTTGCAGATAAAATCTTTGCCACGGGACAAATCGCCCATCTTCTTATCACGGCGGTTGCAGATGATTATCGTCGCCAGGGATTATCGATCCAAGTGAATTTCCGCGCTATGGACTTGGCTGCGGCACGCGGATTTGGATTTATGTATAGCGAACTGACTAATGCTTTTAATCAAAAAGGCATTATTCATCATTTAAAGTCACCGAAACGTTGTATTGGACAGATTGTTTATCGTGATTATCGTTATCAAAATGAATGTCCTTTTTCACAGCTTGATGGCGCTGCAGCATCCTACCTCTGGGCGATTAAAGAAAACGCAAAGCTCGTCTATCGCGAAAAAAACACACTCAAAGAAGAGATACTGAGTGACGTGACCTAATCTAGCATGCGCTTACATGGTATTATTGGGGCGGGGTGGTTGTGTAGGGATGTGTGCTTGATGTACATAGATGGTGATGCGTGCACTTTGCTTTAAAATGCGCTGGTCTTTAGCCAGTAAAACGCCGTACAGATAATGTGTGCCACGATCTGGTGCAGTGAATGAAAAATGGGTAGTGGCGAGCGCTTGTCCCCAAGGTTTAGCATCTAAGAATACTTGGATCATATCACCCGATTGCAGTGGGGGGTCAACATCAAAATTGACGTAAATAACGGGTTGATTTTGTATAGATTCGCCATCTTCAGGGGAGATTAGTGTAAATCGCACATAAGGTTTAGGTGCTGGCGTGGTTGTCGCAGTTGTCGCGTCAATGCTAACGCTTGATTCATTTGTACTCGGTGCCTCTTTGACATTAGCTGGTGTCGTGACAGTATTCTCACGCGATGTTGGATGTCGTATCACTTTAGCATCTTTACTCATCGGGATATCTGAGAAAATAATATTGCCTTGAGGACCGCTTTGTTGAAAAACAACCGCCAAAGCGCTATTCGCAGCAAGCAGTAAAAGTAAAAGTGCAAAACAGTGTTTCATCACGCTCTCCTAAAATAGATTGACCTCTGCAGCAGGATCAATACTGGCGATGCGACTAGACAGCATGAGTGATTGTGCGACGCCGTAACGATCTGACCAGCTGACTGTCACATCGACGGTTTTATAAGCTGGTGTTGTATTGGTTTGCACGGCCCATGTGATGGTATAAGTGACACCTTTGCTCGTCGCTGTTGTGCTGCCATTCGTAATATCGCTGTAAGCGGGGTAACCGGTTTGCGTGGTTAACACGACATAATCGCGGAGTTTTTCTAATTGATTATTTGCCAATTGCATGGCATTCATATGTGTTGAAACATCTGCGCTATGATAGGCGAGTGAATTTTGAAACTTGACCATGGCGATCACACCCACCGCGATAAACACCAAGACAATCATCATTTCGATTAAACCTTGTCCCACCTGTTTGTTTGGGGTGTTCATGACTTAGAAATCCTTCCAAGTGCCGGGTATTTTGATGAACGCACCACCACTGCCTTGTGATTGTAAATTCTTAATGACGTTACTATCAAAGGTGATATTATCATTACCACCCATGACTACATTGCCATAGACAGCAACACCACCGACGATTTGTGAACTGCTACCACCAGTGCCATTCATGGTCAAGTTACCAGTCACATAGACAAAGCCATAGATCACGATCGTGGCATTTGTCGTCATATTTCCATTCACGATTAAGATGACGGGTGAGCTCATAGATCCGATGACTTGGCTAGTATTCAGACTCAGATTATCCTCAATCCAAATGGAAACACCTTTCTTACCACCCAAATTGACAGTACTGCCGTTGGTATAGACTTGATCAACACTACTTTTGATTTGTGAGGTGGATTGGGCAAAATAGGTAGCGAATAACTGGTTGGGTGTGAGATTTCTTAATGCAGTTACCCTTTGTTGTACGTCAGGACCAATTTTACTTTTGTTAGAAGAACCTGCAGTGCTCGATGTGAATGCATTTCCTGAAAAACTGAGCGTCGCACCAATACGAAGTGAGAGCGCGGCTTCTGTGGTGATAATCGAAGAGTTACCCCTTAAAGTCGCATTACTCTTGGAAGTGACTGGCAGTGTTGGTGCTGAGGCCAGTAACGATCCTCTTCTATTCACGAGTTGGCTCATGACAACGCTAGCCGTATTATCGTCGCTAGTGCCGGTCGAAGTAATTTCAATGATTTGATAATTCTGAGCGATAGGATTGGTGTAACTAATGCTAAATTGCGCATTATCACTCAATGCGATGTTGGTTATACTAGCGTCGGTATAGGGCGGCATGAAATTGCCACTGGTATTTGCCAGAATGGTTGCGCTATTTTGTATGAGATAAAGGTAACCGAAGTCCAATCCCGCTTCAGCTGCGGCGAATGCGGTATTATAGCGATATTGATTGCCCGTATATTTTGATTGCAATAACCCTTGGCTAGTTGCAAAGAACATTAACAATAAAGTAACGGATAACAGAATGACCGCGATAATGATGCTAGCAAGTCCGCGTTGTTTAGAGTAAATGGCGGTTGGTTTAGGGCGCGAATTTGTCATTACGAATCCTAACATGTTGCGTTAAGGTTTGAGTCACGCTCGCATCTGCCGTTGATTGTCCTGTGATGCTTATATCCACGCTGCGCAATTGTATCATACGCGTTGTGGCACCAATGGGAACAACCTGACTGTTCAGCGTGAAACTTAGATTCGTGATGCGTACCACTTGTGGATCAGTCATGTTATTCCATGCGCCTACATTGGCAGCACAGTCGAAGGGTGCACCGGGTGGGCGCTCTTGGATGATTTGGTTCAATAATCTGAACCCATAGCGCTTGTCATCCAGGCTAGCACTGATGGATGGTAGCGTACCATCCGCATTGGCATCGTAACTGAACAGAATACAATTCGTGCTAGGGGTTTGAATATCTAAACCGACCGCCATAAATGGATTACTATTGGTGTTGGTGCCGATGTCATTATATGCGGTTGACCAATAGCCGGCACGACGTATTTCCTTACTCATGACCGTCAACGTTTGTTGAAGTTGCTGATTCATTTTATCCGTTGTGATCACTTTGTCATATTGATTGAGATTGCTACTGAAGGTGTAGATTAAAGCGCTTAATAACAATATATTAAACGTCAATGCAATCATCAATTCAATAAGTGTAAAACCATGCGTGCGCTGACTTAACATCCTTGATATCCACTAATGGAGTTCGAACAAATTTGTACATGACCGAGTTGATCTACCTTCACGCTGATAGCGGTGTTTTGTCCCGTGACACTGAAAGTGAATGTGCTCGTGCTACTGGTTCTTCCATGCGTACTATCAAATTGTAATGCACTGTTTGAAAGCCCAGTAGCGGTTAAGTCTAGACCGGCAGCGGCATCACTGCCTGATCGACCTAGTGTGCAACTCCCAGCAATATTACAAGAGCACCCCGTCGTGGGATTAACGCCATAGCACCAAGCGGTGCCGGTGACAAAATTGACAAAAACGGGTGTTTGACGTTTCAATGCTTCGCCACGTGCGAGCACAAGCGTATAGTAAAGCTGATTCGCAGCCCCCGTCACGCGAGCATATTGTAAATAGCTGATATAGGAAGGGATAACGGCAATCGCCAAGATGACAATAATCAGCAAGCTGATCAGCACTTCTATGAGTGTAATGCCGCGTGACATGGTAAGTGTAAATCCCTTTACTGTCATTTCAATCATCTTAGATGATTTGATAAGATTTTGCTATTCGCAATTCGAGCTTGACATTAGTCGCGATCCGCTGAATTGTATTCAATGTTGTGTTGAATACCATGATGCTGCCAGGGGTGCTAGGATTTGTTAAGGAGAGACTATTGGATTTCAATTATTATTGGGAGTTATTGAAACAATTATATAAACCGGGACGCCATGAGTTGGCGGGATTAGAAATAAATTCTAATTTTATTAAGTTATTGAAACTAAATACGAAAACTTCTCCTTATCTCATTGAACACGCAGCTGTTTTAGCGCTGCCGGAGGAGCTTATTGTTAATGATCAAATCAAGGATGTGCCTACACTAAGCCGGTATTTGTTAGATGCATACCAACAAAGTGGTATCAAAGCGAATGAATTGGCAATAGCCATTCCGCGTTCAGCTGTCATCACAAAAATGATTGCTGTCAATGCTCATATGACCCCTGATGAAATTGAATCACGTGTTTGGATTGAAGCTGATCGTCATTTTCCTAGCTTGATCGGTGAAATCTATCTCGATTTTTCTGTGATAGGGCCACAGGCAGATGATCCAGATAAATTAGAAATTTTATTAGTAGCATCGCGTAAAGATTTAGTTGATCCGTATTTGGCGGCTGCTCGTGGCGCAGATTTATCTATTAAGGTAGTCGACATTGACAGTTATGCATTACAGCGCGCACTATTCCTTACACTCGATCAAGCACGTTTGCTTGAGTCGATTGCCTATCTGAATTTAAATCATCATTCGATGAGTTTAGGTGTCATTTATAAGGGTGATTTGATCTATGCCACCGATCAACAGTACCAAGGTGAAAATACAGCTGGTACGGTGAATAGTCATGAAGAAAATTTTCTCAGTGACAGTGACGCTAACATGGAGAATATGCCATTATCTGATGTGAAAGAATCTTCAGTGACCTCCTATCTACGGCACATGATGCAATTCTTTTATTCCAGCCGACCCAATGTCAGTATACAACAATTAGTATTGTCCGGTGATTGTGCTTCGATGGAAATGGCGAGTACGATTCAAAAAGAAATAGGGATTGAGACGGTACTTGCAACGCCTTTCGAAAATATGACGATGGCATCGGGTGTCTACAAGGAAAATTTAGAACAACACCAAGCGACGATGTTGTTATGTTGTGGCTTGGCGTTGTCTGAGATAAAGTAATAGCATCATATGATGCTTGTAAAATGAGTTGTACCTTAATCACAGAAAATGTAAGGTGAGATAGATGCTTCAGTTGCATCCGTCTCGATGACAGTATGACGCGATATTGATGGTATCAAATTTCTAAGGATGATGGATGATTCAATTTAATCTGTTACCATGGCGTGAACATTATCGTTATGAAAAAAAAATAGCATTCATACGTCGCGTTTTAGCTGTGCTGGGTTTAATGTTAGTGATCTTTGTACCAGTTCATTACAATCACGCATCGCTTGTCAAAGTACAGCAAGGGATAAATAAATATTTGCAAACAGAGATTATTCATGAACGTGATGTCATTCAAGATTTAGAAAAACAGCGCAGTAACAAGCAAGCATTGATTTCACAATTAAACGCGATCATTTCATTAAGAGCCAGTAATTTTGATGTCATTCGTTTATTAAATGAATTAGTGACGATCGCACCTAAAGCTGTCTATGTGGAGAAAATGACGCGCAAAGGAAGAGATATATTGTTTGCGGGTACAGCACCCAGCGATGAAGAAGTAACGAAATTTGTCAATGCATTGGTTGATGTGACTAGTTTGAGTAAGCCAGCACTCACCATTATCAATAAGGTCCCACAAAATAATAGACAATATTTTGAACTGGAAGCTAAGTTAATCAGCACAGAGGCCACGCGTGGAAAAACTAACCTATGATTTAAAAGATATAGTCTCATGGCCACCCAGAACCCAATATATGGTGTTAACTATCGTCGCCTTAGTGTTACTATATTTTCTGTATTTGTTAGATCTTTCGATACTTAAAAAACAATATGTCACAGAAATGGGTGCAACCCATGAGTTTAAAAAAGATTTACAAAGCCTCTATGCACAAGAGGGTAAATTGCTGGCAGAAGTTGAACGCACGCCGCTACTCAAAAAACAATTAGCCGAATGGCAAGGCGATGTGATCCGAACGGATCAAGTCACCGTGACATTAGATCAATTGTTAAAGTTAGGCAAAGAGGCAGGACTCCATATCAATACCTTTGATCCTGATCCGGTTTTTCGTACTAAAATTAATGGCAAACTACCGGTCAAAGTATTAGCTAGTGGCACTTATGATCAAATCGCAACTTATTTCAGTCAATTAGTAAATCTCAATCTCTTAATCGAGCTAGGGGATTTTACGATTAGACGTGAAGAATCGACCAACCCTTCACACCCGGAGACCGGTGGCCCGGCAGGATCAACTGCACCTTTAGCTGTGGAATTACATCTCTATGTTTATACGAAGTAAATTAAGCAGTGTTTACCTTTATACGCATTTGTTGAGTTATATGATTTTTATATTGCTGACTGGCTGTCAACGTGTAGACGAATTAGCTGGTATCAAGAAAGAAATTGCTGAGCTCAAACAAACATCGAGGCATCAAGCGATGGTAACAGCACAAAATGAATTACAATTACCTAAACCTGTCGTATATCAACATTTGGTTTCATTAGTGGATGACCAAAGTAAGTCTGCTGATAAACAAACACAATTGCTGCAACCATTGCAAGCATACAGTCTTTCTAGTTATCAGTTTATTGGCACGCTCACTAGACATAAACAAACGTTTGGCTACCTTAAGGCACCGAATGACATTGTTTATCAGGTAAAACGCGGTGATTTACTCGGTACTGAATATGGTCAAATTACCGATATTACCAGCGGACAACTTAGTGTCCTTGTGGACGATAAAACAAAAAAACCGCCTAAAAGGCAAGTGATCACTATGCAGTTGAGGGAGCAACAGTAGTTATGCTCAAAAATTTTAGTAAAAAATGCATTATGTTAGGGTTTATCAACTTTTTCATCTTGTTAATCGTTTATTCTGTCTGTTTTGCAGAAGAGCCACTGCTAACGAATGCCACCTGCAGGCAAGAACAACTTCAGGGCGATAACATCAGTTTTTATTTTCAAAATATAGAAATACGAACACTACTAGAATTAATTGCCAAGACTTCTGGATTCAATTTTATTATCAGCGATTCGGTGAAAGGGAATACAACCTTACAATTGAGAAATGTGAGCTGGCGACAAGCGCTAGATGTGATTTTAAAAACGCAAGGCCTTGCTGAAAAACGCATCGGACGCACGATTTTCATCAGTACACTGGAGGATATGTCGAGCAAAGCCTCAAAAGTATTACAATCGGAACAAGACCTTGCTAATCTCGCACCTATCTCTTCCACAATCATTAAATTAAAATATACTGATGCGCCAGCAATGGCTAACTTGATTAAAGGACAACAAGGTACCTTACTCACGCAACGTGGTGAAATGGCGGTCGATTCGCGTACCAATAGTTTAGTGATTAAGGATACCAAAGCAAATTTGGCGATGCTGATCCGAACATTGAGAAAACTCGATGTGCCAACACGACAGGTGGCTATTGAAGCGCGTATTGTCAATGTCGATACCATATATGAAGAGCAGCTCGGTGTGCGTTTTGGTGTGAGCAATACCCGCAGTTTATCCGGTACCTTCTCAGGCGCGAATCAATTGGCGCAAGGCATAGATGTGGCGAATGTAGCGCCACCCGATCGACGTCTCAACTTTAATTTACCAGCAAATTCACTCTCTAGTGGCGCAGTGCCAGGCTCTATTGGATTGGCATTAGCACGTTTAGGACCCATCTTACTCGATTTAGAATTATCAGCGTTGGAAGAAGAAGGACATAGTCAAATTATTTCACGTCCACGTGTGGTCGCTGCCAATCAACAAAAAGCAATCATCATGACGGGTGAAGAAATTCCTTATCAAGAAGCGACATCGAGTGGTGCTACTTCGGTGTCGTTTAAGAAAGCGGTATTGAGTTTAGAAATTGTCCCACAAATCACGCCTGATAATAAAATTAATTTGAAGCTGAAAGCAACACAAGACACGCGTGGACAACAACTCGTGATCGCTGCGAATGTCGCTGCTGCAGGTGGTGGTGCTACCGCATCGACCACGAGTGGTATCACACCCACCAGCGCAAGCACAGGTGTTGTCTTTGGCCCACCGACGATCAATACTCAAGAAGTAGAATCTAGTGTGTTACTCGATAACAACGAAACTGTAGTCATTGGTGGTGTCTATAAAACATCTAAAACGAATACGGTCGATCGTGTGCCATTTTTTGGTAGCTTGCCTTATGTGGGTGCGCTATTTAGACATCAAGGCATCAAGAATGAAACCACAGAGTTACTGATTTTCATCACGCCGAAAATTGTCGCATCTAGTGCGCGTCATACCCCCACACAAGATGATTTATCACGCGCGACATTTAGAGGAGAAGGATAGTTGATGTTGAAAGTTTTGATTGGATTAATAAGTTGTCTGTTCAGCTTGGCTGGTTGTACGACCTATACTGAGACTGAAAATAGTGATCATAAGAATGAAGCGGATAAACAATTACGAGCGGCACGCATCAATACGCAATTAGCGATGGCGTATCTAGAACGCAACGATATTTCGCGTGCGAAACAAAAATTGGTACTCGCGATGTCTGAGGGACCCAGCTTACCTGAGGTCTGGTATACGATGGCCTATTTTTTAGAAGTCACCGGCAACAAAACAAAAGCACAACAGCATTATTTAAAAGCCATTAGTCTTGCGCCAACACGTGGGGATGTACGTAACAATTATGGTACCTTCCTCTGTCGTACAGGGAAACTAACGCCGGCGATTGAGCAATTCAAATTGGCTTTACAAGACCCTTCTTACCTAGATCCGGCCGCAGCGTATGAAAATGCGGGATTATGTGCGATGAAAATACCTGATCCGGTACAAGCAAAATTTTATTTTGAAAAAGCACTGATGGAAAATCCGCGTCGTTCATCCGTGTTAATGGCATTGGCTAAATTAAATTTCAATACAGGTAACTATCGCATGGCACGCGGCTTATTAGATATGTATTTTCGCGTCGCCACAGCACCCACGCCACAGGCGAATTTGTTGAAAGATAAAATTTATGCTAAATTGTAACACCATCGTTATAATTTGCGAGTAAATCGCAATCCCCATCACACACATCACAAGCAAGCCCCTCGCGACGGCAATTCGTGCCTCTTGATCTGAGGTATCCCCACGAATTGCATCGCATGGCATTTTTGAGGGGTAATGCGGTTTTTTTGCTCCCTACAGGATATGAACTCTAACCGTTCGCCCTGAGGAGGCGCTTGCGCCGTCTCGAAGGGCTGGGTGCCTGGCTTTTCTTTTTGTGTTCATGCGTTCATGGTGGGCACGCCCGCGCTGCGGCCTTTGCCTACCCTACAAAAGCTCACCGTTCGCCCTTGAGGCGCTAGCGTGCCTCCTCAGGACGAGCGGTTTAAATTTTTGCGAGCTAGAACTTAATTCGTGGGGATACCTCAGCTTATCAGGACAAGCGTGGTGATCATCATCCATTGTCTCCCAACCCCAGCAAAGCGACACCATTCGCGATACAATAGACTGATAGAAATGAATAAATCACTCAGTGGAACGGCGTTTAACAACAACAATCAATAGGTTAACATGGATATTCAACAAATCCTTAAAATGAGTATTGAAAAAGGCGCCTCAGATCTTTACCTCTCAACAGGTGCGCCACCTATCTTGAGAATCAATGGTGAACTGCATCCCATACCTGATGCGCAACTCCTCGATGCGACCATGGCAAACACATTGATACAGTCCATTTTAGATAAAGAGCAACAACGCCTTTTCGCGACCAGTAAAGATCTAGATCTTTCTTATACGCTCAAAGAGGTTGGGAGTTTTAGGGTAAACATTTTCCAACAAATGAATGGGATTGCTGCCGTATTTCGTGTCATTCCACAAGAATTGCCCGCATTAGATAATATTGGATTTCCCGAGAATTTACGCCATCTTCTTAATTTGACGAGTGGCTTAATTTTAGTAACCGGACCAACCGGTTGTGGTAAGAGTACGACGCTTGCCGCGATGATTGATTACATCAATGCAACTCGTGCTTGCCATATTATTACGATTGAAGATCCTATCGAATTTGTCTACCACAATAAAAAAAGTTTGATTGATCAGCGTCAGGTACATCGTGATACGGCGAGTTTTACAGCAGCCCTACGCGCGGCATTACGAGAAGCACCCGATGTCTTGTTAGTGGGTGAGATGCGTGACCTAGAGACAATTCGCTTAGTACTTACCGCTGCCGAAACCGGTCATCTTGTGTTAGGCACCTTACATACGAGTTCGGCACCACGTGCCATCAACCGTATCGTTGATGTCTTTCCAGCAAGCGAAAAAAGCATTATTCGCAATCTGGTTTCTGAATCAATACAAGCAGTTATCTGTCAGACACTGTTAAAAACGCTGGCAGGCGGTCGAGTAGCTGCTTTTGAAGTGATGTTGGGTACACCTGCCATCAGAAATTTAATTCGTGAAGACAAAGTGGCACAAATGTATTCTGTGATCCAAACCAATGTCAGTAAAGGGATGTGTACGATGGATCAATACATTAACCGTTTGATTGCTAATCAAATTATCAGTCCTGAAGCGGGTCTACGTGGTTGTTTTCAACGCGAAATTACTGAAAAAAGTTAAAAACCTTATGATGAACCGCCACCGCAACTATTCGTTCAACATGTTATAATTTCAAGTATGAGTCTCACAATCGACCATCTTCTAGGAGGCGTTATGCGTATTAAACGATCCCAAGGATTTACCCTAATTGAATTAATGATCACGATTGCCATCATCGGTATTCTTGCCGCAATTGCTGTGCCATCGTATCAAAATTACACCCGTCGTGCGTACTTCTCTGAAATCGTTCAAGCCACAGGTCCTTTCACCTTAGGTGTAAACCATTGTTTTCAAACCCAAGGTGGTACAGCGCAAGCTTTAGCAACGTGTAATGGTGGCGCTAATGGTGTACCCGCTAACATTACGACCCAAACGGGTGCTGTCCAAACACTTACGACAACTGCCGGTGTGATCACGGTCACACCCGCTGCTGCAAAGGGAATTACTGCTGGGGATACTTATATTTTAACGCCAACTATAGTTGGTGGTACGTTATCTTGGGCTTCTTCTGGCGGCTGCGTTTCTTCAGGCGCTTGCTAATTGAGCCTGTAATGTTCGGCGTGATGGCATTTGAAGCCATCACGCCTGGGTTGTGATGTACAACCCGATGCGTTAAACGTATGGATAGGTAAAACCCATGGACGGTATCACACCTGTTGGATCATTGAGTGGCTTCGCCGCTTATCTTGCGCAGTCAAATTTACTGACTAAACAGGTTGCCGTAGATGCGTTACAACGTGCCACCCAAGCGCATATCCCGTATGTTGAATATCTCGTTAAACATAAACATATTAAAGAATCTGTTTTAGCCAAAGCAACGGCCTTATATTTTGCATTACCACTCTGTGATATCAATGCGGTAGAAGTAGATAAATTTCCGCAAACATTACTGCAAATGCAACCAGTAAAAAAGCGTCAGGCGATACCACTCTTTAAACGCCATGGTTATCTCTACGTTGCTGTGGTTGACCCAACCATAGAAAGTTTACATGAAGTCCGATTCTATACAGGTTCCGATATACGACTTGTTATTTGTGAACCGAGTGTGCTAGCGCAAAAAATTGATGAATTACAAAATCAATATATCGTCTCTGAAATGAGTAAGAAAGGCGAAAGTAGGTCAACACAAACAGATGAATTGCCGACCATAGAAGAGAATGCTGAACTGGCTGCCTATGATGTGGAAAGTGCACCAGTAGTGAATTATGTGAATAAGATTATCAATGATGCGATTGAGAAAGGGGCTTCGGATATACATTTTGAACGTTATGAAAATGAATATCGTATACGTTATCGTCTACATGGCTTGCTATATCCAGTGGCAAACCCACCCATCAAGTTAGCCAATTACTTACTCGCGCGTATCAAGATTATATCAAATCTCGATATCACAGAACATCGCATCCCTCAAGACGGGCGTTTCAAATATACACTCGTGAAAGACCATCCAGTGGATTTTAGGGTGAGTGTCTGTCCGACACTCTATGGCGAGAAAATTGTGCTGCGTTTATTGGATCCTACGCAGTTAGTTCATGGTCTGGATCAATTAGGGATGGACGCCAAGCAACAAGAGGCATTTAATTTTGCTTTGTCACACAATCAGGGCATTATTCTTGTCACCGGTCCCACAGGCAGTGGTAAAACGGTTACTCTTTATTCTGCTTTAAGTTATTTAAATTCGACAGAAGATAACATTATGACAGTAGAAGATCCGGTGGAAATTCCATTACCAGGGATCAATCAAGTTCATGTGAATGCTAAAGTGGGTCTTACTTTTGCGAGTGTGTTGCGTGCTTTTTTACGACAAGACCCTGACATTATCATGGTGGGTGAAATTCGTGATTTAGAAACCGCCGATATCAGTATTAAGGCCGCGCAAACTGGGCATCTGGTTTTATCTACCATTCATACGAATAATTGCCCCGATACTGTTAACCGTTTAGTGTATATGGGTGTCGCAGCTTATAATGTGGCAAGTTCGTTGATACTCGTTGTTGCACAACGCTTGTTACGAGTATTGTGTCCATTGTGCAAAGAAAAAGAAGAATTGCCTGATGATGTTTTATTGAAAGAAGGTTTTAAAAAAGAAGAAATAGCAAAACTTCAACTGTATAAACCTCGAGGTTGTGATCACTGTGTCTTTGGTTATAAGGGTCGTATCGGCATCTTCGAAGTGATGCCTATTTCTCCTGAAATGACGCATCTCATTATACGTGGTGCTTCCACCTTGGAGATTTCCAAACAAGCAAAAAGTGAAGGCATCATCGATTTACGTGAGTCTGGCTTGGAAAAAGTGAGACAAGGTATAACCAGTTTAGCTGAGTTGAATCGAACAATACGCTAGCTTTATTTCTGTGTTTTTGCATGGAAGGGTGTCATGGATGAAATCTTCCAAGAATATGAATGGCATGGTATGGATAAACAGGGTAAACGTTTGTCGGGTACTATACGCGCCGTTGGGATCAAATCAGCAGAATCAGAATTACACAGCCATCAGATCGATGTCATACGCATTAGTCTCGTCAAAGCGCGAACATCTTTATTTTCTAGAAGTCAAATTAAAGCAAATGACATTGCATTTTTTACACGGTATTTTTCTACCATGCTGAGTGCGGGGATGCCTATTGTTAAAGCACTCGATGTGATTGCACAAGATGCCGACAATAAAAGCATGCAGTCGCTGATTCTCGCTATTCGTAATAATATTGCGACCGGTAAAACATTATCTGATACCTTTGCGCAGTTTCCGCAACACTTCAGTGATCTCTATTGCGCACTTGTTCGCGCCGGCGAACGTTCAGGGACACTAGATAAAATGTTGAAGCGTTTGGCTGCGTATTTAGAAAAGACTGAGAAGTTAAAACGAAAAATTAAAAAGGCGATGATCTATCCCATCGCGATTATCTCTGTGGCATTGATCGTCTCACTCGTCTTACTTATTTTTGTAATGCCACAATTTGAAACGATGTTTCAATCCTATGGCGTCAAGCTACCATTTTTTACGCGCATGATGCTGGGTGCTTCACGTTTTTTGCGAAGTTACTGGCCGCTACTGCTCATGGCTATCTTAGCGGTGTTTTTTTTAAGTCGGCGGCTCCAGCATCACTATCCGAATCTCACTAAATTGAAAGATAAGTGGTTGCTTAAGCTCTATATAATTGGGCCGACGCTCAAAAAATCTATCATTGCACGCTTTGCGAGTACCTTAGCGATTACCATTGATGCGGGTTTACCTATAGTAGATTCTATACGCACCATGGCGCCTATCATGGGAAACCGTCTTTACAGTGATGCGGTCAATGACATCTGTAATGATTTAACAGAAGGACAAACTTTATCTACTGCCATGACAAAAACCAAGTTGTTTCCGAATATGGCAATACAAATGGTGTTGGTAGGTGAGGCATCTGGTGCGCTTTCAGAAATGTTAAATAATGTTGCCGACTACTACGAAGATGAAGTTAATGCGGTGGTCGATAATTTGAGTGCCTTACTTGAGCCTATTATTATCGTCATTTTAGGCATCATTATTGGTAGTTTTGTGATTGCGATGTATTTACCCATCTTTAAATTAGGTTCCTTATTTTGAGGATTCGCCTATGCACTTCAGTCATCATCGTGGCTTTACTTTGATAGAATTGATGATCGTTTTAGTGATGATTGCCATTTTGGCAAGAATCGTCATGCCATCGTACAGTAGCTATGTTTACAAAAGTCGTCGCAGCGATGGGATTAGTGCATTATTAAACATCGCAAATGCCGAAGAACGTTATAGGAATATGAATCCTCAATATGGCACACTCGCGCAAATCGGTGGGGCTAACAGTTCTTCACAAGGGTATTATACATTGAGTATCACGAATACTTCTGCCACAGGCTACAGTGTCACCGCCACAGGGCAAAATGGACAAGAGAATGATGTAGATGGTGGTGTTGCGTGTAATTCTCTATCATTAACGATGGCAAATGGCGCATTAACCAAATCGCCTACAGCTTGTTGGCCTACATAAGAGATGATTATGCGATCACAAATAATGCGAGCTACAAATTTGGGTTTCACGCTGATGGAATTGATGATTGTCTTAGCAGTGGTAGCTATCATTGCTGCCGTTGCCGTGCCTGCATACCAGAAGTATGTACGTAACGCGTATTATAGCGAAGTGATTCATGCTGCTGGCCCCTATACCATGGGTGTGTCCCATTGTTATCAGATGCAGAGTAATTTATCTGTGTGTGATAGTGGTTTGAATGGTGTCCCCTCAGGCGCTACGGCGACCAGCACCAATGTTTCAAGGGTAACGGTGAGTAATGGCGTCATCACGATGACACCTAGAGCACGTTTCGGCATTCTAAGTAGTGACACCTACATTTTAACCCCAAGTATTGTCAATAAAACGGTGATCTGGAGAGTTTCTGGTGGTTGCGTGAATGCCGGCTTATGCAAAGCAGGACTCTTGAATAGCTCTAGTGGTGATGGTGGTAGGAGCGATGATTGATCGCATGTCAACGTAAATGGTGAAATGACTTTTATGCTGATGATGCATTGCTGCAATGATCATCAAGACAATAATTAGCATTTTTTAAGGAGATCACACTGATGTTTGTCGATGTATCAGAAAAACAAACGAGTGGATTCACTTTAATGGAATTAATCATTGGCCTGGCAGTCATTGCCATTCTTGCGAGTATTGCCGTCCCTGCCTATAGCAA
Source organism: uncultured Coxiellaceae bacterium (assembly GCA_964648015.1). Lineage (GTDB taxonomy): Bacteria > Pseudomonadota > Gammaproteobacteria > DSM-16500 > DSM-16500 > Aquicella. Next base: position 28,351 of record CAZYKO010000002.1, read on the forward strand.
ATACATGCGCGATGCTTATTATAGCGAAGTGATTCAGTCTGCTGGCCCATATACGTTGGGCGTGAGTCACTGCTATCAGTTACGCAGTTCATTAGCCGATTGTAATAGTGGTCAGTATGGCGTGCCTCAGGGTGCCACCGCTGCGACAAATCATGTTGCTTCTGTTTCTGTGGTCGCAGGCGTGGTGACGCTGACACCGATACCACAATACGGTATTCTTTCTTCTGACACCTATGTACTCACACCGACAGTCCAAAACAATACAGTTGTCTGGCGCGTCTCTGGTGGCTGTGTGAGTAGCAATCTCTGTGATGCGAGTGTCGGTCAGAACAGCAATGTGAGTGGTAACAGTGGCAATAGTGGCAATAGCG
>CAZYKO010000002.1:28821-72902 GCA_964648015.1 uncultured Coxiellaceae bacterium
GTAACAGTGGTAACAGTGGTAACAGTGGTAACAGTGGTAACAGTGGTAACAGTGGTAACAGTGGCAACAGTGGTAACAGTGGTAACAGTGGCAACAGTGGCAACAGTGGTAACAGTGGCAACAGTGGTAACAGTGGCAACAGTGGTAACAGTGGTAACAGTGGTAACAGTGGTAATAGCGGCAACAGTGGCAACAGTGGCAACAACGGTAATGCCTTTGGCCAAAGTGATGGTAGAGGCAACAATGGTTGAGAAGGATGTGGCCAAGAATGTGCGAAAGATAAATGAAAAACCTTTATTAAGGATAGTGATATGGCCGTATTGAATACACTGACTTTAATCTTGAAAAATCAAGCTGACCTCACGATGGCATATATGCCATTTATCTCTGGCGGTGCGATTTTTGTGCCTACCAAAGAAGATTTTACCTTAGGTGCTCATGTCACACTCAATTTACAATTCCCGGGTGAGGGTAGTATGGTATTCATTGAGGGTCGGGTGGTTTGGATGACACCACAGAATTCACCACATCATGCCTATCCAGGGATCGGGGTGCAATTCGTCGGTCCACAAGCAAAAAAGATACGCGATCGTATCGTCTCAAACTTAGATCAATCCTTAGAGCCGGGTGGTTATGTTTTCGGGGCGTTAGGACGCCAACCTAAAAAGAAATAAAGGCGACCTTTGCTATCAATGTGGTCGTAAATTCATTATAATCGTCGTCCCAAACGACAAGCCACGAATTCATTTAAACACACAATGATTACATTCAAAAATATTTGCTTACGCTATGGCCCACGTATCTTGCTGCAAGAAGTGGATTGGACCATCTATCACAAACAACGTATTGGCATTATTGGTGCCAATGGGTCGGGTAAATCTACCTTATTTTCCATGCTGTTACAGAAACATGCACCCGATTTGGGTGACTTGCTCATTCCCAAACAGTTGCGATTTGCCCATGTCGCCCAGGAAACACCCGCCTACACCCAGTCTGCCTTAGACTACATCTTAGATGGGGATCAGGAACTGCGTGCCATTGAGCAGCATTTGCAACAAGCGGAAGCAGCGCATGATGGTGATAAGATTGCCCATTGGCATGAAAAACTTGGCGATATCGACGCCTACACCGCGCCGGCACGTGCCGGACAATTGTTAGCTGGCTTGGGCTTTAGCAGCGAAGAACAACAAAAACCCGTGAGTGCATTTTCGGGTGGCTGGCGGGTACGTTTGAATTTGGGTCAAGCCTTGATGGCGCGCTCAGACGTTTTATTATTAGACGAACCCACCAATCACTTAGATTTAGACGCAGTGCTTTGGCTTGAGCAATGGCTGAAAAAATATCCTGGCACTTTGTTGTTAATCTCTCACGATAGAGATTTCTTAGATCAAACGGTTGATCACATCGCGCATTTTTCTCAACAACGCATCACTGTGTATGCCGGTAATTATTCCACCTTTGAGCAATCACGCGCTGAAGCTTTGCGTTTACAACAAGCGACTTATGAGAAACAACAAAAACGTGTCGCTCATTTACAATCGTTCGTGGATCGTTTTCGAGCAAAAGCCTCTAAAGCACGCCAAGCACAGAGTCGTTTAAAAGCGATTGAGCGTATGGATTTAGTCTGTGCCGTACAAGCTGAATCGCCATTTCAATTTGAATTCAAAACACCTGAGGTGTGTCCTAATCCACTGTTGCAATTGGAAAAGGCAAGTATCGCCTATGGTGATCATACTGTGTTGTCTCATCTCAATTTGAGCATCACACCGAATGAACGCATCACCTTACTCGGGCCCAATGGCGCAGGTAAATCGAGTCTCATCAAATTGCTGGCGGGTGAATTGCAACCTGCACATGGTGAACGTCAGACGGCTGCCGGATTGAAGATCGGCTATTTTGCCCAACATCAGGTGGACCATCTTCATCTTCCTTCGTCAGCGATAGACCACTTGCGTCGCTTAGCCCCACAACAGAGTGAGGTGGAACTACGTACCTTTCTGGGTAGTTTTGGTTTTTCCGGTGATCGCGTGTTTGAACCAGTGAATATTTTTTCTGGTGGTGAGAAATCACGTTTAGCGCTCGCATTGTTAGTGTGGCAACGACCTAATTTATTATTATTAGATGAACCCACGAACCACTTAGATTTAGAAATGCGCCAGGCGCTCAGTATTGCCTTGCAAGCCTTCACGGGCGCCATGTTGTTAGTCACCCACGATCGTTTTTTGGTGCGTACGACAACGGATCGTTTATTATTAGTGGCGGATGGTTGTTTGCAGTCATTTGATGGCGACTTGAATGATTATGAAACCTGGCTACTGAATTATCGTAAGATGCAACAAGGCGGCGTACCGAAATCGGAAGGGTCACGCAAAGCTGAGCGTCAAGCAGCCGCACAACAGCGTGCAGCACGCCGTCCTTTATTGCAAAAGATAGAACGTTTAGAGGCAGCGATAGCCAAACTTGAAAAGCAGGCAACGACGTTAGAGATCATTTTGGCGAATAGCGAATTGTATGACGCGAAAAATAAATCCCAACTGCAACAGCATTTAGTCAGTCAGGCGTTGCTCAAGAAGGAAATGGCACAACTAGAAAACGAGTGGTTAAGCGCTTGTGAGGAGAGAGATCAACACGATGAGTAATTTAATCACCTTAGAAAATATCAGCTTAGCGTTTGGATTAGAACCATTACTTGATCAGATACGTTTTCAAATGACTGATGGCGAACGTGTGTGTTTAATCGGGCGCAATGGCGCAGGTAAATCGTCGTTATTAAAAATTATCGAAGGGGTCATCTTACCGGATAGTGGGACAGTATGGCGTAAACCGCTGTTACGCGTATCACGTTTAGAACAAGAGTTACCACAATCGAGTGAGTTGACCGTGTTTGAATTCGTCGCGCAAGGCTTGGCGGAAACAGGCGCATTACTCGCGCAATATCATCATTTGACGCAAAGCTTAACTTCTCATGCCAGCGCTAAAGAGATGAATAGACTAGAACAATTGCAGCGGCAATTAGATGCTTGTGACGGCTGGCGTTTCGAACAAGTGATCGGTGCTATGCTGACACGCTTAGAATTAGACCCTGAACAGCAAGTAGCACGTTTATCAGGCGGTTGGCAACGACGTGCCGCCTTAGCAAAGGCATTGGTGGTGGCGCCGGATCTATTATTACTGGATGAACCAACGAACCACTTAGACGTGAGTGCGATCGAATGGTTGGAAAATCAATTGCTGTCCGCTGGCTGTGCGTTGTTGTTTATCACCCATGACCGTGCGTTGCTGCAACGCTTGGCGACACGCATTATTGAATTAGATCGTGGCCAACTGACATCATGGCCAGGCGATTATGACAATTTCCTGCGACGTAAAGAAGAAATGTTACATGCGGAAGCGAAACTTAATGCCGATTTCGATAAAAAATTAGCACAAGAAGAAGTGTGGATACGACAAGGCATTAAAGCGCGACGCACGCGTAACGAAGGACGTGTGCGAGCACTTGAAGCGATGCGACGTGAGCGTGGCCAGCGTCGTGATGTGCAAGCCAAGGCAAGTTTCAATCTCGCTGAGGGTGATAAGTCGGGTCGTTTAGTGGTTGAAGCGCAGCATGTGTCACATGCATTTCAAACTAAAAAAGTAATTGATGATTTTTCTATACGCATCATGCGCGGTGATCGTATTGGTTTGCTTGGGCCTAATGGTGTAGGCAAAAGTACTTTGCTCAATATTTTGCTAGGACAGATGACACCACAACACGGGACGGTGACATTAGGGACTAATTTGCAAATTGCGTATTTCGATCAATTACGTGCGAGTTTGTCGCCAGAAAAAACGGTGATGGAAAATGTAGCGGCTGGACGTGATTTTATTGAAGTGAATGATCGCAAACAGCATATCATTAGTTACCTGTCTGATTTTTTATTTACGCCCGCGCGAGCGATGACGCCAGTCAAGGCATTATCGGGCGGCGAGTGCAATCGTTTGTTGTTGGCGCGTTTATTTAGCCAGCCAGCGAATTTATTAGTGATGGATGAACCGACCAATGATTTGGATATTGAAACCTTAGAATTATTAGAAGACATTTTAAGCGAGTTCAAAGGCACACTGCTATTAGTGAGCCATGACCGACAATTTGTAGATAATGTGGTGACAAGTACGTTGGTGTTTGAAGGTGAAGGTCGCATTCAGGAATTTGTTGGTGGTTATCACGATTGGTTACGGCAACGAGCATTGCCGGACGCAAGTGCATCTGCCTCAGTCAAACAGAAACCAAAAGACGATGTGAATCCACAGGTTAAAGCTGCGACTGCTAGTAAAAAGTTAAGTTATAAAGAGCAGCGTGAATTAGCTGAACTACCAAAAAAAATAGAGACGTTGGAAGCAGAGCAGCAGTCGTTGACGGCACGCATCAGTGACGCTGAGTTTTATAAGGGTGCAGCCGATGAAGTCGCAAAAACGCTTGCACGCTTGCAGCAAGTCGAAGTTGAGATTGCGGATGCTTACGCCCGCTGGGACGCCTTGGAAGGGTGAGGGCGAACGAGTTTATGTCACGTAGGTTGTAGCCAAGGTCTTATATACAAATAGTATCCCGATTATTAGTCAAGGTAGGGTGGGCAAAGCGCAGCGTGCTTTTTACATTGTCTGGCGAAGTAAATGGTGGGCACGCTGTGCTTTGCCCACCCTACAACCCCCGTTCGCCCTCGATGCGGCATCCCATAGATGCCGTCTCGAGCGGTCGCCCACTCTACAACCCCCGTTCGCCCTCGATGCGGCACGAAGTGCCGTCTCGAGGGGTCGCCCTCGATGCGGGATGACAGACCATGTTGAAACTTGTGCGTAAGATCTTGGGTGAAGCGCGCAGCGTGTAACCCGGGGATACGCACCCCGGGTATACCGACCATATGATTATTTAGGTTTATGACTCGGTACGGTTGGCAATTTATCTTTAATATTCTTTGCACGTTGCATCTTTTGAATCTCTTTTACTTTTTCCTCAATGGAGAGATCAGTGAAGTATTTCTTACCTTTACTTCCTGCTTGTACCTTAGCACTAATTGCGGCAGATTGGTTATTACCTCTAGTAATTGGTGGTTTCTGAGGTGAAGAACTTGGTGTCCTCTTCTGCTGCTGTTGCTGGTGAATTTCACGCATTTTTTGCGACACAGCATCAGTACCCAACTGTGGCCCACTCTGCAGAAGATTTTGAAGTCGTTGTGGGGAAGGCGAGGTTTGAGTATGCTGTCTTGTTGCTCCTGGCTGCCTCAAGTTCATCTGGTTGTAACGCTCTATTTGAGCCAGGACGCCATTCAAACTTTGTTGCATCTCATTGAGTTTAAGCATTAATGTCTGAGCACTTTGTGCAACGGCATGTGACTGACTGCTAGTGAGCTGGGATACGGTTGTTTGAAGACTAGTGATATCGGCTTTAAATGACTCATGAAGATCAAGAAATCTACCGAGATGACCAGGACTAATTCCCCCTATATTGGTGGTATTATTGGGGGAAATATCACCCGTCAATTTATTCACCTTTGATATAAATACGTTAACGCTATCAGTCATTTGATTAAGCATTTTCTCATCTTGTTGAAGTTGTGTATTACTGGCTTTTGGCGCAGGCATAGTTCTCACCCATTATTTTGTCATTGTTAACCTCCAATAAGTATAGTCGAAATATTAAAAATTAATTGATAGTAAAAACATATAGATAGCCATCATATGATTGGCCATTTGCTCAAATCAACGGCAGTAGAGACTTTAGGTTGATTTTAACTCTAAGCGAAACGCTACGTTGAAAAATACGACACATGAGACTATGCATGAAGTGATGTGCTGTCACACATCATTCAACCAGATGATGTTTGAAATGCCTATAAAATACCCCCGCTTGTAATAGAATCGTCGTACTATAAATGATGGCTAAGGTCCACAGGTTGGTGGCACTCACATAGCTGATCACGGTAGTGCCTATCGCACCGATGAGCATGACGACTGCCGTGAATAATGCGGTGGTAATCCCAGCACTACTCGCTAGTTGCAAGCAGCAAGCTAAGACATTAATGAAGATAAAACCATTACTGAATCCAATGAGAGTGATCGGTAAAATGATCGTGAATAAATTCATTGGTGCGCTGAGTGCAAATACAATTTGTAGAAGCATGCTTGCAAATAACAAAAGGAATCCTACATGTATCAATCGTTCAATGGGCCAATGCTTGATGAGTAAACGATTGCACAATGTGCCACTTAGGTAACCGCAACTAATCAGCAATGCGCTATTTCCATAGGTAATCGCGGAATGATGTAACACATTCTCTATTAAAAATGCGCCAACCGTTGTATAAGTCAACGTTTGCATTTGCGACAAACCACCGATGAGCACACCAGGCACAAACATACGATGTCGCAAGAGTTGCACATAATAACGCAGCAGTTCAACGACAGAGGATTTATGATTGGTGGGTTGACTTTCATTAACATACAAATAAAACATAATGAGTAAACTAAATGATACTAAACCATAAGCAATAAAATTGGCTTGCCAGCCGAAATGCACTTGGAGTATCCCACCCACAAATGGTGCGATAATAGGTCCAATACCAAAGGCTAGTGACGTATACAGTAACGCCACTTTAAATTGATGATCTTGAAAACTATCGATGATTATGGTGCGACAACCTATAGAAAGTGATGAGACGGAGAAGCCTTGTAGAAATCGAACTAAGAGTAGTTGTTCGATACTCGAACAAGCAAGTGCTAAAAAACTGACGATGGTATAAATACATAGACCAAATAGGATGACACCGCGACGTCCATAGATATCGAGTAGTAAGCCAAAGACTAAACTCCCTAATCCAAAACCAAACATGGATACAGTAATTGTATTTTTGGCAGCCGACATGGGCGCGTCAAAATAATTTGCGATCGCTGGTAAGGATGGTGCATGTAAGTCAAAATTGATACCGGATAAGAAATTGAGTAGTGGTGCAATTACAATGAGTATTTTTATATAACGAATGGGTTCTATAGGGATGAGTGCCTGCGTGAGCGTGTTTTTCATAAATAAAGTTGCCTGATATTTTTGTATAATTTGCCAGTCATAGAGCACCCCCATTAGGGGTCATGTGTACCAAAAAAATGTAAAAAAGTATGTCATTAGCATAACGACTGTCCTGCAACCGGGTCAATCTCTTTCACTTTTAAAAAGTGAGCATTATTCCATGGGTTAGGTAGTAGCTGCTGCCAGTACACGTGCTTAAAATTTACCCTGAATAAGCACATATAAAGGGCTAATCGGTATATACTGTTGGTATTAATCATGACGATTCACCATAACTAAGCTAATTGAATTTAAAAGAAAAAAGCTTAAGTGTGACGAGGAGGCGGTCATGTCGCATCAAAAAAAAATCGCGATATTTGGTGGCGGTATTGGTGGTTTGACGGTAGCCCATGAATTAGCAGAACGGGGGGGCTATGATATCACCATTTACGAAAAAACCGGTGCTTGTGGTGGTAAAGCCAGTAGTTATGTGACGCCAGAAGGTCAGCCAGGTGAACATAGCATTCATTCAGTGGGTTATGTGTATTATCATTTGCGCGACACCATGAAACGTATCCCAACTTCGCGTGGGACTGTCGCCGATAATATCATCTCAGCGCCAGCCGGTTCACGTAAATATTTTTATTTTACCGGGGCAGAACCCGTGATGCTGCCGTTTTACTTTCCGTGGAAGCCTTCGCATTTTCGTGAGTATCGCACTTATCAAAAACATTTAAATCAAGTCGTATCCCAAAAAGAAGTGTCATCATTTGTATGGCAAATGTTTAAAGTGGCATGTATGTGTCAACAGCGTCGCATTGATACACTGGACAAACTCACTTGGGGCGAGTTTCTCGATGTCAAACATAAATCACGTGCTTATTTCGATACCTTAGCGCGTATTCCAGAATTTTATGTGGGTGCTGATGAACATGCAAACGCCCGTTCCCTAGCAATGCTCTGTCAAAAAGTGATGTTTTATCAAATAATGCATCCATTCGCGAGCCAACGTTGGTCTGCAGATTTATTCAACGGACCATCTTCTGAAGTATTTATACAACCATGGGTTGAGTATCTACAAAAATTACACGTCGCGTTTAAAATGCATTACACGCTGGTAAAAATAAACATTGAAAATAATTTGGTGCATTCAGTGCAAGTGAAAACACCCGAAGGCAATGAAATCACCGTGACTGCTGATTGTTATGTGTTTGCATTACCCGTAGAAATTATGCGTGATCTTGCCACAGAGACAGTGAAACAAGCAGCACCATCTCTGAAAAATATCCATAAAATTTTAACGATGCCATCTAGTGGTATTCAATTTTACAATCGCGCCGATAATCATGAACTGTTCCCGCAAAGTTGGACATTGTATTCGAATAGTCCATGGGCGATCTTAAGTGTGTATCAATCAAAATTAGTTTGGCCATACTATGAATTTAAAGATCCGGTGAAAGGTATTTTATCGGTCGCCTGGTCTAATTTTGAAGTGCCAGGAATCCTTTTTAACAAACCAGCAAAAGATTGTACAGCAGATGAAATCAAACAAGAAGTATTAGCGCAGATGCGCGCGCACAAAGGCGCCGAGACTTATATTGATGCTCTAGATTTAGGTGGCTACTTCATGGGCCCCGATTTGGTATTTGATCAAAAGACCGGTGTGATGCAAGCGCATAATGCGAAGTTATTTATACAACCACCTGGCTCATGGGGTTTTCAACCAGACGCCGTGACAGAAGTTCCAAATATGTTTTTAGCAGCTGATTATATTCATTCGACGTTTGATTTAGCGACGATGGAAGCGGCCAATGAAGCGGGACGCAGAGCGGCTAATGGCATTCTGGATTATACTCGACATCAAGGCAGACGTTGCTTTGCTCGTAGCACACCTCGCACTGGCTTTGCCTTAATCGAGTTTTTCGATAGTATTCTCTATAAAATACAAAAATGGTGGTCGGGTAAAGAAAAAGCATAAGATCTTGGTAGCGCATATTGAATCGATATGTTTTCTTTATTTTGATTCATCTCTAAACTTAGCTCATTCGGTTCCGCTTTCTCTTCTTAAATTATAGCTCACAGGGCCGGTAATAAAGATTACCGGCCAAGCAAGTTGTTCCACGGCATATCGAGTGAATTTATTTAGCAAACACCTATGTGTTTGCAGAAACTATATTTTTTGATGAGAAAGACTATATGTAGACTCTTTTGGGTTTTATTAGCATGAGTTGATGCAAATCTATGAATCCGTACCACTTGTTGACGCTCAGCTATTCGTACCTGTTAAATTCATGGGTCTACGATTCTATGGCGGCCATAGCAAGATCTAGCGCTTGCTTGAGCCAAGGGGTATAGTTTTCTGCATGCAGGCGCATGTCTGCATATAAATCATCGATGGCTATCCAGCGGTAACTTTCTACTTCAGCGATGTTATAGGGGATATCATCATTGGTGTAGTACCCAATGAATACATGATCAATTTCATTTTCCACTAACCCATTTGGAAATAACGCAATATAATGAAATTTACCCACTTCATTTAATTTGACTGTAATTCCCATTTCTTCCTTGAGCCTTTTGATGGCGGATAGTTGAATATTCTCGCCGTCATGAGGATGACTACAGCAAGCGTTAGTCCATAGTCCACCACAATGGTATTTGTCAGACTTACGCTGTTGTAGTAGCGTTTCTAGCTTGCCATGACGTTCACGTAAAATAATGACTGAAAAAGCTCTGTGTAGCATCCCATATTCATGAGCAATAATTTTTTCAATGACACCTATCTTGTTATCATGAGGATCTACAAGAATAATGTTTTCTCTCGTATATTGTCGATGCTCATCAATCATGTATATGACCTTATCATTAAAAAATACTTAATTATACAATGAGTATAGTCTTTATTTATTGATTTTGTATATTCAATTGAGCCCAAATTGATGCCGCAGGTATTTTGAGGTTGAAATTGTCAGTATGCGCATTTTATCAATCATATTAAGTTTAATTTTATTTCGAGTTAACACAATTTTGGGATCAGCACATATTTTGAGAAAAATAGTATGATAAGTCTCAAAGAGAATTAAGAAGCTTAAGCTGGCTTTATTGTTAATTGACAAATAAAGGTTTTTCGATTCTGCATAATATTTTTTATTGATCTTAATCAGTTCATTGATGCCATGCATTAACTTCTTTTTGGGTAGATGTTTAAATTCTTTGATGGTATGCCTTTTAGAGCTAATCAACTGACTTGGCAAATAGATACGTTGTAATTGTAAATCAGGGATAATGTCACGCAATACATTCGTTAATTGCAATGCAACGCCAAACTTTTCCGCCATTAATAACAACTTAGCATTTTCATTAACACGCCAGATTTTCATGCACATAAAGCCCACCGTCGAAGCAACGAGATAACAGTAATGATAAAGCTCATTGAAATTCGTATAGAAGTGTTTAGATAAATCTGTTTTTTGCCCATCGATCATTAGTCTTAAATGCTTTAGTGGAATATTAAAAGTGTGTACGGTATCTTTGAAAGCTAACCAATAACTTTCTTTGAGTTGCTGACAGTATGACGATTCTTTACGCAGGACCGTTTTAGTTGTTTGATAGAATTCATCTAATTTCTTTCGACGTTCAGCATAAGGTGAAATTACATTGTCTGCAATATCATCAGCGGCGCGTAACCATGCGTATATAGCATACATTGCATTTCTTTGTTCGTATGGTAATACCATCATGCCTAGGTAGAAGCTTGAATTATATTTTGCGATCTTTCGACATGCTTCATAAGACGCTGATAATTTATCATCTATGTCGTAATGATGACGAACCATCATGCTTTGCTTATCCATACGAACTCCCGTGGTGTAAATACATCGATATAGATCGATATAAACTGACAACTTAACTCTCAGTATAGATGATCTGCGGAAACTGGCTGATGATTGTTTCGCGAGTGTTTGAAAGATTAAACTTATATAGCGTGATGATTAATCTAAGATAAAAGTGGCATTGTTACTCATCTCACTCTTTGGGTCCTGCACTCGCATTAATGCTTAATTAAACTATAATTAAATTGGTTGCACAAAATAGTGGCGAGGTTGTTAATGCTTAAGGATGAAAAAAAATCGCAAAAAAACATTACTCACTTACTCAATGGTTTTTCCAAATTGAACTATCGCGAGCGTTTAGTGGTCTTAAATAGAATAGGCTTTCTTACGAGAAATGATATCAATGAATTGGGTAATCCAAACCCGCTGAGCCTAGATCTTGCTGATCACTTCATTGAGAATGTGATTGGTACTTACCCACTACCCTTGGGCGTTGCTGTCAATTTTATCATTGACGGTTGTTCGTATATTCTGCCGATGGCTGTTGAAGAAACTTCTATAATCGCCGCTGCATCGAAAACGGCAAAATGGATACGCGATCATGGTGAAATTACCACAAAAACGATTAGTCAACATGCAATCGGGCAAGTGCAAATCTCTCGTGTCAAAAATTTTGAAAAACTAACCATCACGATTGAGACTCATAAGAAAAAATTAATTGAAATGTTAAATACCTCAATTGCTCATACGATGAATAAGCGCGGTGGTGGCGTACGTGATATTACGGTGAGAAAAATTCTTCGCGGTGATGGCCATCATATGGCGGTGATACACTTAATGATTGATACTTGTGATGCCATGGGTGCAAATGCAATTAATATGATTTGTGAATATTTTAAAGATCCTATTGAAAAATTAACAGAAGAAACAGTGAATATGTGCATTTTATCAAATTTAACTGATACCAAGGTGACACAAGCGCAAGTGATTATACGCAATATCAATCCAAAATTGGGTAATGCCATTCAGGAAGCGTCCTTATTTGCTCAGATCGATCCCTATCGTGCTGCTACCAATAACAAAGGTGTGTTAAATGCCATCGATGGGATACTCATTGCTACTGGTAACGATTGGCGCGCTGTAGAGGCAGGTATCCATGCTTATGCGGCGCGGTCAGGGACTTACTCATCTATTACAAAATGGCAAATGCTAGGCAAAGATTTGCATGGTGTATTGGAAGCACCTATCAATGTTGGCATTGTCGGTGGTGTCACGAAGTTACACCCAACAGCCAGGCTGTGCTTGAAAATATTGGGTGTAAAATCTGCTCATGAATTATCGAGAATTGTTGCTGCAGCAGGGCTAGTAGAAAATCTAGCAGCGTTGCGTGCCCTCGTCAGTGAGGGCATTACGCAAGGTCATATGAAGTTACATCTGGCAAATCTTGCGATGGCCGCCGGTGCGACAAAAGAAGAATTTGCATTGATTAATGATCAACTCAAAACGCTTTTGTCTACAAAGAAGTATATTACTAGCAAGGATCTGAGTAATATCATCGAGGATTTTAAAAAAAATAAGCATGTGACATGACTAACACACGTGTGTATCGTTAACTAATATGACAGTAAGTTCTTCTCACGTAGTTGCTCATAGGTTGCTCCATCTATTTCTTTACGCTCAGCAAAATCATGTTCAACATCTTCTGCCCATGCAGCCTTTTCAGCTAACGGGCCAGCTCTCAATGTTTGTAGTTCTGCACCACAACCAGAGCCATATGAAAAAGCAATTAATTTTTCGCCTACTTTCATACCACGTAATGCGTTAGCAACACAGATCCATAAACTGGCGGTATAGGCATTACCACACTGTTTATTCCAACTCATGGTCGGGTCAACTTTTTGCGCAAACAATTTTTCAGCGTTCTCGTTCTTGATACCATAAAATTGACATATTTCAAAAAAAGCTTTTTTCACCATTTTGGGGAATGGGGTATGGAAGCAACATGCGCGGTACTGCGCTAAAATCTCTTCTAACATTTTATCGTGTATCATGGCTTGGAAACAGTCTCGTGCAGCACGCTTATAACACTCTAAACTAAATTGTCCATCTACAAGCGGGAATGCTTTATCAAGAGGATGCCAAAAATCAAAAGCCGGCATACTGTAGGGATATGACGTTGCATCTACTTCTGCGATGAGAGGTTCATCGATAATCATCGCAACAGCACCTGCGCCTTGCGTTGGTTCACCGGGATCATTAGGCGCGTATAAAGCAATATCAGTTGCAATGACTAAAGCTGCTTTTTTTGGTTGCACCCCGGCTAATTTCCACTCAACTGCTTGTCGTAGTGCGAGTGTGCCGCCATAACACGCGTGTTTTACTTCATACGAGCGTAGTGCACCGCTTAAACCTAGCTTTTCAGCTACCCAGGCACTTAATGGACGACTCATATCGGGCGCACATTCAGTGCCGACGATGATGAGCCCTATTTGTTTTTTATCGCCACCCCAACGTGCTAACGCACGTTTTGCCGCCTCAGTGGCAAGCATCACTACGCCATAATCTTTGGGGCATAAAGCCATCTTTTGACATCCGAGACCCTCTAAATACTTAAGAGGGTCTACGTTCCTTAAGGTAGCTAGTGCCGTGAGAGGCATCACAAGTGGCGGAAAGTGTAAACCAATTGAAGCAATACCAGTTTTAATATCTGTCATATAACCTCTCAGCGATCAAATAGTGAACTATAATTAACTACAGTATAGCGTATAGCTTTAAAGCAAGAATGTGATTAAATTACAGTAAAAACATTAAGATAGGAGTAATTATGGGTGATTGTACCTTTGAAACGACCGCTCATGGAAAATGTATTCTTGCGGGTGAGCATACGGTGCTTCGTGGTGGTGCTGCGTTAGTGATTCCCATTGCAGATAGGAAGATTAGCTTGTCATTTAAGGAAGCAGATCATCCGATCACAGCTGTTTGTCACTCACCCTATGAAGAGATATTTATGCTGTTCTTTTGGCGCACTTTGCAAAAAGGTTTACTTGATGTGAAAAAATCGATGAGAGATGTCCGTGGTGAACTGCATCTCGATAACAATATCGAAATGGGTGGTGGCATAGGCTTTTCTGCTGCGCTTTGTACGGTAATTGCTCGTTGGTTTGTTTGGGCGCATTGGTTGCGAAAAAATCAGTTGTTTTCCTTTGCTAAAAATCTGGAAAACACATTTCATGGGAAAAGTAGTGGACTTGATATCGCGGGATCGATGGCGACTCATATGATTCACTTTGAGCAATCGGGTGATACTCATGAAATTGCCGCAAAATGGATTCCCAAATTATACTTATCATATTCTGGTCACGCTAAAGATACTGCAAAAGTAGTGAAACAGGTGAGTGACTTAAGAGAAAGAGAGCCACAATTGGCGCAAAAAATAGATCGTGAAATGAATGATAGTGTGCTTTTGATAGAACAAGCGTTGAGTTTAGCACCAGAGGAAGGTTTTGATCTCTTAGTGGATGCGATGCAACACGCTAATCATTGTTTTGAAGAATGGGGACTCATCTCACCGCAACTAAACAAGCATATAGAAGAGCTACGTCGCCTGGGTGCGACGGCGATGAAGCCCACGGGCGCGGGTGAAGGTGGTTATGTCTTGAGCCTTTGGCATAAGGAACCGCCCATACAAGATAAAATTACATTTCTACCGGTATTTGATGTTAAGACATAAATAAAGAGTATTTTATCAGCATGACAAACTCATGCTAACAATTAGAATGCAGGTAATGTGATGCCACAAATAGAAGATCACTTGAATACCAGTCATCTCATCAATGAAGCATATTCAAGTTGTGCGACTCAGGCAAAGAATCACTATGAGAATTTCCCAATTATCCTTTCTGTGTTTCCTAGTCATATCAAACAATATTTAGTTGCCATCTATGCATTCGCGAGAACAGGCGATGACATCGCAGATGAATTGCAGTTAAGCCGAGAGATAAGATTGGCAAATCTACTAGCGTACGAACAGCAATTATATTCATGTTATGATGGTGTACCGCAAACACCTTTATTTATCGCCTTACAACACACTATTCAAGCATGTCGTCTCCCTGTTGAACCCTTCTTGAGTTTATTAGTTGCATTTAAAATGGATATTTTATTTGAGCCTATAGAAACCTTGAATCAATTACGCATTTATAGTCAATATTCCGCCAATCCCTTTGGACGATTGATTTTAAATGTTCATGGCATTAGTGATGCTAAATCAATCGCATATTCAGATGCCATCTGCACGGGTTTACAATGGGTTAATTTTCTGCAAGATGTGAATCTAGACTTAGAAAAAAACCGTATCTATCTGCCAAGAGAAGTGCTGAAAAAATTCCATATCAATGATGCGGTCGTCAGTTCACGTAAAAATAATCCGCAACTCTCTCGAGCTATTGCTTACATGGCAGAACAAACGCAACAGTTGTTTGATGAAGGTAAACCGTTATTAAAAGCTGTCACGGATCGACACTTACGTCACTATCTCAAATGTGTTTGGCTCGGTGGTACTGAAGTGTTACGAATGCTCAAGCAACATGACTATGACGTGTTTAGCAAGCGTTTGACACTCTCAAAGCTCACCAAGTTGAAATTATATTTCAAAGCACACTTGTTTTAGTTTGCACTGGCGGTACTTTAATTAATGCGAGCGCTTTACGATCATCTTCGGTCAGCAAAGCATCTGTATAATGCGGGTTTACACGATACCACCATTGTGAAGTAAAATATGCCTGTAAATAAGGATCGCTGAACGCACGACCATATTGCGCATAAATCGTATTTTTGAGTAAGCGCAATTCATTGGCATGCAATTTCTGTAAATCAATGGCGCGATCAGCTGTTTGATACACTAATGGGTTAACAATAAAGTAACGTACATAATTTTTTGCTGTAATTAGACACAATTGTAAATCATCTTTAGGTTGAAAATTGCTAAGCTGCCATAGATATTTTCTCTGCTGCCCTTCCCCGACAATACGCATCCCTGGTGGTGTTGGTACTGCGTAAGTCGCTTTAGGCTCAAGCTCTAAGCACAATCGGGTTGGCGTGTTAGGGATGACTATCAACCTTGCGTCGTGAATGGTACCACCGTGCCACAAAGCGCCTGTTTTCAGCACAAAAGCGACGTCATGTTGGCCGATGACATTAAACGTGATACCTGTGATATAGCGATGGGTAATGTTGACGGTTTCATTGGGCTGCAGGGTGATATCCCAAAGATAAGCATCAGTGTAGTGTAAATGCTTATCGGGCAGCGGAGTGATTTTAAATTTTTGCGCCGGTGTTAGCTGACCACGCACATGCAAGGTAAAATCATGGACCAATGCACCGCCTTGACTCAAATGATAGCCTGCTGGTGCGGTGGTATTGCCACTTTCGTCATTGACTGGAAAAGGGAAGCCCATACGAAAGCTAAGACGTTTCGCGGCATTGTTCTTGAAAGTATAGTGGCAATCATATTGCCACTCCCCTTGAAAGTTTGCACGATCAATGTCATGCCCGGTGATCACGATATTCTCACTCACCATTGCCACATCGCTTTGTCGCATGGGTATCGGTGCCGCACCTGAGCCCCCAAAAGTGGCATCGTCAGCATAAACGATGGTTGGTAGTATGAAGAGCAAGTGAACAATAAAGCTGCGAATCTTATCCATGAAAACATTCCTATGCTGATGATCCTTGTGGGGTCATGCATGACCTAATAGTGATGATAGCAAAAAGCGTCGATCCTTGGCATAGTAAAGAGTAGCTGGCATCGCCCATCCGTCACACTAGCCTAATTCACACATTGCATTTTCAGGTCTCAAGTATTAACATCTTGCACCCATGGGCTCAGCATGGTGGCGCCCTATCCTTATGTCATAACCGTATTAAACCTATTGAGATAAATACTGTTGAATAACGCTATCGCAACATCCTATCTTAGCCCCGTCACCCTTGTGATACCGGCCTATCAACCCTCAGATGCGTTGCTAACGCTAGTCACAACGATCTGTACAGACAATCCACAGCAGCCAATCATTGTGGTGAATGATGGATCGACGGGCAATGCAGCCACTGTCTTTGAGCAACTCAGTCACTATCCCAATGTGACCACCCTCACGCATGCGGTGAATTTAGGTAAAGGCCAAGCATTGAAAACCGCAATCAATCATTACCTGCTCAACGCCCATCCAACCTCATTGGGAATCGTGACAGCTGATGCTGATGGCCAACATGCTTATGCCGATATAAAACACTTGATGAGTAAACTCGTGCAACAACCGGCTGTTTTGTGGTTGGGGTCGCGTACGCTCAATAAAAATGTGCCACTCAGAAGCCGTTTTGGGAATGCACTCACACGAAAAGTGTTTAGTCTCATCATGAAAAAATCTGTGTACGATACACAGACAGGCCTCCGTGGCATCCCACGTGTACTCATGCCGGATCTTTTGCGTATTCCTACTTCGGGCTATGAGTATGAACTAGATATGTTGTTACGTGCTATACGCAAGGACATCGACATTCGTGAAGTAAGTATTGCCACGATTTACATCAATGATAATGAGAGTTCCCATTTCAACCCACTCTTAGACTCACTGAAAGTGTATTTTGTTTTCTTGCGTTATTTGGCAGCATCAGCGAGTTCTGCACTGGTTGATTTCTTATGTTTTGCGCTGCTTTTTTTGGCGAGTCAGCAAGTATTTTGCAGTATCGTGGGGGCGCGTTTCATCTCGGGCGTCTTTAATTTTGTCTTATGCAAAAAAATGATTTTCAAATCCGACAATCACGTCATCTTTGATGCCTTACGCTATCTTATCTTGGCAATTTTTTCACTCAGTTTAAGTTATGTGTTAGTGATTGGTTTGATCGATGCGTATAGGTTAAACGTTTATGTTAGCAAACTCATTGCTGATGTCAGTGTCTTTTTTGTCAACTTTGCCATTCAAAAAGTGTTGGTCTTTCCCACAGGCATCCTCAAAGAAGAGTCTTCTACATGATCTCTCATTTATTCGAAATGGCGACATGCTATCTGGTTTTTGCCGCACCACTGATGTTGTCACTGTTGGTGTTACCAGCGCTCGCAGTTGCACCACGGTTGTTACGTACGCCGGTGTTAGCCACGGCAATCCCGCTCGTCAGTATGCTCATGATTTCGTGCGTAGCCGGGTCATTGTGGCTATTCGGCCATTATCAGCCACCGGTTGTCTGGTTGCTGACGGCAATCTTCATCGTGGTGGGCAGTGTGCGCACCTCACGCTATCTCCGAAGTAATGCGCTTGCTTGGCGTTCAGAAGATCTTGATATGTTGGGCATCAATCTCGCCATTTGCTTACCGCTGGTGGCGATGTGTGGATTGAGTACCTTCATGCATAATGATGCGCTTGCCAGCTGGAATTATTGGGCCATGCAATTTTATCATGGTGACACACCTGCCATGATGGGATATCCACCCCTCTTTCCTTTATTTCTATCCTATGCGTATCAACTGTTAGGAACCACCGAATATCAGGGTGTTGTCAAAACCTTAGTCGTTGTATTCCCATTCATCACGATGCAGGCGATTACTGTGACAAGTGCACGCACAGCGCAGCATGTATTCTTGTATTTGTTGCTAATCGCCTGTGTGGTGTTCCCGCCCCTCACACACCTCAGCTACTACAAATTTTATGCGATTGGCTATGCGGACCCTATGTTAGTCGCAATGTTGAGCGCTTCTGTGATGTTTATCTTGCGCTATCTCAATGATACTCGGCAGAAAAGTTTCTTATGGCTCGCTGTACTCTGCGGTGCCGGCGCCTCACTCAGCAAACAACCTGGGTTACTATGGGCATGTTTTAGTTTGCCGTTGTTATTGATCAGCAAAAACTTACGCGAGAAGCAATGGCACAAAGCGGAAGGCTTAGCGTTAATGTTATTGCTGCTGCCACCGCTTGTTTGGCTCGTGACGGTTGGGACACATTTTTATGACAACACGGGTGTGATTGCGACGTCGTTGCAACACGATAGTAATTTTTACACCATGCAACTGAATGAGCTCGCGCGCACCTTTGTCTATTCACTCTATAAGTATCTATGGCTGCGTCCTTCCTTGTTGTTACTCGCCATTTTAACTGTGTGTGCTGCCTGGCGTTCTTTTTATCCGCGCTTAATTTTGTTAAGTTTCGTGCTCCCTGCAACCCTCTTGTGGTTTGTCTTCGGTGCGTACAGTTTGCGTTTAGGTTTGCACATCCTTGCAGTCGCGGCAGTCTTGATCGTTGCTAGCGATTACTTCAGTGCGACAGCGTGGATGCAACGCTGGCGAATGCGTTGGCAAATGGCACGTATTGTGTCGAGAGCGGCTTTTAGCATGCTGAAGCAACGCTGGTTCCCGCGACAAACACCACCCGATTTGGGTGATTTATTAGCGATGTCCGGATTAGGCATGCCTGTGACGCACGGGTTACGTCGCTATCGCCAGGTGTTGATTATCATCGGCGTATGCGGTTTTGTGAGTGTCTCCGTGATGCTGCAAACTAATGCACACATCAATACACCTTATCGCATCTATCCTTTGCAGGCAGGGTTATCTAATATTCATCACTATTATCCACAACAAGCAAATTTTGTTTACGAACACCTCTATCAGCAACCAGAGACGCGATTACTTGCTTACCCACGTCAAGTGATAGGCATTTTCTATGGTCATAACCAACTGATACCGTTGCCGTCGCATTTTGATGCAGAATCACTGTATAACCATTTACTCACGTACAAGCCGAATTATGTGCTGACGGCCCTTTGCAGCGAGAAAAAAGAGTATTGCGCCAGTATAGCGCAACTGGCGCTCACCCATCCTGAGTTGATCAAGGAAATCACGGGTTCAGATGTGCACAATGACTATCATGTGTACGCCGTCACATCGGCGTAGTGAACCGTTGGGTTAAGTCGGGTGGGCTGCCACCAAAACCGTTCGCGCTCGATGCGGCCTCTTAAAGTTGAGTAGGATGGGCAAAGCGCAGCGTGCCCACCATCTTATGTACTGTACCAAACCAGTATGAAGAGGTGGGCTGCCGCCAACCCTTTCGCCCCGAGGAACGTCCTGAGACGGCACGTAGTGCCTTCTCGAAGGGCGCTGTCTCGAGGGGTGCGACGGCAGCCCCCACCCTACTACCGCCGCTCGCCCCGAGGAGGCCGCATAGCGGCCGTCTCGAGGGGTACCCACACCACCTTTAGCTTATGATTTTTGTTGTGTACAAAAATAATCCACCAAAAACCTGCCCGCTTTAAGGTTACTTTAAGCTTTAACCCATAAAATAGTATGACTAAATTATCTATATGAAAACATGAGTAATTATGGCGTTGATAAGAATTGATATTGAAAATGATAAAGGTTACCACGACTTTAGCATTGAATTCGGTTATGACGGACAAAAGCAACCTCAACTGAATCTCATCGTGCTTGAAATGACACGTGAAGAAGCGTCTACCATTTCATTAGATAAACTCGCTATTGAAACCACCTCCGCTTTACTTTGGATCAAAAGCAAGCCGACGCTTGTGATGGTGGACAGTAACAGTGCATTAAAATTTAGTTGTGTATGTCAAACGGATAAAGGGATCGAACCGGATGTCACGGAAATGTTACGTGTGCTTCATGTTATTTTTTCAACTTATGGTATCGAAAAGGCAGCCAAGAAAGATCCCAAGTATGCAACGTTAGTAGCGTTTCGTACGCATCTCCAGGCTATTAAATGTGCTAAGCAAACATTGCCAAAGAAATCACGGCGTTTGTCTGAGTTTGAACCTTGTGTAGCTAAGCAAAAACTAGAAAAATCCAGTTCTTCAGTCACATCCCACCATAAAAAGAATTCATCAAATACGTATTATGTAAAAAAACACGATGGCATGCCTGGTAAAATTATTGAGATAGAATCTGCGATTGCTGCATTACATCGCGCTTTTTTGGGCTATGATCGTGCGCCAAAAAATAGAGCGGTGTATGATGATGAAGATCGACGCGTGAGTCTATCTTCTAAAGCCATTCCCGGTTTTGTTTCTTTCCATCAGCGACTTAAAGCAGAGTATCAGCAGCTGCCAACAAACATAAAAAAAACGCGTCTTGAATTTCAAAGTGAATATAATTATGGCAAATTGGTAGATAAAGGTCTCATAGAGCTATTAGTGAGTGAATATCTATTTGCTGAAAATGACTTACATGAGGGCAACTGGGGGTTTAATGAGCATGGCGACATTGTCCGAATTGATTTGGGCCAAGCTTTCTGGTTTGAGGTGTCAAAATTTGTTAGCATTCACCCCAATCAAAAAGGTCGAGGAGTAAAACTTGAGCCGGCTAAGGCTTTCCCCGTGTGTAAAGAGGAAATTACATCTTTTCCTAAACGGACGAAAACCTTAGCATACAACGCGTTGATTAATCCTGGTACGCCTGAAAGACCCAATCCTTTTTATGATAAGCAAATAACAAGCGTCATCAATCACCCTGATTTTAATCGTCGTAAATGGACTGCTTTTCTCAAAGCGATATTAATGCCAGAAACACTGGTTGCTGGCATCATGCGTCAATACATTGGGTCTGAAAAATCTGCTCATAAATACACAACATTATTTTTAGACAGACAAAACGCTATTCGAACAGCATTATTAGATTTGAATGCATTCAAAGAATTTATACAAAAAGAGGGTGACAAAGCATTAGCGGAAATCTTGAAGGATATAGAGAATAATTACAATAAAAAAGAAAAACATGATAAATACAATCTTAATGAAGTCACCGCCGCATATGAGAAAATCAAAGTAGCTACTGTAACAGTACAAGCGCTAAATAACACCGTTAAGGCTGAGATAGCCGTACCGGTGTTAAGCGAGGATGTCAGGAAATATTCATTGTTAAAAGATGATTTATGGCTCATTAAGAATACAAATAAAGATGCTCTGCAGCGCAAATATATTGACCTAATCCATACATTACTCACACACCATGATCTAGAGATGTTCTTTAGCGACAACAATAAAGGTGATAAAAAACTTAGAGAAAATTTATTCGCGGATTTAGAGACTTTTGCGAAAAACCCATCTGACGCTTGTTTCCTGAAATTGTTTGATTACCCTATCGTGTATCAGGTTTATCAATCATTAGCACATACGTTTACAGATGCTGAGATAGCATCCAAGGTCTCACTTCATCATCTGCAAAATCAACAAAACATTTTGCTAGACGTTCTACCTAATTTTGGTGAGGGTCATCAAAAAGAATTACAAATCCTGACTAGCTTGCTCATAAAGCTAGGGAACGCTGAAGATGAAGCAGAAAAATCTTATCTTCTTGCCTATATTAATATATATATTCATGCTCATAATCAAGATACGCCACCAAAGATCACTGACCTACAAAAACAAATCATCGACATTATCAATGCGATAGATGAAAATTCGCCAGTCACAATAGCGCAAAAACAAAAGTGTTTACAAGCCGCTTTTTCACGAGGTGAGGCAACGGTCAATAAGGCTTTAATAGACGCGCAACGTTTATTAGTGCGTGCTAAGCTACCACAACTTACTCATGCGAAAACTGCAATGGCGACTTGTATTGATAAACTCCCTGCTGAAGCCATTCACCTTCATGCAGCGAAGACTAAAATCTTGGCGTGGTATGATGCGCAGCTTGCGCGTATCAAAAAGCAGCTGGAAAAATCGCAGTCACTTGAACAACTCGAAGAATTATTGACCGTCATTGAGAAGATTAGTGAGCGAATTACCGCACATGAAAGCGTGATTGATGCGCTTTCACAATTGCATGAGGCTAGCGATCCGGCAAATATAATGCCAGTTGCTGATAATGGTCAATCATCGCGTCAACACCATGAAAAGCTCCATCAACAAGGTCGTGCCATGTTTAAAGCTTCCGATCAATTAGCAGCGGATTACCTCAAAAAATATGAGACACCTATCACGCAATTAGAAACGCTTAAAAGTACGATTTCACTCTCTACACAGTTAGTGAGCAACCCACTGGAGAATACAGAACCTAATCGTTCGGCGCTTAGCAAACACGCTAACTCATTAGTACGACATACCTCACGCGCTCGCACCATCCTCGACATCATCACTGTCATCGTGGGGACAGCTAGCCTTATCGCTGCAACAGCATTGGCTGTCACCGGTGTGGGGCTGCCGATTGCGCTCGGACTCTACGGAAGTGGCTCTCTATTACTCTTTGGTGGTGGCATTAGCTTTTTTAGCGAACGGCATCGCACAGCAGTTAATCGCGCAGCCAACGGCTTAGCTGATAAGGCCTTAGCCTCAAGTAAACTGGTGGCGACATAACATTGATCGTGTGTGGCGCTGGTGATGGCGTGTGTCTGGTTGGGTGACGCTACGCTAATCCAACCTCACCTGCCAGCTATTTTAGCTGTTTAGTTCCGACTGCACGCTTGGTGGGGTAAGTTTCAGGGGCGTTCATGCGCCATCTGAAACAAACGGCTTACCGCAAAAAAGCATTTTGACTTGCGTTTTAACCGAGGTATAATCCCCCACAAGCAGGTTATGATCGAAACCCTACAAGCAAACCTGAGGAAGTCAGAAAGTTAATGTGGTGAGCATACCTCTTTATGAGGGAGCCTAAAGCCTTACTGAGACATCCACTTATCAAATTCGGGTTTTTCGATCATGCCTGCTTTTTTATGTCTGCGACTAACGCCCCTAGGTAGGTCACCATGCTAGAAGCATTCCTGAGGCCCCATATTCAAGCACTCTGCGTCGATCCTGTCGCAAAGCGATGCCATGCCATCCCTGCGAACCTCATCACCCTCGCATCTTGCATCTCAGGCTTACTCTGCCTCCCAGCGCTCATGGCTGGTTGGTCATACACGGCCACCCTATTGTTAGTGATCAGCGGCTATCTAGATATCCTGGATGGCACTGTCGCACGTTTCACCTTATCTAGTTCAGCCTGGGGGAGTATTCTTGATATCTTTGCTGACCGTCTGGTTGAACTCGCCGTGATCATCGGCTTATTTGCCATAGATCCTTCCACACGAGCATGGCCTGCGCTTGCTATGCTGGGTAGTTGTTATTTATGTATCACGTCCTTTCTCGTCGTCGGCATTCATTCCAGCAATCATGGTCATAAGAGTTTTTTCTACAGCGTTGGTCTCATCGAGCGCGCCGAAGCATTCCTCTTTTTTGTGACCATGATCTGGTTACCACATGCTTTTGTGCCCCTCGCAGTCCTTTTCGTGAGTCTCGTGACACTGACGGCGGTGTTACATCTCTATCAATTTGTCAAGACTTCACCTTAATCGATAGTTGCCCACGGTTTCCTTTCAATGCTATACATATACATACGGCTGCACATAAGATTGTGCGCTGGATGCTGTCTTGCTTTCTCCCAACGGAATGGGGCCAAGTCTATGTCAGATCAAGATCAGTTGCTCGAACTTTTCAAAAATTGCAGCTTATTTCGCATGTTTCCCACTGAACAACTAACACTATTATTACCACATTGTGAAAAACTATATCTTGCTAAAGGTGAGATTTTATTTGAGCAAGGGGATCCCTCCAACTATATCTACATTCTTATTCAAGGCAAGTGCGCGAGTTATTTAGTAACACCAGATATTGGTGAACAAATTATTGGCGATATCAGCCCAATGGAAACGATCGGGGAATTAGGCGCACTCTCTGGCCAAGTGCGCAGTTTAAATGTACGCGCTATTACTAACGCCGTCCTCATCAAACTGCCCAGTGAGGATTTCATTCAACTGTGTAGTAAGACCCCTGCGTTATTTTCACAAATATCACAAACCATCATCAAGCGATCACTACATAGTATCCAGACGATATTGCCAGCCTATGGCCCACCCTTTGCCATTATTGTTGCCACCAATCCAGCCATCAATCAAAAACATATTGCCGAACAATTGAAACGACAATTTAAATACCGCGATGCCCACTTTCTTAACACAGAGGAGATGAGTATTGAGGGATTGTTACGTCTCGTCGATACTGAGCGTAGTAAACATGCCATTTTTATATATACAAAGACATGGGATAAGGAGTTATTCGATACCTTTCGTAATAACATCACCCATTTATATTTGACCGCCCTTGCAAAAGAAGAGACGAATTTTAACCCGATACTTGATGATATTGGCGTTCATCAAGATGATAGTCGCAAGTTTCGCTTAGAGCTTATTCTCATTCACCCGGCCAATACGCAACGCCCCAAAGGTACAGCACGTTGGTTGAAAAAAGCTGATTTTTCATTACACCACCACATACGTGAGCAACACGTCGCTGATTTTCAGCGAATGGCCCGCTTTCTATTAGGTGAAGCATATACCCTTGTACTCGGTGGCGGGAGTGTCAGAGGATTTGTGCACATGGGCGTCATTAGCGGCCTGATTTCTAAGGGGGTATGTATTGATGCGATCGGTGGTACGAGTGCTGGTGCTTGCATGGCGGCATGCTATGCTTTTTATTGTCATGAAAATGATTATCTTGTGCCAGCTCGCCAGCTGCGTGATGCTTTTGGCGAATCGCTTCAGTGGAAACACATAGCTTGGCCCAGCATTTCGCTTTTCAGTGCAGAACCATTGACGCAAATGATAAAGCGTTTGTTTCAAGATCTTTATTTGGAAGATAGCTGGATACCCTACTTTGCCGTTTCATCGAATCTTTCTTTAGATAAGCAAATGGTCCATCGCACGGGCCTCGTTTGGGAGGCGTTACGTGCCGCATCCGCGATACCGGGTATGTTTCCTCCATTAGCCTACCATGGGCAACTTCTTTATGATGGTGCGTTACTGAATATCTTACCGGTAGATGTGATGCGTAAGCTGGTGGGTCAAGGAAATGTCTTGATTGCCTCTTCATTTGAAAAACGTCGCATACCCATTACCAATACAAAGTTTTCCCCGACATTGCCGTTGATGAAAATTTTACTTTCAAAATTGCATTTGATTTTTGGCAGTTATAAGTACCCTCCTTTTTTTGAAACGTTTTTGGAGTCATTATTTTTAGGCGCATCAACAAAAGAACGCTATAACAGCGCCATCGCTGATATTTTGATCCAACCAGATATCTCTCACCTCAAAGTATTGACTGTCACGCAGCCTCAGGAAGAACAAATGATGGTTGATTTAGGATACCAAGAGGCTCTGATTCAGTTAGAACGTTTAGGTACATTACAGAAAATGCATATAGAATCACTTAATTCTGCCAAGAGGCGCCAGAATCTAAAGGATTAACTGACCATGACCCATAAACACAAAATAAGTATCATTGATCTCGTTAGAAAATGTCAGTACTTTAAGGGATTATCATTGGAAGACCTCAACGATATTGTCCCGTTTATCTATATAAAACATTTGCAACCAGGGGATGTATTGTTTGAGCAAGGTGATCCTTCGCATCATTTATATATTATTGTATCGGGTAAATTACATGCGGTGATGACAACACCACACGAAGGTACGATCACAATTGGTGCCATCAATCCTAACGAAGCCGTTGGTGAATTAGGCGCATTATCTGGCGAGCCACGCAGTATCACAGTGAAAGCTGTTGTCGCAACTGAATTACTGCAATTACCGAGTCGTATTTTCGTTCAAGTATGCCAACATCATCCAAGCATCCTTGAAGATATGTCAAAGTTAATTGTTAATCGATCTTTACGCGTCATTGACCTCATTGCGCGTAAAAAGAAAGCGATTAACTGTGTGATTGTTGCTATCGATAAAAATAATCATACAGAACTATTATACCAACGTCTCAAGAATGGCTTGAATACTAAGCAGAGTGAATTTTTCACCATGCGTGATAGAAATATTACAACGATTCTTGAAATGGCGACTAATGCGCAACAAGAATCACGTAATCATTATCTTTACATGGAAAAATTTGATCCTGAAGTCATTAACAAACTTTCAGAAATACTAACGCATATTTACATCGTCACCACAGCGAATAGCAAAGTGTTTTTTGAACATAATACCAAAGCAAAATTGGCACAGATAAGTCATATTCCTAATATAAGAACCGAGTTAGTGCTCATTCATGATAAACACGTCTTAAAACCTAAAAACACTAAAAAATGGTTGGCGCATAATCATTTCATTTTACATCATCACATTCGTGATGGTTACGAAGCAGATTATCAAAGACTTTTACGCTTTATGACAGGGAATGCGCATGGGCTGGTGTTAGGAGGAGGCGCTGCGAAAGGCATCGCGCATGTTGCAGTGATCAAAGCAATGCTAGATGCCAATATTCCTATCGATGCGATCGGTGGTACGAGTGTCGGTGCGGGTATGGGCCTTTGTTACATAAACACGGATAACTATGCACAATTTTACGAGACATACGAACGTTTCAAAATGCTATCACAACGCTCGATCCGTTTCTACCATCTTACTTGGCCAGCGATTTCTTTCTATAGTGGTAACCCGTTAACCAATGGCATGCAACGATACTTTTATGAAACTAAGATTGAAGATTTATGGTTACCCTATTTCTGTATCTCCTCTAACCTCACCACCAAACAGCAAGTGGTTCATACACGAGGCTTAGCCTGGGAGGCATTGCGTAGCTCTTCCGCGATACCAGGTGTACTACCGCCTTTTGTGAAAAATTTTGAAATGCTTTACGATGGTGGCTTATTGAATAATTTACCTGTGGATGTGATGCGCGAATTTATTGGTCGCGATGGACAAATATTTGCTTCTAGTTTGCAATTTAAAAGTTATGATCGAGTGCACTATGATTTTCCGCCAAGTGTGCCCTTTTTCAAAGGTCTATTCGACAAATTAATGGGACGTAATAAGTCTGGCATTTATCCCCCATTATTTGAAACTATTGTCAATGCGATGTTACTTGGTGCTTCACTAAAAGAAAGACAAGATGGTAGCATCGCCAATCTGTTGTTTGCACCTGATTTATCACAATTTAGATCGTTGTCACAGTATCGTCAGGGGGAGGAAGAGGCTATGTTTACAATTACCTATAATTATGCAATGAATAAAATTGTGAATTATAAAGCATCAACAATAATCTTGCCCAAGAGTGAGTAATCTTTCAATCAATAACATTTTTTTGCCGCCGGCAAAATAGTTTTTTCAGGTGATGATTGAACTTCACCTATCACTAAGGCAACCAGAATTGCCTAAACATTGAAAAACAAGAGCCGGGCACGCTGCCAAACCCGTTCGTACCCTAAAACCCCCGTTCGGCCTGAGGAGGCACGAAGTGCCATCTCGAAGGCTGTGTGATTTTTCGTGAATGTGCGTGCGCCGGCCTTTTGCTTTTCTTCGTTTCGCGCGGTCCCTCCCGGGTGACGCGCTTCACGCTGCACCCAGGCTATTATTTTATGATTTTTGTGATGTAGAGAAGATAATAAGACCAATTCTGTATTTTCTTAATAGTCTCTTAAGTTAACTCCTTTACTATTCTCTATTAACTCTCAGTATCTCGTCCTATACAGCATTGATTCAAAACAAAGAGACCGAATAATGACAAAGAAATCTACTAGCCATAATGTCGACCAAACACTTCAAGCGGTTATAAGGAAACTAAACGGACGGGCTCAAAAAGCCGAAAATGAAAACATCATTATTCGAGAAATCATTGCGCATCATGAGATTAAGAATCATGGTGAGTTCAGTTTGGAAAATCCTCCCAATGAAATGAGGGAGACAACACTTGCTCGCATGATTGAATTTGTTGCCGAATTGGCACAAAAAGCCATACGAATTCACATCGAGGATAATTTTGAACCTTTAACCGGGGAAGAAAAGCAAACCAGTACCTCCTCAAAAGCTGAGGTCGAGACTGACCATGATGAGGCTATATCTTGCTACGGTACGATGAAATCTACTCACAAAAACAATTTAACGCGTGTTACCTTGAATGAATTTGGTTTCTACCCACATCCAACTTCAGGACCACTTACGCAAGATGAATTACAATATATATTAGGCAAACTGGATGAACTCGCGCAAAAGTACCCGGACAATCTTCATTTATCTCTAGGTACCTTACCTGTGCTCTATTCAGAAAATGCTGTGAGAAATATTGGGATTTATATACAGTGTGGCCAACACGGTGCGATCAATGTCTTTAGTAAAGCGATACCCTATAATACAGACCCCATTTATCCCAATACTGTGAACGTAGACTTTTCAGCAGAAAATCCTACGGCATGGATCAATGATATGTCGCTTCATCTTAATAAAGTCACCGAACACTTTCAAAATAAATTTGGTGTTTTTATACAAAATATTCAACATGCTAATACGCCAAAATATATAAATGGATTGAGTAAATTAGTCGACGCGACAAATAACTATATCGAGCATTTTAAGAAATTGATTAAGCGCGATACAAAATATAAAAACCTAGAACTACTAATAGCTAAAACGACAAAATTACAAAATAATTTTGAGTCAATGAAAAGACAAGGTGCGAATATCGTACAACTGTATCAAGTAAATGAGATACTATTTGGTGAGATTGTTGACGAATACTTGGTATTTGAAAAACACCATTTGGATGCACGAGATGCTTTATTACGTAAAATACCCAATGCCTTACTACCCGATCTGAAGAATCAAGATAAGGGTGCCACCTATTATACCGGTAGTTTTGATTGCACGACAGCGGGTGGCGCAAAATTCCATATGGTCGCTGAAATATGTTTTGATCATGCACTGGGTGTGTATCGACAAAAAATTAGCAATGATATTAATAACTCAAAGTCCAAAGGTGAATATACGTATCCTGAAAGAGTGTCCCACACCATTGTATCAAATTCTGTTTCACTCAATATGGATAATGTCATTGGTCACTCTATTTTGCATGCCGACCCTAAAGATCCAACGCTAAGA
Organism: uncultured Coxiellaceae bacterium; assembly: GCA_964648015.1. Taxonomy (GTDB): domain Bacteria; phylum Pseudomonadota; class Gammaproteobacteria; order DSM-16500; family DSM-16500; genus Aquicella. The sequence continues at coordinate 58,602 of CAZYKO010000002.1, forward strand.
CAGGGTGGTGCACTGATTACTCCACAACGAGAAGAAGTGATACAGAAGCCAAAATTTGGTACCAAATTAACACTAAAAGTGTATCCGCCAAATGAATTGTCAACCCATATAGAGCCAATTAAGAAAATCATAGATGTTTATCATGAATTTCAAATCGAGCTTGAATCATTACAAATCATCCGCTCACAACAACCCACAAAGGCCGATATCATCAACGAAAAAATCGTTTTGTTACTGATTGATAAAATGATGCCATATTTTGATAAGGTGAGTGATAGGTATAGGGCACGATTTGCAACTATCAATCCAACGTTTTATGACTTAATGTCATTATTAAATCGTATAGAAAATGAACTCATTGATGATGACGCCATTTCATTAGATGCACCACAGGTAAAGGAATCTTTACGAGTTATTCGTGCAGCACAGTCAATTATTCACTTACAAGTCAAAGCAACTTATGAAATGCAGCAATCATTGAAACAACATTCACCATCGCCACGTCGCTATATCGAGCAAAACAACGCACGCCCGTTGTATCAACCAGATGTTAAGGTCAATCAACAAGAAGTTGGCTTTATGCCATCAACTAAATTAGGTGAACCACAAGCTAAGCAAAGTGCTAATACCAATCAATCAGCCGCGAACTCATCATTAGTTTGCGCGCCACGGCAATTTCCGCTCAACGAAATGGAAAGTTTGAGTAGCATTATTTCTTGTACGAATGGCATAGATACATTAGATATTTTCCAAAAAGGTCAAGAAGGTGATGTGAGTACACAATCACCGCTACTTTCACAGCAGATGCCGTTGCCATCACAATGCCAACCCATTCAGTTTTTTGCTGAGCACAAATTAAAATGTGAAACGCCAACCATGACATATTTGCTATCGAGTCAACGAGTGACACCGAAACAAAGTATCATGGATGATTTTGTTAATGCCGGTGCGATTGGATTGATCGCTGTTGAAGCGAATCTCATCAAAAAGTCTATCCAATTTGTCGGGTCATTTTTTACAAAAAGTACACCCTTATCTCAAAATGCACAACAACAAGCCAATCTTAAAATTGCTTCACTGACTGAACGCCTTACGTTGTTAAAAAATGCAGTCGTCAGTGTTGGACAAGACTTTAGCGAAGAACTTAAGCATTATTATCATAATGACATTGAGTGGTATCAAGAAAATCTCCAAAAAGCTCAAGCTGTTGTAAAGCGCGATCCTAATGTGCTGCAAACGCTGAAAAAGATTGAAAAGTGGATTGATGCGATGGAAGACGCGTTTCGCGCTGACTTATCTCAAGCCTATCCGGTAGCGCAAATATAGATTGAAACGTTGTAGCGACCATAGGCTTTTTTATAGCATCATCTTAAATAGAGTTTATCCCGGGATATTGAAGTACCATCCCGGGGTAGGCCATCTTATAACCCCCTGTATCTTTTTCATTTGAAAAAATGTTTTATAATTTTCCTTGCGCGTTAAGGATACCTTAATAAATGGTTAATTATAATACACTGTATCATCGTTAACAGGTAAATAACTCAAATGATAAATAGACACAGTACAACTAACTTATGTGAAGATGTGGGAGAAAAGGAAACTAATTACTTATTTGTACAAATGGGGAGTTATGCATTTCTACCTGCAGACAAACCACATAATTTTAACGGATTTATGACGCAGCATATTTGTGAGTGTATATGCGGCTTTGTACAAGGTAAAGAAGGTCAGGCGTTTTTCCATTTTGATAAATGTAAAGACGCTGCGGCACTTGCTACAATGATAAGTCATCATTTCCCTTCAAAACAAATTCGTATCACTTTAATAGGCGGTAATAACAATAATTGGTGGTTACCTGGCGCGTATGAACAGCGTTCAATTTACTTGGATACAAGCGGCTTAAAATCAGCCTACGGTTCAACCATTAAGGATAGCTATGAGGGCCAAGAAGCGCTGATATTCATTCATCTTTTAATCAAACCAAATACAAAATCACCGATAAAACATGAACAAAGGGGTTTTAGAATACAGAATCCATACAAACATGACGAAATGTCGCAATTTAATGGAGATAAGTTATTTTTTCAATATGACTATACAGCATTAGACAAATGGTTGAACGAGAGCAATCCGGAGGCAATCTTTTTTTCTAATCCAAATTGTCGGTTTATCATTAATGGTATTACTGATTTACAAGGTTATCAAAATATTTCAGCGGTTTTATCATCACTGAATGCTGCGGGCATACTCGAACAGAGTCAGGTAACGCATTATAATTGCAAACTCAATTCCGATATTGTCACGACACTCACTGGCGAAATGTCTGTTTATGATGATGAAAAACATTCTAAAATTGTGGATCATAGGTACACGTATAAAATAGGCAAACGTACCCATTTCAACGTGGATTTCACCTCACACGAAAAATATTTACCTGAACATTTGCGACAAATGTCTTTCTTCAAGGAGAAAAATGCTGAGGAGACGACAGCAGCAGTCACTCTCACATTAGGGGATGGAAAAGAGCCATTGGATGAGTCCACTGATAATGCAAACGCTCTGCCAATGCCTCCAAAGAATTGATCTGCATGCAATGTGTGAGGTTGTCGGGCGCCATGACGTTTATTCTTACGTACAGCGTCTAACCTGCTGGCCCCCTGGCACCTCAAAATGAAATCGTACCGAAGCTAAATATCTTAATAATTTCATAAGCTTATTAGCGTAAAATGTCGTATTACTATAACTATAAGCATCCATTACATCATGTCACAAGCACGTCAACAAACAACCTATCCTACTGACCAACATATGGGTGAGCGAATCTTCGCTGCCATTGGTACCGTTGTTGGCTGGTCATTAGGCATTTATACACCCATAAATCTCACTGCTAAAGACATAACCTCATTTCCTAATGTAGATTCACAGCTAGCTGAAGCGCTACCACTAGCCTTCTATTGGATTGTTATCCCAGTGCTCGTATCCGGACAAGTGATTAACGCTTATGATCGTTTCGGGAAATCGGTTGATTTTCTGATCAATGACATCAAACGTTTTCCCCTACATGGGACAAAGGAAGAAATAAAAACGTGGGTCAAGTCCTTAGATGCAAAAAAATGGACCAACATTATTGGTGCAGCCCTCGGTATTGCCTTATTTTTTGCATATTTACCACGTGACTTGCATTTAGAAGATAATCACTTCGCATTGCCGTATAACGCACATCAATATCTACCTAAACCCTTGGTAGAAATTTTATCTTTGATTTTAATTGCCGGATTTTTCTCTAATGCCATTCACTATTGCTCACGCAAAACTGAAGAAACCGTGAAACTCGCCAAAACGCCGTTAAAGGCGTTGCAGCAACACGTGAGTAAGTACACCGGTTCGCTTTTTAGTCGACAAGCCACAGTAGCAACGCCGGTGAGTCAAGCGTTGCCGCCAGCACCAGAACATCGTAATAGCATCACTGAAATGTAGCCAAAAAAAAGATTGTTGCCTATGTTGAAATGTTGTTTCGAGTGTATAACACACGCTATCTGAAACTTAGACCACCAGAGTGCCGTGCCGCGCACTTCACCCATGGCCTTACCCACAAATAATATTTCGATTATTAGTAAAGGTAGGGTGGACACCCATCGAGACAGCGCCCTTTGAGACGGCACTACGTGCCTCATCAGGACGCTTCCTCGGCGCGAACGGGTTTGGCAGCCTACCCATCATCTAATGATTTTTACATCGTCTGGCGAAGGAAATGGTTGGCACGCTGCGATTTTACCTACCCTACAACCCCCCGTTGACCCCGAGGAGGCATCCCTCAAGACGCCGTCTCGAGCGAGGGGTCGCCCTCGCTGTGGGATGACAGACAAAACGCTGAAGCTGTACTTGTGGGTAAGGCCATGACTTCACCCTGACAACAAATCTATGGTGGCTTTATCATGACCGTGTCGAACTATCCATACTTAGATTTCAATGAGCTTAGTCAGGCCATAGCTGGTTTGCGCTGCTTATCGAGTATTTGCTGTAACTGTAGTAATCGTCCTTCAAGTTGGGCTTTTTCTTGTATGAGTAACATCTTTTCTTGCAAGAGATGTTCTTGAGCATGGCGAGTTTCAGTTGCGTTCACCACCATCTGATCATGCTCGCGTCGTAGCAATTGATGTTCAATTTGCATCGTCATCAATTGCGCATTGGCATGTTCTAGTGCTTGTTGCGCCGTTTGTGCTTGTTGTTGCCAGTGCTCACTCGTTTGCATACACGCTTGGTGACGTTGTGATTGCTGTTCTAATTCACTATTTTGTGTTGAGAGAGTTGCCCTGAGTTCCGTACATTGCGCTTCTAAAGTATTCGATTTTTGTATGAGTAATTGTTTTTCCTGTATCAATCCTTGTAATTGTGCTTGATGGGATTGTGCTTCTTGTTTGAGTGCATTTAATTCAATAAGCATCTGCTGCTGCTGTTGCTCGTATTGCGCTTGTGCTTGCATGCGTTGCTCACGCGCTGCTTCACGATAATGTTCAAGATTAGTCTGGGTTTGCAAATGTAGGCGTTGTAATTCTTCCACATGGGCGTTTTTCCCCGCTAACTGCTCCCGCAATGCGGCATATTCACAATTCAAAGTAGCATGTTCTGCCTGTACACGCTTGAGTTCAGTAGCCAAGGCTTCGCTAGTATTGACTAAGCTGGCCTTCTCCTCTTGCCAGCGATCATAGAGCTTCTGCCAGCGCGCATTATTTGTCTTATACTTTTGAACTTCGCTTTGTAATGCCTCAATAGCCTGGTTGGCACGGGCCTCTATACTGTTAATTTCCAGGGTAGATTCATCAATGACACGTTCCCATAAGCCCTTGATGCAACCAACCAGCTCTGTAGGTAGCTGAGTTTTCACCGCGATACGCGTCGCATCCTGCTGGGCTGCTCGCCACTTCTTGAGATGCGCCGCAATTGTGCTGCTACTACCGGTGCCAAGGACTAATCGTATTTGTTCTATGGTGGGGTTTTTAGATTCAACGACCAATTGATTCGCGATTTCAGCGACTTCCACGTAAGTGACACCTGGTCTTGCCATGGTATGGATCTCCCTAATGGTGTTTTTAATATTGGTATACATGTTTCATTATATTACGTTATGTAGAGTCTGTTAAATATTTTAAAATTGATTTAATTTATTAACGATAAGTATATTTATCGATAGTTCGTATATTGGGGTAAAGAAAATGTTCTGTAAAGGTAGGCGTAAGGGTGGCAAGACTGCACTAAGGTGTCATACCCTCATTTGATGAGGCAGATGACTTCCATGCCCAGATAATGCTTCAGGCATAGGTGCGGAGAGGCATCCGCCCCTTCATGCTTGGTAAGATCATATATGGCATATGTATATAGGAAGGTTAAGCAAGCTTTATCTGCCTAGCGCTCTGCACGAGCCAGATTATACACTTGCTTTTCTCGATCATTTTAATTACAGGTTAAAAACCTTGTTGATGGTCAGCATTAACGTTTGGTTTTTTACACTTAACGTATCTTTAGTGTATAAAGTGCCTGATGTGGTGTATGTGGTACCTGCAAAATTGGATGTATTTGCAAAGGTTTGTTGGTGATTAACCGTTCGACTACTGGTTAATGTATAGGTATAAGACATATCGACAAACCAAGAGGGTGTATAGAAGTAAGTTGCGCCCATTTGCATGGTACCACCCCATGCCCAAAATGAGGGCGAAGAATAACTTACCAAGCCTGTCACATTAAGCGTGGTTCCCTCAAAGTTGGCATAGCCAATCGAGTAAAAATTCTTGGATTTTAGATTAACTAATGAGGGCCCTGCGCCGACATAGATGGAAGCGTTGCCGAATGATCGTCCTGCATAAACTAACAAAGCGACTTCTTGGTTAGTCGTTGCTTGGACGGAGTTTCCATTCACATAACCATAAAGTGGGCTGGTCACACCGGTGATTGCACTGGTCGTCTGTCCTAATTGTGGAATAAAAAGATTAGAATTTGTCGCAGTCGTATCCAGATATTGATAGAAAAATTTAACGCCTAACAAATTTGGTGTATCTGCGATATGTTTGAAATAACCGACTTGTAAACTCGGCGCTAGCACATCGTCGATGTGATGAAAAGGCGCACCATTACCTTGCGCCACGCCGTTGGAGTTAGCACCCGTGCTCGTTTGGATGTTGGAAACCCCCTTCCCCCATGAGTTTTGAGTGAGGTTAACAGTATTATAACTGGGGCCAAGACCTAAATAGAAACCGTCGCACGTCACATCCAATCCGGTAGCGTTGACATGACCCGCAAAGAAAAATGTCCCAGCTAAAAGATAAGTACCTAAAACCATCCGTGTTTTCACTATATTACTCCATGATTAATTGATGCTTGATGATAACTTTACCCAAGACTCATCGCTAACACCGTCTGCGAATCTGTAATTTCTCAATTTTCATGTATCATGTCAAGAAGGTGCGCCATAGCATTGGTTTTAGCAGCACAGATGATGGAAGCGAGTGAAGCGCCTACATCATCATGAACAGCCGCACCAATATTTAATGGATAATTGCTAGTACGATGACTTAAAGATCGGTTTAATTTGTTGAGAATGTGTAGCACATTTGCAATTCTACAAATTAACGCTTGAAGGTTTTCGTACTATCTGATGAATCTTTTTGAGCTGCTTTTAAAGCCTTTTCTTGTGCTTTTTCGATATCGATTGCACGCAGCACGATTCTATCATCTGCATTTTTCCATTTTAACTTGTGTGATTTGTATACTTCAGCCACCCGTTCATTATTGGCGTGCGTTTTTGTGAGAATATCGCGTGCACGTTCATGTTCACGATCTATTCGAAATTGTAATTTTTGAAACCAGTCAAATGATTCGTGGCAGAATGTTTTGATTGATTGAGTTGTCTTAAACGGTTGTGTAAATTGTGTGCTAGTACTTTGTGATAATTTGCGAAATAACAACATGGGAATCACCATCGTTTGATTAAAGTGGCGAATCCTAGCGTTAAGACAGTGTGGGATCAAGAAAATTTGCCGCGGATAATTCAATAATCGAAAGGATGGTCAAATACCATCCTTTCACTAGTTCGATACGACTTAATAATGTACATGACCTGGCATGTTATGAAACTCTTCCCAGACTTTCACCGCTTCATCACGCATGAATTCACTGAGTTGGATGCGCTTTTTCTTGTCACCTTTGGGTAAAGCCAATTGCTCATAGTAATCAATGTCTGTGAAGTCACCTAATCGAGTCGTGTCTTCCATGGTGGCGGCATAAAAAATATGCCCGATATGCGCCCAACAACAAGCAGCGTAACATAACGGACATGGTTCGGCGCTGGTATAAAGCACTGCGCCATCTATATGCGGTGAACCCATGTGCTGACAAGCAGCACGGATCGCTGCGATTTCACCATGCCAGGTGGGATCGTTACGCTTGACGACTTCGTTATAGCCTTCACCGATGATCTCACCGTTTAACACGACTATTGAGCCAAAAGCGCCACCGGATTTTTCCTTTATACCCGCTTGTTTACTTAATTCAATGGCACGTTGCATAAATTTTTTCTCAGGTGTGAATACTTTATCTGCCATATGTCGTTCTCCTAGTTGCTAAGCTTGAATGATTCATTCACAAAATAAACAAATAGAACGGAAAGCATAATGCTAAAAGGAAGTACCCAAAGATAAGTGAAAAAATTGGTTGAAGTGATAGTGATAAAATAATAGGGAATAAATAGCATGAGCGTATTCAGTAAAAATATTCCCGTATTGACGAAGCTCATCGCAACGCCACGTGTTTCATTAGTGGATATCTCACTGACTACCGTGTAAAACAGTTCAGAGGCAGATAAGAATAATCCCAATAGAAACGAAATAATGTAAATAATAAGATTACTTTGAATATTAAAATGCGGTAAATAAATCGCTAGCAACAACGTCATACAACCTAGCGTTAATGATGTGTGTATGACAGTGATACGTGATCTAATGATATTTGAGAGTACACCTAATAAAGGGGCACCAATACCAATGCCTGCAAAGATTAAACCACTAATGATGAGAGAATCTGTCACATTCACGGCATAAAATGTTTGAATTTTTAAATACCAAAAACCCGCATATGCCATAAGTATGCCAAAAGAAGTCGCTGCAGAAATGGCGCATAACCAAATTTGCGGGTTGCGACAAACGGTGCCTAAAGAGGTTTTAAGAGAAATGTTACTTTGATCGTTATTGAAGTGTGGTGGTCTTTTGATAAATATCAGTGTCGCAATGAATAACAAACCGCCAAAAATTGCCATATATTGATAGATCACATTCCAGCGATAGGTTAACAATAAATTCGTTAATAAGTAGTGTAAAACACCGACTGTGAAACAGGCGACTGTCTGTGATAACCCAAAAAGAATTGGAAAGTATTTCTGATGAAACCATTGTGCGATGAGAACACCTGCGCCAACAAATGCAAAAGACCCGCCTATCCCTTGTATTAAATTAGAGATAGAAAAAAAGAATAAATTGTTTGCTAATGAAATCAATAGATTGCCGATCGCTAATAAAGCGACACCTGAACCTACCACCCATTTAGGATTATATTTATCGAGTAAATAGCCTGCCGGTATTTGCATACAAGCAAAGCCAGCAATAAAAGAACCCGTCGCAATAGCTGCCCCTAGGTCTGTCACGTGGAGCGAAGATTTAATGACGTCAGAGAATACAGCACCGGCTGTGTTTAGGCAAAAAGTGTATGTGACAAAGCAGGTCATAATGACCCAGATGATGGCAGCTTGTATAGGTTTCATCGTTATCGTCCATAATAACTTTGAAAAATTATACCATATGTTTACTGTATTAGTGAGAAGATTGCGTGTCACCTATCGTGTTTAAAGCACGACACTCACGCCAACCGCAGTATAGCGTGAGTAGGCATTTGTAGCACCTTTGAATTAAGATTTTATTTTTTTAATACCATTGAATCATCGTGAGTCAAATTGCTGTTTCCAATCGTTACCGCTTCTTGTTTCTCTTTATGCAGCAAAGGACTGGAAGGTCCACGAGAAATAGTAGATTGTACCTTAGGGAGAAATTCATTCATCGATTCGATTGATTTTTTTGACGCAAATTCTAAAAATTCAAAAGCTTTGATCGTGTTTTCCAAGTTTTTTAATCTATTAGGCTCATTCAGCTTTACTAATTGACCAGTGATCACTGCCCTAGCTGCAATAAAAGGAAGAAATGTTTCTCCAAGGCATTCTTTCTTAAAAATGGCATATTGCTTATTTGTACAATCGTTTTTTAAAGCGGAAAACTGATCAACAAGTTTCTCAAATAACTTGTCAAATCCATAGGCGATTTGCTCATAAGCCAAATCAATTCTCACTGGCGGGGGATAAACGTCTGCATCTTGCGAATATCTTGTCTTGTTTTTTTCAAAGTACTCACCTTGAGATCCTTGAAATATTTTAAGTCCATCTGTATCCATCCATGTACTTAATTCGTCATAGGATACTATTTCATTAGAAATATTTTTAAGAAATTTCTCAAGTAATTCAGTCCATGCATTAAACAATTTTGTTTTCATCATATTTCCTTTTTATGGTCTAAAATAGGTTTGTGTATTCCGAACGTCGCGATACTATCACTTGATATTATGAATGTGAAGGGTGAGTCCTTAAAATGCGTTTTATCTAATATTTTTCACCTTTACTTTACATATCATCTCATTTAAGATGCCGCTCTAAGATGGTTCTTCTTAACGAAGATGAAAAGGGAATACAGTGTCAATGTCATATGATCAATATGACATAAATCTGTAGCTGCCCCCGCAACTGTAAGCAGTTTGTCTGATCTCTTTATGCCACTGGGAAACTGGGAAGGTTTGGATCAGATGATAAACTGTAAGCCAGGAGACCTGCCATCAACGACCATATCATTTCGATTTAGCTGGACGGGGTGTTTCAGTGAAATACAAATACATCGTATTTGCACGTCTGCACTTTTTCGTTTGATATGAAGTTTTCACTTTAATTAAGGAAAAATTCATGTTAAAGAAAATCATTTTACTTGCGTTTCTTTTTGGTTCTTCATCACTGTCTTTTGCTAAAGTCCCAGATTCGACATTAACGGTGGCACCTTATAATGTTGACATGTGGGGTTATATGGGCGCCACCGTTGTGGTTAACCATGGTCCACCACTCGGCGTAGGTACTGGCATTACTATGCGAGTACCGTTAAATAGCGATATTTCATTGACAGTTTACGCGATGAACACAAAGCCAAGCCTAGCAAGTTCCTGTCAAAATATCCAAGTACGTGAAGAAGGGGCGCACCAATTGTTGTTTGAGCTAAAAGAAGATTGGCTCATTCATTGTCGCTATATTAAATAGATTTTAACCTTGTTTTTTTTAAATTTGGCTATCGCCACCAACATTTGAGTGAAATAATTATTCACGCAAATGTTGGAATGGCGTCATACACAAAAAATATGTCTAATGTCTGTTGAGAATATTGGCCGCTTCACCACCATCCAAGCGCAAAACTGACATTGAACTCGCTATGGATGGAGCACTACGACGCTTTTTGATAGCAATGATTCTAACGCATATGACATGCTATGCTTCATGATTGGTTTGCCACTTTCTTCAATGCATTATCCCAAAAAATATCAAAATCAAGTTCCTCAAGACTTGAATCATTATTAAGGTTTGGAAAGCCTTCAAACTCAACTGTTTCATTTTTACAATTGACATCTACGTTGCTTAGTGAAGTACTAGTACTCGTAAACATACCGAAGCTATGCTGTGATTCAAGCGCAGCTTGTGTTTCAGCGCTAGGTTTTTCATTAGCACCATTCGATGTTTCCATCGTCGCAGATGATAACGTCATCCCCTCGTTTTCATCGTCGCTAACAATGTGACCGTTTGCTGCCTTTTGATGCGTTAGGAAGCGAAGCAAACCGCGCTGTGTTTTGTGAACAATGTTATGGCTTTTTGTTGCCTCGAATGGTTTCATCAATTGTATTTCGAACGCCTCGAAACTGGTAGTGGCAGCAGAAAAAAAACGCTTTTTATAGCCTTTCGCATAAGGTACTGAAACGGATATCTTCCATTTTGTAAATAGCCTCATATAACTTAATGAGCGTTCATCAAGCACCGCCGTCGGTACTTTCGTTTTAGGTGCGTCCTCACCACATTTAATGCCGATTTGGATCTCAGCAATCATAATTTGAACCGGTGTAGGAGAGTCAGTATTGAGACCCAATTTTTTAAGCCATTCAGTGCCTAATATTTTTTCTAGTGCATGCTCAACCGTAATATCCGCAGCGAAAGCTGCACGCTCACTTGCCGACAAAGAATAAATAACGTTTTGAATCGTCACCCATCGCTCAAGTAACGGTTTGCGCAATGCCATGATTTTTGCAAAATTACTGATGTTAGTTCGTGGCGTGAAGGTTTTGGGTATTTTAGGATTGGGAATACTATCCTGCGACCCATTGATAATCATTTCCTTGAATAATTTAAGACCCTTTGCCGCTATCACATTATATTCATCGCCATCAAAATCCCCGGCTGACACTTCCGCAATAGGCTTCGGCACGCCAATTAATTTTCCACGTGGATACTCTTGCTTCACGACCAACATACCACATAAATTAATCACTGTGGGTTTCGTGCTATTTTGAGCAGATTTTTTCGCTGCTTCGTCACGCCATGTTTGATTGAGTTTTTCATCTTTTGCTGACACCAGCAGCTCACAGTTAGAATATTCTTCAGGCCATTTGTCATCGGGTACAACCACAAGTAAGCCTTTAAAGAACCTGCCAATGGGTGTTTGATCTCCTGAGGAATAACCCGTCAATGTATATTGCATACATCGCAATTTTCCTAAGTCTTGAGAGAACGCAATTTCTGCAAATTGTAATTTTTTAGCATCATAAGGATTGCGTCCAATGATGATGCCCTCCTTTTCATTCGCATAGGATTGCCAGGGTGTTTGCGCGCCAAAGTAGACTTTCTCGCCACTTACAGGAATGGCGACGCCCATGTGATTAGGTAGTCCCACAGTTATAGCCGGGTACAAAGTTTCCAGTGTTGGTTCATCCGGTACTTGTTTCTGCTCTAGTGCTGACACGGCTGGTGTGATTCGCGGCATACTATGATGGATGAGTTCTTCTACAACACGAATTTGACCGCTTGATTCATAACTTTGTGTAGCCTGATAGGTGAGATAGGAAGTCGGTAAGCTTTGCAAGGGCGCGGGTGCCTTGATGCCCATTTTATCTGCAGCACTTTCTTTTATATAACCACAACCATCTTGCACGATAAATGGCGCAATGATCGAAAAGTTCATGCTATCGGGGATCAAAGCTATTTGAAAACGTCCGCGTAAGCCTTTATTCGCTTGGTTGGCTTCCTCTGGCAAAAAGGCGCGCTGTCCATACCAAAAGGATTCATCAAACGTCAACCAAGTTTTAAAGAATTCGCTGGATTCAATAGGGATTGCAATCATGCTACCAAAATTATTTTCACTCATTTTTGTTTTTAACTTCGTGCCGCCAAACACATCCGTGCGATAGTACTTTCCTTCATGCTGAATAAATGGTGGTAGACGCGATGCTTTTTGCGGACGATCAAATTCTACAATTAAGTAATCCGTGATACCTGGTGCAATCGCTTGGTAAATTGAGTCATTAATTTGATACTCACCAAGGGTTTTACCTAGAGCATTCACCTTTTTGATACGTATCGTGTTCGATTCATTGAGCGGTGTAAGAGGATGATCGAGTTGCTTGCTAGCTTTAATTTTAATCGTTTCAATTTGCTCGAGAGAAAGCGGTGTATGTTTAGGAGAAAATTCCTTTTCTTTGAAATAGAGTGAAAACAACCAGGCGAGTTTCATGGTCAGTTGATCAGGCGGCACATGATCATAGAGATGATTCAAAATGCTAAGTACTTTGTCGCGATAGGTTTTTAACAGTTGCTGGTCTTTACTGTATGCGACTTTTTCAACGAAAGTATGATAGTGACTCGCCAGTATTGTATAATGAGCACAGTATGTGATGTTGTCTTTTTTTGCTAGAATGGCTTGCTCATAATGATCCGCTATGCTGATCATTGTATGATAACGTTTGGGATTAATGTGCCGGATGATAATACGTAACATTTCAGCATGGGTGTTGAGTGTTTTTTCTGTATTGGGAATCGCTTGATATAATTCTAATGCTTCATCAAACTTATCTTGTTTGGCTAAAAGTTTAAGCATCGTGTTTTTGGTGACGATATCGGCCGCATGGCCTATTGCTTCATAAAGTTTCTCAGCTGCCGCATAGTTACCTTCTTTCGCATACATGCTAAGTATGATGTTCTTGGTGACGATATCTGCCGCATCACCTATAGCCGCATAGAGTGTCTTGGCCTCCTCGATCATGCCTAGTTTTACATACATGCTGAGCATGGTGTTCTTGGTCACGATATTGGCTTCTCTGCCTATATCAGCATAGAGCTTCGCGGCTGCTACGGTCTGACATTGATTCGCATAAAGCTTAAGCATCGTGGTTTTAGTCACAATACTGGCTTGATCTTCGATATTGCGATAGAATTCCTCTGCCACCACAATCTCACCTAGATTCACATAAAGGTTAAGCATAGTGGTTTTGGTGATAATATCAGCCTCGTTGCCTATGTCTGCATAAAGCGTCTTGGCCGCCTCAATCATGCCTTGATTGGCATACAGGCTGAGCATGGTGTTCTTGGTCACGATATCGGCTTCACTGCCTATATCAACATAGAGCGTCTTGGCTGCCTCGATCATGCCTTGATTCACATACAGGCTAAGCATGGTATTCTTGGTGACGATATTGGCCGCATCGCCTATAAATGCGTAGAGTGTCTTGGCCTCCTCGATCATGCCTTTTTTTACATACATGCTGAGCATAGTGGTTTTGGTGACGATATCAGCCGCATCGCCTATAGCCGCATAGAGCGTCTTGGCCTCCTCGATCATGCCTTGATTAGCATAAAGCTTAAGCATCGTGGTTTTAGTCGCAATACTGGCTTGATCTTCGATATTGCGATAGAACTCTTTTGCCACCACAATCTCACCTAGATTCGCATAAAGGTTAAGCATAGTGGTTTTGGTCACGATATCGGCCGCATCGCCTATAGCCGCATAGAGCGTCTTGGCCTCCTCGATCATGCCTTGATTCACATACAGGCTGAGCATGGTGTTTTTGGTCACGATATTGGCCGCATCGCCTATAGCTGCATAGAGCGTCTTGGCCGCCTCGATCATGCCTTGA
>CAZYKO010000002.1:73002-151955 GCA_964648015.1 uncultured Coxiellaceae bacterium
GGCCGCATCGCCTATAGCTGCATAGAGCGTCTTGGCCGCCTCGATCATGCCTTGATTGGCATACAGGCTGAGCATGGTGTTCTTGGTCACGATATCGGCCGCATCGCCTATAGCTGCATAGAGCGTCTTGGCCGCCTCGATCATGCCTTGATTGGCATACAGGCTGAGCATGGTGTTCTTGGTCACGATATCGGCCGCATCGCCTATAGCTGCATAGAGCGTCTTGGCCGCCTCGATCATGCCTTGATTGACATAAAGCTTAAGCATCGTGGTTTTAGTTATGATATCGGCGTCACTACCCATGTCTACATAGAGCTGCTCGGCCGCCGCAATCTTGCCATGATTGGCGTAAAGCTTAAGCATCGTGGTTTTAGTTATGATATCGGCGTCACTACCCATGTCTACATAGAGCTGCTCGGCCGCCGCAATCTTGCCATGATTGGCGTAAAGCTTAAGCATCGTGGTTTTAGTTATGATATCGGCGTCACTACCCATGTCCACATAGAGCTGCTCAGCCGCCGCAATCTTGCCATGATTGGCGTAAAGCTTAAGCATGATGGTTTTAGTAATGATATCGGCTTCACTACCCATGTCCACATAGAGCTGCTCAGCCTCCGCAATTTTGCCATGATTGGCGTAAAGCTTAAGCATGGTGGTTTTAGTAATGATATCGGCTTCACTACCAATTTCATCGTAGAGTGTTTTAGCCTTCTTAATCTCACCGTCATTCGCATACAGCTTAAACATGGTGATTTTGGTCACGATATCAGCTTTCTTGCCTATTTCAGCATAAAGCATCTTTGCCTCATCAATCATGCCTTGATTCGCATACAGCTTAAGCATCGTGGTTTTGGTGACAATATCGGCCGTGCTGCCCATTGTTTCAAAGAGTCTCTTGGCTGCCTCATAGTTACCTTGATTCGCATAGAGGTTAAGCATCACGGTGTTGATTACGCTATTATTCGCGTTCTCACTTGATTTGCTCTTAATTAATTTATAGAGCTTTTCGGCATCTGCATATTTTCTTTCATTCACATACATACTTAGCATGGTGGTTAATGTGACACTATCGGCTTGACTACCGATTTCATCATAGAGTGTTTCTGCTTCCTTGATCTTGCCTTGATTCGCGTAAAGCTTAAGCATGATGGTTTTAGTAATGATATCGGCTTGACTACCAATTTCATCGTAGAGTTTTTTAGCCTTCTTAATCTTGCCTGCATTCGCATACAACTTAAGCATGGTGGTTTTGGTGACGATATCGGCTTCACCCCCGACCTCGCGGTAAAGTTTCTTGGCCTTCTTAATCTTGCCTGCATTCGCATACAGCTTAAGCATGGTGTTCTTCGTGATGATATCGGCTTCGCCCTGGATCTTGCGATAGAGTTTTTTGGCCGCTTTATACTCGCCTTGATTCGCATATAAGCTAAGCATGAAATTCTTGGTCACGATGGTGGCTTCGTCCTGAATATCGCGGTAAAGCTTCTTGGCCGCCTTATACTGGCCTTGATTCGCGTACAACTTAATCATGGTGGTTTTGGTGACGATATCGGCTTCACTGCCCATCTCAGCATAGAGCTTCTCCGCCGCCGCAAGCCTGCTTTGACTCGCATAGATGTTGAGCATGGTGTTCTTAGTGACAGTATTGGCTTCGCTACCTATGTCAGCATAGAGCTTCTCAACCGCGTCATACTTATGTTGATATGCATAAATACGAAGCATGGTGGTTTTAATAACGATATTTGCATCATCTTTTCTTTCAGCATAGAGTTTTTCGGCTTCTTTATATTTGCGTGCGCGGAACAACGCATTCAATTGTTTGCTAAGTTCTATCACGTGTGGCGGTGCATACCCAGATGGGATCTTCTTCTCTTTCAAATGATCATATTTTTTTTCATTATATTGAGGTAGTGATGTTTTAAATCGCTTAGGTTCGTGGAAATCCACATCCTCAGCAATGCTTTTAGCAGTCATGGTGGATGCCGTTGATTTCACTGACGCTGGTATGAAGACAACAGGTTTTTCTATACGTGAAATCATGGTGGCTGCAGTTTGTGATGTTGGCATCTTGCTGCCTGTGCTAGGTGCAAATAATTTCGCGTGTTGGGGTGGCGGGGTTATTTTGATCTCAGATTTTTTGCGTTTACTAAATTCTTCTTGTGGATCTGGTATGCTGCGTTCTGTCTCAACTGTCATTTGTGTTTTACGCTTTTGCACCACAACAGGGGTCACATCACTAGCATTAAATGCTTTATATTTTCCCTCTATTGTGACCTTATTTTTTTGGTTGAGCACATAGCAAACATAACCTTTAGGTAAATGAATAGTGGCACCGGCATTGCACTGAAAATTAATGATGAATAGATTATTTTTTTGAGCTCGGTAAGCTTTAAAATCGGTGAAATCATGGTTCTTCATCAATGTATCTGTGCTAGTAGGCTGCAACTCAATCACATAAGCAAGGTTTTTTTTCTCATCAATATAATAGGAGTTCGTGATGTGAGTCTTATCTGCATCAGGGTCTTTTAACTCACGATAACTGAGCTTATAACCATCAAATTGTATAGGCTCATTTTTGGAAAACATATGGTAAGACCCCTATTGATTTATATTAGATTTTTGCTCACATATAGTAGCGTAGTTTGCTTAATGGACTCTTAAATGTGGTCTATTTTGGACAGCATTTAGCCTATCGTGGCATGTTAAGTATTGGCGATGGGTTGATATAGCCTATGGATGGATACCATAATGATAGAGGGATCAGTACACCACAGCTTTTTAATGGGGCATGAGAGATTGGGAGCAGCACTAAATAATGACGTAACTTAGCGTTGTGCGCTAGGGGCGCAGTTTATGTGCTGTAGTATTAATTTTAAAATGGAGCCATTTAACACATGACCACAATGCGCCTTATTCTATGGGATCAATTATCAAAAGATATCAGTTGTCTACGTGGTGTAGATAAACATAGCGATATCATCGTGTTTATCGAAACGATGGAAGAATGTACTTATGTCCAGCATCATAAAAAGAAATTGATTTTTCTATTATCTGCGATGCGCCACTTTGCGGATGAATTACAACAACAAGACTATCATGTCCACTATGTGAAATTAGATGATCGTGACAATACACAATCATTATCCAGCGAGCTGCAGCGTTTATCGAATAAACTGCATGCGAAAAAATTAGCTGTTACATTGCCAGGTGAGTACCGACTCTTTGCAACCTTGCTTGAAATGAAAAATACCTTGGGCATTGATGTCAATATTTTAGAGGATGATCGTTATCTTTCCTCACGTGAAATGTTCCAACGATGGGCCACGGATAAAAAAACGCTACGAATGGAATATTTTTATCGCGAAATGCGTAAGAAATATCATATCTTAATGCAAGACAATCTTCCAGAAGGCGGTAAATGGAATTATGATGTGGAAAATCGCCATTTTCCAAAAACAGCTATCCGCATTCCAACTCCGTATCAACAGCCGGTCGATGAGATGACACAAGATGTGATAGCACTCGTTGAAAAACATTTTATTGACCATTTTGGCGAAAGTATGCCATTTCATTACGCGGTCACACGTAAAGAGGCACTACAGGCGTTGAAATCATTTATTAAATATCGCCTGCCTCATTTCGGTGATTACCAAGATGTGATGATGCAAAATGAGCCTTGGCTATTTCATTCACATATAAGCTTTTATCTCAATGTTGGCTTATTGAACCCACTTGAATGTATCAAAGCTGCTGAAGCTGCTTATTATCGCGGTACAGCTTCTTTATCAGCCACGGAAGGTTTTATTCGCCAAATTCTTGGTTGGCGTGAATTTGTGCGCGGTATCTATTGGTTAAAGATGCCAGCTTACAAAAACAGCAATTACTTGGATGCGACTCGACCATTACCAGCATTTTTCTGGACTGGACAAACTGAAATGAATTGTCTCAAGCAATGTGTTCAGGATACTAAATTGAATGCTTATGCGCATCATATTCAACGTTTAATGGTACTGGGAAATTTTGCTTTGCTCGCGGGCATTAATCCAATCGAAGTAAATGAATGGTATTTAATTGTTTATGCTGATGCACATGAGTGGGTGGAGCTGCCAAATGTAACCGGGATGATTCTCTATGCTGATGGCGGTTTTCTCGCGAGTAAACCCTATATAGCAAGCGGCAGTTACATCAATAAGATGTCAGATTATTGTAAAAATTGCACTTATCAAGTGACATTAAAAAGCGGCCCTAAGGCATGTCCATTTAACTTTCTTTATTGGAATTTTTTGTTACAACATCGAGATTTACTAAAAAATAACCAACGCCTATCTATGATTTATGCATCCCTTGGGAAAATGAGTCGTGACAAAATCTCTGATATCTATTTGGACAGTGAGGCATTCTTGGCAAAACTTGAAGACACCTAAAGATTAGAAATTCTGACGCCCATCAGGGTGAGGAGAATGTCAATTATTAAGTGATGAATGTGTCAATAATTGCCAATGAATTAGAAGGGAGATATTTTAACAGGTGTAGGATAATTACCAGCTTTTATATGAATTAGTACGGGTTTATTTAATTGTAATGCATATGTAAATGTTTCAGATAACTTCTCAGGATCTGAAACGGCAAGTCCCACCACACCTAAACCTTCGGCGATTTTTACCCAATCATGTGCAGGTAAGTTAAGAAACTCTGTTTCGAACTCACCAACTTTTCGTGCGCGAAGTTGTGGATTTCCATGTGCTTGATTATCAATCAATACGAAAATAACAGCTAGACCGTAACGTGCAGCTGTTTGAATTTCAAGTCCATGCATAAGCATGCTGCCATCACCAATAATAGAAACCACTGGGACATGCGGGTTTGCAGCTTTACCACCGATACTTGCTGCAATTGACCAACCCATTGGGCTCATTGATTTTACTTGTGTAAAATGCTGCCTTGGTCCATAACACATCCAATAATGCGAGGCAATAAAACCACTGGCACCTTCGCCAGAAAATAAAATGGTATTTTTGGGCATTACCTCGCGTAATTCTTTGATTACACGTGTAGGGTGAATAGGTATATCTTTGCTATGTAAATTTAATTCATCATAATATTTTGGGATATTTTTATTTATGTTAGTAATCCAATCTTTTCTTTCGCTAATTGAATCCAACAAGACAGTATTCTGCGCAGATTGATTTAACGATGTTAAAAATGTTTTGATATCACCCAGGACAAATAAATCAGGCGTGTAATTACCGAAGTAACTATTTTCATTAATATCGACGATAATCATCGCTTTGCTGGGTAAAAATTTTTCTGACCACTTCTCGGTCGTGACTTGATTTAAACGCGAACCTAATACAATCAATATTTCAATTTCATTGCCAAGTATTGTTTCAATAGCTTGTGGATTGCCAAACCAATTAAATACGCCTAATGATAATCGATGATTTTCTGGAAAAACACTTTTACCCGCAAGCGTCGTTGCAACGGGAATTTCAAAAGTCTCAGCAAAACGAACCAGCTCATCTGTTGCATCCGCATGTAAACTACCCATACCTGCAAGAATTGCAATTTTTTGTGTCCCCTTGAAATAAGACCATACTTTATCACATGAATGCTGATCTAAAGTTCTAGGATGATACAATGTCGGTGATAATTTTTTTGGTGTTGATTTAATTTCACAATTTTCGAAATTTGATGGAATCGTAAGTTGCACTGGTCCACGATTGACCCCCAGCATATTTCTAAATAATGAATTGATATGGGGTCTCACGGTGTCAACATGTGTGACAACCAATCTTTTATTAGTGACAGGGGACAAAAAAGTATTTGCATCAAAATTAGATGGCGTTGTATCTTGAAAACTACCTCGCCCTTGTAAATCAGTCTCTGCATCACCTGTGATAACAAATATGGGCGTTTTGTCACTAAAAGCTGTTGTAATCGCTGTCATCATATTGGTAACACCAGGTCCCCCTATACCCGTTGTGACGCCAAATTTACCACTGACTTTCGCATAACCATCAGCCATCATAGCGGCACCACCTTCATGTGCAGCTACCACCCCTGTAAAATTGGGAAATTCAGCCAGCGCAGACATAATAGGATCCACATGAAAACCTGGCACCATAAACAAATGATGCACGCCTTCTTGTTCAAAAGCTTGTATTAGATATTCAGTTACCTTCATGTCTTCTCTCAGCGGTTATTTTGATTTTTTTTGTATATAGGATGCACTTTGAGTGATCCAATCTTCACGTATAGGCGTGAAGAAATCGATATCTATTGTCTCTTCTAATGCATAAAACTCATGTGGAACATGCGGTGGAAATACAATCACTTGACCAGCTTTTACAATAAATTCTTTTCCTTGAGTGTATACTTTTACAGACCCCTTCGTTATCCACGTAATTTGTTCATTAACATGGTGATGCAATGGAACTTCCGCACCTTTTTTAAAAATCCATTTGACCAGCATCGATTGCCCAGCATATATATATTGGCGTGAAATTTTATCATTCAATTTTTCGATGGGCATCTTTTCAAAATCATAGAAAGTTGGTAATGCATGATAATGCTCAAAAATATGCGGAATAATACCAGACGTTTTGGATAAAGGGCCTTTTGATTTTTTCTGCACACAACACCCCTTTTAAAATTGAGTGAAATTGAAAAATGAAGTCATATAATAAGAGTAGCACAAACCTATCTTTTCGTGCATTTTGTCGTCTTTATTATCTATAATTGAACTAGTTAGCTATTAACCAACTTTTCAAAGCGGTTTAATTTTGTGACGTGCATAGGAAAGAGATCATGACAACTGAAAAAAAATTCACAACATCATTAGTAGTTTCTCGGCATGAACAAGAGGTAGATATCACACGTCGCACGCAATCTTATCTGAATGCCGCCACCAGTCACAACACACGTCAAGCTTATAGGGGTGATATCAACCATTATCAACGTTGGGGTGGTTTATTACCCGCAACCACGCAAAGTATCATGGGTTACTTGGAAGCGTATGCGTCAACACTCAACCCGCGCACACTCGCTCGACGTTTAATTGCATTAAGGCATTGGCATACGTATCAAGGCTTTTCCGATCCCACAGATCACCCTGCGGTACACAAATTGCTCCTTGGCATCACTCATGTACACGGGCGACCTAAAAACCGTGCACCAGTGCTGAATGTAGACGATTTACGCTCATTGGTAGATCATTTAATGCGGGAGCCAAGTTTGGACGCTATTCGCGATAATGCACTGTTACAAGTGGGTTATTTTGGCGCATTGCGCCGCAGTGAGCTCGTCAATATTCACTACGAACAAATACAATGGGAAAAAGAAGGTGTCGTCATTCTGTTACCAAGCTCAAAAACAGACCAAATACATGAGGGTCAGTATTGTGTGTTACCAATGGGAGATTCACATTTATGCCCAGTCACAGCGCTTAAACGTTGGTTAGATCGCGGCGGTATCGTTGCCGGCCCAGTGTTTAGACGCATACTCAATCAACAGGTGCTCGGAGAAAATGCACTCACACCGCTTACAGTAAACCTGATATTAAAAAAACGTGCAAAAGAAGCACAAATTGCTCATAGTGATCAGCTGAGTAGTCATAGTTTACGTCGTGGCTTGGCGACTTGTGCGGCCCGTGCTGGTGCACCGTTACATGCTATCATGCGTGCAGGTCGCTGGAAGCAAACCAATACAGTGATGGAATATATTGAAGAAAGTCGACAATTTAGCGAGAATGCAGCAACAAGTATCTTAAAAAAATCGACGAGATCTAACCATGACTGATTATTATGTAAACCCAGCGTATAAAAAATTCTATCGATCACGACGTGAACGCATGATTGCCGGTGTTTGTGGTGGTCTAGCAGAACACTTTAATACGGATCCGACATGGGTACGTTTGGTGTTTATTTTGCTATTCATTTTTGGTGGTGGCGCACTCGTCATTTATCTGATTATGTGGTTAATTGTCCCGCTAGCGCCACTCATTCATTATCAGGCATCCACAACCTACCGAGATTCCTCAGATCATACTTGAACGTGATGAGTCATTTTTTAAGTTCATTCGAAAAATAATCCGCATTTGACTGTATATACATGAGATCGCGCTTATAAAGTGCCGCATGCCCTGCGGCAAGACAATCTTGGTAGCTTTTATCACCAGCCGCAGCACTCGCATGCATGAAATCCTGTAGTGCCTGTAATCGTTCTAAGACATTCGATATCAATGCCTGTTTATTCTCTAATCCATAGACGTCACAAAATGTTTTAAGACGACTGGCTTGCGCATCACGATCACCAAACCCATCAACGTTTTCAGGTGCCGTTAATGGTGCAAAGCGATAGACGGCATAGGCAACATCCCACATACGCGAACCTGGATGAGCCGTATCAAAATCAATTATTCCTATGATCTGATCGCCGCGCATGACGCAATTATATGGCGCATAGTCACCATGACATATCACCTCTACAGGTGGATGGTCTTCGAATTGCCATTCGCCACGATAAATTTTGGCAAAATCAACTGTCGCATCGTGATACTCACGTAATAATTTAGCGGCAGAGATCAACGCTTGGTTGGATTTAGCGGACATTGGGAGTGGATAGTGATAGACATCACCATCGAGATAAGAGACCACCTCCCTCCCCTTTTCATCGTAGCCATAAGCTTCAGGTGCTGCCATAAAGCCAGTTTGGCGCAAGTGTTGTAGTAACTTGTGTACCGATCCCGTCCATCTATTTGCGTTACGCCTAACCGTATTGTCGATTTTCACAACGGTGGTGACACCTTCACCCAGTTTTTTCTCATCAGCCATGTGATTGCTCTGTAAACTATCTTTTAGCGAAGTCTATGCTAACACATTTCATCAGCGATTCTGTTAAATAGAATCAATTAGGATGATTATCATTTGCTGGTTGATTTTTTTGCCTAGAAACAATTCTCATCGCATTAAAAAGTATGCAAATTTGGATCATAAGCAACGATACAGTCACGGCCATCTTCTTTTGCCGCATAAAGTGCAACATCGGCAGCGCGTAGGATGGTATCTTCGGTCGTCCCTTGTATTGGTGCGATTGCTAATCCAATGGATAAACTCACATTTCCCATGGCTTTGCCTTTATGAAATAATTTTGCTTGCTTAACTAACTGGCAAATATAGTTTAATCTTGTTGTGGCATTCGCAATAGTTGCGCCTGTTAAAATCAATACAAATTCCTCACCACCATATCGACAGGCTAAATCATTAACACGAATGTTCTGCATAAATAGATTACCCAGATACTCTAACACTTGATCGCCAGCTTCATGCCCGTGTGTATCATTAAACCTTTTAAAGTGATCAATATCAATCATCGCGACAACCAATGTCGTATGTTCACGTGACATGCGTCGCAACTCGCGGGGTAACACTTCGCTTAAAAAACGTCGATTGTAAAGTCCGGTGAGCGCATCATGAATAGATTGCTGTTCGAGAATTTCGCGCAATTTAATATTAGCCAATGACACTTTCACAACGTTACAAAAGTTCATGGCTAAATATTGCTGATTCTTATCGATAGAAACACCTGGCGCAACATAGAAATGAATGACTGCAGTAAAGATGACGACATCCATTTGAATAGTGAGTGGAATCGCCATAAATCCACCCTTGGGGGATGCAACATAATGCGCACATGGGATCGCCATATTGGTTTCTTCTGCAATATTATAATGACTACCACGTAGTGCATAACAATCATTAGCTGAAAATGTTTTTTGTAAAAGATGATCATTACCCCAAACGGTGACCGTTTCGAAAAGATTGGTTTCAGGATTCAAAATAGAGAGTCCCCCGCTCATTTGTGGGAATAATTGTGATGCGATTAATTTTATCCTGGGATAAGTTTCTTCGGAATGCAAACAAATTTGCAGCATTTCACTTAATTTATTAATCAGTATTTCTTCACGTTGATGCTCTTTGATTTCGTTATAAGTCACTAACATTTTTTGATTGAGCTCAGCCATTTTCTTTTCATTTTCTTTGCGTTCACTAATATCTAGTAATTGTATGATAAATTGTTGTGGCGTTTCATCCCCTGGAATAATTGTAGCAACATTGAAGATTGTCCATAATATTTTGCCATTACTTTTGACGCAGCGTTTATCGATCCTAAAAGATTTAATTTCTCCCGATAGTAATTTATCTATGTAAACACGTTCTGGTGCAATATCCTGCTCACAAGTAATGTCTTGATAATTTCGTTCAAGTAATTCTTCTTTCGTGTAACCAAGCATTTTACAGATAGCATCATTTACTTGTAGAAATTTGCCATCCAAACTCATAATAGCTGTCCCGATCAATGAACTTTCTACGGTACTTCGAAATCGCATCTCTTCACGCATCAACACACCCATCAACTCACTATTATCCGCTAAATTTTTCTGAATAGATTCACACATTTTATTCATAGTGACACCTAAGATGCCTAATTCATTATTACCATTCAGTGTATTACGTGCCTCATAATCTCCTTGACCAATCTTGGTCACTTGATCGTCGAGTGCAGAAATCTGTTTTAGTGTTCGCGCAGTAATATAGTAAGCAAGTAATGTGAAAAGTATATTGAGCAGTACAATGAGTTTCAACGCGCCTACATTTGATTTTTGTCGGAAAGATAAGATAGTAAATTCCGATTGAGTCCGTTCATTAACACTATCTAAAAAATGTTGGATAGGATGCATGATATCTGCTTTGGCACGTAAATATTCTTTAGTAAATAACATCTGCCGCGCCCGTTCTTTATCACTCGCACGCTGAGTACCAACTAAATTAAAAGCACTGATTTCCGTTTTGATCAATTCATTAGAACGCTCTTTAGCAATCTCTAATAATTCTTTTTCTCTGGTCGTGAAATGAAACACTTCTAATCGCTGTGTAAAGCTTTGCGGCATTCCAATCGAACTAGGTGTCTTTTCGCCTCCAACGATAAGCTGCCAATAGGCAAAAGGATATTCTTGCGGGCGAGGACGCTCTCCGTTTCGAATACCGAGAATTTCAAAATAATTTTTTTTGTATTGAGGGTCACCTGTCATCACATACAATCGCGCCATGTTGGTTAAATCATCAGAGCTCCGTCCTAACTCTTGCGCAATTTGCAAAGATTCATAACGGGTATATTCACTAGTGAAAATAGCTTGGCGTGTTTCTTGGATGTGGAGAACGACGAGATAAACTAATAAAAGAAATAACAACTGAATCAAAAAAATGAAACGATAGAGGAACTTAATGCTTAAGTTCATCAAATTCATAAAGACTCTCAGAAATGATGTCTAGTATGATTATTTTAACATTTTAATGGGCCCGCTTGGGCCCATTTTTTGAACTATTTAACCTCTATTAACTATTTTTAAGTCTGCTTCATACCTATTTTGATCAAGGCCGATGGCTCATAGGTACTGGTTCTGTCACTTCAATCTCGGGCGCATTGGCGACAGATCTTTGTATGGCAACTTGTGGCAATACTGATTGCTCTACTTGTTGAGTGTTTTCTACTGTTACCGTTTGTGTTTGCTGTGCGCTGCTTTGCTCAGCTCCGATGCCAAGCGCTTGCCGCAAACTCGCATTGTTTGTGAGCTCATTATTCAGTGCGAGTTCAGGATTGAACTCAGCAATGCGTTGTTCTTCAGCCATTGCACGTGCTACTTCTGCCTTATAGGCTTTATAGGTCTTATAGCCTTTATGAGTAGCATACGCACCACCAATCACACCCGCTGCAATACCCATGGCACCAAATGCTGATTTATTCGCAAGAAGTACACCGGCTGCAGCACCAGCGAGTAATGCTTCGGTCACGAAGCCTACCATGTATTCTTTAGCTTGATCATAGTACGACTCCGCTTTACCGGGATGCGTGTCTTTATATTTATGATATTTTATATAGCAAACGACAGCCGCGCCTAAATCATAGAGCGCTTTCAAACCAATCGCACCAGTGATAAGCGCCGGTGCAATGGTCGCTAGTGCACCCGTACCAATAAACGTAAGTATAATACCTGCGACTAAGATGAGTGACACTGTCATGTTAAGCGCGGCATCAGCTATTGCGCCACGATCATGACGACCCGATAAATACGCATGTCTAGCGTAGAGTGCGCTGCTTAAACCACTGGCCGCGATAGCAATCGGCAGAACGATGAAATGTCCGACACCAGCTAATGCGTGAGTGAGTGCTAATAAGAAGATGACAAAAAGGTTACCCTGTTCAGTACCTGTTGCCATATATAAACGTAGTTTATTTTTCCATATCTTAATTTTTGTTTGTATCTTTTTTAAATTTGTCGCATCTGCAGGCAGTGGTGGTATTTCTTCTGGCGGTTTTGGCTTACCATCATTTTTATGTCTTACTTTATATTGCTTATACTCATCGATGAGACGGCGGAACGTTTTTTTCATTGCATTACTCAATCCATTTAAGTCAAAAAGGTTTTTTGCCTGACGGCAAAAACTTAGATTCAGGTGAAGAATGAACACCACCTGAACTTTACGCCACCAAACGCTCACATGCGATGGTGGCAGTCTTAAACCTCTAAGAAATTTTGATAAATAGTGTCGAGCTGGAAAGTAACATCGATAGACAAATCGATGCAAGAAAAATATTTCGATTACTCACACAATAAATACCAGGCGCATGCATCAAGCACATGAATACGCATGTTAAATCGGTTTATTGTAGCGATTGTGTTAGTCAATACACATAGGTCAATTGAGCGATGAACTGGTTCACATAAACATGGGGTGTTTTCAGGGTGAAATTGACAGGGACATTCACTGTATTAGACTGAACATATCCGTTACCCAGTGCACTTTTTCCTAAATCACTGAAACGATAACCAACGCCAAAACGGATATGGAGCGCCATATCGGTATCTAAGCCAAATCCAAGCGTATAACTAAAGTCTGAAGACATACGACGTTTAAATAGTGGCGCGGGATTTGTGCTAGTCCCATGACTCGCTCTTACCAAGTAATCATGGTTGTCATGCCATGCGCCACCTAATCCAATGGATAAATAAGGATGAGAATAATCAAGAATACTACCTAATAATTTGACTGCCATTAATAGTTGCTGGCCTTGTGTATGATAATGATAACGATAGGGCGTGAATGTCGTTGGGTCTGCGCCAACATTATTGTCACCATGGTTACTCACTGGACCGAAATAGGAATAAGCCAGTCCTAATTGTACAGCATACATGGGACATAGGTTGGCACGTTCAACACCTAAAAACAAGCTACCTACGCCTGTCGTCGCTTTGTGTGATAGATTGTGATAAATGTATTGGATAGCATCGATACCTTGGTATGTTTGTGAATGACCCGCATTCACGGTGGCATATCCGCCAGTAAAAGTGATAACAGGTTTAAGGTTAGATAACATTGTGGGTATAGAACTTAATGTTTGTGCCACGACCCATGAAGGACAAAGCACCGCAACTACTATCGCAACCATTATCGCCATCGTGCGCATCGCATCTATCCTTGAGTAGTGAGTCAATATCGTCGTGATCCGACAAGAATTAAAATATAACGCATTACAACACGAACTCGCAATTCTTTTGCTGGTGGTGTCATCCTGTGATGACATAGGTGTTGGGTATCATCTGCCAGTCATAGCTATCTCGATGACGCAGTATCGAGGCGTTTTGTTTTGCAAGCGTATTAGCATAAAGCTAATATGTGACATGTACGGTCGCACATCTGTTCATTGAATAGCACATACGACCGTTTGGTGCCGGATGCACTTTTGTTCTAACTATGACAAGGAGTTACGATTCTATGCAAATCCCGTTTCGGAAAAAATTTATCTTAGCGCTCTGTTCGAGTGCCTTAATGTTAGTGCCAATATCCCCCACCTGGGCAGCAAATTATAATTATGGAGAAGCCTTACAGAAATCCATATTTTTTTACGATGTCCAACGTCTGGGTAAATTGTCCACCACAACAGGCGCTTTAGCTAACCGCCTCTATTGGCGTAGCGACGCTTTTTTGCAAGACTATGCATTACCTAACGAAGAAGGCAATATCGATTTAGGCGGTGGTTTTGCTGATGCTGGGGACAATGTAAAATTTAATTTCCCCATGGCCGCAAGTACCACATTACTCGCATGGAGTGTTATCGAGTATCGCGATGCTTTTGTCACCAGCAATCAACTCACACCGATGCTGGCCAATTTGCGTTGGGCGACCGATTATTTATTGAAGTCATGGGATGCGACCAACAAACGACTTTACGGTCAAGTAAGTCCTGATAGCGTTCAAGCCGAACATAGTAATTTATGGATGCCATTCGAAGTCATCGATCAAGCATCTTTCGATAAAAACTTACCTCGTCGTGCCTTTTATGTTGATACCAATCATCCTGGCACCGATCTCGCAGGTGAAACGGTCGCCGCATTAACGGCTGCCTCCATTGCCTTCCAGTCTATCGATGCACCTTATGCCGCACAACTGCTCACGGCAGCAAAAAGCATTTATAACAATTTGGTCAATGTGCCCAATAAAGGAAAATATTCCGATAATATGGGTCGTTTACAAAATGGTACATGGCTCAAAGCAGATGTCGCGCCCTTCTATAACTCATGGAGTGGTTACAATGATGAAGTGAGTTGGGCATCCACTTGGTTATATCGCGCAACAATGGATACTAATTACTTAACCGTCGCCAAACAGTATCTGCAATTAGGCAACAGTGTCGCCACATTATCCTGGGATGATAAATCGTATGGCGTATATTTATTGTTAGCAAAATTACTACCAGCATCTGACCCGATCCAAGCCAGCGCCAAAGCCTCTGCAGAAAGTTGGTTGAATGCGTGGGCGCAAGGCACGAATGGCCACATCTTTTCTAAAGATGGCTTAGCCATTGCAAGTGCGCTGTCGCCGTGGGGTAATGCACGTTATGCGGCTACCACGGCATTTGGTGCGCTCATTTATGATACATATTTTGGCAGTAAAGCCTATGATGCCTTTGCGAAGAGTCAAATTGATTACATTCTAGGTAACAACAGTAAACAATTTAGTTATCTGACCGGCTTCGGTAATCTTTACTCCAAGCAACCTCATCATGCAACTGCTGAGGGCCGCTGGGGTGGCAACAATGATGTATCTTATCCTGGTGACAACCGACATATTCTCTATGGTGGTTTAGTCGGTGGTCCTAAAGATGCTAATGATACCTATGAAGACAATCGTAATGATTATATCGGCAATGAGGTCGCGCTAGATTATAATGCAGGACTCGTAGGCGCACTCGCTGCACTCTATGCTCAATATGGTGGTACGCCATTACCCGCCGCACAGTTTCCACCAACGCGTCTATTAGAAAATCCACCTGCTGATGAATATTTTGTGAATGCTGGTGTGCAATCCAGTTATATCGATGCCACACACTCAACAGTTCAAGTAGATATGCTTGCAACCAACCACAGTGCTTGGCCGGCACGTGTGTCTACCAATTTAAAAATTCGTTATTTTATGAATCTGGCGGATAAACCAAGTAATGGCGCCGTCACTGTCGGTGTGTTTAGTACCGATCCTCGCGCTGTTGTTTCCACGCCACAATTATATGATGCTGCTAAACAAATTTATTATGTAGAAGTATGGTTTAAAGATATTCCTATTTATCCAGGTGGTGATGACCGTGCGATCTCTTCCAAAGAAACACAATTGCAATTCCAATTTAACTGGCCGCATGATTTCACTAAAGACTGGTCATACCAACAATTGAATACACAAGGTGGGTTGAAAGCAACGCCTTATATTCCTATTTATGATGTGGTGAATGGCAGTACCAAACTGTTGTACGGCAACGAGCCGACAAGCGTCCCACAAGGTAACTTAACACTCGCATTCGGTGCGAACACACCTGCTGCTTGTGTAGGGGCCAAAGACGTGATTAATATCGGTAACGGTAACAGTCCTACATTCAGCATTGGTACCACGCCGTTCACGTATAGCATGTCAGTTGGCGGACCGTTCCCGGTAAGTTTAAACTCCACAACCACCCCTATTGCTGTGACAGGTGGACAGTGTCAAGGTAGTTTGAACGCCACACAGGTAAGTATTCCCGGACAATTGACAGCAAATTATACGTTTGTACCGACCCCACCAGTCGATAAAGGCACCTTGCAAGTCGCTATCAGTCCGACCTCTGATCCCAAGTGTGCGACAGCCACTGATATGCTCTTTATTGATCAAAGCGCAACGGGTTTACCCTTCAGTGTCGCCAATGGTATTTCGCAGTTACTGAATACCGGTGCGCATACGGTGAAGTTAACCTCACAAACACAAATCCCTGCTGGAGCCACGGGCTATTGCACGAGTACATTGGATAAGACACAAGTAACGGTGATCAAAAATCAAACGGCAACCGCTACTGCAACTTACCAATTTCATACCACGAGCACTGGCGCATCTTGCACTATTACAACGGCAAAAGTCACTGATCAAGCCAATTGGGGACCCACAGGTATCGTGAATACCATACAGGTAGTGGTCAATTTGCAAGGATTTCCCAACACCAATGGTAAGATCACCCTGAATGGCACTTTTAATGCTAAGAACAATTTAGTGCAAAATTTCTGGGGGAATTTCAACATGACGTCGTCAAGTTTTAACAAAAATGTGGGGACTTTTGCCGGTGAAGTTTGGCAAAATTCATTCGGATTAGGCGGCTTCATCTACAATACTGTACCACTCAAAATTGGCGATAACCCATTGCAATCCGTCGTTGTTAACGGTATTACTTGCCAATAGATCGTACCAAAGTCAAAAAGGTTTTTTGCCTCGTGTGAAAAACCTTTTGGCAATCATGACGTAGAACTAGTGATGGTTGAAATTTTTGACAGTGCTTGAGGGCCGGGACATTCGTACTTTGCTTCGTTATACTATGACAAATGTATTGTAAAAAAAAAAATAAAAAAACGAGTGAGAGCAAAACATGACCAAAAGATCTGTACATAATTTATTTAATCAATCGAATACGAATGTTTGCATCAATCATCAAAGCTGTACCTATAGGCGAGGCAATGCCAACATTGTCAAAGCTTATACAGGCACATGCCATCTTGATAATCTACCACCCGAATTGCTCATGGCAATCAATCAATATTTGGGTATGGTTGATTTATCCCGATTAGCGCGTACCAATAAAAAGCAGAAAGCAAGTGTGTATGCAACATTCATACCCCCTTTTAAAATTTGGGATAAAAACCATCTCAATCGCCGCTATCTGCGTCACGCCACCTTCAGAGAAATGACTAAAGATCACAATGAACAGCGAGTTTATCGAAAAGCAGCTCATCATGCTTATAAGGAAAAATTATCAACGATCAAGACTATCCATAATTTTTATAGCCTGCTATCAGATATGAAAGATAACCCTAAAGTGCAAACAGCGGCGTATACAATACTGTGCGCTTTAAATTTGTTAGCAATACTAGAAGCACATAACACGTTGATGCCAGATTCAAGTGAGACGAATCCTTATTTAACGTTTGGTGCGTATTCACTCTTTTTATTGGGCGCTATCGCATCCCCCGTTGCCAGTCATATTATTTACGCGATTGCTGGTTACTGCATGGATGAATTATCTCAACGTACTCGTACAAGATATTACAGATATATCAATGATCGTGAAGATGAAATAGATGGCTACTTAGCAGAACATCCACCACGAATTATTGGTCCGTGATTGCAGCGCTTATATTCATGTACTAGCATATCTCAGATCAGTCAAAAATGTCTTTTGCCTAACGGCAAAAACTTAGATTCAGGTGGAGAATGAACTCCACCTGAATTTTACGCCACCAAACGCTCACGCGCTATGGTGGCGGTCTCAAACCTCTAAGGAATTTTGATGAAACGTTATAAACGTGGTGCTTTAAACTGCGCACCACGTCCCAGCCATCAATGTTTACGTGCAATTACATACGTCAAAATTTTCTCTATATTCTCTGTCTGCATGCCCGTTCTAGCAAGATAGCGTAATGCATCTTGATAAAGCGCTTGTTCGCGTGCTTTTGCCACCTTCATACCCACTAATAAAGGATATGCAGGTTTATTCATGGCGATATCAGCACCTTGTTGTTTGCCTAGCGTTTTCGTATCCGATTCCATACCAATGATGTCATCGTGAATTTGAAAAGCAAGCCCGATACATACACCTGCTTTACGCAGATTGTTAAGTACTTTGCGAGACTTACAACCGCTAACGATTGCACCTAACAACAAACTCGCTGTCAACAAACATCCCGTTTTGAGTGCAAACATGGTTTCAACTTGTAATTTAGTGACGCGCTTGTTGACCATCAGCACATCCATCGCTTCACCACCAATCATGCCACGGGATCCTATTGATTCAGTCAGCACACGCAACATCTCAACTTGTTGCGCTGCAGAAACTTTTTTTGAATTGAGTTTTACAATCAATTCAAAGGCCAATGTATGCAATGCATCGCCTGCTAAAATAGCAGTGGCTTCACCAAATTTGATATGACAAGTCGGTTTGCCACGACGCAAGGCGTCATTATCTAATGCAGGTAAATCATCATGAATCAACGAATAAGTGTGAATCATTTCAATTGCTGCAGCGAGTGGATCAAGCATAGATCTGCTAGCACCTAATGCCTCACCCGTCGCATAGACAAGTGCAGCACGTATACGCTTACCCCCCGCCAGTGCAGCATAATGCATCGCTTGATGTAATTCACGTGGCGCCAGCGTTACGGGTGGCAATGTACGTTTGAGTGCTTTTTCTACATGAAGTTGACACCGTTTCAAATAGGTTTGCATGTCTTTTACAATTCCTTGTTACAAATATTTTTAAGATAAATTGGATAACAACATGACGAGAAACTAGGCTATCCAATTGTTTTCATTGAAGCGTGGAATATCATATCGATGTTTGACCATGAGTGGCAAGCAAACCCAGTCATGGTGATAAATTTAATCACTTATTAACCCTATGTTTCTACGTCAATATTATCGTTTTAATCCTCTGTTGCCGCGTAAGTTGCCCGGAATTGCAGGTAAAAAGAGATATACTTGAGTAAGTGGCGCTAACATATTCATTCGATGTTATAAAAGATGGAAGTTGCATGGCTAAAATCGAAACGTCATTGATCACGCGTTTAATAGAGATTGGCGTACAAAAAAAAGAAGCCAAACATTTGGCAAGTTTTTTAGAAACGCGTCCTGATGCAGCTACCGCTGAAGCGCGTTGGCAGCGTGCGCTCGCCTATATGCAAAGTGCTAGTCATGTGCATGCTGTTGTTAAACTCATGTACGAACACATTTATCCTACTTGGCAGCAAATACCCGCGCCCGTCTATTTTCCCGATGCGAATGCCATACAATCCACTCACTTAGCAGAACTCATGCATGCGCAGCATTGTGAAGATTACGATAGTCTGCATAACTGGTCGATTGAGCATTACCCACAATTTTGGCAACTGATAATTGAGCGTTTAAAAATACATGTCGATCATCCTTTTCGAACCATTGTGGATACGAGCAAAGGGCTAAGTGCACCACGCTGGTTAGTTGATGCGAAACTCAATATTGTGAATAGCTGTTTACCAGAAAATTCAAAAGCAGCTGCTAAAACTGCTATCATTACACAAGATGAAAACGGGCACTTATGTAAGATCACCTATGGCGAGTTAACAATTTTAGTGAATCGTATCGCCAATCGCATACGAGAAAATTTCAAGCCAAAAGATCGTATTGCTATCATCATGCCAATGACTGTACAAGCCATTGCAGCTTACTTAGGTATTATAAAAGCGGGGTGTTGTGCTGTCACTATTCCTGATAGTTTTTCAGCCAAAGAAATCGCGCAACGTTTACATATCACCCGTAGCAAAGCTGTTTTTACCCAAGATTATGCTTTCATCAATAATAAACGTTGGCCATTGTATGAAAAGATTATTGATGCCAATGTAGGGCAGGCGATTGTTTATGCTGACAGTTCGCAGAAACCAAACATTCGTAAACAAGATATTTTGTGGGATGACTTTCTCTCTGCAAACACCCAGTGCAGCGCTTATGCTGCTGATCCAGATGAGCACATTACCATTTTATTTTCATCAGGCACGACGAGTAAACCTAAAGCTATTCCCTGGCACCACACAACCCCCATCAAATGCGCCAGTGATGCTTATCTATACCAAGATGTACACGCCAATGACATTATCTGTTGGCCAACGAATATTGGTTGGATGATGGGCCTTTGGACACTCTATGCGGCTTTCATCAATCACGCGACACTCGCTATTTATCAAGATAGTCCTAAACATCGTGAATTTGGTAAATTCCTCCAAAATGCTCAAGTCACGATGCTAGGTGTCGTCCCGACACTGGTTCGTGCCTGGCGTCAATCGGATTGTATGGCGGGTCTTAACTGGCAAAGCATCACCCGTTTTAGCTCCTCCGGTGAATGCGCCAACATTGACGATATGTTTTATTTAATGTCACTAGCAGGATATCGTCCTATTATCGAATATTGCGGTGGCTCAGAAATTGGTGGGGCATATGTCACCGGCACAATGATACATCCCTCCGCCCCCGCTGCGTTTAATGTACAGACACTTGGGCTTTCATTTCAGATACTAGACGAACATAAACAAGCCACAGATCAGGGTGAAGTGGCACTCATACCACCCGCTATTGGCCTATCCACCGAATTACTCAATAAGAATCATCATCAGGTCTATTATGCACGGATGCCGCACTATAAAAATCTGTTGCCTATGCGTCGTCACGGTGACCAAATTAAACGATTTTCCAATGGCTTTTATCGTCTGTTAGGTCGAATGGATGATGCGATGAATTTAAGTGGCATCAAAGTCAGTGCCGCTGAAATAGAGCACGTCTTAAATAACCTGCCTAATGTGCGTGAAACCGCAGCTATCGCCTGCATCCCTCCTCATGGTGGTCCTAGTCAACTGGTTATTTATGTACGCTTAATAGATCCTATTGCTGTGGATATGACACAACTCAAAAAAACGATGCAAGAAGCCCTGAAAAATGACATCAACCGCGCATTTCGCGTGCATGATGTGGTGAGCGTAGATCATATTCCCAAAACGTCATCCCATAAAATCATGCGACGAGTGTTACGTGAACGTTATGATGTAGAAAATAATTCTCTTAAAATATCGAGACCTGTTAATACCAATAAACCGCATAAATTATGTTTAGCGCTACAAGGTGGTGGCGCGTATGGCGCTTATACCTGGGGAATACTGGATAAATTTCTTGAAGATGGACGTATCGAGATAGACGCCATCTCAGCGACTAGCGCAGGAAGTGTAAACGCTGTTGTTCTTGCAGACGGTCTATTGAAAGGCGGTATTCCTGGTGCGCGTGAAGCATTACGTGATTTTTGGGAAACCTTAAGTCAATACGGAACCTTTTTGAGCCCCATACGCCAAACCTTCCCGTACGCAGGCACAAATCTTGATTTAGATGTATTTTCTCAAGCCTCGTTCGTAATGATGGATATTTTGACACGCAATCTTTCGCCTTACATTCTCAACCCATTGAATTTAGACTTATTAAAATTAATCTTGATCGAAAAAGTGGATTTCAAAAAAATACGTACCCAGAATAAAATCAAATTGTATATTTCTGCCACTAATGTCAAATCAGGTATGTTACATATTTTCGAAAACGCCGAACTCAGTGTAGAAGCAGTGCTCGCTTCAGCTTGTTTACCTCATTTAAGTCAAGCGGTCAAAATTGATAATCAGTATTATTGGGATGGTGGTTTTTTAGGTAATCCAGCTATCTATCCCCTTATCTATCATTCATCTGTTGATGATATTCTCATCATTCATAACAATCCAATCATGCGCGACAGTCTGCCCATTACATCTACTGATATCGATAGTCGCGTGAATGAATTGAGTTTTAACTCATCGTTGTTACGCGAATTACGCGCCATCGCTTTTATCACTAAACTCATCGATAAAGGCTGGATTAAAGATCAATACAAAGAGCAACTACGACGCAAATATCTTCATATGATTCGTTCAGATGATGTCATGAATCAATTTTACTTGATTAATAAATATAACTGGCACTGGTCATTCATTCGTCATTTGCGTGATTTAGGCCGCGACACCGCTGCTGCATGGCTCAAAAACAATTTTCAATATCTCGGTAAAAAGCAAACGATCGATTTTAATGAATTTTTAGGAAAAGATACGCAGAGCACATCTTAGCTCAAGCTCTGGTCTATTAGACGCTGCAATCAACTAAAATAAATGAAGTTAGATCAATTAACACATGGGATTTGCTTATACAGTCTCTATCACTATACAATCTATGTATCAGGCATAGACAAGGATGTCCGTGATGAAATATTTTAATCCTCATGACTTTACCCCCAAGTTTCTCTATATACTCTTATTCAATCTCGCTGAGCGTTTACATCATCGAATCACCGACCATGAAGTCGCCATACTTAAAAACAGCGGCTTATTTAAAAATGTCTCAGAGGAGGAATTCAACCAAATCAAACAAGCTTTTCGTTTAGTGCGTTACCCAAAAGATACACTCATCTTCAAAGAGGGTGACTTAGCGGAAGCTCTTTATATTATTGTCCAAGGTTCTGTACGTGTATTCACCCATGATGCCCAACAGCGCGTCATTCCGTTAGCTAGATTAGCTACAGGCGATTTTTTTGGGGAACAAGCCGTCTTTGGAGAAGGTAATAAAAGACGTAATGCGAGTATCGCAACCATAGAAGAGTCAACATTTATGTTTATTGATGGTAAATCAATACTGCCTTTATGGGATAAAGACCATGAATTAAAAATACGTTTGAAGAAAATTGGCCATGAACAAGCATTGCGTGCCTTGACGTTAGCAACAAGTTTTTACAACGATATCAAACCAATTATAGAAAATATCGAAACTAAAGAAATCCTAGATTTAAAAGATGGGGAAATCATATTCAATTATGGTGAAACGCCTACTTATCTGTATTACATTCTAAGTGGTCAGGTCAAATTGTCGTTCCCATCAACGACGACAAATCATCCTAAAATCATCCAACACACCGAAGGCCAGCTTTTTGGAGAGTTGCCCGTCATTGAAAATAAAAACCGCTTATCTACCGCTTCCGCGGTTGGTGATGTCAAATTAATGAGAATTAGTGCTGTTGATTTTAAGGCACGATACCAAGCAAGCACCGCTTTAAAAAAATTGTTACTCGTTTTAAAACATAGCTATCCACTGTCAAATTACAGTAGTGTATATCAGTATATTGGAGAAGTGAGAAATATTGGCACCA
Source organism: uncultured Coxiellaceae bacterium (assembly GCA_964648015.1). GTDB lineage: Bacteria > Pseudomonadota > Gammaproteobacteria > DSM-16500 > DSM-16500 > Aquicella. Next base: position 96,358 of record CAZYKO010000002.1, read on the forward strand.
CAATTACAAATATTTTCAAAATGGGCGATGGTCGTATCATTGTTTCATCACGTCCGCTCAATCAAGATTTATTCGTCATGTCACTTGCAACCAAGTCTGAGGGTAAAACGTATATTCATAAAGTCAATACACAACAATTTATAAAATTGACACTGGTTGATCAACGTCTAATACATATTGAAGTGAGCGGTAGCTGGGAGGATTTGGGTATCACCTGTCAACGCTTACTCAAACATGAACTGATACCAGAAATACAATTACAAAAATTCACTGAGTCAGGTCGACTCACCATTGATAACGATGTCGCATTAGCAAGTCCAATCGTATGTGCTTGTATGTCTATCACTAAACAAAAAATTAAAGAGTTAATGGGTCAAGGGCATACATCCATTGATACCATTGCTTCCATGACAGGTGCCAGCACCATTTGTGGCTCATGCCGATATAAAGTACTTGAATTGATGGGTGAAAGCCCATGGCTCACTGCACGTATGCGTAAAGACATCAAGTACAGTGATCATGTACAAAGTTATTTGGTCGAGCCCATTGATACATGCATTGCACCTTATCTACCGGGTCAACATGTGATGGTCCAAGCATTTGTGAATGGTGTCTGGATAGAAAGAACATATGCGTTGACCAATCTCTTTGAAAAAGATAAACCTGCTTGCTTAACGATTCAAAAAGAGCCGCAAGGTCTATTTACTCAATGGTTATTTACCACTGCACCTGACGAATTCATGATAAACATCAGTCAGCCAGAAGGCACATTTTTATTATCCCCCGACCCCGAGACCCCGGCACTTTGTTTTGCTGGTGGCATTGGTATTAATCCATTTTTAACTTATGCCAAAGGGTTAGCACGAGATCATTCATCAAAAAAATTGCATATTCTTTATTGCGTACCTACTGAGGCAGACTTTGTTTTTCGTGATGAACTTGAGACCTTACGTCAATCACTACCCAATCTGACGATCGACTACCACACCATAGCTACTAACCCGCCAATCACCGCTGCTGCATTCACACAGCTCACGAATGCCTTCCCCAACGCAGATATCTATGTCTGTGGGCCTGTCACTTTCACGGAGAAAGTGAAAGAAGTATTGAATACAAGTGGTTATGCGCCAAACAAAATTCATTTAGAGGAATTCGTCCATGTAGGAACTGCCTAAACACTGCCGCCGCAAAATTGGCTGAAGAGAGACGTGTATTTATGATTGTCTTTGTATTAAAATACGCAACTTCAGCCTCTTTTTGGCCGTTTCTCGAGACTCTTTGATGAAAAAATTAACAACTCCACCAGCATCACTGGTAGTCGCCCTACAGAATCTACTACATCAACATGCATTGGAAACACAGGAAGAAATCTGTCACGCTCTGCGTGAACAAGGGTTTAGCATCACGCAAGTAAAAGTCTCTCGGTTGTTGCATAAACTGGGGGCAACCAAAGTAAATGAAGGTGCACGTAGCATCTACAGAATTGTGCACGAACAAGTACCGTTGAACCCCAATAATTCTCTCAAACATTTGGTGCTACATATCAGTGCAAACGAAACTGTCATCGTGATTCAAACCGTGCCAGGATCAGCACAATTGGTGGCACGTCTGTTAGACCACATGAAAGGCAGTGGCATATTGGGCACGGTGGCAGGTGATGACACCATTCTTGTGGTCCCCACCACGATTAAAAAGATACAATTGTTACACGATGAAGTCGTCAAACGTTTAATGAATTAAGCGTATTCTACTGCAATATATCAGTCAAAAAGGTTTTTTGCCTGACGACAAAAACTTAGATTCTGATGATGGATGAACACCACCAGCATTTTATGCCACCAAATGCTCACGCGTTATGCTGGCGGTCTTAAACCTCTAAGGAAATTTGATAATGAGCCAAAACGATGAGAAGTAAACCATGTTAAAAGATCAGGATGTCGTCGAGCACATACAAGGCATTGTGGAGCGTATTACTTACCATCACCCAGAAACGGGTTTTGCGGTATTGCGTGTTCACAGCAAAGCCTATCGTGATCAAATCACAGTATTGGCGACAGTAATTCACATCTCGGTAGGGGAGCAAATTCATTGTGAAGGCACTTGGGAACATAACAAGAAACACGGCTTACAATTCAAAGCGCACACCCTTCGTATCATTCGTCCCACAACGCTTGATGGTATCCAAAAATATCTCGCCTCCGGCATGGTGAAAGGAATTGGTGCACACTATGCATCAAAGCTCGTGCGCGCATTCGGTGAATCCGTCTTCGATGTCATAGAAAAGCATCCGGAGCGATTACTAGAACTGCCCGGTGTCGGCAAAAAACGTCAATTGCAAATGATTAGCGCCATCAAAGAACAACATGCCATCCGCGATATCATGACCTTTCTACAATCACATGGTATAGGCACTGCACGCGCTATGCGTATTTATAAACGTTATGGCGATCAAGCGGTAGAGCGCATTAGTGCCAATCCATATTGCTTGATTCATGACTTGCCCGGTGTAGGATTTAAAACGGCAGATACACTCGCACTCAAACTAGGCGTCGCACGACATGCGCCAGCACGGGCTCAGGCGGGCATTCATCATGTGTTACAGTTACTTTGCAATAAAGGTCATTGTGCCGTCAGTGTCGAACAACTCATCTCAGAATGCGAACGTTTATTAGAGATTGATGCATCCATCGTGACGACGGCATTACAAGCGGAAATCTCGGCGAATCAACTCGTACTAGAAGATATTGGCTGCACACCCTGTATCTTCCCTACTATGTACCGTCATGCAGAAGAAAGCGTGGCGTATGATTTACGACGTTTGATGCAAGGTGACGTCCCATGGGGGGACATCAACTTTGATCAAGCATTACCTTGGGTTGAAATCAAAACCGGCATCAACCTATCGCCATCACAGCAACAAGCGATTACGACCGTCTTAAGGCACAAACTCGCTATCATCACGGGTGGTCCCGGTGTGGGTAAGACAACGATCGTGAATAGCATTCTTAAAATCATTCATGCCAACGGTGTGGGGGTATCTTTATGTGCACCGACGGGACGTGCCGCAAAACGTCTCACCGAAACCACAGGGCTTTGCGCTAAAACAATTCATCGTTTGCTGGGTATCGATCCTACCAATTTTTCTTTCGTGCATAATCGCGAAAATCCACTCGCAATGGATGTGGTCATCGTTGATGAAACATCCATGCTGGATCTGATCCTGCTACATCATTTGCTTAAAGCAATACCCGATCGTGCGGCATTGATTTTTGTCGGCGATGTTGATCAATTACCTTCGGTGGGTCCAGGCGCTGTTTTAAATGATATGATTCAAGCGGGCTGCATTCCCACCGTCAAATTAACGGAAATATTTCGCCAAGCAGCTAATTCACACATCATTATGAATGCCCATCGCATTAATCGTGGTGAATTACCCCAACCTAATACACTAGCGAATAGTGATTTTTATACGATTTATACGCAGAGTGCCGAAGAAACGCACGATCAAATCATCACACTCGTCGCTGAACGATTACCGCAATTCATGCAATGCGATCCTGTCACTGACATCCAAGTATTGAGTCCAATGAATCGTGGTGGTTTGGGGACAATTACACTCAATATCGCGTTGCAGCAAACACTAAACAAATCAATGGGTGCAAAAATAGAACGGCAATCTCTCACGCTCGCACTCGGTGATAAAGTCATTCAAACCGTGAATAACTATGACAAAGATATTTATAACGGCGATATTGGCTATGTGACACACATCAACCACTATAGCAAAGAAGTTAAAATTACCTATGATCAACGTGTCATCAGCTATGCATTGGAGGATTTAGATGAAGTGAGTCTCGCCTATGCGATCAGTATTCACAAAAGCCAAGGTTCTGAATTTCCCATCGTCGTGATACCCATCACCATGCAACATCATGTCTTATTAGCGAGAAATCTCTTATATACGGGTGTGACACGCGGCAAAAATTTGGTCGTGCTCGTTGGTGAAAAAAGAGCAATTAGCAAAGCGATAGACCATCATGAGGCGAATCAGCGACTCACCAAATTATCCGATCGTATTGCGACTGCATTTACTGACAGTTAGGTGCTTCCTCAAACACCAACACCCTCTCTCCCCTCGAGACTCGTTTGGCATCCCCGCCACCACACAATCATCCCCGCTAAAAACCTGTCATCCCCGCGCAGGCGGGGACCCATTTCTCATTACGATAACAATGGAACGTTAGCGATGGGTCCCCGCCTGCGCGGGGATGACAGTGTGGTGGCGGGGATGACAGGTTTTTAGCGGGGATGATTGTGTGGTGGCGGGGATGATTGTGTGGTGGCGGGGATGATGGTGTTCAGAATATTATTTGTGGATGAGGCCACGGGTGAAGCACGCAGCGCATAACCCGGGTCAACTGGATGTCGTACGCTGCGCTGATTCGGAGGCCATCACCATCCTTCTGTCTTTTTTTGTCTAAATCCGTATAATTTAAAGAGTTGCAATGGATGCATTCACTTACTTCAACTGCAAAGGATGCGATTATGGTCTCATTACGCACATTTTTATTAACGTTGCTCAGTAGCTTGAGCTTTTTGCTGGCTGCGCCGCTTTATGCAGATAACACAACAAGATTCACTGTGGATCCGCACCTCCTTATGCCGATTCATAAAACCCAATCTTGCATTGCTGGTAAGTTATCCGTTAACAGTAACTCAATTTGGTATACACAAGCAACCTTGGTCATCACCAATAATTGTGGTGCACCGCAAAATCTCAACAATGCGGTTGTCTCTTTCCAAAGTAATTCCAATAACATCACCGCCATGTGGGGCGGACAGAATAGTTCGTCTAACTTTACCTATACGGGTAAAATTGCTAGCGCTGTATTGAATATACTGACAGGTAATGTGGCAGCGAATGGTGGTAAGTTGACGCTCAATTTTGGTATCAACCTCACCGGTACTGCGTTTGATTTAGCCGCTGCCAATAGTACCTTACAAATCGTACCTAATACGCCTATACCTGCCAACGGCGCAATTAGCATTAGTGTCGATCCTACCAATGTTATCGGTTATACCGGGACATCAGAGATTGATATCAGCGGACCCGGCCTCACGCAACCTTATGTAATTACCAATAGCAACTGGACATCTGTTTCCACCTATCTAGTGCAAGGCTTGCTATACGGCACCTATACAATCACCGTTAAACCGATTGGCACAATCTATCTCGGATCAGCGCAACCTGCCAGCGTTAACCTCGCCAGCAATACGCCAGTGCCCGTTGCCGTTAGTTATGTCATGGCACCACCCACCGGCTCACTACAAATTAATTTAGGCGCGGCGCCATTACAAAACATACCTACCACAGTCAGTGCTACTCTCACCGATAACACCACGAATCAAAGCCAAGTCATCAACATCGCCTGGAATTCATTTAGCCTCATTAACAATCTACCCGTGGGTGATAACTATACCGTCACTTTCCCCAGCGTCAGTAATGGCGTTGCGACATCTGTCCCTAACGCTATTCCCTCCCCTATTATCGCGTTAAATCGTACCACACCGCTCAATGTATCCTATCAAACACCGGTACCGACCCCGACGCAATCAGTGGTGTTTAACGTGTCAGGGTTGACTGCAGGGGTGACCGGCACACTCACCATATTGGATACATTTGGCAATAAATTCCAACAAACACTGGCGAACAATGGGCAGTTTAGCCAAGCCTTACCAGTCAATGATTCTTTTGCCGCCAATGCCACTGCGACGAATCTATCAGCAACCGTGACGCCAAGCTCATTCGTGTTAAGTAGCGGCACCCAACCCCCTAGCGTCGCTGTTGTGTATAGCGCAAATACGACACCCAACACCAGTGCTAATTTCTTCGCTTATGCTGATTCAGGCGAGCAAACCAATAATAATGGACTCATTCCACCTAGAGGTGCCAATATGGTGGAAGCTTTCATGTTGTATAACCCTTTCATCGGGAAAACTGATCTTTGGGCTATCACCCAAGGAGATACTTTCTCGCAAATTATCAAAAACACACCGAATACTTTTGCGAGCGTTGGTGGTGCCAATGGTCCTTATCCCTGGGATTATGAATCAGTGGCTAAAGGCGTCAGCGAAATCGAACAAGTGGTAAGATACTACGGCTTTATTGGGCTGGATTGGGACATCGAAGGTGCAGCATTGGAAACGCCGTCTGTACAAAATTGGGTGGCACAAGCCGTGGTGCAAATCAAAAAAGATATGCCCAATTTAATTCAAACGTTCACTGTGCCAGATCCAGTCATAGGGTTCACCACCGGCACCATGGCGATTATCAATTTGACACGCTCTCTGAATAATAACCAGATGCCCTTCAATTGGGTTAATAAAATGAACTTCAATCAAAATGGTTTAGGTAACGGCTGTAGCCAAACCACGACAGATATGAACAACAGCTGCTTAGTCTTGAGCGCGTCTTCAGGTGCGCAAGCGTTGGCGACATTGCTGAATATTCCATTGGCACAAGCCTACCAACGCTTAGGAGAAATTTTCATGATACCCGTCGACGATCAAGGGCATGCGTTACCTTTATCGCTCGCTACGACGGTTGCCACCACCATCAAAAATTTAGGTGTGACGCATATGGGTTATTGGAAATTGCAAAGCGATCCCAATTTTAGCTACGCCAACATGTACACGCACGTATTGGGATTAACCTAATCGCTACCTGTCTGTCAAGGCGTCTATGGGCGCCTTGACATTGCATTTTATTAGGAGAATTTGCTATGTTGACGACACACAGTAAAGCCATCTGCTTATGGTTATGCAGTATCAGCTTGGTCTATGCACATGCCAGCCCGAGTACACAATCACCACGACCCAATGAAGTATTAAGTAGTAAAGCCATGACGGTAAAAATCACTTTTGATGGTGCCATTGAACCGCTATTCAGTACACTCCGCGTACTGGATGCGACACACAAACAAGTGAGTAAGGGTAACGGCCTTGTTGATAAAGAAAAAAATCAGGTATTGGAAACCACCATACCTGCGCTATCTGCTGGCACGTATGCAGTCGAGTGGCAAGCCGTAGCGCGAGATGGTCATCGTAGTCATGGGGCATATAACTTCACGGTGAAATAAGCCGGTCCCTGTTAAGCAGGTTTTTTGCCTGACGACAAATTCTTTGTTACAGGTGGAGATTGAACACCACCTGTAACTTATGCAACCAAACAGGCACCGCCTGTTATGGTCGTGGTATTAGACCTCTAAGGAATTTATGATAATGTTCGCCACTTGAAACTTAGGGCACCATGAACAGCATGCTAGAATGGCGGCCATAAACCGCTCAGGACTTTTGATAAATCATCACTCGTTGTTAAGCTTTAGTTAATAAATGAACCCATTCAGTTGAACTATAATACGAATATGTTATAAACATACACATTACGAGTAACATTATATGTTTTCAAAACCAAAATCTGAAGATAAACATATCTATCATGAAAAATATGCTTTTTTACCAAATACATATGGGTTACAAAAATCATGGGATGACGAGGGAAAGCATGAAAACGCGTTCAATGCTACTTGGTTCAGTTCCATATTCGGTGAAGAAATCTTTGATGAAAGAGCAAAATTCTGTAAATGTGAAACTCCTGAAGCATGCCTAGAATTACTTAAGGCAATTATTTCCTCCCATAACCTCCTCAGTAAAGCGCTCATAGAAAACAATATCAGCATTGATACGGTTATCAATAAATTAAATGATGATAATGATTTTAAACATATCTTTGAGTTTCTTAAGGCGCATAGTAGCACCAGCAATGAATGGATAGAACTAGCCAATGATAAAATGATTAAAACTATACAAAATGAATTATCACTCAATAGAAAATATGACCTATCAGATAGACAACACGAATACTGTGAACTTTGCTTGAAATATACCAATGATTTGGTAGCAAAGTTAAAAAAAAATGAATTATCCGATCTATACGCATTATCTGATCTAGCATTGATAGCGCGAAAGGAAATCGCCGCCAAATTAAAACAAGATGATCAATTTGGCGTTAAGAGAAATGCTGACATTGCAAATAGTGAATCTGCACCTGTGACTATCACGACTCTCCTTCACCCGGAGCAAACCACACGATTTGCAGATCAACTTACCACCATTTACAAATTTCTAAAAGAGAATGACAAAACATTTAATAATGGTCCAACAAAATTTGGGCATTTTTATACTGAGGGACTTTATAAGCATAAAGATATTCCTAATTCGTTTGATATGTTAATTAGTAAAATTGACATTTACTCCAATAAAGCCAGTTTCTGTATCATACATCCCGATAGGAGTAAAATTGAAGAGATTTTAAAGCCACTATCCACGATCAAACTTGATGAATTAATTGATCAAAGCAAGACGAGTCATGTTGATTTTTTTTTCACGCTTGGAAAAATTTATCATATTTTAACAAATGCATGTCAAGCTTTTCGTGGATCAGCCAGCGCTGCCCAAATACAAATCTGCGCTATCATGAAAGCAAGATATCCTGATCGACCATTGATTCCTTTTAGTAATTCTCTTGGCATCAATCCCGATATACTGGCGTTCATTCTCCCAGTGGAAAAATTTGCAAATAGCTTCACAGAATGCTTTGATAAAAATTTATTTGAAAAATATTATCCAGAATGCAAAGAAAGTCTTTGTGAGCCTGTGGTTAAGCCAAAAACAGGATTTTAACGACAGGCATGACCATTTTTGACTTCAAGACCCAGTGGCTTAACTAAAATGGAAACAGTCATAAAGTTTCTGGTATAGGCACCTGAAGTTCGTACCTATTTATCAAAGCAGTATAGCCAGCCAGCATGACGTCCAATTCAGGGAGTTGCCTACCTTGAAAAACACTTACGGATTGTGAAAAACTGTTATTTTTTAGCATATTTTATGTATTTAAGTTTTTTCAATGGATTTATAGGATTATAGAATAATAATTAATTACTTTTCATGAATTTTGATGTGTTTACTAGTTATTGTCTGAAATACTGTTTTGTTAGAATATTCAGTAGCTTACAAGCATTGGCCGTTGAACGGCTGGTCTATGGGCCATTTAACAAACCATAAAAAGGCCTCTTCAGATTGACCACAAAGTGTATCCCTCGTCGCTAAAGCGCGCCAGCCTTCAGTACCCAGCGCTATGAACGCTCACCATCAATACCAGTATCCCAAATCAGGCAAGTTTCAAGACTACTTTTCCTTTTGCATGGCCTTGTTCAAGATATTGATAGGCTTTTGTGATCTCATTGAACGGATAAATGCTATCGACGACGACTTTTATCTTGTTATGTTCAATCAACTGAGCAATTTCCTGCATTTCTCGACCCGATGGTTTAACCAAAATAGAAATAGCCGTGATTTGATTAGTTTTCGCTGCCGCTAAATGCTCAGGATAACGATGGCCCAATAAGGTGATCAGATGACCATGAGGTTTGAGTGTTTTGATAGAGCGACTCATGACATCGCCACCCATGGTATCAAATACCACATCCAATTCGCCCAGGATGTCTTCAAATTTCTGTTGATGGTAATCAATGCATTGATCAACACCTAACGTTTTTAGAAGCTGCATATTTTTATCTGACGCAGTACCAATGACATACAAATCTTTTAGTTTAGCGAATTGTACTGCGAAATGACCGACACCACCTGCTGCAGCATGAATTAAAATTTTTTGTTTGGGTTGCAGATTTGCCTGAACCAAACCTTGCCAAGCTGTTAATGCAGCTAAAGGTGTTGCAGCCGCTTCCTCAAAACTCATGTTCTTAGGTTTGAGCGCTAGATCGTCTGGATTGGCAGCGACATATGCCGCATGAGTACGCCCTAGTTGGGGGAAATTAAGCAGCCCAAATACTTCATCACCCAATTTAAATTGTCGAACATCAGCACCTACCTCAGTGATCACACCAGCAACATCCCAACCTGGTATATAAGGTAATGCCTTTTCATCAATCACACCCTTACCTTGCTTGGTTTTCCAATCGATGGGATTGATGCCTGCCGCTTTCACCTCAATCAATACTTCATTGGGTTTAATGTTGGGTTTTGGTACTTCTTTAATTTGTATTGAAGCAAGATTGCCGAATTTTTCTATCATCGCAGCTTTCATGAGGATCCTTTTGATCATGATCAATGAATGAGGGTATTCCATGTTGATTATCTTTGCTTTGAATTATATTCAAAGATATTTTTTCACGCAAAGCGCCAACTCTGTTTACGGATAGATATAATGCCCGGTCCCAAGGATTGAACCATCCAGAACTAAATGAACCTGTCATTAATCCACTGATGATATCACTATTGAGTTGTTTTTTTAATAATAAGCGATGTGGGTGATTGATTTTGTGGTTCGATGGTTGAAGATCCTAATTGTGACATGCTGAGACGATCCATATGATTAAGGAAAACTGATGAGTTTGACGCATGAGTGGTGACTTTAGCATGTATAACAACGTGACATCAATGAGTTATGCAATTTTTAATCAGTTGGCACTTCGCGTTTTATGTCTTGTACAAAATGCTTATGAGGAATGATAACATCCAATAATATTCACTTAATCTCATTTTGACATAATACCGCCATGCGGTTGAATAATAATAAAACAATACCATCGAGAGAGAATTTGCAATGCCTAAAGATCTTAAATCCCACAAAAAACACCAAGCTAAAGAACAGCAACATCATCAATCAACATCAAAAACAGATACACAGTCAACTCAGCGTAAAAATGTAGAAGTGAACATTGAATACACCGCATTGGATGAATTCAACCATCAATCGGATCGGGCTAAATGGCATGCTGCCTGGGCTACCATCGTCGCAATAAGTATGAGTTATCTAGACCCTCGTGAAATTGATCAAATTCGATATACAAGGGACCCAGGCTTACTCATCGCCTTGCTGACAACCGCAGCAGGTTTAGCGTTCATTAGTGCCTTACATGAACGATTTATTCCTTTGCATACACCCAAAGACCCGAATCAACAAAAAAATATCACAAATAATCTCATTGTTGACGCCACACTATCATCTGAAAAATTATCAGAAGCCTACGAATACATGCAAACAAAAAAATACCAATCCGCATTGATTATGCTTTTTGTCCTCATGCAGCTAGTGGTATCAAATTTTATGAGTGACAAACAAGATCGTCGTTATCTCATGATAAGCATATTATTAAACGCGTTCTTTATGTATAAAGTTCTTTATAGATCATTTGGACCACCATCAGATGCCTTCAACAAGGATTTAAAGAAAAAAGCTGATTTTATTCGAGATATTTTCGATCATATGCAACATGAACATATGCGGGTCACCATCGCAGTTTGTGCCGGAAAATCACTCACAAACAGTTTCATTAGAATACAATTCAGGGATACAGAAGATGCACACCTCATCATCTATACCCAACGTATGAAAGCGGCGCTTAGTAAATCCGGTTTTACCGTTGAGCTTGATTCAAAAGCCAATACCATTGTTGTGGCAGCAAATTTCTCGTTAAATACCATAACAGCAGCGCATCAAGTAAAAGAAGTCATTGTTAATACCTATGCTGATTACGAACGTACGCTGATAGATATCAAAGCACTCAATAAACAACTCAAATGTTTAGCATCTAAAATACCGGGTATGCACATTTCTGTCATCCCACATTCAGACAAATTAGGGAATGAATTAACGACATTTGTGGTTTACATTCCTCAAGAATATCGCGAGGTGATTGACGCTCAACAAATGAAATTAATCTTCCCTCATGCGCAAGTTGAAGAAATACAAGAGCGACTATATTTAAAGGCAAATACACCATCTATCGTATTCACGGAAATGTTAAACAAATTAAATCTGGCGTCAATACCGTTGACAACAAGTACCGCACATACGCCTAAAAATATATATAGCACAAATAACAATAGTATTTTCGAAACAAAACAAGATACACAACCTAAGTCTATGAAATATAAGACGCACAAATATGTAGATGAAAAAGCGCCTGAATTACCACCTGTAAATCGTACAGTTATCAACTGGCATGATGCCTATCGCTATCAATCAGATGATGATAAATGTGCTGTGCAACCGATTAGATGGCCGAACGGTAAAATCTATCCTAATCACTACGCCATATTTCTATTAAAACCAGAAGATATGACAGGTGAAAATATTGACGAAATGCACCAAACGTTCGCGACACTTGCCGCAGATGGTCTGCTTGCCGCTAGCAATAAGGGTGCCAGTGGGATTAAACTGTTTTCAGTGATGAAAGAACGTCGAGATCCCAAAACGCGAAAACGATTTGTCACCGCAGCAGAAATTAAAATCTCCGGCAATTACGGACAAAAAGGCAATCGACGTGTATTTGGTGAATTGCAAGTAGGGCCGAACGATGAAAAGCTCATTGTCTGGAATCACTACGACCCAGATGCACATAAAACTAAAATCAAATAAATGTTGTGACTGATTTAGGGCTCGCAACAGTTGAGACGGCACTTCGTGCTTTCTCAGGTGGGTACGCACACATTCACGCAAAACCTCACTTGAGCCGCGATGCTGTTATTTTTGTGTTTATCGTGGATAATACGTTACGCAATCAATATCACTTAGAACTTATTTATGAAACGACTTAGCATCAATATCATCGGCTGTGGCAAACTAGGTACAACCATTGGACGATTATTAAATCATACCAATACTGCAGTTATTCTCGGCATCATCAATCAGCGTGTCACAAGCGCACAGGCAGCTGTCAAATCCATAGGTACTGGTACGGCTTATACGTCCGTCAGTGAGCTTCCAGCTGCTAATGTATACCTCATCTGCACACCTGATGATGTCATCACCTCCGTCGCAAGAGAACTATACCAAAAGGCAAACTTGCCGGATGACGCAATCATCGCTCACACCAGTGGTGTGTACTCATCAGATATTTTGAGATCACATGACACAACATCGTATGCCGTCGCAAGCATCCATCCTATTCGAAGTTTTATCTCCGCTAGTGATAATCATATGACACTTGCAGGTACGCACTGTGCCTTAGAAGGTGATCCACGCGCTCGTGACATCCTCAGTCACCTCTTTCAGCAGTTAGGTGCCACATTATTTACAATCGATAAGAAAAACAAGACGCTGTATCATGCAGCGAGCGTGCTGGCAAACAATTATCTCGTCACATTACATGATCATGCGACACATTGTTTTACACAGGCTGGCTTAGATATCACGTTCGCCAAGGCATTAGCCTCAGAGTTAATGCAAAGTGCGTTAACGAATCTGGCGAATACGGCGCATAGCAGCGCGCTCACCGGCCCACTACAACGTGGTGATGTGGGTACAGTCAAAGCGCACGTAGCTGCATTAGGTATGCAAGATACACTCGCAGAGAGTGCACACTTATACAAAACACTAGGCATAGCGACATTGCGTTTGACATTGCATACACCAGAAGTACTAACGCAATTGAAAGATGTCTTAGAGAAGCATTAAGCACTATTGGGTTTTCGTCTATATTCTCCATACTCGACAAAAACATGAATATGCTAAGGGTGGGCACATTCAAGTGTTGCCCATCCTACTCAGCCCAACAAGTGCTTGCCGCTCGCTCTGCTACGCTGTCATCAACTGGTATGCTAATTTCCGCGATGTGGATTGCTGATATAATATCGTTTTTAATTCTGACGCAACTAATTTTGTGGATTTAAGTTGATCTAGATGTGCCGCATGTTGGCCGAAAGCGCTTTTGAATATGCCGCGAATTTCTGTTGCCATTTCGCCGCGGTTATTCGGTAAGCTCGCATAAATTTCCGCTAGTTTGTTCCAACAGTCTTTATTGGAAATCTTATTGAAATGTTTTAATTCTTTCGCTTGTGCATGGTTGTTATGTTTACGGAAAATGCATGAAAAACAACTCGCTGTTTGGCCATGGCGCTTGAGATAAGCACGACCTATTTCTTGCACCATACTCATTGTTAGTTTAGCAGGATCGCCTTTGATGCGTGCTTCGATGGTTTGTGGGTGCTGACGTTGATGCAAATTTTTGAAATAATCATCCGCGTGACCTTCCAAAATACAAGCAACTGAACGGATACCCAAGTTTGGTCGTGTAGATTTTTTATGATCACCTTCTAATACGTTATTGATCGAAGGAAAATAATCACAAAACGTATTTTTGATCTGGCGCGCCAAAAAGCTGGAATGATCGGAAACTGATCGATAACATTCAGCAAGAAATGCCCATTTTTGTTGGGGTGAACTATCTTCATCGTAATCGACTAGTTGTTGTGCTAATGCATCTGCTTTCTTTTTAAACGAGAATGCACCCTTTTCGGCGAAATAGTGCTCGCCTATGGCTTGAATTTCGGCATTGCAGAGTTCTAAAGGATTTTTATTCATATTGTTATAATTTTTCATCCACCTCTCCTATTATAGTTTTAATGCGCTCATCATGTCACAACAACCACATGTTGCCATAGACCATACTATGTCATGTTATATTGCCTCAAATGAGATTGCACCTGCAATTATTTATTTCTTCTATACAGTCTAGGATTGCCAAATGCACAAGTGAACAGTAATATAGATTTTTATTTACACATCGGATGTGTTATGTCTCAGCCATTCAAACTTGCACGTTTTATTTTCATATCCTGCTTGCTAGTCAGCCCCTTGGCAGTCCCCCATGCGTATGCAGGTGCACCTGGCCCCTATTTAGGCCTTTCTTATGGTTGGGGCAGTGATAGTGGTGGCATCACCTCATCTGACATGTTTACGATGATTACTAACGGCTTCAATTATCGTAATTTTACCGTAGACTCATTCAGCAGCCACGCGACAAGTGATGGGGGTGCCGGGCGCATTTTCGCGGGATTTAAATTTGATCCTTACTGGAGTTTAGAGTTTGGTTGGTCACATTTTCCCAGTCTACCCGTTCATGCTGAAGCAACAGGCTTCGATCAAAATGAGGGGCTGCCGTACTATGTCGATAGCTCGCTAGGTTCGATTAAAATTGACGCGTTTGATTTGCTGGTCAAATTATCCTGGCCCATGTCATGTTACTTCAACGTATACCTCAAGGGCGGCGGCGCTTATATAGAAGCGCGATCAAGTGAGCAAGTCAATCTCGTACAGGATGGCGTTGTACTTGATACGCCCAATACCACGAATGTACAACAGCGCTATTATCCTGCGTTCGGTTTGGGGGTGAGTTATGACATTACCGGTCATTTCGTTGCTGACCTTTCTTACTTACGTATTCAAAAGATCAAATCACAAGATATTGGTTCAACCAATCTGATTAGTTTTGGCTTCTCATGGTATTTTGGCCCAGAGTCCATATAAATCTGACTTGTTACGCTGGACGTATCCAGGGTAAGATGTGTAACGTCATCCAGTCATTATGAATAGCAAGTAATAAGGCATTGCAAATGAAACATACTTATACAGCAAAAGTGACCTTTGAAGATGGTGAGGTTATCTACTTATCAGGTGATGATGTCGAAAAGTTATTAGGTTGGATACAAGAGCAAGCTGATTCTAGTTTTGGGGAAACGCGTGGCGAGATTATCGATAACACAACCCAAAAAGTCGTCAAACATTTTGCTTACACACCACCTGAATCGTGATCCTCATGACTGGTACCCCCTTCAAACCCCTACATATCAATGCGACGCCAGATGATCTTGCTGGCAATCATGGCATCGGCCGATATATTTTTTTACCCGGCGCCGATGGCAGAGCACAACAAATTGCCGCACGATTCGAAGATTGTACTGTCAAAACTCATAGCAGAGGTCACAATCTCTATCTTGGCACAATACCCTTAGGCGATCGTCGTATTGACGTTGCTAGCATTGCGAGCGGTATGGGTTGTCCCAGCACTGAAATCATCTTACATGAATTGTATCACTTAGGTGCTAAACGCTTTTTACGTGTCGGTACAGCAGGTTCACTACAAGCTCGCATTCCCGTCGGTGACTTGATTGATGTCCATGCGGCCGTACGTGACGAGGATACCACGACGAGCTACATGCCAGTTGGCATTCCTGCGGTGGCGTCACCTATCTTTGTAGAGGCAATGCATCGTGCTGCTGTCGCACTCAAGATGAACCAATCCCTACATACAGGGACGGTGCATTGTAAAAGTTCTTTTTATGGACGAGAGTTTGGTGCCGGACCACTCGCTGAAGAAAATAATGCTTACATCGAGTTACTCAAACGTTGTGGCATTTTAGCGACCGAGATGGAAACTGCTACCTTATTCATTCAATCGCAGTTGTATGACCATGAGTTGTCACAACAAGGCCGTGATGCCGCACACCGCGTCTATGCGGGCGCCCTATTAGGAATAATAGCCATGCCGCCACATCAGTTTGCCTCTAACACGCAAGCTCAGACAATTATCGATCAGCTCATCACACTCGCTTTTGAATCCATGAAGGTCATCGCTACGCTTGATGCTTCTTCAACATCCGTCTGAGGTGTCACCTAAAAGTGTTTATGCTTGGTGGCCATTCGCATTAGAATGTAAATGTGGTATCACCATAGATTGCTCTCGCAGTCACGTCAACTACTCCCGCCTAAAGGCGGAAGCTTGTGAGGAAACTCGTAAGCTTCAATGTTGACCAGCCTAAGCTTTAAATAGCGACGTTAGAGACGAATAGATAGGCACCTTGGAATGCCGCCTCAGTTCCAAGCACTGCGGTAAACAGTTAAACTGATCTAAGGAGAGAAGATCAGTGCTGTTTCATACAAACCGTCTCATAACATTGGCGAGGGGAACTTTACCTGCGAAAGCAGCGTGCATGGGTAACTATGCTAATAGACGGCGTATAGCGAAATCTATATGCCAATTATTAATTTAATTATGGAGGCGGCGTTTCCTCCCCCACCTGAAGGTAGGGGTTTCCACGCCGATAAATCAATGAAAACGCAATCCAACAAATTGTCCTATTTTCTCATGTTGATTATCCTCTTGGGTTTAACCGCTTGTGGTAAGTCCCAACCTAAACTAACCCCCCTCAATAAGGGAGACGTCATCCTCGCTTTCGGTGACAGCCTTACCTATGGTATGGGTGCCCTGTCTGATAATAGCTACCCTAGACAGCTACAACAAATGATTGGACATAAAGTCATCAACGCCGGCATCCCAGGTGAAGTAACCAGCAATGCGCTCTCACATATATCACACGAATTAGATGCTAACGTGCGCCTGGTCATCATTTGTTTAGGTCGAAATGATATGCTGCGCAGTAGGCCACACGCCGAGATTAAAGAAGATTTAAAGAAAATCGTTCAAATTGTACAACAGAGTGGCGCACAGGTGGCCCTTATCGCTATGCCAGAACCTGGTTATAGTACAAAGATACCGTCTTTCTATGAACAACTGGGACGCGAGTTGAATATACCTGTAGATACACAAATCCTCCCAAAACTAATGCAAAGTGCTCAATTTAAAGAAGATCACGTACATCTCAGTAAGACAGGCTATGGCCCGCTCGCGCAAGCTGTCGCCGAATTTTTAGATAGACGTGGGGCGATACGTTAGAGTTACGCATCGACATGCATAGAGTAGTGTTGCGCTACGAGAAATAAAACCTGGGTGCCGTGCTCGCACGGCTACCCAGGCTACTATTTAACCCATGCGTGGTACTACAATAAATGGCTCAGCATCTGGCGCTTTCTCCCTCTGCTCATTTTCTACAACATCTATCGATGTTGCAGCATCCACTTTTTGTGGTGTCGCAGATTCACGTATTTGCTTCTCAAGCATATGTTTACGTGAAATCAGTTTCATTTGATTGGGTGAACCCAACACTGGATCTTTCACGGGATCCATTTTCACCGGATGAAACAAATTGAACCCTTTGATCACAGCAGCATTAACCATGCTGGCAACACGCGCTGTGTTATGATCCTTAAACACATGATGCTGAAGCAAATCTTGTATCATTGCCTTCGTTTCCTTAGGCATATTGGTTTGTGCCATTAACTTATCGATATTGTCTGTTAACATGCTGTAATAATTATGTCGATTCCATTTACGTTTCAATTTACCAATGATATTGTGCTCGAGCAATTTTTCAGCCACCAATTCATCGTGAATTTCCTGAATCGTTTGCTTCAGTTCAGGCAAGCTCGGTGCTTGGCAAAGTGAAGCATCCGCGGGGAATCGCGTCTTCAAGAAGGCTTTTAATCCGATGTCCTTGTTGAACGGGACATTTTGGGCGCAGGCGAGATTACTCCACGACAGATCGGCACCATGCATCGTTGCACCATCTAAGTTGGTATTTGTGGCGACCATGTCACGGCAATTGGCTTGATTCAATTTGGCATTGCTCAAATTCACGTTTTTGAGCGTGACATTGACCAAACTCGCACCGGTTAAATCAACGCCGCTTAAATCTGCATGCGTCAAACGCATCCCCGCTAGATTGATGAAGGGGTTTTCACTACCCTTGACTTTCTTCAACGCGCGTACAAAAGCTTCTTGTGCCGGTGGATTTTTACGTGCAATACATATATCGAGTATTCGATTGACAAGCTTCACGACTTCTAGAATTAATCCAATGATTTGAGATGGATCAATGTTATCCACCGCTTTAGCTAATTTACGTGGATTGACAGTGTGGATATCATTGGTCACCAAAGCGTGCAATATCGCCTCCGTGGGTTTGTTCACATTCAGATTATCGGCATAATCATGTTGTCGCAGCATAGTGAGAAATTGATTAAGAGTATCGTAATCTTTTTCGGTATTCAGATATTCAAATATTTGTTGCGGGGTACTGTGTATCGTAGGCCTGCTTGTAGACATGTCATCATCTCCTTAAGACACTCAACGAGTAAAAAAGCAAACATCCATTAAAGCCATCAACATTAGCGTAAAACTAAAATGAGCACCTCACTCGGCCTACAGGGCGGCAAAAGTCCATATCACAATGTATAAACTGCGAAATGGAAGGTTTGTACTGCATCGAGTGACATGCTAGCGTCAGGAATTATACGCACTATCGCCAGTCAGCCCATCCCTAGGTCGATGAGACAAATAAAGATTTTAAAGGCAGCAGTTGAGAAAAGCAATTGCTATGGCGTCAGTGACATCGTTGACTTCACCTCTGCTAGCTGCTCAAGTTTGACTTTACTGGACTCAGAAAATGCCTCCGGGGGTAGTTTTAAAAGTGCCTGAACAAACGCCAAATCCTTTGGCGCAATACAGCTCGGTCGATTCAACTGTGGATAGAGAAAAAGATAGCAGTCGCATAGATTATGCAATCCTTTATAAGACAAATCGCAAACTAAACCAACGGCGCCACCAGTAGCATAGCCAATTAACATCCCCATTTGCTCAAAAACCTTCGCAAAAGCCCTTGTCAGAATGGATTGGATGATAATATCGGATGCTAAAAACCCCCAATGCTTGCCTGACCGACCCACGATAGCTGTCCCAAAGAGATTAACACAATCACTCAAGCTAACTTTCGTACTTAAAGTATGATTGGATTCACTGGCAGAATAACCAAAGACATAACCCAAACCATAGCCAGGCGCTGAAAAAATTAATGCCCCTAATTCACCTAACGATTGTGTCGCTGGCCAATTGACTGATGCGTTTTGTGCCAACAATGTGGTGATCAATGCTTTGAGTTGTTCAGCGATCTTATGTATTTTAATTGGCATTTGCTTGAGCTTATTCGTCTCGCCATAATGCTTCGCACCATAATCTTCCAAAGCACAAAACAATTTATCATTGGCAAGTACTGCATTAAATGCCAACAAACAATCGAGCTGTAATCGTGTTTCCATATCAGTGGTCGCTTTTATATTCAACGCTTGACAACACAGCTGATACAGCGCGCTATTCATTGGAGAGCGTAATTTATACTCTTCAGTAATCATTGTCATGACATAAAGAAAAAATCCCATTTTGATGCGTTGTGCATACGTCAACCCGTTGCTGCATTTATCTTGTGGTAACGCTAAAGTGTCTAAGGTGGACGCAAATGCAGGTCCAAGCTGTGCGTAAAGAAGACGTTGCTCACTTGGTTGATTCACTGAAGAAAATAGAAAGTTAGGCTGTGCTTGTGACTTGGCTGCAAGGTAATGGGTATGAAAGTTCAGCAGCGCCATATCGATGTTTTTTTCTGGCGGCACGGCACGCATGAGACTAGTCACGCTAGGGGTCAAGCGCCCGAGCACTTGTTTAATCACTTTTAAATAGAGACTTTTAATCGTGTCAACATTATATGTATTGCCTTCTAATTCAGGTGGAAAATTCATATCGACGCACTGATCATTCACCCCTTGTTCAAAACCAAAATGATATAACTTTTCTAGGTAAATGAGCCTATATTCATCAGACAAAGCATTCTGCGGCGTAATCTGTAAGCTGGTCAACAGTTGTTGGTATAGCTGACTGCCAGAACTAAAAAATAAACCCTGCTTAAAACTAGGATCAAAAAGGGCATATTCTGCAGAAATGACTTCAAGACAAAATACCCAAGCACCTAAACAGACTTGATGTAATTCAGCTTGTGCTTGGTCTGAAGCTGTTGGCAGCAATTGTGCAACCATATGATGGGTGAGTTGTAAAACATGGATGGCGAGTTTACGAGGAAAATTGTCTTTATGATAAGCAATCGTTTTGGCGTTTTTCATCAAAGCCTGCAGTCCTGGTGCGACATAGTCCATACTTAACTCCTTTTCATCATATCCTTGAAGGGTCAGATAGCTAGTTATCTCTTTTATATTATAGACATTGTAGCTAGTTCACCTTAACTAAATCTTATACTAACAGGGTTTTTGCCTGACAACCTTTGTGAAAGACAAATAAGACCTTACAATCTAGCAAATCTATGTTGATTATGCTGCTTTTGCTTGAGGGTTTTCTGATGGTGGTGAGTTGTGTGTGGGTTTAGGTTTTAGTACAGGTGACTTCATAAATAGCGTAAATATAGTTGGTAGTTTCTTCTCAGCGGACTGAAGTGCAGCCTTCTTCTCAGTAACGACTGTTTCAGTATAGACTTTTTCTTCACTCTCTGTCATTGTCAAACTCATCACTGGCGGCACTGGTGATGGTAATGAAGCGCCTTGATAGGTTGTATGAATCTTTACATTTTCAAAAATAGAAAATGACTTTAATACAGAATGAATCGATTCATTTTGTTCATGTGTTATATTTTCAAAATGAAATGCACCACTATCAAGATTAATCTCACTTAATTCACCATTAATAAAATGTAATTCACCTGCAGCAACAATATGCTTTTCACGCCACACTGCCATATAGTCTTTGTTTATTTCTTCAAACATAGATAATACTTTTTTACGAGCCGTTGCTGAGTCCTTGGTGTTATCAAGGATATCTTTGAATATTTGTTGAATTTTTTTTGCATTCAATGCTAGAAGTGCATGCCCGGCACCCCCTACGCGCAACTGTAGGACATCCTTTTTACGAACAATGACATAATTAAGCCTATCTATGTTAATGGGTTTCAATTCTTTGCTGTCCCATTTTAACCATTTATTATCCTGGATTTCGATAACTAAAGTATGTTGTAACATAGGATAATGATTTATATAAGAATTTTGGAAATGTAAAAGACATAATAGCAAACCAGACTTCGATAACGTTGTGGTCTTGCTTAAATCCATTGTAACATCAATCAAATGAACACCCTTCGCGATTGGCGCAACAAAACTATCGTGTTTGTTGACACTAAGTGATGTTTTTTTTGTATTTGAATCACGAATTTGTCTTAGCATATGAAACCATTACTGAATTGTGATGAATGATTTATCTTAACATGCAAAACTTATGAGAATCTTAGATAACGCCCATCACTTTGATATCCTAGGGCAATCGCATGAAAATCTGTTTAAATTCAAATAATTATTGACACGTTAGTGATAAAAATGAACGCCACCTGATGCTCACACGCGATGGTAGCAGTCTTAAAGCTCTAAAGAACTTTGATGACATTAGCAATGTAGGCATTGCATTCCCCGAGCTACACATTGTGCCCATCAACCCGGGGTAGCTTATTTTACATATTTAAAAATCCTGGTGGTTGGATTTTTTTAGGTTCTTCAACGATGCACTTCTTATCAGGTTTATTATGTACGTCAAGATACTGAACTGCCAACTGCAGTCCATCGGATACTTCACTCTTAAATGAAAAAAAGCTCTCCGATTGTTTTTGATTTGATATTGTAATCATAACACTGATGGCTTTTTTTAGACCATCAGTAATACCCTCGAATGGCAAAAAGCCTAATTTGACCATCACAAATAGATCGACCATTTGATCGACCATGTTGACAAAGGCAGCTTCTTTTGTGTCTTCCTTATAATTTTCAGGGTTATACGTGACTACTGGTGACGCTATTCCCATATATTCATGCAGTTTGTAACCACAGTACTTTTGTTGTTCTAATTGACATAATCTTGCATGAAATATTTTTTTCCACTTGTCATCTTTTTTAACTGGTAGGCATTTGTAAAGAAAAGAATTAACAAATAATCGTATTTCCTGCTGTTGGTTGGCATCGACGGTTGCTATCATAGCTGCTTTATCAGTAGCGACTGATGGCTGCACTTCAATTTTACTAGATTTCACCGTGTTATCTGATTCTCTAAATTTTATAAAACCGCGCGCAACCGTTTCCGCCTTTTCTATTTCTGCCCTGACCTTTTCATCGCGCGTGAGCATCAGGTGGCGTTCATTTTTATCATTAGCGATATAGTTTAAAGCGACAATTAGATTCATCGCGCTTGCCCCTAATTGACCAGTCATTCCTGGTAACTCAGGTAAATTTTCCATCAATTTATTCACTATATTAACCACATCGCTTATTGCATTTGTTTGTCCCTTTAGGGAAACGTCGCTTATACTCATACATACTATCTCTATAGTGGGAGGTAGTAGTTCATCAGCAGTGACAAACCCACCACTCTCATTGATGAATGTAGTTAGCGCTAAATTTTCATCATTATATTCAGTCCATAAGTGATGATAAAAATAATCTACAATTGCCGCAAACTCTTCTGGTTTTATCATTTGCGTTAATTCTTTTATGATTTTATCTTCGTTTGAGGATGTTTTTAAGTATTGTAGATAGTATTCTCCTATAGGGCCATTATAACGTTCTAGTTTTGCAATATCCTTTTCTAGCTGTTCGATTTCTCTCTCTAGCATTTGTTGTGGTGTTTGTTTTTTAGCTTGATCGATTATTATTGTGAGTTTCGTATTCATACCTCTTACTTTGACAGTTTCAAGCATTAACATGCCATGCTCAACACGCTTTTGCATTAATAATGCGTAAAGATCGTCAGTTTTATACTTTTCTTTAAGACTCTTCAATTTAGCATCGCGGTATTTAACAGTCTTCGAGTATTTTTCCGAGTATTTTTCACCAATAGTTTTTATTAATTTCCAATGTTCATCTTTTAATTTTATTAAAATATCAGTTCGTAATCTTGTTGGTAATTTTTTAATAAGCTGTCTCATACTGCCACGCTCCGAATAATGAATATTACGATAAACTAAGCGTAGATCATAAATATTAATGTTTCCTGAAGTGGAAGGAATTTTTTTCAGGGGAACTCTATACACGACAAAAACACGTCATTCGCCCTACACCCCGCGAGGGCGGAACAACAGGGGCGTAGAGGCAGGGCAAAGCGACGCGTGCCCACCCAACTACAATCATTTAAGGTAGTCAAAAATGTCTTTTGCCTGACGGCAAAAACTTAGATTCAGGTGGAGAATGAACTCCACCTGAATCTTACGCCACCAAACGCTCACGCGCTATGGTGGCGGTCTCAAACCTCTAAGGAATTTTGATGACTGATCCAGTAATGATCGTTACTATTTCCATTTTTGTTTTTCTAAGAAGCATCGTTCACTAAGATTTCTTTTTCGCTTGTAATGCTTCCAAATCACTCTGCAACTCTTTGAGCGTTCCCGACCCTAGATTAGGGGCAAAAATACCTCGTTTTAACCAAAATAAAGTGGTTAGTGGATTATTTTCAGCACGCTTTAATATACTTTCATAGAGTTGTATTTTAGCAGCATCAGATAACGCTGCTTGCTTTATAAGAATACGCATTTTTTCTTTTGTCGAGTCCTTGGCCTGCCCATTTAATTCTTGAATAATGCTTGTATCGTCTTGTACACACTCGGGCATTTCTTCCTTTGATGTGTTTTGCGTATCTGGCACAGACATCGTTTGCTTTTGCTGCTGCTGTTGATTATCGGTTAAATACTGAATTACTTTGGTCCAGGCATCTAGATGCTCAGAATCTTTTACTTTCTTAGCAGCTTCAAGTGGTGTTTCCCCGCACGGTGCACAAACACTTAAGTCAGCGCCTAATTTACGCAATAGTTCTAGCATATTAATATCACCACGTTTAGCAACAAAGACGCCTGGTGTGATCCCTTTTGTATTAGCAAGATTTACATTAACCTTTCCTTCATCCACCAACAATTTAACTAAGTCTTCTTTACAATTTTTAAGGGCATAAAATAACGGTGTGTTACCGTCTTCATCTTCAAAATTTTGCAAGTTTTGTTTGATTAAGAATTGGAAAACAGCAATATAACCGTTTTTTGCGGCAAATTTTATCACCTCTGCTACTTGTGTTTTATTCTGCACGAAATTCACTTTATCGTTAATATACGCAAGAATATGCGCATGACCATTCATAGCGGCCACGGTGGTTAAAGCGACATTACTCGTTTTATAACTATTATTGGTAAAATCTATTTTGAAGTGCTGATACAAAAATTCAATAATATTAAGCTGACCTGTTTCACAAGCCACATAAGCGAGCGACCTAGTGTACTCAGTTAAATTAAGTTTGGCCGTTTGAATGAGTTCTTTAAATAGTTCAACTTGCCCAAACTTCGCCAATACACTGCCAAAAGATCTTATTGTTTCTTGATCAAACCTTGGGGCGAACTTCATCAATGCCCTCATCATATTGACGTCACCGTGCAAGATCGTGGAGGTATTTATGAGAGATTCCTTAGGTACTTGATTTGAATCTTCAAGTAGTTGCACAACGGTATCAGCCTGTCCTGTTTTGGCAGCTAAGGTTAGCAATGTTAGATTATCTTTATATGTCTTATAACCCATCTTTTTGATATTGATTCGATTTGTCTTTTTATCAATACCATGCGCAGACATAAAATCATCTGACTTGCAAACACCGACCAAAAAATCATTCACTGCTAGACGCTTATCAGCTGTCGTACAAACGATTGTTTCAAATGCTACTGGGCCCTCATTTACGAATGCGCCATAAATTATTTTTGCCAACTTTGTTGCATTGTTATCTCCTTTGACATATTCAATTTGAAAATTAGCCGGGTCGAATAAAACCCATGTTTCCTGATCCGCCTGGTAACAAGCAATAATGAGATGGTCTATCGATCCAAATAATATCGCGAGATTTTGTTTATGGTGTTTTGCGTTGATATCTAAAGCATGGCAATAGTTAGTCAACTCATCATTATTAGGGGTATACGTGTAAATGCCTGGCCATGATTTAGATACGATTAGTCCACCCATAGCTTGTAATGTTTTAGGTGCAGTAATCGCTGATAAGCGTTCAAAGTCTCCCTGTGTTGTTAATACACCAACCCATCCAGTATATAATTTTGGATTTTGTGCTAGTTCAATCCCGTCGAATGTACCGAGCATATCAAAAATGAATTCGTCCTCATTACTCAATGCTCTCTTTGACTGTAATTTGTTTGCTTCACTGATTGATTTAGCGCGAGATTTTTTGTGAAACTCTATATAATTTACTAAGCGATTGATGGTATCTGCCATTTTTTCATGTGGTGATAATCTATTTTGTTTATACCATCTATCAATCTTATCCATTCGATCGAAATAATTCGCTAATTCTCCACACAGAAATGCTTCTAGTGCTTTAAAGCACAAACCAGCACATACACCATCCGGGTCAGCTTTATAACCCAATCCCATCATCAAATTTATAATTATTTTATGGAGTTGTTTATTTGAAGTTGATCTTGTATCCACGATGGTATCCTCGCATTATCGTTAGAGGGCTGAAGTTAACTCATTGATTACAATTGTTAGAGTGTTAGAGGTTTAATACCGCAACCCTAGCGCGTGAATCCTTGGTGGCGTAAAATTCAGGTGGATTTCAATATCCACCTGAATCCAATTATGTGCTGACGGGCAAAAAACCTATTTCCACTCCTTAATCTTATACCAAATTAATTAAATAAGAGTTAAGCAAGATACTTGTAAATGACATACCGAATTGCCTCAAAATGAATCGTACCGAAGCGGGGGTCTTAAGGTAGGTGTAAAGCCATCGTTACCTCAAAATAATAATATCGAAGGGAATTGGAGATTAATAATGAGGCAAATGAAGGTCGCTATTCATATTAAACATACTAAGGCACGATATTCAATAACAAGCATCCGAGAGGTTAACTCTCTCAATTTAAATGAGTTTTGTATCCCATCTGGCTATACCCGCAAGCACGCGATCGCGCCCCTAACAAAACGGATTGCTGATGAGCAGGAAAGGCCCGTAGGCCATAAAAAGGTGTACACGCCAGCGGCACTCCCCAGCCCTCTTAAGCAGATATGGCATGCTACCGATCAGATGTGTAGTAAGTGTATAAAAGGCGCGTTACCGATCAAGACACAGTTTTATGAGCGAACCTATGGTAACTTAAATGAGGGAATCAAACAGGTTTTTTACCTGACGGCAAACACTTAGATTCAGGTGTAGTATGAATTCCACCTGAATTTTACAATACCAAACGCTCACGCGCTATGGTGACGGTCTTAAAACTCCAAGGAATTTTGATAAGGGCCAAGCTATTACATATTGCTAGAATTTAGTGATGAGCGGATCTTATTCATTTATTACCTGAGATGCAATGAAACATTCAGTCTTCTAAATTTGTGCATTGCATCAAAACCATTTGAGTCGCTAGCGATCCCCTTAAACGCAAATTAAGTGTGCTAGAGGGAGAATTTCGCGACTGTTGCTAGTCACTTCTACGGTAATTTTACATAAGTCGCAAAATATTCCCACCTATAATCATTTTAATATCTTCATCAGAATAACCACGTTGTATCAGCAATTCTATCACGGTGATAATATCCTCCGGTTGTAAACATTTCCAATCACTTCTATTACCAGCCTTGTTAGCATATGCTTCTGGATGTGTGATTTGCTGATGCTGCATAAACTCGTCAAATTGGTCTGCGAAATAAAGATTATCTAAACCAATAGCGACATGCCGTACACCTACTAGCTTTACGATGTAATCAATGTGATCCACATACTTTTCTATGCTTGCATTAGAATCACCTAATAATATTCCTATACCATTCACACCAATCACACCGTCTGTTTTTGCAATTGCTTTAATTTGTTCATCATGAACATTTCTTACATGTGGATGAATACCATAAACGCCAGCATGTGAAATCACCATAGGCAATTTTGTCAACCTAGCTGCATCCATCGTTGTTTGATAGCCAGCATGTGCTGCATCAACAACCATCCTCAATCTATTCATTTCTGCAATAAATTTTTTCCCTAGGTGACTCAGTCCACTATCTTTTTCTTCTATCACCCCATCACCCATAGGGGTGCGGATATTGTAAGCTAATACCAAACTACTAATCCCAAGCTCACGAAATGTTTCTAATAAATCTATATTTTTTCCTAACGGACTTGTTCCTTGAAACATTAATCGCAATGCAATTTTATTTTCTCTTTTTGCACGTAAAACATCGTCTTTCGTTTTTGCCAAAATATATTTTGCAGGATGTGATTGTATATATTTTCTGATTTGCGCCAAATATTCCAATGTTTTTTCAGTTGTACTTTCCTCATTCGCAATAGATAAAGTCACAGCATGAAATCCTGCGTCTTTGTATTGATCCACTAGCGTCCACTTTTCTGTGAAAGTCCATGGCATGGCTGCTTCAAACCCAAGTTGGCCATCAATCACAATCGCATCATGAAGTATCTGCTTTGCTTGCTTCGAAATATGCATTTTTTTCTCCTATTTCCAAACCTTACTTATTACACGTAAATAATTTCCACCTAAAATATTTTTAATGGCCAGCTCACTAAAGCCTCGATTAAATAAAGTCGAAATCAATTCATTTAAATTTTCAGGTTGAAATGAATCAATAGCATCTCCGGCATATCCTTTTGGATAAAAAACTTCTCCTGCTTTTTCATAAAACATAGCTAAAATATCATGAAAATAAATTAAATCTAATCCTAAAGAAATATGATCCGAACCGACCAAATTAGTGATATATTCGATATGATCAACAATTTTTTCACTCGTTGACTTTTCAGACCCGAGCAGTAAAGATGCGCCATTAATTCCTATAATTCCACCTTTCTTCGCAACCGCAATAATTTGTTCGTCTTTTAAATTACGCAGATGAGGTGCAACGCCGTACGCGTTTGAGTGGGAAAAAATGACTGGATCCTTTGATGCTTCTATCGCATCTAATGAAGTTTTGATGCCACCATGCGATAAGTCAATCAACATCCCTACACGATTCATTTCTCCCACAATTTTAAATCCCAGTTTACTTAAACCACCATCAACTTTTTCCACAATGCCATCCCCAAGCGCATTACGCGTGTTGTAGCTTAATAAAATTGAACGCACGCCAAGGCGATAATAGGTTTCAACCATGTTGATATCATTAGCAAGAGGGTTTGAGCCTTGCAACCAAAAACCTAGACCCAGTTTATTTTGCTGCTTGGCTCTAAGAATATCTTGAGCATTTTCAACGAAGATATATTTATTCGATTCACTTTGTATTTTAGCCCTGTGTCTAGCCATGTAACGAATCGTCGCCTCTAGGCTTGTAAACTCCCCAGCGATCGCAAGTCCTACATAGTTAAAACCTGATTGGCTATAGCGGTCGAGTAGGTCCCATTTATGTGGCACTTCAATTTCAGGTTCAAAGCCTAAGGCCAAGTCTGTTATAACTGACTGTTTTATAATGTTTTTAATTTTCTCTTGCAAATCATTCATCACTTTTACCTCTTTGTTTGTTTATATTCAAAGTATATATTGTTCGTGATTGTGCGATAATATACCTATTACTTAACATATTGTTTTTTGTTGAGAACAATCATGCCTACGCTTAATCAACTGGAAATATTTTATTTTGTTGCCACTTGGAAAAGTTTTACACGTGCCGCCTTAGAATTAGGGGTATCGAAGGGTTTTGTGAGCACGCAAATTACAGCTTTAGAGAATGAGTTAGGCGTTAAACTATTACAGCGCACGACACGCTATCTTCGTCTGACTGAAGAGGGTGTCCTTTTATTGGATTCGTGTGCAAAAATAGTAGCTGAAAAAAAACGTGCAACCTCATTATTAAAAGAATCTCAAGTTGAGCCTTCAGGTCATTTACGCATGACAGCACCACCTTCTATGTGCGCAACATTTTTAGCGGCGTTATTACCAAAGTTTCAGGAACAATATCCAAAAATTTCCATTACAATAGATGCCTCATCTACCATTAAAAATTTGTTACAACATGGAATAGATATTGCATTACGTATTACACAAATCCCTGACGAAAACTATATCGCTCGTTTAATTACGACATTTCATTTTGTCATTTGTGCAACACCGAATTATTTAAAAAAACACGGAACGCCCAAAAATCCAGACGATCTTTTAAAACATAATTGCCTAATTTATTCAGCTGATCCCTCACAAAACCGTTGGCCTTTCCAAATAAATGAGGCTGTGGAAATTATTCCTGTGCAGGGTAACTTGATTTCTGCTAATAGTTCAATTATAAAAAGTGCCTTAATTGCTAACCATGGCATTGCCAGATTACCCGCATACATAGTAATAGACGACATAGTTAAAAAGAAACTCATGGTGCTTTTTGCTGAAAATATGAGAATGCAAATGCCACTTTATGCAATTTATTCAAGTAGTATCAGCATCCCCCCTAAAATTAAATGCTTTGTTCAATTCCTAAAAGAGAATCTTCAATATAACCTAGAACTTTAATTGAAAGTGGTCGTTAATGACTTCTTGCGACTTATCTATTGATTAGCACTAGACACATTAAGCGCACCTAAGCTCGTTTGTACTCGCAAGACTGCGCTATATTCGGGGATGACAGACAAAACGCTGAAGCTGTAGTTGTGGGTAAGACCAAAATCTTACCCAGACAACGAATCTATAGTCACGGTACCTCAGCACTAAGTAATTATGATCACTGACACATAATCGATCGCGAGCGCTGCATCGCTTCTTCATCCAATAATAGTCGTGCAGATGCAACTTGTCCGCCATCATGGAAGAAAGAGAGTAATGGTTTAGGCCGCATTTCTTTTGGCATTTTAAAATCGATTAGCTCTATAGGTGCTTTGTGATGAACTTTTTGACGACGAGCAATACGCGCCTCTGTGCTCCTGGCAATATCCACATCGTTGTTAAATAGTGGACGGCAATGACGCTGATAACTTTGCTTTGGCGCACAACGTTGTTGTTTTCGTGCGCTAGACAAGACGGGTTTAGGATCTGGTCCGATGAACTGGTCCCACAGCCAAGCACCCGCGCGACGCACGATGCCATCTTTTTTGCCAATGCTATCCGCCAGGATTAAGCCGAAGCAGGTCAGCACAATTGACATACCGGCGATGGCAGTCGGCGGGAAGAAACTCATCATCAATGCAGTGGTGATCGTTGCTGCCAACACAGTATCGTAAGTTTTGCGACGTAGCTCCGATTGTGTTTTAGCTTGCAATTTACCATGCATCACTTCATATTTGGCCAATTGTTGCTTACTTGCTTCATCGACCATACCTGATTGTTTGAGTGCTGCCATTTCCGTTTCAATACGCGTTAATAAGCGTTGGTACGGACGTATGCTGAACCAACTCTTCGTTGAGATGTGACAGGTATCGAAGATAAAACCGGCAAAACATAACACCGTCGTTAAGCCACCACTGACCCAAAAAAGAGAAAAATTCACAGCGAACCAAACAGCCGCATTTGCCATACGACTGGGACGTTCGCCTTTACAGAGCGATTGTTTGAAGCGATGCCAACGATTTGTTTCTTCATTCACCCCTGGGGTTTTAAACGTATGGTGCAAGACCACACCCATGTGGAACAATAATTCAAACGCATAGGAAAATCCCGCGATGCCAAATAAACGCGGCAAGAGAGAATGTTTGAACAATTTATAAAAATTATTCCCGTTGACAAAAATCAATCGAATATTCGTATACCAATTGGCTATAAAATAAGCTGTTTGAGTACGAAATAGTTTTTTGCTAAAAGCATGAACACCTGGCTCAGGCTGCATGATTTCATTCGGATATGCCATCGCGTGATACTTTTTTGCCAGCCATACGTCTGGTGTAACATGATGCATTTTTTCATCATGCTCATTGAGCCTGGCGCCGCCTGATTGATACAAGCGTTCTAATTTTTTGGCGCAGGATTTCTTTTCTTCATACGCAGTGCGATAAGCCGCACGTTCTTCCGCTGTCAATGTAGGATCATTGAATTCGAAGTCTAGTTCGGTGATTATTCTCAGTTCA
Source organism: uncultured Coxiellaceae bacterium (assembly GCA_964648015.1). GTDB lineage: Bacteria > Pseudomonadota > Gammaproteobacteria > DSM-16500 > DSM-16500 > Aquicella. The sequence continues at coordinate 128,022 of CAZYKO010000002.1, forward strand.
GCTGCATCATGATAGATTAGCATCGGGAGACAACCCTCGTTGTTTTTTATTTACACTTATTATTTATTAACCAACTAATGACTATTCAGTCATTTAAATTACAGTCTACAACAAAACGCCTGACAACAACACCGCCATATTAGTGACTTATTTATATATGTTCACACGCTAGACAGCAACCACGCTAGCAGCTAACCATCACCCATCCATGCATTGCATGTCCAAAAGATGATTCGGTTCAACACACAAGTCGAGCAACCTACGCATCACGCATATTCATACTCAATCAACTATTTTACCGCAAACAAAAAACTAAATTAACTGACAGTGAAACCATAGACACAAAAATTTACAAATTATCATGGAAATTTGTGTGAGATTTGCTATTGTGTCGCATCATTATAATAACTTACTCGAGTTAATGTGTTAAATAATTTCATATTTCAAAATATTGACGGTTTTAATATCAACCTTAACCAACAAACTCTACCGCGGTGTATGAAATTCTGCCACAATGCAGAAATATCGATACCAAAAAATAATATTGAATGATTATGAGAAAACAGATTTGTAAAGCGCTAGTCATCGCTACAGGTATTTGTATCAGTGGGAGCACTGCTTCCCTCGCAGCAACACAAGTAAGCAACAATGAGCATAACGACTCGGAAGTGATTCTATATTATATTTCGAATAGCTGGAATATACTCAAGCGTTCGATGGATGATTGCAATTCATTTTCGGATCCTAAAACCAACATCACCGCCATTCTGTATTTGCCGGCTGATTATCCAATGCCGTCGTCCGTGCGCAAGCTCAAACAACGCTGTGCCTTGACGGTAAAACATCTACCGAAAAAAATTCATCACCTGGGTGACATCGATGGTGGGAAGATACAACCTTCCGGCTTACTCTACTTACCGCATCCCTACATTGTGCCTGGTGGCATGTTTAATGAAATGTATGGCTGGGATAGTTACTTTATCATTCGCGGCTTGTTGGAAGATAAAAAAATCGCACTAGCGCATGGCATGGTGGAAAACTTTTTCTTCGAAATCGACCACTATGGTGGCACACTGAATGGCAATAGAACCTATTATCTCACGCGTACACAAATGCCATTTTTAGCGCCAATGGTCCGCGCCATCTATGAAGCAGATACCGCGCGTCATTACGCGAATGCCGCATGGTTGGCCAAAGCGTATGAGTATGCGCTTAAAGATTATCGTTTGTGGACACACGGTCCGCATTTGCTCCGCGATACCGGGTTATCACGTTATTATGATTTAGGTGAAGGCCCTGTGGCTGAACTAGATGATTCAGCCAAATCTTATTATGCTGATGTGATTCGCTATTTCCTAATTCATCCAGAAATATCGAGCCCCTATTTATTACATATACCAAAAGATAGTCCACAAAAAAATACCAATGCCTCATTTTTTTCTATCTCGTTATGCGATGAGGATATACAGAAGAAAGCCTTGACACGTGGCAAAGATTGTAAGCAATTCAAAAACATTGGTTTGAGTGATGATTTCTACAAGGGTGATCGCGCCATGCGCGAATCAGGCTTTGATGTGTCTTTTCGTTTTGGACCCTTCAGTGCTGACACACTTGACTATGCGCCCGTGGATCTCAATAGTTTGCTATACAAAGCTGAGATTGATTTAGCTTGGATGAGTGAACAACTTGGTAAAGCAAAGCAAGCAGCACTTTGGCGTGAACGCGCTGAAGGGCGTCGCAAAATCATCAATCAATACCTGTGGAATGAAAAACGTGGTTTATACTTTGATTACAATTTCAAGACCAAACAACAGTCAAAAGAAGTTTATGCATCCGCATATTATCCGCTCTGGGCAGGCATTGCCTCCCCTGAACAAGCTAAACGCTTAGCCAAAAATCTGAAGTTATTCGAAAAACCGGGTGGTATTGTCACGAGCTTACAAGAAACTGGTGTGCAATGGGATTATCCTTATGGTTGGGCGCCCATACAGTTAATTACGATTGAAGGGTTGTATCAATATGGCTTCACCCGTGATGCGCATCGTATCTCGCATAAGTTTCTCAGCATGGTGCAACATAATTTTAATCGTGAGAAAACAATTCGTGAAAAATATAATGTTGTTTCACGGTCCTCACAAACGAATATCCAGGTGGGATACAAAAAGAATGTCACCGGATTTGGTTGGACGAATGGTGTGTTTCTCGTCTTGTTACATAAGTTACCGGAACGTGTAGTCAAAGGTATCTTACACATTCATAGCAAAGCACCGAGCAGCGCAGATAAAGATAAAGACGAGGTCACTACACCGACATAAGTCAACAAAGTTTTTTGTCAGCGACAAACTGGTTGTTTCAGGTGGTGAATGAACGCCACCTGAAACTTTCGCCACCAAGCGCAGCGCTTTGGTGGCGTCATCAAACCACTAAGGAATTTTTTATAAATATGTGGCGATCCAGTTAGCACATCAATGCCTATAATGCATCAAACGCCAATTTTCGCGTGGTATTTTAAATTTCTTAATTACCTTGCGCTCACGAGCTTCATAACTTTGTTGTAATAAAAAGATTTTTTCCTCGTCAAACGCGCCCCATTGTTGTTTGATTTTTTTCATGACTTCTTTGCAATTACCGTCTTTATGCATGAGAGTCCTCCCACAATAATTAGGTTGCAGAACAGCGAGACAATGAAATAGTCATACGACTAATAAATCACGCCAGTAGGCCACGAAGAAAGATATCCTCCTTCAATTTTGGTTACTGATATGGCGAACACGAACTGAAATTACACACTTAGAAAATAGTTATTTTGTGCAAATATCGCAAATTATTTCTACGTGTCTTTTCACATTAATTCGAATATTTTGAAATGTCAATACTAGCCCCTGATCTGTAATCGTACGATGCATTGAGACACAGCTACGTCGACGTAGACACAAACGTTATTGCTCACCATCCCTATCTATGCAACGATTAATCATCGGGCCATCGACGCACTCTGCACAAGGAAGACAGATGACATATGTAGCCAATAGTAAGCAACCGCGGTATTTGGGATTATTCCTGCTATGTCTGTTAGTAACGCCAGCATGTGCAGAGACGAATACCACTGACGATGAGGTTTTCGCCATCCCAGAAACTAGTCCAGTGGAAGATCGCATCAAACAAGAAGAAAAAATACCTAGCAGCTCCTTTGCCATCGCCTTCTATAAACCAACCTATTTGATGCCTTATTATTTTACTGGCTCACCATATTATGCTGTTTACAAACATGCAACACCAAATAATGAAAGACTCTCACATGTCGAAATGAAATATCAGTTAAGCTTCAAGGTACCCGTTTGGAAAAATATATTTCACTATCGTTCCACACTGAATCTCGCCTACACACAATTATCTTATTGGCAAGCTTACAATCGTAAAGCATTTTTTCGTGAAACTGATTATGAACCGGAAATATTTATTGCTAATGAAGTGAATTGTCATCTCTTCAAAGACTGGATGCTTAATTTCATTAACATGGGCGCAGTACACCAATCCAATGGCTTTGGTAATCATATGGAGCGCAGTTGGAATAGGATTTATATCGAAATTATTTCTTCAACGGATAATTGGATGTTCAGCTTAAAACCGTGGTACATCGTGCAAGAAACTACGGTCAAAGAACACAATCCTCACATTGCCTATTATCTTGGTTACGGACAATTTTTAGTTGCATACAAATATCATCGTTTGGTGTTTACGCTGCAAACGCATAATCTAATTGAAGCCGGTGGGAAGCATGCCACAGCAGAATTCGCATTTAGCTTTCCCTTATCCGCAAATCTCAATGCGTATTTACAAGTTTTTTCTGGTTATGGCCAAAGCTTAATTGAATATAATCATCGTACCAATAGTGTGGGCTTAGGCATCGCCTTCAGCAATTGGGTTTAAGTATTTTTGTGACATGGATTAGCTGTCATCCATGTTTAATATTGTATCGAATCGCGCCTGCTGCTAATCTTGTTAAGCCATATAGACTTTAACCGTGCATTTAACAGGGAGCCAATCATGCATAAATATGTCATCGCAATGTGCCTTAGCTGCGTCTGCATCGGCACTGCCTACGCCAATGAAACCGTGAGTGTTTCGTTAACTGCTGACAAGGGTCATGGAAAAACACTCGGCACCGTGAGTTTTAGCAATTCACCTTATGGTTTACTCATTGTACCTAAGCTCACAAATTTACCACCAGGCCCTCATGGCTTTCATTTTCATACCAACCCCACCTGCAACGAAAAAGGCATGAGTGCTGGCGGACATTACGATCCCAAACACACCAACAAGCATTTAGGCCCCTATAGCGATCAAGGCCATTTAGGTGATTTACCCGTCTTGTTCGTCGATGGCAAAGGGAATGCGAATACACCCATCATTGCACCACGCTTAAAGCTAGATGACATCAAACAACGCGCGTTAATGATCCACGATCATGGTGATAATTATCGTGACAAACCGGTTGCAAATGGCGGTGGTGGCGAACGCCTTGCTTGCGCAGTCATTACACACTAAGACAGTAAAGGAGAAAGAGAGCGATGCAACCATCGAATCCTGCAGGCACATTAGGCTTTGATTTCCTGGAGTTTAGCACCACGGATCCCATGAGCTTGAGTAAACAATTTCAAGCCATGGGATTTTATCCAGTGGGTAAACATCACCATCATGAAGTCACCATTTACCAACAAAACAACGCACGATTCATTATCAATACAACGCCTAAGAGTATGGCCAACCAGTTTGCGCTTGCGCATGGCGCTTCTGTCTCCGCCATGGGATTTCGCGTGAAGAATGCGAGTGAGGCTTATCAACACGCACTCAAGAATGGTGCACGCGCCTATCAGTGCCCTGCAGAGAACGATAGTTATGGCATCCCTGCCATCTATGGGGTGGGTGAGAGCTTGATTTACTTTGTCGATTACGATGCAGACATGTCCAACTATGCGAATCGTTTTTGCACCGTGCCCTATTGCGCCCCCAATGATGCAGGTCTCACGTACATCGATCACGTCACACATAACTTAAAACGTGGACATATGGATGAGTGGGCAGATTTCTATCAACGATTGTTCAATTTTCAGCAAATTCGTTTTTTTGATATAGAAGGTAAAATGACTGGCTTAAAGAGTCGCGCGATGGTGAGTCCTTGTGGCAAAATTCGTATTCCACTGAATGAATCCGCCGATGATCAATCTCAAATTGAGGAATTCATTCACGAATTCAAGGGCGAAGGGATACAACACATTGCACTCGGCACCGACCAGATATACGATAGCGTGCGATCATTACGCCAACGGGGATTGCGCTTTTTAGATACGCCAGATACTTATTATGAACTCATCGACAAACGGCTGCCCAAACACGGTGAACCGATCGAAGCACTCAAACAATTGCGTATCTTGATTGATGGTCAAACGCGTGAAGAAAAAAAATTGCTATTGCAAATCTTCACTGAAAACATGTTAGGTCCTGTCTTCTTTGAAATCATTCAACGTAAAGGCGATGAAGGATTTGGTGAAGGTAATTTCCGCGCATTATTTGAATCCATTGAATTAGACCAAATACGTCGTGGCGTATTAAAACCCAGCGTGGCGACTGAAAGCAATTGAGTTGATATCGAATTATTGACAATTCGCGGGACCATATTTGAGGAACAGTGATGAAATTAGCGACATTACGTAACAATTCACGTGACGGCACACTGGTGGTGGTCAGTAGAGATTTGACCACCGCCGTGACGGTGCCCGACATCGCCATGACATTACAGCAAGCTTTAGATGATTGGCACACGTGTCAACCTGCCTTAGAAACCATCTATCAACGCTTGAATCGTGGCGAGATAGCCAACACGCTCGATTTCGCCGCACAAACCGTGGCAGCCCCCTTACCACGTGCCTATCAATGGGCTGATGGCAGCGCTTACGTCAATCATGTGGAATTAGTGCGCCAAGCACGCGGTGCAACATTGCCAGAAAACTTTTGGCATGATCCGCTGATCTATCAAGGTGGTTCCGATCATTTCTTGGGTGCTCATGATCCCATCCCGCTCATCGATCCTAACTGGGGTTTAGATTTTGAAGCTGAAGTTGCCGTCATTACCACCGATGTGCCAATGAGTGCAACACGTGATACAGCTCACCACTGTATTGCCTTAGTGATGCTGGTGAATGATGTGTCGCTGCGTAACTTAATTCCCAACGAATTGGCCAAAGGTTTTGGTTTTTTCCAAAGTAAACCAGCAACTAGCTGTTCGCCAGTCGCCGTGACGCCGGATGAACTCGGTACCGCGTGGGATGGCTGCAAAATCACGCTGCCACTCATCACCCATTTAAATGGATCGCTATTCGGTGCACCCAATGCCGGTGATGATATGACATTCGATTTTCCCACACTCATTGCCCATGCCGCTAAGACGCGACAATTAATTGCGGGATCAATCATTGGTTCAGGTACCGTGTCAAATTACGATCGTAGTCGTGGTGCTTCTTGCATTGCCGAGGTGCGCATGCTGGAAATACTAGCGCATGGTCAAGCGAAGACACCTTTTTTGCAAGCAAACGATCGCGTCCGTATCGAAATGATTGACGCACGCGGGCAGAGTATCTTTGGTCATATTGAGCAACAAGTCGTTCGTCTCCATGCCACAGCAGATAGTGATGCAGTTTGAACGACGTTACAAATATAGATAGGAAACGCGGAGTTTTACATGAAAGTAGATTTTCGTTCACTAGCGAATAGTGCAGTACGCAATTTAACACCTTATCAACAAGGTAAACCTACCGATGAGCTCGCGCGTGAACTAGGGGTGACATCAGCCATCAAATTAGCCAGCAATGAAAATCCTTTAGGACCGAGCCCCAAAGGTTTAATAGCCGCACAAGCCGCCTTGCACCATGGGCATATCTATCCTGATGGCAATTGCTTTGAATTGAAGAAACATCTCGCCGATCATTTAAACGTCGCGCCAACACAACTCACGATTGGTAATGGCTCTGAAAATATTTTGGAAGTCATCATCAAGACGTATTTGCACAGTGGTGATCATGCCGTCATTTCCGAATATGCTTTTCTCACGATCCCTTTGCTAATCGCCAGTTATGGCGCACGCGCCAAAGTAGTCAAAGCGCAACAATGGGGCCATCATATCCAAGGTATGATTGATGCCATTGATACCGAGACACGTATACTTTTTTTAGTGAACCCTAACAATCCCACTGGTACTTATACGACTGTCAGCGACTTCGAACATTTGTTAGCATCAGTGCCACCACATGTGCTCATTGTGGTAGATCAAGCATACGTAGAATATATACAGACAGACGATTATCCCAACACGCTGCATTATCTCGATCAATATCCCAATCTCATTATCACGCGCACTTTTTCAAAAGCGTATGGACTTGCAGCCTTCCGCATCGGTTATGCTATCTCATCGGTTGAGATTGCCGATATGCTCAACCGTGCACGGCTGCCATTTAACGTGAATGCCATTGGTGCCAAAGCGGCGTGTGCCGCGTTGGGTGATATAGCACACATGCGCAACACACTCGCGCATAACCAACGTGGGATGCGTCAGCTGGAAAGCGGCTTCCAACAACTCAACCTGGCCTACATCCCATCCCTTGGTAATTTTATTAGCGTCGATGTGTTAGATGCGCAAGCGATCTACCAGCAGCTCTTACTTGATGGTATCATCGTACGCCCTTTGCATGCTTATGGGATGCCGCGACATATACGTGTTACCATCGGCACCCAAGAACAAAACACGCGATGTTTAACAGCGCTAGAGAAAGTACTCGCCTTAGCAGTCCCTGCCATGTGAGCACCACTGCTAACATAAAAAGGAATGGATCCATGCACCAATCACTACATTATTTACACGGGTTTAATAACTATGTAGAAAGCGAAGCGGTTCAGCATGCCCTGGTGAAAGGACAAAACTCACCACAAACCGTACCATTTGGCTTATATGCAGAACAATTGAATGGTAGCGCCTTCACCGCCGCACGGCATACGAATTTGCACAGTTGGTTATATCGCATTTTACCTTCCGTCACCCACGATGAATTTCTTCCCATCACACACAGCTATATGTGTGGTACGCCTTTTGATGTGGACTTCACCCCACCCACGCAAATGCGCTGGGATCCCATGCCGTATGCTAATAAAGCGTATAATTTCATCGAAGGATTATTTACATTAGCTGGTAATGGTGCCATCGACATGCAAACCGGTGGCGCTATCCATCTCTATTGCGCCGTACGTTCCATGCAAGATGAATATTTTTATAATGCCGATGGTGAATTACTGATTGTTCCACAAGAAGGTGATCTACGCTTTGTGACAGAACTTGGCATGCTCGATGTGAAACCCGGGGAAATTGTAGTCATCCCGCGAGGAATCAAATTTCAAGTCAAACTCTTGCAAGAAAAAGCACGTGGTTATGTTTGCGAGAATTATGGCTTACCGTTTCGCTTACCCGAATTGGGCGTCATCGGCGCGAATGGTCTCGCAAACCCACGTGATTTTGCCATTCCCGTTGCAGCGTTTGAAGAACGCAAAGGCAGCTTCAAATTAGTCGCCAAATTTCAGGGGAAACTATGGGAAGCGAATATCCAACACTCGCCACTCGATGTAGTTGCTTGGCATGGCAATTACTACCCCTATAAGTATGACTTGAATCGGTTCAACACCATCAATACCGTGAGCTTCGATCATCTCGACCCTTCCATTTTTACAGTACTCACCGCACCCTCTGCTACACCTGGCGTGGCAAATTTAGATTTTGTTATCTTTCCACCTCGTTGGATGGTCGCTGAAGCCACCTTCCGTCCACCCTATTTTCACCGCAATATCATGAGTGAATTCATGGGGTTAATTAATGGCACGTATGATGCCAAAGCAGGTGGATTCGTCCCGGGTGGTGGCAGTTTACATAATTGCATGGCAGGACATGGTCCTGATGCTAGCGTTTATGCCAAAGCATTGCAGCATCACTTGACGCCCGAATATTATGGCAATACGCTTGCATTTATGTTTGAATCAAAACAAGTATGGCGATTAACGCCGCATGCTTACCATGCGGACTTCCGCCAAAAAGACTATCTGGCTTGTTGGCAAGGATTGGAAGCCAACTTTCCTGGTTATGCGATTGCCTAATCTCGCGTGGAGACATGCTGTGAAAGAATATCGATCCGCTTATGTTGCTAAAACTGTAGATGCCCGTGGTTATGCTGAGTTTAGTGCTGAAGAAAATGCAGTCTGGCATGATTTAATCACACGCCAACTACCCATCGTGCAACATCGCGCCTGTCAAGACTACTTACAAGGCTTAGATATCTTAAATTTGCCACATGATCGACTACCACAATGTCCCGAAGTCACGCAAAAACTTCAAGAAACCACAGGGTGGCAGTTAGAACCGGTGCCGGCGTTGATTCCAGCTGAACGATTTTTCAATTTGATTGCGAATCGTCGCTTCCCAGCAGCTACCTTCATCCGTCGTCGCGATGAAATGGATTATATTCAAGAGCCCGATCTTTTCCATGAAATTTTTGGACATTGTCCGCTGCTCACCAATCAAGCTTGTGCTGATTTCACTCAAGCTTATGGTGAACGCGCTCTCAAAGCCAATGCAGAAGATCGCGTCATGCTTGCACGACTGTATTGGTTCACGATTGAATTTGGTTTAATTAACACAAAAGATGGCATCCGTGCTTATGGTGGCGGCATCTTATCTTCTACTAAAGAAACACCTTATAGTGTGGATAGTGATAAAGCCATTCGCAAACCCTTTGATGTCATTGATGTCTTGCGCACGCCGTATCGCATCGATATCATGCAACCCATTTATTTTGTCATTGACAGCTTTGATGTGTTATTCGATCTCATCAAAATGGATCTCTTTGCTCTTATTGCTGAGGCACGTCGTTTAGGCATGCATCCACCCTTGTTTGATGAGAAATAATGATTCGTTGTTGATGTTTACATACAATAACTACTGGATGGAGAAAGTAATGACCCAGTTACATACCATACGCTGTATTGCGTGTGAAGGCGGTGTACCACCGCTCAGCAAGTCTGAAGTTAACAAATTCATCGCTGAAGTCAAAGGCTGGCAAGTGAGCGCCGATGGGCTTTGGATTAGCCAACGCTTTCACTTCAAAGATTTTTACCAAACCATGGCTTTTGTCAATGCGATCGCTTGGATTTCACATCAAGAAAACCATCATCCCGATTTAGAAGTGGGGTATAACCAGTGTTTAGTCAAATACACCACGCATGCGATTAACGGTTTATCTAAAAATGATTTCATTTGTGCTGCAAAAATTGACACATTGGATGCTAGCGTTTTATGAAAATCGGCATCCCTAATGATGTACGCGATGGCGAAACCCGCGTCGCAGCCACACCGGACACAGTGAGCAAATTAGTCAAAGCCGGTCATGAAGTCCATGTCATGGCGGGTGCTGGCGCTGGTGCGCATGTCCCTGATGAAGCGTTCGCCCAAGCGGGTGCCACGATGGTAAAAGATGCAAAACAACTCGCTCAGGACATCGATGTGTTGTTTAAAGTCACACCGTTACAATCTTCGCATGCACAAGATCTACAGTTACTAGACCATCTCAAGCAAGATGCGGTCGTCATCGGGCCGTTTTATGCAACGCGTGATGCGGCACTCATTGCCAAACTCAAAGAGAAAAAACTCACAGCCTTCGCTCTTGAATTGGTGCCACGTATTGCTCGCGCACAAACCATGGATATCTTGAGTTCGATGAGTAATCTCGCAGGTTATAAAAGCGTGGTCTTAGCTGCAGATTATTTACCTAAAGTATTCCCCATGATGACCACCGCCGCGGGTACATTGCAACCAGCGAAAGTCATTGTCATTGGTGCGGGTGTCGCCGGCTTACAAGCAATTGCGACGGCGAGACGATTAGGCGGTGTGGTCATTGCTTTTGATACGCGACCTGCCGCAGGCGAGCAAGTCAAAAGCTTAGGTGCAGATTTTGTCACCTTAGAAAGTTCTACTGAGACAGCACAAGATGCGGGTGGCTATGCTAAAGAACAAACCGCTGATTTTTACAAACACGAACAAGACATCATTCATCGTTATGCGAAAGAAGCGGATGTCATTATCACGACCGCACTCATTCCAGGCAAACGCGCACCGATACTCATCACCAAACAAATGGTGAGTGAAATGAAAACCGGTAGTGTCATTGTCGATCTGTCTGCGGAGCAACAAGGCAATTGCGAATTGACCCAGCCGGGGAAAATTATTAATCATGAGGGTGTGACCATTATTGGTTTGTTAAATTTAGCCACCACCATGTCAGTAAATGCGAGTCAACTCATTGCTAAAAATTTATATGCATTTTTTGAATATGTTGCACCACAGTTAACAGCGAAGCAATTGGATGCTGACGATGATATTGTGAAAGGCACCTTGTTATTGCAACATGGTAAGGTGATGCATCCGAGTTTGCGCACGTAGTGCATGTCGCCGTAGAAGCAATGACGGAGGTATACGCACGAATTGAAGGATATATTCTTTTGTATGCTGCCCTTCAAGACGGCACCCTTCGAGACGGCGCTACGCGCCTCCTCAGGGCGAACGGGGAAAACTGTCCTCAGGGTGAACGGGTTTAGTGCACATTTTTTTTATGCTGCCCTTCGAGACGGCGCTACGCGCCTCCTCAGGGCGAACGGGTTTGGGGGTGTGTCGGCGTTCGCGGGGAAGGGGACAATGTTTTTTGTCTTGTCCCATGACGCTTGAAGCTTGCTTGGTGACACAGAGAATTAAAAACCATTCATCTGAGGAGACTTGGAAAATGAAAACCGTTCGCCCTGAGGACAGTTTCCCCGTTCGCCTCGAGGACAGTTTTCCCCGTTCGCCCTGAAGAGGCGCGTAGCGCCGTCTCGAAGGGTAACGTCTGTTGGGGTGATGTGTCGAAGGGCAAGAAGGGTTAGGCGGACATCATCCTGAGGACAGTTTCCCCGTTCGCCCTGAGGAGGCGCGTAGCGCCGTCTCGAAGGGCTAAAAGGGCTAGAAGGACATCATCGTAACTAAAGGAGAGTCGATCATGGATAGCATCGGCATTTCAGATATTTACTTGTTCCTACTCGCTGGATTTTTAGGCTTTCAACTCATCTCACGCGTGCCAGCGCTCTTACATACGCCACTGATGGCTGCCACCAATGCCATCTCTGGTATCTCGCTCGTCGGCTCCATTGTCGTCGCGGGTGAAAGCTATGATATGGTCACTTCCCTACTCGCTTTTGTCGCCATCATTTGCTCTACCATCAACGTTGTTGGCGGCTTTATCATTACCGATCGCATCTTGGGTATGTTCAAGAAAGACAACGCGAAGAGTAACACGCCATGATCAATCACTTCATCCTACAATGCTGTTACTTCATTGCCACTATTCTTTTTATCCTCGGCATTCGCGCACTCGGTTCACCCGCCACTGCGCGTCGTGGCATGCAACTCGCCGCAGTCGGCATGTTGGTTGCTATCGTTGGTACCCTGTTCAATCATCACATCGTCACCTACACTTGGATCATTGCTGGCTTGATTATCGGCACGTTATTGAGTTTACCCATATCAGTGGGAATCCCAATGACGAAAATACCGCAACGTATCGCTTTATCGCACGCAGGTGGTGCACTTGCCGCGTGTTTGATTGGTATCGCGGAATATTATCGTTATCACCCAACGCTAGGTCACTTGAGCATGGGAATTATCGCGGTGGAAGTCATGTTGGGTGCCCTGACCTTCACGGGTAGTTTGATGGTGGCAGGGAAATTACATGGCATCTTACCCAGCACCCCTATCACCTATAAAGGGCAGAATGTCGTTAACATTTCATTATTTGTCGTCATGATTGGTATTGTCATCTACTTAATCATGCATCCAACTTTAAATGCGTACTTCTACACCTTGCTCGGATTGGCATTCGTCTTCGGTACTTTTTTAGTGACACCCATAGGCGCGGCTGACATGCCCGTGGTCATCGCTATCTTCAACGCTTATGGCGGTTTAACTAGCGCTGTCATGGGTTTCATGTTAGCGAATCGCATTCAAATCATCACCGGTGCATTGGATGGCGCCTCGGGGTTTATTTTATCAATGCTCATGTGTAAAGCCATGAATCGCTCGATCACCAATGTGTTGTTTGGTGCATTTGGCAAAGTTAGTGACGATACCTTAAAGGCAGCGAATGCCGCGGATAAGCAAGCCGCCGTACAAACCTTAGACGTCGAACAAGCTTTGGATATTTTCGATAATGCGCGCACGGTCATCATTGCACCGGGTTACGGCATGGCAGCTTCACAAGCACATCATGCCTTACGGGAATTTGTAGACAAGTTGAAAGCCAACGGCGTCAATGTGAAATATGCGATCCATCCCGTCGCCGGCAGAATGCCAGGACACATGAATGTGCTCTTAGCAGAAGCCAATGTGCCCTATACCGACTTATTTGAAATGGATGATATTAACCCCGAGTTTGCCCATGCAGATGTGGCTTTGGTGGTCGGTGCGAATGATGTCACCAATCCTTCGGCACGGACGGTCAAATCCAGCCCCATCTATGGCATGCCCATCTTAAATGTGGATCAAGCAAAAAAAGTCATTGTGCTGAAACGAAGTTTGAATCCAGGCTTTTCAGGGGTAGACAACGCCCTCTATCATCGTGACAATACGTGGTTGCTATTCGGCGATGCCAAAGAAACATTGACCAAGCTCGCCTATGCATACAAACGTGGCTGGGGTGCTTAAACGAACCTCAGTATAAAAAATTGTCATCCCCCAATGGAGGAGTGAATATGGTTATCATTAAAACCAATCATGGTGATATCAGTATTGAATTAGATAAGGTGAATACACCTAATACCACAAAAAATTTCTTACAATATGTGAATAGTGGCTTTTATGATGGCACCATTTTCCATCGTGTCATCGATGGATTTATGATTCAAGGTGGTGGCTTTGATGCGAAAATGCAACAAAAGAAAACGGGCACACCCATTCAACACGAAGCAAAAGTGGGTAATCAGAATAAACGCGGCACCATCGCCATGGCACGCACGAATGATCCGCACTCTGCGACCGCACAGTTTTTTATAAACGTAGTGGATAATGATTTCCTCGATCATAAGAACCAAACACCGAATGGCTGGGGTTATTGTGTATTTGGACGTGTAGTAGATGGCTTAGATGTAGTCGATAAGATCAAAAAAGTCGCCACCAGCACACAAGCTGGCCATCAAAATGTGCCTACAGAACCAGTGGTGATTGAAAGCATTAGCGTCAAAGAATAATTTTACATTATATATCATCTAGTTACCCGGGCTTAGGTCATGGCCTGGGTAAGCATCTCCTACCAACAAACATCGAGTTACCGATTAGTTGACCTAACTGCTTCTTTTTTTTCGTACTTCATGAATCCTTAAGGCACCACTCCTATAGTTAAATCGTACATACAATTTTTTGCGAACGATATAGGTGACTTATGGATACTAAAGGTACAAGAAAGACGAGCGTTAACACCAATGATATCAAAAAAGGCTTGAGATTTTTTCGCGGCGCTTTCAAGAAGGTCGAACACCTTGTTGGGAACGTGCAGAATCAAGTTCATCAAAAAATTGAAAAAGCCAAATCCTTTTCTAATCCACGTTCACAAAAAACTGGTGCTTCACAAGCTAATAAGGCGCTTAGTGTACAGCACATCGATGTGGCTAAGCCAGTTGCTGCACCAAAGATATCAAATTATCATACGACACCCGTATCCAATGTGGCGCCACAAAATGTTGTCAGTGTGGCTCATGTAGAAGTAGTGTCTCCCAATACATCTCCTTATGCTGTGTCACCACAACGACATCAGGTGAACGATTATGCCAAATCCCAAGTCAATAATGGCACAGCGACGACGACTATTCAGGCTCAACTGCCAAATCACGCGCATCTAACACCTATCAGCCTAGATGGCAAGATTGAAAACTTCGATGAATTAGGGAAAGGTAGCTTCGGTATTGTTTACAAAACAACATTAGTAAGTAACGACCCTGCTTTGCGCAACTTTTGCATCAATGGCAAGAATGAATTATGCCTTAAAGTGTTACAAGATAAGAGTCAGATTGAAGAATTAATGCATGAAGCTCACATAGGGCATTTATTAAATGAACATTATAAAACAAAAAAAGCACAGAACCATGGTGTTTTTGTACCTAGCTATAATGTTTCAACACTTGCAAAGATTAATCTTACCTATGTGATTGTTGGACGTTATGCAAAGCATGGTAGTTTAGATACGTATATTACGAATAACCATAAGCAAGTCTCTCCAACAATAATTTCTGGATGGATGGAGCAAGCACTTAATGGCCTGAACAATATGCATGAAGCAAACATTGTTCATGGTGACGTTGCATGTCGCAACTTATTATTGGGTGAACAAGGTATTGAACTCACAGATTTTGGTAAATCAGGTGTGTTAGCAGGAAATGATACATCACTCCCTGATCGTAACGATAGAATCCCTATTCGTTGGAGCGATAAATCAAGACTCAATGGTAAAGGCATCAGTAAATTTTCCGATATCTTTGCGATGAAAGTGACCATGATCGAAATGATCGCCAGATATGCTTTGCAAAAGGACATTCTTCAATTGACATGTGGCATGACGAATACGGAAGTTGGAATGATGATCACTCAAGGTGGCAACGATCTCTATTTGGAACACCTCATCGGTAAGCTTAGATCGGGATTACGAATGACTAACCAAACTGAATTACTCAGCATGGTTGATGCGTTCAAAGAATGCTTAACACTGACAAAGGAACAAGCCGATGGGAATTATAGCATGAAGCAATTCATGGCTGACTATCGAACTGGTGTCGATAGATTGAAAACTTTAGCTAATGATAATGTTACGACCCATCGCATGAGGATGGCATAAGGACGCCAGTTCTCATTGTGATGTGAGAACAACTTTGGATTCTCTATTGTTATACCAAAGTAGACGTCTAAATCATGCAAATCCACAGTTGGGTGACTTGTAAGTTACCCAACTGATGATCAAACGACAACTAGGTTAACATAACTAGCTGACAGACCTTAAGCTTCTTCTGCTTCTTTGGGTTTAATGAAATACGTAATGATAATCAAACTCGTCACCCCTAGCACCGTGAAAAAAATTGCCAAAGGAAAAAGTGTTTTATATTCAAAATTGGTAATGGCTAAACTGATTGCCGATGACCCTAACATCTGAATACAACCAATCAGTGCCGAGCTGCTACCACTCAAATGTCTGAACTCTTCCATCGATGTAGCAATAGCATTAGGAATGATGATACGTGCGCCAATCACATAAATTGCCGATGGTATCAACACCGCATAGACACTAAAGTAGTCAAAGAAGTGTGCCAGCAACATCAGTACACCACCACCAATCAATAATGATGTCCCAATGAATAACAAATTACGCACACTAATGAAACTCACCAGCCAATTGACCAACAGGCCACCCGTCAAATAACTGCCAGCAATAATGAGGGAGGACCATCCATATTGTGTCGGTGTCAGCCCAAACACATTGATATACAACAGTGGACTCACTTGAAAATAAATGATCAACCCGGAAAACGCTAAGGTATAACACAAGGTACACATCAAAAACTGACGGCTGATCAAAATACGATAGTAAGTGCGTATGACGCTATCAATTTCAAAAGCCGGCTTTTCATGCGTATGGGTTTCCGGCAAAAATTTAAGAATAATCACAAAGACTGTCGCGACGAAGGCGGTAGCCAATACAAAATTAGCGCGCCAGCCAAAGGATTCTTGTACATAACCACCCAAAACGGGTGCCACGATGAGGGTTAATACCAATGTCGTGGTGGTATAAGACCATGCTTTGGAAAAATCCGCCCCTTTGAAACAATCGCTGGCGATAGCACGATTCAACACACCACACGCACCAGCCCCTACCCCAGCCAATAAGCGTGAACAAAGCAAAATGCTGGAGGAAGAAGCAATAGAACACACAAAGCTTCCGATCAAAAAGATAACCAAACCCGACAGAATGATGAGACGTCGACCATAACGGTCTGATAAGGGCCCGTAGATCAGTTGCGAAATGCTAAATCCTAACAGGTAAACAGTCAGGGTGAGCTGCGTGCTAGCGTCTGAAATGCTGAAGTAGTCACTGATCGCCGGCAATGATGGCAAGTAACTATCTAAGACGAAGCGCCCCAGGGATGAAATCAAACATAAAATCAGAATAATTTTGAAATGATCGCGTAACACTGACACCACCTTTTTAGTTGTTGTTCCTTACTATGAATAAATTTATAACAGGTGTCTTAGTAATGCCTTTCACTTGAACATGAAGCACTCTATAGATCGGGATAAAAAAAATGGGACTTGTTATATTTATATCATATTTTACTATCACAATCGCTAAGCAACAAAAAAAATTTGTTGCTTAGCGATTGTGATTCAACACGTGGTGATGAGTGTCGCCATTGAGTGAGCGTACGCACATCATGACACGCTGCATAGCAGCCATGACACGACTGCGCTAGGCTTAGTGTCTCGTGCTAGTGACGCGCTCACCACGTGCCCTTAAAGGTTGCTTTTGTAAAGAGAATATCAACATGCACAAACAGGCATTAAGTTTAAAGGTGCTCATCTCATTGGTCGTGGGCAATATGATTGGCATGGGCATTTATGTATTACCTGCCTCACTGGCGGAATATGGTGCCATGTCATTACTCGCGTGGTTATTTACTTCCATCGGTGCCATGTTACTCGCGTTCACGTTCGCCAATCTCAATAAACGCTTTCCCAAAACCGGTGGGCCCTACGTCTACTGTAAGGAAGCATTTGGCAATCAAGTCGGCTTTTTCATCGCATATATTTATTGGTTAAGCAATATGATAGCGATTTCAGGGATTGCTGTTTCACTGGTGGGCTATCTGGGTTTTATCCTGCCGTATTTGAATGCCAATCATCATTCATACCAACCCTACCTCACTTTAACCGCTGAAATTGGCATTGTATGGTTCTTTACGCTAGTCAACATTGGCGGCATACGCGCAGCCGGGATGGTCCAAGTCATTCTCACCATCTTAAAAGTGATCCCATTATTATTAATCATCGCAATTGGCCTGACGCATATGCATATGACTCATCTTATCCATTTGGTAAAGACCGCCAATCACGATGTTAGCACGCTTAACCATGCGGCCATGCTCACTTTCTGGGCTTTCATGGGCTTAGAATCAGCGACCGTCCCTGCGGAAAATACACGCGGTAGTCGGGATATCTATCGGGCCACCATCTACGGCACCCTCATTTCGGCGATCATTTGCATCCTGTGCTCTTTTGTTTTGATGGGGATGATGCCCATCATGCAATTGAAAAATTCTCAATTCCCATTTGCACAAGCCGGCAGCATCATTTTTGGTTCCTATTCAGCACTTATTATCGTCATTTGTGCCATCATCTCCGGGTGCGGCTCCTTGAATGTCTCTATTCTCATCCAAAGTCAGGTCGTGTATGCCGCCGCACGTGACCGTCTCTTTCCCTCCTTCTTTGCCACTTTGACCAGTAATAAGGTACCGATTGTCAGTCAACTTGTATCCTCAAGTATAATCACCGTTTTTCTCATTCTCACGATGGAAGAAACCATCCTTAAACAGTTCAACCATATCGCACTGTTTGCCGTTTCACTGACATTGACAACCTATTTTGTCACCACACTCGCCGAGTTAAAATTCGTATTACGCGAACGTCGCATGCAGCCATCTTTCTTTTTAAACCCTGCCGCGCTGATTGCCCTCTTAGCAGCTTTTTATGCCATGTGGATGCTCACGAATATGAGCAAAAATATTTACACTTATGGCTTGATTGTTCTAATTGCTGCTATTCCAATTTATTTGATAACGACAAGAACACGACTGGCGTTAAAACAAAGCGATTGAAGACAAATATTTTTTATGGAGGATGATATCTGCACTTTAGCTATTTTCCTAAAGGAGCGCCTTATAGTCTGGAGAGAGATTGATCATTGAGTGGATAATATTTGACGTTTATTTTTGTGATGTCCTAAGAATCTGTCATTGCGAGGCGCCCGAAGGGTGACGTGGCAATCCAGACCGCGTCGTCAGTAACAGCAGGTTACCTCTCGTACAGCGCTGTGGTGGCAACGAACACACGCGCCATCTCGAAATTAAGGACAAAGAAAGCTGGATCGCAACGCTCGTCCTCAGGGTATTCGCATACAGTGTGCTAGCTCGTCATCAGCATCTCTCTTAACTACTCTATTGTCATATATATAGTGCATGGCATGTGTATGCGAGCGCCAGATGTAAATGCAACTTGTTGAATCCGATCAACAATCAACATACTTAACCATCATCCATGGACAGACGCAATGTCACCCCCCAGCGCCATAATCAGTCGTGGTATAATGGACCTAAGTGGTTTATTTGGATAATAATTTCGTATCTCATTGTTTTACAAGAATAATAGATAACGAGGAAGGATAAGGAGATAGCCATGACCCACAAAATACAATTAACAACCGATGAAATCCGTCACTTTTCCGAGCAAACACTCAGAAAAGCCAAAAACAAGTTAGCGCGCACCAGTGAAGCCGTGAGCGATAAAGTATCGGACATGGAATATCAAGTGTCGCGTTACATGAAGAAAAATCCTTATAAAAGCGTCGGTGCGTCATTGTTAGCCGGCTTAGTGCTGTCGCAATTGTTACGCTTTCGTTGGAAAAGCAAAAGAAGATAAAGCGCAACTATCGCGTCACCAGCCAAACCCACGCATTTGGCAGAGAGTATTTATGAAACGTAAAAGGACGACGTTTAGCCCGATGGGTTTGATCACAGGTTTGGTATCAGCTTACTTCAATAAGTGGCTGGATCTAGGCCACTTACTACGTTTGGAGAGTAAACTCGCCGTGAAGTCTCTCATTCATGTGGTGATGCTTGCCTGCATCGCACTCTTACTGTTGTTAGTCACCTGGCTATCGCTCCTGATGCTACTCTTCTTTTATCTAAGTGCTTTGAGTATAAGCCCCCTCTCCATCGCCTTGATCATCACTGTGATCAACCTCATTTGCTTACTGATCAGTGTTTATGTCATCTACAAGAAAAAAGATAACTTGAACTTTAAGCACACCCGCAAACAATTAGCTTTGTTATCCTTCCGTGATGATGACGATGACGATTGATCACACGGCAATATAAAGCGATTATATTCATATAAAGCAACTCAGCTATTATTACATTTACCTCCTCTTTCATGTTCACATCATGATGAATGTCATGTGATAACGGTGGAAATATTATCATTTTGACCTACCTGGTTTTTTCATATCAGATTCAATTAGAGAAATCTGTCTATTACGTAGTCTCCAATTCCGCATGATACGATTATTTAGAGGCAACGATGGCTTTATGCCTAGCTTAAGACCGCCGCTTTGGTACGATTCACTTTGAGGCAAATCGGTTTCCTCAAAAATAAAAGAGCTCTTAAGACATCATTAAGCATTCTCCTATATGATGACATGCCCAAATTCAATAAAAGAAGAAACGACGATGAAAATACTCTTATCCAATACAGTCAACAATTTGAACGTTGATGAGGCCATAGTTATAAATAATCTTTCTGAACTTGTTGAGGCAATTAAAAAACATCCTCAGCACAAAACGATGATTTTAGAGGAACTTTTAACTAAAGATGAAAACTTTAAAGAAATCATCCCCAACGAAATTGTCTTAAGCAAATTCATCAATGAGTTTCCAGATGTTATTGAATTGATCTCTAATAACGAATTTAAACGCATACTTAAAGGTGTCACATTCCTAATAAACTTAACTAACGATTGCCCACTCCATCGCAATAAAATTGTTAGTACTATTTTTAAGGATACTAATCTAGCCAATCATTTTCTCAAAAGTGCAGAAGACTTATTGTTTTTTGTTAAAAAGATTCCTGAATTCGCGCAAACAACAATTCAACTTGTATTGAATAATAAAGATATTTTTGACGCTGTATTCAAAAGTCATATTGACTTCACAGATATGGCTAAATCATTTCCGGGGTGCAAAAAAGCATTTCTAACTAAAATTATATCGAATGACGTAAATTTTAATGAGGAAAAATTCTTAGGCATCATCGGAGATACTAGACAATTAAAAATAGTTTTGGAATTATGCCCTGCAATGGGAGGTGAGATCTTAAATTGTATTTTTAACTCGCCTTATATTTTTAGAAGTATTGTAAAAAATAGAATTCGATGTGAAGCAACAACAAAATTATTCCCTGAACACGCAAAGTGGATACAATGTTTTTACAAAATCTTTGAAGGTGTGACAACAGAGAATGCGAATACACTTCGTGAAGCACATAAGCTCATAGTTAGCACGGGTAATACATCCTCGCTTTGGTTATATAAGTATTTATTAGAAATGGCAAAAGCAGCAAATGATGGAAGCATTGAATTTCCCGTGCTTGAAGAGCACGAAGATGCAAATGATTATTATTTTTTTGATAGCGATTCAGATGAAGAAAGTAGTCAAGATGAAAACACAGTAAATGAATCTGATGTGAATAATGGCAAAGCAGAAGTGTCTGAACAAGTTGATAGCGAGTCAGATGTAGAACACAGTCAAGATAATAGCGCAGTAAATGAATCTGATGTAAATAATGGCGAGTCAGAAGATGTTAAACTAGAGCCCCATGAAGCATGTCTAAATGCAATCATAGAGCATGCTAAACTACTTGTTAGTAAACTAGACAAAAACTCCCTTCAAATGAAATGTGTAACATATATAGTTAATAATCCAAACTTTACTTTCTTCTCTAAAAGTAATACTAGTTATTATAACTTATCGAAGTTATCAGAGGATTGCCAGGACTTAATCCGATTGTTTAAAAATGATTAACTTAGATTATACAGGCGGCTATAGAAAACCGCCTGTTACCACATAAAAATTTTCTTTATGTCATAAACTGACATAAGTCCCTGACCTACCTGGTTTTATATTACCAAAATAAATTAAATAAATCTGCCATTTAACCATCTGGAGGAGGTTCTTTTTTACCCATTGACTAATGAATAATTGAGGCACTATCAGAATAATTAAGCCACCATCAAATGTTACTTTAAATATTAAACCCTGAGCTGTTAAGCTATAGAGACTCATTGGATGAGGTTACCCTATGCGACAAAAATGTCATCGTTCAGCGGCCCTGATATGGACTACATGCTGGTGTCTGCTATCCACACCACTCACCTTACACGCCTCACTCATTGAATCAACGATCGGTACAGCCGTGGTCAACGATGCGACTGCCACTTATTACAATCCAGCAGCATTAACACTGGTCAAAAACCCCCAAATCCTCAGTTTAAATTCCTTTGCATCGTTTCGTTCACAGTTTAGTGGGACGCTGAGTCAGCCAGCGACAGGCTTCAGTGAAACAGGCCGTTCTGCGAATAGCACGCATTATTTTTTACCATCTTTTTATACCGCATTACCGTGCCAACAAGGGCGTTTGACTGCCGGATTTGGCATCATTTACAATGATTTCTTTCGTGATGTTGATCAGAATGCAATTCTGCGCTACGCACAATCACAAAGTCATGTGAAGAACATTGATTTTATCCCAGCGTTAGGTTTCAAACTTTCGGAGAAACTGGCCCTAGGCGCAGGTTTCAGCGTTTCAGAAGTGCATATGTCACTCAATCCCATTGTGGGTTTCCCTGGTACACTCTTCCCTGACAGCCAAAGCCATGATACCAGTCATGCGACCAGTATCGGTGGTCATGCGGGTATTTTACTAAAACCCACGCGCGCAACAGTCGTGGGGTTTAACTACCGTAGCGCTGTGACGTATCACATGCATGGTAAAAGCCAACTGACCAATCATCCTGAAGTCGTATCCAATCGTTATCATTTTGTCTTTTGGACACCCACGCGATATGTTGCATCCATCAATCACTTTGTTACACCAACACTCGGTTTGATGGCGACCATTCAATACATTCAGTGGTCGATCTTCAATCGTGTTAAGTTGCACGGTGTCGTCACACAAATTGGCTCGAGAATTATTATTCAACCCGAAGCCATTGCAGAATATCATTTGAAAAACGCATGGCTCTTCACGGTGGGTGGTCATTATCGTGTGACGCCTAAATGGGTCATTCGTCTTGCCACAACCTATAATCAAGGTTCTTCAAATCCGAGTTATCAAATCGGTAGTGGTGATAGTGTCGTATTAGGTGTCTCCACGGGCTACGATTTTTCTAAAAATATTTCTTTTGATATAGGTTATGGTCACGCATTCATTAAACGCTTGCACGCACATATCATACGCCGCCGCAATATCATCGATGGTGTGAATAGTAGCCAGCGTGATGCGCTTTCTCTCAAAGTGAGTGTGAATTTTGTATGATGCTTTTCTTCGAGGGATGAACATTGTTGGATACAATCGTGAATTGAATGTGTTCATAAGGTATTTGTGGGTTAAGTTTGCGTAGCGCTGAGTTTTTAACGCAAAGAGAATCGCACGTTTTTTTTTAATTGTGTAGCGTGAATCAGGCATGTTTCCCCTATGAATATAAAAGAAACTTAACCGTTCGCCCTGAGGAGGCACAGAGTGCCGTCTCGAAGGGTGAATTCTTATCAATAAACCAATGCTACAATTAATTTTATCGTAATAACGCAGTTAGCGTCTATCTGACATGTGTTACCTTGATGAAGTGATGCCCTTCGAGACGGCACTCCGTGCCTCCTCAGGGCGAACGGTTATAATTTATTTTCTTACCCATAGTGCACCTGTGCGTGCCTATCTGCGTGCCTCTTCAGGGC
>CAZYKO010000002.1:152055-205519 GCA_964648015.1 uncultured Coxiellaceae bacterium
TATTTTCTTACCCATAGTGCACCTGTGCGTGCCTATCTGCGTGCCTCTTCAGGGCAAATGGATTTAATTTATTTTCTTACCCATAGTGCACCCGTGCGAGCCTGTCTGCGTGCCTCTTCAGGGCGAACGGATTTAATTTATTTTCTTACCCATAGTGCACCCGTGCGTGCCTGTCTGCGTGCCTCCTCAGGGCGAACGGATTTAATTTATTTTCTTACCCATAGTGCACCCATGCGTGCCTATCTGCGTGCCTCTTCAGGGCGAACGGATTTAATTTATTTTCTTATCCATAGTGCACCTGTGCGTGCTCGGTTTTTGTATTTCTATGGTTTATGAGCTAGGATAACTCTGCGCATGACGTAATCCAACCAACGGCATCATGCCATTGGTTGGGTACAATCGTGAATTGAATGTTTTCGTGAGGTCATTGTAGGTTGGGTTTACACAGCGTAACCCAAAACACACGTATCCACGCTAAACAGGATTATCTTCGCAACCAAAATCCAAGCACCAAACCGGAAAGTAATGCGATGCCTAATGCTTTGTAGGGTTTCTCAGTGACATAATCCACGACCGTATCACTGATATCCGTTGATTTAGTTTTTACATCATTGATTGATTGAGACAATACACCAGATGCATGACCACGCGCATGTCGTGTGGCATCATAAACTGCATCTTTAATATTTTCTAAATCAGCATAAAAATCGTAATGATTTCTTGTCTGCTTATGGTGTGTATTTTTAGTCATGACGCACGCTCCTGTACCATACTTGACTAAGTCAACTATTGTTATTTTTATTTGTAACAAACCATCTTCTAGTAACTCAATTATACCATTAACAATAACGTAAATTTTTAAAAATATTTTTCTTTAATAAGCTCAATGTGTTAGAAATTTAAATTTTTTGATGATTATTTATCATCACTTCTAACTCATTCATAGTATGCAGAAATCAAATTGTCGCGATAACATCAGATGCAGGTTTCACACAATACTACAAATATATCTATATGTTTTTACAGTATTTTAATCTCGTTTTGCCACTGGCCACGCCTTGACGATACGGCGTGATGAGCGTACGCTGGACTTAATGTTCAGATGGAATTGAATCACTGATGCATATTGTAAATTCGTCAATGAGCATCATCTCTAGTGCGTCATGATGACATCAAGTCCATCATGATTTATTTCAGAAGATGCTAATGTCGTCGCAATATGCAAGTATGGCAAGGACTGCCATGTTAAGCGCCTTAACACTAATCAATTAGCAAGGAGAAGAATCATGAGCTACGATAACAACCAAAACAAAGGTCAAAAGAATCCACAACAACAAAATCCTAACTATAAACCAAATCAACAACAACCAGGCCAACAACAACCTGGCTACAATAAGAATCCACAAGATAAAAACAAACGCTAAACCTATCAAAAATAGGGATGCATCATTTGCATCCCTATTTTTTTGCCCATCACACAGCTTATCATTTCATATCAGAATCGCTTTACATAATGATGACAATAAGGTTGCTTCCCGGTTTTTTCATAATAATCTTGATGGTAATGTTCTGCCCGCCAAAACGTACTCACCGGTTTCACTTGCGTCGCCACGCTGAATCCCTTTTGTCGTAATTGCTCAATCAATTGCAGCGCAATCATTTGTTGTATATCGTCATAATAAAAGATAACACTTAAATATTGCGCGCCGATGTCAGGTCCTTGGCCATTGGTTTGTGTGGGATCATGAATTTCAAAAAAAAATTTCGTTAGCGTTTCATAATCGATGACTTTAGGATCATATATAACGCGTATCGCTTCCACGTGACCCGTACGCATATTGCAGACATCTTCATAACTGGGTTGAACATGATGACCACCGGTATAGCCAACTTCGGTACGCAACACACCAGGTAATCGTTTGAGATAATATTCAACCCCCCAAAAACATCCCGCTGCAAAAATTGCTTCAGCTGTATCAGTCACATCAAGGTTAGGCACAAAATCTAAACTTAGTGAATTGACACAATGCCGGGTATTATTGGGTGTGAACCCTTCTCCAGCAAAAACGTGTCCCAAATGTGCCTGACACCGCGCACATAAAATTTCCGTACGTTGTCCATCCGCATCGGTTTGTCGTAACACATGACCTGTCACTTCTTCATCGAAACTTGGCCAGCCGCAACCCGAGTGAAATTTATGCTGCGAGCGAAATAATGCCAAACCACATTGACGGCACAAATAAGTGCCAGCCTCCCCAAACTCATCATATTCGCCTGTATAGGGCCGTTCAGTGCCTTTGGCACGCACTACATGCAATACATGTTCGGGTAAACTACTTGTTTTGAGTACCATACGTCTCGCCTTTGACAGTAAAATCATCTATCTTAATAGATTCGTCATGCCATGATAAGAGTTATATATATGACTAAAGGTGAATATTGGTTTATCTTTCAGAATGATCGCTTACTGGTGAAGAAGGAGGGTGACAACAAGCTTTTATCCCCCTCTGAATTATCCCCAGAAACTTATACCCTGTTACGACAACATGTGATTGCCGAGTATGATGGCAACATCTATTACTCTGCGGAAATTACCCTCATGAGTGAGTTACCCGCAGAAGTAACGCTGGTGTCATTACGGCAAGCACTCGAATTACTAGGTAAAGACTGGCATAACATTGCGGCACGTGCTTATGCCATCCTTAATTGGGACAAAAACCACCACTATTGCGGACGTTGCGGTGCACTCACCCGACATATGTCAGGCACCTTCGAGCGTCGTTGCCCAACGTGTGATCTCACCTTCTATCCACGTATTTCGCCATCCGTGATTGTACTCATTCAACGTGGTGATGACATTCTCATGGCACGTAGCCATCACTTTTTGCCTGGTAACTATGGCTTAATCGCTGGTTTTGTAGAATCCGGTGAAAGTTTAGAAGATGCCGTACATCGTGAGGTGGCGGAAGAAGTGGGCATTCAAGTGAAAAACCTCGTCTACTTTGGTTCACAACCTTGGCCTTTCCCAGATTCATTAATGGTGGCATACACCGCTGAATATGCGGGTGGTGAACTCATCATTGATAACAAAGAGATAGAAGCGGCCGATTGGTATACACTCGATAACATGCCAAACTACAGCCGTTCGAGCATCAGTATCGCGCGACGGCTCATCGATCATTATGTCACGACGCAACAACAAAAAAGGCACGTCACTAAATAATCTTTCACTCTTCTATTTAGGATCATCATATGGACTTACATGAAAATTGGCGAGAAGAAAAACGTTCCGCATATTTATACACAGTGATGGCAGAGAATGAAATAAATGCTGTCAATAAAAAACTATTTTATGATTTGCACGAAGCTGCAGAAAAACAAGCCGAAGCTTGGGAAAAGAAAATGCAACGCGAAGGGATCCAACCACCCTCAGCGTTCATCCCAGATGCACGAACCCGCATCGTCTCATTTCTCGTACGACATCTAGGTACACAAAACATTCACTTCATTTTATCTGCGATGAAAATTCGTGGCATGTCAGTCTTTAGACAAGGACACACAGAAACGCGACACACCAGCTCAAGCATGGCGAGCAATTTACGCGCTGCTGTCTTTGGTATCAACGACGGATTAATCTCCAATATGAGTTTAATTTTAGGTGTTGCTGGTGCCAATGCCAGCGAACATTTCATTATCGTAGCGGGGGTCGCTGGTTTGCTAGCAGGCGCGTGTTCCATGGGGGCTGGTGAATACATTTCTGTACTGTCACAAAAAGAAGTGTTTGAATATCAAATCGCTTTAGAACGTGATGAATTACGAGAATATCCTGAAGAAGAAACAGAAGAATTGTCACTCATTTACCAAGCGCGTGGCATACCTAAAGAAGAAGCAGAAAAACTTGCGCAACTCATGATTAGCAATCCCGAAACCGGATTAAATACACTGGCACGTGAAGAGTTAGGGTTAGATCCCGAAGCACTCGTCTCACCCATCGGCGCCATGGTATTTTCTTTCATCGCTTTTAGTATTGGTGCGATCTTACCCTTAATACCATTTATGTTTGGACGAGCTTCTTGGAACATTTTGGTGAGTATTGCAATCACTGCCATCGCATTATTTAGTATTGGTGCGATCTTAAGTTTATTCACTGATCGCAGCCCGTGGAAATCTGGATTAAGAATGTTAGCGGTCGGTGCAGTCGCTGGTGCAGTGACTTTCGGCATTGGTAAATTGTTTGGTGTGGCGACGGGTTAAACCTGTGTTGTCGTGGCATTATTCACCAACATTTAAAAATTTATAGTCTGGGTGTAAGTGCGCACCCAGGCTTCTTGTTAACTTTACCATTTTTGATGGGTAGGCACGCGTGACTTTTTTCAGTAGGGTGTGCAAAGACCGCATCGCGGGCGTACCCACCATGCATGAAAGTGTCCTCACATGAAATAGGCAATGCTTGGCCACCCTGCAATTTTCTAACACATTGAATATAAGTAATTTTATCATTACGGCATAGCCTCCCGCGCTATTGCGTCAACATTCATCCAGGCGTCTATACTTAATCTATGTGGTCTATGCTATCAGGGGCGTTTATGTTTAAAAAATTCGTTGATAGGGTAGTAGATAAAATCAGATCACCGCAACAATCACAGCAACAATCACAGCAACAGCCTATTGGTAACATCGCCAGTACGACTCAGAGAACAACGAGCAATCATAATGATAATGGCTATTTAAGCATTCACCCAAAAGACGGTCATAATACGTCTGATCATACTTATCAAGCCTGCACAGCAACATTAGTGGTAGATGAAAAACATGGCGATAAAATAGAAGCTAAACCAGTCATGCAGGTTTCAGGAGTGACATGGAATTTAATGAATAAATGCGTTAGTAAAGAAAATAATCCTAGAGGGTATAAAAATAACCCGTGGAATTATACTGAAGATGCCAAAAGTTATCTTGAACGTAAAACAAAACAATTCGCTCAGGTTTTAGAAATTTTAAAATCAGGTAATCACGATTTTATGTTTTTGCAAGAAGTCGATTGTTTAACAGCACCAACATTTCTGAAAGATGAGAAAGACAAATCTGCCTATAACCTTTTAAAACAAAATTTTATTGATAATCTTAAGCAAATGGGATGGAATTTAGCTGAACAGCATTTCAAACCTGCAATGGCTGTTGATAAACATGTACTCGACCCTGGCGTTAAGCCGCTAGTTACGCTCTACAATACGAAAACGCTTGAGCCCACGGGTTTTAAACGCTCTGTCTTAGATGGTGCAGGATTCGAATGTGAATTCAGACAAATTAAAACCGGTAAAAATGTCACACTAGTCAATTTACATTTAAATTTTGATGGTATTTATTCAAATACGATCCCTAGCTATCAAAAGCAATTAGTCAAGGATGATAAATTTGCCATTATGGGTGGCGACACCAACCATGCACCCAATGACAAAATAACGGGGTTAATCAATAATTGGAACAATTGCACCAATCTAGAAGGTAATGACACCGGTGAAATTTTATCAGATACTCATGCTAAATCTGTCAATGCAGAGGGCAAAGTAAAATCAGTTAAGAAATCCTATGATTGTTTTCTTACCAATCCTTGCAAAAATGCAAGAGTTGTTTTTCAAGAAAACAAAGCGGAAGTATTTGAAGCCATTCCAGGGACGAATCCACCAAGTTTTTACATTCGTTCCATAGATCCTGCTACGGATAAGCATTACAAAGGTAAAGATGGCAAACAACATCACATACATAATTCCGCACCTAACGAACCTTGGCGTCGTGGTGGTTGGAATGAATATCTAAAGAAAATATCGCAGCAAGGCATAACTCAAATGACTATGGAAAAGGATCAACCTTCTGTGAATCCAAACATCGCAACAATAAAAAATCCAGGCAAACAAGAAGTAGCACTCACTTTAGCCCATCCTAATAGTTTATTTTCTCCTCCCAAATTCCCTCAGCCATCCAGTAGTGAAATCTTACTCTATAGAGCAAAGTATGGGGAGTTGGCAGTCAAATTTTCCAACGCTGATACCTGTGCGGCTTTTTGTAGGGCAATGGGATATATGGGGGATAAAGTTAAAACGAGTACCGATCAAACCACCCTCTTTTTTCCGTGTACCTATGACAAAAATGCAGTATTTGATGATAGCCAAGGGCGATATTATCATCAATTAAAAATTGCTTTCCCACAACCAACTCAGGCTACAACGTTTACATCGCTTCTCTTTGATAAAAACGCTTATTGCAGTGCGGCTTGTCAGGATAAAAATGTTTCTATCGAAGATTCCTATAGTATCGAGGAATCCTTTAAAGATACAATCTTCGGAAACCCAGATAATGGTAAATCCCTAAAAATCCAAATGCCTCAACCATTAAAAGCATTGTTGGATGCAGATGCAAAGCTTGAACACGCGTCACCGCCAATGAAAAAATAAACCTGAGACACAACACAGCTTGCATCTTCCCTCTACACGCATCACAGGCTATAGAGGGAATACGCGGTGACTTTTTTGACTAAACGCCTTCTTTCTTTTTGTATTGATAAAGCAAATAGCAAAGATAACCAGCAGCGACGCCAATGATAATGTAGATCAATCGAGCTAATAAGCCGGTACCCAGAATGCTCGCAACAACATCAATGCCAAATAAACCCACAAATCCCCAATTAAGGCCACCAATAAGGACCAGGATACGTGCCACCCATGCTAATGTTGAATTATCCATATGCAACTCCTGTTGTTTAAATCTTCCGTGCAGTGCGCACAATGTAAAGCTCACAAAAAGCATAACATAGGCGGCATGAAGGTCAAACTAATTAGGATCTGTTGACAATTAGCTGGCGAGCTGCAAAATAAGGACGTGCATTATTCCCTTCATGATCATAGGCGTAAACATATGTTGACACTCACCCCTGAAGAAGCTCAGGTTTGGATCGCAGATTTATCCGTCAATGACTTATCAATAGAGCAGCAATTCACCTTCTTATCGCCAGAGGAAAAAACGCGTGCCAACCGCTTGCATTTTCCCCATCATCGTCAACGCTTCATCACCAGTCATTTCATTTTAAGACGGCTTTTAAGCGCCTACCTGAATGTAGCACCGTCTGATGTTTTCCTACAGCTAAACCCTCACGGTAAACCCATGATCACTGACCCGAATCCATCACAACTCGAATTTAACATGGCACACTCACAAGATGTCGCATTATATGCGTTTCGCCACCGTCACCCCATCGGTATTGATCTGGAAAAAATCCAGGAAGCTGCTAAACCTGATGTCCTTAAACGTTTTTTCAGCGCGAGCGAGCAACAAGCATGGCACGCCCTGCCCCACGATCAACAAATCATGGCATTTTACCGCCTCTGGGCGCGTAAAGAAGCCGTGATCAAGGCATTAGGTAAAGGATTGTCGTATCCTTTACAAGATTTTTCTGTTGCGATAGACGATCGTGATGAACGCATCGATATCGATAGCACCCCATGGTGGTTGTATCCACTACATTTGCATCCAGATTACGCCATGGCAATAGCTACTGCACAACCCTTGTCGCGCCTGCGTTGTTTTACGTGGACAGGTGAAGGTGCCATTGCTGAACCCAAATTGTGCCATGAGCAAACGTATTAAAAAGTGTCAACTGAGGAGATGCAGGGGCGCCATCTCGAACTGACGTAACCCCACGAATTGCATCGCATGTCATTTTTGAGTGGTCATGCGGTTTTTTTGCTCCCTAAAGGATATGAACGCTAACCGTTCACCCTGAAGAAGCATCTTTAGTCCGTTCGCCCTAAGGAGGCATCCCACAGGGATGCCGTCTCGAAGGGTAAAAATCGCATCTTGAAGTCTATCGGTATATAATGGAAATCACGTGTTCTAAGGATGAGTAGCCACAAGGAGCATACCGATGATTTACCAACAATTTGAAGAAAATTGTGCGTTATTCAAGAAACTACTCGAAGACTTAAATCAGGCGACTGATAACACAGTCAATGTGCAAATCAAACGCCATCTCGAACAAAACATCAACCTATTAAACGATGTTTTTACCATCAGCATAGAACACATGCAGCAATTACAACAAGTCAGTGCTACAGACGATATCTTACGTTTACAAACTCGACTCGCCAATGAAATGAGTCAAAAGCTGGCGCTTGCCGCACATCGCTTCTTAAATCATTCCTTAACAAACATTGCCGATTATAATGAATGGTTGAAACAACACTGTGATCTCGCCACTGATTAGACATCCACATACAGTAGCGATCACATCCATAAGGATCACACGCAATCCATGAATGACATTGAAGGGGTTAAACTGAGTGCGATCGCAGACGCGGTAGGCACACCTGTCTACATCTATTCACGCGCCGCGATCGCCCGTAACTGGCATGCATTCCGTGAGCATTTTGCACCGCAACATCGCCTCTGTTATGCCGTTAAGGCCAATGGTAATCTCAGCATATTACGTCTACTCGCTGAATTAGGCGCAGGTTTTGATATAGTTTCCGATGGCGAATTACAAAGCGTGTTACGCGCGGGTGGCAAACCTGAACAGATTATTTTTTCAGGTGTCGGCAAATCAACAGCGGAAATTAACACAGCGATCACCACAGGGATCTTTTGCTTTAATGTGGAATCGCCTGCTGAATTGCAACGTATCAACCATCTTGCCACACAATTAGGTCAAGTGGTCAATGTCGCATTGCGTATCAATCCAGATATTGATGCGCAAACGCATGCACACATCGCGACGGGACGTAAACATAATAAATTTGGTATAGACAGTGATGCTGTGATCACCATCGCAAACGATATTGTACAATGTCATGCGGTGCGCCTCATCGGACTCGCTTGCCACATTGGCTCTCAGATCACACAACTTGCACCTTTCGAGCAAGCGCTGCAACACTTACTCGCATTGTATCATCGCCTGCAACAAGCTGGACACGTGATACATTATCTAAATGTAGGCGGTGGCTTGGGCATTCATTACCATGGCGAGACGCCACCTTCAGTCGCTGCCTATGCGCATGCCTTGCAACGCATCCTGGGTGATGTCCCTGTCAAATTGATTGTGGAACCGGGACGTGCGCTCGTCGGTAATGCTGGTGTGTTGTTAACCCGCATCGAGTATCTCAAAGAATCCGATCATAAAAATTTTGCTATCGTCGATGCTGGCATGAATGATTTAATACGACCAGCCCTGTATGATGCTTGGCATCAAGTGAGCCCCGTTCTCCCACGTCATGGGACGAAAAAATGCTACGATATCGTTGGACCCGTTTGCGAATCGGCTGATTACCTCGCCAAAGACCGTGAACTCTGTCTTGAAACGGGGGACTTGTTAGTCATCGACAATTGCGGCGCCTATGGCGCCAGCATGAGTTCAAATTACAATGCGCGTGCTAAACCCGCCGCCGTGATGGTGGATGGCGATACTTACACTGTGATACGACGTCGTGAAACGATTGCAGACTTGTTAAACTGCGAAACGCAACTTTAGTGAATGGATGACTTAGTGATGGATTTTTCTTTAAGCGAAGAACAACTCGCTATACGCGAGATGGCACAAGATTTTGCCGCACAAGAAATGGCGCCCTACGCCAGCCAATGGGATGAGCAACACGAATTTCCGATTCCCACCCTCCGTAAAGCCGCCGCATTAGGCATGGCCGCTATCTATACGCGACCAGAATTCGGTGGCACCGGACTTAACCGTTTGGATGCTGCCATCATTTTTGAAGCGCTCGCGAGTGCGTGCCCTTCCACTGCTGCCTATTTATCTATTCATAACATGGTCACTTGGCTCATCGACCATTATGGCACAGACGCGCAACACCAAACGCTCATACCTAAATTAGTCACCATGGAAATGCTTAGCAGCTATTGTCTCACAGAACCCAGTGCCGGCTCCGATGCCGCCTCACTCAAAACCAAAGCGGTGATCGATGGCGATGATTATGTCATCAATGGCTCAAAAGCTTTTATTTCTGGTGGTGGTGTCAGCGATATTTATGTGTGCATGGTGCGTACCGGCGAAGAAGGTCCTAAAGGGATTAGTTGTTTGCTGGTAGAAAAAGATCGCCCTGGTTTAAGCTTCGGACAACCTGAGAAAAAACTTGGTTGGCATAGCCAACCCACGACGATGGTTTTTTTCGAAAATTGTCGAGTGCCGCGTAGTAATTTGATTGGTGTACAAGGTGAAGGTTTTAAAATCGCCTTGTCAGCGCTAAACGGCGGACGCATCAACATCGCCGCATGTTCCTTAGGTGGTGCCAAAGCTTGTATTGAAGCTGCGCAAAAACATTTACAAGAACGCGTGCAATTCAAACAAAAACTAAAAGAATTTGAAGCGTTACAATTTCGAGTAGCCGATATGATCACGGAATGGGAAGCAGCCCGATTGATGGTCTATCGCGCAGCGACTTCGCTCGATCACAACGATCCCAATACCATTATGCATTGTGCCATGGCCAAACGTTTTGCGACGGATATCTGCTTTAAAATTTGCGACCAAGCGCTACAGTTATTTGGTGGATATGGTTATATTCGCGACTACCCAATCGAGCGTTACTTCCGCGATTTACGTGTGCATCAAATCCTCGAGGGGACCAATGAAATCATGCGGCTCATTATCGCACGACAAGTGTTACGGGAGGAATTTAGCCTCCCGTAAGTACAGGACACTCATTGCATGAGTGTGGGATGGGTATGTAATTTATCGGGCAGATGGTGTCCACGACGCGATAATTTCAATGTGTAGATGCTATCTTTCATGATCACACGTCGCACCGCATAAGCAATACTCACGATCACCATCAACGGCAGGATCAACGCATAATCCTTGGTGAGCTCTGCAATCATAATAATCGCCGTGAGTGGGGCCGCTGTGGCAGCGCCCACAATCCCGGCCATACCACCCACTGCCCCTAATGGAATAGAGAATGCCGCATCTGCTGGCAAGCATAAGCTTGCCAGTGCAGCCAAGCCACCGCCTAGTGTCGCGCCAATGAATAAGAGTGGTGAAAATACACCACCAGAGCCACCAGAGCCTAAGGTGAGACAGGTCGCGAACATCTTCAAACACGCCAGGAAAATCAAGAATTGTGGTGTCACCAGATGTTGTGATAACACATCGATGATCGTCGCGTAGCCTACGCCTTCTACATAATAATGCCCAAAGAAATGCATCGTGTAATAGATCAGTATCCCCATCATTAACATGCCGAGCATGTGCTGCAAATAATAACCACCCGGCAGACGCTCAAATAAATCTTCCGCAAAATAAATGCCATGAATAAATAGCGCTGCAGCGACACCTAGTAAGATGCTATAGCACAATAAAGTCAACGCACTTAAATAATGCAATTGACTCATACCCGCCAGCGTAAATGGAATAAACGCCACATCCCCCGTAAACGCATAACTAATATAAGTCGCGATGGCCGTGGCTAAGGTGACGGGAATGATCGTACGGGCAGAGACTTCAGGCAACATGATTTCAACGGCGAATAAGATACCACCAAATGGCGCATTGAAGGTCGCTGCAATACCGCCTCCCGCACCACAAGCAATCAGCGTGATGCGTTGCCAATCGGGGACTGGGAACCATTGACCCATCGTTGCACCAAAAGCAGCGCCAATTTGAATGATGGGGCCTTCACGACCCACTGAACCACCCGAACCAATGGTGATAGATGACGCCAGAGATTTGATTACCGCCACGATCGGACGTATACGCCCTTTTTCATAATAAATGGCATCCATGACTTCAGGGACACCATGCCCTTTGGCTTCCGGCGCAAAATTTTTGACAAGAAATGAAACGAAGATTGCACCGACCACTGGTACAAGAATCACACCAACACCCCAACGGCTTGGTAGGGCATGCTGCAACACATCGTAATATGTAGACCATTGACCATAAAAAAATAAGTTGTGGAAAAAGCCGATGAGCTCACGGAAGAAAAGCGCACCGCAACCCGCGATGACACCCACCATGAACACGAGCAAGTAAAAGCGACTTTGATTTTTAAGCACGTGTGACATAAGCATCCTTGTTCTCTTGAAGTCATCCTGACAGGAAAAGTGTATCATGCTCTCTACAAGAAATGCTCCCTATTCGAGCACATGCATCACGTGCGAGTGCCGGTAGGATGATGATGGTATTTAGCCCTCATGGATGATGCCTGCAACCCCAATAGGCAACCAATAGCAGCCTCATCACGATGTTTGTCGTGACAATGCTATAATTAATCCAGGTGAGATGTCGCTGTTTAATTATTAACCAACTGTATTCATTTGTAATTTTAAAGGGGCTTGCCATGGCAGTCACGACCGGTTTATCAGGTAATGAAATTTTCTGTTTAGCGCAAAAAGGCTATAGGCCCGGTAATATTGTCATTGGCAATAGCGTCTACTCCTTAGGCATACTGCGCGGCATCACCTCTGGCTTAAAAGCACTAGCGGGTGGTGAGTTAGGCCACTTAACCGAACTCATCGAAGATGGCCGCGAAACCGCAATTGAGCGTATGGTGCAGGAAGCGCAACGATACCACGCCAGCGGTATCACGGGTGTCAGCAGTGAAGTAATTTTTCATGGCTCAAACATCGAGTTTTTATCCATTGGCTCAGCCGTGTTTGCTGATGGCATTTCAAATCAAGGATTTTTTTCAACTTCAGCTGATGGACAAGAACTCTATGCGCAAATGGATACTGGTTTTCAACCGGTTTGTTTTGCCTTTGGTAATGTCGCCTACTCCATGGGTCTTGGTCGCGGACTGATTGGTGGGTTGAAACAATTTGCTCGTGGTGAAATTAAAGAATATTCCGATATGTTCAATCACACGCGCCATCTGGCACTCACACGTATTATTGATCATGCGAAATTACACCGGGCGAATGC
Organism: uncultured Coxiellaceae bacterium; assembly: GCA_964648015.1. GTDB lineage: Bacteria > Pseudomonadota > Gammaproteobacteria > DSM-16500 > DSM-16500 > Aquicella. The sequence goes on from CAZYKO010000002.1 coordinate 164,975, forward strand.
CGTGCTGGGGATTAAAACCACCATTCTTTCATATGGTGGCGTCAGTGAAATGATGATGATGGGAACAGCTTCTAACCACACAGGCTTACCAACCTCGTTAACCAATGACATGATGACCAGTGATATGACCAACATTGAAATGTGGAATATGGCAGCCATTGGTTATACGCCCATGCGTCTATTACTCGGTACCTCAGTTTACTCACTAGGCTTGGCAGGTGGCATCACTGCCGCACTAAAATCTTTTGTGCGTGGTGAAATTAATGAAATCACCACAATGATTTATGATGCGCGTGAAAATGCATTAGGTATTATCAATGATGAAGCCAAAGCCATCGGCGCTGACGATGTCGTTGGGGTGAAAACGTATGTGTATCAACTCGGTAATGGGTTAATAGAATTTTTAGCGATTGGTACAGCGGTGAAAAAAACTGATGCCATTAAAACCCTCTCACCACAATTACCACCACAAGCCATTGTGGTGGATCGCAATACTTTTTTTGACGCAAACGACAAAGGCACAGTTGAAGTAGATGTGAGTAGTAGCAGTAAACCGATTAATACAGGTTCATTTATCAACATCATCATCCTATTTTTATTTTTATTCATCTACATTTTTATAAAATTTTCTCACAAGTAAGTGAGCACAATTATCCAGGAGCGTCATTGTGTTGACATAAAATCGTATTGACATCGACTACTACAGACTCAATCATTGAATATAAAATTAATTTCTCATGAATATATTGGAGACCATTGACGCATGGCATTAAAAAATAAAATTGTTTTCATTACGGGTGCATCGAGTGGTATTGGTGCTGCTTGTGCTGAGTACTTTGCACAAGCTCAAACGAAGTTGATCTTGTGTGCACGCAATATCGACAAGTTAAATGAGATCGCCAAGCAATTAACCCTAGATCATGGCATTGATATTCATACGGTGCAATTAGATGTGCGTCATCGTGTTGAAGTGCATTCGGCCATCACTTCTTTGCCGCCCGAATGGCAAGCTATCGATATTTTGGTGAATAATGCAGGTTTGGCAGCAGGCTTAGATTTGTTACATGAAGGTGATATAGAAGATTGGGAAGCGATGATTGATACGAATCTCAAAGGTTTGCTCTATACGACTAGAGAAATACTGCCGGGCATGGTTGCAAGAAACGCTGGCCATGTGATCAATATTGGCTCCATAGCCGGTCATTTGGTCTATCCAAAGGGTGCGGTTTATTGTGCGACTAAACATGCTGTGGGCGCCCTCACAGAAGCACTACGTTTGGATTTATTCGGGACGAAAATTCGCGTCACGACCGTTGATCCAGGGGCGGTGTATACAAACTTCAGTACGGTGCGATTTAAGGGAGACACACAGCGTGCAGCAGCCGTCTATGACGGCATGACGCCACTGACGGCTGATGATATCGCTGATGCGGTGGTCTATTGTGCGAGTCGCCCACCCCATGTCAATATCAGTGAAATGATCATCATGCCAACTGATCAAGCATCTGCAATTTTAGTTGCAAGAAATCAGTCAAAATAAGTGTTGTACCTAATGCACAAAAAGAGTCCAGTGACAGGTGGTGATTGAACGCCAGCTGTCACCTTAACGCAGCCAAACGCAACGCGTGATGACTGCGATATTAAAGCGCGACGAATGGTTGATCAGTGCATCATGGTTTATTAAGAGAATCTTAACACGTCAGCAGATCATATTCGTTTTCTCTGTAGACGACAAAGAACGCATCATGCCACGCCACACGGACCCGTTCACCCTATACAAACTAATAATCATTTGTGTCGTGTACAGAGGTTCGTCCTCCCTTCATGACTGTTTACACCGCGTCAGTGCATAGAAATCATTCATAGTTATTGTCCTATGCAAAGTATTTCTCAATTCATTGAATAATTTAAGACTTCTTTAAGATTCACCTTCTATAGTTATGATTAATCAATTAATTCCATCATTAACTTAGACTACAGGTGCTGCTATTGTGGAATCACGCCAAGACAAGCAATCAAAGAAACAGCCAAACCAACAGTTCTTAAATCTCACTCCTAATCCCAATCCTAATAAAGAAGAGGTGAAAGAAGATCAGTTGGAAACTGGTTCGTACACCTATAGCCAAGTACAAATATCAATTACCAAACAAGGACGCGTGATTAAGGTACTTAAAGCACCTCCGATAGAAAATATTGCCATCAAAGGCGCTGGCATGCGTGGTATTGGTTATCTCGGTGCATTAAAAGCACTGTATGAACGTCAACTCATTCAGAATGTTAAACGTGTCGTCGGTACATCAGCTGGCTCCTTAGTCGCGATGATACTTGCGCTAGGATTTTCATACGATGAAATCTGTAAAGAATTCGCAAAGGTTGACTTCAATACACTCGTCGACGGCAAAAAACTCAAAGAGTACAATTTATTACTTAATAATTTACAAGCTAAAGCAAACGCATTTTTTCAAAAAGAAGAAAAACCACTCATCACAAATGTTGATCTGATCTCTAGTGAAAAGCTATATGATCTAATTAAATCTATTATCAAAGACAGACTGTTGAATATCTTTGAAACCCACGGATATACGCAATTTGCTCAATCACTCAATTTAGATAAAATCACATTTAAGGATTTAAAACAGCTATCAGAAGAATATCCTCTTGCTGGTTTAAAAGAATTGATGGTTACCGGTGTCAGATTAACCAAGGATGATACCGGGGTTATAGAATACTTCAATGCGGATAAAACGCCAGACATGGAAGTAGCAACAGCGGTTAGAATATCTGTGAGTATCCCCTATTTCTTCAAACCAGTCGAACATAATGGACATTTGTATATCGATGGTGGTTGCTTAGATAATTTCCCTATAGGTCAATTTGATGATGCCCCAATTTTAACCAAAGGTGTCATTAAGAAACGTGGTGGGTTAGGACAAAACTTATTATCAATCGGTATAGGCATGGAAAGAACCGAAAATCTGTCTCGCATTCAGCATGATCGTAATGAGGTCATGAAACAACGCAATCACTGGAAAGCAAGACTAAAAGGTAAAGCAAAAGATGCCATCACAGGTTGTGAGTCGACTGCAGCTGAAGAAATAATGCTTAAACATGCCCATCATAAATATGCGCAGCGCATCATCTTACTCGATGACAAAGGCACAAGCATGACTGACTTTGATATGTCAGAAAGTACAAAAGATGATTTAATTCACGATGCAGAAATTCGCACTAATCAATGGTTAGACACTTATTTAGCCGAAGATAGCATCATGGAATACCAAGAATACGATTCATTTGAAGCCATGTGTAGCGATATGGAATTTGAAGAACTGACAAATTTTTGCGACTTATGTGCTAATAATCCAGCATTAGTATTTACTGACCCGAATACTGATGCCTCTTTCATCAATATGTGTATACTGATTGCGCATCGTCATTTACAAAATAAACAAGTTCAGCAAAAGTCTTCAGCAAATGATTTGCTGCTCGACATATATCATCGCATACTCCTTGAGTTAGCCGAACCAGTTGTCGCTAACAGTAACAATGAGCCAGCATTGACATTTAGAACCCAGTATCTAGCAGCAACATTAGATATGGTAGAGCACTTACGCCAAACGAATTTACCAAGTCTAGAAAAAGCGCGATTATTGATGGCCTGGGCGTGGCCTGCATTAAACTCACCGCAGTATGAGACACTGAAAGCTGACTTACTAGAAGCAATTAAGGAATTTGGCATAGCTGCGAATGATATTGAGGATAGCTACGTAATATCATTATATCAATTACGTGAACAAAGATATTTGACATCTAAAGATGCCAAGCTTTCAGACGATAATAAACTGGAATATAAGCAAAGCATTGACCATTTAATCGCTGATAAAATCAAGACGCGTCGTAAAGAACTAACACAATCAGTAGATCGTCAAAGTGATAAAAAAGCCGAATCCCAAATATCCGTTGATATGGAAAACCCAAATGCAGCTCATGACACCAATGCGTCCTCGAAACACGCTATTGTTTCATTCGGCGACCACCTAAAACGGATACAGGATGATCTGAAAAATAAGTACAGTCTCGTCAAATTTGAAGTAGAATTGAAGAAGCTGGTTAAAGACGCCATACGCTTAATTGAAGATACTGGTGCCAACATCATAGTTGAACGATACCAGTGGTCACATGAAAGTCTATATACCTTACTGCAAACACATTTAACTTTCAAAACCAAGTCTGGCATATCCAGCGCTGAGAGCAAAACCATAAACGATCTGATTAGCGACACCGCACATCAAATACATATCGCTTATGAAAGCCATGCCTTAAGATTAGCATGTCACAATAAAATCACAACCTATACACAAGGTCTAGAACTCGTCACCCTCAAAGCACCATCAACAAAGCTATCTGTGCTACCAACTGAGAGTCAGCCTGGTACACCGCAAGAAGCTTTTGATAAGGCGATCAAATCTTACGCTGTTAATCGCGATGAACAGTCCCGGAAAGTTGTAGTATCAACTTTTAGTAAATTGGTACAAGCCAATCCTGGCAAATATACAAACTTACCAAAGCTAGAAAGTGAATTAGCAGATAAACTGAATGACTGGCCATTACTTAAAAATTTAATGACTCTAGCCTCAGATGCAGTCAATAAGATGGCACTGACATTACCTGTATCACCTTTAAACCCGCAAAGAACTTTTTCGAGCTTGTTTATCACTAACAGTAATACTATAAAAGTAAATTTACCATCAGTGAATAATAATGATAAAACTCCAAATTTAGAGTACCAGTATCAACTCATTGCGTTATTGGAGTCACTGCGGTCTAGTAAAATAGAATCTGACAAAAAAGATTTCATGTCGATTTTGCAATCATTACCTGTTGAAAGCATTATTAAAGAATTTTTTACTCGCGTATCAGCATATGATAAACAGCCGGATGTAACGCAGCGTAACGCTATTGATACGTATTTAAAATCAAAACTCAATAATACTACAACACTTTCAAAACATGATCGCTTGATTGTTGAATATTTTGAAGCTTTCTACCGCACTTATATTAAAGTAGATGATCAATCGAGTAATGATATGAAATTTGCTGATGTGCTTGTTTTGAATGCCAGCACACACGCATTAGTGTCAGCCAAACATCCATTGTCATACTATCTACAATATCAATTCAATGAGCGCTTCCTTAGCAAAGAATATCGCCCTGCACCTAAAGTGAAAGCCTCACCTTATGAGGGACATAAAAACAGAATAGATAAGGCTCCTAAAGTGGTTGAGGCTCCTAAAACCGTTAAGAATCCTAAAGCGGTTGAGGCTCCTAAAATCGTTAAGAATCCTAAAGCGGTTGAGGCTCCTAATACAAAAGTGGTATTAGTAAGTCAGGCATCTCAAGTAAAATTGTTATGGCAAGGTATCGAGCATCTATGTCCACAATCAGCAGTGGCTTTAGCAGATCTTTACTTTAAATCATTAGAAGCAGATCCAATAACCGAATTCCCTTTCCCAGATGGCATCAGCGAATCAGCGAGCATCGCTTTCATATTACGAGGACTTCAACTAGCGCATCGTATGGATCACCTAAAAGTGCCCTCATTAGTGGCACGTTTGAATAAAATACTTGAGGAAAACAAAATTCCATGTAAAGGAAGTGATGAATATAGAGCACTTATCAAATATTTACAAACAGCCACAGATACTGTGACACCTATAGCAAAAGCTAAACAGCTAACTAAGTCAATAAGTGAGATTGAGACTATTGATGCTAAGTTAACTAAGATGTTGTCAGAATTATCATCGAAATTAACAATCCACACCGCAGATAGTAAACTTACTCAACAGCTATTAACATTTAAAAGTAAAATAACAGATTTTCAGCACAAGCGTCATAAAATTGGTCATTATGTTGAATTACCACTTAAAGAGTTAGAAGTTGATTATAAACATTTAATGAGTTCATTTTCAGAAGATAAAAATGTGCCCATCGCAACACCCGATTGTATAAAGAAAATACTTACACAATTGAACGATTATCTCAGCATTAGAAATTCACTGTTCAATTGCTTTAGGAATCGCACCTTGAGTCGCGCCAAGCACGTATTATTAACCGCGTGTACAGACTATATCAAAACCATGCCATTACAATCTCAAGATAATCTTTCGGAACTATTTAGTCGAGTTAAATGGTTAAATTTGTATTTTGAAAGTATGAGCATAGATCAAGATAAGTCATTAGACAAATTACCAAATAATAACGTATTGAAACAGATCATTACCAAATATTTTGAAACTGGCGATGTCGATAACACTTCTGATTTTGGTACTGCTCTAAAATTTACATCGGATAAACAGGTATTTGTAAGCAAATATGGGTTTTGGTTTTCAAGTCGTTTAGATCATACGATACATAAGGCTCTATTTCTTCTCAATGATGAAAAGAATTTTACTAAAGAAACAGTTCTTAAGGTTAATTCGAACGAAAAGATATTGCCTGCACATGTTGTGTTTAACAATGCATAACTCATCATTTAGTTATGCATTGTTTTATATCAAACTTTTTTGAGTAGTCATCACTCAGGTGAACCCACTCGAAACGAAGTAAAGCAAAAGCCGGGTACGCAAACGTTCAAGAAAAACCCTGCGAGCATCGAGAGCGAACCGGTTTACTTCATGTGTCATGACACGTTTTTCGCCGCATACTACGCTCAAGTATTTTCATACGCATGGTCTTAAGAATCCATTAATCTTCCCTATGCTAAAATGCTCCCTTCAGAAATAGTATCAGAAAGAATAATCAAAATGACACAAACAATTATTAAAGATAATTTAATCAAATACATTAACTTTCTTGAATTGGATCGGCATGCAGATAAGGAGAAATTATCTGTGTTAAAACAAAGACTTCAAGCAGGTCATTGCTTTGGTTTATCAACCATTCATGCCGTCATGCATATCACCAACAAATGTGATTGGTGGGAAAATGCACTACTCACCATATCTCATTGGGATGGTGATGTGAGGCAACTTGAAAAGTCCATTGAATTACCAGATGCAGAGTCTAGTGCTGCGTGGAAAAAGACTAAATTAAATTCCGGCGAATCAAGCAAAGCTGAAGCAACCGATAATAATGAAACGCTAAACGTAATCTTCGAACGCGTTCTTAACTATATCATATTTTTACATGGGACCTCTTCTGACTTATTCGGTATAGATAAAGCTGATATGAGTCAACAAAAGATTTTATCCCCCTCAGCACTGGTTGGCTTGGAATTTATCAATGCACAAGGTGTTATAGAAAAAGTTTCTCATAAGGTGACACTGAGCTTTGCATTTGATCTAAAAATGTTATGCACTGTCTTAATTGAAGAAAACTTTACAGATACAATAGCCCTCGTTCACAGCGATAATCATACTATCCATATCTATTTCAAAAATGGTATTTGGCATATATATGATCCTGAGTATAAACACACCTCATTAAGTAAAATGGTAAGAGTATTCGATAGTAAAGAAGAAGCCAGTGAAGAAATATTAGATATATTGGGTCATGCACTTTCTTTTGAAATTGCTGCAACTAACAAATCTAAAATCATTGCATTTCCCACAATTCATGAGTTAATCGGTGATCTTAGCGTTTTTAAATAAAGAAACCATATCCAATATGGCGATAGATCATCCTGCTGCATTGACAGAGCTTTTCAGCTATCTTACTGATCATGACAAAGACCGTGAAATAATGCTACAAATACTGAGCGAAACAATTGAAAAGTATAAGGCACTCCATTACATCTTAGCCATGGCATCAGAATCGTTTATGAGCGTTTGTCGTTATTTAATAAAGGACGAAAAAGGTCGTGACTTAATCACCTCTTTCATTGAAGGTAAAGGATATAGCGGTGGCTGGTCATTACTCAATGAAATGGCATATAGCTGTTCTGAATTATTAATTGAATTTTTTGAATTTGCAGATGCGAATAATATTGATATTAGAAAGGCGCTTGATATCAAGATACAATCCAGCGTGAATGCATTTTTCATTGGCAAATCAGCACGAGAAATCATATGCTGTTATCCAGAAATCAGGAAAGCATTGGAAGCCAAATATACATGGTATAGCTCACCTATCGTCGCACCAAGCAATCAACATGCTTTCTATACGACCCAGGCAAGTAGTTGTCAGAGCAACCCAAGTAAAGAAGAACAAGCCTTGGTGGAAAGCAATGCGCCAACGACGCCTGAACAATTTCAGTCTCAATGATGTGATAGCGGCTGAATCATTATCTGGCTGCGCTACAAATCTATGAACAGCAGCGAATGATTTTTAAGTATCGTGTTTTATTAAGAATACCTTAAGTAAGGTCTTAATTTGTTTGCATAGCATCTTTTTTTGTTAATTTTTCACTCACATTTATTTGTAGTTATGTATAACTAATTATCATATGTAAATACGTTAACAGGATATACTCATGATTTCAAAGAGAACTAAGATCAAACAGATAAGTGATAAAAGATCAACTGAACGTTTTGTTTATGCCGATAACTCAGGGTATGTCGATAGCAGCTTAATTAGCGCCAGTTATAAAATAGGTTCAAGGCGATATGTAAAAGATAATGACGGCAGTGTGAGAGAAATACTTCGTGCTACAGATCGAACACGTAGTCGTTTAGTCTATGTTGACGGAACAGGTGATGTTTCTGAAAGTTTATATGGAAATGTTTTTAAAATATCACGCAAACGATTTGTAATAGTAGATGGTGTAACTAAAGAAGTTTGTAGGGCGAATTATCTACCACACATAAAATCGGCCCTTGGCTCTTCATTAGAAATGACATCATCGACAGTCAATGATGTCACTAACATTAATGTTACTAAGTTAGCTGGTAGTGAACATGAACAAACTTCTACAACCACTGATAGTCATACTCAAATGTCAGATTCTCATAACGAAGTTTTAGTATCTAAAGAAGCAACATGTTTAGACAATGTAAGTACAGCATCTAATGCTATACCTAAATATTCTAAAAAATTAGTATATGCCGATGGCTCTGGTTTAGTTGATACTGCTACTGTAATAGCATCTTTACATAAAGTAGGCCGACATCGATATGTTAATGTGAATGGTAGTAAAAAAAAGGTATGCACTCAATCTCAGCTTTCATATTCTAAAATGGTATATGCCGATGGTTCTGGTGATGTAGAGGATCAGTATTTATCACAGATTACAAAAAAAGGTATGTATTATTATCTGGATATAGATGGCCGTCATATACAAGTTTGCACAGCACAAATGTTAGCGAAAAAGCGTAAAGATCATCTGAGTAGAGATAGCATGTCAAAAAGAGCTCATCCAGGTCCATTGATTCCCCAAGAATTAATTGGAACAATAGAAACGCAGGTCAGCGCTGAAACTACTCTATCGGAAAATCCGATGTCATTCTTTACACAGGTAAGTGAACCTTCTTCAATTAGTAACAACGAGATATCATCAAAGGCGAATCAAATCGCCAGTATACCTTGTTTTAATTTACATTTTTTTGAAGAATCATTAGAAGAATTCGATAAAGTAGTCAATTTAGATCTTAAGTTATACGAAGATTCAAAATTTTCTAGTTTTATTTAAATTGTGGTGGTTCCAACTAAATTTGACAATTGAACATTATTGTTTAATGTTTTTATTGTCTATTCATGTTGGAACGACTAACTTTACATATTTTAGTGATATCGTTACTTAATTCCTCAATTTCATCGATAACTTTCTGAAAAGGGTAAGCGGTTGGTTGCTGAGTTTTATAAGCAACTTTTATTTCTTCAACAATAGATTGATACCACTTTATTTCTTCTTGATAGTCGCAGCGCATTGTTGGATCAACAATATCGAAGGTATTACCTTGTAACTTGATTAATTGCTCATGCAAGCGTTTAGATTGATTGATCGCAATTTGGACCGCTTGTGTTGAGTACCGTTGCTTCCAAAACGATCCTATCCATTCACAGGCTTGTTTAATCCAGTAACCTTCAATGATCATTAGTGGTAGCTTATCATGTGATATAAGCGCCGTTAAAGGATATTGATCTTCGACTGTAGCAACAGTCGTTGTATGATTGTCTTCGCAGATTAATGCGTCTAAGTGATAAAAATTCGCTGCTTTACAAGATAGGGAACCCTTCACGGTTGAATTGTTGTTCTCTTCTGATGTGTTTTGCTTAGCGAATATGTGTAGTTGACGGTAACCATCACTACATGATTCACTATAGATATTCTCGTTTTCAAAGTCTTGCCAAGTCTTCACACCACAATAAATTGATGTCTGAAACCTGGAATCATTTTCTTCTTGTTGATTTGGTGGTGTATATTGTCGCGCCATCGTATCAGCATTCGCAGAAGCATGACCATTATTCTGATTCTCATACTGACGTTTCGTAGTACGCCAAACAGTAGGTGGAGTCAAATCAATGTCGTGACTACATTGTCGTTCTACATCGAGTAAGTCGCGTGCTTGTGTTATCGCAAGTATTTTCCCAGTATTCATACTCGCGCCAGATTGTACTTCTTGTAGTTTTTCGCTTAGGTAAGCAATAGCCATCGTATAAGTAAGGTTGTCTTTTTCTAATAGCGTAGTCACTTCGGCGTGAATAGGTTGCAAAATATGTTCAATAATGTCATGGTCAATTTGCTTCTGTAGTCGTGGTTGCTGTATGCGCAGTAGGCGTAAACTTTGTAGTTTTATATAGAACGCTTGTTGTTGTTCTATAGCCATGTGAATATCATGAATACTCGTTCCAATTATTTGTGGCACATAAATACTAATCGTATACGTTAATCCAAAGGCTGGCGAAGTCAGCGTTTTAATGACTTCGGGTTTAGTGGAGACTGTTTGATGTAGTACTTGAGGCGTCACCGGATCGACTTGCGTGACGGATTCACTGACCATATGTTCTTCTTTTGAAGCGACATAATTTGAAATAATAAGGTGTGTTGATAGCTTGGGGTAAGGTTTTTGACCTTTGCTACCCATCATACTAACTGCACGTTTGGCACTGCTAAGCGCAATACCAAGGTCATGATCTAAACAAATTTCTCTGATAACCAGAAAGGTCACGCCGCCAGCTGTTGTTGCGATGATACGACTATCATAATTAGTTGCAATGCCCTGTGAATTAACAATGACATCGGGTAGCGTTTTAGTGGCATCATGAAATTTTTGAATGCAATAGTCATGAAATCGTTAGTAATTATCAAATATTGCCTGAAGTGATTTGTTAATGGCTTCGATGTCTTCTGGGCGATTTGCTGTTTTTCCCATGGTAAATATATTTTTCAGTGTCTCGAAAGCCACGATGATCGATTTACGTAATTCGCTTAACTGTATAGGTGGTACAGGAATAGTGATTGCTTGGTTACTACGTAGGACAGCATCCATTTCTTTTAGTGATGCAACTAGATCGTTCACGTTCCCTTTAGTCTTTAATCTTATGTTATCTAATTTGGTCTGGCATGCTTTTAACCAATCATTTGAATAGGCGGTCGTAAATTCAATATTTTTCGTTACTGGATAGATGGGGTCAGTTTCATACGGATTGGCTTTGACAAAGGTATGAATTGACGACTCTCCTTTTTTACCAATAGAGAGATAGATATTCGTATTACGCACCACATGATCGGGATATAGAACTGGGACTGTGCCTGCATTAATATGTAAATTTTCCGGATAGAGTCGCCCCATTTCATCGAGTTGTCTCAGTAATTCATGATATTCATCTAAATTAAGCGGTCCTGCGTCTTTGTGTGGAAAGAGAGCAAATTCTGTGAGCGATACTCGTGTTACGTAATTGATACGAGCTGGCTTTAGTGTTTGTTGATCATTAAAATTCTCTAGGTGAACGGGCAAAATCATGTCAACGATTTGCTCAATTAGCTTTATCATTCGTTTAATTGTTGCATTTTTAGTTTCGCTTTTTTGAAAAGGATGCATGAACTCACCTCTAACACCTTTGGCATTAGTGACAATGATTTCTCGTATATATACATCTTGATTGTTTTCTTTATTTAATTTTGATGTTATTTTTTCTTGCAATACAGAGGTGAGTTTCTTATTACTATGTCTTGTGTTCGCCATGTCTAGTTTCTCGATTCTTGTCTATAAACAGATGGATTGTTTAAATAATTTAAGTAACCGTTTAATAGTGACATTTCAACCGTTAAATTGGTGTTTAAATGCTAATAAGGTATTGTAGACACTGGCCACAATAGCTAGTATATTGCAGTGCTTGCATTGCACATCAGTTCTCTCCGTCTGTGTACACATGCTCGATTATTGATTAAAGCGTTTAAGCAATAGAGTTGTTCAGTTAGCGCTTCATTAATTTATAAGGATAGGCGCTCTTTACTGCGCCTATCCTGTACCTGTATACATACTTTTCTCTTTATAAATTATTCGATATATTGGTAGCCGTGTTTTCTATCGTAGTTATTTCCTGCTTTTCATGATGATCAGTAGTTTTCGCATCAAGATTATCCTTAGGCTTCTTTATAATAAATGGTGATTTATATCGTTCGGATACCGTCAATTTATCTGCTGTCAGTATAAATGTGTCATCAAGACTTATCACTGTTTCCTTGAACTGCTGCAATATCTTTTTCGTAATAGATTTACCTTTTTGCGTATGAACTTCTATCTGTTTCAGCCAATGTTCATATTGCTCAACTTTTTTAAATCCAATGACCTTAAACATACTATCTTTAAATTCATGTAGTATAAAGATGAGCTCCTCAGCTATAAGTACACCTAATGGGCTTTTATTCAGATATTTAGCCAGTAACTTGTAAAGATAGTCTGTATCCGGTAGTTTAAGATCACTTACATTTTTCTTATACATTTCAAGATCTAATCTATCAATTCTCCAATTGGAAGTTTTTGCATAAACTAATTTGGCGAAAAAGATTAGTAAGCGAATATTAGCGATATCCTGCGGTGGTGCCGTTATGGTTAAATCGCGATTGCCAAAACTATTAACACTATCTGCGTAATCACGTAGTTGCATCGTAAAAATATCAAAGCGCACGCCGTAGAGATTACAAAATGGTTTCGCATGGCGATCTAAATCTTGCTTTTTCACAAATATGAAATCACACTCAATCTGACCGACACTCTTCATTGCTATTAAATGATACTGATAGCCATCACCAATAAAAATGCCACTATCTATCGCTTTATAGTTCTTATATTTTATGCTCAATATCATATTTTTAACATTTTCTAACTCTTCATCATTCTCATAAGTAATAACAATATCTACATCTGTGTATGGTAACTGATAGAGTAAATGTAACAAATATCCACCACCGCATAAAACTGTTAGCTTGTGTGCAAATTTTATTTTTAATATGCAGCTTATCATTTCATCATCAAAAGGTTTTTTCCAATTCCGCAATGCGAGAGCTTGCGTTTTAGATAATTGATTGAAACGCTTATTTTCTTTACCTTTTTGCGGCGTGCGATGTACACTAATACCGTTCACTGTATAGCGCTCAAAATCAACTAACTCTTGACCACTTTGGTTTGCATGAGATCGATCTGATGCACTTGCCGTCGCAAATAAACTGAGTGATATCGGGATAGGTATTTCTGTCTTTTCGACTGATGGGCTAGGCGAATCTTCAACAACTTCGATGAGCCCTCTTCGACTGTATTTTTTTGAATATAGTGGTGAGCCTTTAGGTGATGATATTGGTGAACCTTTAGGTGAAGATTTAGGTGTTCTATTTTGTTTTACTATTACTTCTTGTTTTTTTCTCTCTTGTTCTTTTTGCTGAACTTCTTTCATTATTTTTTCGTTTTCTTCACGCTCAATTCGTTGCTGTTCTATCATTATTCGTTGTCTTTCTTCTTCTTTTCTCTGTTTTACAACGAGATCATCAATGTACGATCGCACACCAATACTAACTTCTTTGGCTATACTAGTATGATCGTGCTTGAATACTTCATGAGTTTTGCTAACTATCTTTGTTGGTTCAGAAATCATTGTTATTGAGTTTTTAACTTCACCATTATTAAATTGCTCGCTTTTTTCAGTTTCAGTTTGTTTAGCTACCGCACTAGTTTCTGCTGTTTTAGTTTGTAATGGCATTGTAGTTGTTTTACAACCTAGTCCTTTAAAACATTCATCGTAATCACGTTGATGAGATTTATTTTCGAATATAACTTCATTATCAGGTAACTTATCTGGCACATGAGTCGTCAAAATTGATAACATCAACAGCATATCTTCAATCATCTGCATAGATATTGTTCGCAATTTCTTTTCTTCACGATCTTTTGTATTTTTGTATTTATTATATCGGTTAGAATGTTGTTTAAGATATGCAAATAGATTATCAATATAACTCGAACATAATTTTTGGAATTCAGGTGCATCGCTTTTTAATTTAACGTAATTCAAATCACGCTTAAATTCTGATTCATTTAGTGATTGTGAACCAGTTAGCATTTTTTCAAGGTTATTTTGTTTCAGATCAAATACTGCATCTAAGATAGTTTTATGTAATTTAGCAGCCAGGATTTTGGATTCTTTTCTTTGAATTTCATGACTTTTTAGGAAATATATAGCTCCTTCATAAACGTAAAATTCATCTGATGTCATCCCTTCCTTCATCATGCGCCTACAATTTGCTTCATAACCACTTAAATCAATGCTATCGAGTGTTTCTTCGCTTTTATCAAACTTTTCTATTCTTTCACGCCATTTTAAAAAAGCTAAATCCATTAATGAAGTATCTTCCATATTAAAATCCGATAATTGTAGAGTTGATCCTTTTATATTTTTTGTTATTAACTGATCAACAATTTTATGATTGCCATCAGCTAGTGCTTTTCTTAGCGCATTCTGTATAACATTTTTGACTGCGTCATTATTTGGCTGTACTTTTTTCATCATGATAATATTCTCTTCTTTTATTCTTTTTCTTATTATTATGGTTACGTCATTAGATTCGGATGGACACTGAATATTGCATCATCGCATAGCAAACTTAATACAATCTTAGCGCTGGTGTATTTATCGAAATATACCTAACTCGCTGATTTAGATAGATTTTTAACTAAGCGGCGTTTATATGCCGTGTGTATCACACACTATTGGTCTAACCTTATGTTTTTACTGGTTATTTTATGTCTAGTGTGTCAGCCTTATTCGGCGAATGTCGTCGGCCATCACCCTAGAACATTAGGTAACCTTGGCAGGTCACCCCACAGCTGCCAAACTAACAGGGTCACCGGCAGGGTTAGATGCTTATCACGATGGCTTAATTGGGAATACACGCCAAACGGCTGTTGGCCTGGCCAATAAGTGAATAATGAGTACAAAGCGCTAAGATGGATTAAAAGAAGTGTTATGGTGCCAGACGACAATCAGGTTTTGGCCCCAGCA
The DNA here is from genome assembly GCA_964648015.1 of uncultured Coxiellaceae bacterium. Classification (GTDB taxonomy): domain Bacteria; phylum Pseudomonadota; class Gammaproteobacteria; order DSM-16500; family DSM-16500; genus Aquicella. The sequence continues at coordinate 180,407 of CAZYKO010000002.1, forward strand.
AATTGTTATGAAGCTCGATATCATATCTCTATAAGAGTCAAACACTAGATTTAGGCTGGCATGTTTGTGATGGGGTAGTTTATGATATATACAGTATTACTGTACCGATCGAATTATTGGAATGTCCATGAAAAATTATTTTTTGATATTGTTGCGTACTTATATATTTCTATCTTTAACACTAATACCACTGACGACCTATGCAGATAGAGAATGTGTGATTCTCTTACACGGCCTGGCACGCACAAGTCTTTCAATGGCTAAGCTTGCCTCGTTCTTATCGCATGAAAACTATATTGTCATTAATCAGAGTTATCCTTCCACTCAAAAATCCATTGAAGCACTAGCAGCGCAGAACATCCCTACGATGGTTGATAAATGCTTATCAAATCAGGTTACCTCCATTCACTTTGTCACGCATTCCATGGGGGGTATCGTACTTCGTCAATATTTAGCGACGCATCGACTTCCACAACTAGGTCGCATCGTGATGCTTGCACCACCAAATCATGGTAGTGTGATGGCAGATGCATTGCATGATTATAAACTCTTTAGACTCATTTTAGGCCCAGCGGCGCTAGAGCTCACCACAGCAAACAATAGTGTGCCAAACACGCTCAATGGTCTAGTCAATTATCCAGTTGGCATCATTGCTGGTAGCTATAGCTTTAATCCTCTCATCTGGCAACTGACACAAGAGGTAAATGATGGCATTGTTCCAGTTTCAAGCACTAAAATCAGCAACATGAAAGATTTTGAAATATTACCCGTTAGTCATACATTCATGATGAGTAACAAACAAGTAATGAATGAGGTTGCATATTTTTTGAAATTTGGTAAATTCATGCATCGAGGAAGCTGAACTTTTTTATTTAATTTTATCGGTGCGTTGAAAACTAATTTATCAGATAGGATGGGTTATACACATAATTTGAGACTGATAAATGACAGTTTTTATACTATTCAAATAACTTCACAGTAACGCCACCAAACGCACACGCGTTATGGTGGCTGCCTTAAACCTCTAAGGAGTTTTGATAATATAAACGTACTGTTACATACTGTTTTGTCTTAGACTTTTATACAACAAACGAAGTTGAAGAACTATCTAGATTCAGTTTTGTATCCTTAACAGTAGGATCTAAATTAGTTTCTAGTAACTGTGGTGTACTTATGAAAGGATCATTTCTAACATGTACATTTACTTCGTAATGTAATGTTAATTTTTCATTTTTTGATTTTATCGTTTCTTTATGATTATAACTAACAGTTGAATTCTTTGAATTATATTCATCAAATATGAATACTGATTGAGCACCAGTAAGTTCTGAAATACCTAATATATTGGGATATTTTTTCACATGAGCATTTCCAACCAGTGCAAACCATTTTCCAGTATTTTTTGTTTCCTCTATAATTATATGATAAGCCGTATAATTGAAAGACTGGATTCGATAGTCGTCTAACAAAACGCCATGTTCGTTTCGATGCTTCAATTGCATTTCATAAGTATATTTAGTATCAAGCGCAACAACCCTAATACCATTTTCTTTTGCAGCATTAATTAAAGCTGTATAATTGCTTTTACGCCAAGCTTCTGGACCACCCATACTATTCAAACCAATATTGTAGTATCTTCCAAACCCATCATCTAGCCACTTTAATCGCAATGCTATTTTATCATCTGATGTCGGTTGATTTATATATTCATCTATTAGTTCTTGCTCGTCATAATATAGATGTTCTATAAATAGAGTTGTAAAGCCATTCTCTTTCAAAGTTTTCATATTTTCTATCAAAAACTTTTTAGGCGTTAAATCGACATGCATCTCCCCAATTATAAAATTATTTTCTAGTAGTTGACTCAAATGCTTAACAGTTTTGATTTTTTTATCTTTTGCTTTACTAAAGAACTTACTCATCCTTTGACTTAGGTTTTTTTCATTCTCACTTCCTGTTAATTCAAGAATAAATGACTCATAATTACGTCTAACATCCAATACTTTTTTTACTAACTGTTTTGTTTTACTCATGCCATAAGTAGTCACACTATAATTTTGAGAAATTAGTGCATTTAATAAAGTTACTTTATTCATTTCATTATTTAGATATTTTATACAAGCATTCAGCACCATTAGTTTTTTCGATTTTTCACTTGATTTAAACAACGTAGTTGAACTTTCGATGTCAGTAATTCTTTTGTTTAATTCATCCATCAACATTTTTTCCGCACTAACCGAATCAGTGCGACCACTTTCTTGTTTGCCGATATTGACGCTTAATTCAAGTTTTCTAGTATCCATATATTATCTTACCAATTTAAGTTGATGTATAGGTTTTAAGCAATATACCTAGGAATACTTAACATAGTATTAAGGAACTGATACTTTTTAACGGACATCTTTGTGCAGTACAATAACCAACTGAAATCCTGATGTCTCAAATCAATAAGTTAGTTATCAGCGATGATCATCATCCATTGCGCAATCTAACACGCCCACAATAACCAAACATAAACTTTCTTAGGCAGCATTAACGTTTATCATTTTTTTTAAATGTCTCGATGAATCCAATGTGTAGCCATGTATAGATTTTTACAAACCAATGCCATCCTAGCGTTGCTAAGATCATAACAATTGCTAATACAAATATTAATAATTCAATGGGTGGTAAGATACTCGCACTCAACACGATTATAATCAATGCAATGACAAGCATGCTCGCTACATGAATTAGTTCAGCCAAAGTATGGCGTAGTTTGACATTATATTTACCCACTTCATTTGTTTTGACATAATGTTCAGCTAAAATCAGGCTCAATCCTTTTAACTTACTAAATATAGCAATTAAAAATGGCAGAGATAATATCAATGATGCCCCCCATATAATTGCGTTTTCTATTCTGATGTCATCTGATATTAGATGGCGTAAGTTCACATTATGAGCCAAATAAGAGCCACTAATAAATATCGCCGTTATAAGAACTAAATTAACAAATATATGGATGAACGCTTTTTTTATCGCTAGCTCAACTAAGCCTTGCTTGTTATGGGTGCTTACATTTTCTAACCATTTCGTATAGGTATTGAAAATTCGGGTAATGCTGGCTGGCGTATAATTGGCAAGCAGTGTTGTCAACGGATCAGCAATTTTAATAAGATAAGGCGTTAAAAATGTCGTAATAGCTGAAACAGCTACAATGATGGGATATAAATAGGGACTCATGATATTGAGAGAAATGCCTAATGCAGCAATAATGAATGAAAACTCGCCAATCTGCGCTAAACCCATGCCAACACGCATAGAAGTTTTTGCATCACGTCCAGCGATAAAAACACCGAAGCTACAGATAAACACTTTTCCAATAACAAGTGCAATAGTAATTATCATGATTGGTATCACATAATTATACATAACTACTGGATCAACTAATAAACCTATTGAGACGAAGAAAATTGCGCTAAACATATTGGTGATTGGTTCTATGAGTTTTTCAATTGATTTAATTTCTTTGGATTCGGCGATAATAGCACCAATCAAAAAAGCGCCTAATGCAACACTATAACCTAATTTGATGACCAGTAATGAAAAGCCAAAACACAGCCCGAGTACCGCTATCAACAACATTTCTTTACTTTTAAATCGAGAAACATAGGATAATATTTTTGGTACCAAGAAAATGCCGATCACAAGGGACGCAATAAGAAATACTAATAATTTACCCATAGTTATCATGAGTTCACTGACATTCAGCGTGCCGCTCAATGCAATGCTCGGTAGTATCGCTAATATACCAATAGCTAGAATATCCTCAACAATCAGTATGCCAAAGATGATTTGCGCAAAGCTTTCACCTTTCATGCCAAGTTCATTCAATGCTTTAATGATGATCGTTGTTGAAGAAATAGCAAGCATAGCGCCAAGAAAAAGCGAATCAGTTGATGTCCAACCAAAGAATTGACCAATCTGATAGCCAACAAATATCATTAATATAATTTCCGCTACGGCAGCAATCACTGCAGCAGTCCCTACTTTAAAAAGCTTACGTATACTGAATTCAAGACCCAGTGAAAACATTAAAAATATGACACCTAATTCAGCGAGTGTTTTCACAATATTTTCATCATGGATAAATGAAAATGGCGGGGTATGTCGACCCAAAATCACACCAGATATAATATAACCCAAGACGACTGGTTGTTTTAGCTGATGGAAAATGATAGTCACGATCGCCGCTACCATCATGATCACCGCTAAATCTTGAATAAAGGTGACAATGTGCATACAGTCCCTTAATAGGTCATTTTAAGTTGAGGTCTACCCATTCCCTTTTGATTTCTATTGATGCTTTAGCACACGTTACATTTTAAGTCTTTGATTTATATTTACTATCCAGCCTTACGGTTACGCTGATTTTTTAACAATCTCATCAAGAGGCTTTATTGCGATGATATCAAGTTAGATTAACATATATCTCACACTATATAAGATAGATTGGAAAGAAGTAAGGATCGGATATATATCTTAGCGCCAGAAACCTACTCGCTACTAAGGACTATAGCGGCTATGGTGAGGTATCCAAACGGCCTTCAAGTCATATGTAAAATCAATTAGATACACATGGGTCAATTAGGCGGTGCAACGCTTTCTTCCATTGGAACGAAACTGCTAATATGATCCCAAAGCGGATTGTGCAAATTTTGCTCGGTTAGTCACTACCCTTTTTATCATGTTTTTCATCATAGATGTTAGACAGCGCTTTTTTGACTTAGCCAATTTACATATCATAGCGTATTCTATCCATAGTCTCTCAGAGAGGCTTAGCAAGAATGATCAAATTTTTCTGGTAAATAATAGCTATGCTTATCCTCGTTCTTAAGCAATGTGTAACAGTGAACTAAATTATGAACTATCATCAACGGCTAAATAAAGTTATAGATTTCATCGGGCTTCATCTAGATGAAGAACTGTCACTTGAAAGTTTAAGTGATGTGTTTCATATATCTAAATTCCATTTTCATCGCTTATTTACAACATATACCGGATTATCTTTACAGCAATATATTCGATGGTTACGTTTAAAACGTGCTGCTCATCAGCTCATTGTAAATAAAGATCAATCCATTATTAACATTGCAATCAATGCAGGTTTTGAGTCGCATGAAGCTTTTTCAAGAGCATTTAAAAAAGCATGTGGCATTAGCCCAAGCAAGTATAGACTTGGTGGTAGCTGGTCTCACTGGGAACAAGCACCGTATTGTTTGCCAAAAGAGGGTAAAATTGATATGAAGGTTGATATCAGAAATATTGATAAAATTCGCCTAGCCGTGTTAGAGCATCGTGGCGATCCTAAACATGTCGCCGAAAGCGTCGATAAACTGGTTTCATGGGCAAGAGACCAACCAGTTAGTCTCAAACCAAAACCTGGTGAAGCATTTGGTTTAGGATATGATGACCCCAAAACAACACCTGCTGCCGAATTTCGCTTTGATCTTGGTATCAAGATTCCTGACCATTTAAAATTAGAGGGAGATATCATTGAAAAAGTAATTCCAGCAGGTCGCTATGCCGTCGCCATGCATAAAGGTTCTCATGATACGATTGATGAAACAATTTATCCTATCTACCGGGAGTGGCTTGCCAATTCAGGTGAAGAATTGGGTGATTTCCCCTGCATATTCTGTTATTACAATTTTGAGCATGAAGTGGCAGACACGGAGTTGTTAACTGAATGCTGGGTGTTATTAAAATAACTGGCGCTAAACTAGATGCTGAGCTATTCCCCTAAGTTGATTTATGCATCATTTATATCACTATGGGGATCGCTCACATCACAAACGAGTATCATCACTCATTTCACTATGACGAGTTAAAATTTATCAAAAATGTAACTATCTTATTATATATGTGTCATGCTAGATATGATTTATCTAAATTCATTTTCGCATGAGCCACATACCCAATATCATGCCAAATAAACAACTTATCATTAATAGCAACAAATTCGTATTGCTATAAATACTTGGTATTGTTTGCACATAATCGACTAAATCCACCGGGGATATCTGCGTTAATTTACTGATTTCATCTACACGATATACGCAAATTTCTCCATGTGGTAACGCACAGAAATGATCGATCGGACACTGTGTCAAAATTTCAGGCTTTATACCTACACCACATTTTGCACCAGCGCTTTTCAATACATACAACGCAGATTCAGGAAACTTAGTTAATATTTCTGGCATGGCATTGTCCCTTTACACACAATAAGATCTGTAATTAGATCGACGTAAATCCATCTTCATTATTGAATGAAATATTATACTATTAAGTCTGATTTTATCCTACAAAAAGCAATCAAATCATACTTGGGTATCGATACAAATCAAATGGTACATCAGGCAACATTTGAAGCGAGTGTAGTTAACAGCCACCCATGTGTTCAGTGTATAGATTCATGAATTCTTATTGAGTAATCAATTACTTTTTGATCGTTTTTCTCTTCGCACGATCCTGCTTCATATCTTGATGCGTATCTATAGACACTAGCCTGGTAACGTTTGACAATAATTGGCGCAACTGTACTTCACTAAAGACTTCATGAATTAATGTCGCATTTATTGTCATATGTAGATCTAGCGGATTATTACACTGTATGTCAGTTACTTCCTGTTTCCCTAATGTTGTTGTTCCTTGTGTCGTATCCACTCTGAACTGATGATCATCAATGCATTTTTTCATTTGCGCTTCTTGATCAACCTCCTTTTTCAAAATATCCATGCTACGTTTAGAACTTTTAAACTTAGATTTGTCGATGCCACTTTCTTTTAATTTCAGTGTCGCTAACTTCGACTCTGCCTCTTTGACTTTTTTACAAGGTTTCATTTGTAATTGGGGTATGAATAATTTTGCATGATTCATTTCACTCTCTGAAGGTTGATTGTAAGGTTTAACGCCTTGAAATTCACACGGATCCCTATAGACAAATTCTTCTTGCAAAAGTGTCTTTACTGGGTCAACCCTTTTGATCAAACTAGATTTTGCGATTTGCGATCTTTTGATTTCAAACATCAAGTTGATGAGATGCTCAATATAATGCGCTGTGAGTAATCCATTCTGTTGATGTATTTCACGGTTCTCAGCATCACCCTCTGCAAGCTGTCTGCATATTAGTAAAACATCTATGAACTTGGCGAATGCAGATTCATATTTAGCTTGGCTATATTCTTTATACGCCGAATTGAATGTCACCTGCAATTTTGATAAAGCTTCACAGATTTCTAATGTTGCTTTTTTCGGTAAATCGCTGGTTAAGCGAGGGGCAGGTGATTTTCTTACATCATTTACTTTGACGACTTTAGGGACAAATGATGTGCTTTTAAATAATGTCCATTGTGACTGAATAATCGTATCAACTTTGTGAGCGTCTACTTCTTCCTGTCTACTTAGATCACCTGATTTGGGTGATTTAACGAGTGCCATCAAACGTGGTAAAGGTGCTTGATACAATACAGCACTTGCATGGGTCATCGTTGTTGGTGAATATCGTTCAATCCATCGTATATCTTCTTTCACTAAACGATCAGTTTGTGGCATCTGGGAAACCAGGCCTATGCTGCCTGATAATTGTTTTTTTAATAGGTATTCATCTTCATTTTTTTGTCGTTCTTTTTCATCATTAAGTCGAAGTATTTTTAACTCATCTTCAATTTGTTTGACCGATAAATCTGGTTGAATCGCTGCAGCAACCGGTAATGGACTATTAGGTTCATTTCGTTTCGCCCGCTCATCGACATTGAACTTAGGTGTGGCGTCATGATGATAATATCTACCATCCTTTATTTCTAAGTCAGATGGTTGTACATCTGCTTTGACACCATTAACATAAATATGATTAAAGATTATTTCGATACGATCTTCTGGGATATCACGTTCTTTTTGATTAATACTTAACTTATCTTCTTTTGCTACTTTGAGCTTTTTAGCTCTATCTGTTTGCGGTGTATTCACAGCATTTATCATTTTCTTTTTTCTGGTGATATCAGTTGGCACATCTTCTCTCTGGGCTTTTCTATACAAATCAAAATTTTTACCCACTTGAAATAATGAAGATGCTGCACTATCTGGGATGACGGTTTTAGATACGCGTGTTTGCTCAATGGACTCCATTACAGTCATCTCATCATAAATCGCAGTTGGATTTGATGCTGCTGCTTTGGCGTCAATTTGGGGAGCAGCTACGACTGTTGTCACAACCTGTTGAGGCTGATCTACTGACTCACAATATTGCTTTGCCTCTAGTGTGTCCGACTTATACTTCGTAAAAAAACTGTCCTCAAGTGATTTGCTTTGCTTTTTCTTTAAGTTTTTTTCGTAAGTTAATTCTAATTTTGCAAAAGTATCCATTAAATATCTCGCCTCAGCAATGGCTTCTTCTTGCTTAGCGAGTGTTTTATAAGCCTTGAAAAGCATATAGTGAATGTCGAACAAATCAAAAAGATCCGTCGTATCCTCGCATAACGCATTATCTACTACTGTTTTAATCAAAAATTCAGCCACTTCCTTTTTGACAAAGTCATCCTCATTCAGAATGAATATTTGTTCGCTGCAATATAATATGCTTTTGTGGATTTCCAATTTTTGATCTGGCTTTACACTCAAAGCGCTCAAGTATAGAGAAATCGCTTTGTAGAATAAGTCAGTTTTTAGATTAATATCACTCTGCTGATCAGCTGCTGTCGAATAGTTATCTGCTTCTTGCTCATGGTTACGAGCTTCCGTTGATTGGCTCATTTGCACATCTGATGATATTGATTTGCATATCTTTTTTTTACGATAATTTCGACCATTTCCCATGTTACGCCTCTCAGCGATAAACTGTTTATAATTTGATCATTTTATCATAGGCATATTAAGAGAATATTAAGCTAATGTTATGATTTTTATTTAAATACTGCAGGCAACAAAAAACGTCATGGTTCTTAAGTTCTCCACCCCTTCAGGGACAAATCAGCGCAACTTATTGCTTCAATTAATTCGTCTCATAAGACTGATTTATCAGCGCTTCACAGATAAAATTAAGGACGTATCTGATGTACGAATGCTGCGGTCTACATTCACCTATGAATTTGGGCCAACTGATCAATTTTATTGTTGCTTTCCATTCACCTATTTTGTGACACCAAGCAATGTGAATTGCTAGTAAAGCAACTAATGTTTCAAGTCATTCTGTATAGATAACATGTGTGTTCTCAAAAGATACCCACAGTCATAAGATATTATTCACGATAATAGTAAGACAGATCGGACAGACAGACTCTAAAAATCAGGGCTGATTTTACGTTCGAATGGTCTATCGAGTACTTTCACTTCCTTAAACGCATTTTCTACGTACCATTTTGCATATTCCTTGAGATTTGCTATGGGATAATTTGCAGATTCATCACGAACAGGCATGAAATAAGCTTTCATATCCCAGCCAATTTTCTCATCATGAGCGAATGGTCCTAATTCAATGCCTTTCTCATGTGCGAGTGAACGAACTAACCACTCTATAACCGCCGAATTACCACGCGCCACTGGTAAACAGTGCGCAAGTAGAAATGATAATTGACCAGCATGATACAGAAATTCTTCTGTTGTTTTTGCACTCCGACAAGCTAAATAATGTTCGTTAGCAATATTAAAATTTTTTACAGTATCACTAGCATTCGCATAATTAAATATGATTTCGTCGACTTTATCTTCACCACTAGCGTTTAAGATAATGCTAGATAATTCCTCACCTATCCCGTATTTTTTTCTATTTTCAGGTGTGTTTTTGATCGAAATGACATAAGTACCGGCTCTTCTTTCTTCTGAACGGCTAAGTTGATCGTTAGGTGACGGTTTGAATTGAATCGTGAAATCAGGTGATTCATAGAATGAAGCTCCTGATGCCAATAATTTTGTCAGTTGATAAACATGTGCAAATATCGCGTCTTTTTGCTCTGGATATGCCTTGGGGTCTGTTTTTTTGATTACTTCCTTGCCCGCCTGATCCCATTTTCGGTACATGCCGTACAGTTTCGTTGTACCTTCTTCTTTGCCGTGTTGCAATTCTTTGGCTATTTTATATCGTTCACAAGCAAGAAATACATATGCTTTTCCTAAGGGTGTTTCTAGTAGAGCTGGATGGGCAAGAATTTTATCTTTAGCCGCATCAATCACCTTTGCATTCCGATGCTTTGGTGTTAAATCATCTAAATTAGGTAGCATCTCTTCTAGTTGCTGCATCACATGTCGACTGAATTCTGCCCATCTATTCTGATCACTGTGAGCATATTGAGTCGCTCGACTGGGATCTGAGGCATAGCTCACTTGATCTTTAGATTCTTTTTTCGAAGTCGAAAAAAAAGTGTGGCGCTGCATAAAGTCCTCGTCACTATATATCTATAAATTAGTATAGCTCATAGAAGTAGAGGTATTTATTACAATTAATCACTATTAAACATGTAGTTATAAAATGTCGACCCAACTGATGTGTATCTACGACCACTTCATCAGCGGATACATGAGTTGCAATACATTGATGATCACTCATAGGAATTATTTTTTGTTGATGACAAGAATGAAAAACTGTATAAATGATAAGAATTATTTGATGGTGTAATGCTTAGACAGGTAGTCTCTTATCATTTTCATGGAGTTTGTATTTGAAAAATGGAATTGTAGTTTTTCTATTTAGTTGTGCCATGACCGCAACAAATACCCTATATGCTACACCAATCGTACCTGACGGTGCCTTTTTTTTAGCAGAACTACTCGACTGGCAAGTGAGAGAAGGTGGCGCTGATTTAGTAGGTGAATTAATTAGTCCTATCGGGACTCAAAATCCATCGGTAAAATTGTTGGATGCACCCTTTCGCTGGCACACAGGTTACAGGGTTGGCATTGGCTATAGACATTGTGATGATTGGGACAGTGTCATTTACTATACCTACTATGACACCCAGGCAACTAATCATCTTTACGCCCCAGGCCAACTTTACTCGCCCTACATTGGCAATTTTTTCCAAAACAATACCATCGGTAACGCTAACGGCCCTTTTTATGATGCGGCGTATATTCGGTGGGACATAAAATATTACACCTTAGACTTTGAATTCGGTCGTCACTTCGACATCGATCATTACTTAACGCTACGACCCTATTTAGGGCTTAAAGGGGCGATCATCAATCAAGCGATTCACACCCGTTGGCAAGGTCCTAATACTCTCGTTTCTCGTGTACCTACGCCTATTACCGCATTTTCTGTCGCAAATGAAAATTTAAGCAATGACTTTTATGGCATTGGACCTTTATTTGGATTGAATTCAACTTGGCCGCTTCACACTTTTGCGCAAAGCGCTCTCAGTCTAATTGGGAATTTTTCTGTCGCATTCATGTGGGGGCACTGGCGCTATAAAGATAATTATCGTACCAATAGCATCAATTCTGTAACGGTCAAAGGCGATGATATCAATGGCGGTGCCCCAATGACGAGGGCAGTGGTAGGTCTCGAATGGCTATCGAGATTTTCCAACCTCGAGGTGAGTGCGCGTGTGAGTTATGAAGCACAAGCATGGTTTGATCAAATGCAAATGAATACGCTAAGTAGTGGCAGATTAAATGATTTAATGTCATTGCAAGGTGCTGTACTCAATTTAAGTGTTAACTTCTAATGAAGATCACTAATGAAAAAACTATTAATACTTATTGCCGCTTGCCTAACGGTATCACCAGCGCTTAGTGCTGGCACGACAGAGATAATAAAAACTAAACACTTAACACTGTTTGGAGAATATCTTAATTGGTATGCTTCTCAACAGTCGGATGCTGTTTGGGCGAATGACATTGGATTCCCAGCAACGAATCATGTGACCTATGCCACGCCAAACCTCAAATTCAACTGGCATAGCGGTTTTAGAGTAGGTGCAGCCTTTGCCATCCCTCGCTTTTGGGATGTCACGTTTTCTTGGACCCATACGCCTACCAGTAAAACGATGGACTATTCAGCCGCACCATTCCATATTATGACGCCGGAATTTTTCAGTGGTTATTTAAGTGGTGACACCTTTTCCAGTGCTGCAATCCACTGGAAAATAGCCATGGATAGTATTGATGTTGTCTTGAGCCATGCGTTTCATGCAACTCCATCGTTAGAGATCAAACCTAGCATGGGTGTCAAAGCCGCAACGATTAATCAAACGCTAAATACACGCTGGAACAATACCCTCTTTACGTTGCCAATATTTACGTCTAAAGAAGTGATAAAGAATAATTTCTCCGGGATAGGCCCTGAGTTTGGCCTAGAAGGGACTTGGCATTTTCTGCCGAGCTTTAGTCTAGTAAGTCAGGTTTCCACGGCACTGATGTGGGGTCGATGGCATGTCAGCGATGTTTATTCAAGACCGAATGCGTTATTCGGATTAATTAAGGCAACACGAATCAATACAAATATGCTGCATGCAAAACTGGGGTCGCCTATGTACCAAGCATTTTTTGGATTACAATGGCTGCATGATGCAACCTATCAAGTCAAATTTGTGCTAGGTTATGAAATGCAGTATTGGGCTAATCAGTTACGCGTACCAACTTTTCAGCTGCTCCCGTTACATGGTGATTTGACATTACAAGGTGGCACATGCGGTTTATCAATCAGTTTATAATACTCTTCGGTTTATGTTATTTTTGTGATGCATATGCAAATTACAGTGTATTTGTCGATCCACTCTATTGGCAAGCCACGGAAACGCTCGATTGGCTACATACGAATAATTTAAATCCACCCAATGTAGTTATTGGATTTAAGGGTATCAATTATCATTATGATCCCGGTGTACGTGTCGGCATGGCCTATGAAGGTGATATCGATACTAAATTATACTTTACCAGTTTTAGCACCCACACCAGTGATTCAGCCAGTGGCAACCTAACGACAGGATTCTTGGGTGGCAGAATTTCGCAAACCATTCCGGAAACAATATTTTATCAAACAGGACAAGCACACTTTAAAATCAACTTAAACACGTTGGATGGACAAATTGGTAAACGCTTTGATTTAGTTAATCATCTGATGCTACGTCCCACTATTGGCTTAAAAGCAGGTGTGATCCATCAGAAATTTCGTACCAGTTTTCAGGGACAAGTACTCTCAATCACTGAAAACATCAAAAATGATTTTAAAGGCATTGGCCCTAAAGCTGGCATAGAAGCCGATATACTGTTTTGGCGACAAAACGCCATTCGTTATAGCATCGTTGCCAATGTCGAAATGGCATACATGTGGGGACATTGGAACATCACCGATCATGAGAGAACAAGCACGAATGGCAGTGTGAATGTCTATGTGGCACCTAGAAATTTTGGTGCCCTTGAGATGCAAGGGATGCTTGGCGCACAAGTTGCCTATAAAAATATTTCGGCAAAAATTAGTTATGAGATGAATGATTGGTTTAACCAATGCCAAATATTTGACGATGAAACAGGTACACAAAACAATGATTTACTGTTACAAGGGCTGACACTCAGTTTGGTTTATAAATTTTGATATGAGTGATTATTCAGCACTAAGTCAGCACCCTTTTCAGCAATCATGGTCGTGGCCGCGTTCGTATTGCCACTGGGTACGAGAGGCATCACTGATGCGTCAATGACACGCAAACCAGTCAGCCCATAAACCTTGAGTGTTGGGTCCACCACTGCCATTGGATCGATACCCATCTTACAAGTACCCACAGGATGATAAATTGTTTCTGCTGTATGCCTGATGTAATCGCGTATTTGTTCATCCGTTTGCACGTCAAGACCTGGTTCAATTTCTCGTAAACGATAAGGATCAAATGCTGGTTGGGCGAGTATATCTCGTGATAACTTAAATCCTTTAACAAGTACTTCTAAATCGGCTGGATTGTTGAGATACCCAGCATCAATACAGGGTGCTGTGAATGGATCTGTATTTTTGAGGGTTATTTTACCGCGACTCAGCGGATGTAAAAGACATGTCATTAAGGTATAACCATAAAACTGAAAGAGAGGCCTCAATCGTTGTGCGCTATTGGTATAGATCGATGGGGCAAAGTGCCACTGCAATTGTGGTGAACGTTGTTGTGGGTCTGTTTTTGTAAAACCACCCGCCTGCGCATAATTAATCGTGAGCTCACCTTGTCGCTGGCAAACATACTGCCACAAACTTTTGATGTGACGCCATAGTGATGTGTAATGGAAACTAAACGAATAACGAGTTTTTTCTAAGTGAGTAATATGAATATCTAAATGGTCTTGTAAATTTTCACCCACACCTGGTAAATCATGAATTAATTTAATCTGATGTTTTTCAATTTCATTACGTGGACCAACGCCGGATACTAGTAAGAGATGTGGTGACCCTATTGTCCCGGCACAGAGCAAGACTTCTTTACGTGCATAGAGATGAAAGATACCATGTTTGCTTTGAACACATACACCGATGGCACGTTTATCTTCAAATAAAATCTTTGTCACCTGTGATTTTGTTAATACTGTTAAATTGGCACGCTTCTCAGCCTCACGTAAATATGCGGCAGCATTACTATAACGCTCCCCCTGCTGTTGTGCCGTCACATACAATCCAACCCCTTCTTGTTCATCACCATTAAAATCTTTTAAAATTTTGTATCCAGCTTGTTCCCCAGCTTGCACAAAAACATTTTCTAACGGATTCACATAACGAGGGTCATCTAATTTGAGCGGGCCGTTATGACCATAACCGGGATTGTAAGCGGAAATAAACTGTTCGCATTTTTGAAAGTAAGGTAGCACGTCGCGATAGGACCAACCGATGTTCCCAAGCTTCGCCCATTGATCATAATCATCGGCGGTGCCACGTATGTATATCATCGCATTAATGGCAGAACTGCCACCCAATGTTCTACCGCGCGGCCAATATATTGATCGATTAGCACATTGTGCTTGTGGCGTTGTACGATATTTCCAATTAAGCATGTTGCTGCGGATGACCATCAAGATGCCTAAGGGCATGCGAATGAAAGGGTTCGTATCACGAGGTCCCGCTTCAATCAAACAAACACTTATATTGGGAGTTTCAGATAAACGATTGGCGAGTACACAACCCGCAGATCCTCCGCCAATGATGAGGTAATCGTATGTTTGTTGTGTCATGCGTTCATCCTGAACCGATATCCTTGTCAAACAAATATTGTACCTGTTTTTATGAACACACTCACTGCTTTCGGCGTTTTGTAAACTGGCTATTGAAGCGGAAGTGTATCAAACACGGTGAACAACATGGCAGTATATAAATTAAAAGTGGCCATAACACGGATGTTATGGCCACTTTTTTGCTCAGACAGTGCTGAATGAAGCTTAGCGCAAGACTAATTCAATATTCTATCCCTAATCCATGTGCCAGCAGGTTTTAAACGGGCGGTTGTCCAAGGACCATTGGGACAAGTACCTACGGTCCAGATCGCACCTGATCGGAAGTCATCAGCAAAATTCCAATTCGTCCAACCTATTTTTTTCCTAGCCATTAAATCCATATAGCGCTGCGACATCACGAAGTCATTGGCACCATCACCTGAATAGGTTTGTGTACCAAATTCCGTGACAAATATGGGTAATGCACTAGACGCGCGATCAAGCTCAGCCAAATAATTCTCACCATGTGAGGCGGCATAGAAATGGAACGTGTACATGATGTTGGTTGCATTCACAGGATTATTAATAATTTCCTGAGAATTACTACCCTCAGACAGTCCCAATGAACTCCACGCTCGAGTGCCGACTAAAATGGGCGCATTAGCATCGATTGCACGAATCACAGGGATAATTTGTTCCGCATAAGATTTGATACTTGCCCAACTAACACCATTGGGTTCATTGGCAATCTCATAAATGATGTTGTTTTTATTTTTGTGTAAATTTGCAATTTCTGTAAAAAACGTTCTGGCACGTGCCAAATTATAATTTGGATCGCCTGGTGTTAGCATATGCCAGTCAACAATCACGTACATGCCGCGTTTTGTCGCTTCTTCAATTAACAAGTTGACTTGATTAGTAAACGCCGTTGGATTTGATTCATAGCCACCCTCTTGTATGTACATGGAAATTCTAAACACACTGGATTTAAAGTCATTAGCGATGGCATCTAATGAACCAGCGGTTAAGCAAGTACCCCAACCAAACCATTGAATCCCATGACTACTCATCCCTTTGAGTTGTATAGCGTCGCCATGTTCATCACATAACTGGGTGCCGCACACAGTCAATTGACCATGTAATGCAACGGGTGTACCGCTAGCAACAGCGTTGAGTGTGATCGTTTCAACGGCCGAATCCGTCGCTGTGAAAGGTTGTGGCGTAAAACTAATTGTGTAACCTGGGACTTGAGCTGCAGAAACTGTGTAAATGCTTCCCGTTGTTAACAATGCAGTCACACTGCCACTACCATTCGTTAATGGAATTGATTGATTAATCACAGCGCCACCACCTGTTGGTGTAAGCGTTATCATTAATGAAGCGAGTGTCGTTGGTGCCCCCGTGACATTGAGAGTGACACGACTTTGAGCGACTTGGGTACAGCTATACGTTAAGTTTGTCGTAGGCAGTGTACTGACACTAGCATTCAGTGATGTTGGGTTAAAGGTAGGCTGACAAGTATAGTTGTTATAACTAATTGCCGGTGTTGAAAAAGTATAACTCGTGCCATTCTTGAGTGAGCTTAGTGTTGCAGCTGTACCCCAGTTGACAACCGTCGGTAGAGAACTCCCACCACCTGCTTCCGCAACAGTCACTGTAGGATTGCCGGTATATCCTGCCAGTTGTGTAGGCAAGCTCTGCAAGTTAATCGCAAGCTTACCCATTTGTTGGACGACGGCATAGCTAATAGCAGTACTCGCAATCTGACCGGCAGTTAAATTAACAATGGCAGGATTGACGGTCGCTTGATAAGTAGTACCATTGGTGCCAGTTAGATTATCTGCTGCAATTGCATATGTATTGGGTGCGAGACCGGAAATGGTTTGACTGCTATTCCATGGCAGCTGCACGCTTGTCATTGGCTGCCCATTCATCGTGATGCGAACCACGGTGTAAACTTGAGAAACATCACTAGGTTTCATCGTGGTATTGGTTAATTGAATGCCGCCTGTCCCTGCTGGGGCATCGACATACACACGCGCACTGTCGGCCACACTCTCATCAGAAGACACACCATATTTAATGGAAAATGATTCGCCCGATTGTAATTTGCTATTTGCACCTGGGTAAGTTGGGAAGTGAAGCGCTATGGCAGCGAGATATTTTCCATTGGTTTGTAATTGTGATGTGATTTGTAGCTGATTATCAGGGTAAGATAAAGTCCCAAAATCACCCCAAAAGCCAGTGTTGAGCGCTTTTTTAGTTTCAAAGGTGATCGCTGCATTTTGAAAATCAACGACACGTCCACAGTTATTTGTCATCTTTAATGTCATAGACTTCCACCATTGATCTCCAACGGCGCTAAATGCTGCAGAGATACAAGTTGTGGGTTGTGGCACCAGGGGCGATACATTTTTTTTAGGGCTCGCCAAACACGATTGTGTGATAAGCCCAAACGCAATTAAGCTCATTATGAAGGATTTCATGGCATTCCTTTCCATTCAGTTAACAGAATTGTGAAACTTACATCCTAGATCAATACACAAAGCTAACATTATATATATCGTTTCACCAGAATAACACTAAATCGATGTAATAATTCCAATGACATGTAGATATTCTTTTTATCATCAATGGTTAAAATTGGGATGGGTTGATTCGTATCATCGACTAGTAGGAATGGGTCATGTGCATGATGTAGATTTCACAGCATGATTACTTCGTAATAACATCGGTAGAACTATAATCTTTTACAGTGGCCGTGTGTTTTAGATAGTTAGGGATTCATGCCTACATACATAAAAAACATTCTTTCGGCCATTGTACCAAGTTTTGATATAGCACAGGTTTAGCAAATACTAACAACTTTTGAAAGCTGTGCTTACCTTACAATTTTCCCTAAAAACCAATTTTTTTCGTTTGGTGTGGTGGCATCTCAACTTCTAATTGTATGTCATCTGAGGATGAAGCATTCTCCTTGTTCAATGGAGTATCTGTTAACTGCGCTAAATCTTTTTTATATGCATCTTCGAGCAAATCGAATGCGACAGTTAAGATGGATTGATAATAGGGTTTCAAATGATCATTCATCAATTGGTAAGCTTTGCCATAATCATTTAATACCAAGATGATACCTCTATAGCGAATTAAGCGATTTGGTTTTTTCACCTCTGATTTTAAACCAAATAAACGCAAGGTAATCATCATAAATTTATTTTCCATTTCACTATGAAAGTAATCTGGAATCATATTTTTATGATTCTCGAATTTAAATAATTCTAATAATTTATCGTATAATGTACCATCTTCTTTAGGTAAAGGTACTTTTTTATCAACACGATTGAATATTCTTCTATTGAGTTTTAAAAGCTGTGAAATATCATCAAACAAAACTCTTCGATTGGTTTGATCTCCCGTATCAAGATAAATCACATCATTTATCACAACGCCATTTTTTACTAAATATTTTTCCTTGGTTTCTGGATGAAGATATGGCGCGAAAAAAGTGCTCGGATTCTGACGATATTTAACCTGTCTTTTGTCAGCACGACCCTTAAGTAGCTGCGTTAATATAGGATAGGCATTAGTACTTAAAATTGGCTGATCTACGTTGATAAAATCTCGAGTTTTTCTACAATTCACTAAAGTAGCATGGAAATAATCAGGATCTGAATAAGAGCCTGTCCCTGGGTTAAGATCAAATATTAATGACCAGGGAAAAACTTCTCCATTATTAAAATCGCCGACACGATCTTTATATGTATGATTAGTAGTCATTTTAATCAGATCAACCGGGTCATTTCCGAGGAATTGATTAGCTTTATTTTCTTCTACCAAGACATAAATTTGCAAAAAGTGGGTAAATTCCGCATGAGAAACCCCGGCACTGATATCTTTAGGTATCATTCCCAGCGCTATCCATGCGGTAAAAAGGTCTGGACTTAAAATACCTCCAAAAATAACTGATATTTTTTCAGGTAACTTTAGTTTAATTCTTGCTTCCTTGTCCTGCTTAACTTCTATACAGTCAATATATTCAGTAGTGATAAATCCATTTTCTTTAGACCACTCAACTATGTATTCTGATAACACATGATAATGATTTGTATAGGTACTATCCTTTTTTGAGATGACAGTCAATTTACCTTCATCTTCCTTATCACCAGTAGGTTGTAGCAAGTTTTTAGATTCTAATATGGCTTGCAAACGCACTTCTAATTTTTTTAGGTTACGATCAATGACATCAGAGGTTAAAACATCATGCATTCTAGAAAAATCATCAATGACGTCTGCGGAATAGCCGGAACGTGCAAAATGGCGATGAAAAGCATCTTTATGATCCACTGGCTTTAATTGTTTTTGTTCAACCTGCTTTGTTGAATCCTGTTTGTCTGCCTCTGCTTTTAAACCGCTTTGTGTAAACATACCTATTCACCATATTATATTTTAATTTGATGTGTATAGTAACGTTAACAGCTTAAAGCTTTCTGAACAAAACAAATATCAGTTACCTTACCTAATTAAAATCATCTCTTTCCAATGGTAAACAAAAAGAGTACACATGGGAGAGTTATTTGGAATAATTAAGAATAGCTTAAAATTGTTGAAGACCGTTGCGTTATACTGGTCAGATTAATAGCAATCTTACAGCGCTAGAACAAGACCCACATTTAAAGGCGTTGCAAAAAGCGCTAGACTATTTAGAAACAAATCCACGCCATCCAAGTCTTAATTGGCGCAGCAAATACAATGCCATGCTCTGCTAAACTAGCAGTGATTAATTGGATGTTATTGCTTTTCCATCCGGTAATGTATTGTTGCACTAAATCAAACGCATTTTTTTCAAACATAGGCTAGGCCCTAGTCAATTTACTAGATAGCGACATCTTTATTTTTCAACTAACGCTAGTGTCGCATTCCCAGGATGCAGCTAGGTTATCTAGTGCTTGATCTGTGACGCGATAAACAGTCCATTCATCCATGGCTTTTGCACCGATGCGCTTATAGAAACCGATAGCCGTTTCATTCCAATCAAGCACCCACCATTCTAATCGGCCACACTTTCTACTTTTTGCAAGAAACGCAAGATAAGCCAGTATTTTTTGCCCGATACCTTTGCCGCGAGCTTCTGGTTTAACGAACAAGTCTTCTAGATAGATCCCAGGACGACCCAAGAAAGTGGAAAAATTATGGAAGTAGAGCGCAAAGCTCACCGGCGCTTGATTAAGGTACCCGATGATCACTTCAGCATGTACTTGGTCACCAAATAGTGTTTCTTTTAGGATGTCCTCTGTTGCCACCACTTCATGTAGTAATTGCTCGTACTCTGCCAATTCTTTAATAAAAGAAAGTATAAGGGGTACGTCTTGAACGGTGGCTGTTTTTATTTCAAAAATATCAGTCATAAGTTATCTCACTATTATTGCTACCATCGTCACGACATCAGGCGTGCGTCACTGCGTTCCCAGCCCCATGCGCGCCTGACACCGTGATAGCGCTTGGTTGTTTTTTCATCGTAACTGACTATAATACTCACGGGTCTTAAGATCATAGCCCCATTGAATTTTGCCTAATCACACACATATTGTTTAATCATGCGTTTATGGTTCTAGACACACAGCATCATCACCAGTTTAAGGAATCCCAAATTAACACATGAATAGGTTAATCATACACTTAAAAAAGTGGTTTTTACTGATCATACTTGCCCTCGCATGCTGCCTTTTTTATTCGACTCATTTGCATCACTACCTCAATTTGCATACCATCCATCTCTACCGCAGCCATATTGAACAGTGGACAGCCCATCATTACACGTCGGCGGTAGGCATTTACATCCTATCACTCACCACACTGGTGGCGTGCGGTATACCCTGCGGCACGATCCTAACCGTCCTCGGGGGTTTGCTCTTTGGTATCATCGCCATCCTCTATGCCATTGTTGGTACCACTTGTGGTGGCTTGATTCTCTTCTTCGCCGTGCGCACCTCCCTAGGCGCACACATTGCCGCAAAATCACGTGGCTGGATTAAATCGATGGAACATGGCTTCCAACGCAATGCCTTCACCTATTTACTCATGCTGCGCATCGTCCCGATCTTCCCCTGTGGGGTGAGTAATATTGCCGCGGGTGCACTCAATGTGAAAGTCAAAACCTATGTCACCGCGACCACGTTAGGGATTTTGCCAGCCACCGTGATCTACGTGATGCTCGGACGCGGGCTAGACGAGCTCCTCGGCGAACAAACTATAAGCACAGCACTCATCCTCTCACCCACCATGCTATTGGCACTTTTAGGACTCGCGCTGCTCAGCCTAAGCCCGCTCATTTATAAGGCTGTTAAAAAATAATCAACAGCGATAAAATAAACTTAATCACTGTTGGTCACTGAGGGATAGCGCATTGAAGTCAGCACTCCAATTAACCGGTGTCGGTTTGCGTCCCGAACACTATGCCGATGTCATCGACCAAAAACCGGGACTTGCGTGGTTGGAAGTCCCGAGCGAAGTCTATTTCGCTGAAGGCGGTCACGCCATCACCATGCTCACCCAAATTCGTGAGTTTTATCCCATCAGTTTACACGGCATGAGCATGTCATTGGGGTCTACTGACGAGTTGAATTGGCAATACCTTAAATCCTTGCGCGACTTGATGCAGCGCATCGATCCATGCCTGATCTCCGACCATTTAGCATGGTGTTCTATCGACGGGCAATACCTACATGACTTGCTACCACTCCCTTACACAGAGGAGTCGCTCGAGCATCTGGTCCCACGTATTCAGCAAGTACAGGATTATCTCGGGAAACAACTCTTAATCGAAAACATCGCCAGTTACTTGAGTTATGATCATTCCACCATCCCTGAATGGCAGTTCTTAACCGAGCTTGCCAATCGCGCAGGCTGTGGCGTCCTCTTAGATTTAACCAATGTCTACGTCAGCTCGACCAATCTCGGTTTCGATCCCTTACGCTATGTCAGCGGCCTTACCAGTGCTGTGATTCAAGAGATACATGTGTCGGGCTTTAGCAGCACGATCTTAGATGAAAAAGAAGTGTTGATCGATAGCCACAATCGTTTGATTGTGCCAGCAGTGTGGGATCTCTATCGTTATGCGATTCAACACCTGGGCACCAAACCCACGATCATTGAATGGGATTCTGATTTGCCACCCCTAGCCACATTATGTCTAGAAGCCTATCGCGCCGAACAAATCATGAGGAATGCCCATGCTGCTGCAAAACTTGCAGGCTGAAATAGCGGACGCCATCGTTTATGACACCAAACAATCACTAGGCATTAAACCCAGCGGTCATTTAGACATTCACCGGCAACGGCGCCTACAGGCCTTGAACCGCAGCCTTCTCAGTGTCTATCCCCTCGTCAAAACTTTGGTGGGCGCTGATTTTTTTCTGATTTTAACGCGCAGTTATATCGAACACTACCCATCACGGAGCGGCAATTTGAATGACTTCGGTGAGTACATGAGTGAATTCATCGCTGAATTTCAGCCATTAAAAAATATGGCGTATCTCATTGAAGTGGCACAATTTGAATGGTTGTGTCACACCTTATTACGCGCGCCCAATGCACCGGCAGTGGCGTCAGATCTGCAGCGACTCATTGACAATAGCCCCGAGGACCAACTGCACTTGCTCATACATCCAGCGGCCCAAGTGCGCCGTTTTTATTATCCCATCTTACGCATCATTGATAAATGTGAGCACCAACGCGAAGAAACCATTGATATGCATGCGGGGGGCGATCATCTACTCATCATACGCATACAGTTTAACATAACACTGGTACCGCTCACTGCGGGCGAATTCGCTTTCCTAGATGCAATCCAAGATGATCTCAGTGTGCAAGAAGCACGATCGCGCGCCTTACGCGTAGATCGCGAATTCCAATTAGCTGAGACATTGTCTCGCTGGATAGACGAGCAGGTGATTGTGGGAAGTGTGGTAAATCCCTAGTTCAAATGTGTCCGTCATCGCGATAGATCTGTAGCGAAGGGTAGGCAAAGCATCGCGCGAAATGATGCCTGATTGGAAGTCACGTTCGCGATGCGGTCTTTTGCCCATCCTACAGAGACATTGCAATACGTGCCACCAAGAAGATGCGAGTTTATCATCGCTATTGATATATCAACCATTCTATGGATAATACTCATCACATAATATATCACCCAATAATAATTGAAATAATTAAAATGGATATAAATGATGCGTAGAATCAAACTGAGTCTTGCAATTTTATCGTTATGCTTGGCATCCAATGTGTATGCCTATCCACAAACAATTAACGTTTGCTTACACGTAGTTAATGATACTTATCAGAGATTTTACGCTTGGTTCTATAGCTCAGATCACTTCGATAAAAAGCGCTACACGAGTGATATCATGCTTGGTAACGCCTGTATCTCACATACTTATCAACATGGCCCCAAAAATATAAAAATGGCTGTGATTGCTGGTTGGGGAAACAATCCAGAATTACGTTTAGATCAAAGTTGCATAGACATGCATTTAACAAGCCCTAGAAGCGCCTTCAGCGATTATTTAGGCACCGCATCTGCCAATATCACATGGCACTATACTATTACTAGAGTTGAACCTTATATCAATGTGTTCAACATTCATTGTGCACGTGTTGAATCATAAAATAGGATGTTAGTATGATGATTCCTCATATCAATGGATATGAGGATCGTCACTAGCCAGCTAACCTAGTGCAGTGAAGCCTCTTTTACGCATATACTACTTCATGGCAATTTACTAAAGGGCTAAGTGATGACGCACAAACCATTGAGCAAGAGCGCGAAAAGAGTACACGATGCTTTAGCGGAGAAAGGTTTAGCTTTTGACGTCATCGAATTAGCCGATAGCACGCGCACCGCAAATGATGCCGCACAAGCAATACAGTGTGAGGTGGCGCAAATCATCAAGTCCTTATTGTTTCGAACCCAAACCAGCAACGAACCCATCTTAGTATTAGCGAGTGGGGTGAATCGCGTGGATGAAAAAATAATTCAACATTATGTTGGTGAAAAAATTGTGAAAGCCGATGCTGATTTCGCACGTGAGGTGACAGGCTTTGCGATCGGTGGCATTCCACCTGTGGGCCACGCGCAAAAAATCCAACACGTTTTTATCGATGAAGATTTGCTACAACATGAAACACTCTGGGCAGCAGCAGGCACGCCATTTGCTGTCTTTAGCTGTCCTGCGAGCGAAATCACAAAGCTCACGCATGGCAAAGTGGTGGCGATTAAAAAGGATTGATACGTGTAGAGTATTAAACATAATTCATACATTGATAGTAATGTTGGATTACTTTCACCTGGCCATCATCGCCGCGCCACCTCTGTCATCCCCGCGCCACCTCTGTCATCCCCGCGCCACCTCTGTCATCCCCGCGCAGGCGGGGACCCATTTTCCCCAAGATATCACTGATCGATTGTAAAACTGTCTGTAAATTTAGAGAAGGCTTTAAAACTTAACAAACGTGGAATTCAAGATGTCTGAAAAACAATATTATGTATACATTCTTGCTAGTCAAAAATATGGAACTCTATATATAGGCGTAACAAGTGATTTATTAAAACGCGTTTATCAACATAAGGAAGGCTTAGTTGCTGGATTCACCAAAACATATCACGTGCATAAGTTGGTTTATTATGAAGTGCATGGAGATGTTCATGAAGCAATTTTGCGAGAAAAACAAATGAAAAAATGGCGTAGGGATTGGAAGATAAATTTAATTGAGAGTAATAACCCACAATGGCTCGATTTATATTATGACTTAACTTGATAAATGGGTTCCCGCCTGCGCGGGAATGACAGCTGAGTAGCGAGAATGACAGCTGAGTAGCGGGAATGACAGCTGAGTAGCGAGAATGACAGCTGAGTAGCGAGAATGACAGCTGAGTAGCGGGAATGACAGCTGAGT
>CAZYKO010000002.1:205619-218723 GCA_964648015.1 uncultured Coxiellaceae bacterium
GAATGACAGCTGAGTAGCGGGAATGACAGCTGAGTAGCGGGAATGACAGCTGAGTAGCGAGAATGATAGCTGAGTAGCGGGAATGACAGCTGAGTAGCGGGAATGACAGGCCAACGTTATGTCGAACTCACGTCAAACCACATACCCAAACATCACGCCATCTCCTGGGTTCGTGTTAATTGAACGTTTCAGCCATCTTAAGTGGGTGAAGAAGTGTCTGCCATCACCCACCTTGCTTGTATCACCTAACTTCTTAAGCCACGCGCATGTTAATAAATTGCCATGGGTCACTTGCATCAATCTCTTCTGGGAATAAACGGCCACGGTCTTTCAATGGCGTCCAGTCGGTGTAACTGCCACTAACCTTGCCCAGATATGGCATGCAAATATCTAAAATGAAGCGATAGTCCATTCCCTCTGGCTCGACCAACCCCGCATTGGGGTTCACCATCGCCCAAATCATACCGGCTAAGACACTGATCGCCACTTGCAAACTCGTCGCATTATTGTAAGGCACAAGCGCACGCGCTTCCTCAATACTCAAATTAGAACCATACCAATACGCTCCCTTAGCATGCCCCATCAACAACACACCGAGCTCATCGCTGCCTGTGACAATCTCATCAAATAATAAACGTTTGTTTTCTTGTAATTGCCACTCACGTCCTGCAAATTCATGCAAGGACAATACCGCATGCTCACAGGGATGGTAGGCATAATGTACCGTCGGCCGGTAGAGAACACCTGCTGACGTACGCAAAGTTAAGTAATCGGCAATGGAAATAGATTCACCATGCGTAATTAAAAATCCATGAAAAGATCCCGCCTCAGGTGTCCACGTACGTACACGTGTCGCAGCACCCGGTCGATTTAGGTAAATCGCACTCTGACAGCCTGCCGTGTGACGACCAGCATCTGCTGGAAGGTGACGCTCATGGCTCCCCCAACCTAACTCAGCGGGTTGCGCGCCTTCGGAAACGAAACCATCAATAGACCAGGTATTCACGAATTCACCGAGTTTTTTAGGTGATGTCGTCGTTTGTGTGTCGCGCTCAGCAATATGAATAGCTTTAATCTTGAGATCAGATGCTAATTGCGCCCAAGCTTGTTGGCCGTCTGGTGCCGATACAGTCATCCCAGTATCATGCGCAATATTCATCAGTGCTTGCTTGACTAAGTGTGACACCAAACCCGGGTTTGCCCCATGCGTGATGACAGCGGTGGTCTCACCTAAGCTTTGATCTCTAAGCGCAAGCATCGTTTCACGAAACATATAATTAGAACGTTGCGCAAAAGGCACTGATTCATCGGTATAACCACCCGCCCAAGGTTCTATACACGTATCTAGATATAAAATGTGATTAGGCGCGCAATACTTGATTAAATCGATACTCGAGACATCGACGGATAAATTGAGGAGAAAGTCTCCACTACTTAAGTGGGCACGCAAGATATCTTGATAATTCTCTCGTGTGAGTGCTTGTTGTATGAATCTCACCCCGTAAACGTCAGCAACATTCGCAGCGTTTGAATCTTTACTGATGATACAAATTTGCTTGGCAGACATCCCTATGTGGCGCAAGATTAACGGCAACACGGCTTGGCCAATGCTACCAAATCCAATGATTAATACGCGGCCATTAAACTGAACATACTTCTTGTACTCATCAACCATCTAGATTCTCCTGAATAAATTGCTACTAAAGATAAAGGGCTCAAGCATTCATAGGCATGTGGCGGCATATGAATACTTGACCTCTTTAAGTGATCACACCATAGTGCTTAAGCAAGGCTGAGAAGCGTTTGCCATCCTGCGTGTACGACTCATAATAGTAAACACGCAAATAATTATGCAAGAGATATTCATAGGGAGAGCCCTGTAACACATTCAATATTTTCTCAATGCGCACTTGGTCTTTAGCTTCAAGATGATTGCACCGCTGAAACAAAATAGCTGCTAGCACTTCTGCGTTTGCTGCTTTACGTAAGTCATCACCTTCACGAAAGCGTTGCAGACAGTAATCAAGGGCACGATCCTTGTTCCAATCACGCCAGCGATGAAAATAATTTAATGCTAATGATTTATGATGAGCCATTTGATCAGGATTTTTATTTAACTGCATGAGTACCAGGAAAAATATCGCTGGAATGGCTGCCTCAACGTTTGCCCAAGAACAATTGCCGCTCACTTGCGCTTCGATTTTCAATTCGGTCAGTAATTCTAAACCGAGCAAATGATCTAACTCTTCGTTGATAAAACGATCTGATTGTTTTTCATATTCAAGTGACATGATCAAATCAACCGTGAGTTGTTCTGGTCGTGTGACACGGTAAAAAGTCACCGTATCATACAACCGACTATCTTCACGCCGATCGCACTTCACCCAAATATCACCATAGCTGATGAACGTGATCGCATGTCCTTCATAACCCACAGGAATGAGTACCGGTTCACGCTTAAGCATCCCCTCAATATACGTGCGATGTTTAGATACCTCGACACGATATTGTTGATAGCGTATGAGTTGTGCTGCTCGAGAAATCACGTCAACAATGAATTGTGCGAGCCCCGTAAAGCGTCGCAATTGCCTTGCCGCGAAATGATTTTGAAATTGGTGGAGGGCATCCGCCACAAGACCTAAGGTAATTTCTAAAAAGAAGCCCTCTAAGTCGACTTCTATAAATTGTTTGTTCGGTCCAACGATGGTGACAATGCCCACCAATTCGAACAAGTGTCCTAACAATTTAGTATTTATAAAATCTTGAGCAAATGCCTGATCAGCCCCGGCTTTCACCAATAATTGTTTAAGTTTTTGCTGACCGCGTAAAGTGGGCATCACTAATGCCGGCATCCCAGCAAGATTGGGGAGATTAGGATCCGCATGGTGCTTAAGCAGCATACGTGCTAGCTTGAGATTGTTATTCTCTGCTGCCCAATGTAACGCGGTGCCACCGGTCACATCGGGCAGATTGGGGTTAGCACCACTCGCGAGTAATAACTCGCTGATCGCAACGTTTTCTACAATAGCTGCTTCAATGAGTGGTCTGAAACCATATTCATCAATTTGGTTAACATCTTCACCGTAACGCAAGTGCTGTTGCACCGCATGAATATCTTCTTGAAGAATGGCATCTGCTAAAGTGACCATGTAAGGGGATTACCTATACTGTGGCTTGGGATGAAAGCGCGGTGCGTTTTCGGGTGAGTAGCGTAGACTGTATTGTAATTCTAACTCATCACGCATCTCAGCGTTGGTGTCAGCGACATGTTCATTTGGCAACGAATTGACTTGATGATCAACGCCACTGAACTGGGCTTTATTGGCTAAAATAGGATTGATCTTGTATTGAGAATTCATCCCCATGCCCATCATTCCTTGGCGATAGGTTTGCAAAGGAATTTTGCCATCTTTCAATTGTTGACGCTGCTCGCGTAACTCTTTTTGCTTTTTGACGCGTAGTTCATGTGTATCCTTATGGACTGACAACAACCGCTTACGCTCGTCCGCCGAGAGTTGATCATCACGACGAGCGCTATTGGATGAGAGAAAATCACTGAACTCAAGCTCACCCGCACGACCACCTTGACCGGTATCGTCTTCATCAGCTGAGCGCCCTAAATTGGCGTGATTTTTGTCATCAAAAGCCATGTCATTTGCCTCATTTTTTGATCATGCAGTATTCACTGCGCATACATCATTAGTATAGCAAGTTGCACCATGATCGCCTGACCAAGGACCCGCTGCACTATAGGCTAGTTCTAATAATACATTCAATAGATTAATGAATTCTTAGTTGGTCCATTAATCGCAGGATGAGACCTTAGCTGGGACACAAAATGCAAACATCCCCCTAAATGATGTATATTCGCACTAAAAAAGCACAGATACGCCTAGTAGTCAATTATGTTTTCCCAGCGCCAGCGTGATCCTTACCGAATGCGCTTATACCCTACCAAGGATTATCCATGTCACACCTGACCCGGCCGATGAGCTCAGCGAGTCCTGACCGCCACTTCGTTAGGCTGAATCAGCGCAAGGATCCTTGATTCAATCAAAAGAAGGATTTAACACTTTACACATAGGTATCATAAGCTATGATAGATTATAAACAACCAGGGATGTTGCCAAAAGGTAGTTATGGACGAATCGATTTTACCGAGTTATTTTTCTGAAAACGAGATATTAGCCTTTTTAATGGCAACCAGTCTTTTTGGGAATTTACCATCAACAGCATTACAAGCGCTCATTAAAAAATTTGAAGTCATTTATGTCAATAGTGGCACCACCATTATTAAACAGGGTGACCCTGGCGATTGTCTCTATTTAGTCGTACGCGGTCGATTGCGCGCCACTCAACAAGAAAATCATAATGATACACCAACAATTTTAAATGAAATTGGTCGTGGTGAATTAATTGGTGAATTAGCACTTCTCACACAGTCACCACGTGCAGCCACCATCACTGCGATGCGTGATAGCGTATTATTGAAACTATCCGCGAAAACATTCGATGATTTTTTGACAGCAAATCCATTACTGATTATGCCAATCGTCCGTGCAGCGATCTCACGTATCACACATCGTAAGAAAGAACATTTATATAGCGTTTCTAATATTGTGATTGCACCCGCTGGGGATGATCATGAATATTTCAGACAGTTTGCCCAGCAATTTGCTGCTGAATTAGCTAAATATGGTGCTACATTACATCTAAATCAACATATGATTGAAGAGTTACTCTCGACGCAAGACTTTTCTCAGGGCATGACCGACACTGAAAGAAAGCATGCTTTATTAAAATGGTTAAGCCAACAAGAAACACAATATGTTTATATCGTTTATGAAACAGATGACCTTTATTCTTCTTGGACGAGAACCTGCCTGCGTGAATCGGATCGAATTTTATTAGTCAGCCGATGTCGTGCCGATCATTCATTAGGTGAGATTGAGAATGAAATCTTCTCACACAGTGCGCCAGACCGTAAATTGATTAACCTTGTGTTAAGCCATCAATCGGATGAACGCATGCCCTCTGGCACTGAAGCATGGTTAAAGCATCGCAAAATCGATCAAACGTACCATGTTAAAGCGAATTCGATGCATGATTTACATAGGGTCATTCGGATTGTGACCGGTCGCAGCACCGGTTTAGTCTTAGGTGGCGGTGGTGCGCGCGGACTGACCTATCTTGGCGTCTACAAAGCTCTGCGTGAAATGAATATTCCCATTGACTGGGTTGGTGGCGCGAGTATAGGCGCCATGATTGGCTGCGGCATAGCAATGGGCTGGTCACCTGAACTCCTCATCGAAAAAATGCGTCAGCATGTTGTCAATAATAAAGATTTATTTAGATATACACTGCCGCTCGTGTCATTAAATTCGGGCAAAGCGTTGACAAAAGCGTTAGTCGATAATTTCGGCGAAACAACCTACTTCGAAGATTTATGGTTAAACTTTTTTTGCATTGCGTGTAATCTCACTTCTGGAAAAAAGGAAGTGATTCAATCTGGTATTATCTGGAAAGGTATTCGTGCAACGGGATCACTGCCCGCAGTGTTTCCACCGATTACGAATAATCAAGGCGATATGTTAGTCGATGGTGGGATGCTAAATAATTTACCTGTAGATATCATGCGACAGTATGTCAGTAAGGTGATTGCGGTCACCTCACCCTCAGAAGATACTAATCACGTCAGTATTCCAGATGGCATTTTATCTGGTTGGCATGTCCTATTTAGCCGCTTATTCAAAAAGAAATCCGTTCGTTATCCCAGTATTTATGAATGTATTCTCAAAACGATGAGCGTTTCAAGTATCGAACATGAAAAACAAATGATTAACCATGCAGATATCAGCATTCTGGTCAATGCCAAGGGGATTAACCTTCTAAATTTCAAAGCGATTGATCAACTCACGCAGATCGGCTACTACACCACAATGGAAAAATTAGCACATTATAAAATACCGCATTATCTTCCCTGATATGCTTTGCATCGACACGACTAGGCAGGCTTACGTCTTGTGCTTAACCTGCGTGTACGGTTGACGGAGATGAAACAATAATGGGATGGCCAGCCATTGCGCCAGCATCGAAAACACAACTAAGCTCAGCACAGAAACATCATAGAGCGCACCCATCACCATACTGCCTACCATCCAAGCAACCCCAAAAATGGCGTTGAATGTGCCATAAGCACCACCGCATTTGTCCTTAGGGACGAGAGTCGCGATCACAGCGCGCATGAGTGATGCTTGCGTCCCATAGCCGATCGCCCACACGATCACACCGAAGAAAGCAACCGAAGGACTCCCTAAAAAGCACAGTGGCGCAAAAAAACTTGCAACAAGCGTGAGGCCTACCAATACCATCATCCCCATACGATCATATAAGTAACCTAAGAACGGCGCCATCACCATGTTAGATCCCAAGCCCGCAGCATAACAAATCGGAATCCAAACCATCGATAACAGCCCCACTTTCACAAAGTGATAAGCGATCAATGCGAAGTCGGCATAACCTAATGCGATGCACGCAGCCGCCAACACGAATAACCAATAGGATCGTTTATGAATAGTGCCTAGTGGTTGCACCGTTTCTTCTAAACCCTGAGGATTGGGGTATTGGCGACGCGCGAAAAACAATAAGATTAATGCCGTTAACGCCGGTACTGCGAGCACAGCAAAGCTATGCGCGATGGACATGCTACTGTATAAACACCAGGCCATCAGTAAAGGTCCCAGCATCGCACCGGCTTGATCTAAAGCTTCATGTAATCCGAAGCCCCACCCCAGCCCAACCCGCTGCGATGCATAGGATAACATTGCATCTCGCGGCGGAATACGTATGCCTTTACCCACGCGTTCGATCACCATCAAACACGCGGCCAGCCACCAATGTTGCGCCAAGGCCAGCAGTGGGACGGCGAGCAAATTAATGCTGTAACCAACGAAGGCCGTGGGCCAAAATTGTTGACGCCTATCGATGTAGTACCCAGAGACATAGCGCATCAAATAACCGAGTGACTCTCCAAGTCCTGCCACCATGCCGACGACCAACGCACTCGCACCCAAATGCTGCAAGTAAGGGCCGGTGAGACTACGCGCACCCTCATAGGTCATATCAGCGAATAAACTTACCACACCCATGAAAAGGATAAACCCGAGTGCATGGCGCTGATTCAGTTGTCTGCTTGCTGACATCACCGTCACTCCAAATGGCTAAGAACTCGTGGTTACACTCCCCAAAGCATCTTGCAACTCCGGTAATATCTTAAATAAATCGCCTACGATACCGTAATCGGCAATTTGAAAAATCGGTGCGTCAGGATCATTATTGATGGCCACAATCACTTTGCTATCTTTCATTCCGGCCATATGTTGGATGGCACCTGAAATCCCAACTGCGATGTAAAGCTCTGGTGCAACCACTTTACCGGTTTGCCCCACTTGATAATCGTTTGGCACAAAGCCAGCATCCACGGCAGCACGCGAGGCCCCAATCGCTGCGCCTAAACGATCGGCAATCCCTTCCAACAATTGAAAGTTATCCGCGCTTTTGAGACCTCGACCACCTGAAATGATAACGCGCGCATTGGTTAATTCTGGACGCGTGGATTGCGTCAGTTGCTGGCTGACAAACTGCGAATGCTCACTAGTCACCACATCGTTGATCACGTGTTGTGGTGCTGGCGATGATTGCGTCGCAGATACAGCAGGATATGCGGTAGTTCGAATACTCAAAAGTTTGATGGGATCATGCGTTTGCACCGTTGCCATCACATTGCCCGCGTAGATCGGACGCACGAAAGTATCCGGGGACACAATGCTCACCACATCACTCACCATACTCATATCCAGTAAAGCGGCGACTCTGGGTAAGAGATTTTTGCCGAATGTTGTCGCCGGTGCCAAGATATAATCATAGGATTTGGCGAAGTTGGCGATTAACTCAGCGCTATTTTCTGCTAATTGATGCGCATAAGCAGCATTATCTGCGACATATACATGGCGGACACCGCTCAAGTGACTGGCGGTCTCTGCGACTGTTGCACATTCAGCACCGATAATGAGTACGTCTACTTCAGAATGAAGTTTAATGGCCGCACTCACCGTGTGATGCGTGGCCAATTTCAATTGTTGATTATCATGCTCTGCAATGACTAAAACTTTCATCGAATCACCTGCGCTTCATTTTTGAGACGTTGGACCAATTCTGCGGCCGAGTCTAGTTTCACACACTGACGATTCTTTTCTGGGATCGCCACCTTCAATGTTTGCATTCTAGGCGCGAGATCATCACAGAGTGTTTCTGCGTCAATCACAGCGAGTGGTTTACGTTTGGCTTGGACGATATTGGGTAAAGAGATGTAGCGTGGCTCATTCAAACGCAAATCCGTCGTGATCACTGCAGGGAGTGTGAGGCATAGCGTTTCTAAGCCACCATCAATTTCACGGGTAACATTAATATGGTTATCATGGATTTCCAATTTCGATGCAAACGTACCTTGTGGCCATTTGAGTAATGCTGCGAGCATTTGCCCCACTTGATTGTGATCGGTATCGATAGCTTGTTTACCTAAGATAATGAGTTGTGGTGTTTCTTGCGTGGCGAGCGCACGTAATAATTTTGCTGCTGCCAAAGGCTGAATCTCTGTGGCTGTTTTGAGTAAGATCGCCCGATCTGCACCCATTGCTAGTGCTGTGCGCAAGGTTTCTTGGCAGGCATCACTGCCCATCGTGACTACCACCACTTCAGTGGCAATGCCTTTTTCCTTCAAGCGTAAGGCTTCTTCAACCGCAATTTCGTCAAAAGGATTCATCGACATTTTCACATTAGCTGTTTCAACCGCAGAACCATCTGATTTCACACGCACCACGGCTTTATAATCAACGACTCGTTTTATCGCTACCAGTACTTTCATCCAATGAGTTCTCCAATCTAGTTCAAGAAATGGTATCACCGACGTTTCTGTACTGAAACAAAAAATATCATATAATCCGTCTCTCATCGAAATGATAAACAACAATCAAAAGGAAATTTTATGGATATACAAAATTGTGCGGCGTTTGTGACAGGTGGGGCTTCTGGGATGGGGGCTGCGACGGCACGCCGACTTGCCAAGCTAGGTGCTAAGGTGGCAGTCATTGATATGAATCTTGATGCTGCGAAAGTAGTGGCAAGCGAAATTGGTGGTATCGCGATTTATTGCGATGTCAGTAAAGATGAGAGTGTCACGCTCGCGTTAAATGAAGTGGAAAAGCACTATGGTGCACCAAGAATTTGTGTGAACTGCGCTGGTATCGTCTATGCGCGCAAAATGGTGAATAAGGCGGGCGTGATCCCGCTTGATGATTTCCGTCGTGTCATTGATATCAATTTGATTGGCACATTCAATGTGATGCGTTTGGTCGCACAACGGATGATGACGTTGTCCCCGATTGGTTCGTCCGCAGAACGTGGCATCATCATTAACACTGCCTCTGTCGCCGCCTATGAAGGGCAAATTGGCCAGACAGCCTATAGTGCCTCTAAAGGGGCGATAGTCAGCATGACTTTACCAGCGGCGCGCGAGCTTGCTGATGATGGCATTCGTGTCATGACAATTGCACCGGGCCTGATTGATACACCGATGTTTGACAAAATTCCAGCGGAGGCACGAGCGTCACTAGCAGCGATGGTCCCTTTCCCAAAACGTCTAGGCTTACCAGAAGAATACGCCATGCTCGCCACACATATTGTCGAAAACCCATTATTGAATGGCGAAGTGATTCGTTTGGACGGTGCTTTGCGTATGCAAGCGAAATAAGTGGACTGCTAGCCTGAATGCAGCACGTAGCGCGGAACCCGGGTTCACAGCGGAACCTGGGGTTAAATTCGTAGCTGAGAAAAAACAACAAACGTGCACGAGAGAAGCAAAGGATGGGAGACCTAGCACGGTACCAGTCCGTCTAAACATACAAAACAAAACTGTACCTCGCCATACTCAACATCCGCAGCATTTTTGTATATAATGAGCGGCACTTAAAGCGAGGTGAGATCCAATGCTAAAACGTGTACTTTTGTTTATCGCCACGAACTGCTTAGTCATTCTTACCATTTCCATCTTGGTGAATGTATTAGGCGTGCATCACTATTTAGGTGCACATGGCATCAATTATCAACAACTAGCCATCTTTTGTGCCATTTGGGGCATGGGTGGTGCCTTCATATCATTATTGTTATCCAAATTCATTGCCAAAATGGCTATGGGTGTGGTCATCATTCATCCACAGAATGCCACACGCGATGAACACTTCCTCATTGATATGGTGACCCGATTATCACGTCAAGCCGGTTTACGCTCTGTGCCTGAAGTCGGGATTTATCACTCACCCGAATACAATGCATTTGCCACAGGCCCGACCAAAAATAATGCCTTAGTCGCTGTTTCATCCGGTCTACTCTCTGGGATGACACGGCACGACATTGAAGCGATCTTGGGCCATGAAATTTCTCATATCGCTAATGGCGACATGGTGACCCTCACGCTCGTGCAAGGTGTGGTCAATTCATTTGCACTTTTCTTATCCAGACTCTTGGCGTACGCTATTTCCATCGCACTCTCACGCGGCGATGATCGCGAAACAACGCTTTCGCCCTTTACTTACGGTATGCTTAGTCTCGTCTTCGATATGATTTTCACCTTACTCGGTAGCATCCTTGTCGCCACTTTCTCGCGTTGGCGTGAATATCGTGCTGATCATGGCGGCGCACGCCTTGTCGGCCCACAACAAATGATTGCCGCATTGCGTAAGCTACAGTACGCCGCAGAAATACAAGACGATCGCGCGCCCTCCTTAGCAGCGCTTAAAATTTCGCAGCGTTCTCATTGGCTCGCGTTGTTTTCCACTCATCCGCCGCTCGATGCACGTATCGCAAGGCTCAGCAACATGGCATAACGCAAAGGCACGGTGGACCAATCGCGCTCATCGTGCCTTCAGTGATCATATCAACCTCTAAAGAAGGATAAGCGTCAGTGAGATCAGTAGGGAAAAAAATCAAACAAATTTTATTTGGCAACCCACTTAATCCTTTCAACCCGCAAATTTTGCGCCATGTCTCCCTAGTCGCATTTTTGGCATGGGTAGGTTTGGGTGCCGACGGTCTTTCTTCTTCGTGCTATGGTCCTGAAGAAGCTTACTATGCCTTGGGTTCCTATACTCATTTTGCTCTCTACATTGCAATCGCAACTGCAGTCACTGTTTTTGTCATCTCTTTGGGCTATAACCAAGTTATCGAACTGTTCCCTAGCGGTGGCGGTGGTTACAAAGTTGCCTCACAATTATTAGGTCCGCACCTTGGTTTGATTTCTGGATCGGCTCTCATCATCGATTACACCTTAACCATCGCCGTCTCCACGGCTAGCTCGATGGATGCGTTGTTCAGCATGTTACCCACGCATCTACTTATCTATAAATTAAGCGCAGAAGTTGCCATCATCTTTATCTTGTTACTGCTCAATATGCGTGGCATGGTGGAATCCATCAAAATATTGCTGCCCATTTTTTTAGGATTCTTCATATCACATGTGGGATTAATCGTTTATGGCATTATTGCGCATCACAAAGGTTTGTCATTGATCGTGCCTGATACCATCAACGAAACCAGAAGTGCGATCAGCACCATGGGTTGGATACCGGTATTAGCATTGATACTACATGCCTACTCTTTAGGTAGCGGTACTTACACTGGCTTGGAAGCCGTTTCGAACAATGTAAATCGCTTACGTGAACCCGTGGTGCAAACCGGTAAGTGGACCATGTTTTATATGGCCATTTCACTCAGCATGACGGCGGCTGGCATGATGTTATTGTTTTTGCTGTGGGAACCACAACCGGAAATTGGTCAAACCCTAAATGCGGTGGTTTTTCATCAAATTCTGGGAAACTCCGATGTCGGTAAAATCCTGCTACTCATGACATTGCTCTTTGAGGCAGGCTTACTCTTCGTTGCGGCAAACACCGGTTTTCTTGCTGGCCCCAGTGTACTCGCTAATATGGCCATCGATGGCTGGATGCCCACCCGCTTTCGCCATCTCTCCACGCGACTCGTGATCCAAAATGGTTTGTTCTTGTTCGGTATTTTTGCGCTTGCTATATTGATCTGGTGTAAAGGTGAAGTATCGTTACTGGTGGTATTGTATAGTATCAACGTGTTTATTACTTTTTCATTAACTTTATTCGGTTTGTGTGTCTACTGGGCGCGTCATCGTAGTGAAGCTTCACCCAATTGGCTTTGGCGTTTACTTTTTTCTTTCCTCGCATTCTTGGTAACCAGCAGCATTTTGTGTATCACCCTCATCACTAAATTTGAATCCGGTGGTTGGCTCACGATTCTCATCACTTGTGCGGTAATTTGTATTTGTTTAGTGATCAAAAGCCATTATAAAAAAATAAATAAAAAACTCATCCAATTAGATGAACAGTTAAAACAACCTATCGTCCGGCCAGTGGAAGCTATCCCCATGGACCCACAAGAACCCACGGCCGTTATTTTTGTCGGCAAAAGTACGGGGGTCGCGATGCATACCTTACTCAATGTCATTCGCATGTTTCCTCGTTATTTTAGAAACTTTGTATTTATCAGTGTGGGTGAAGTCGATGTGGAAAGCTTCGCAGGTAAAGCCGCATTAGAAGAAATGCGTGATCAGGTCAATAAGATTCTACATTACTTCGTAGATTACTGTCATCAATATGGGATGGCATCCGAATGTTATGCTGCTTTTGGTACGGATACCGTTGAAGAACTCACTAAACTTGCTGAAAAAGTCGGTCGTCGTTATCCTAACTGCATTTTCTTTGCCAGCAAATTAGTGTTCGAACATGATAATGTGATGACACGATTATTGCATAATGAAACGCCGTATACGTTACAGCGTAATCTACATTTGGTGGGCAAGGAGTTAGTAATTCTTCCCATGCGAATTTAGAATTTCAATCAAGACGGTGGGCACGCTGCCAAGCCCGTTCATCCCGAGGAGGCATCTTTAGTCCGTTCGCCCTGAGGAAGCATCTTTAGTCCGTTCGCCCTGAGGAGGCATCTTTAGTCCGTTCGCCCTGAGGA
>CAZYKO010000002.1:218823-320266 GCA_964648015.1 uncultured Coxiellaceae bacterium
GCATCTTTAGTCCGTTCGCCCTGAGGAGGCATCTTTAGTCCGTTCGCCCTGAGGAAGCATTTTTAGTCCGTTCGCCCTGAGGAGGCACGAAGTGCCGTCTCGAAGGGTGAATTCATTTGAAAAAACCAACTCTACGAGTAATTTTGTTGCGGTAACACAGGTAATGTCTGTTTTTGACCTGTAGAATAGATACCCTTCGAGACGGCCGCTATGCGGCCTCCTCAGGGCGAACGGTTATAATTTTTACGAGCTTTTCTGGACCCGCTCACTCCGGCGCTCACCCTGAGGAAGCATCTTTAGTCCGTTCACCCTGAGGAAGCATCTTTAGTCCGTTCGCCCTTGATGCGGCACGAAGTGCCGTCTCGAAGGGCTCGAAGGGCTCGAAGGGCTCGAAGGACACGAAGGGCGCTGTCTCGAGGGATACCCACCCTACTTAGCATAATTATGATTTTTTCGACTACAGAGAACTATCGCGTCACGCTCTCATCACTGCTCGGCTTTTGATTTGATGTCCGCAAGCACACTCACGCATGAAAATAGGATGACAATTAATGGCATGATAAAACTGAAATAGGGATTTGGTGTAATTTCGAATATGGTTAAAAGAAAGTTCTGCAGTATTAATGTGATCACCGTAATAATGAGCAGATAAATCAAACACGCAACCCAGTAAATGATTTCCGCATTATATTTCGATAAGGCAATAGGTTGTCGCATCACTTTAAATTGATTGACGAGCCACAATACGGATGATTGGCGCAAACGGGGTTTTTCCAACCAGTCCATCAAAATATAGTAGCCATCTAATTCTTGTAAGGGACTTAACATCCGCACCGCAGCAATATAGCTATTTAATGCCGCTAACCACAGCGTACCTTGCACATAGGGATTACTCACGAAACTCACTGAAAGCGCCATGACCGCTGCCACCAGAATATCCATATACACCCCTGCAACATTCACCAGCATCCGCGCTTTGCGTGGCGATAACCACATATCTGAGGTGTCCGTGAAAGCCATCGGCAGCAACCAATACCAACCTACGCCAATATAATGCACTTCACGACCCAAAGCTTTCACTGCATAAGCATGTGCTAATTCATGCAGGGTCACAGAGATAAGACTGATGGGGATCAACGTCAGCAGTAACAATAAACTCGCGTGATTGTAACTGAAAAAGTCTAAAATCTCAGGGGTTTCAATGGAAAAGTTGATAATGCCAGCGACAGCTAATCCAGCGAGTATCAATTGTGCCGGGAGACTAAATAAATGTCGCACATAACGTGAGTAAGTACGACTTACCCATTGATCTGCATCACCAAATGCATGTCTATATTCAAACAACTGCCGCAACATCGTCAAGCGACGCGCCCAGGAAATATGATCAGATTTAGTTATAGGCAGTGTGCTTGGTTCTACATTAGCAATAAACCCAGATTGCGTTAATTTATAAATGAGTGCCGCAACTAAATCTGGTGCAAATATATTGAATTTATTTGCGAGAGATAATGTGATGTCCTGCAATGTATGTTCGCCATCGAGTTGTTCCCAAATAAACATCCCTTCAGAAGATAATTTAAAATAGTTACCATTGCCTGAATGCTTTAAGATAATATTTTCCGTACCATCTGCTGCGTTCAAACGATGAGATGACACCTCAACACTTTTCTTTGGACGACTTCTATCAATGGCCATCGTCATCAAGATTTGTCCCACGTTAGTTTCTGACGCAATAAGATCTGCAAAATCTGCGTGCGTCAGCACGAGTAATTCACAGTCGTCATGCACAATCGCCGTGGCATTACGGGGTAAGCGCGTCAATAATGTTGCTTCGCCAAAAATAGCAGGTTGCCCTAGTAAAGCGAGTCGACGTGGCGCTGCACTTCCCTCTGTTACCACTATCTCTACCTTGCCACGACAAATCATGTAACAGCGATCACCGGGTTCTCCTTGGCGAAAAATAACTGATCCTGCTGGCAGCTTTACTGCTTCTACATGATCTGCTAACCATTGCAGACGTTGATGGGATAACTTAGTAAATGGCAGCGTTTGCTTGATGAACTGTACACGCAACATTTGCGTTGCTGCAGCTGACATAGCTGATTCAAGGTGATACTTCTGCAAAAAATGCTGCAAGTCATCTAAACTGAGTCGCAACAAAACCATCGGTGTTTGTGCACTCACGGTGGCTGTGCGTCTACCAGTCCCAGAGTAAAAGCCCGCATCATTTAGTCCAATCGCTTCCCCAGCTTGTAGCGTCGCAATCGGTTCTTGTACCGCATCTTTACGTTGTTTGACTAATCGCGTGACCACTGCGGCGCCTGATACAACGAAGTAAATGCTATCTACCAACTCATGTTCAGTCACAATCAGTTGCCCAGCTGTCACTACCAATTCATGAGTTAATGCGGCAAGCTCAAGACTTTGGACAAAATTTAAATGTTTAAAACATGGAAATGACAGAATCAGCGTTTGACGTTCATGAAGATTTGACATTGGTTCGGGGATGGCATTACTCACGTTCTATTCCCTGTTGGCTGCTCTAACACATGTTAGCCCAGTATTAGAAATATATGAATGCTTTCATTAGATTAGTATAATCCAGTTTGGAAGTATACCAGTTATCAAAATTCCTTAGCGTTTTAAGACCGCCACCATAGCGCGTGAGCCTTTGATGGCGTAAAATTCAGGTGGCGTTCATTCTCCGCCTGAATCTCAGTGTTTGCCGTCAGGCGAAAATCCTTTTTGACTAGCTGCCTCTACTCGCATACAAAGCACTAGTTGTCCCAACTAATAATTGTGATATGATGCCATTTCTACCGCAATAAATCGCATTAGTATTAGGGAGTTGCTATGACCACGATTACACTCAAAGGATCACCCATTGAAACAATCGGCACATTACCCAAGGTAGGTGCGCAAGCCCCAGAATTTATCGTCACAAAAACAGATCTTAGTGAAATTAGGTTAAAAAATTATTTAGGTAAAAAAATTATTCTCAATATTTTTCCAAGCATTGACACCCCTACCTGTGCAACCGCTATGGTGAAATTCAATGAAATCGCAACGAAATTTCCCGACGCACTCATCTTGTGTGTCTCCATCGATTTGCCCTTCGCACAAGAACGTTTTTGCACAGCGAAGCATCTCTCAAACATACTCACCGTATCAGTATTCAGACATCCTGCCTTTGGTAAGGATTATGGGGTAATGATCACTTCAGGTCCATTATCCGGCTTATTGTCACGCGCAGTAGTGATCATCGATGAACACGGCAAAGTCATCTACACTGAGCAAGTTAAAGAATTGAATGATGAACCCAATTATGACGCGATGATTGCAACATTAGAAACCGCTGCTTAATTTTATTTAGGGGCACGGCGTTTGTGCCGTGCTCCCTATCGCAGATCACACGTTTAAACACTAGCGCGCGCAACGCAAACATCTTCTTTTACCATAAAAAATGATTCATCCAGCGCTTCACCAATGCCTAAAAATTCACGAATGTGACTTTTCTCTTCATCAGACATGATGTTATCAGGCAACTTCAACAATGTATTAATCCACTCCATAATGAATTCACGATCTTCAGGTTTAATCGCTTTATCATTCAACAGTGCACGAAACCCAGGTCGATCTGCCACAAAAGTGTAAGTAGCCACTGCAGCAGTTTTATGCGCAACGGTCTTGCCAATCCTCGATAAAGCCCAAGCAAAAATGCTCGCAGCTGCGGATGGGATGACGCGATCTTTCACTAGCCGTCCTAGCTGTGTCATCATGATGGCACCTGTTGCGCCATAAATCACTAAACCGAGCGGGCCTGTAAGACCTGAGACGCCCCCGACAACCGTGCCGACGATGGCTGGTAATGCAAACGTATTGGTAAATTGCGTTAAAGCATAGCCGATGCCATATTGCGCGACATACCCAGTCGCCGTCGAAAAATAATTCACAGAACGAGAAGGTGTCGCACATAATTTTTCTTGCGCAACCATGAATGTATCTATTTCAAGTTGGCGTTTACTAATTTCCCGACTTCGATCTTTATGTGATCCTTTGATTTGTTCAAGATGGTTGGAAAGCGCTTTAAGATAAAATACACGTTTCTGATGAGGAATAGATTCTAAATTTTTGGTGTTAAAGGCTTGCAAGAGTAATTTATACAACTCGCTATTTTCAGGTGTACGCAGTTTATACTCTTGCTGTATTTTTAACAGACCATACACAATCACACCAAGTAGCACATTGCACATTTGTAAGTAAGCACATTCTTGTTGATTATCTTCGCGATCTATTTTGGGGTAATTGTAATTTTTCTCACAGCTTTGACTGATGAATAGAATAAACTTTACCAAGGATAAACGTGATGAATTGCCGAAAAAAGATGATTGTGTGGTCGTTTCATACTGCGTCATGAGCGCGCGAATTTTTCTTATCAGTGCGTCGGTTTTTGGTGTGCCATAGACAAGTAATTCAATTTCGTTAGTCTCACGTTTTTTGATTTTCTTCAAACGTTCATTGATTGCTGATAACAATGACGCTTTGTCATACCCTAATGTTGCCACTTCATTGTCGGGCATGGCTTCGATCGCTTCGTAAAATTTGAAGACGTGAATTAAGCGTTCGGCGTCATCAGGCGTATTTTCTTCATTAATGTTTAACATCGTTTCTAGTTCGCTGTATAACCAACTCCCAGTGTTATAGAGGCGCCCTTTGCTTAATCGTGGCGATACACCGCGATATTCTTTTTTGATGAGTGCCAGTTCAAATAACACCGCACCCGTCAACACAGAGGCTGAAGCCCCACGTTTAGCGAGATTAGCAAGACAAGTTAAGAAAAGAGTACGTTGTTTATTGACTTTTTCGTGTGCGCGGAATTTTTCACTCACATAATCATCCGGCAAGGATGACGCTTTTTGCTGCAATGCGTCCAGTGGTTGCATGATATAGCTCATGGTATTTTCCTTGTGTACAAAATCACACTTACGATTTTATTGTAGGGTGTTTTAGTTAAGGAAATCTTAAACCCCACTTTTTTTGTCGAGCATAAATTAGACATGAGCTAACCTTATCAATATACAATAAATATTGATTTTATAATATTCTGCTATAGTTAACAAAGGAGGGCTGTATCTCATGACCGACCTGACCGATGTCCTAAGCGAATGGCAGAATAACTTGCAGTTTAGGGAACGCTTTAAAGCAAACCCCGAGTTGGCGCTGCGTGAAGCGGGCCTAACACTTAACTCAGGCGACCTGGAAAAAGTGCGCGCTATGCTTGAGTTTGACGGTTCTAACAATGA
Organism: uncultured Coxiellaceae bacterium; assembly: GCA_964648015.1. Classification (GTDB taxonomy): domain Bacteria; phylum Pseudomonadota; class Gammaproteobacteria; order DSM-16500; family DSM-16500; genus Aquicella. The sequence continues at coordinate 224,127 of CAZYKO010000002.1, forward strand.
CAAACTGGACGATAGAATCAGTAAGTAACACGTTTGTATATTAATGCGACACATCACCATTGTCTCATCGCTACGCTCTTCAAAAATACTTGTCACAAAGCTTGCTACTGTAACCGAGCACCCTGAGGAGGCATCCCTCAGGATGCCGCATCAAGGGCGAACTGGTTTGACAGCGTGCCCACCATTTTCTAATAACCAGGATATTATTTGTGGGTAAGGCCACGGTCATGACGGCGTGCGGTCGCCTCTCAGATGTTAACGAAAACACTTTTCGCCTGGTGCACCTTTCCGTTAGACTAATGGCAAGTTTTGACCCACCTCATGACGCAAAGGACTATGTATGCAAACAGATCCAGTCGTAATCGTAAGCTTTGCCCGAACACCTATCGGGAATATGTTAGGCATCTTGAAAGACTTTACTGGCTATCAACTTGGTAGTGTCGTCATTCGTGCGGCGGTAGAGCGTGCGCATCTCAAACCGGAAGATATCGATGAAGTGATTATGGGTTGCGTGTTACCTGCCGGGCAGGGACAAGCACCCGCGCGTCAAGCTGCACTACTGGCAGGACTCCCGAACACGACGCCGTGCACCACCATCAATAAAGTCTGTGGTTCAGCCATGAAAGCCGTGATGTTTGCCCATGATGAATTGATTGCCGGCTCAGCCAATATTATCGTGGCAGGTGGCATGGAGAGCATGACCAATGCACCTTACCTTTTGCTCAAGGGTCGTCAAGGTTACCGCTACGGCAAAAGCGACATCTACGATCATATGGCACTCGATGGTTTAGAAGATGCGTATGATCGCGGCCAAGCCATGGGTGTTTTTGCTGAGCAATGCGTTAAACAATATGGATTCACCCGCGAACAACAAGATACCTTCGCGCAACGTTCCCTCGCTCGCGCACAAGAGGCGACGACGACAGGTGCATTCAAAACAGAAATCGTCCCGGTTAACGTTCAAAGTAAGCAGGGTGAACAAGTCATCGATCGTGATGAACATCCTTTCACTGTCAGTGCGGATAAGATCCCACAATTGAAGGCAGCTTTTGTTAAAGACGGCACCGTCACTGCAGGCTCATCCAGTTCGATTGCCGACGGTGCGGCTGCACTCACACTGATGCGCTTATCGACAGCCCACGAACGCGGTGTGAAACCCATCGTGCGCATCGTCGGTCACGCGTCTAGTGCCAAAGCACCCGCTGAATTCACAACAGCGCCTATCGATGCCACACGCAAACTGTTGGCGAAAATTAATTGGGAGGTGAAAGACGTCGATCTATTCGAAGTGAATGAAGCCTTTGCCGTTGTGGCACTCGCCTTCATGCAAGATCTCAATATACCCGCTGACAAACTTAACATCCATGGTGGTGCTTGCGCATTGGGTCATCCCATTGGTGCGACTGGCGCGCGTATCTTAGTCACACTCATTGCCGCGTTACAACAACGTGGGTTGAAACGCGGTATCGCAACACTTTGCATCGGTGGTGGTGAAGCCACTGCCGTCGCTGTTGAAGTCCTTTAAGAAGGAGATAGCGATGACACGGGAACAAATGGCGTTTGATGTCGTCATTGTTGGCGCGGGACCGGCTGGTTTATGCGCAGCCATACGGTTGGCGCAATTGAGTCAGCAAACACAAACGCCTCTTGAGATATGCATCATCGATAAAGCAGCGCAAATAGGCGGACAAATTCTTTCAGGCGCTGTGATGGATCCTCGCGCATTAACCGAATTGATCCCCGATTGGCGTGATCGCGAGCCGCCTATGCATACACCCGCCACCGAAGACCATTTTCTCTGGCTGAGTAAAACGAAAGCTTGGCGCTTACCGACACCGCCGCAGATGCGTAATGAAGGCAACTATATCATTAGCTTAGGGCTTTTCTGTCGCTGGCTAGCAACGCAAGCAGAGAGCCTCGGTGTCAATGTCTTCCCAGGATTCGCAGCCACAGAAGTCATCTATGAAGACGATCGCGTGGTGGGTGTGACCACTGGTGATCTTGGTTTGGATAGACATGGACAGCCCAAAGCAAATTTCCAAGCGGGTATCGAACTACGTGCTAAACAAGTCATTTTTGCCGAAGGGTGTCGTGGCTCATTGACACAAACCTTATTCAAACGTTTTGATTTACGGGCACACGCCGATCCTCAAACCTACGGCCTTGGTATCAAAGAATTGTGGGAAATCCCCAGAGAGCATCACCAAGCAGGTTTAGCGGTTCACACCATCGGCTGGCCCTTGGCAAATGATACGTATGGTGGTTCATTCATGTATCATTGGGGAGAAAATTTATTAGAGATTGGCTTTGTGGTGGGTTTAGACTACAGCAATCCCTATCTCAATCCCTATCTGACTTTCCAGCAATTCAAATCACATCCTCGTGTCAAACCCTTGTTAGAAAAAAGTAAACGCATCGCATATGGTGCACGCACACTGGTCGAAGGCGGGTTGCAATCGATACCAAAACTAACCATGCCAGGTGGTATGATTGTCGGTGATGCGGCTGGCTTTTTAAATGTGCCAAAGATTAAGGGTATTCATAATGCGATGAAGTCTGGTATGGTCGCGGCGGAAGCCCTGCTGCCGATGCTACAGCAAGCGAATCATGCTGAATGTGAAGCCTATCCTCAGCAACTCAAACAATCTTGGTTATGGCAAGATTTGTATAAAGTGCGTAATATTCGTCCGGCATTTCGCTGGGGTTTATGGCCAGCCATCATGTATGCCGCCATCGACACATATGTGCTGCGTGGCCATGCACCATGGACGCTCCATCATCACAAACCTGACCATGAAACGCTAAAACCCGCAGCACAATGCCCTGTGATCGAGTATCCCAAACCTGATGAGGTGGTGAGTTTCAATTTGGCATCATCTGTGTATCTCGCCAACATTCATTATGAAGAAGATCAACCCTATCACTTAAAGCTCAAAGACAAAATCACGGTGCCCATTCAAATTAATTTAAAAGAATATGCATCGCCAGAAACACGCTACTGCCCCGCGGGCGTCTATGAAATTATTTATAATGAGCGCGACGAACCACGCTTGATGATCAATGGCGCCAATTGTTTGCAATGCAAAGCCTGTGATATTAAGGATCCGACGCAGAACATTGTGTGGACACCTTCAGAAGGTGGTAGTGGCCCCGCGTATGAAATGATGTGATCACATTCACCAACCACGTCACAGTAGTTGACAGGCATGGGTAGGCATCCTCGATGAGGCACACAAATGTTCACTAAGTAGTTTCGTAGGGTGGGCAAAGGCCGCAACGCGGGCGTGCCCACCATATAGGCATGAAAATAGAAAAGCACCTCGAGGTGTTCAACGGGTGTCTTTATCCTATGCAAGAGACATGCTATCTTATGGCTCGCATCTAAGATGTGTTTCTGTACAAAGAATAGTAGAGGATATTATGCAACAGACACTGAATTTAGATTCATCCCTATACAATCGTTTGCTCGCCCAAGATCATACATCTCTACGCAAAGTACTGATGATACTTGCAGGCGTGCTCCTATTGACGTTCTCCGCACAACTAAGCATCCCATTCCAACCCGTCCCACTCACCTTTCAAACCGCGACAGTGATGCTCATCGGTATGGCATTTGGTGCACGCTATGGCACCACCGTTGTCGCCGCTTACTTAGGTGCCGGCTTACTTGGCGCGCCAGTCTTCGCGAATGCCACTGGCGGATTACCCATCTTATTCGGACCTACCGGCGGTTATCTAGCAGGCTTCCTACCCGCAGTGTGGTTAGCGGGCTTTTTGACGGAAAAGGGCTTTGGACGTCACCCTCTCACCTGTTTCTTAGCAGCCCTCTTAGGCACCGCGCTCATGTTTGCGACGGGTATAGCGGGTTTAAGTCTTTATGTGGGGATGCACCACGCCATTGAGTTCGGTCTCATGCCATTCATCATCAGCGAACCGATCAAGCTCATCGCGGTCGCTGCGATGGTGCCACGTTTTTGGCGCCAACGTGAACATTAAATTTAGACCGCACCATTTTTTATGCGCGCTATGCTTTCAAGGCAGTGGTTATAACACTGCATTTGTAGCCAACTTCCAAACGATCATGGCGCGTTTAAATGCACTCGACGGTGATGACACACCCATCACCGTTGTAAGCACCAGTGATAGCATTTGTGCACCGTGCCCACATCGGCGTGAAGCAACATGTGCCACCGCTGAAAAAATCCAAACCCTCGATACCGCTCATGCAGCAGCACTAGACATCAGTGCCAACGAACACATCACCTGGGGCGAGGCCAAGCAACGCATTGAAAGCCGCTTAACCATGACCAAGTTTCATGACATTTGTGCCAATTGCGAATGGAAAAGTGCTGGTATTTGTGAGAAGGTATTGATAGATCGCTTAGCCCCTTAACTCAGGAAGCACTGTCATGGCAGACACGCGCTACGCGGCAACCGTCGCAGCACAACGAGCATTTTTTCTGACTGGCACCACCTTACCCGTCGAATACCGAATAGCACAGTTACAACAACTACGCGCACTCATCGAAAAAAACGAAGCCGCGATTACCCAAGCACTTTACCAAGATTTACATAAGGCACCTGCTGAATCGATCGCCAACGAAATTGTATTGGTATACAAAGAAATCACCTTCATGTGTAAACACTTAAAGCAATGGGTGACACCGCAAAAAGTACCTACCCCTTTCTTTCTGATCCCAGGTCGATCGCGCATACACAACGATCCCTATGGTTGTACACTCATTGTTGGACCATGGAATTATCCTTTTTTATTGATGATATTGCCCTTGGTGGGTGCGATGGCGGCAGGTAATTGTGCACTCTTGAAGCCATCAGAAATTGCAGCACACACCCAAGCCTTGTTGGTTGATTTAATCAACAGCCATTTCCCCGCGAACTATGTGCACGCCATTGAGGGCGGTCCCGATGAAATGCAGGCATTGCTCGCTCTAAAATTCGACTATCTCTTTTTCACTGGCGGCACGCAAATCGGTAAAATCATGATGCAAGCCGCCGCACAACATTTAACGCCCGTTACTTTAGAGTTAGGTGGCAAAAGCCCATGCATTGTCGATCCCACCGCTGATTTAGACGCTGCTGCTAGACGCATCATGTGGGCCAAAACCACCAATGCAGGACAAGTATGTATCGCACCAGATTTTCTCTATGTTCATGCGTCGTGTAAGGAGGCATTGATAGAGAAATTCAAGCGTCACCTGTACCATTTTTATGGTGACGATCCGCTAAAAAGTAACAGCTATGGACGCATTATCAATCCCAAACATTTCGAGCGCTTACAAAAGCTCATGCAACACGGCCGGATACGGCTTGGTGGTCATACCGATGCCAGTCACTTGTATATTGCGCCTACCGTGATCGATGAGATCACATGGGAGGATCCCATCATGCAAGAAGAAATCTTTGGCCCCATTTTACCTATCATCACTTATGAACATATAGACGAAGTCATCGCAACATTGAAATCGAAAGCCAAACCACTCGCACTGTATGTATTCAGTCAATCGCGTGATACACAAGATACATTACTCACGCAATTATCGTATGGCGGCGGATGCGTGAACGATTGCATTCTACAAATTGTGAATCCTTCATTACCTTTTGGTGGCGTGGGAGCGAGTGGCATCGGCGCCTACCACGGTCGTTATTCCTTCGACACCTTTTCCCACCGCAAAGGGATTTATTATCGCATGCTAAATTTCGATTCAAGATTACAATACCCACCCTATACGGAGAAAAAACTATACTGGTTACGCCGTTTGATGGGACAATAATCTGACACGCCAGGCGACCAGCGCCATCTGCAGGATGCTAATGTTTCGCGTCCTCGCTTTCATACGGATGAGAAAGTCATGTTAACTAAACTCTTACGCAAAAGAGATATTAGTCAAACCAGTACCCATGAATTACGTCGCACACTTACCGCCATTGACCTAACCCTCATGGGTATTGGTGCCATTATCGGTGCAGGGGTATTTGTCATCACTGGCATCGCCGCCGCGACAAAAGCTGGGCCTGCAATCGTACTTTCCTATGTGCTTGCTGGACTCGCTTCGATGTTTGCCGCTCTCGCTTATGCCGAGCTTGCAGCAAGTATCGGTGGTAGTGGCAGTGCATACACGTATGCCTATACAGGCTTTGGCGAACTGATTGCCTGGCTAGTCGCGTGGAATTTATTACTCGAGTACACCATGAGCATTGCCACAGTCGCCATTGGCTGGTCCGGGTATGTGCACGATTTATTCCTGTCCTTACATATACACATCCCTGACGCCATCAGTAAAAATCCTTTCGATGGTGGTTGCGTCAACTTGTTGGCGAGTGGCATCATTTTATTGCTCTCAGGACTGTTATGTTTAGGTGTACGTGAAAGCGTTCGCTTCAACACGATCATCGTTTTTATTAAATTAGTCACCATTGCTATTTTCATCATCGTTGCTTCAATGAATTTAGACACACGCTACTGGCATCCTTATTTTCCCTTTGGTTGGTCAGGTGTCGTCTCAGGTGCTTCTTTGGTATTCTTTGCTTACATTGGTTTTGATGCATTATCCACCGCAGTGGAAGAAACCATCGAACCACAACGCAATGTGCCTATCGGCATTATTGCGTCATTGCTCATTTGCACAACCATTTACATTATCGTGTCTGCCCTGCTCACAGGGATCACGTCATACACGACGCTGAATGTTGAATCACCGGTCTCGAGCGCTTTGTTACAGTTGGGCTATCATACTGTTGCCGGTCTGATTTCTGCTGGTGCGATTGCGGGCCTCACCACCGTCATGCTCGTGATGTTTTATGGGTTATCGCGCATTTGCCTTGCGCTTGCGCGCGATGGCATGTTGCCCACCTCACTCGCAATCATTCATCCACAAACGCGTACGCCCGTCCGAGTGATCATTATCACTGGGATAGTCATGGCTATCACGTCTGGCGTGGCACCGATTGATCGCGTCGCAGAACTCGTCAATATTGGCACACTCACGGCTTTCGCCTTCGTTTCCGCTGGCGTGATCGTGATGCGTCGCACCCATCGAGATTTGCCGCGGCCGTTTAAGATGCCGTTATCACCACTCACCCCACTCCTAGGCATCGGCTTCTGTCTCTATTTGATGGGACATTTGCAAACATTTACCTGGGTACGCTTCGCCATTTGGACAGTGATAGGCATGATCATTTATTTTATGTATGGCATCCACCATAGCACACTAGAGAAAAATGAGACGGTCGGAGAATGAACCCTACCAAAGAAGCGTTAGTATGGATCACACAGATACTGCGCAAACATCATATACCCTTCCAAATCGCAGGTGGACTAGCCGCACGCGCTTACGGCGTCACGAGAACATTGGTTGATATAGACATCGACATCCCTGAAGACGATTTTGATAAAATCAAAAATGAAGTACAGGCATACATTCAATATGGTCCCAGTCAATATCAAGATGAGCATTGGGATCTATGGTTGATGACTATTCGTTATCATGGACAAGACATTGACTTATGCGGCGCGTACCAAACAAAAGTTTATGATAAAAAAAAGAAAGCATGGGTCACACTTAAAACAGATTTTTCACAATGCCAATACATCAGCATCGAAGGTATGGCGTTACCTATTATTGCACGTGAAGCATTAATCGCTTACAAAACACTATTGGCGCGTCCTGTCGATCACATTGATTTAGCATTTTTAATGGAAACCTAAACCAGCATCATTTACTAACCCAGTGGGTTAGTAAACTACTCGCGATTAAAACAATGCGGAAAATCCAACAGTGAGCGTGTTGCTATTGGTCGACTCGCCGAATTTCTTTTGGAGCGAGTTGAAACTTCCATAATCTTGCTGATGCTCAAATTCTAGATTGATGGTTAATCCTGGCATGACACGATAATACGGTCTCACGATATAACGCATTTGGTTGAGTCCACTACCGATCGCAGCCGAGGTCACTCGCTTTGACGCGATAATACTACGAATGGCGATCCTCAGAAATCCGTTGTCTGTGATTTGTGTATCACGAGAAAGTTCGATATCCAATTTAGTACTCCCACTGTGATAATACCCTCTCACATCCGTTTCGATGAAATAAGGTAACAAGCCTTCTATGCCAATTCCAGGTTGCCAATAAGGTTTTTTGGCTGGACGATAAAAATAATTGGCACCACCTTTCACTGCCCAGAATTGTGAAATGAGATGCCAGTAGAATAAATCAATGTCTGCGTTTGCTACTTTACCCGATTCAAACTCAGCATCATTGGTGAACAATTCTATTTTATTATAATCATAGCCATATAATCCTTTGTAGGTAATTCGCTGAACATTGTGATACGGATCTTCACCAAATTCTAATAATGTGGCGAAATACATGTGTTGGTGATGTGGCTCAGGATGCTCAACTAAACCAATATCAATGGGGCGCTTATCTACTCTCACAATGGGCCGATTCACATAAGACGTGTTGCTAATGATGTTTTGTGGTAACGCATCACCTTTAATGATGTCGATTAAACTCGTGTACTGCAGTATGCGTGACATCCCCGCAAACATGTGATACAGAAAATGACAATGAAACATCCACTGGCCACTGGCATCGGTATCAATATCGGCAATGATCGTACCACCTGGTGGCACATCAATCGTATGTAACAATGGATCATATGTACCGTGACCATTACGCAATATAAACCAATGGCCATGTATATGCATCGGGTGATGCATCATTGAGTTATTGATAAAGATCAACCGATAGCGTTGTCCTGGTTCGAGCATAATTGGCTGCGCTTCATATTCAGGCTTACCATTAATGAACCAGATGAAACGATTCATATAACCAAACAATTCCATGTTAATGATCCCTTTGATCGGCCGATCAGGATCATTGGTTTTGACAGCTGCCTTTAGATCATGATATTTGGATGAGCCACCCATCATCTGGGTAGGATTCATGTGACTGTGGGTACTGTAAGGCGCATCAATAGTATCGCCGATAATGGATGGCTCTGTTGGCATACGCATCGCATGCTGCATCGTCATTCCAGTTTGCACACTTGAATGGTGTTCAGCAGTGTGATGCATTCCCATTATGTGATGATCATGCATCATGGTCTGTGGCATTTGCCGTGATGCTGTATCCGTGTGCATCGCTCCCATCATTTCCCGCGTCACGGGTGGTGGTTCTGGGAATGGTGTCACTTGCGCATAATTGACAACTTGCTGCGATGAGGTGATGAGTGCGCCGATAGCAGCGCCAAGTGTATCCGCAGATGCTGCATAGATGATTGTGGGTTGAGAATTTTTTATTGTTACTAACACATCATAGGTTTCACCGGGTGCAATACGAAAATCAGTCACCTCATGAGGTATAACGTCATTCCCATCAATTTGCACCATTTGCATGGTTGTATTAGGCAGCTTCACATGAAATATTGTATTGGCTGCCGCACCAATAAATCGCAAACGTACCACATCACCCACACGAACACGCGCCCGCCATGGATTCGACACCGTACGGCCATTTAATAGAAATGCATCATAAGCAATATCACTAAAATCATAAATGCCCATACGCATGGTTTGCATCATTTGATAATCGCGAATGAGTAACTGTTTTTCTTGAGCATTTGCATAACGATAATCATGCAAAAAGTGACTGAGTGACGGTTGTAAAGGAAGTCGCGGTGAATAATAATTACCATCTTTTTTGAGATTTGCAAAGAGTTGCTCGGGATCAGTATTACTCCAATCAGACAAAACAACGACATAATCTTTAGTATAGTGATAGGGTGATGGTTTAGGAGGATCAATGACGATAGCGCCGTAGAGACCTAACTGTTCTTGTAGTGCTGCGTGTGAATGATACCAATAGGTGCCCGCTTGTAGTAGCGGGAATTGATAATGAAAAACTGAACCTGGACGTATGCCTTTTTGACTGACACCTAACACACCATCCATTTGCCAGGGTACTAATAAACCATGCCAATGGATGGCGGTTTCTTCATGCAAACGATTAAACACATTGATAGTAACATGATCACCTTGTTTAAAATGCAAAGTTGGCGCTGGAATTTGATTATTCACTGCAATACCAGTTCGACACTTACCAGCAAAACAAACTTTTTTATAAGCCACTTCTAAATTAATAACACGCTCGCGTGCTAAAACGGGTGTCGCCATGAATAGGCTCATAGCCAATATCAGCAATTGGATCCAACCACCATTTTTTCTTAATCTATCCATGCAACGACACTTCCTATACCAAAACGCGTGACGATGATAATTTAGCACCAACTATATTCAACGCCGATACTGCCCATATCGCTACCAGTACTCGCATAATTCACTGTCCAATTAGTCGTTGGAACATGGGTTGGATATTGTGTTGAACCAAAATTAAAATTAGCAGGTGCTAAAAATAAATGACGGTATTCTGCAAATAAACGCCAATGATCCACCACTGCTACTTTCACACCGGCTTTGATTTGTGCTGCGAAAACCCAGTTAAAAGATTTTGTGTTGAGATTGAAGTGATTAATACCTGGTTCAGCCGGATTTCGCTGTGCTGAATCCGCAGCGGTAATGGTTAGCATCGCTGTGCCGATCCCTGCGCCTACATAGGGATGAACTCTCGGCATCCGACTCATATTAAAATTCACAACGGAATTAAATAACAATGTGCCCGTGTGTGTGGGAAATGAATCATAAAATGTTTGATTAGCAAACGCTGAATTTTGGTTGATGAGATGACCTTTGATGGTATTTTTCAGGTAGTAACTCTCTACTTCCGTGGCCACGACAATATTTAAGTCACAGTTGATCGGTAATTTAAAATAGTTATAACCAAAGTTCATCCCCAACATCAGATCAGCGCTATGACGTGGTTTACCGTGAGCGATCACAATTTGTGGACCACCTTCACTCGCCGGAAAAAGTTTTGTGCCACGTTGTTTGAAATGATCGAGATACATCGTGCCACCACCACCAAAGAGAGATTGGTAAAATGGATAGTCAATCGCATTGGCAGCACCAGTTATATTCGTTTGATGTGCGCATCCAATGGTCGAGAGTAACAGTAACGCAGAACCAGTCAAAATCCGTTGATACATATTGAACTCCATTCAAAGGTGATAAACACGCGCATCCTCGCTGAGGCAAGAGATGCAGCGATAGGTATATCTGTGATCTGCTTAAACTATATGCTGTGACTTCGTCCAGTCAATGAGTTTTTTCACTAAATGATAAATGTGCGCTTGAATGATAGATGAATGGCCTACGAACAAAGGCCATTCAATCAGGTATTTTCAAAGGTGTTAAACACGCAAAGACAGTGATTATGATATGCTTGTGATATCTACGATTTCTGGCGCGAGAATGTTAGTGGGCATATTCGCAATTTTTGGCACAAATGACCATGTGAGCCCATTATCATGACTGACCACCAGCGGCACATGTTGCGTATGCGCATCAATCATACCATTGTATTCACCACCCATCATGCACGTTTGATTGTTGCAATGCATGGCGACGAATTCAATGCTTTGATTTTCAAGTATTGGAAAATCTGTGATTTTATCGATCATTGTCCATGATAGGCCGCCATCATGACTCGTTAAGAGTAATGATTTGGCATCATCATTTGCTAGACGATATTCGCCAGATGCTGCACAGAAACTACTGTTGCAATCAATAGCGCCAAGATTCGCATAATCAATGTCTTTGGGTATATTGAGGATCTTATCAACATGACTCATCATTTGTGTGCGTAAATCAAATCGTAATATCGTTGGCAATGTCGAATCACTCGTACCGATTAAGAGGCAAGCTTCATTGGTGCATGCCACTTTTTCTATATTTACATTACCCAATTGTTTGTATGACGCATTGATTTCAGACCAAGAGTCACCATGATCTTGACTCACCATCAACGTATCCACATCAACATCTTGACTATTATTCACATAGGAAATATTCGTGAAACAAATAGCCCCTTCACATGCCACATGACTACTATCAACATCATCAATCGGCACTGGTAACGGCGTTGTTGTAAAAACATTGGTGACATATTGCCATGATTTACCCTCATCATGACTGACAATAAATAGATTTTCTTTAGACTTGTCATCTTCTCCCACCCCAACACATGAACCAGCTGTACAGCTCACAGAATGAATCGCTGCATGTCTCGCCGTTGCGGGAAAACCAATGATATTGGCGTTGGTTGTCCATTGCGTTACTGTAGCATCACTCATCATCAACGACGGTGTATAATCACCTGTGTTCGGATCCGTATGCGTCACACTTGCCAGACAATGATCAGGCCCACAGGTGGCATACATCACGGTATCGTTTAAATCAAAATATTTAATTAGCGGTGACCAATTTAAGCCATGATCCTCGCTACGTAATAATAACGTTATCCCATGTAACCTATCATTTTTGTTGTTGTTTGGCGGTATCGAACCATTATCTGAATCAAGTTTAGCAACAGCGAGACAAGCATGGCGCGTACAGCTTACTGACAATACGCTGGACATATAATAGCCACTCGGGAGTTGCACGTTGTTATCGATGTGCGCGTTTGTCCATGACGTGCCTTCATCCTGACTAATCGCAATGATCGGATGACTGTGCTTGTCTGGATTATTACCAGCATCACCATAGTCACCAACCGCAATGTAAGTGCGCTGCTGTTGAGATGGTGCTGGTGTTAAACCGTAACTAGATCCTGAATAGGTTAAAAATAATGCGAGCAATATTTGCACATGCTTAGTGATATTCATGAGAGATACTTTCTATCAATGTAGGGTGTTTGGATTGCGCTAGTGTATCCCATTATGTGTACATCGCAATAGCATTATTGCTGTATTTGGCTCTTTTTTTAATCAGTATGCTTATCAAGTTTAACGAGCAATCAAATCAATGTAACGCCCCCGCTTTGAAGTGACCGAGTAAAAACCTGCTCATGGTATTTTTTATCAATTTTTATAAATAATAGCATGAGCAGGTTTTTACTCGGTCACTTCATCCTGTCATTAGGGGTTATTTTGCCATATTTTCTATATCATGATGATCTAACTTATCGGTGGTAGGTCACTCTCATACCAAGTGCTTTAGACACTAAGCCTTTCAGCTTACAGTTAAATATTCAAGTTCACTAAATTAAGTTGCTGTGTTTAAGATGACTTCTTTGACGTAGGCACCGGGTGATAAGTGTAACAACCAACGTATCGTATTTAATACATCACTCGGTTGCACCATCTGCGCTTCAGTGATACTGGCGCCTTTTGCCATATCTGTTGCAACGTAACCAGGACAAATCGCGGTGACTTTAATTCCTTGCGTAGAAAATTCATTGTAGAGTGATTCGTTCAAACCCACTAAAGCAAATTTACTACTGCCATAAGCGCCCAAACCGGCATAGCCCACTTTTCCTGCGATGGACGCAATATTGAAAATATAACCATATTTGCGTTTTAGCATGCTTGGTAAAATAGATTGGATCATCACGAGTTGAGATGTGACCTACTCCCGCCGCTAAATGCTAGCGCATTCTAGCAGGGGCTTCTTGCGACCCATTCAGCAATACATACTGAACCTTTCGCTGCAACAGCATCACTGAATGCTATGGTTGCAAGGGAACTGCTTTACGCAAACGGCAAGTCCTGCCGCATCAGCTAGTGCAAATGCTTTGATGTTCTTCGCTGCGTTAATATCTCTATCATGCATCGTTTTGCAAACATCGCATCGCCATTCTCGAATATGCAAAGGCATGATTTCTCGCTTTGTACAGCACACATGACACATTTTTGAACTTGGCGCAAAACGGTTGATCGTGAGTACGTTTTTACCGGCCCAATCGCATTTGTAGATGAGCGCAGTAATGAAGCTACGCCAACCACTGTCTGCGAGTGCTCGAGATACTTTTCTATTTTTGATCATGCCTTTGATATGCAAATCTTCTACTGCAAAACTTGTCTCGTGGTTTTTGAAGGCAAGTGTTGCAGATAATTTCTGCACGAAATCTTTGCGTTGATTGCTGATATTTTCATGCAATTTCGCAATTTTTATCCTTTCTTTTGAACGATTATTTGAATATTTTATTTTTCTGGAAAACTTTTTCTGCTGCTTTCTAAGCAGACATAATCCATTACGCAAGTGCATCGGATGGTTTTCTTTTTGTCCTTGATCAGTAATCAGATAATGGGAAAGACCTAAGTCCATGCCTAAAGTTTTATTTTCTTCAATCAAAGATTTCATCGGCATTTCACTTTTATCATCGACCAAAATACTTGCAAAATATTTATTCGATGGTGTTCTACTAATTGTCACTGTTTTAATTTGACCAATAAAATCACGATGATATTTCGTTTTTATGTTTTTGATTTTCGGGAGATTGAGTAATCCATTTTCAAAATCAACTGTTGCATGTTGAGGGCACTGATAAGACTGATGTCCATCATATTTTTTCTTGAACTTCGGAAATCCTATCTTTTTTCTAAAAAAGTTTTTGTAAGCAATTTCAAGATTGAATAATGCTGCCAACAATGATTGTGAATTCACATCATTGAGCCATGGCTTTTCTATTTGCTTCATTTGCACTAATTGTTGTTGCAGGATTTTTTTGCTGAGAGATTTTTGCGTTTTTTTGTAGTGATCTATTTTCTGCGCTAACGCCCAATTATAAACGTGTCGCACATGTCCAAAGTGCAGCTCAATCAATTTATTCTGCGCTTCATCTGGATAAATGCGATATTTGTACGCTTTGAGCATGTCAATCTGTTCTCTCTTATGTTAGGTTGCAATGTCTCAAAAATAAGTAATAGAGTCAACGAAATTGAAGAGAAACTCACGAGATTATCGAAGTCACTGGCATTGCCTTTACCAGCTAAAATATCATTGAGTGTTAGTCACTAAATATAGACGAAAATGCTTCACGAAATCCATTCTTGAGCGATTGCATGCTATCTGCAAAGAACAATCTCAAAAATAGGACATTGAGCTTGTAGAATTCGGCGGCGAATCTGATCACGTTCATTGATTGCTTGATATGCATCCGAATATCATGCCAAGTACGTTTATCAGCTCCCTAAAAACCGTCACCAGTCGGTTACTCAGAAAAGAATATCCAGCGCATTTCCAAAAATTTTACTGGAAACCTGTGCTTTGGACGCGTGCCTATTGCCTGATTACTGCAGGTGACGCACCTATCAGCATTGTCAAGCAATACATCCAATATCAAGAAAAACCAAAATAATAACGCGTCGCTATCCATCTCCACCCAAACGCTGCGCATTATGGGTGGAGAATTCCGCGACATTTGTTAAAATTTACATCTAGCATATGTTGATAATCATCCAATGTCGCATCTAGTGTGCCATGTTGGAATATACCCGCATTATTCACTAACACATCCACACGACCCCATTGATTGATCACTTCTGCTAGTGCTTTGGTGAGTGTCGCATGTTGCGTGATATCTGTTGCTATGATTTTTACATCAACACCATGACTCACAATTTCATCAGCAAGTGTTTTGAGCTTATCTTCGCTACGCGCTATTATGACCACATTATAACCGTCTGCCGCCAATCCCTTCGCAACACAATAGCCAATCCCGCGACTGGCGCCAGTTACAACAGCAACTTTTTTAATTTCATTCTTCATGTTGAACCTCATCTGTGCGTTTGTTTTAACAAACCATCATCACACGCCACCCAATGCCAAATTGACTTTAGATTGTGGTTCGCTTCCCAAGCGTTGTGTAATAAAACGCCCTGCTTGAATTAATTTATCTAAATCGATCCCAGTTTTAATGCCACAACCATGTAACATATACACCACATCTTCTGTCGCAACATTACCACTCGCGCCGTGCGCATAAGGACAACCACCGAGGCCGGCGACAGAGGCATCGACTGTCGCGATCCCGTATTGTAGTGCCACATAAATATTGGTGAGTGCCTGGCCATAGGTATCGTGAAAATGTACTGCCAATTGCGACGCTGGCACTTTCGTGAGTAACTCATCGAGCAAACGTTTGGTGGATGTGACTGTGCCTACACCAATGGTATCGCCTAGTGAAATTTCATCACAACCGAGATCTCGTAATGCCAATACCATGTCCACTACTTTTTGTGTGCTCATCTCACCTTCATAGGGACAACCTAAGACACATGAGACATAGCCACGAACACGTTGTTGATGTTTTTTTGCTTCTACAATGACCGCTGCGACACGCGCTAAACTTTCTGCCACACTACAGTGCGTGTTTTTTTGTGAGAATGCTTCCGAGGGAGTGGTAAAGACAGCAATCTCACTCACACCTGCTGCATGTGCGTGTTGCCAGCCAGTGAGATTCGGCACGAGTACCGGATAATGCACACCCGGGCGCTTTTGTATACCTTGATACACCGCCGCACCATCAGCTAGCTGAGGAATCCATTTCGGTGATACAAAACTCGTTACTTCAATCACGGACAACCCTGTGTCAGATAGCTGATCGACTAATGCAATTTTGTCTGCAGTTGTAATCGTGTGTATTTCATTTTGTAAACCATCGCGTGGTCCCACCTCAACAATTTTGACGTGTGTTGGCATTGACACAATCTTACCTCCAATGGGGTTTACGTTTTTCTAAAAATGCTTGCAAGCCTTCGCGTGCTTCCGGTGTTGTACGTAGATTAGCCAAATGTTCTGCAGTTTGTTGCGCCAATACTTCATTGATTTCTCGTAGCTGTACTTGCTGCACCAAATGTTTGACTGCCGTCAGTGCATGTGGCCCATTGTCTAGCAATGTGTGTGCAAGCATCGTCGCTTCACTGAGTAAAGTATCTTTATCAACGACACGTTGCACTAACCCAAGTCGATGTGCTTCGTTTGCGCCAAATCGTTCACCAGTCAAAAAATAATATTGTGCCGCACGTGCGCCAATCGCAGCGATGATATAGGGACTGATCGTTGAAGGCACCAAGCCTAATTTCACTTCAGCAAAACTAAATTGCACATCAGTACATGCAAATGCAATATCGGAAGCGGCAACTAACCCTAAACCACCGCCATAGGTCGCACCATTCGCTAATACCATCGTTGGTTTTGGAAATTGATATAAGCGCAACATCAATTCAGCAATAAGATAAGCATCATGAAAATTTTTATCTTCGAGTGCTTGTGCTGTTGCTTGCATCCAAGCAATATCAGCGCCCGCACAGAAATTATCGCCACAACCATTAATGATAAGCACGCGGGTCTCATCCGCTGTGGCAAGTGTGGTGAGCGCCTGCAAGAGTTCGCGTATCAATGATTCATTAAGTGCGTTACGTTTATCCGGTCGATTCAAACTGAGTGTGGTGATACCATCAATGGTGCTAATCAGTAAATGTGATTTATGCATAGTGTTCTCGTTACATCCTAAATAAACCGAATCGCGTTGCTGGGATCGGTGCATTGAGTGCGATTGCTAAACTCGCTGCCACCACTTGTCGTGTGTCTATCGGGTCGATCACACCATCGTCCCAAAGTCGTGCACTCGAATAATACGCAGAAGACTGTGCCGTATATTGTGCTAAGAACGGTGCTTTGAAAGCTTTTTCGTCTTCCTCGGTCCACCCTTCTCCGGCACGCTTTTTCTTAGCCGCTGTCACTTGTGCTAAGACACTCGCTGCTTGTTCGCCGCCCATCACCGCAATACGAGCATTAGGCCACATCCATAAGAAGCGCGGTTCATAAGCACGTCCACACATCGCATAATTACCCGCACCATAACTACCACCAACAATGACAGTAATTTTTGGTACTTTGGCACAGGCAACAGCGGATACTAACTTGGCGCCATGTTTGGCAATGCCTTCTGCTTCCACTTTACTCCCTACCATAAACCCAGTGATATTTTGTAAAAAAAGCAGTGGAATACCACGTTGCACGCACAATTCAATGAAATGTGTCGCTTTGAGTGCTGACTCTGAAAACAAAATGCCATTGTTGGCAATGATACCCACAGGGATGCCATTGATATGTGCAAAACCACAGATCATTGTTTTGCCGTACATCGCTTTAAATTCATCAAATTCAGAGGCATCAACAATGCGAATGATGATTTCCCGCACGTCGAAAGGATAACGAGAATCTGCAGGAATGATGCCGTATAATTCTTCGGCTGGATACAAGGGATCACGTGATTCACGTAGTACCACCGGGTTAATGCGCGACCAATTCAAATTAGCAACAATACCACGCGTATACGCAAGCGCTTGTTCATCACTTTGTGCGTAATAATCGGCAACGCCTGAGACACGACAATGCACATCAGCACCGCCCAACTCTTCTGCGCTCACCACTTCCCCGGTGGCTGCCTTCACTAAGGGCGGACCTGCTAAAAATATTGTCGCCTGACTTTGCACCATGATGGCTTCGTCCGCCATTGCGGGAATATACGCGCCACCTGCGGTGCAAGAACCCAAAACGACAGCAATTTGCGGAATACCCGCAGCAGACATTTGCGCTTGATTGTAGAAGATCCTACCGAAGTGTTGCTCATCCGGGAAGACATCATCTTGCATTGGCAAATATGCGCCACCAGAATCCACGAGATAAATACACGGCAAACGACATTCGGCCGCAATTCGCTGTGCACGTAAATGTTTTTTGACAGTGATCGGATAATAAGTGCCACCCTTGACTGTTGCATCATTGGCCACAATCATGCAGTCAGTGCCCATGATGCGACCCACGCCCGTGATGAGACCCCCACCAGGGACATCATCTTCATATAAATCGTAACCGGCGAGTGGTGATAATTCTAAAAAATAAGAACCTGGATCAAGTAAGCGTTCAATACGATCACGTGGTAACAGTTTGCCGTGTTGTTGATGGCGTTCTCGTGCTTTCTCGCCACCACCTTCCTGATTTTTAATTAAACGTTTTTTTAATTCCACAACGAGTTCGCGCATTACGCGGGAATTCTGTTGAAATGCTTTATGATCTTGCTTTAATTGCGTTTGAAATCCTATCACTGTTATCCCCTTCACTACCTAACGACTCAAAAGAATTGCCTGTGTCTGATGCGCAATTTTGGGCATATTTGACAATATTTCGTAGAGTGAGCAACGCATTAATGGTGGACATCACCGCGATGATTTCTTTATCCACCCTACCGAAATATAAGCAATGTGTGCCCACCCATCAAAAATGGCTAAAGTCAGCTTATTGCGATTCTTCGAATAATTCACGCCCAATCAGCATACGTCTAATTTCAGAGGTGCCCGCACCAATCTCATATAACTTCGCATCACGCCACAACCGACCAGTGGGGTAATCATTAATATAGCCATTACCGCCTAAACATTGAATCGCTTCGCCCGCCATCCAAGTCGCCTTCTCCGCACAATATAAAATCACAGATGCAGCATCTTTACGCGTAGCGCGCTGATCATCACACGCTTTGGCGACGGCATATAAATAGGCACGTGAGGTCATCAAGGCCGTGTACATGTCTGCCAGTTTTGCTTGCATGATTTCAAATTCCCCAATGGATTTGCCAAACTGTTTGCGATCGTGCACATAAGGCAAGACAATATCCATACAGGCTTGCATAATCCCCACAGGGCCAGCAGCAAGCACCACGCGTTCGTAATTCAAACCGCTCATCAGTACTTCGGTACCACGATTTAAATGACCCAAGATATTTTCTTTGGGGACCCGACATTGATCAAAAATTAATTCACATGTATTGGAGCCACGCATACCCAATTTGTCGAGCTTTTGCGCTGTTGAGAATCCAGGAAAATTTTTTTCGATGATAAAGGCAGTGATGCCGTGCGGGCCTTGTTGTTTATCTGTGCGTGCGTACACCACTAACACATCGGCATCAGGTCCATTCGTGATCCACATTTTTGTGCCATTCAGGATGAAATGCTCCCCTTCGGCCGTGGCTTGCAATTGCAAACTCATCACATCTGAGCCAGCATTCACTTCACTCATGGCAAGTGCACCGACGTGTTCGCCACTACACAGCTTCGGTAGGTAGCGTTGTTTTTGCTCTGCTGTGCCGTTCAAATGGATTTGGTTGACACACAAATTCGAATGCGCACCGTAACTCAAACCGATGGATGCGGACGCACGAGAGATTTCTTCCATGGCAATGACGTGTTCTAGGTAACCAAGCCCCGCACCGCCGTAACTTTCCTTGACCGTGATACCAAGCACACCCAGTTGCCCGAGTTTCGGCCAGAGATCGGCTGGGAATAGGTTATCACTATCTATTGCCGCCGCACGCGGCGCAATCTCATCACGCGCAAATGTAGAGACTGCCTCACGCAACATATCATTCGTTTCACCGAGCGCAAAATTAAAAGCTGCCATTATCCCAATGTCTCCCTGTTGATATTCTCTCATTCCTTTTTAAGTCATCACAATCACCCTACATGGCATACATACCATTGTGTAACTCTGAATGATTGTACAGAAAACATTTACACATGAAAAAGAAATCTTAATTTCCACTGCAAACTCATTTAGTATTAGTATTCCCTATGAGTCCTTAACTGATGGAGTACGGATATGTCGTTTCCAAATACACGAGTCTTGACCTCGTTCTTGAGAGAATATTTATTGATGCGCCAAGCTGACTGGAACTCAACTACAGGGAAGTTGAAAGCTTGCGTGCGTGATGACCCCGCACAAAAATCAGCCACATGCCTAGGCATCAATCGTAAATTTAATGAAATGCAGCCTAATTCTGTCAAAAGTTGGATTTCCTTAGCCATTGAGCTGGGTGAAGAAGCACGTGAAACCTCACTGCTATCGGAAACCATGCAGGCGATACGAAGCTACATTATTGAAAAACTTTTGGACTCTAAAGACACTAAAGATGACTTTATAAAATACCGGGATGCGCTGTTAAATGAAACCGATAATTTAGATAAAGAGATTTTTAAAGCGATAGAAGCCAAAAAATCGCGTAAAGATGTACTCAAATTAGAAAAACATTATCACGACAATTTACTGAAATTGTCCGATCTAGGTGACATGAAAGCCGTGGCTACTGCTTCAAGAGCACGGTTATTTAGCAACCTACAGCAACCAGATCTCTCGAATTGTACGCCGGCGGTTTCTAAACAACTAAACGAAAACATCCCCTATTATTATCACGAGGGTTTTTATCGTATCTACTATCAACTACACTTGCGTGAACTCAAAAAATGGCAATGCACCTTTGACGACTTTGAAAAAAAATCCGCTTCACTACCCAATGAAATTGAAATTGATATTGTCAAAACGGACAATACAGCCAATTCGTCTATGTTTGGTGGATTATCGACTTTATTCACCAAATTGACCAAGCCGACCAGTAGTGGTCTTGATGCGTTGACCCATGACGATGAATTAAAAAGTACGTTGTCTTAATGAGTGTCTGCTGATGCTTCTGGCAGCACCACCCATGGGACGTTTCAGCTTCACCAGCTGAAAGAGTCAGTGGTCGAATGATTGAGGTTGTCACGATAGACACCGTGATCCTTCAGACCACGTTGGCTGCATAGATAAATGATATTGCTGGCGCGATTCACATAGGCTTGTGGAAGTGCCATGCAACTTCTGAACACACTTCGCAATGTATTATCAATATGTTTTGAATAGCGATCGGTCAACATCGGGTTTGCCACCATGTTAAATATCGCTGTTCCATCTGCTGTTAGATGATTTTTGATCAGTCGCACGTATTCAACGGTAAGTAAATGTGCAGGTATTGCTTTATAATCTGTGTAAACATCGTTGATTATCACCGCATATTTTTGGTCAGAGACACTCAAAAAGTGGCGCGCATCATCGGCAACAAATGCACTCTTCATCTCCGCAACAAAACGTGGTACGGCTACTTGCTTGATCGCTGGATCCACATCCACATAGGTCACTTGATTATCGTGAGTACCTGTGGCCGTCAATGAAAATCCTCCTGCACCTAACACCAGCATGGATTGATGACGCAAATGCAAATCATCGAAAACCAGTCGTTTAATTGTTTCAATATATTGAAAACCACGACCTTGCGCGTCTAATTTGGAGCTCAGCGCCTCATTGATCACCAGTGTTTTGGCAATGCGTTGATCCTGATCAAGATCACTCACAATTTGATAATTGGCATAGCTATCGGTCAACGTAAATAACATTTTCTCTGCGCCAATGTTCACAATCACAATGACCAACGCGAATAAGAATGATGTCGTGAACGCTTTATAGCAACGATGCAAGTTATCAGCGAGCGCGCAATGAAGGAGCAAGAGAAGTAACACATTAAAACAAACCGTTTGTGCCACACCTGCATAGTGGAGTAATACCAATGAAGTGACTATGGATCCTAGGAATGAACCGATGGTACTCAAACTTAAAATGTAGCCACCCATCGCAGCGACACGCTGCTGTTGTAGAAAATTCATGGTAATTGGTAATGTTTGACCCAATAAATATATTAGTGGCGCAATTACAATCAATAAATAGCACAGCAATGGGTATATCACATGAAAACTAAAATAACGGTGGAAATAAAAAAAGAACAAAGTGACAAACACATAAGAACATCCCACACCCAGCCATGCTGCTGCTAACAAAAAGTTGCGCCGCAGGTGCTGAATTGGTCGCTCTAGCACGCGCCCACCTGCCTGGTAGCCGAGCGCAAGGAATAAGAGGAAAAAGCCAATGACTAAACTGGTGACGATCACGCTGCCCCCTGCAACCGGTAACAGCTGACGGATGACCAATATCTCTGTCGCAATGGAAACGAAACCTTCGATGAGAATAATCGTAGCCAATACGTGTGGATGCAACGTTGTGATGTCGTTGGGTGTCACAGTATGATCAGCTAGCATAGTCTATCCTTAATCTTGTTGGATAAGTTGGTTGGCACGCTGCGAAACCCGTGCGCCCCGAGGACATTTTTCCCCGTGCGCCCCGAGGAGGCACGAAGTGCCGTCTCGAGGGGTCGCCCCAGAGAATTTCATCTCCGTTCGCCCTTGATGCGGCCGCATAGCGGCCGTCTCGAAGGGCACCAACCCTCCGGTTTATCGCACAGCATCGATGATGACACAACACCCTCATCCCCGTTCGCCCTTGATGCGGCCGCATAGCGGCCGTCTCGAAGGGCACCATCTCGAAGGGACGCCCCGAGGAATGCAGCCTTTTTCGTATACGCTTGCGAGCCCGCTTGCATAGCCTTCTTTTGTCTCTAATCCTTGAAATACAACAACGGATGCTCTGGATCATAGGATTTCAGCTTTTCCCAAGCCGCCAATGACTCTGCCGGTTGTTGAGTGACAAAGCTGTCAAACGGCGTCATCGTTAGCAAGTCTAACTCACGCAAAGCGTATTGTCGTAACAATGCTTGCAACTGTGGTGATGTCATCACATTCTCGCGTGTGTAAGTATGTCGTTGTAATTGCACAATCATGCTAATGACCGGTTCTGCAAACAAAAAGAAGTCTGCCATAAAGCGCGCTTTGCGCTCCTCTGGCAGTGCATCAATGACTTGTTGGATGGCATGTTCTCTGTAGGTGTTGTAATCCAGCCGTATTTGCTCCACCTTTCGCTTCAGTGCTGCTAACTCAATCGCCCCTATCACTTCCACTGGTGCAACTTCAATTGGCTTAGAAACGCATTTTGGCGGTTGATAGTTATGTTTGATCGCACTCAGCAAGTAAGCAGCCAAATTTAAGATGCGTCCTTCTTGATATGCCTTGGAGCTCGCAATGACAGTGATCTTTTCCTCAATGAAGGCTGTATCATATTCGGTGAGCAACTGCTCGACCTGCTCTTCATTCAGTCCGAAGCCCTGTAATAGCTTTTCTCGCAATACTTCCTGCTCTGGGTGCTTCAAGGGGAGATAGTTCCCCAAACGTGTCCGCTTGGCCCTCTCCTTCAACTTAAATCGAATTTTTGTTACCTTACGACCTTCGCGGAAAAATTCAGAAGCGATGACTAAATCAGAGTAAGTATTCACTTCGGCAATCGCCTTATCAAGTACCCGTCGCTTGAAATCACGGAAGACGCCATATTTGCCTGCGGGCACGCCCATCAGCTTCTTGAATAAATCCATGTCCAACCATTTGGTCTGGGGTAAGCCGCGATAACGAATGCAATTCTCATAAAGTGCCAGACCGTAACTGGAACGGAAACGGGATTGGATCACCAAGTCGATCTTGCCAAACATCGAGGGTGAATGCAGCAATTGTTTCATACGTGGTGAGTAAGCGTAGTAGCAAAGGGGTCCTTCGAGGCTCACGCTCGCTATGATCGAGCTAGCACTCCAGTTCTCAGATCCTGTAACCTCATCGAAGAGGTTCCACTCAATGACAGTAGAGATCAATTCTTTGAGCGCATCTTTGATAGCTGAATGGTTGTTACCATTGTAGCCAATCAACCGACACAACTGTTTCACGGTGATCTCATGCTCTTCTTTTTGCATGAGTTCATGATACGCATGGTACAAGAGCGCATTGCTAATTTTGCGTTGCAATAAGCTGAGCGTATTCGAACAGTGAATCGTCGCTGCATGCTTCTTTAATTCTCTGCGTGGATCTTTTTTCTTTACTACCAAATCCGTCACATTTTTTCCCATAGAAGTCACATCCTCTCCCAAGAACGTCACAATGTATCCCAAAGTCGTCACAACAATTACCATAAGCGTCACATTTAACGCATTTTTCATGTTATTATTCAATGCGTTGCGAGCGCGTAAACAAAAACTAAACTAAATATAAACAAAAACACAACATAAGCATGTCACAGCTGTGTTGTTTTTTTATTTAATGTAAAACCATACAAATGATATATTGAGCATTATCGTAATACAAATGAAAGGAGTCTTTCATGCAAATCATAGCCTTCGTTAACAACAAAGGTGGTGTAGGAAAAACAACGTGTAGCAAAATAATGGCAGAGTATCTCAGTAAAAATAAAAAACTCAGGACACTGTGTATCGACTTCGATCCACAATGCAATTTTTCACATCAGTATCTCAACATGGAAATTGATCCAGCTGCACCAGAAGGATTAATCCCACCAATACATCCTGACTATGATCCACTTGATCCGGATGATAGTGATTGGGATGGTCGTAGCAGTATTGCCGAGATATTTTACGGACAAGGTGTTGTACCTTATCCTACTTATGTGGAAAACTTAGACATATCACCTGGTCATGCAGAAAAATTGCTCACTGCGGAGTCGGTACGTCGTTCTGAAGTCGTAGAGAAAGTTCATAAACAACTCGCAAACTTTTTAAATTCAGCGGATGTTCGTGCTGCATATGATGCAGTGGTGATTGATACGGCACCATCTAAAGGACCTCTGACAATCAGCGTTATCAAAGCGGCTACACATATTGTGATTCCATCGGTAATGGAAGAACAACCTGTGCAAGGGATCTATGGCATGTTGCAATTGTGGATGCAGGAATCTTTATCACGCGAAAAAAACCGACCGTTACAATTAGTTGGTATTTTGCCAAACATGTTTAAGCAAACACGCTTGCATAAAGATATTATGAAGAGCTTGCAAGATAATCCTGCCATCGGTAAATATGTATTGCCAGTGAAATTTTCCCAACGTATTGTGTTTGCTGAAGTTGATGCAGCGGACTCTACACCGCGTTCCATCTTCGACTTTTCAGAACCCCATGTGGCCAAGTTGGAAGCCATGGAAGTTTGCGATTACATCACCACGAGGATATTCTCATGAGCAAGAAAAAACGATTTGGTATTTCAGAAGCACTAACACGCGGGTTGAGTGAGACCATCCATGTTGTTGAAAATAATGCAGGTGTATTTAGAAACATTGTGTTGCCATTGTCACGTGTTGAATTAGATCCTGATAATCCACGTAAGCTCACATTAGATTTGACTGACGTTAAACAAGGCCTGCGTCCTGATGACCCATTGTATCAACAAAAGTATGATGAACTGGATCGCCTACGTGAACTTGCACATACCATTACAACAAGCGGCATTATCAATCCCATCGTCGTTTATAAGTTAGGAGAGAGTTATCGCATCGTCGCTGGTGAGCGTCGTTGCCTCGCTTCTATCTTAGCAGGTAAGCAAGAAATTGAAGCACGTGTTTTCAATGAGAAACCTAAAGGCTTTGATTTGAAATTAGTGCAGTGGATTGAAAACACGGCGCGAGAAGATTTAACACTGAATGAACGTTTGGATAACGTGCGCGATATCATCGACGAATATCAGAAGCAACATGGCTTTGTTGAAGTGACTGCGACTTTACTCAAAAATATTACTGGCTTATCTATTTCACAAACCACTTATTACTTAACCGCATTGAATGCGCCAGATGATGTGCAACTGCACATTCAAAACGGTAACATACGTAACTTGGATAAAGCTGCATTACTTGCCAGCATTAGCCTGCCAGACGTGCGTAGACAAGCAATTGAGGCTTGCATTAATGGCTCGAGTTTAAAAGAGCTTCGTACTATCATTAGCCGTGAAAGATTATTAAAGAAAACAAACACATCGCTACCCAGTACGAATAGGGGAAGGAGTGTAGCGAAAGTTAACATGGGTGCCACCTTACAAGCAGAAGTAGTCAGGACAATCATTGAATCAGTGATTAGCCAAAAGCGCTATGATCGACATGCAGAGGTATTCTCCCAAGTGAACTGGATGGATTTACGACAGGTGACCAAGGCTTTCCGTAAATTAATTGAAATTTTAGAGATAGAGATGGCAGTATGACGACGCAAAGAAAAGTGATGACTTCGATTAAGTTACAAAAGAATCTCCACCGCAGACTACAACAACGTGTGATAGAAGACGGTTATGGGATGCGTGGCAAGAGTAAATGGATCATAGAATCGATAGAGTCTTTTTTAACTCTATCTGACTATCCGACCTTAGTAGATATTGCTGAAGACATGGATCAGCTCAATGAAATCATCAGTATTCGTGTACCTGAAGAACTGATGTTACGCATCGAGCGAGCGATTATAAAAGTCAGAACGCAGTATCCAACAATTGAGGGCGTGAAAAGTAATATGATCCGTGCCAGTATCATCCAACGTCTGCTCAGACAGTCCACTACGGTGACCGAAGTTTGATGTAAGTTAATGATAAATATAGAGTTTAATATAATTTAATTCATTGCAAATGTCTCCCATAGTTGTCCACACATCGATCAAATTGGATGTGACAGCTATGGGATGTCTATCTCCTTGTCTAGTCTAGTATTTTTCAATAAATGTACTTCTACCACCCATAGCTATCTCCCTATTAACATGTAGACTCCCACTACTGTCACACATAGGTTGGATCATGTTCGCTACCACGTTGTCATGTTCGCTAGCTATGCTGTTATGTTCGCTACTCAGCTGTCATCCCCGCGCAGGCGGGGACCCATTTTTCATTACGATAAACAAAGGAACGTTAGCGATGGGTCCCCGCCTGCGCGGGGATGACAGCTGAGTAGCGAACATAACAGCATAGCTAGCGAACGTGACAGGGTTGTTGGTACAAACCGAGCACGCAAACGTTCATGCAGAAGGGATGCGCACTACGCCCAGGATCCGTCAAAGAATGTGACGTCATTGGGATGTGCACCTCGTCAATGTTCCATGAGGAACATTGTAAAGCTTATTAGAGAATTTTTTGTAGACATAATTTAAAAATAGATACACTAATTAATCAAATTCATCTTGGCATTGAGGATGATCTCGCATATATATTTCTAACTGATTGAAATTTCATAATTATTGCCGCATCATCGCATCGCAGAATTTTCGAGGATTAAAAATGGATTGTCGCACACCCGCACCATCATGGCAGACTCTGAATAAAATCACCTATGGTTTACTACCACCGTTCATTTTTCACTTCAATCACGGCGATGACTTTTATGCCGAGACGACACTGCGCATTGTGAAACGCAAGCGAGCATTCGGATTTGGTGTATGGCAAGGTAAACCGGTTTTTTTTAAATTATTTTTTCACCGCAAATATGCAGCGCGACATGCACAGGCAGATGTTGACGGTGCACGCTTGTTGCAAACTAACGGGATAAAAACGCCAGCCATTTACGCGCAAGGCATCGGTAGGGATGGGCATACGCATGCCGTGTTGTTTGCAGCGATTCCACAGGCGCAAAATTTACGAGATTGGTGGTTGCATGCCAGTGCGAGTGCGGAGACGTCTCATGTGTTAGCGCAGTTAGTGACGGAAATTGCGCATCAACATGCGCTAGGCATATTGCAAGACGATCAAGATCTTAAAAATTACTTGCTTGCCGCTGGTGAGATTTATACCATTGATGGTGCCCATATCATTAAAACGCCACATGCACTGACACGTGAAGTGAGCCTAGATAATTTAGCGATATTGTTTTCGCATTTTGGGCCACGCTTGTTACCTCAAATGGAAGACTTATTGCATGTTTATACGAATGCGCGTCATTGGGATGTATCCCATGAAGATCAGCGTGAGTTTGAACAACGAGTGCAGCAGCATGATAAATCCCGCTGGCAGTTATTCCTAACGAAAATTCACCATGAGTCGCGTGATTTTACACAGTTACGTCATTGGCGTACCCGGGGAATGTTTGAGCGTGAATTTGGCTCGCCATCTTTGCTGTCGCTGTTACGTAATCCCATGCAAATGATCTCGCATCAACAAGCAACACTATTATTGGACGAAGGTCACACCCAGATCGTACAGTTAAATTTTCCTAAGCCATTGCTGATGCAGTTCTTTCATGTGCCACGACAATTCAAAGGTAATAAGCCATCGGTTGGCGTCTGCACGTGGCGGGCGCAACATCAACGTTATTTTTTGCATCAGTCAATACTACGGCCCATTGCTTATGTGGATGAACGATTCAGTTTCGGTGCGCGCAGTTATGTTGTCTTATCTTATCCATCACATTTGCGTCGAGAAGAACTCCTGGCTCACATTAAGGCGGCTAAGCTCACATCATCAAAATTTTTTCGAGGTTTAAGACCATCACTATAGCGCGTGAGCGTTTGGTGGTATCAAATTCAGGTGGCGCTCATTCTCCACCTGAATGAAATTTTTTGACTGATGTCTAAAGCCTGGACGACCGCACAATATACCTCTCCTGGGAGGTATAGACCCGCGCACCCTGAGGAGGCGCTTCCGAGGAAGCGCGTAGCGCTGTCGCGAGGGACGCCATCTCCAAGGGCGTTACTTAGTCATCAAGAAATCACACACCGGGGCTTTTGAGCTCGCGAGTGTGGGTGCATAAGTTTTCCAAGACTGCTGTTTTTGTTTGACATAAGATTTGAAACAAGCGGCATGCACCCAATCCACACTCCCCCATGCCCGCGTCCACACCATCATAATAACTATAAACAAAATGATCAACACCCAGTTTAGAATTAAAGAAAGATGTAACTTTATCCTCCAGTAACTTAGATCGAGATAACGCCCTCTTTTCATTGACTACCTTGCCAAAACCATCACAGGCGCCCTGTGCAAGATTCGCGGTGAAATAGCGTTGGATACCGCCCAATACTTTGACGGCCGCTAAATTATTTTTATCGCTAAGATATCCGCCACAAGCATCGAAATTGTTGTTGTATAATTCTAATGCTTTTTCAAACAGCGATTCGTTAAAGTGATAGCCAGTTTTGATCACGCCCGCATTTTGCTGTTTGAGGTAATCTTGAAATACTGTCACCGCAACTTCTGCTTCTGCTAGTGTCTTATCTTTAATCGCAGCAAACACGGTGTGTAACGCTTTTAAATCTCGCGCTTGTCGTTCTTCTTCTAGCGCTTCAAAACCCTCTGGGAATTGCTCGGCGTACTGTTTTTGTTTTTCTTTTTCGCCATCGGGTATTTTTTTAAAGTAGGTAGCAATCATTTCCGCCATTTCTTTAAATTCATCTGGGAAAGGACTCACATCTTTGGCGCCTAAGGCTATTTGGAATGCAGTGCCAACAATCTTTCGACCTGCTTCATCGGTGACTTGTGCTTTTACTAATAGTAAGCGGGGATTGTGCGCCAGAAGCTTTTCTGCTTCTTTCATTTCGCCATACACGACGTGTTGACATAATATTTTTGTATCTTGTTTATCTATCTCGGGTTGAAAAAGATTGTGAAGTGTATGACAAGTTTTAGAGAACGAACGCATGACATCCATCGATACATTTTCTGACCCTTGTGCGGGGATGTTCAAGAGTATTTCGTCTGGGAAATCTAACAATGACTTTTCGCCTTCATTTTGTACGATGTCTTTTCTACTATTTGTCATAGCACGTCACTCTCGTCTCTTTATTAATGAGCAATAGTTAACGTTATCACCATGTGTTAGTCAATATATCATCGATGATTTGGATAGCTATATTGGGTTCAATTTGATTTATGCTGAATCAGTTGCTAGGTAGGTGCCATACGAGGCGTAAACTTGAAGCAGGCAATAAAAATGGCCAAGGTTTAGGTTATTGCGTGACGTTTGTCTTAGCGCTGCACGCTGTCACCTGGTGTTCAAGGACAACGCGTTATGGATGACCACGTCGCCCTGCCGGGCTCCTCGTCATGACGAGATCAGGGGTCATCGTGAGCGCGTGTAACGCGCGTGGCGATCCATGTTTTCGACGCACTGCAACACGAGGTGATGTCCGCGCGCAAGGTAGAATCATTCGAAGACGGGCGTTACTTAGTCATCAAGAAATCACACACCGGGGCTTTTGAGCTCGCGAGTGTGGCTGCATAAGTTTTCCAAGCCAGTTGTTTTTGTTTGACATAAGATTTGAAACTGCAATCGTCGTCGGCGTCGTCCCCAACCCACGGCCGCAGCCATGCCACTTATAACTATAAACAAAATGACCCACACCGAGTTTAGAATTAAAGAAATAAGTGACATCATCCGCTAGTAACTTAGATCGAGATAACACCTTCTTTTCATCGACTACATTGCCAAAACCATCACAGGCGGCCTGAGCAAGATTCGCGGTGAAATAATACTGTATGTCACCTAACACTTTAACGGCCGCTAAATTATTTTTATCATTATAATGTCCGCCACAAGCATCGAAATTGTTGATGTATAACGTCAGTGCTTGTTGAAACAGCGCTTCATTAAAATGATAGCCGGTTTTGATCACGCCTTCAGTTTGCTTTTTGAGGTAATCTTGAAATGTTGTCACCGCAACTTCTGCTTCTGCTAGCGTCTTATCTTTAATCGCGGCAAACACGGTATTGAGCGCTTCTGAATCCCGCGCTCTGCGCGTTGCTTCTAACTTTTCAAAGCCTTCAGGAAATTGTTCGTCGTATTGTTTTTGCTTTTCCTTTTCGCCATCGGGTATTTTCTCAAAGTAGCTTGCGATCATCTCCGCCATTTCATTAAACTTATCTGGGAAGGGACTCACATCTTTGGCGCCCAAGGCGATTTGGAATGCGGTGCCAAAAATCTTTCGACCCGCTTCATCGGTGACTTGAATTTTTTCTAAGAGTAGCTCTGGGTTCTTATCTAAGTAAGCTTTGACTTCATTTTTTTCACCACGCACGACGTGCGTTAGAAATTGATGGACGTGTTGACTTGCAGGTTGTTTGAAGAGTGTATATAAACCGTGACACTCACGTGATAAATAGTATTTATCTTCATATGAAAGATACTGACCTATTTCTTTTTGTAATACTTCCTTGGGCAGCCATGCTAAATGAGCATCTTGGGGTTGCTGCATTCTTGCTTGTGGTGCATTACTATTCACCGTTGGATCTGTGTCCGTGACTTTTCGTTCACTATTCTTCATCGCACACTCCTTGTGTTATATATTTTTGTCGGATTTAATTTTTTAGCATATCAGCGCTGACCACGTCAATTGACATGTCACCTGCTATTCAAGGACAACGCGTTGTTGATGACCACGTCGCCCTTGCGAGCTCCTCGCAATGACGAGGTTAAGGTTCATCGCGAGTGAGCGCAGCCCCTAAACCCGTCATCACGAGCGAGCG
Source organism: uncultured Coxiellaceae bacterium (assembly GCA_964648015.1). GTDB lineage: Bacteria > Pseudomonadota > Gammaproteobacteria > DSM-16500 > DSM-16500 > Aquicella. The sequence continues at coordinate 256,110 of CAZYKO010000002.1, forward strand.
CAGCGAGCGTGGTGATCCATGTTTTCAGTGGATTCAAAGCCGAGGTGACGTCCGCTGAAAGGGCATCACTTCCTCATCAAGAAATCACACACCGTGGCTTTTGAGCTCGCGATTGTGGTTGCATAAGTTTTCCAAGAGTGACGTTTTTGTTTGACATAAGATCTGAAAAAATTCGTTGACCCTCAAGCCCGTAACGCAGTCCCATCCCAAGACATTCCCACTCGATGCCGACACGCACCCCACCCCTCCATTCGCCGTCCCCATAATAACTATAAACAAAATGATCAACACCCAGTTTAGAATTAAAGAAAGATGTAATTTTATCCTCGAGTAACTTAGATCGAGATAACGCCATCTCGTCATCGACTACCTTGCCAAGCGCATCACAGAATGCCTGGGCAAGGTTCGCGGTGAAATAACGCTGTATACCCCCCAACACTTTGTCGGCCGCTAAATTATTTTCATCGCTAAGATATCCGCCACAAGCATCGAAATTGATGCAGTATAACGTCAGTGCTTGTTCAAACAGCGCTTCATTGAAATGATAGCCAGTTTTGATAACGCCCGCAGTTTGCTGTTTGAGGTAAGTTTGAAATACGGTCACCGCAACTTCTGCTTCTGCTAGAGGCTTATCTTTAATCGCCTCAAATACGGTTTGCAACGCTTCTAAATCTCGCGCTTGTCTTTCTTTTTCTAGTTTTTCAAAGCCTTCCGGGAATTGCTCGGCGTATTGTTTTTGCTGTTCGCTAGTGCCATCCGCAATTTTCTCAAAATAGCCTGCGATCATCTCCGCCATTTCATTAAACTTATCTGGGAAGGGACTCACATCTTTGGCGCCCAAAGCGATTTGGAAGGCAGTGCCAACAATCTTTCGACCTGCTTCATCAGTCACGAGTGCTTTCACTAGCAGTAAGCCGGGATTTATTTCCAGAATCTCTTCCGCTTCTTTCTTCTCGCCATACACGACGTGTTGACATAATATTTTTGCCGTTTGTTGATCTAGCTGTTGTTTAAACAAGCTATGAAACGTATGACAAGTCAGCGATAACTTACTCATGACTTCTATCGCGTCGCTAGCAGATTGAGATTTGGGAAGCGCAACATTAAGCGTGTCTGTCTGCTTCATTAAGTCTAGCAATGATGGTTCGTCCTCGTTTAGTACAATATCTTTTCTGCTTTTTGTCATGGGATATCTCATTTATTAAGGTGTAGTGAATAGTCGCTAAAGGCAGAAGTATAGTCTGAGAAACGCTACGCTAAATTAAGACAAAATTAATGGGCGTAAAAATAATATTAACTATTTTTCATCATCCTCGTTCGTTCACATCACTTTATCCATTCCTTGATCAATAGCTAGCCAGACATTGCGGCAGTATCTTTAGAAAAATGGCCAAAGTCCAGAACGTCAGCTAAATCGTTGCCGGCGTCGGCTGATGGCAATATTACATGAAAGACGCTTGAGTTTATCACGCAAGAAGTCGCGCATAGGCAATGTAAAAATCCGGATTTCATTTTTTAGGCATCTACTATCCTCCGACACTAATGGAAGATAACACCAACGTAACGCATGCAAATGATGAGCGAATGGCGCCACCTAGAGACGATCAATATTTGGTCAAAAAAAAGGGGGGGGTAAGGACGTCATCTAATCATCAAATGCATGAGCCAATAAGCATTGTTCCCCATCCGCGGACATTGCGTAAAGCGCGCGAACAGGTTAAACAAATGGTCAATCATGGATTTCTATCCAAATGTATCAGGCGTTATCTGTACCGCTGGGTTATATGGTGGACACAAACAGCAGCAACTTGGGAATACCATGAACTTTTGCGATATTTTATTGATGTCTGCAGGCATGAGGCGACCGAACAATATGCGTCCCCTTGGAGACATAGACCCGAGCACCCTGAGGAGGCCGCAAAGCGGCCGTCTCGAAGGGCGTTACTTACTCATCAAGAAATCACACACCGGGGCTTTTGAGCTCGCGAGTGTGGCTGCATAAGTTTTCCAAGACTGCTGTTTTTGTTTGACATAAGATTTGAAACGGAAACAACGTTCGCCCCGATCGCCCGACCTCCCTGCCCCTCGCGCCACGCTCCCCCCTGCCTGCCCACGTAATAACTATAAACAAAATGATCAACACCCAGTTTAGAATTAAAGAAAGATGTAACTTTATCCTCCAGTAACTTAGATCGAGATAACACCTTCTTTTCATCGACTACCTTGCCAAAGCCATCACACGCGGCCTGAGCAAGATTCGCCGTGAAATAGTGTTGTATACCGCCCAACACTTTGACGGCCGCTAAATTATTTTTATCGCTAAAATATCCGCCACAAGCATCGAAATTGTTGTTGTATAACGTCAGTGCTTGTTCATACAGCGCTTCATTAAAATGATAGCCGATTTTGATGACTTGTTGCGCTTGTGTTTTAAGGTAATCTTGAAATGCCGTCACCGCTTCTTCTGCTTCTGCTAGAGGCTTATCTTTAATCGCGGCAAACACGGTATTGAGCGCTTCTGAATCCCGCGCTCTGCGCGTTGCTTCTAACTTTTCAAAGCCTTCAGGAAATTGTTCGTCGTATTGTTTTTGCTTTTCCTTTTCGCCATCAGGTATTTTCTCAAAATAGCTTGCGATCATTTCCGCCATTTCATTAAATTTATCTGGGAAGGGACTCACGTCTTTCGCCCCTAAGGCGATTTGGAATGCGGTACCAAGAATCTTTCGACCTGCTTCATCGGTGACTTGTATTTTTTCTAACAGTAGAGAGGGGTTCTTATCCAAGAAAGCTTTAACTTCATTTTTTTCACCACGCACGACGTGCGTTAGAAATTGATGGACGTGTTTACTCGCAGGTTGTTTGAAGAGGGAATGCAAACCGTAGGATTCACGTGATAAATGGTATTTATCTTCAGATGAAAGATACTGGCCGATTTCTTTTTGTAATAGTTCCTTGGGCAACCATGCTAAATGAGCATCTTGGGGTTGCGGTATTCTTGCTTGTGGTGCGTTACTATTCACCGTTGGATCTGTGTCCGTGACTTTTCGTTCACTATTCTTCATCACACACTCCTTGTGTTATGTATTTTTGTCGCATTTAATTTTTTAGCATATCAGCGCTGACCGCGTCAATTTACATGTCACCTGCTATTCAAGGACAACGCGTTGTTGATGACCACGTCGCCCTTGCGAGCTCCTCCTCATGACGTCCGCACATGTCATTGCACCCACCCGTTCACCCTGAGGCGGCACGAAGTGCAGTCTCGAAGGGTCTCGCTAGGGAATGGCGTTACTTAGTCATCAAGAAATCACACACCGTGGCTTTTTCGGTGCCGAGTGTGGGTGCATAAGTTTTCCAAGACTGCTGTTTTTGTTTGACATAAGATTTGAAACAAGCGGCATGCACCCAATCCACACTCCCCCATGCCCGCGTCCACACCATCATAATAACTATAAACAAAATGATCAACACCCAGTTTAGAATTAAAGAAAGATGTAACTTTATCCTCCAGTAACTTAGATCGAGATAACACCTTCTTTTCATCGACTACCTTGCCAAAGCCATCACACGCGGCCTGAGCAAGATTCGCCGTGAAATAGTGTTGTATACCGCCCAACACTTTGACGGCCGCTAAATTATTTTTATCGCTAAAATATCCGCCACAAGCATCGAAATTGTTGTTGTATAACGTCAGTGCTTGTTCATACAGCGCTTCATTAAAATGATAGCCGATTTTGATGACTTGTTGCGCTTGTGTTTTAAGGTAATCTTGAAATGCCGTCACCGCTTCTTCTGCTTCTGCTAGAGGCTTATCTTTAATCGCGGCAAACACGGTATTGAGCGCTTCTGAATCCCGCGCTCTGCGCGTTGCTTCTAACTTTTCAAAGCCTTCAGGAAATTGTTCGTCGTATTGTTTTTGCTTTTCCTTTTCGCCATCAGGTATTTTCTCAAAATAGCTTGCGATCATTTCCGCCATTTCATTAAATTTATCTGGGAATGGACTCACATCTTTAGCCCCTAAAGCGATTTGAAAAGCGGTGCCAAGAATTTTTCGACCGGCTTCATCTGTCACGGGTGCTTTCACTAATAGTAAGCGGGGATTCTTCGCCAGAAGCTTTTCTGCTTCTTTCATTTCGCCATAAACGACGTGTTGACATAATATTTTTGTATCTTGTTTATCTATCTCGGGTTGAAAAAGATTGTGAAGTGTATGACAAGTTTTAGATAACGAACGCATGACATCCATCGATACATTTTCTGAACCTTGTGCGGGGATGTTCAACAGTATTTCATCTGGAAAATCTAACAATGATTTTTTGCCTTCATTTTGCACGATGTCTTTTCTGCTATTTGTCATAGCATGTCACTCTCGTCTTATTATTAATGAGCAATAGTTAACGTTATCACCATGTATTAGTCAATATATAACCTATGATGTGGATGATATTTTTGGTTCAATTTGATTTATTTTTAATCAGTTGCTAGGTAGGTGCCATATAGACGCGTGAACTTGAAGCAAGCAGTAAAAAATGGCCAAACTCGAGACATGAAACGTCTGAGTTTATTGTTAGCCGTGGTCTATGTGCTTCCACAAAATACTTTTGCTATCAATGGTTGGTCGTGGTATCACCTTTATCCGCGAATGCAGCGAGCATGGTAAATTGTCCCAAAGTGCCGGTGAGGGGTAAGCAATTATATAAGAAGGCAAAGTGATTAGTAGCAGTGGGGTGAATTTGCGTGATCTGCGGGCTTTATACAAACACCAGCGCAGCATATTGATTGGGGAATTATTTCTGTGGTCGATGCATTTAGTCCGACATGTCCCATCGATTATCCGTACCGGAACTGCGTGATGCAAATATGGAATGGCAGTTTGATGTATGTCTCTAAAGAACAAATGTATGCAAAATGTTGCAAGACACCAGTGACGAATATGAGAGTAACTTATTAATGGCAAACATACGAATGTTGTTGATTGCAAGTTTATATCATATAGATTTACATGGAGTTATGTTGCTTATCTTATGAGTGTACGCTAGCATCGAAAAAAATTTGATCGCTAAATTTATTGAAAAGGAAGCTTTATGAAGATTACAAAATTCACACTAACCTTAACTTCTTTGTTTGCATCAGCTACGTTGCTAGCATCCTCAGAAAATATTTTATGGCATTACAAAGACAATGTGAACTTAGCACAGTTATCCGTTCCAAGCATTGCGAAAGACGGTAGTATTTATACCGCGCGTTATTATACAGCTGTGAGCTATCCTGATCCTATTATTTTGGCGTTGAACCCTGACGGTACGAAAAAGTGGTCGGTCAGCCAGCAAGTTGGTGGAGAACATGCACGATATTTTAATACCCTAATTGGTCCGGATGGTACGGTATATGCTTATTCAGGACCTGATGGGCGATCTCATCAAACCTCTAGTCAGTTGATAGCTATACAGCCTGATGGAAAAATTAAATGGCTCAAGTCTGTCAATGTGACTTATACAAAAACCACTTGGGTGAAAAGCGTGCAGTTAGGGCCAGATAATCGTATCTATATCACACTAGATGATTGGGGCAAAAAAACCGCCACACTGATCGCAGTTAATCTAAATGGTGAATTGGAATGGCAAGTTCACTTGCCGGAGAGAGTTGTCGCAAATCCTATTGTTGCAGAGAATACGAAAATATATCTTGGTACAATGACAGGTAAGTTATATGTTGTATCCTCTAAAGGGCAGTTCGTATGGGTACAACAATTGGCAATAGCAAAATCGCATCATACAGGTATGCCTATCAATAAAGCGGTCTTAGGAAAAGATGGTGTCATGTATTTTATGACGGATGATGTCATCTATGCAGTGCTAAACGATGGTACAGTCAAGTGGACATCCAAACGTTTTGATGAAAATCTACAAGGAATCACTATCGCAACGCAAGACGGCGTTGTGTATGTATCCAGCATGAATGCTGATGGTCAAGCACAAGGTACCATCTATGCTTTAAACAATCAGGGTCAAGTGATGTGGCAATATCATGATTATGTAGGGTTACCTGCCAATGTGATTTTATCGCCGGATAATACGATTTATGCGGTGAATACGCATCATGGTACCTATGGTAATTTGTATCCAAACTTAATTGCGCTAGATAAAGAAGGTCATAAACTTTGTGAAAGAGCTTATAATTTAGTAAATCCTGATGGTTTCAGTTTCGGGGATAAAGGTATCATTTATGCAGCAGGTGAATTTGAAACTGGTGGCGGTATTTCTGCTATCCTGCCCTGTAGTGTATCTAATCAATCGTGAGAAGTTTGCCGTGTCAGTGAAGCATCGGGTTGGGTTAGGCAACGCTAACTCAACCTATCAAAAAGCGTCGCACTGCGCGTAAGCACAGTTATTATTCTAGTGCTTCCGGTTGTTCGATATATTGCTTGATAATCGAAAGTGGTGCGCCACCGCAGGTGAAGAGACAATAACTTCTGCTCCAAAATACAGGTTTGCAATATATCCTTTCTATTTGAGTTTGGCCATTTAAGCCACGCGCGAAAGCTGATCTAACAGCGTTTGCCATTTCTCTGGTTCATTTTTCATGTGCTCCCCATCAAACTCAGAGTCGTTAAAATAGTTTTTAGCCTAAATGCTATGTTTGATGAAAGCGATGATGTCAGAGAAGGTGGCATCGGATTTTTTGGCGTACCAAGCAGTCGAGAGAATTGGTAGGGTATTATTTTTTAGTATCTCAATGGCGCACAAGCATATCAACGAGAACAAAGCCATCAGCCAAGGTATCGTTTTAGCAATAGCTTTGTCAGACTACTGCCGTTTTGTTTCTACACCAAGGTGCGCGCATGTCTCAGCGAATGTGACTTCTATGTTTCAGCGTAGGACAAATTGATTGATGATGTTTTCTGGCGTTGCGCCTAAATCCGTGCTAAAGAAAGCTTCTGCTTCATTCTTTTCTTGATGCATGACGAGCACCCAGCGGATCGCTTATGTGGTGGGCACAAACATCGGAAACTTGGGAAAAGCATAAACTTTAGCAATATTTTATTGATGTCTGCACGCATGAGGCGACCGCACAATATGCGTCCCCTTGGAGTGATCGAACCGCGCACCCTGAGGAGGCATAGACCCGCGCACCCTGAGGAGGCACGTAGTGCCGTCTCGAAGGGCTCGAAGGGCTCGAAGGGCTCGAAGGGCGTTACTTAGTCATCAAGAAATCAAACACCGGGGCTTGTTCGAAGTCGGGTGTGGTTGCATAAGTTTTCCAAGACTGTTGTTTTTGTTCGACATAAGAGTTGAAAGCGACGAAACAATAGCGACTGACCCGCTGTCGACCCGTCCGAAGCCCGGGCAACACAGCGATAACTATAAACAAAATAATCAACACCCAGTTTAGAATTAAAGAAAGATGTAACTTTATTCTCCAGTAACTTAGATCGAGATAACACCTTCTTTTCATCGATTACCTTGCCAAACCCATCACACGCCGCTTGAGCAAGATTTGCCGTGAAATAGCGTTGTATGCTACCCAACACTTTGACGGCTGCTAACTTATTTTTATCGCTAAAATATCCGCCAAAAGCATCGAAATTGTCGCTGAATAACATCAGTGCTTGTTCAAATAGCGCTTCATTGAAATGATAGCCGGTTTTGATCACGCCCGCAGTTTGCTGTTTGAGGTAAGCTTGAAATACGGTCACCGCTGCTTCAGCTTCTGCTAGCGTCTTATCTTTAATCGCGGCAAACACGGTGGTTAGCGCTTCTGAATCTCGCGCTTGTCTTTCTTTTTCTAGCGTTTCAAAGCCTTCTGGAAATTGTTCGTTGTATTGTTTTTGCTTTTCTACTTCGCCATCGGGTATTTTTTTAAAGTAGGTAGCAATCATCTCCGCCATTTCATTAAATTTATCTGGGAATGGACTCACATCTTTCGCCCCTAAGGCGATTTGGAAGGCTGTGCCAACAATCTGTCGCCCCGCTTCATCGGTGACTTGTGCTTTCTCTAGTAGTAAGCGTGGATGATTCTTCAGGAGCTTTTCTGCTTCTTTCATTTCACCACGCACGACAGCGGTGAGAAATTGATGAATATGTTGACTAGCCGCTTGTTTGAAAATGGTGTGTAAATCATAGGATGTTCTTGATAACGCATATTTACTTTCGGGTGAAAGATACTGGCCGATGTGCCCGATGCGCGGGTCTAGAAACTCTGCTGGCAGCCATGCTAAATGTGCATCTTGGGGCTGCTCTACCGGCGTTTGTGCTACACTGCTCCCTACTGATTGATCATTATTCGTGACTTCTAGTTTACCACTTTTCATAACACGCCCCCGTTTTTATATTTTTTTGAAGTGTAATCTTTATCACACGCAGCTAATTAACGTCAAATAATATCCATTGATTGATCCATACCTAGACAGAATTTGTGATGCTTTATTTTGTAAAATGGCTAAAGCCGAGTAGTACTAATTGATCAATTTGTTAAATATTCACAGACGATATAAACATGAATGAATTTTATTTGTTGAGCAGTGGTGCATCTATGATAGACAGGTAATCCTTATGTTTTTCAATCCGTTCTTTTTGTTGATGAATAAGGCTGATCAAACTTACATATGTCTTTTTTAAACGCTCATTATTGTGAGCTTCAAAAAAATCGATGATGGGATGTTTAACAAAAATATCTTGGTGTTCGAGAAGAAGCGCTTCAAGACAACGAATACTATCGGATGCGTAGCAAAATCCTTCTTCGCAGGATTTTATAAACGCTGATTTTATCATGACTAAAACATAACGAATCTCTTTCTTGACATACAGCAAACACGAATCTAATTGTTGAATAACTTGCTTTTCAAATGGCACTAACAAAGCTAACGGCCCAACAAGTGTAAATTCTTTCTTCAAAACGTTATGTTGATAAAATTGCATTGTACATTCTGAATTATCATTATCCAACACAATGAGTCGCGGTTTAGTAATGCTATCCAATTGCATTGCATAATGCCCATGAAGACGGTTAAGATTTATATGGGTAGTATCAGATAACAAAAAATGTATCAAAGGTTTATGATTATTTTCCATCAAAGCAAATTCATGTTCTCTGCATATCTCAATGTAAAATGAAACAACAACCTGCTGACGAATGGGATGGTTAAGATAACATACCGTATTATTATTTTTACCATGTGCAGGCTGGAAAATTGCGTGACTCAAATCAGTATTAAATTCATCTTCATTCATTGGCATCTTTTTATCATGTCGCCAGATACAACCGCTGGTAAAAACGTAGCATGTGTTTCGTAGTACCTGAAACGCTTGATCTGTGTTTACCAGAGCACTAGCAATGGCATTTTCTTCCTTTACTATTTGTTGTTGCTCTTTTTTTTTCGATTTTACTGCTTCTACGGACTTAATCCACGACAATTGTTTATATTGTTCAGTTAAGTATTCAAGTTTTTTCTTATTTGCTTCAAGAGAGGTACTGGTCGTATAGGTATAGTTTTTTTTAGTCGAAACAGTTCCAGCAATAACTGTTAGTTGAAGATATTTATTTGTTAAATGAAAAAATGTTTCTTTCAAAAAACGTTTGGCATGGCTGTCTATAGCTCGATTTACTTTATCGGTAATCCCATATTCTCGCCATACTACAATCCACATAGCATGTGGCTGCTTGACAGACAGTAGCTTACAAATATGCTCAATACGACTTGCGATATATTCTATTTTTTCAATCGCAGATAACTGACTGTAGCTTTCGAAATCATTGTCATTTTTATTGATGTCTAGGGAGATGATCGTAACCTCGGCTTGAGGTTTTTGTTTTTTTTCTTCCTCAATTCGTTGTTGCGATATAATTTCGTGTGTATATGAACTATAAATACGACTATCCACAAACTATTCTCGTCATCAATGATTACAGTAATGAAAAGTGTAGTTGCGCTACATTAAATAAACATTAAAATGGATGATTAAATTAATAATTTAAGAAACGCTTAAGGTATGACGACTTCAAAAATAGATAACTGTATATTGTTTAAGAAAACGTGAGGTATTATAAGTTATTTATTAATAACAATATGACTCGAGTTTGATGATTGAGGAAGCATTCCTCCGGAATGCCGTCGCGAGGGCCACTGTCTCGAAGGGCGTCACTTGCTCATCAGGAAATGACACATCGCGTCTTTTTCTGTGCTGAGTGTGGTTGCATAAGTTTTTCAAGAGTGTTGTTTTTATTTGATATAAGTTTTGAAATGTGCTGCCCCGAAACACCCTCGCAAGCCCCCATACGGGGAAGATGCCCAGCAACGCCACGCGTCCAATAATAACTAAAAACAAAATGATCCACACCAAGTTTAGCACTAAAGAAAGAAACACCATCTGCCAGTAACTTTGATCGAGATAACATCTTCCTCTCATCGACCACTATGCCAAAACCATCACAAGCAGCCTGCGCCAAATTCGCCGTGAAATAGCGTTGTATACCACCTAAGACTTTGACAGCCGCTAAATTATTTTTATCACTATTAAAACCATCAAACGCCGTGTAGTTGTTTCTGTATAACGTCAGTGCTTGTTCAAACAGCGCTTCATTAAAATGATAGCCAGTTTTGATCACGCCTTCCGTTTGTTTTTTGAGATAGTCTTGAAATACGGTCACCGCTGCTTCCGCTTCTGCTAGAGGCTTATCTTTGATCGCGGCAAACACGGTGTTCAACGCTTCTAAATCCCGTGTTTGTCTTTCTTTTTCTAGCGCTTCAAAACCTTCTGGGAATTGCTCGGCGTATTGTTTTTGCTTTTCTACTCCGCCATCGGGTATCTTATCAAAGTAGTTTGTAATCATCTCTGCCATTTCATTAAAGTTCTCTGGGAACGGACTTACGTCTTTAGCGCCTAAGGCGATTTGGAAAGCAGTGCCAACAATCTTTCGACCCGCTTCATCAGTGACTTGAATTTTCTCTAACAGTAAGTTTGGATCACGCTGCAAGAATGCTTCTACTTGATCTTTTTCACCACGCACGACAGCGGTGAGAAATTGATGAATATGTCGACTAGCATCGGGTTTAAATAAGGTATGCAAACCATGTTTTACTCGTGATAAGTGATATTTATCTTCGGGTGAAAGATATTTGCCTATTTCCTTTTTTAAAATTTCCTTAGGAAGCCATGCTAAATAGGCGTTTTTGGGTTGTTGATCTCTTACAACCGATTGATGTTCATTATTGTTCTTAGACTGACTAATATTTATGATTTCTTGTTGACGATTTTTCATCATTCACCCAGCGTTATTTATTTTTGTGAAGTGCAATATTTATCACGCGCACCTAATTCACGTCTAGTTTATCCATTCAATGATCTATACCTAGAAAGATTTTGTGGCGATTTTTTTTAGGAAAATGGCTAAGTTGAGAAATGAGTAAATCTCAGGTAAACATATTTGATTAATAAAAACTTTGCAAAGATCACATCATAGCGACACGCTGACCATCAAGATATGGACATACTGAACTGTCAACTATGTCCCAGTTAAAACACTTGAGCCTGGGCAACGCCTACATAGTTCTCGCTATCAAAAGTACAAAAAATATACATAAAGACTATACTTTACACATCATATGCCTACGATGATTGGGGCCGTTTATGGTGGAAAATATAGATAAATCAATAGGAAATGAAGTCGAAGTGCAACCCTTTGGCCCTAAATGGCAAAAAGAGGAAGAAAAGAAGGGTGGTGCTAACCGGCCTGGCCAGTTTGGTGGGGTTTATCGACATGGTGAGACAGGTCCACGAGCGTTATTCAAACAAGATAACAAAAAAAATAAAATCACTCGCAAAACTAAGATACGACCAGCAAAGATTTATGCTGAATACGTGACAGGTTCAATATTGTCAAATATTGCTCATCATCATTTAGGTGTCCCTAAAGAACGCATCGCAAAAGTTGCCTTAGTCAATGCGCATGGCGACATCAATGACCCCTATCTACAATCAACTTTCATTGACGGTTATCAACGCGACCTGTGGCAGCATGCCTACATTAAACCACTACAACAAAAATTTTTAGCGCAGATGAGACAGCCAGATAAAAATACCTTAGCTGCGTTTCGCACACGTTTAGAAACTGCGTATAATTTTGCGCTTGGAAAAGGTGTCGTCCCAGAGAAATTTGCCTTACTCAAAAAAGCATATGATGATCATTTGGCAACGCTCTCTGCCTTAGAAAAATCAGCTGACCCGAGTTTAGCGCTAGCACGTTCAACAGAACGCGTGAATCAGTTAGCGCATGATCTGGCACTCATAGAGCTCGCAACGATGGAACGACCCTCTGCCGTCTTCAATCACGAGGCACGTGCAGTCACCGATCAAGTTTTCAAAGATAATCCAGCCTTCATACAGGAATTCGCCGAGCTCATGGGACCTCGACTGTTGTTAGGTGACTTAGGTGTGCATAATGGGAATTTTGGTGTAGCTAAAGATAAGGATGGTATAGAACATATTGTGTGTTTAGATTATGGTGCTGGTTGTCTTAATTTAATTGCTGATCTGAATCCATTTGATCCACGTAAAACTGGATTGCCTCTCAATAAATTTTATAAAAACCATTTCTTAGAATATGACAAAGAGGTTATCACCAGTAAGCAAATGGCCGGTGTTTTTATCAAAATGGGTGATATTTCTCGCTTGACTTTGTCAACGTATGTCGAAGCAGCGATGGATGGGTTGAAGGCATATGATTTAGACTCACTAAAAAAATTCTGTCAACGTCTGGGGATGAAACCACGCGATTACGAATCTATACAAGATACGGCTAAATTACGACATAATCTTAAGCAGTTCATGACAGCACAGTTAGTAGCGCGTCAAACTTCATTACAACGTTTGGGATACGGCATAGTGCTGGAGCATTGTATAACGAACGGCAAGTTGAACGTAACCAACTTTGTTAAAGCATGCCAAGATTATCCCGGCTTATTTGCATTTGCACAACAGCATGCGCGGCAACATGAATTTGTGCGTCACACTGAATTGAGCATGCTGGATAAGAAAAGCTTCTACCATGATTTGGCGCATCACATAGACGCTTTAAAACAAGACCCTCGCATTATCTACGCACAGGGCATCGCCAGTTGTATTAAAGACAATAAGTTGAATATGATCGAACTTGCAAATAGATATGGTAATGATGAAAATTTATTACCTTATTTGCAAAAGCTTCAAAGCGCAACATTTTTACAGGGATTGGACCCGCCCGTTGCTGTCGTGATAAAACGCCTCGAAGCGGTTCATAGCCACAAGCAGCAAGTTGAACTATTAAAATCATGTATCGTTAATGACAAGCTGGATACTAAAAAGCTAATGTACCACTTGGCGAACACAACCAACTTCTATTCATTTGTAACAAACAACAAGCAGGAATTAAGTTTTATACAACCTGTTGCAACCGATTTGAATCAAGCACTGACGCGCTATGCGCAATTATCTAATGCACTTAAGTCACGAACAAGTACGCATCAAGTGATGAAACGTTTAAACCTGAAGGAGCAACCTGACATTGTGGTAAAACAGGATGTCGTTGAACCAAAATCATCAAGGTCAACTGCAATAGAACCGCCTAAAAATGAACTCAATGTGGAACATCACAAAGACGTAGATCCAATATCACGTAAAAGACCCTGAGTTGATCTAGGCTTTGGCCATTTTTATTGCCTGCTTCAAGTTTACGCTTTGTATGGCACCCACCTAGCAACTGATTAAGTAAATCAAACGCAACCCAAAATAGCTATCCACATCATCGATAACGTATTGACTATTAGATAGTGATAACGTTAACTATTGCTCATCAATAATAAAACGAGAGTGGCGTGCTATGACAAATAGTAGAAAAGGCATCGTACAAAATGAAGGCGAAAAATCATTATTAGATTTTCCAGATGAAATACTCTTGAACATCCCCGCACAAGGTTCAGAAAATGTATCGGTGGAAGTCATGCGTTCATTATCTAAAACTTGTCATACGTTTCACAATCTCTTTCAACCCGAAATAGAAAAACAATTGGCAAAAAAATTATGTCAACACGTCGTGTATGGCGAAATGAAAGAAGCAGAAAAGCTTCTGGCGAAGAATCCACGATTACTGCTAGTGAAAGCACCCGTGACCGATGAAGCAGGTCGAAAGATTCTTGGCACTGCCTTCCAAATCGCCTTAGGAGCGAAAGATGTGAGCCTCTTGCCGGAGAAATTTAATGAAATGGCAGAGATGATTGCTACCTACTTTAAAAAAATACCCGATGGCGAAGTAGAAAAACAAAAACAATATGCAGAACAATTTCCAGAAGGCTTTGAAGCGTTAGAAAAAGAAAGAAAAGCACGTGATTCAAAAGCGTTGAACACCGTATTTGCCGCGATTAAAGATAAGACGCCAGAAGAAGCGCAAAAAACGGTGACAGCATTTAAAGATTATCTCAAACAGCAAACAGCGGGCGTGATCAAAACTGGCTATCATTTCAATGAAGCGCTGTTTGAACAAGCACTGACGTTATACGACAACAATTTCGACGCTTGTGGCGGATATTTTAGTGCTAAAAATACTTTAGCGGCCGTCAGCGTATTGGGTGGTATACAACGCTATTTCACGGCGAATCTGGCACAGTGCGCCTGTGATGGGTTTGGCGAGGTGGTCGATAAAAAGAAGGTGTTATCTCGATCGAAGTTACTGGAGGATAAAGTTACATCTTTCTTTAATTCTAAACTGGGTGTTGATCATTTTGTTTATAGTTATTTTAGCGAGGGGTGCCCCGTCCGCGCGCGGGTGCGGGTTTGCGCCGCTGTGGTTTCGGGTTGCTTGTCAAATCTTATGTCGATCAAAAACACTAGTCTTGGAAAACTCATGCAACCACACTCGCGAGCTCAAAAGCCCCGGTGTTGATTTCTTGATGACTATGTAACGCCCTTCAAGCCCTTCGAGACGGCATCCCTATGGGATGCTTACTCAGGGTGAACGGATGAGAGGTGCCTCCTCAGGACCTGAACGGACAAGGGATGCCTCCTCATCAGGAGGCGCATAGATACGGTCGCTTCATGCGTGCAGACATCAATAAAATATTGCAAGAGTTTATGCTTTTCCCAAGTTTCTGATGTTTGTGCCCACCACATAACCCAGCGGTACAGATAACGCCTGATACATGATGCGATCAGACAAGTTTAGGTAGGTTACATCCAATAATTCAACGCCAAATTAATGTTATTCGTATTTAGATCAATATGAGCTTTGCCGTTAGGATCTATCAAGCCATAAATATTGGGCATATTCAGTTTGATCGTCTTCCCATAATTTGCATAATTATATTCTGCACGTAATGACCAATGTTGTTTTAAAGACCACTCAAGCCCTATGCCAACTAGCCATCCTGCATGTGTATTACGGTTAGCATAATGATCGCCGCCTTCATTTTTGTATGCCAACATGACATTCGTAAAACTTGTACCCACTGTTAAATAGGGAAAGAAAGTGCGTTGCTGCCAATTCAGGGCGCGACCTAACCGACCCTTGATGGTACTTTGCATTCTATTTCTGAATGAGAAGCGATCTGAAACATTGACCAAAGTGTCACAGTGACAACTGAACGTATCTTGTTGACGGGTATAAAAACTGAAGTTTGCTTCTATGCCTGATATAAGATCATTTGTTAATTGATACATATAACCGACTTGTATGCCGGGATAGAAAGATGAAAAATTTGCATGACTATTACAAGTTTCACTCGGGGAAATAAAACCTAATTGTTGTGATCTTAGTTGCACATCATTAAATGTGATTCCCCCCTCTATGCCCGCATAAAATCCCGTCCAACGCATTAATACTGAAGAGGAATGAGACTCTTCTGCAAAAGTTACGCCAACCATACAGATAGCGACCAGAAGACTTTTTATTACTGTCGAAAGTTTATTCATGGGGCTGTCACCGTTAAAGGATTAGAAACAATACCATCTTTTCTACCAACAATAGTGCAGGAACCGCTTTTACCTCGCATCTTTAAATAGGTCTGAGAGGGTGTTTGCCCAATTTGACATTCGACATTTCCAGTACGATTGACGACTGTATAAACGGTGGGACCAGTGCCTGGCACAGGTAAAGGTCCCAAAATCACTGGCCTGCCACAACAGACAACGGCGGGATTCAAAATGGGCGATCCATTTACTGTCGCAGGTATGTCTACAGAGGTTGGTGTTGGGTAGCCAAGAAAATTAAGTTGCACATGGGTGGGCGCGCCACTAGGTAGATAGGAAATAGAATAGTTCGGTGTTTTCCCCGTGAAGGTGACCGTATCAAAAGTACCTGTCAGTCCCGCTGACGTGAGTAGTGTGTATTGTCCCGGTTGAGCGCTGGGGTCTAGCGTGATTTCCAAGGTGCCTGCGAGCGTCGCTGGACCCGTCACGGCAACTAATGAGTTGCCACTGCCATTTATGTCTATATGGACAAGACTGCCGAGTGCACCACCACTCGCAGAATTAAGCGTTAAACTACCCAATGTTAGTGTGCCACCGCTGTCAGGAGAAATCGTGCCAGAATTCACAAAGACATTTCCGGTCAAGCTGCCAACCCCACTTAGTGTGCCTCGTTGTGTGCTAATACCTATGTCTCTGCAGACGGACACGGATGCTTGATCGATTTGCCCATTCACTTTGAAGATGGCATTGTCGATCTTGACCGTCCCTTGATAATTGGTTGTGCCGTTGTATACAACCGTTCCTTTTCCCCTAACAAAGACACTAGTGCCACCAAGACCAAAGGTGGTGTCATCAGTGAACGCGACTTGATCGCCAAGTGTCATTAAGTCATGAATATCGTTGGCCGCGAATGTGAGAGAAGCACCTGAGCGTAGGAAGATACTATTTCCCATGGCTGTTCCATCCAAACCATCCGATCCTCCAGGGCCGCCAGTACCATGCGTACCGCCTTGTGTAGTATTGTTAGCAGTGTTAAAGGTGGTTGGTATGCCAGATAATGCTTGTATGGTGAAATTCAGATTGCTATCTACAAAAATGGCTGCACCTAGAGCACTACCACCGCCGCCACCGCCACCACCAAATCCTGCGCCGTAGGTACTGGCACCTATACCACCAGCACCACCGCCAAGGTTGCCTACATCGGTTCCGCCAGATGCATTAATGCCATTCGAGGGTCCGCCGCCGCCACCGCCACCACCACCAAGCGAGTCACCACCTTGCGCTGATGTGAGACCGCTTTGATTGACGCCGCCACCACCGCCGCCACCACCCATGCCCCCTGATCCACCTTTGACGCTGTAATCGATATCATAAGCACCAGTGCCAGCACCACCACCGCCACCACCCGCGTAGCCACCATTGGCAGCAGCGCCATCAATGCTATTGCTAGGGTTTTGAATAACAACGCTAGCACCACCACCGCCGCCACCATCGCCACCATTACCGCCGGAAGGTTGGGTGCTTTGTCTCCGTACAGGTGGGGTTGAACCTTGCGCTTGATGCCCGTCGGATCCGGCACTGCCGCCACCGCCGCCACCAGAAAGTGTGATACCACCTGACATAGCGCCACCACCACCACCACCGGCATTATTGCCACCGATATTCCCACCACCGCCTGAGCCAGCAGTGATATTAAGGCCATAACCATTACCATCCATGCCTGGGTATTGATCTATACCGCCATTACCTAGGTTTGTGAGTGTTCCTGTCGTTGCACGAGATCCTATACCGCCACCACCGCCACCACCACCACCTTGTGGGTCGCCGGTCGATAGGGTGACGCTGCCACCATCACCGCCATAACCACCGCCGCCACCACCACCCGTGATACCAGTGGTGGTAATAGAACCACCATTACCGCTAAAGCCACCGCCGCCACCACCACCCTCATTACCTGTGGATGAAAGACCTATATAACTACCGCCATTACCACCTACAGCAGTCACATTGTTGATGGATACGTTCATCAACACGATTGATGGATTTGAACCATTCAAAAAAGTACGGGGTGCATAGATGCCAGCGCCGGCGCCTAAGCCACCACCGCCACCCGAAATGCCATCACCACCATTACCACCTTTCGCACTTAAATTTTGAAATATTATGTTTTGTATGGTGACATTACCCATTGGAATGAAAAATCCGCTGTAAGTATTACTGTTACCATCAATGGTGACAGTGGGCGTGCTACCCGGATTGCCAATCGTAATATTCACGGGATTGGCAGAATTATTGATAATTGGCAGAATGCCGTTCAATTGTATCGTCATTGGAAAAGCAAATACGATCGCATAGTCATCAGGTGTGGTATTTAATGTTTGATTCATTGTATTTAAACAATATCTCAGGTCACCCGCTTCGCCAATACCACCAGGGTTGTTATCTGAACTGAGTGTGACGTTGCAAGTTGTCAAAGCATACAATGACGGTGAGGTGCAAAGAAGCATTATCCAATACATTAATTTGTTCATGTGAACATCCGTATAATTGTGGACTGCGAATATAGATCAACTTTACGCTGCGTGTTTGTTCAGCACCGTCCTATAGTGCTGCAATATCGCTGTCTTTTCCTTCAACCTCACTGACTGAATTTCCCTCTAAAACATGTGATTTGAATTTAGAGGGAAATCGTATTTTGAAACATTATTATTTCATCATTTGTTATGATTTTGAATATATTCTTTGATGGTGGATTATGTAAATGCCGTCAGCGCTGATGTGCAAATAGACTCGACGCCAAAGCACCGGATAACATGGTATCAACCTACGGTCTACGGCAAGTATCGATATGATAATAAATCAAAATAAATTAACAAGTTCCATACCATCTATCATCGACGAAAATACCATATAATAGAGGTATAAATAAAAAATACGAGAGTGGAGGCAATGTTCTATGGCTTCTTCACAGAGTGCAGACACACAAAAAGCGGAAACAAAGTTTGATAACAATAACGACAAAAATGCATATGATGTTGTGATTGTTGGTATGGGTCCAGTCGGGTTAGCTGCCGCATATGAGAATGCTGTGCGAGGAAAAAAGGTATTGATATTGGAAAATCGTACGGAAGCCGAAGCCGCGGCACGACCACAAATTGTTGTTGTTAATCCGCAGTCCAAAGAACAACTATTGGCTATGATCACCTCAGAGGATCAATTGAATGAAAATGATCTTAAATTCATAAATGATTTGGATACATCAGCTGAAATTAAACTGAGTTCAGTGCAAAGTTTTATTATGAATAGAATAAAGAATTTAAAAAATCAGACAGGCGCTTCTATCGATATGAAGTATCAAACAACATTAGATGAGATTGATTTAGATAATGGCAAAGCGAATTTGGTAAAGGCAGATGCTCATACGCAAATTAAACCAGTTACTTTTAAAAACCTCATTGCTGCGGATGGTGCTCGTTCTCCAACCTATGCTAAAATTCATGCAGCAAAAAATAAAACAGTAAAGGATCAAACGCTGTTATCCGAAAAGGCAAGCAAGAATCAATCTGCGCCAGACCCACGAAAAACACCAAATAACATGCAGCACCTTGAAAAGAAATTCCACTTAGGTGCATATGTTGTTTTAAAACGAAAAGATGGTAATAAATTAGATTTGCCTAAAAGAGATTTTTTATCCTCTTTCCTCAAAGATAAAAAATCTAAAAAGCATCATTTATATTTTTTGCGTTTTGATAAAAAATCTCATCAAAAGAGTAAATATTTATCTGTGAAACTTAGTTTTATTGGCGAAATATCGCACCAGACATATGATCAGATAAAATTGCTAAACGATCAAATTAATGAACTACACAAGCAGTTACATAAAAAAAGATTAGAATTATCTACGTTGCAGGATGATAGTTTAAAAACATATGTTGAAGAAGATATCAAGCACCTTGAAACCAAAATAGATAAATTAAAAAAAGCACACGATCAAATTGCTTTAACACATGTGAAAGAAGCAGCCGCTGATTATTTAACATGCTCAGTAGATGAGTTAGAAGTTGAAGTAAAGACTAGTAAAAACAACGTGAAAAATAAATTAAAAATACTGAGTTTCCAAGGTGGAAGTAAAAAGGCAGATGAAGCGGCCTTTGTTAACGCCAATGGTATTGGCTTTTATCTTGCTGGTGATGCTTATTTCACACCAAACTATCCGGTTGGACATGGTTTGAATGATGGATTAGAAGCTGCTCAGCATTTAGGAATTATACCTACTAATGTTTCTAAAAAACATCAGCATGCACGTGACTATAACAAACTAACCTCTGGCAATGCTAAACATGCCACATCAATGATGCAAGCTATACGTTGGACAAGAAAATTAGGTAAAATTAAATATGCCATGGCAAATTTATTAGAATATGGTGTTGTAAGCATCAATAAAGAGGGAGGCTTAAAACTTGATGACAAAAATACACCTTTACCTGATCGAATTAAAGATGTTATTTTCTATTCGGCGTCACACCAAGCGCTTCGTAATCCAGTTTATGCATTAGAACAAGCTCTGGAAAAAAGAAAGTTCAATACAGATTCAAATAAGTACCCAACAGATGATGAGTTGATAACAGAAATTAAAAAAAGCATCATTGACTGGGATAAGTTTTTAAGTAACATACCGTCAATCATAAAAGAAGATATTTATCGACATGAATTTGTGAAATATTCTAATGATATTATCGAAAAATTAGAAATAAAAATGAATAAAGAAGATACGGCACCAGAAACAAAAATAGTGATTAAAGGTTTTATCGATGATCTCAAATTAATCCAAACTAAATATCATATATCGATACCGAGTGATTCGCTCACCAAGAAGGCTGCCGACGACAAGAATTCAAAATTTAGATTCAAGCTTCCATTCTTTAGTCAAATGAAACAAACCATAGCAACTGCGGAATTGAACATTACACCAGATAAGCAAAATACACCAAAAAATAAATGAAAATTGGCAATGATTGTCATGATGAAATTGATCACCTGACGAGCTTATCGTTATTGGTGGTTCACTTACATTGTTTCGCTATTTGTCTTGCGCATCATGACGCGATCGGGATACTCATGTTGTTTAAATTGAAATTTTTCATATAACTTTTGAGCGTCTTTGGTGCCTAACATCCACGTGTTAATAGCTTTTAATTCTTCAACTTTAAAGAGTGTATCAATCAACCATTTTCCCAACCCTATGCCCTGATAAGAGGGTAAAACAAAGACATCGAATAGATAAGCAAATAGTACATAATCAGTCACTACACGTGCGAATCCAATTTGCTTGTTCCCGTCGTATAATCCCAAGCATACAGACTTATCGATAGAGCCGACTACCTCCTCAAACGTTCTACCTTTTGCCCAATAGCTGTCAGTTAGAAATTGATGGATGACTTTTGGGTCAAGCTTTGTCTTATCCGATGAAATAACATAATTATCTCGATACCAAGTTTGTGATAACATAAATTCCTCTCGTATTTACTTGATGTGATGCTTTTGCATTAGGCTATCACGTATATGAATTCGCTGTTTGATGAAGCCATTGATGATTTGATGTTATCAATGATAATACATGATGCCAGACTTTGTTAGACAAGCGAACACATTCTGACATCATGTGCTGGGGAGATAAAAGAGTTTTATTTTGCGTCATGTCATCTGCCATGATCTAATATCGTTAGACTGATCATATAACAGCGTTTGGAGACGTATAGACGATGGATTCATCAAAGATGCACAACGACAATGATCTTACTAAAAACACTGAATCTGATATTGAATATTTCATCAACCTATTACACCTGAAGCCACATATTGAAGGTGGTCTTTACACGCAAACACACAAGTCAAGCAGCATGGTCAAGTCCACAAAACCATCGCAGTTTGATGGTGAGGAAAGAAGCGCTGGTACTGCAATCTATTATTTATTAAAGGGAGAGGATTTTTCATCTTGGCACCGCCTCAAATCAGATGAGATTTGGCATTTTTACACGGGCTCGCCACTGCACATTCATGTCATTGATACGAATGGTCAGTTGACTACCTATGTACTTGGTGATCCACGCCATACGCGAGATGCTTCCTTTCAACTTTGCATCAACGCGGGTGATTATTTTGCGGCAGAAAATGTGAACAAAGATAGCTACAGTTTAGTGGGTTGTAGCGTTTCACCAGGATTTGAGTATAAAGATTTTGAGTTGGCAGATACAGCTCGCCTCTGTCAGTCGTATCCACAGCATGAAAAAATGATCAAAAGACTTACGCGTTCGCAGCAGGATAGGAGCAAATAATTGCTCCTCAGGCATTTGGGTCAGTATAAAGTGAGGGTGCTATTTACATCATAGTCCATAGCCTCATAGTTATACAATTTTTCAACACATGCTATTAAGACGGCTAAATTATGTCGATAAAATCCCGCTCGTGTACATAGCTTTTTAGGGCTGAGTTATGTCACACTTTGTCTAATTCGGCTTGGCACCAATTCAACCAATAGTTGCTATACTCAAATGAACAATAATAAAACACTCGTCTTTCCTTTACTGCTCGTTCTCTATGAGGTTGCCACCTATCTTTCCAACGATATGTATCTCCCAGCTTTACCTGAGATGATGCAAACCTTAGGGCTAAATTCTCATCAAGCGCAATTGACACTCACCAGTTGGTTTATGGGTGGTATGGTCACGCCACTCTTTATTGGGCCGTTATCTGATCGTTATGGCCGGCGTCCGGTGTTATTATGGGGTGGGGTGGTCTATGTACTCTCTACGATTGCTTGTGCGGTCACTAGCGATATCAATTTGCTGTTGATTGCCCGATTTATACAAGGGAGCATGGTGGCGTCAATGTTAGTGCCGGGTTATGCGGCAATTCATGAATCCTATCAAACTAAAGAAGCGGTACGCATTTTAGCGATTATGGGCATGGTATCCATACAGGCAGCAGCCTTTGGTCCTTTACTCGGGAGTTTCTTATTACCGCTGATGTCCTGGCGTGGCATATTTGTCGTTATTGCCGTGATGTCCATTATCTCGCTCGTGGCATTGTATTATAAAATGCCCGAAACGCATCCCTTGCATTTGCGTGAACCATTAAATATCGGTAATCTGGGACGTAGTTATTGGCGTATTCTCACTAACAAGACGTATATGGTGCGAATGATGACACTCGGTTTCATCTTTTGTGGTTTTATCGCCTGGCTATCTGCGGGTCCATTACTTGTGATCTCCGCATTCAATTATTCACCTGTCGCTTTTGGTTTGATCCAAGCCGTGGTCTTCACGGTATACATGATTGGTATGCTAAGTATGCAGCGACTTTTGAGTTACTTTGGTGCACAAAGTGTGATTCAATCTTCTCTACTCATTATTTTTATATGTACGATCGCATCCATCGGATTTGGTCACTATTACCCAGAACACTTACTCTTATTCATTATGAGCTTATTGCCTTATCCTTTAGGCGCGGCACTCGCCATGACACCGCTCAACCGATTAATTATAGAAGCAAGTAGTGAGCCGATGGGTGCTCGCATGTCGATGTTTTCTATTTTCTTTGGCGCTTTTGCTTCACTCGGTAGTGGTTTAGCCAGTTATTATTTCAATGGCACCATCATTTCACTGGCATATTTAATGGCATTGTCTGGCGTGATGGCTGCTATTTTTTATGTGTGCGATAGATTGTATTTGGAAAAAATCACGACGCTCTAACTTGGTTTTAACAAAAGGAATTGTTATGACTCAAAGACCCATACGAATTGCTCAAATTAGTGATTTACATGTATTTGCTGATCCTAATCGCGCTTTACTGGGCGTAAATACCCAAGAAAGCTTTGACGCTGTGTTGAAGATGGTAAAAGACAGTATTGCAGATACCGATATTGTGATTCTTTCGGGTGATCTCTCCCAGGATGGTTCAGCAGCTTCCTATCTGCGTGTCGCGGATGCAGTGACGACCTTAGACAGACCAGTTTATGTATTCCCTGGTAACCATGACAACGTGGAAATGATGTATAGTATTTATCCGCGCGGACGCATCAATATCGATCGTCAGTTGATTATTGATAATTGGAATATCATATTCCTTAATTCACAAATTCCGGGAAAAGTCGCTGGCCATTTAGATGAAGCAGAATTGCGGTTCATGGAACGCTGCCTTGAAGCATGTCCAAATCATCATGCACTGGTCATGTTTCATCATCAACCGATGCCGGTGGGGACTGAATGGTTAGATCGCTTAGGCGTAGACAATGCCGAGGAGTTTTGGGTGCGAGTCCGGCGCTATCCGCAAGTGAAGCACGTTATTTTTGGTCACATACATCAAGAATTCGAACAAGAAAAATATGGCATTCAATGCTATGCCGCACCAGCGACATGTTTTCAATTTAAAGGCATGATCAAGAAATTTGCGCTCGATAATGTTCCACCTGGTTATCGTTGGATCCATCTCTTTCATGATGGCCGAATTACATCTGGTGTCAACCGTGTGCCTGAATATGTAGGGGTGTTTGATCGCGACGCCACTGGCTATTAGTAGAATGGGTGCTGCGCACTACACCCATGGCCTTACCCACAAGTAATATCCCGATTATTAGTAAAGGTAGGGTGGGCACCCCTCGAGATGGTGCCCTTCGAGACGGCCGCTACGCGGCCTCCTCAGGGCGAACGGGGATGAAATTCCTCGGGGCGAACGGGTTTGGCCGCGTGCCCACCATGAACACACGAAGACATAAAAACAAAAGCCGGACACGGGCACGGGTACGGGCACGAAAAGCAAAAGCCGGGCAGGCAGGCGGGCTCGCAAACGTTCACGAAAAAGCCTGCATCCCTCAGGATGCCGTCTCAAAGGGTGCGTGCCCGTCTTTTGTATTTATTTTCTCGTATTAATCTAATGTTAATCTAAATTACGATGCAATCAGCTACCCTGCTTGCTGTATCCAAGTCCTTTTGGCGAATGAACTTTTATACTTCTATGCGAAAAGGCAAATATTCCAACTATTAATCAATAACGTACGAACATCAGGGTATCACGATATGCAACCGAATCAACCAACGAATAGTGCAGCGACTACGTCATCTGTCTGGCGATCAGCAGGTAAATGGGCTTACAAAGCATACACAGCGTGGATTTTGTTTAGTCTTGTTAGCACCAGTGAAGCGGCGAGCCCTAAAAATAATTTCCATGCCAGCATCTGTAAAAAACCAAAAGTGACAACAGCTAATAAAGCTGATGTACAAGTGGGATCTGCTGAGGGGAAGCTGGTACCTCAGAGTTGCATTAATAAAGGGGTCGACTCAGAGGTATGTCTAGCAGATATTTCAATGTTCAAGCAATTTAAACCGGATATGCCTACGTTTCTAAAGCAACGTGAACATGCAGATAAAGCAACTAAAAAATGGTTGACTGAACATAATCAAAAGTTGGAAATGGTCGTACAGCAGCTCAACGGTCAAGAGGCTAACGTCGTGAATGCGATTGCAGCGGATGTTGCCTTACTTGCAAAGTTGCACAATCTTGCTGAAGCTGCGAAGAAATATGATATTGGCGCGTGTGGTGAACATAAAGCAATTGCGATATTCGATATCATTCACCGTGATTTGGATAAAGGTACAAATACAAAAATTCAATCTGTATCCGTGGTGAGCGATACTAAAAAGCATTTTATCGAAGATCATGGTTTCCTCGTGTTGAATAGCGATCTTGAGGATACGCTGATTAGATCTAATCCTAAGGCGCTTGGTGACCATTTTGCCAAAGCTAAATCAGGCATGGTGTGTGATCCGTGGAATAGAGCGTATGAGGACATTGGCACATGTAGTGGACTCTATAAAGATGCGAAGGCATGGGATTCAGTTCAGGTTAAAACGATCAATGTCTTTCAATTAGTGCGTGATAATTATTCCCGATTGCCTGAGGTAGCACAAACATTTATTGCAGATATGTTTGGCTATTTAAATATAAATGTCGATCGTATCCTGGCAACTAATGGTAATTCTCAAAAAATGGAGCTATAAACATAGATAGAGTGATGTGCATACAATCCGTGTAAATCACTTAAATTTAAATTTATTCATTATTTTTTCTCTCAAAGAGAGGTCAGGCGTCATAGTTTGTTGCTCTAAAGCGCCTAAGATTGCTCGCGTTTTCGGTGGTATGCTAACGCCATATTGTTTAAGTACTTGTTCATATCTAGGATCAAGCATTTCCTTTAATACCATACCAATACCACGCGTCAGATGATGTTCCTTGGTTTCATAATTTAAGACAGCTACAGCATTATTGTATTTTTTCAAGGAAAACAAAGAATGCTTTCTTGAATATTTTTCACATTGACTGTTAAAATATTCGATGAGCGACTTGATGACTTTTGATTTGTCACCACCGGTAAGCATCATAGAATTCGTCCAAAAGGTTTGAAATAATTTTTGATGGTTATTTGATAATTTCTCCCTGGGAATTAGTTCGAGTTTATTCATGACCATTGCTAGCAATTCTTGCATGTTAGCTGGATTGGGTTGTTCTTGTGTATTGACTTGTTGTTCATCATGAGGCTTTGGTGCTGTAGTTATTTTATATTCAGTTTCAACTTCTTGCTTATTTGTAACTTGATGTGTCATCTCATCATCTGCACCTAGTTTAGGTTGCATAATGGACGATAACTTGTTTATCGCTTCCTCTAGCGTTGGTCTGAGATGAGGATCCGGATTAGCCATCGACTTTAATAGATGATAAAGCGATTTATCTTGTTCATTCTCAAACGAGCTTTGGTGCCATACTACAGGCATTTTAGGAAATTTAGGTAATGTAATAAAGTTATAACAATGCGCTAGTGCTAATCCTAATGCATAAACCTCGCTTGCTTCTGTTGTAGCGACTTGTCGATGTTCATCTTCGTAAAATGGTGCAGCATGCGTGTGAGAACTTGCTTTTCTAGTTTTAGGATCATATTTTACAGCACTACCATAGTCGATAAAATGTGCTTCTTTTTTTTCTGAATCAAACTGAATATTCCCAGGTTTAAAATCGACAAAATAATAACCCCTATCATGTATTTCCTTTAATTCTTTCAATAAAGTATGAGTGAATTGCAGGCATGTTTCTATGGGGGGTCTGTCCTTACCATCAAAAATCTGACCTTCGATGAGTGTGTCGCCTGAGATCCCAGAAACATAATTCATGATAACGTGATATCTCGTCACTTCATTTTGTTTACTTTCGAATCCACCTATGCCTTTATCTAAGTCACGTAATATTTGCATTTCATTGTTAGCGATCGTCGTAATTGCTTTTTCACTATCGGCAATCGGTGGTTTTTTCATTAATAGAAATCTCGGTACTATCGTTTTGAGTGCATATACTTTTCCATTTTCTAAATCCTGTAGATAACTTACATCACCAAAATCACCTTCGCCAATACTGATTGCGCTTACATATAATTTGTTATTCAATTTAATAATTACATCATTCCCATCGATTTCATTAACGCTTGATAGATTTAACATACTGCCTGTATAACGACCGTCGGGTTTGTCTTTGAGCGTATCGTTTAACTTTTCTATCACACTTGCCGAGTATAGTTTCCCATCATGAAGCGTCCTACCATAATCATTAACATCATTCACATAGGCTTTAGGAAGCGCTACATGCTCGCTTTTCCCCGTATGAATAGGCTGCTGAGTTTTCATATTCAGATTCCTAAATGGCTTATACTTATATCTATAATTATAGCCTAAGATAAAAAGCCCGGGTCATTGGATAAGTTAACCATCTCTCGTGTAACCTAATGATTTACATAGGTTATTATGGGTGCTGGCCTATAGTTGAAACTAATTTTGAGCATTTTTGCGCTTATAAAATTCTTGTCACTATGCGATATAAGTGTGACATTTACATTCGTTGTTATGCTTTGCGGATCGCATGGTTTGGAAGTATCAAGGTATCCTTTCAACAAAATTCTGGCAAAGCTGTTGCAAACTAATCCCGGTAATGAAGTGTCTATTACCGGGATTGATGCTCAATGTCGCCATATGAAGCTATACAATAACGTGATAAAAATAAATGTACTAATGGCAATAAACCAACGATCGCGTTGTTGAATAAAATATACCAGTAACAAAGCGACACGGAGAATTTGGGTAAGGACGAGCGTAAATAAACCTAATTGAACGATGCCGAGTGGTGTGAGTGCACGTACGCTTAACCAAATTTCCTTGATGTTATGCGGCGAGTTGTTTATTTGTGTTGTATCAAATGATAGTGGTAACGCTGCTGATTGCCATAAATACCAGCCACCACCCAGCGTCAGTAAGCATCCTGCCAAGCAGGTAACCGCGTCATGCATCCTAAATGAATTGTCTAAGATACAATGCGTATCACTTACAAAATTTGAAAAAAAACATACATTTAGCAAATTGTTAGGACTTTCATCTATTAATCAAGATCTGAAAGTACCTTAAATTTAAGCGTGCAAATAATAAACAAAACGAGTATAATTAACCAACAAACACGCACGAGTAGAGGATGAGCCTATGCAATCATTTGCCCCTGATCATACAAATAAGATGTTTACTTATGACGACTTATTTGAATTTATTAAAAAAAATACAGCACTTCAGGATGCAGTTGATAAAGTCGATGTCACTGCAGAAGGCCCAGATACGTTGTTAAATGCGATTAAAAAGGGGGATGGTCATGCGGATATATTCCATCATGATGATTGCGATATATATCTGTTAAAGCTGTTTCAAGTGGGAAAAATTAAACCAGGCGAATTTATCACCGCATATGATTATTTAATGGCGAATTGGAATTACCTTAACACAAGCACTGGTGTCAAATTTAAAATTCAACTGCATCGTTTGGTAGATGAGAAAAGTGAGCATTTATCAGAAGAGGGTGAAAAATATGTCGCATGCATTTGTGATCGTTACAAAAAAATACTAAATGTTACGATAGACCGTGAAGCACTGATAAAAAAAATACTAGCACTCAATCCTATTGAACAATGTGTTATTTATTTAGAATCAAATTATCGATCAAGTCAAAAATATACTTTATTGAAAGAAACAGCTGATATTTTACCCTCAGTTGGTATTAAACAGGGGGATAAAACTAAAATTGTTAAACCTGGAAATTTCATGGAGCCACCTGAAGAAATTAGTATTCAAGAAGAATACCTATCTTTTCCATCTTACCCACTGCAGCAATATCTTTCTGAGATGTCATTTGATCAACCTATGCAAGCCGCTCCTCGATTTGGTCGCATTGGAAACGAGACACTATGGAAAATGCATAAAGAGGGCAAGCATTTTTATGCCATGTATAACCGTCATGTCAAAAGTAACTTAATGTCTGCGCATGGTTATAAAGAAGGTCCTTTCTCTATTGCTAAGCATGACGAAGGACACGCTGTACTTGGATCACTGTTATCAGGAGATAAACGAAAAATTATTTTAGAGAAACATGTACCATCACTCATGGAATACCTTAAAGAGTTAAAAGATACTTTTGGTGAGCCGACTTATGGTTCACGCCTAGAAAAATTAACATCGACGCTTAAGAATATAACATATGATCAATTGAACGATCTCACGTTATATCCTCTGTTTGTGTATAAAGCGCTCTCTCAGCAGGATCGTTTAGAAAAATTTATTGCTGAAAAGGTATTTGAGAAACTGCACACATACTCTCATAAGATTACTGGATGCTTAGACACAGATTTAGCTTATGTTTTATTATTATTGAAGCATCGTAATAAAAATACAGATCTTTGGGATATCGTTGTTAAGAATAAAAAATCATTAGTTGATGACCCAGTCATTCAGGCGATCGATGTTATTACGAAAGCGGTTGCGAATCCTAGCGACAACTCATCATTAAAATTTGACGCAACAATGAATATTAAATGGGACATATGGGAAAAAATATTGCTGGAAGAAAAACAAGACAGCAAATCAATTTGGTCTAAAATTGAAGAGCTAAATTTGGGGGCAGATCTGATCCAACTCATCACTAAGGCGGGTCTTGTCTATTACCATCCTTTTGCACCATTAACAGCAGATAAGCATGAGGCTTTGTTGAAATTTATTCAAACGAATTCACCAATTAAACATGTTCAAATACAAACGGCGCCTACTGCTTCGCTTGGCATCTTTACAGCAACTAAAGCAGATAACATTCAAGAAGTTGAACCTTCAAAAAGTGGTAAACTGTCTTACGACAAATAAGGTGCACGATTAACACTCGCGCTGTAATATTTCGGCCGTCAGGTTAGAGATATGCAGTGCAGTGGTTTCAACGCTAACTCATAGTCACACTATTTTTAGTTGGTAAATATTTCTGTTAATGCACTCACTGTGTGAATGGTCAATGTCGCCATATGAAGCTATACAATAACGTGATAAGAATAAATGTACTAATGGCAATAAACCAACGATCGCGTTGTTGAATAAAATATACCAGTAACAAAGCGACACGGAGAATTTGGGTAAGGACGAGCGTAAATAAACCTAATTGAACGATGCCGAGTGGTGTGAGTGCACGTACGCTTAACCAAATTTCCTTGATGTTATGCGGCGAGTTGTTTATTTGTGTTGTATCAAATGATAGTGGTAACGCTGCTGATTGCCATAAATACCAACCACCACCGAGTGTCACTAAGCATAATGCCAAGCAGGTGCCAAACAGTAAAATCAATCCGATCCCATCTTCTAGTGTGCGTCGGGTGATCATGACAATCCTCCGCTTAATGCTTTGTAAAGCATCTGTAAGCCAATGATGCATATTACGATGCTGAAAATGAGTCTCAACGTGCGGTTGTGTATACGTGTGAGCAATTTAGCCCCGGAGTACGAACCAAAAATCACGCCGATCATGACAGGAAAGGTGATGGCGGGATTGATATATCCACGTGAAAAGTAAATACCAGCGCTAACAGCAGCCGTGATGCCAATCATGAAATTACTGGTGGTGGTGGCGACTTTATAGGGTAGACGTAGGCCATGATCCATAGCCAAGACTTTAAGCGCGCCTGAACCGATGCCAAGCAACCCTGATAACACACCAGCGACACCCATTAATAGGAAGGCCGCAGGTACGTGCTGTACTTTATAGGATTGGACAGCATCGCGCGTCGGGTAGGTCCCGTTTAATTGTAAGGTATCAGCCCATGGATGTGAGATAGAATAAGATTCATGTTCTTCGTGACGCTTCATAGTTAAATAGGCCGAGAAAAACATCACCAAACTAAATAGCACCGCTATCCCTGTTTGTGGGACAACAGCCACCAATAAGGCGCCCATGAATGCACCTATGACGGCAGCGACTTCCAAAAACATGCCGATCCGTAAATTGGTATAACCTTCTCGTAGATAAGCCACGGCAGCGCCTGAAGAGGTGGCGATGACTGAAATGAGTGAGGCACCCATGGCGTAGTGAATGTCTACATGAAACAACAAGACGAGCACAGGAATGATGACGACACCACCACCCAAGCCGGTTAAGGCACCTAATAAACCTGCGAGATAAGCAAAGAAGAGCAGGAGGGTGGAAAAGGTTAAGATGGTCAAGAGGACTCCTAGTATTGTTGTTTTAGTGATACTCAATATTAGTGAGAAAGGGCAAAGTCACGCAAGTGAAATTCGCCATGTTCGTAGCCTTCGCGGGGATGACAGTAAAGGTAGGGTGGGCAAAGCGCAGCGTTTTTTACATTGTCTGGCGAAGTAAATGGTGGGCACGCTGCGCTTTGCCCACCCTACGTTTAATAATGTGGGTAAGGCCATGGGTAGCGCGCAAAGCGTGTAAACTGGGTTGACGGCGTAACCCGGGAACTAAAAACTTCCCCTTCAAGTGCAGTGGAATAAGATAGAATAAAAGAATGTATGAGGTTCAAGGAGTAGAGGCCCATGGCATGGGGGCGTATCGCTGTTATATTATTGTTCATAACACTCATATTTGATTCTAGTATTGCA
This sequence comes from uncultured Coxiellaceae bacterium, assembly GCA_964648015.1. GTDB lineage: Bacteria > Pseudomonadota > Gammaproteobacteria > DSM-16500 > DSM-16500 > Aquicella. The sequence goes on from CAZYKO010000002.1 coordinate 288,055, forward strand.
ATGGCCGGACAGCGCTTCAGCGAAAGCTTATGCGATTACCCCGGCTTTTATTGCAAACGCGTACGACATGGTTCCTGGTCGTCACTCTTTCCTGATGAACATGACCGCAGCATCGTGATGCGCATCAATAGGATGAATACGCAAATATGGCAGGGCATGGTGGTGGCAATTCCCAAACATTTGCAAGAAGCTGATATCATGGACTTTGCCCCTTTTCCTAAGCAACTGGGAGAAACCGGGGAAAAAGTAGTGGTGGTCGATCCCAGTGTGCATGCCTGGGGCGCTTACGATATGGAGGGGTCATTGGTGCGTTGGGGGCCAGCTTCTTCCGGTGCGGATTGGTGTAAGGATATTGATGAAGAGTGTCATACCCATGCAGGTACTTATCGTATCTTTTCATTAGGCAGCAGCGATTGCATCTCGCATAAGTTTCCTCTACCGAATGGTGGCGCACCCATGCCTTACTGTATGTACTTCAACAATGGCCAGGCTTTGCATGGCGAACCTAATGGTTTACCCGGCTATAACGCCAGTCATGGCTGCGTCAGGCTCTATGTGAACGATGCGGAGTGGCTGCGATATGATTTTGTTGAGGGCCCTACCGCGAATAATAATTATCGCGGCACGCGTGTGGTGGTGCGTGAGTATTAAGCCAGCTTTGCAGAAAGTCAGGGGGTGCTACAGTCAAGTGAGTACCCTGCCTTCTGGAAAAAAAGCTTATTCACTAGAATTATTTCTTATATCCAGTAGGTCTATGCGTCGCCGTATTGCTATCAACTTCTTGTTTTGATGCCTTTGAGCTATTCACTTCTGCTTTAATCGTTGATGCTGTGGACGACTTAGATTTTTGGTCGTTATAACTTTTAACTTTATCAAATAGATGTTCTTGTTCGAGTTTGAGCTCTCCCTTCTTAGATTTTAGAAATTTCTTTTCATATGATCTATCAACACTCGTTATTTCGTTAAAGAACCTCGTGAACATGCTCATTTTTTTCGGTTCATGTAAAGGTGTAATAATTTTCTGTTTTATGTCAAGTGCACGTTCAGCAGTAGCAAGTATAGCGATATCGAGTTCAAGAATGGAATTTGGGTTGGTATACTGTGGTAAATGACTTTGACTTGCGTAAATTTGCTTTTTTGTAAGATCTGCTATTTCATTAGCGTTAAATACTTTTTCCATATCATCGGGATAATTAGCATCAACATCAATCCAGGCTTTAGCAGGATTACCATGATGACGCTTTGCTATGACAGGATCGTAAGCGATACAGATACAATGCGCATTTGCACCTATCGTTAACACAATGGGATAATTATAATCATTCTCTCGTGCAAACTGCTCAATCATTTGCAGTAACTGAGTTAATTCTTTCACGTTACCTTGATGGAAAAAATGATCTACCGTAACAGCGCCACCATGTTTCTCTAGTTCAATATTTGGCACTAACTCTAATCCACCTATACGATTTTGTATTAATTGATATGGTGAAAAGTTTGGATATTTTTCTATTTGTTGAAAAGCTTCAATACCATTGAGAAATGGTTCAATCTCTAGTATTTGCTTTTCCAAATGATTTAATTTACTTTGTACAGCAACATCTAAGTCTTTATCTGAATTGACTAACGTCGGATTCTTGGATTTACAAATCTCTACAAGCAATATACGTTTGTGTTTCAGTCTTTCTAGTTCATCGTGGATATTGGGTGTTCTTCTAAGTATATTCACTCTCGCCCGAAACTGATTGAAGTGTATCAATTCATTATCATCATCGCGATCTTCCAACAATATTGCTTGCGCACCCATATGAGATATTCCAAAACAATATCCCGGTGGTTTGTGTTTATAGCCACCTTTTTGCATTGGATCCATAATCCATCTTTGCGTATGTTTTATCTCTTCAATGGTAATCATGTCACGATAGTTCGAAAGCGCATTCTTGTTATAATTGATTTGTTGCTTCTCAAGCGCTGCATCCATTTCCATCAATCCTTCCTTCAATAATCTAAGTGGATTATTGTCACTCATGGGCTTCACTTTGTCTTTAACATCAATTTTAACCAGCTCTTGCTGCACAATATCTCTGAGTGTTTGACCATCATAAGTGTCGTCTAATTTAGCACCTTTATCTTTCAGTAAATTAAAAAGCGCGATATTACCGGTTTTTGCGGCGAAGTAAATTAATGAATAACCACCCTTTGTTTTAGCGTTAATATCAAACTTAGGATTGCTTTCAAGGTAATCATTTAAATTATTTTCAAGCTTGCGATATTTGTCTTCATTAATATTCAATTTAATAATTGAGATAATAGGCAATTCAAGAATGGACAAGCATATCTCTGCTAATGAATCTTTATGATTAGAAAACATTCTATGAGCCTCGACATTAAGTGTTTTGTTATATCTCTGTATTAGCTTAAGTATAGACGAAGCTATGAATTACAAATCATGATTTATATTTATTTGGATCAAGGAGTTAGCTTACGTAATGTCATTAATGCGCTGTTAATGTTAGTTTGCTAAACTAATGCCAGCGAATTAGACAGTGACATTATTAGTGGAAAAATAAATAAATGAAACCCAGAAAACCCAAGAGGGTAGACCCGATCAGTGGTGCTCCATCAACTGCATCAAATGCTATACCATACGGAACTTATTATCTCCGAGTAAAAGTTGATCCAGTCACAGGCGTACCGTCATCGGCAGCAAATGCGATCACACGTGGTACATTTTACGATCATCAAATGGTTGATCCAATCACGGGTGTGTCCTCAAACGCACCTGATGCTATCACTTATCGATCGTATAAATATCAAAAAAACCTTATAAAATTGAAACCTAACGCTACTAATTCTTCTAATACACAAACTACGATCGCCAACACTGACACGTCTGTCATCGCAAAGCGCCACAAACGCTCACCTGTACCTGTTGAACAACATCAAAATGTCGTGACAACAACGACAGAAGCGGCTGTTGTGGAGACAGATTTTTTTGCATCGCTAGTAGCATTTGATTGGGCTACTTCACAGGTTGATGACAGTTGTTGGGATAAGGTATCAGACTACGATCCAGCTGCTCATACGCTGTTTGAAACACAAGCTAGCTTGGATAGTGCTACAAATAGATTAGAATCTGCAATGACGGATACGTTTGATATAGTTGCTACGACACCTGCTATTACAATAGCTCAGCCTAGCCAATTCGGTTTATTTGCTCAGACACAAACACAATTATCAAACAATGACGATCAGGATTTTAATGTGTTTCCTTTCGATGATCCGCAATTTGAGAATCAATTAAAAGAATATTTTAAATAGGCTTAAGATTGACGGTGAGTAATCTCAGTCGATGTTATAAATACTCGTTATTGTGAGCGTGTCTATCATAAAACAATTTACGTTTGATACGACGCTAGGCCAATAATGGATGAGAGTTGTCTCATTTATCTAAGACATAACGTCCTGGCGCAGGTTCCAATGGTGGGAAGCCAGCTTGTGGCGCGCCCATGGACGGTGGCGCCACTTGTGGTCCTGACTGATAGGCTAACCATTCTTCCCAGGCGGGCCACCACGATCCTTCATAATGCGGTGTTTGCTTGTACCAAGCTTCAGCATCAATGTAGCGATCACTTTCTTTGAGTGTGGCAATACGATAATAACGATTTTTACTGGTGACTTGTGGGGTGCTCACGATACCCACATTGTGCCCACCACTGGTCAAAGTGAAAGTGACATCGCTGTTTGTTAATAAATTGATTTTGAATACGGAATGCCAAGGTGAGACATGATCACGTTCTGTTGCAACAGTGAAAATGGGGACATGAATATCACTCAAGGCAATAGGTCTACCACCCACTCGATACTTTGCTTCGGCTAGGTCGTTGTTCAAAAATAATTGACGTAAATATTCTGATTGCATGCGATAGGGTAGACGGGTGGCATCAGCATTCCATGCCATTAAATCCGTCAACGGTTTACGTTTTCCCAAAAGATAATCATGAATCATGCGCGACCATATTAAATCGTTAGAGCGTAATAATTGGAAGGTGCCGGCCAATTGATGCGTATCTAAGTAACCTTTTTCCATCATCAAATTTTCTAAAAACGCAATTTCACTTTCATCGATAAATAAGCCCAATTCACCTGGTTCGGTGAAATCAGTTTGTGCAGCAAACAAAGTGAGACTGGCTAAGCGATTATCATAATCGCGCGCCATCGTTGCGGCGGCAATGGCAGCTAACGTCCCACCCAAGCAATAACCCACCAAATGGATTTTTTGTTCTGGTACAACGGCGTTAATCACATCTAATGCTGACATGATGCCTAAGTTCAAATAATCATTGAGGCTCACATCACGATCTTCGCGCGTTGGGTTTTTCCAAGAAATCATGAACACGGTATGTCCATTTTTGATGAGATATTTAACCAGTGAATGTTTTGGCGTGAGATCCAAAATATAATATTTCATAATCCACGCGGGTGTGATGAGGATGGGTTCTGCATAGACTTTCTCTGTCTTAGGTTTATATTGAATCAATTCGATTAAGCTATTGCGATAGATCACACGCCCCGGTGTGATAGCGACATTTTTGCCAATGACAAATTCTTCTGCACCAACGGGAGGTTCGTCACTTTGTGCACGTCGCATATCGTCTAAAAAGTTTTGCCAACCCCGAACTAGGTTTGCGCCATTTTCTGCTAGGGTGGCTTCTTGAATTTCGGGATTTGTGAGCGGTGAATTGGCGGGGGAGAGCATATCTAAAATTTGTCGAATAGTGAAATCCACGACATCTTGGTGATGGCGACTCACGCCACGTACATCAGTAGCGGCGATGTGCCACCAATTTTGTATCATTAAAAATGATTCATAAATGAAACTATAGGGGAACTCTTGCCAGGCTTTAGCAGTAAAACGTTTGTCTTGTGGACTGGTAAGCACGCAATATTCACCTGACGTGTCGCCAGCGACATGACCCAAATATTGGCGGGTTAAATGCCAAAAATTGTCATAGTAGAGTTGCAAGAGTTCGAGTTGTTTAGCTGGATGAATATAGAGATGAAAATACCAATCGTAAAAAGCCAACAACAACGCCGCAGGGGAAATACCTTTAGTCATACGACCGATAGTGACTTGTAGCGATTGGTCGTATGACTTGGCATATGTCATCGATAGATGTTCTACATCAGGTATCTCGCGTGTCATTGGCACCTCGCCATTCCATTCGTTGTGGACCCGTTCCGCCATGAACCCGGGTGTCACATTTATATCCGTTTGCCCTGAGGAGTACCGGTAGGGTGGGCAAAGCGCAGCGTGCCCACCTTATAATTTTTACATTGTCTGGCGAAGGAAATGGTGGGCACGCTGCGCTTTTGCCCACCCTACAACCCCTATTCGCCCTCGATGCGGCACCGTCGCGCTGGCTCGAAGGGCTCACCCAGACAATTCCCAAGATTATTTGGCGTATTCCTCGGAACGTTCCGCATATTTCTTCGCTTTTTCAGCGACTTTTTGCGTCGCAGCCATCACGGGTTCACGTAATGAGCTGAATGCTTTGGTGAGTTCGCTAACGTTTTCCATCGATAGGCGCAATAATTTTTGCGTATTTTCGATCGTAGCGGTGACATTTTCACTTAGGCATTCTTTTTGTAGCTGTAATAACTCTTCAGGTTTACGCACATTGCTGAGGCGGCGCAACTGATCAGAGTAACGTGAGAAGTTTTCACCTAGAAGTTCCAGATGTTGTTCCATCGCACGACGACCGATCTCAGTCGCTGTTTTGCCAAAATCACCAAATGGTGCGGCAACGTTCTTACCTAGTTTTAACCATTGTTCAAAGCCTTCGGTATACATGAGTTTACCCTCCAACAAAAATTGTGCAGTGCAACATTATCACTTTAACTATAGGCCATGGGGAGGGGGATGTCAAACGACCAATGTGGCTTCTCTATCACCTTACTTTAGAGGTTTTTTCTTATTATTCCTTGGCTTAGAACGCGTTTGCGTGTCATCGGGGGTAACGGGTTGCTGCGGTGGCATTGGCCAAAAATTTTTCATTTTGAACGCTTGTTCTAGAAACGTTGGATCACTTAAGGCTTTTTGATAGCTACTCCATTGATTATTCATGAAATCCTTCTGTTGCATGAACAGATCGAGTGCTTGTTCTAAATACTTTGTTAATAACGATTGTGATTTCTCATGATAGAAGCGTATAAAATCTTGCAACAGAGAGGTGGTGAAGAGCGGGGTACTCGTTGCTTCTTGTTCGCTAATGATTTGCAGCAACGTGCTTTGGGTTAAATCTTTCTTGCTACGTGCATCAATGATGGTGAAGTCGATACGTTCAAGCACATAGTTTTTAATTTCTTGTAACGTAATGTAACATCCGCGTTCCGTATCATACAAACGTCGATTGGGATATTTTTTGATGATACGTGTGTTGGGCATTTGAAATCCTACAGTAAATATTGTCCACCATTAATAGGTATATTAGCACCTGTGATGTAACTCGTGTTGTCGTCACATAAAAACACAATGAGATTAGCAACTTCCGCAGGGGTTGCAAAGCGACCGAGTGGAATTTCGCTCAGAATTTTTTGCTGGATCTCCTCAGGAAGCGCGGTCACCATCTCAGTGGCCACATAGCCAGGGGAAATGGTGTTCACCGTAATGCCTTTTCTGGCAACTTCTAAGGCGAGCGATTTGGTAAATCCATGGATGCCAGCCTTGGCTGCGGCATAATTTACTTGTCCCACACGACCGCGCTGTCCATTAATCGAAGAGACATTTACGATGCGCCCAAAGCCACGATCGCGCATACCATGAATCACCGCATGGGTAACATTGAATACACTATACAAGTCAGTTTTAATCACGACATCCCATTCTTCAGCACTCATTTTGGCACACGTCACATCGCGTACGATGCCTGCATTATTGACTAAGATATCAATGGTGCCTTCTATGGCTTCGATGTCTTTAATCATTTGCATGCATGCGTCATACTGGGTGACATCACCATAAGCGATGGCAAAATCATAGCCGGCTGCACATTCTGCCGCTTGCCATGCTTTTGCACTGTCGTGTTGACGGCTGTAACCAGCAATGACGCGGTGTCCTTGATCGTGTAAGGCTCTACAAGTCGCTTGACCAATGCCACCCATACCACCTGTGACGAACGCAATTCTTTTTTTCATCATTCAGCTCTCCCTGCTTGACTCTATTTTCCCTCATGGCTAATCTTGAAGCCAATCATTTTTCTCTATAAACGATCATATTTCGCTAACATCAGGGAGTTCTTTTGTGAAAATTATTGAGCGGTTTGAAGTCCCTTACTACCAATACCTCAATGAACACAGTGTGATGGCAGATGAAATGCCAGCCATTGTCGATGATGTGCAGGCACTCACGAAGCTCTATGAATTAATGGTGCTTGTGCGGGTGATGGATACCAAAGCCATTGCGTTGCAACGTACGGGTAAGCTTGGCACCTATCCTTCTACGCGAGGCCAAGAAGCTGTGTTTGTGGGCATCGGTCATGCGCTGGCTAAAACAGATTTATTCGTCCCTTATTACCGTGATATAGGCACGCTCATTCAACGCGGTGTCTCACTCACACAAATCTTGCTATATTGGGGTGGTGATGAGCGTGGCAATTGTTTCACAGCCGACAGCCAAGATTTTCCTTTTAGTGTGCCGGTGGGTAGTCAGCCCTTACATGCTGCGGGCGCTGCTTTTGCCATGAAATATCATCACGAGTCACGCGCTGTACTCACGGTGTGTGGTGATGGTGCAACCTCACAAGGTGATTTCTATGAAGCCATGAATGTGGCGGGCGCTTGGCGTTTGCCTGTCGTCTTTGTTGTTTGTAATAATCAATGGGCCATTTCAGTGCCACGTGGCGTGCAAACGGCAGCACATACGTTGGCGCAAAAAGCGATTGCTGCTGGGTTCGTTGGCGAACAAGTCGATGGTAATGATGTGATTGCCGTACAACATCGCACTGCAGAAGCATTAAAGCAAGCGCGTGAGCATCATGAACCACGATTGCTGGAGATGGTGTGTTACCGCCAACATGATCACACCACCGCAGATGATGCGAGTCGTTATGAGCCTAAACATTTACGTGAGGAAGAGTGGCGCAAAGAACCGGTTGCACGTCTACGTGTGTATCTAGAAAAAATAGGTGCCTGGTCAGAAGCTAAAGAGACGGCATTGCTTGCAGCTTGCGCTCAGCAAGTGGATGCTGCTGTGGCAGAATATACGAGTATTGCACGTCAACCATTAACATCGATGTTCGATTCACTCTATGCGACTTTGCCTGAGATTTACCAACCGCAACGCGACATACTCGACAATCTGGAGAAAGCGTCACATGGCTGAAATAACCTTAGTAGAAGCGATTAATTTAGCGCTCGCATCTGAAATGCAAGCAGATCCAGAAGTCGTTGTGTTGGGTGAAGACGTGGGTAAGGATGGTGGCGTTTTCCGTGCAACTGTTGGGTTGCTGGAAAAATTCGGTAAGGAACGTGTGCTCGATACACCGTTGGCAGAATCAATGATCGGTGGCCTAGCCGTTGGCATGGCGGCGCAAGGGATGAAGCCGGTGGCCGAATTCCAATTCATGGGATTCATTTATCCGGCTATCGACCAAATCATCAATCATGCGGCACGCTTGCGCAATCGAACCCGTGGTCGTCTCACTTGTCCCGTGGTGTTCCGTACCCCCTTCGGTGCCGGGATTCATGCACCCGAACATCACTCTGAGAGTACGGAAGCGTATTTTGCGCATACACCCGGCTTACGTGTCGTGATCCCTTCATCTCCAGCGCGAGCTTATGGTTTATTACTCGCCTCCATTCGTGACCCAGACCCGGTTATCTTCCTGGAACCCTCGCGTTTGTACCGATATGCGAAGCAAGAAGTGAAGGATAACGGTGTTGCGTTACCGCTCGATGTCTGCTTTACGTTGCGCACTGGCAGCGATGTCACCCTCGTGACGTGGGGGGCGATGGTCAAAGAAACGATGGCTGTGGCTGAAACACTGCATGAGGAAGGCGTGAGCGCTGAAGTCATTGACGTCGCCACCATCAAGCCCTTGGATATGGACACAATTCTTGCTTCTGTCGAAAAAACGGGGCGTTGTGTTGTGATCCATGAAGCACCACTTAGTTGTGGTGTGGGTGCAGAGATTATCGCCCAAGTGGCTGAAAAAGCTTTATTTGCACTGAAAGCACCGCCAGAACGCGTGGCGGGTTTTGACACCATCGTGCCGTATGCGCGACTCGAGAAATTTTACCTACCTAGCGAACAAAGAATTCTTGATGCTGTGCATCGAGTAATGGAGTTTTCATGAAAATATTTAAATTGCCCGATTTAGGAGAAGGCTTGGCTGAGGCTGAGATCCGTGAATGGTATGTGAAAGAGGGTGATGAAGTAACTGTGGATCAACCCTTAGCATCGATGGAAACGGCGAAAGCGGTGGTTGATGTGCCATCACCCTATGCAGGCAAAATCGTGACCTTACACGGTAAAGTGAATGATGTCATTCCGACGGGATCACCATTGGTCACATTCACCAGTGATGAAGCGAATGCGCCGCGTGAGGCTGACAAAGGCAGTGTTGTCGGTGCGCTCGAGCAAAGTAGTAAACAGTGGGAAGAACGTGAGGTGATTGTTGGCGCTGCGCAGAAAACGGGTACAACATTGAAAGTGATGCCGGCAGCACGTGTACTGGCGAATGAAATGAATATTGATTTATCGAAAGTGACCCCTACCGGACCACAGGGGCTGATTACAGTAAAGGATGTCAAAGCGCATTTACCCGCCTCACGTGATGCTGCAGCCAGCGTGACGCTGCCTGAAGGCGCAGAAGCGTTGCATGGTGTGCGTCGAGTCATGGCACAAGCGATGATACAATCCCATAAAGACATTGTGCCAGTCACGATCATTGAGAATGCCGATATTAGTGATTTGCCAGCGCAATGTGATTTAACTGTGAAGTTGTTAAAAGCGTTGGTGGCAGCAACGCAGGCGGAACCTGCATTGAACGCTTGGTTTGATGGTAAAACATTACAACGTAAGCTATTCGATGTGGTGAATGTGGGGATGGCGATTGATTCCACCGAAGGATTATTTGTGCCAGTGATAAAAGATGTCGCGCAAAAATCTGATCGTGACTGTCGTGAAGCTGTTGATCGATACAAAGCGGCAGTCAAAAATCGTAGCGTTGCAGCGACGGATATGCAAGGCGGCACGATTACCTTATCGAACTTTGGTTCCATTGCCGGCTGTTATGCCACACCCATCATTGTGCCGCCGATGGTCGCGATTTTGGGCTGTGGCAAGTCACGAGAAACGGCTGTGGTGCGCGATGGCAAATTACAAGTGGGTCGGTTGTTACCATTGTCACTCACATTCGACCATCGTGCAGTGACCGGTGGTGAAGCCACACGCTTTTTGGCCGCTGTGATTGATTATTTGCAGCGTGTTTGAGCTGAATTATCCCCATGTATTGAATTGCATGTCACTGTTTAATTGTGTAGGTGGCACGATGTTTTTTTTATGCCGTGCCACCTACGAAACCACTCATCGCTATCTTTTACATGAACGGTCATATATGTGAAATTTGATACTGTTCAAAGTTAAGCCATATTGTCGTTAGTTTTTTAAGATTCTATTAAGTTGAATTTGATACGCTGCATAGTATTCAACATCACTACTAAACGATGGCATGAGGTATAAGATGAGTTCATCAAGAAACTATCGCCAAAGCAGCATATTACTACACCCAGACGATCTATTTTCTGATTTTGCTACAGAAGGTGATGACCCCAACGCGATGCACACGTTTCTTGATCATGCTGCTTCAGGTAATTCAGATAAGATTGAAACGCCTATTGCATCAATGACAACGAGTTTATTAGAGGTACCTGCTACACAATTCGTACATACACAACCAATAGATGACTTCAATGATACGCTATTGAGTGAAGCTACTGACGAACACGAGAGTGATGCGTTTAAAAATAGCAAACTAGCGTTGCTAGAAGATGCTTTTGTCACACATCCAACGCAAATACCTCTAGCAAACACATTTTTAAGTGAGACGCATTTACAAAATGAATTAGAAGGATTTGATGAGTCTGTAGAATCAGAAATACAATCCTCAAAAAAAATTAAAACAGATAATGCTATCACAACTGCATTTGATGCGAGCACAGTGATCGCGTTGTTTTCTGAGGAGACAGATAGTGAGGACGAAAAAATCAAAAAAGAGCAAATACACTCACCGATTTATCTTCCCGTCGCTGGTAAACATGTTATTCCTAAAGCTTATAGGGCAAGTATTGTACTTCATAAGATAGGCTGTAATCTGGAGCATCGACTTACCATGTTGAATAAATGGGGTGAGTCAATCACAATTGAAGTCGCCAATAAGGAGTATCTTTACCGTAAACGATTAATGTTGAAAAATGCGAAAGTGACCCTCACCAAAGCTCAACTTCCTTTTCTTAGAGTGAATAAAATGGAGCAATTGATAATAGAACAGAATGGCGTAACAGAGGAAGTAATTGCTCAGTACCGTTGGAAGTCTAACGCAAAGCTTGAAAAAAGCAAAGCTGTGGGCCTAGACGAAGATAAAGAAGCGTCTGAAGAAAAAAAGAAAGACAAACCAGTGAAATCGGCTGATCATATATATCTACCTGTTAATGGCATTCATGTTGTATCGGAGCATTTTGAAACAAAAACTGTTAAACGTGGAAAACTAGTACACACTTATGCATTGATTCCCAATCATCCACAAACAGGGTTCTCTGTGCCACTTAGCACAAAAACTTCGCTACCTAATGCGAGATTAATCGTTAAGAAAACGAACGCTGTCATCAAGTATGAACAACTGCTTGATTTGACCCGAGAGCAAGATGGGGAATTGTATATCACCCTCGATGGTAAAAAAGAACATGTGGTGACTATGGCGACTAACAGGCGCAAAAGCAAAAAAAACACAAAGGATGTGGCGTCTATATCAAACGCCTCCTCTGAGGATGATCAGGTGCTCACCACGCAAATCACTCAAGGTGAGACTCAAAATGTATTGACACGATCGTCATCGTTCTCACAAACACTCTTTGCGAGTGCTTCAAAAACTGGTGTTAATCAAATGTTTGAAAAACCACAGCAACCCCAACGCGATTCTGAAGTTAAACAGAAATTGTTATTGAAGCGCAAATCGTAGTTTTCTCATAGACAAAGTGACTATTTAGCGACACGACTAAGGATAGACCCTGGCCATGGTTTAAAAATCCCGTTACACTTTTGTATCTGCACAGTAAAATTGTTCATACCGTTTAGTACACCTGGTTGTGTTAATAAGGAAGTAACAATGACTAAAAAGATTGCGATAATGGTAGGCAGTTTGCGTAAGGATTCCTGGAATCGTAAGTTAGCATTAGCGCTCATGAAACTTGCGCCACCCACCCTCGATATGGAAATCATCGATATTGGTTCGCTCCCACTTTATAATCAAGACTTAGATGATGACAGTACCCCACCTAAAACCTGGACTGCGTTTCGCGAGAAATTGAAATCGGTGGATGGGTTGTTGTTTGTCACACCGGAGTATAATCGCTCTGTGCCTGCACCCCTTAAAAATGCGATTGATGTTGGTTCCAGACCATATGGTCAAAGTATTTGGGATAATAAACCAGGTGCAGTGATTAGCACGTCTCCGGGGGCAATCGGTGGCTTTGGGGCTAACCAGCATTTGCGCCAATCATTTGTTTTTTTGAACATTCCCTGTTTACAACAACCTGAAGCGTATGTGGGCGATATTGCACATATCCTCAATGAGGATGGTAGCATCGCTAAAAAGGAGACTGAACAATTCCTTAAAAATTACATGCATGCATTTGATGATTGGGTGAATAAATTTCAAAATTCTTGATTGAGATGCAGTGCTGATGGATGGGAAGATGTCAACATCCATCAGTATGCTCGTTTAACAGATGTCGCGGAATTCTCTTTCCCATACTGAATGGCAAGATTCATCATTTGCGCACCTATTTTTCCGTTAGGATTTAGTGGGGGTACTGTGGAAGAACCCCCAAAAGTGCTTAATCTTATCTTCCTTTGGTTTAGCAGAGTTTACATTATTGAGCATACCTTTCGATTTTCCCTCTGATATTTCATAAAATCAACGATGTTAAATGTCTTATAGTTACCGAAGTCAGCGCATGAAAAAATAACAGCACCCAATAATGGTTGAATTGAGTTTGTAGGTGTCATTGCATAGGAAATTAATGCATCTCGACGATTGCCGTCATATACAGAAGACATGGAACCTTCATTCAATACAATTTTTTCTTGATTAAACCTCAAATGTGCTGGGTTACCTATATACGCAACAACCCATATAGATGGTATGAATCCCTCTTCTTCATCGTCATCAATATGACCGCCGTGCTGTAAGCTATGAGAATATTCAAGTGCATGGTACAGAGAATGGAAGATTTTAACTTCTTCTGTACTTGTATGATTTGATGTCTTTTGCAACGACTTGATAATTTCTTCTTTAGAAACACTGAATCTTAAAGGGATATCTAAATCGATTTCATAAAACTTTCTAGGACTAGAAATTTTGACATCACCAGCGATGAGATAAAAAATGCTAGCTTGTTTGTCCTGAATACTTTTATGTAGAAAATAAGCTGATTTACAGGTTCTTTTAAATGAAAAAGCACTTTCATAATTTAAATAGGAATGAATGATGTGTTGAATTTCAACGGGTATGTCAAATAAAGAACCATTATTCTTAATTTGACTACCATTTTGGCGTAATGAACTAGTATTCAAATTTTGAATCTGCATTTTAGGTAATGGATTAAGATAGTCATGAAATAATTCTCTTATGCAGGTTTGTATTTCAACCGGATCTGTTCCTGGGAATTCATATTCCTGTTTATCCATGTCAAGGTATAACTTACATAAGCGCGTAATACTTTCTGTTAATTGAGGATGAACAATTATTTTTTTTAACATAGGTTTGTCAAAATTATGTGGAAATTCAGGTATTTTGCCGGTTTGATTAAATAGACTGAAATATAATCCCGCATAATTATGCTGTAAATACCAAAATATTTCCCTAATTATTAAAGACGCATCTAAGTTGGATTTTTTCAAACTCCCTATAAATGGTTGGAAATAATCCTGCTTTATTTTTTCTCTTATCCCACCTGCTGATTTTTCTAATTTATCTGATCTTTGCATATCCATCCCTACTAACATTTCGCTGTTTAAGTCTCAAAAAGGTTTGTTTATGTTAACAAAGAATCTAAGTCAATTCAGCATTATGTCATTCGCACAAAATAGATAAAAATTTTCACCCAAACCATCCTCATGATTAGACACATGAATCCTTTTAAGCTTCCTTAAAACAACTAAATCCTTAGTCACACACAGCCCACCTCCCTGAGGTATAGTGGTATTAGTGGTATTATGCGAGGGGATGGATCATGCAAAAATACACAAAAATTGCCTATGGACTAATGGTACTACTGGGTGTCTTGCTAATAGTTGGGTTGACAGCTCGAAATCATCCGGTGGTAATGATTTACGTATTGAGTGCTAGTGCGGTTATCGTGAGCAGTGCATTTCTGCTTAAATATCTATTGCGCCACAAGCACCCATCTACGACCCCAGCAGTCACGCATCCTAAATTAGATTTCGATACACTCTTTGACCATAGTAGCTCAGGGACAGCGTTACTCAGTTTGGATGGTTATATTGTCAAAGCAAATGAAGCGATTAAAATGCTGTTCGGCTTCGATGATAATGATTTGAATCATCGATACTATATGGCATTACTATCCGAAGAAGATGCGCGTGAAACAAAACATAAAATGCGCGAATTACTGTTAAAGAAACGTGATTACTATGAAATGGAGTGTCGTACCTATAAACGCAATGGTGAAGAAATTTGGATCAGATCTGTTATAGCTGTCATTCGTGATCAGCGACAAGAACCTAGTTATTTTATTATACAGTTGCTAGATATCAGTCTGCAGAAAGTTGCCGAAGAGCAGTTACTTCATTTGGCCTATCACGATGCCTTAACGGGATTAGCCAATCGCCACAAACTAGAGCAATTTATCAGCCAAGCATTGGCGTCAGCGCGTCGCAATCAACAGCAGTTTGGTGTCGTGATTTTGGATATTGACCAATTCAAAACGATTAATGATACGAAGGGCCATGAAGTAGGTGATCAACTCTTACAAATCATTGCCGAAAGATTACGTAACGCTGTTCGGCGCACCGATATGGTAGCGCGATTTGGTGGCGACGAATTTGTCATTCTCATCACTGATGTTAAAAAATCTGAATCTTTAGGCATCATCGCGCAAAAAATTCTGGAATCGGTCATGCGAGTGGCTGTCATCAAAGGGGAAGAAATCTATGTGACGACGAGCATCGGCATCAGTATGTTTCCATTCGATGGCCAAACGATGCAGGCATTAATCAAAAACGCTGACCTGGCTCTTTACAGAGTGAAAGAACAAGGACGTAATAACTACCAATTCTATACCGCTGAAATGACCAGCCGTGCTCGCGCCAAAATGGATTTACAGAATGCCTTAGGCCATGCTTATGTGAAACAAGAATTTAGTTTGTGCTACCAACCGAAAATGATGGTAGAGACACGTTTGATCACCGGGCTTGAGGCGCTATTACGTTGGAAGACGAGGGAACAAATCGCGCCAAATGAAATTGTGCAATTAGCCGAAGAAACCGGATTGATCATCCCGATTAGTCAATGGATTCTCATGACCGCATTCAAGCAATTGAAATCTTGGCATGATGCTGGCTATAACCAATTAACCATCGCTGTGAATTGTTCTTCACGGCAGTTTAAAAACGGTGGATTCGTCAGTGATATTCGTGACATGCTTGACAGTGTTCAGCTGTCACCTTCTGCGGTTGAGATCGAAATTACTGAAAGTATCATAATGGATGACCCGGAGACGGTAGTACGTATGCTCTATGCTTTTAAAGACATGGGCGTACAAATTGCCATTGATGATTTTGGCACAGGCTATTGGTCGCTGGGGAATTTACGTAAAATGTCGGTGGATAAAATCAAAATAGATCGTTCATATATCAAGCAAATCGGTATCGATGACAGCTCGGCATTGATCATCAGTGCCATCATCGCGATGGCTAAGAAACTTGGCATCACTTCTATTGCCGAAGGGGTAGAAACGCGTGAGCAATATGACTACCTCTTGCATGAGGGTTGTACGGAAGTACAAGGATATTTGATTTCTAAACCACTTTATACGGAACAGATGGATGCCTTTTTAGGGCAAACACATTCATTTTGCAAGACAAAGGAAGATGGTGAAACCTCATCTTCCAAATGACCCAGCTGAGAGAGGCATGTGGGTGTGAGCAAGCAACGCGCCTTGGTATGCTTGGTCTAGGACACGTCAGAATCGTAATGATTTCTCTATCAAGTCGTCTAAGTAGCAGAGAAAAATAGCTTGAAACAAAAAAAGCCATGCAAGTGCATGGCTTATGTGGGTGTCAATACAATAACTAATCTAACATGCCGTATTGTTTTAATTTTTTCCTTAATGTACCGCGCGAAATACCAAGTATCTGGGCCATTTTAACTTGATTGTAGTGGGTATGGTTAATCAGTACTTCAAGTAACGGGCGCTCGATTTCTTCTAATAAAATTGAATAGAAATCAACAGGTTGCTCGTTGCCAATGTTGGAAAAGTAATTTCGCAGTGTGTCTTTTACCACTTGTTTAAGGGTAATTGTTTCTAAATCTTCAGGTGTTACCATTTTCTTATTCATGAAAAAAACTCCATACTCTCCATAGTTATCAGCCCATCTTTCCATGATTTGAAAAATACCCATTAATCATCCCCCCAAAAAGGGGGGAGATTATTCGATTGGTCCTACATCATGTCTGTTGCTTAGGAAACTGCCTCTAGCTTTTCGTTCATGCTAGCGTCATCTTCTTGAGCGCTGAGTGTCATGGCTTCTGCTTGAGGGTTGATGTAACCATTGCCAGACATTTTTTTGCTGCTTCTTCTGGTTTTGGTTTTCAACTTGGTTTTTGGTTTGGCTTTAGTGGTTGCTTTAGCTTGTTTCGCATTTTTCAGGTTCTTTGCCCATTCTTTTTGAAATTGGCTCAATTGCTTACGTAATGCGGTGAGTTTGGATTGTTGTTGCATAGAATTGGCCAGACATTTAGCCACTTCTTGTAATTCTTTGTTGACTCCGGTGTAGACTTTGCAGACCTTAGCATGGGCTTTTTTCGCTGCTTTTAACTGCTTTTTTCCCGTGGTGGTGTTTGCCTTGGCAGAAGCTTGTTTGATACGGGCTTCTGAGTTTTTAACCTGCGTTTTTGCCTTATTAAGCGCTACTTTTAATTTATTTTCTTTTTGCTTCAACGCAGTGACATCTGTAGCAATGCATGCTAATAATTTTGCAGGGGTTTGCAAAAATTCTTTATGCATTGTATCAAATGAACTGGTCGCCGCTTGGCGCTTAATAGAACGTTTTGCAGTTTTTTTACGTGGCATATTTAGTTATCCTCTGAAAACTAATGACTTAAGATGTTAAAATTTAACATCGATTTAGTTTAATTGTCTACCAAAAATGCTCAAGAAGTTCATCTCATGTATGTGATTAGGCCTTTATGATCGTCATAATCATCCTGAAATGTCGATTAGGGTCTCGTGATAGACTTCACAGGGTGGGTTAAATCATGTGACTGATGATCGTGTTGGGTTGGATCCTTAAATGCTATATACAAAATCAAGAAGTGATGAAATAATATCGAGTCGCGATACATTGTCCATCCAACACCTTGAGATAATGGGGGGTGGCGAAAGTCGCGAGCGTCCTTGACGTACCTATAAGTACTGATGACATAGTCCATAGCAGTAGACTTTTTTGTGGTAAAGGAGTTTTATCAGCATGAGTAACGCCAGTTTGAAAGAACAATTGCAAGCAGTGGCCTCCCAACTGTCCGATAAGGTCGTTCAGGATCAAAAAGCCAAAAAGAAATTTCACCGAACTGAAGATAAACATAAGCCAAGCAAGCCTAAACCACGATGGCTAGATTACGTTCAGTATGGTGTGGAGCTCTTAAGAGCATACTTCCCACAAACCTTCAAAGCACCAAATGAGATGCAACCACTCAAAAAAGGTATCAAACAAGATCTCGTTAAACGCTTGAGCACGATTGCCACCATTGTGACGGAAGACAAAGCTTGCATGGTGAAGAGTCTCGCCTACTATGTGAATACCGCTGCGTATCATAAAAGCGTTGTTGAAGGCGCCACACGAATTGATCTTGATGGACAACCTGCGGGTCCGGTCACAGCAGAAGAAGCCACCTATTCAATTGAGCGTCATCAGGCTAAGTTGCAAGCTAAAAAAATGGCACGAACGGCACCTGTGGTCGCGAGCAAAGGACCAGTGAAAACCAGCGACGAACGCAAAGAATAAACTGCGTTTAAGTGACAAGTGCATCAATCATGCGCCAAAGTATTGTCGCACTATCATGCTGCCATCACCTGACAAAAACCTAACGCTGTGCTTTAGTGCATGGTATATTGTTTTTTTTTAAAATGCCTATATCGCTTGCTCTCTGATCAACAGCACGCGCATATTTCCATCAATTGAGGGAAATGTCAGGTGTCATCAACCTATTGATAGCGAGGTCATTATGAGTAAACTGACGCGCCGCCTGTCTCCATTGACATTATTTTTGCTCAGTATTAACGGGATTATCGGTTCCGGTTGGCTGTTTGCACCCCTATATGCCGCTAAAATTGCTGGTCCTGCAGTGATCATTTCATGGCTCATTGGTGGTGGTGCTGCTATCCTCATTGCTTTTACTTTCGCCGAAATTGCTACAATGCTGCCGGTCGCCGGCGGTACGGCACATATACCACAGCTCAGTCATGGCGCATTTGTTAGCTTCATCTTAGGATGGATTGCGTGGATCACTGCGTTAATGTTAGCGCCTATCGAAGTACAAGCAGTTTTACAATATGCAGCTTTATTTTTCCCATCACTTGTACAAGCAGGGACCACCACCCTGAGTCTTTGGGGTTACTTGTGGGCAGCCATATTGATGATCAGTTTGTGTTTGGTCAACATCCTAAGTTATCGCGGGTTGGTTCGCTTTAATTTTGTACTTTGCGTCTTTAAATTTTTAGTCATGATCATTGCCATTTATGCGATTGCCCACACACGATTCAATGTTGCAAACTTTGCCGGTGCACTCGCGTCAACGACGAGCATTGAAGGCTGGCAAGCCATTCTGAGTGCTGTTGCAACTGGCGGCATTATGCTTGCCTTCAATGGTTTTAAGAGTGGTGTGGAATTAGCTGGCGAAACCAAAAATTTATCCGTTGCCATACCGCTAAGTACTGTTGGATCTGTTGCAGCCTGTCTTTTACTCTATTTAGGCTTACAAGTCTGTTTCATCGGTGCCTTGGATCCGGCGAGCTTGCAACATGGCTGGCAACAATTATCCTTCACGGGTGATATAGGACCCTTTGTAGGGTTGGCGGCTGGGTTAGGTTTGGCATGGCTGGTGAGTTTACTATCGGTGAATTCCGTTGTTGCACCATTGGGGGCTGGTCTCATTTATGTCACGGCGACTGCACGTATCTTATACGCGATGAGTCGAATGGGCTATGTGCCAAAATTTCTCTCCCAAGTCAATCGACAACACTTACCCGTTTGGGCGATTGTTGCAAACTTTTGTCTGGGTATGTTGTCATTCTTACCCTTGCCAGGTTGGCAATCGATGGTGAATTTTCTTATTTCAGCAATCGTCATCACGTATGCAATGGGTCCGATTGCGCTGGTGTGTTTGCGCATCACATTGCCAGATCAAGAACGTCCTTTTCGTTTGCCTATGGCGACACCACTGTGCCTCTTCGCCTTTTATTGCTGTAACTTATTCAGTTACTGGACGGGTTGGGACACCATTTCCAAATTGGCGATGGTGCTGGGATTTGGCTTAAGCATCTTCATGCTGGCGTATTTACGCGGTAAAACGAGTGTCACCAAAGCGGATCTCAAATCAGCCACCTGGGTCATCCCTTATCTCAGCGGTTTGGTGTTACTCTCCTATCTAGGATCATTTGGTGGCATCAGTTACATTCCATTTGGATGGGATTTTCTGGCGATGGGACTCTTTAGTGTCGTGATCTTCCAGTTGGCGATACACAGTCGTGCGCAACTCAGCTCGGAAGAAATTAACGACTTTTTACTGTCTGAATCAGTATCACCTTAACATTCATTCAAGGATAGTTATGACAAAGGATCAAGGCGTTATTCGTATCACGATGCATGAGACAAGTATCATGCAAATTCATTTGAATAGACCAGATCAATTAAATGCACTCAGTCATGAAGTACTGGTACGTCTACATGAGGTACTCATCGAGGCTAAGCAGAATAAAGCGGTTCGTGCCATTTTGCTCACCGGTGAGGGTAAAGTATTTTGTGCTGGTGCGGATATCAAACAATTGGCGTCATTATCGAGTAGTGAAGGTGTGGCCTTTGCGACCTTCGGACAAAAGGTATTTAATACCCTCGAACAGTTGGGCAAACCATCGCTGGCTGCCATACATGGTGTTGCTTTTGGTGGTGGATGTGAATTGGCGATGGCAGCGACTCTACGCATTGCGGCGAACACGACAGTCTTCAGTCAACCTGAAATTAAATTAGGCGTCATGCCCGGTTTTGGTGGTACGCAGCGTTTGTCTAGGCTTATTGGTTTAGGTCGTGCATTGGATCTTTGTCTCACTGGGCGCCGCTTTAGTGCAGAAGATGCTTTGCAATGGGGATTGTTAAGTGAAGTGACGACCCCCGACACCTTAACATCTCGTGCCATGAGCATCTTGCACGAACTCACACAATTAGCACCAATCGCCTTAGAAAATATTATGTCAGCGATTCACCAAGGCTACAATTTACCGTTAGCAGAAGCTTTATCGCTTGAAGCGGCGAACTTCGGATTATGTTGCGCGACAGCGGATAAGCAGGAAGGCGTGCAAGCATTTTTAGAGAAGCGCCCAGCCAAATTTAGCGGAGCATGACGATGGCAATTGACGCGGAAATTCTCTTTACTGAAATGCCTGGTGAAGGTGGTGATTTAGGTGTGATGACACTGAATCGCCCGGCAGTGTTGAATGCCTTAAATCATACAATGATTCTTGCGCTGCAAGAACAACTCAGTCTCTGGGCAAAGGCGCCACACATTAAAGCGGTCGTGATACGGGCAGCACCGGGACGTGCTTTTTGTGCGGGTGGTGATATTCGCCACAGTTACGATTGTATGCTAGCGCATGATCCAGCGTTGCAGCATTTTTTTTATGATGAATATCAATTAAATCGCTATATCTTCCATTATCCTAAACCCTATATCGCACTCTTGGATGGTATCACCATGGGTGGTGGTGTGGGTATCTCTATCCATGGCTCACATCGTGTTGCAACAGAGCGCTTGATGTTTGCGATGCCAGAAACTGGGATTGGTTTTTATCCTGATGTCGGTGGCACATATTTTTTACCGCGAATCAGTGGTGCAATGGGCATATACCTTGGTCTCACTGGTGCACGTATTGGTGCTGATGATTGTGTCGCATTTGGTTTAGCGCAACAGAAAGTACCAGCAGATGGATTGAATGCATTGCTTGAGTTGTTGGCGGCAACCCCACTAAAGGGTGATGCGAATCAAGCGGTAACGAATATCATTGCGCAATTCGCAACACCAACAGAAGCAAACTCTGCACTACTAAGGGAACGACCGTTCATTGATGCATGTTTTGCAGCGACGAGCATGGACGAAATGATGGTGAACATTACAGCAAAGGCTACACCATTCGCACAAAGTTGTCTTGACACCTTATCTCAAAAATCACCGACCAGTTTGAAAGTCACGTTGCAGGCATTATTAGAAGGTAAGCAACGCAATTTCGATGCATGTATGCAGCAAGAGTATAGATTGACGTGTCACTTCATTGCTGGCCATGATTTTCCCGAAGGTATACGCGCGGTGATCATTGATAAAGACCAACGTCCACAATGGCAACCCGCGAGCTTAAATGCGGTGAGCAGTGACATGGTACGTGCATATTTCGCGCCAGTGACATTGGAGTTGGATATTTTGCCAATTTAAATAAATGGTGCTTGTTCGGCCCTTCTAGACAGCGCCGGCAAGCTCGCCTTATGTCCCGAGTTCCGTTATCACTAGTTACGTGCTGCGCGCTGTTCTTATGGCCTTACCCACAAGTAATATTCTGACTATCATTCCCGCCAAATACACTGTCATTCCGCCAATAACATTGTCTTCCCGCCAATAACATTGTCATCCCCGCGAAGGCGGGGACCTATTTCACATTACGATAAATAAAGGAACGTTAGCAATGGGTCCCCGCCTTCGCGGGGATGACAGCGTGGAGATCTACACCTAAGCTCGTTACACTCGCTAAACTGCGCTAAATTCCGGAATGACAGTGTTATTGGCGGGAAGACAATGTTATTGGCGGAATGACAGTGTATTTGGCGGGAATGATAGTCGGAATAGGCCATGACTGCATCCAGGCTACGCACCTTAATAAACCAGATCGTTCTTTTTAGTGAACATTTGAGTGCCCGGCTTTTGTCACAATGTCTTAATCTAAGCTTAAGCTTGCACGCAAATACTTGCTTTTTCAATACAAAAACACGCTTCTTTTAATAGTGACTTAATATGTTTTTGTTAACATTTTGGTCATTAACATTAAAGATTGGCGTTGAGGAGCAAGACTTATCATGTTTCATTCATCATCATTACATGCGATTAATCTTAGTTTGGATATTATGGAAACGCTAGAAGCACTTGATCAATCTCTCAAAGATCAAACTAGTCCGAAACTTAATTTTAAACAACTGCTACAGGTATTGCAGAGTGCCTATGATGCCGATAAAAAAAGCATCGCCAAGGGAAAAGAAGATGTTTATTCGCCAACCACTTTAGCAGCGACTGATTCTGTATTTCTAAAAACACTTAAAGCGATCAATAAATTATTTATAGTAAATGGCGTTAACATCGAAGCAAGCAAAGAAGATTTAGCAGCGTCGTCAAAAATGTTAGTTGATCTTTTTGTTCACCAGATACCCAATCCAAAAAATACTGCCGCCTGTATCACTGAAGAAGATTTCGAAGAGTATAACTGCTTTTTTCAATCCTTGGTAACTGTATATACTTCGCTAATTAAACATATTAACGCTTCTCACGAAAAACTAAATTTGAGATGCCCTCACTCATTTATGCTTATCACGCCATTGTTTAAAGTATACAGTGAGATTAATACGTCCATTTTGAATGAAATCGAAAATGAAGAAATTGTTGTCTCGTTTCTTCAAGAGTGGAATATTGCTTTATTAAATCTTATTCACTTTCTACTCTCTATGCACCGAGATGCGTGTTTAATAGATATTGATGTTTTAAAGATTTTGGATCTCATTGAAACTTATCGTTGTAACAGACAAATGGTGCAAACTTGCATCACTCAAAATAAAAAATACTCAAAGAGAGAAACAGAAAAACAGATTGAATCAGACAAAGAGACACAGGTTTTGATGATCACTTTAACAGGTAAAAAACCCCGTAACGATTTTTATTTGTTAGTATGGTTGTTAATTTCGGACATGGACAAATTTAAAGTTCAATTACTAACTAAATACAAGGCATCCACTAAAGAAGAGTGTTTA
The DNA here is from genome assembly GCA_964648015.1 of uncultured Coxiellaceae bacterium. Taxonomy (GTDB): domain Bacteria; phylum Pseudomonadota; class Gammaproteobacteria; order DSM-16500; family DSM-16500; genus Aquicella. Next base: position 311,849 of record CAZYKO010000002.1, read on the forward strand.
AAAAACGCTATTGCAAACGGTGACTATGAGCATGTTGTGTTAATTATTACCTATTTAGAACCTAATCATAAAAAAGACATTGTTCATGGAAAAAATTGTTTAGAATTTGCTATTGACGAGTTAATTAATTTGTTGAGTAAACCGTTAACGGAAGAAGATAAGACCAAATTACGTCAGTATCTAAGCATTGTAAAATTGTTAAGTAACATGTCTATAACCAATCGAAGGCTGACGGAATATGAAAGTAAATTGGCAACATTGCCGATAACGCTGGAAAATAAAATATTCGTTGATGAATTCACATCTTTCATTGCATTAGAAAATTTGCGCTTTGTGCAAAAGCTATATAGCAACAGCGACGAAATCAAAGCCAATAAACTGCCATCGATTGAGACGTGTATGCAACGCGTAGCCATAGCAGGTCGAGCGGATGCGTTGAAAACAATATTGGTCAACTATCATAGTGCCTACCACAAGTCGCTAAGTAACCAAGAGCTATCAAATATTTTGTGTCAAACAATTGATGCAACTATCAATGTATGTAAAGATTTTAATGAAGATAAAACACAAAAATCAATGGTTGTTCGACTGTTTGACGTAATCCAGTTACTCGATCTTAACGGGGCTACTGTCTTTCCTGAAAAAGCCGGCGCGTTACTTGAATCATTAGCAGCTCTCTCAACATTAACGTCACTTTCTCAATTTAAAGAGAGTATTGCCGCTTTAGATGCGCTAATTCGACGTAATCAAATGCAGGAGATAATCAATAACAATCAACTCTCTGTTGTAGGGACGAATGTTGATGCTCAGACAACTAATCCCCTGAGCGATATAAAAGGCATTCCACAACGAACAATAACAAGTATCATGGCAATGCTCGATGAAAACGGCGCCAAAGACGATGTGAATAAATTGACAAGTTTATTAAAAGATATCAATGAACAATTCAAAAAAAGAAAATTGTTTGTCATTGATATGTCGACAGATAAAGCACTAACGGCTTTTTCTGAATCTATTATGCACGTTTTAACACAGTGTTTAAAAGATAGAGCGTTTAAGCAATTTTCAATGTTGATGATAGAATATCTCAGTATGACGATAAAATTAATTGAATCACACAAATTGCTTCAATTACCTAAACCATCACAATTCGTTGACATTGAGGCGCTTTTCGAAGAATTTAGGATTAAAAATGCCCAAGAGACGATTGATCAAGAGAAAGTTGATGTCGCATGGGCAAATGTCGTGAGCCAATTAGTAAAATGTTTGATTGTCTTAGATGTGAATAATTATTTAATAGATTCAGCATTAATCATGATATTGGACATACTTGAAGATCGTCGCCAGTTGCTTAAATGCGATACCAGACTACAAGTATTGCTGGAATCTAAGTGTATCGGCCAAACCCCACGACATCAATTCTATCAAAAGCTATGGCTCTATGTGAGTGATCGAGATAAATATGCAGTTGCTTTGCAACAGCAGTATTTTGTTGCTAATCATGATAAAACGCTACCTGATTATAATTTATGTTTACGACGTGCCGCACAGCAAGGCAATCTTGAAGATGTGGTGATGCTAACTATGCAGTTTAAAGTAAATATACACTGCACAACGAGCTCGAAACCAAATCTAAATAGTTCAGAATTGGCAGCAGAAAAATGGATAACCTTGTTACAAGAATCATCAACTGCTGAAAATATCGAGAAAGTAGCAACTTATTGTAAGATTGTTATATTTTTAAGTAAGCTCGGCGTTGAGAATGCAATGATTGCCGAATACGAACGACGCTTACCTGCATTGAAGCAACAAGTTGATGTCACACGCTTTCAACCATTTAATAGCTATGTCAAAGCTCAAAAGCTACTGAAGCTGCAAGAAAAATATCATATTACTACTGATGGAGATAATGTACCAACGATATTGACTTGCCTATGTCGCGCATCCCTCGCTAGTGAATTAGGTGATGTCAATACGATCATCACCTATTACCAAGAAGCCTTTGATACCAAAATACCCGAAGATGAGTTATCCGTGATACTGTACATTGTCTTGAAGCAGATGATGGCGCTATTAGAAAAAAAATATAAAGATAAACCGTCGGTAAGCGTTAAAAAACAAGATTTACAACAAGTGAACGCATATATTGAATCGATCCGACTTCTTATTGACGCTGGTACCAAATTACAAAGTATGCAGCAAACAGAATTAGCAGATAAATTCAAATTGATAATGACATATGTGCCTGCTGAGTTGAAACAAGAGATCTCATTCTTGGGGTCCATGTTAACCGGAAATCAACAACAGAATGATGACAGGTTAATAGCAGATAACACAACAGTAAAAACCACAAGATTGCAAGATTCATTAAAAGAAGTAAAAGAATTAGAGAATGAATTTGCAGCATTGCAACGAAAAAAAGTCGAAATGATGAACGAGAAACAGCAAATTACTGAAAAACTAGACAAAAAGATTGAAGAACGTAAAAAATTAGAAAGCATGGTTCATAATATGGAAGAGAATAAGAATAAAAAAAATGCAAGTACAAGTAAAAAACAACCAGTGAATCAAATGGATAAATTGCAACACAATGAAGAATTGGCAAAGAAACGCGAGGAAGCCGAACTAAAGAAACAGGAAGCAATGAACCGCAAGAAAAAAGCCGAAGAAGAAAGACTCAAACAAGAAGCGTTACTGCGTCAACAACGTGAAGAAGATGAGAAAAGAAAACAAGCATTACAGCAAAAGCAGAAAGAGGAGGCGGAAAAAAGAAAACAAGAAGCACAGCTCAAAGCTCAAAAGGAGCGAGAAGAAGCCGCACTAAGAAAAGCGAATAAAAATAAAAAGAAGAAAAAGCAATTACAACCTGAGTGTGCGATAAAGCGTGAAGCTGTTGTGGGGCAATCAGTATCACTATCAATATTTAAACGGTCGGTGATTAATACCTACAAATCGGAAGTGGCACCGGCTGCCGAACTGATTCCGGTACCATTTGAATATCATGTGAATGGTGTGACGGTTAAAACTTCACGATTAGCATCTACTGATGGTAAATATGAAGATCATGCCTTTTACGAACTTGATGATGCGCAGGCAAAATCCTTAAAAGGTGAAATGTCAAACTTAATCCACTATCAGATTCATGCATTGATTGAACATCTATTTAATACGACACCAAAGCCAGTCGTTTACTATATAGGTGGCTGTGTGGCACATTATTTATCGAAAAAGCTATTACCATTCAATGATATCGATTTGGTTTATTTTGTAGCGGTTGATACCTTGAATGATTTGGCTAAATTCGTGGAGCGATGTGATGAATGGTTGAGGAAATATAATATCAAACCGACGAGTATATTGGTAAATCACGGATCATTCCAAGCGTATTTGTTACAATTTACACATAATGGTAAGGAATATGACTTTAATTTCGTGCGGCAAAAAGATGAGGCTCTATATTTCAATCCATATTGTAATCTCAAAAGTGCTTATTATAATTATCATACACATGTACTGCATGACATGCAGCATGCCATCGGAGGCTTTGCTCAATCGAAGCTTAAATTTAATCTGAATACTGTATCACTAGCACCCATAGATATTTATATTTTGATTGTAAAACTGATGAATGAAAAAACTAAATGGACGATTGAGCATAAAGATTATCAAGTGTTTCTATCGAGCTTGTCGGGCGAATTTGAGACAGCATCAGCTAAAGCAGCAGAAGACTTTTATTATAAACGCTTCAAAAAAATTGCAAAATATATCGCTCTGCCGGCTTATAAAGAAAAATTGATTTTCTTAATGGACCATTTTAAGGATTCCTTTAAAGTATTATTTAAATTCGATGACAAACAATTTAAACAGTTTCTCTATTTGGTGTCGCATTTGATTTATGCTAAAAATGAAACCAGTGATGCCCATGAGAGAGATATTGCAAAGATCTTGGATAAGATTTATCGCATTGTGAAGGGCGAATGTAATGACCCGTACATTCAAAAATTTATGGAAAAACATCCTGTGACTACCTTGCTTGAGTACTTCTCTGAAGACATGCAGTTCATCAAGGCGTTTCCAATTCCTTACGAGATATTACCTCTGCAGGTCCAAAGCAATCCATCGATAGTGATGGCACCGACATTGTTCGCTACGCAAGGCAATCAATCAGTGCAGTCTATATCGACATCAGCGTCAAACAATAACGCGTTCATTCCGCGAACACAATAGACGAGGGGAGTGGGTAGCGTCGATCGTATTGATCGCAGTTGCTACAATCCCCGTGACGGCGTCCTTCGAGCCCTTCGAGACGGCACTGCGTGCCGCATCAAGGGCGAACGGAGTAAAGATGCCCTTCGAGACGGCCGCTATGCGGCCTCCTCAGGGCGAACGGGGGTTGTAGTGTGTGTGAGGTGCACCTTTCGAGCCTCGAGACGGCACTCCGTGCCGCATCAAGGGCGAACGGAGTAAAGATGCCGCATCAAGGGCGAACGGAGTAAAGATGCCGCATCAAGGGTGAACGGGGGTTGTAGTGTGTGTGAAGTGCGCCCTTCGAGATGGTAATTCGTGTCTCCTCGGCGTGAGCGGGTACAGAAAAGCTCGTAAAAATTAAAACCGTTCGCCCTGAGGAGGCCGCATAGCGGCCGTCTCGAAGGGCATCTATTCTACAAGTCAAAAACAGACATTACCTGTGTTCCTGCAACAAAATTACCCGTAGGAGTTGGTTTTTTCAAATGAATTCACCCTACGAGCCCTTCGAGACGGCACTGCGTGCCTCCTCAGGGCGAACGGGGATTGTAGTGTGTGTGAAGTGCGCCATTCGAGCCCTTCGAGACGGCACTGCGTGCCGCATCAAGGGCGAACGGAGTAAAGATGCCGCATCAAGGGCGAACGGGGATTGTGGCAACTCCCTCTAAAATTTAAATTTCAAGACACAAGGGGGGGTAAAAGCCGCCAAAATACACCCTAGAAATTATGCCAAGGACGACGCCCAGAATGCCCTAATTCGACTATACTGGAGGTGTAGAGGCTAGAAAGTAGCATCACAAAACAATAGCTATGCCTCTGAAAAATAGATAAAAATACCGAGGAGGTGCGTTTTATGTTACCTGTTCAAATTACCTTTCGCGATTTCCCCCCTTCAGAAGCCATCGAAACCAGCATACGCAAACGAGTAGAAAAACTACACCGATTCCATGACCGGATCATGAGTTGTAGAGTGGTGCTTGAGTTTTCACAGAAACACAAACGTCAAGGCAAGCTCTACAATGTGCGCATCGATCTTGCTGTGCCTGGTAAAGAGTTAGTGGTGACACACAAACGCGACGTGGATGTGTATATTGCCATTCGAGATGCTTTTGATGCATTAGAACGACAGCTTGAAGAACATTCACGCAAGCGTCATGGTAATGTGAAATCGCATGAAGATGTTTTGCGGGGAAATGTGGCGCGTTTGATCGCCGCCGATGGTTATGGTTTTATCAGCGGGTCGGATGGCCATGAGTATTATTTCAGTATGACCAATATGAGTCATCCTCGTTTCGAACAATTGATGATTGGCGATGTAGTGGAGTACATTGCGCAACCATTGAACGATGGTCGACAGGCGCATCGGGTCAGCCGCGTGCGTAACAATAATCATCAGACACAAAACCAGGAAAAAGTCGCTTAATGGACGTATAGTGCTTGCAATCGCAGGGATGCGTGCCGATAATTTGCACTTATTTCTCAACCCTCTTATGTTACATGGAGAAACAAGATGCAAATTATCCAACGACTCAACGCCGTGATTGATGAATTCCACTTACTCAAACATACTTATTACCAATTATGGTCTGAAGGTAAACTCAGCAAAGAAAGCTTACAACAGTATGCTGCGCAATATTATAGCCAAGTACAATCCTTTCCAAGATTTATTTCTCGTGTACACACAGCCTGCCCAGAAATTGCTGCGCGTAAAATCTTGCTCGAAAATTTAGTCGACGAAGAAATTCATGGCACCGACCATCCTGCGCTATGGATGCAATTTGCCGAAGGTTTGGGCGTCACGCGTGATGAGGTGAATGCCACGACCGCATTCCCTGAAACAAATGCGATGGTTAACACTTACTATGATTTGGCAGAACGCGATTGGCGCGATGGTTTATGTGCGCTCTATGCTTATGAATCACAAGTGCCGGCAGTCTCTGAATCCAAAATCGATGGCTTGAAAAAGTTTTATGGCATCACTGACGAACGCACCCTCGAATTTTTCACCGCACATCAAGTCTATGATGTGGGTCATGCAAACCAAGTGGCGAGTTTGATCGAACGCTATGTGGATCCAAGTCGTGCTGAGGCGGCAACACGTGAAGCAGCGAGCGCGTTGTGGGGCTTTTTAGATGGCATGTGTCGTGAGTCCGGCATTGCTTGTTCTTAAGTCAGAAAAAAGTAACACACAGCTTATTACACAAGTTATCCCCAGATTCTGGGGATAACTTTTTGGGTTAAAAAAGTTTTAGTTGCATAGCATTTGTTACATACTAATTTATTGTGACGATAAATAGACTGTAGTTTATATTTTAGCCAGACTCAAAGCAGTACAACTTGCACTAGGATTGACGTTTTTTATGGATAACAATCTATTCATGATCTGATAGATTAAATAATACTCATGCGCAGTCATACAGACATTACATTTTTTTTACAGCGCTTAAAAGAAACACATGCGCGGCCAATTGTGAGACAGCTGCAACATTATTTGAGCAATGCTGATCAGATGCAATTACGGCAAACCTGCAAAGATTGGCAAACAATTTTAGCTCATCACACCTACGCACCTTACCTAAACAAACAAAGTTTTTTGCTGGCGATGAGTCGTCTGTTTAGTGAGCAAGCGCATTTCGAAATGGCTTGGACTTTGTATCAGCGTACGCTCAATTCACCGAGTCAGAAAGCCGCAGCATTCTTCAAGCAAAAGGATTGGGCTCGATTGTTTAAATCCGGGAAGATTAATGACTTCGCTGAAAATGAGCATCTTGCACAAACGGGTCGATTGTATTGCCCGCTCGATGCCCATGTGTGGTCAGTGAATCAAGTGTGGTTGTTGGCGCAATATCATAAGCAACGCCCGATCGTTCTCTTGTCTGAGTTAAACGAAGAAGTAAAATTAAGTAATCAACCACTAAAATATTCCGCGTTTGCATGCGAGGTTGCCGTCACTTTTCAGGCTGGCTATCGCATCGCCGCAGTCAATGCTTATGATGTGACACTCAACCCGCCTGTGCAACGACAAGCACCGGTGAGTCTCACGGCGCTGCGACTGGATGTGCAAGCGATAGAGATCAGTATCAAACAAGTGAATCAAGCGATCCAGCAACACTTCACGGCGATCCAATGCACACAGCGGGTTGTCGATCGATGGGAGAAACTCAAGCGGTGTCACCGCGCAGAGTTGGAAAGTTTGTACGTGGCATTAAAAAACCAATCGACCTATTGGGATTCGATGTTTGATGGCACCGTCGACGATGCGCTTTCCTGTCAAGCGGTGACAAAACTGTTATCACAACATGGTATCACCGTACAGGGAAAGGATATGACGTCGGTCAAAACAATGTTGACACAATTGTTCATCGAAAAAATTGACAAATATTTATCTGAGACGCCGATGGCGACCGCGCCGAATGTCCCATTGACGTTGCGATGTTAGACGATGTTATTTCAATCCTCGCTCACGTCGCTCATCATTATTAATGGTCATACCTATCGCTGTGCGATAGGACAGCATGGCGTCAGTGCGAATAAGCATGAAGGTGATGGCACCACACCTGTGGGTTGCTTTCCCCTACGTCAGGTGTTTTATCGTCCCGATCGCATCCTTCGTGACACGCTGACCACCGGATTAGCGTGCGACGCATTGAGTGCGGATGATGGTTGGTGTGATGATGTGTCTTCGCAAAGCTATAATCAGCGAGTGAAGTTACCATTTGACGCGCATCACGAGAAATTATGGCGGTCGGATGCGCTCTATGATGTCATGGCGGTCGTTGGGTACAATGATGAACCGGTGATCCCGGGCAAAGGTAGTGCGATCTTTCTACATGTGGCACGTGAGGCTTATGCACCGACAGCCGGTTGTATTGCTTTGGCCAAACAAGATTTAATTTGTTTGCTCAACCAGTGCCATGCGGATACACGCTTAACCATCGATAAACAAGGCCGCATAGAAGTCGTCACGACATTGATACATCAACCTGCGTTTGTCAGGAATTAATTTTAATGGCCACTGAGATGTCATCGGCAATACACTGCGAGCAGTCAATCAGGTTTTTTGTTTGCAGCAACGTGGCAACAGACCTTTCAGGAAAAAGAACAAAAGGATTTCGAACCAGTCAAAAATGTCTTTTGCCTGACGGCAAAAACTTAGATTCAGGTGGAGAATGA
>CAZYKO010000003.1:0-244915 GCA_964648015.1 uncultured Coxiellaceae bacterium
GGTTATGCAGCGGCCTGCAAAGCCGTGGACGCCGGTTCGATTCCGACCCCAGCCTCATCATTTGCCCGGGTGGCGGAACTGGTAGACGCAAGGGACTTAAAATCCCTCGGGATCTGATCCCGTGCCGGTTCGATTCCGGCCCCGGGCATAGATTTTGAAACGGGTTAAGCATAAAATGAGCTTAACCCGTGAAAAAATTGCCACCGATGTGATAACCAGTATTTAAACCTGAACATCTGGATCCTGCCATGACATTTGTCGTCACAGAGAAGTGCATACGCTGCAAATATACTGATTGTGTTGAAGTTTGCCCCGTAGATTGCTTTTATGAAGGGCCAAATTTTTTAGTGATTAATCCCGACGAATGCATCGATTGTGCATTGTGTGAACCAGAATGCCCCGTTAACGCCATCTATTCTGAAGATGATCTCCCCGAAAAATATCAACCTTATCTAGAGCTCAATGCCGTGCTTGCTGAGAAGTGGCCGAATATCACCCAAATGAAAGCGGCGCCAGCAGATGCCGATGCTTGGAAAGAAGTGGACGATAAGCTGCAGTATTTGGAAAAAGATTGGCCTAAATAGTTCAGGCCGCAGTTCATATGTAAATCGTGGGCACGCCCGCGATGCGGTCTTTGCCCACCCTACGATGCCAAGCAATGCGAGCTTTTCGTGCCTATACCCGTACCCGGCTTTTGTTTTTTTATCTTTGTGTGTTCATCGTGGGCACGCCCATGATGCGGCATTTGCCCACCCTACAACAGAACGAAGCCAATCCAGCAATAAGCATCTAAACCGCCAATACGCTCTTGTCTAAAACCCAACAGATGTGGTAAGAATAGGCACCAAAATAAGCAGTCATAAAGGCACACATTTTTGTGAACATACTTGCATTTGATGCATCATCCAGCGCTTGTTCCGTCGCTTTATTGCACAAGGGTGAGGTACGTGTTTTGCATAAAATTGCACCAATGATGCATGCCCAACTCATTTTACCCATGATTCAAGAATTATTAGCAACCTTTTGTCTATCCATTTATGAGCTTGATGCAATTGCTTATGGCTGCGGCCCCGGTAGCTTTACTGGGATACGCATCGCAACCAGCGTTGCTCAGGGTTTGGGATATGTCGCAAAAAAACCTATTATTTCTGTTTCCTCGCTGGCCATTTTGGCACAAACTTGTTATGACGCGCAGGCCGCTGAACAAATGTTAGTGGTGGTGGATGCTCGTATGGGTCAAGTATATTGGGGTGCTTATGAAGTTAATGCGCACGGTTTAGCCATATTGACTGCACAAGAAGCATTATATTCTCCAGAAAATGTACCACTTATGCACGATACACGGCACGACCAGCACAATTGGCATGGCGTGGGTGATGGATGGGGGCAGTATGAAGAGGTTTTGAGCAATCGCTTAGGGTGGCGTCCTGTTGCAACACACGACATCATGCCGCATGCAGCATCGTTATTGAAGCTAGCAGAGAGTAAATTTGCGCAAGGAGATTGGACAAGCCCGCAACAGGCGATGCCAGTTTATCTTCGCTAAAAATGGTCAAAAACATAACAAAAACATTCGGCCTACAAGCGCTTGATTGTTTTATAATATAACAAAGCGGGAGTATTTTATGACGACCGTCACTAATGGTGAACAAGAAAGCATCATTACTAACGTTGGTGAATACATTAAAAAGCATGCTGCAGCAAAAGAGGTAACTATGCTGCAAACATTTGCTAAACGTTATTTTGCCTCATGCTCAGGCGAAGACCTTTACGAGCGTAGTACGCAAGAATTGTTTGCGATGGTCAATTCACATTGGAAATTCATTCATCAGCGTGCACCACTTGAAACTAAGATTCGTATTTTTAATCCTAGCATTCAAAAAGATGGCTGGGACTCCAGTCATACGGTATTAGAAATTTCCCATGACGATATTCCCTTCGTGGTCGATACCATTCGCATGGTCATCAATCGTTATGGTTATCAAATTCATTTCATTATCCATTTTGGCGGCTTAAAAGTATTGCGTGATAAACAATACCGATTGACAGGTCTCGCTGCAGCCGGTGAGACAGGTGAGCATGTATTTAGTGAAGCACCCATCTACATTGAAATTGATCGTCTAGAAAATGAATCTGACATGCAAACATTACAGTTAGACATCGAACGTGTCTTGTGTGATGTACGTGCGACGGTGGCGGATTGGCGTAAAATGGTGAGTCGTGTCGATGACACCCTAAATGATCTGGAAAGCACGCCACCTAAATTAGCCGATACGGATGAAGTCACAGAAGCACGCGATTTTTTACGTTGGCTCATCAATAACAATTTCACATTTTTGGGTGCGCGCGATTATAAATTAATCGGTGATGGCACGACACGTGCCTTACAAGCCATTCCTGGCTCGGGACTCGGTGTGCTGCGTGATGAAAGCCAGAACCCTACCGCTAAAAGTTATGCGGAATTACCCCCGCAAGCTCGCAAAATGGCGTTATCTAAGCACATTCTTATCATCGCTAAAACGAATACGCGTTCGACGGTACATCGTGATGTGTATACCGATTACATCGGCGTGAAGCGTTTTAATGAGAAAGGCGAGCTTATTGGCGAACGACGCTTTATCGGTCTTTATACCTCAACCGCATACCATTCTAGTCCAAGACATATTCCTTTCTTACGCCACAAAGTGTCGAAGGTTTTGGAAGATTTACATTATCCACCAGATAGTCATGATGGTAAAGAAGCTGTCCATATTCTCGAGACATTGCCACGTGATGATTTATTTCAAGCAACGCACGAGGAATTACTCGACCTAACACTCGCCATTTTACAATTAAAAGAACGTAAACGTGTACGCTTGCTCATCCGCCGCGATGCATTTTATCGCTATTTTTCTTGCCTGGTGTATGTGCCACGTGAAGTCTTCACGACAGATCTTGCTATCAGTATGCAAAACATTTTGATGCAAACACTGAAGGGTGATGAAGCAACCTTCACGACTTATTTTTCCGATTCCGTGTTAGCGCGTATCCATTTTATCATTCGCGCGAATCCCAAGGTGCCGGTCACGTATCATGTCGCTGATATAGAGAAAAAATTGATTGCCGTGGCACGTTCTTGGTGGGATGAGCTTAAAAGTGAGCTGGTTAAGAAGTATGCTGAAGCAGATGGGTTGCGCTACTATGCGAAATACTTAAAAGCGTTTCCATCGAGTTATACAGAATGTTATAGCCCGAAAGAAGCCTTACAAGATATCGAAAAAATTGAATCCTTATCCGTTGAGAATCCTTTGGCGATGTCATTTGCGCGCTCCAATCATCAAGCGTTGGGTCTGAAACTCTTCCATGCGGAAGAAACTATTGTGTTATCCGATGTGTTGCCAATACTCGAAAATATGGGATTGCGCATCATTGATGAGCGCCCGCACGAAGTAGTGTTGCCACAAGGCCAGCATATTTGGATCAATGATTTTGAAATGACTTATGCCGGTAAAAAAGAGATCGATATCGATAACAGCAAAGATAATTTCCAAGAAGCCTTTACCCGTGTTTGGTTTAACGAAGCTGAAAATGATGGTTTTAATCGCTTGGTACTTGAGGCGAATCTTACTTGGCAAGAAACTGCCATGTTGCGTGGTTACACCAAATATTTGCGTCAAATTGGTTTCGCGCTCAGTCAAAACTACATTGAAGAAGCGTTGATTAACAATGTGGAAATCACTAAAAGTCTCGTGCAATTATTTGCATTGCGTTTTGATCCCGGTTTCCAACACGGGGTGAGAGTGGGTGCCAAAGAGTTATGTGGTTATATTGAAGAAGCCCTGGACAGTGTGGCGAGTCTCGATGAAGATCGTATTATTCGCAAACTCTTAGAAGTGATCCTCGCGACTATTCGCACCAATTATTATCAAACGAATGCGGACGGCAAGTCTAAAGCCTATATTTCTTACAAAATGAACCCGACACTGATTTCTGACTTACCGCTGCCGTGTCCAAAGTATGAGATTTTTGTCTATTCGCCGCATGTAGAAGGGATTCATTTGCGCGCCGGTAAAGTGGCTCGTGGTGGATTGCGTTGGTCAGACCGTCGTGAAGATTTCCGCACCGAAGTGTTAGGTTTAATGAAGGCACAACAAGTCAAAAACACCGTTATTGTTCCTGAGGGTGCTAAAGGTGGCTTTGTCGTGAAGCAAGCGCAAAAGCCAGATATGAGTCGCGATGATTACATGCGCGAAGTAATACGCTGTTATTCTACTTTTATCTATGGCTTGCTGGATATCACCGATAACATCAAAGATGGTGTCATTGTACCGCCAGAAAATGTGGTGCGTCACGATGAAGACGACCCCTATTTAGTTGTGGCTGCTGATAAAGGTACGGCGACATTTTCTGATATTGCCAATAGTATCGCGCAAAAATATAAGTTCTGGTTAGGGGATGCCTTTGCCTCCGGTGGCTCCGCTGGATATGACCATAAGAAAATGGGTATCACCTCGCGTGGTGTGTGGGTATCTGTACAACGCCATTTTCGTGAATTGGGCATTGATCCCTACAAACAAGATTTTACGGTAGTAGGCATTGGTGATATGAGCGGTGATGTGTTTGGTAATGGCATGTTGCTCTCCAATCATACGAAGGTGATAGGCGCATTTAATCACCAGCATATCTTTCTAGATCCCGATCCGGATCCGGTGATTAGTTTTGAAGAACGTAAGCGATTATTTGGTTTGCCGCGTTCCACGTGGTTAGATTATAACCCCGAGCTTATTTCACCAGGTGGCGGTGTATTTTCACGCGCTGCAAAATCAATCAAGTTAACACCAGAGATTCAGCATGTATTGCGTACCAAAAAAGAATCCATGGTGCCGAATGAATTGATTAAGGCGATGATCAAAGCGCCGGTTGATTTAATTTGGAATGGGGGTATTGGTACTTTCGTCAAAGCGAGCGAAGAATCTCATCTTGATGCGGGTGATCGCACCAATGATGGTATACGCGTGAACGCTGCCGAATTGTGTGCTCGCGTGATTGCCGAGGGTGGTAATTTAGGCTTAACTCAATTGGCGCGTATCGAATACTCACTGCAAGGGGGTATCGTTAATACCGATTTCATTGATAATTCCGCTGGTGTCGATTGTTCTGACCACGAAGTGAATATCAAGATTTTGCTCAATCGTCTGGTCACTGAAGGTGAAATGACGCTGGAACAACGCAATAAATTACTTGAAAAAATGACTGAAGAAGTGGCGGAGCTCGTCTTGCTGGATAATTATGAGCAAACCCAAATCTTAAGTTTAGAACGTGCATATGCCGAAAAAACCGTGGATTTATTCCGTCGTTATATGGATGATTTGGAAAAAGCGGGCCGTTTGGATCGTAAGCTTGAAAACTTACCTGATGATAAGTCGTTACAAGAGCGTAAAGCGATCAACAAGCCACTGACACGCCCAGAAATCGCGATGTTGTTAGCCTATAACAAACTTTATCTGCGCCAAGAAATTTTACAAACGCAGTTGCCTGAAGAACCATTCTTCGATAAGTATTTGTTAACGGCGTTTCCAAAACCCTTACGCGAAAAATACTTACCGCAGCTTAAAGAGCATAGTTTGCGCCGTGAAATTGTGGCAACACAATTGTGCAAAAGTATTACCAATCGCATGGGTGTTCATTTCATTGAGCGTCTGCAACGAGAAACAGGCGCGTCCGTTGACTTCATTATCCGTGCTTATGTGATTACTGAGCAAATTTATCAAATGGAAGCTATTTGGCATCAAATCACGCTACTGGATTATAAAGTAAAATCCTCATTGCAAGACGATATGTTATTGAAAATGTATCTACTTATTCGTCGCGCGACACGTTGGTTTTTGCGGAATCGTAAACCCAATATTGATTTACAAAAAACGATTGATGAGTTTTCTCCACATGTGAGCAAGCTATCTCAGCATATCACGCAACTATTAGACGCGCCTAAACGCTATGCTTATGACTCACGCGTGAGCAATTTAAGTGAACAAGGTGTGCCGGAGAAGTTAGCTCAATATGTGGCGGCATGTACGGTGCTAGATACATCGCTGGATATCATCGAATCTGCGAATAAACATCATTTGGATTTACTGGATGTGGCTAAAGCGTATAATTTGCTGGGTGACCGTTTAGAATTGAACTGGATCCGTGACGCTATGCTCCACTATCATGTTGAAAATCAGTGGGATGAATTAGCTTGGTCAGGCTTCCATGATGACTTGGATCGTGTCCAACGTAAATTAGCGGCTCGCGTGCTCACCATGAAATCGCGCGATATAAAAGACAAAACCATTGAAGAACGTATTGAAATATGGATTAATCGTTATCAGTTCTTGAATGAGCGTTGGCGTAAACTGATATCGGATATCAAATCTAGTGAAAATATGGGCTTTGTGACTTATTCAGTCGTATTACGGGAATTATTTGATTTTGCCCAAGCAACATAAGGAATGAGGTAATGAGCGAAAGGATTTCGGCAGACTATACTTACCCTTCTAAGTATATAGACATTGATGGGTCAAAGATTCATTACGTGGAAGTGGGGTCGGGTACACCGATCCTACTGCTTCATGGGGTGCCTACATCATCGTATTTATGGCGCAATGTGATGCCGTATCTATCTTCATTGGGTCGCTGTATAGCGCCTGATTTGATTGGTTTTGGTCGTTCAGATAAACCCGACATTGACTATAGCATTAAGAATCATATCCACTACATCGAACAATTTATCGAACGTTTGCAATTACGCAAGCTGATCATTGTTATGCATGGGGTGGGTTCTATCATTGGCTTTGATTATGCGATGCGACATGAGAAAAACTGTCGTGGTCTCGTTTTTTACGAAGCATTTTTGCGTTCTCTTAATAGTGCAGATACTTCTTTACCTTTCCAAGAACAATTGCTGGCATTGCAGAATGAAGAACATGCGCTAGACTTGGTGAGTGACGGCACCTTTTATGTGGATAGATTGATACCGCAAGGGGTGATGCGTGCCATGACCGAGACAGAGATGCAATACTATCGTGAACCCTTTCAGCAATCCGGGTCAGCTAAACCGATACAACACTACTTGCGAGAATTCAGCCATCGTGGTCAGGACGCGGTGTTACAAAAATTGATTGCTAACTATACGGATAAATTAACGCATTCTCATTTACCCAAACTCATGCTGTATTCTATTCCTGGTTTTATTACCACGATTGCCACAGTCATCTGGGCCAAAGAACACTTACCCCATTTGGAAATCATCGATATTGGCGAAGAGTTGCATTTAGGGCAAGAAAGTTACCCAAAATTGATTGCTGATGCGGTGAGCGTCTGGATTCAAGGCATAGAGCAAAGTGGGCGTTGATAACGATTATGCGCTTTTAAGGTGAATATCATGACAAATATTTCTGTGGCCATTGTTGGGGCAACCGGTTTAGTCGGCACCACGCTGTTAAACTTACTAGCAGAGCGTGGCTTTCCGATGAAGCAATTACATCTCGTCGCTAGTCAGCAATCGTGCGGCAAAACTATCGATTTCGCCGGCAATGCGCATCCTGTGCAAGATCTGGCGCAATTTGATTTTAATCAAAGCGATCTGGCTTTTTTCTGCGTGAGTAATGATTTGGCAGCACAATATATTCCTAAGGCCACGGCGGCGGGTTGTCTCGTGATTGATAAGAGTTTTTTCTTTCGCAATCATGTGGACGTGCCATTGATAGTCCCAGAAGTGAATTTACATACGCTGGTTAACGTGCGACAGCGCGGTATTATTGCCAATCCTAATTGTTCGACGATTCCGATCGCTGTGGCATTAAAACCCATCTATGATCGCGTTGGGATCGAACGCATTAATATTGCGACCTATCAGTCAGTCTCTGGCACAGGAAAAGATGCCATCGCAGAATTAACAGAACAAACTAAACAATCGCTCTCACATCAGCCAATACAGGCGAAAATCTACGCCCAACAAATCGCGTTTAATGTCTTACCGAATATTGATGATTTTCAAGAGAATGGATACACCCGCGAAGAAATGAAAATGGTGTGGGAATTGAAGAAAATTTTCAATGACCATGAGATGGCAATCAATCCAACAGCGGTACGTGTCCCAGTCTATTGCGGTCATGCGGCCTCTTTACACATAGAAACCAAGGAAAAGATGAGTGCTGCAGAGGCGGCACAGCTATTGATAGATGCGCCTGGTGTGCGATTGATGGCGGGCAATACACCGCCCACGCCCGTATTGAATGCAGCTGGTAAGGATGAGGTCTATGTGGGACGCGTGCGTGAAGATATTTCTCATCCAAGAGGTTTGAATCTGTGGATCGTTGCTGATAATCTCCGTAAAGGTGCGGCACTCAATGCAATCCAAATTGCCGAAAATTTAATCAAGCAGCGGTTATTATGATACCCATCTTCAGCGATAGTTATTTAAGTGTGATTCTCTCGCTCGCCAGCAGTGTGGTGGTGTTATTACTATTGGGCTTACATTTTAGTTATACCCAAGAGGTTCGTCCAAATGTTCGTCGTCAACGAGCTCGCCCCCAGACGCCGGATGTCAATATCCGGCGCCCCACGCAACAGCGTCATGGCATGATCAAAGATGAAGATCTCGCAGCCATCGCCGGTGAAGATTTACTCGCGACACAAATGGATTTGGCCCGTGCCTATAGAGAATCGGGTCAAAAGCAATTAGCTAAGAAAATCTTACAACAGGTGTTACAACAGGGCAGTCATACGCAGCAGGAAGAAGCGCGCCTAGAATTATTACAAATGCAGTAGGTTGTTATGGTGCGTATCGCTCTCGGTATTGAATACAGTGGAACTTCTTTTTTTGGTTGGCAGACTCAACAGGCGCTTGCCACGGTGCAAGGCGTTTTACAGGATGCGTTGGCAAAAATAGCGAATGAACCTATTTTTTTATTCTGTGCGGGTAGAACGGATGCAAAGGTGCATGCAACAGGCCAAGTCGTACATTTTGACACACATGCTAAACGGCATATTGATGCATGGATATGGGGAACCAATGCGCATTTACCCGCTAGCGTTGTCGTACGGTGGGCGCGTCATGTGGATTATCAATTTCATGCACGTTTTACGGCAACGTCGCGGCGTTATCGTTACATTATTTACAACCATCCGATCCGTCCAGCCATTTTGGCGAATCGCGTGAGCTGGTGTTACTACCCACTCAAAGTGGCGCGTATGCAGGAAGCGGGGCAATATCTACTCGGTGAACAAGATTTCAGTTCATTGCGATCATCGCAATGCAATGCAAAAACGCCGATGCGTTGCATCACGGATTTTACGATTAAACGGCAGGGTGACTTTATCATCATGGAAATTGAAGCCAATGCTTTTTTGCATCATATGGTGCGTAATATCGCTGGTGTGTTAATGAAAATAGGGGCGGGCGTCAAAGAGCCTGAGTGGATGCAAACCGTGTTGGCGGCTAAAAGTCGGCGTGCGGCGGCAGAGACGGCTCCCCCTGATGGTTTGTATCTGATCCAGGTGCGCTACCCGGAAAAGTATCAATTTCCTCTCTCCGATGACATGTTTTTGCTATAATGTTTCTTTTTTTAGCGCTATTATTGTTTAAAATGTGTTCAAGCACTGTGAGCGAGGTTAAGCTAAGTCTATGAGTTGGTTCAAAAATTTATTACCATCACGTATTCGTACTGGTACCAGCACTAAAAAAGGGGTACCAGAAGGACTATGGTCCAAATGTGCCAGCTGTGGCGCTATTCTTTATCGGTCGGAATTAGAGAAAAATTTAGAGGTTTGTCCGAAGTGTGATTATCACGTGCGATTGTCGGCACGTAAACGCTTAGCTTATTTTTTAGACACAAACAGTGATAAAGAAATTGGCGCTGATGTGGGTCCTGAAGATCGATTGAAATTTAGGGATTTAAAAAAATATAAAGATCGTTTAGCAGCGGCCCAAAATGAGACGGGTGAAACTGAAGCATTAGTCGCCGCGAGTGGCAAGCTCTATGATATGCCTGTCATTGTGGCTGCTTTTGAATATGGTTTCATCGGTGGCTCCATGGGTGCTGCGGTCGGTGAACGTTTTGTGCGCGCGGTCAATAAAGCCATTGAGTTACGCATTCCCTTCGTATGCTTTTCGGCAAGTGGCGGTGCACGTATGCAAGAAGCATTGATCTCATTAATGCAGATGGCGAAGGTGAGTGCCGCTTTGGCACAATTATCAGCGCTGGGAATCCCTTACATTTCTGTATTAACAGATCCTACCATGGGTGGTGTTTCTGCAAGTTTAGCAATGTTAGGCGATATCATCATCGCAGAACCTAATGCACTCATTGGTTTTGCCGGTCCACGTGTGATAGAACAAACTGTAAGAGAAACATTGCCCGATGGTTTTCAGCGCAGTGAATTTTTGTTGAAGCATGGGGCTATCGATATGATTGTACATCGTTCAGCGATGCGCAATACGATCGCAAGACTGTTAGCAAACTTAACCAGACAAAAGCGACTCCAAACTTAAGTGAGAAGTGCATGGCAAAGCAGACCAAACATCGCATCTTAATGGCTTTAGTAGTGATTGCGCTGGGTATCATCATCTTGCCTTTTTTTCAGAATGCGAAGGATCTTAGTAATGATCGGTTGTCTGTGCAGGCACCTCCTTTTCCAGAACCGGTGCTCGATGCCAGTAATACAGACACGGATGTTTCTCATGCGAGTGCACAAACAGCAGCGGATGAAGCTGCACCTCAAGATTTATTTAGTATCACGCGACCTAGTATTATCAGTTATCGATTGTTTCATGCGGATGGTGGGCATGACAATCGCACGGCAACTGAGCCTATGCAATCAGAAATGCAACGTACGACGAGTGTGAATCCGCAACGTATAGAGAAAAAAGCGGTGGTGGTGATGCATTCCGCCATGGATGAATCAATGCTAGGCCATTTAAAAAACTTGGCGTGGGTGATTCAGATGGGTAGTTTTAAAAATAAAAGTAACGCGTTGCACTTAGCAAATTATTTACGTGCTAATGGTTATAGCGCCTTCATACAGCATGTGGCGACAGCATTTGGTGAGAGCACCCGTGTGTTCGTTGGACCTGAAAGTCGCCTGAAAACTGTACATTCATTAGCTGGACAATTAGAAAATGATATGCATCTACGTGGCATTATCATTAGTTATCAACCCTTAAATTTATAGCGTGCTTATGATTAAACAATACCAATTAACGTTTAAAACAAATGGACGTCATATCTATAACATCACGGATTTAGTCAAAGATAAATTACAACAAACGCAAATCACGCTGGGGTTGTGTCATGTATTTTTGCATCACACGAGCGCCTCTTTGATGTTATGTGAAAATGATGATCCTAAAGTGCAAAAAGATTTAGAGCGTTTTATGCAACGTTTGGTACCAGATGGGGATCCTATGTATGAGCATACGCTTGAGGGCCCAGATGATATGCCTGCACATGTCCGATCCATTCTTACCACGAATTTTCTCGTTGTGCCGATCACTGATGCACAGCTAGCACTTGGCAAATGGCAAGGCATTTATTTGTGGGAACATCGTTTACGCGCTTATGATCGTCGGCTAACTATTACGATTCAAGGGTAGTGCGACGACGACCCGCTTCGGGTGCATATAATCGCGTGATAACGTCTTCAACCGTGCAAAATCGCCGCTGACCGTCTGCATGCCATTGAAGTACATGGCTGGCTTCATGCCAGGCACCGAGGACGATGCGCTGTTGTGCATGCTGCTGTGCGAGATGGTGCATGTACGGACGATGGGTGTGACCATGAATGAGGTAGGTGACATTGTGCTTAGCCATGACTTGTGTCACCGCCGTTGGGGTAACATCCATGATGGCTAAGGATGTTTTTGCTGTATGACGCTGACTTTTTTGCCGCAAACGTGCTGCAATTTTTTTTCTGAGACGCAAAGGTAAACGTAAAAAGCACGCTTGTATCAATCGGTTGCGACTTAAGCGGCGCGCTCTCATATAAGCTGTATCCGCCGTACAGAGTGTGTCACCATGCATCAATAAGACGGGTTCACCATAGAGGCTGATGCGGGTTTCATCTGCTAACCACTGACATCCTGTGGCATGCAAAAAACGTCGGCCGATCAAAAAGTCACGATTTCCATGTTGGATAAAAATAGCTAACCCTGCTTGGGTGGCACTACGTAAAGCAGCGATGATCTCGCGCACAAAAGGGCTATCGTCATCATCACCAATCCAATGCTCAAACAAATCGCCTAAAATATAGAGAGCATTGACAGAACTTTTATCATAATTGCGTAAAAGAGTTAAAAAATCCCTGGTGATGCGTGGATAGGCAGGATCGAGGTGTAAATCGGATATTATTAAAACGTAAGGCGATTTGATCATAACTGTTTCATAGTATGAGAGTTTTGTACTGGCAAGTCAGGTAAATACGCTAATGATACGGATTTTACCTTAAATCTTCTTAAGAATCCTAATTTATAATGGAATTGTTAGGAGGAATTTTTCCATGAATTTACTCACCAATACAACGACCCTCGCACTGTGGCATGACGTCATTACCCAAGCTCAGCATCGCTGCGATGTTTCGCTGGATAAAGAATTAGAGTCATATTTGATTCTCTTGTTGGATCGTTACACCAATAAGCCGGAATTACTCAAACAAATTATTGCCACCGCTTTTTTAGATGCATTACAGTTGAAGCGTCAACAGCGAGAAGTTTCACTACAACATGTGGGTGATCAGTGTTTATTATTTACTGGATTATTTCCGCACATGATTGAAAAGCGCCACGTGAAGATGAGTTACTTTGTTGATCTTGGACGTTCCGCTTATGCTTCCATGTTTTCTGGTTCCAATGTGATATTCAATACGTTGGCGGTTGAATTTGTCTTGCTCATGGATGTCTTGCAATCGGTGCGTCAGTGTTCAGAATTGTTGCCACTACAAGCCTATGAGCAATGGCATGAACTTGGCAGTCAACGGGCTTATAGAATATTGCAGAGTTATACGCAAGCAACCCCTTTGCGTCCCCTAAAGCGGCAATTTTAATGGCAGTTCCCGCTAGCTGTGCGGGCACTGCTGTAATATAAATTGTTTTAATGCCTCATCCTCACTAAAATAACCCCCATTATAACGATCGGAGTTTTACGGATGCGTCTGATATTGCTCGGCAGCCCGGGTGCTGGAAAAGGCACTCAAGCCAAATTTATTACAGAAAAATACCATATCCCGCAAATTTCCACGGGAGACATTTTGCGCAGTGCCATCAAGCAAGGGTCGCCCTTGGGCAAACAAGTGGCAACGATAGTTGCTGAGGGTCAATTAGTCCCGGACGATTTAGTTGTGAAATTAGTAGCTGAGCGCCTCAAAGACCCTGACTGCGTCAACGGCTTTCTTTTAGATGGTTTCCCACGTACTGTGGCACAGGCAGAAGCCCTCTTAGATATGACAACGATTGATGCAGTGCTCGATATTCATGTCCCCGAGGAAGAGATTGTGCAGCGTTTAAGTGGTCGACGTATCCACCCAGCGTCCGGTCGTATCTACCATATCCAACATCAACCACCCAAAATCCCCAATCAGGATGATGAGACAGGTGAGCCTTTAATTCAGCGCGACGATGATAAAGAAGAAACGATACGCAAACGTTTGCAAGTGTACCATCAACAAACAAGTCCACTGACAAATTTTTACAGACAATTACACAAACATGGCGCAGCGACGTGCTATGCCACCATTGATGGCACTGGGACAGTGAGTGCTATTCGCGATAAAATAGTTTCATTACTCGATGCCATAAGGAAGTAAAGGATGACGATCATACGACAATGCTTGTTAATGTTATGCTGTATTATGTGTAGTTGTAATGTGTTAGCAATCACAAGCAATGTATCACCTGTAGGTTATTGGAAAACCATCGATGATGTGACCGGTAATCCTAAAGCCATCATACATATCACCCAACGTTTGGATACGACGCTGCGTGGTAAAATTATAAAGCTGTTTGCTGAAGACCATGTAGATGAAATTTGTTCTGCCTGCACAGATGAACGACGAAACCAACCCATTTTGGGCATGCAAATACTGGATCATCTGAAACAGACTGAGAATAATAGCAATGAATGGTCGGGTGGCGAGATCTTGGATCCTAAAACCGGTAAAATGTATCATTGCAAATTGTTACTGGCAGATGATGGACAAAAAATGCGTGTCCGTGGGTACATCGGTTTACCGCTGTTTGGCCGTTCACAAACATGGATGCGCGTGACGAATCCAAATGCATAATGAGAGGTTGGGTTGCGCGTCGCGCTGAGGTATCCCCACAAATTGCATCGCATGTCATTTTTGAGGGGTAATACGTTTTTTTTGCTCCCTAAAGGATAGGAACTCTAACCGTTCACTCTACGAGATGGCGCTAGCGCAGCTCCTCAGGGCGAACGGTTTAAATTATTTCGAGCCAGATCTTAATTTGTGGGGATTGCTCATCGCCCACCCATTTCATGCATATGAGGGGCGTTGGGTGAGCATTGCAATCATTGCACATTCAAGCGATACTGATATCGTCTAAACTGACACAGTTTATGTAGCATGACGCTTCCAAACGACGCAGTAGATTACCAAGCGAGCACTCAGCAGTTTATTTGTCGTGGCGATTGGGATATCAATCAACTCCCAGCCCTCAACGCACAATTAAACGCATTGGCATTACCCGCACCTACCACGGTTGCCATCAATGGCGCTGAGATTACTAAGTTGGACAGTGCTGGTGCATTGCGCTTGCTTGAATGGCAAAAGCAACTCAGCGCAAAGGGTTTTTCTGTCAGCGTTGTTGCGTTTGCACCCCATCATCAAGCGCTACTGACGCTCGTCGATAAAAATCTACAAAAAGAGTTACCGTTGCCCAAGGAAGTTCCTTTAGGCGTCATTGCAAATTTAGGTCGTAATGCGATCGCCTTATACAAGGAATTTCGTGATTACTTAAATTTTGTCGGCCATTTGTTTCTAGAGTGGTTACGGGTCTTAGCCAATCCCTCACATCTACGTTTTCCGGCACTCACCAGTATTATTTATAGCAGCGGTTACCAGGCGTTACCTATTATTGCGTTATTATCATTCATGATTGGCGTGGTCATCACCTACCAAATGGGTTTGCAATTACGTAATTATGGCGCCAATGTGTATATTGTGGATTTGTTAGGTCTTGCTATCCTGCGCGAGTTTGCGCCGTTACTCACTGCAATCATGGTGGCAGGGCGCACAGGCTCTTCTTTTACCGCACATCTTGGTATCATGAAAATCAATCAAGAAATTGATGCATTAAATACCATGGGTGTCACGCCGGGCGAATTACTCTTATTGCCCAGGATATTTGGCTTATTCATTTCACTGCCACTACTGACTATGTGGGCGAATATTTTCGGTATTGTGGGCGGTATCATCATGGCAAATAGCATGCTAAACATCACATGGCATGATTTCATGGTGCGCTTTCCTCATGTGATTAAATTAAAAAATCTCATGATTGGTTTGGGAAAAGCACCGATATTTGCGCTCATTATTGCGAGTATTGGCTGTTTCCAAGGCATTCAAGTAGAGGAAAATGCGAATAGTTTAGGACGTAATACGACACGTAGTGTGGTTCATGCCATTTTCTTCATTATTGTTGCCGATGCTATTTTGTCCATCATATTCAGTAAGCTAAAACTATGACAAATCAAGCCAGCATCATTGAGGTAAAAGATGTCAAAACCTATCTCGGTGGTTGTTGGGTGCATCAAGGGATTAACTTGACCGTCTATCGCGGTGAAGTGCTAGCCATCGTGGGTGGTAGTGGTTCTGGCAAAACAACATTGTTGCGTGAAATGCTTGCCCTGACCAAACCGACGTCGGGATCCATTTGTATTTTTGGCCATGAATTAACGACGGCTTCAGCCATGACCTTGTTAGAGATACAGCGTCGTTGGGGCGTTTTATTTCAACAAATAGCTTTATTTAGTTCCTTAACGCTATTGGAAAATGTGTCATTTCCCTTGCGGGAACTCACAGCACTCGATGAGCAGATGATCAAAGAAATTGCCTTATTGAAGATTATGATGGCAGGGCTTAGCTCGGATACGGCAGTCAAATACCCCGCTGAATTAAGTGGTGGTATGCAAAAGCGCGCCGGTGTGGCGCGAGCGATTGTGATGGATCCCGAGTTACTTTTTTTAGACGAACCCACCTCCGGCTTAGATCCTGAAACGGCTGATGGTTTTGATGATCTCATTTTGAACTTGCAGAGTACCATGGGTTTGACTATTGTAATGGTAACACATGATGTCGATTCGCTATGGAAGGTGGCCGATCGTGTGGCATTTTTAGGCGATGGCGTCGTTTTGTGCGTTGATACAATGGCAGAATTGGTAAAAAATCCGCACCCAATGATTCAACGTTTTTTTGCTGGATTACGGGGACGGGCGGCCCAAACGAGTTATCAACATGAAAATAAGTAGCCATGGAAACTAACGTCAATTACACCGTTGTCGGCGCATTTGTCATCATCATGATCTCTGCGATCGTGCTGGGTATCATCTGGTTATCTGCTGGATTCTCTCTACAGCCCAACATCGATTATATGGTGTATATGACGGAATCCGTGTCGGGCTTAAGTGATGATTCGCCTGTCGAATACAATGGCGTGAATGTAGGTAATGTCAAAAGCGTCCGTCTCAATCAAAAAAATCCGCAATTGGTGGAAGTGTTATTGAGTGTCCATAGCGATACACCTGTGACGCGTGGCACTGTCGCAACGCTAAATACACGTGGTCTTACGGGTTATACCTATGTGGCGCTCAAGGATAAGAGCACCGATTTACGCAAGCTACTACCAGAGCCCGGTTCGCCTTATGCCGTGATACCACCAGCACCTTCTCTCTTTGTGCGGTTAGACACGGCACTGACACAGTTAACGACGAACCTGAAAAAAATCACCGAAACGATACAATCCATTTTTGATCGCCAAAATCAAGAATCTTTCAAAGACATTTTACTCAACATTAAAAAGCTTACTGGTGATCTGAGTAAAAATAACAAGTACTTTGGCGATATTCTGAAAAATACGGCGACAGCAAGTAAGGAATTTAGTCCTTTATTACAATCCAGTACGAATGCCATGCAAACGTTCCAAGGGCAAACCTTACCTGCGGCTTATCAGGTCTTGAGTAACATGGATGAAGTGACACGCAATTTACTCACCGTGTCAGCAGAACTGAAGCAAAATCCGGCGATTCTCATTCGTGGCACAGCGCCGCAACCGTTAGGGCCCGGTGAGAAATGATGAAGCTTTGTTTGCACGCATGCACAAAGTGCGTTGTGAATGGGTGTGGCTATACCGGTTAACACAGCTGTGGCCAGGGGATGCATACGAAGTCGTTGAGTGAGGCCTCTAAGGAGTGGACATAATGCGATTACTGCTGATTTCTATCATGATCTGTAGTGCACTGACGATCTCCGGTTGCTCACTCATGTCAGCCGCGCAGCCTGCTCAAACGACTTATGTATTAAGCTGTGCACCCACACCTAGCACACACCCAACACATCGGCGTACCACCTTGCGAGTCGCTTTTCCAGCAACGAGTGCGATGTATAACACCACACAAATGGCATATGTGAATCGTCCTTATGGACTTGCTTATTATGCACGTAATAGTTGGGCAAGTTTACCAGCGCAAATGTTGCAGCCCTTATTAGTGACTTCATTGCAAGAAACGCATGCATTTCGTGCCGTGGTTGATTCTATGTCGCTGGCGCGTGCCGATTATGTA
The DNA here is from genome assembly GCA_964648015.1 of uncultured Coxiellaceae bacterium. Lineage (GTDB taxonomy): Bacteria > Pseudomonadota > Gammaproteobacteria > DSM-16500 > DSM-16500 > Aquicella. Next base: position 17,817 of record CAZYKO010000003.1, read on the forward strand.
CTGAATACTGAAATTATCATTATGCATCTCAATTTTCTGCGTTCACCGGTTGAGTATGATCTAGTCATCCGTGCACAACTCGTCAATACACATAACAATAAAGTGATTGGCACGAAGCTCATTGACCTCAGTGAGCCAGCACCTTATGCAAATCCTTGTGGGGGTGCCGTGGCGGCTAATCACGCATTTGCGGCAGCCATTGAGCAAATCGTATACTTTAGTTTGCACACCATCCGCTAAACAAATTCTTGAAGCGGTGGGTCACCTCAGTGAGTGACGGCTCACTTCAAAGTCAGCGGCGACGTTGATATACTCTTCTCCCACCTTATTAGCACGCGCTAGAGGTACAACCTTGTGATCAAGCGCTACACAGGTTGCGAAAGCGTCTAGTGGAGTTGACGCTCACTGGAACATGCCACATCCACCAGCAACAGATTTGTATGACTGAGTAGGAGATAACTAAAAAGATGCTAGACATCACTAGTGCAAAACGAATGCTCGCGCAACAGCAGATGCTCAACTGTCTGATTCCCAAAGAAACACGTGCCGGTGAAACACGTGTGGCACTGATACCGAGTGATGCAGCGCTGCTCATCCAACGCGGTGTGCAAGTGTTTCTTGAACATGACGCTGGCGTGCAAGCCGGTTTCACTGATCACGATTACGAACGACTTGGCGTTCGCATACGTTTTTTACAAGATGAATCACTGACAAGTTATGCGGCACTCTTTGAAGATATCAACCTAATTGTTCGTGTCAAACGCGCGGCAGTTGAACGTGAGCGCCTTGAAATTCGTGTGATGCAGCCAGGGACAGTCATGATGGGTGCTTTAGACCCATTAGAGAGCAATTCATCTCATCGTCATGATTATCAGTCTGCTGGTTTGATACCACTCAGTATCGATCAACTCGATTTGCCTGTGAATGATCCAATGAATGTACTCGCTGCGATGAGTCGCATCGCAGGTAGACTGGCCATGATAGATGCTGTTGAAAAATGTCAGCGTCCTATACACAAGGTGGTCATTCTTGGCTATGGTGTTATCGGTCAAGCAGCTTTTGCTGAGGCACGCCAACAGGGCCTAAGCATCACTGTCATGCTAAGCAATGCGCAAGCGGCAGCTGAAATTATTGCGCAAGGGGGGCACGTCGTTTTGCTGGCTAAGCAAGATGCATTAGCTCAGCAACAAATGATGGTGTGTGACACCTTGCTGGATGCGGATGTGGTGATTAGCAGTGCGCGTCATGCCAATCAACAGGCGCCGTTATTGATTCCAGAGACCACACTGGCGTGTATGCAACCCGGTTCGGTGATCGTGGACATGGCGTTGTCTGAAGGGGGTAATGTGGCCGGGAGTGAACATGATGCGACTGTATCCTTGGGTAATGGGGTGTTGGTCACCAATGTCAGCGGCTATCCTAAGGCAGCGCCGCATTTGGCTAGCCAATGGTGGAGCAGCGCCAGTAGGCATTTTTTATGTCATCTACTCGATGAATGCATGGCCAAGCTTTTGACTTAAATATAAAAAATAACATATAAAACAGCGGCTTAGGCGAGTGCCGGGATCTGGCGTATACTATGGGACAGGCGTACTGATGACTGATGCTCGACATTGATGCCATCCACCTTTGACGCTGCATCGTTATAAGCTTTTGCGAGTTGTCATCGTTCACTTAGGAACTGATTAACATGGTAAAGCATCACACATACACTGAGACACCAGAGATATGGGTTGAACACTTCAAGCGTTTGCGGGGCGACAAAGATGCGCCACGTTTACAAACAGCATTAGGATTATATACCGCTGACCAGCAGACTGCTTTACAGCGTGGCCTTGGTATCGCTGATATTTTGTTATCACTAGGCTTGGATAGTGAAACCGTTACCCTCTCATTACTTTATCCTGCCCTACAAAGCAAAGCACTGACACTCGATGTCGTCTCGGAGATATTTGGTCTCACAGCCAAGAAATTATTACAAGATGTCTTGCAAATGCAATCCTTAGGCAATTTACAGCATTTGCAAGATCGTGGTCCGCAACAAATTGAAAATTTACGCAAAATGCTTTTAGCAATGATCAAAGATGTACGCGCTGTGTTGGTTGTGTTAGCAGAGCGCTTGTGGTTATTGCGTCAGGCAAAAAAATTAAACGTCAGTGCGCAACAAGCGCTTGCCCGTGAAACCATGGATGTACATGCGCCACTCGCCAATCGATTAGGTATTTGGCAATTAAAATGGGAGATGGAAGATTTATGTTTGCGTTACTTACAGCCTGAGATTTATATGAAAGTGGCGAAGTGGTTAGCTTCACGACGTCAAGAGCGAGAAGAATATATTCAAGGGGTACTGAATCTTTTAACACAAATGTTACACGATGTGCGCTTACAAAATTTTCAAGTGTCCGGTCGAGTCAAACATATTTACAGTATTTATAAAAAAATGCAGCGCAAAGGCGCCTCTTTTGATGCCATTTACGATATCAGTGCTTTGCGTGTATTAGTGCCGACGATTAATGATTGTTACACCGTGCTGGGGTTACTGCAAAACACCTGGGCACAAGTACCAGAAGAATTTGATGATTACATTTCGCAACCAAAGGCCAATGGTTATCGCTCAATTCATATCGTGGTCAAAGGTCCCGAAGAACGCTTTGTTGAAGTGCAAATTCGTACCTATGAAATGCATCAAGAATCAGAGTTGGGTGTGGCAGCACACTGGCGTTATAAAGAAGGGGTGCTGCAACCCTCGACTTACGAAGCCAAAATTGCGTTGTTGCGGCAAATTATGGCGTGGCAAAAAGAAGTGGCGACGGGTAGTGATGTACAAACTGAGCAAGAAATCAGTCCAGATTTACTGTCAGAACGTGTTTATGTTTTTACGCCACTAGGTGATATTATTGATTTGCCAGAAGGGGCCACACCACTCGATTTTGCTTATCATATTCATAGTGAACTCGGTCATCGTTGTCGTGGCGCAAAAATCAATGGCAATATTGTACCGATCACTTACGCCTTACAAACGGGCGAACGCGTGGAAATCTTGACTGCTAAAGAAGCAAATCCCAGTCGTGATTGGTTAAATCCTCACTACGGCTATCTCAAAACACCGCGTGCACGCGCCAAAGTGCAGCATTGGTTTCGAATACGCGACAGTGAAGGGGGGCAAGCTGAACGTGATACTTTAGACAAAACAACATCAGCCAATGTACCATCGACAGCCTCATCGCTGCCAATCATCCCTGTTTCACCACACCGAGCGACGAACACAAGTAGTCAAATTCACATCCAAGGCGTGGATAATTTGCTCACCAAAATTGCGTTTTGTTGTAAGCCACTCCCGGGGGATGATATTTTGGGTTATATCACTCAGGCACGCGGCGTAAGTATTCATCGTCGTGATTGCAAGAACATCAAGCATATGCTTACGAATCATCTCTCACGTATCGTTGAAGTAAATTGGGGTGGCAGATTTACGCGAGCATATCCTGTCGATTTACAATTAACCATGTATAATCGCGCCGGATTATTGCGCGATATCACCACCTTTTTAGCAGCTGAAAAAATTAATGTCTTAGGTTTGCAAACAACGCAAGTGAATGCCCAGATACCTGAAGTTGCCGTTTACGTCACTATTGAGATTGCTGATATGGAGCAACTGAATGGCATTATTGATCAATTACAAAAAATCCCGAATGTGACGAGTGTGCGGCGACGTTAAGATGGATTGTTGGTGCTGCATAAAACGCTAGCAAATCAAACTACCATATTTCATGATTATTCATTAAATTGATCTGCGATGTCTCCCATATTGATCACAGTCAAAAAGGTTTTTGTCTGGTGGCAAAAACTTAGATTCAGGTGGAGAATGAACGCCACCTGAATTTTACGCCACCAAACGCTCACGCGCTATGGGGGCGGTCTTAAACCTCTAATGAATTTTGATAAGGATGATTATGAATAACCGCTATTCGTTAGCCGCGAACTTTGTGCCCACTGCACCTTTACTCTATCCTGATTTGAACAGCCAATTTAAAAATGTCCCTAAAGAATTGGCTGAAGATCTTTACAATGGTCAGGAAGAAATTGTTAAGCAAGGGATGCAAAAACATGAAGCGCGCGTATGTTTGATACTGGATGTCTCTGCGTCAATGCAAAACCCAAATAAATTCTTCGAACATGAATTTAAGGGTAACCAAGTACAAAAACTTATTAATAAAGCCTTAGCATTGGCATTTTTGTTTGATGACAATCAGCAAGTTGAAGTTTTTCCTTTCGGTGATCAGGTGTTCGTCCCGCCGATTATTTTAGATCGCAATAATTTTACGCATGCCACCCGCTTAATTATGGATGCTATCGGTGGTCAATTTAGGCTCGCAACGAATTATGCGGAGCCCGTCAAGGCAATTCGTCAATATTATTTTTGTGATGCAGGAAAAAGAATAAAGCCGCTGCCATGCAGTGACGCACCACTATTTGCACTCTTTATTACTGATGGCGAACCGAATGAGAAAAAAATAGAAGCCATGAATGAATTTGCTTCTGCCTCACATATGGCGATATTTTTTAAGTTCATTGCATTGAAAGGGAACCAACAAGATTTGTCATTTAAATTTCTAAGTGCGATTGATGATCATGAAGTGAAAAATGCCAATACTTTATATGATCCTAATCTATTTTACATAGACAATAGTGACTTAGTCGTTTTAAATCATCCTGATGAATTAACGATGAAATCACTGATTAACGAATATCGGCCGTGGTTAATTGAAGCTAAAGAAAAACAGTTGTTAACCTATGATCCTGGTATTGAGTTAATGGAAAAAAATGCCGAGGGACGTAGGACGGCAGCAAGCGTCAGTCAAAATACGCATGCCATGTTTAATCATCGCAAAGAGAATGAATCGCAGCAAGAACAGCGCGTTGAAAAAGCAAGTTGTTGCACCATACTCTAAATGACCAGTGACCCCTGAAGTTGCTCAACAAGATAGAAATCAAAAAGCCGGGCACCAACCCTTCGAGTTTCGTAGGGTGGCACCTCTCGAGACAGCGCCCTTCGAGACGGCACTTCGTGCCGCATCAAGGACGCTTCATCGGGGCGAACGGGTTTGTTTGGGGTGCCCACCATAAACACATGAAGACATAAAAATAAAAGCCGGGTACGCCGGCAGGTACGCACCCTTCGAGACGGCACTTCGTGCCGCATCAAGGGCGCTTCCTCGGGGCGAACGGTTAGAGTTCCTATCCTTTAGGGAGCAAAAAAACCGTATTACCCCTGAAAGATGACATGCGATACAATTTGTAGGGATACCTCAGCGCCACGTGGCGATTCATGTCGCGGGCAAGCTTGTTAGTTATTTGTTAACGCCAGAAAATTGAGTATTTTCTTTTAGGAAGGCTAACAATTGTGGTTCTGTATATTTCAATAAATCTTTGTGTAAATGATGACTGATCAAATCGCTCACTTGTTTATCGAGATACTTCGTCAGTATGCCCATGCTGGATGATGGCGCAATGAGTATCAAATTCGTCAGTTGGTGCTCGTTGCGATCCTTATTGAGAGCTTTGGCAATTTTTCGCAGGAAATTTTCGATTTCGATGTCTTTCGCTTCAAGACGTGGTTCGTAAGCGCCACGTGCGGATTCGCCACCTTGATAGTGTCCAGGACGGTCGGTGATTAATTCGCTGTTTTTGAGCTTGGTTTGCGGTGCACTGAATTCTTTGACTAAGCGTAAAGCAGCGGGATGTTTGGTGTATTCATACACCTTGCAGCTATTAGAATTGACATTGACTACCCAAATCATGCGTGGCATTCCCCTGTGCTAGCGTAGCGCTTGTGACAATTAATTAGCTTATAGTATTATTATACAACGATTTGGCACTGACGTTGTAGACAAAGATCTAAATGTTATCAAGCAGTTAATGCGAAGACCATTTTACAAGTTTCATGCCAAATCTTTCCCCATCACTCGATCTGGACTAAATGCATGTTAATGCGCGCGATGATCCTAGAAAATCCCGGACAACCGTTACGCTTAGTTTCCATCCCTGTGCCAACACCCGCTGCAGATGAGGTCTTAATCAAAATACATGCATGTGGTATCTGTCGCACCGATTTGCATGTCGTCGATGGGGAATTAACTGAGCCATGTTTGCCTATCATCCCGGGCCATCAAATTGTTGGCGAAGTGGTGGCGTTAGGTGCGGCGGTACAACGTTGGCGTATTGGTGATCGTGTGGGTGTGCCATGGCTAGGTAGCAGTTGTGGCACCTGTGATTATTGTCGCGCCCATCGCGAAAATTTATGTGATCACATTGGATTTACTGGCTATCAAATCAATGGTGGCTTCGCGGAATATTGCACGGCGCGTGCTGATTTTTGTTTAGCCTTACCCTCAAATTATCCCGATTCACAAGTGGCGCCATTACTTTGCGCTGGTCTCATTGGCTACCGATCATTGACATTAACAGGTGATGCCAAGCGCATAGGTATCTTTGGTTTTGGCGCAGCAGCACATCTCATTACGCAAGTGGCACGTTTTCAAGGACAAGAAATTTATGCTTTCACAAAACCACATGATGTCAAAGCACAACATTTCGCACGCACGTTAGGGGCAACCTGGGCGGGTGGTAGTGATGAGCGCGCACCCGTCACTTTGGATGCCGCGATCATTTTTGCGCCGGCTGGCGAGTTGGTGCCTATCGCCCTCGCGGCTGTGGGGAAAGGCGGTACCGTCGTCTGTGGTGGCATTCATATGAGCGATATACCGAGCTTTCCTTACGCCTTATTGTGGGGCGAGCGCATCTTACGATCGGTGGCAAATCTCACTCGTGATGATGGTGAAGCATTTTTACGCTTAGCGCCAAACGTCCCGGTGCGCACTGAAGTCGTTGTCTATCCCCTCGAAGACGCAAATACCGCACTCGATGATTTGCGTCACGGCCGATTTTCAGGCGCGGCTGTGATTGCGAATGTTTAGGGCGGTCTTTAAGAGAAGTGTAGAGTGCGTAACCTGGATTATTTGAATCCACCTAAGAATGTTGCCATTCTTGGGTGGATTTCGTGCAGTGTCTGTCCTGTAAACACCCCTAAAAATGAATAAGTTATCACCATTCGGCGCTTTAAGATTTCGTTAAGATAGCGGTGTTATATTGCTATCAGTTTCGACGTTTCAACGCAGTTGTGATGTAAAAAGAAACAACCTATTTTGGCGCATTTTTGTGCTGAACAGGTGAAACATAAAAATAATAAAAATATAACGAGACACACATGCGAGTGCGACAACACCAAGATCATCGCAATCATCAAAAGACCCATGGCACATATACTATCAACACTTACTGGGTCAAACGTGATCTAGATACCATCATGGAAGAATTTGATTGGGCATCAGATCATCGTAGGCAATCAAGATTTTTTTCCACACAGCGACACACGATTTCTAGCGCCGAAATCGCAGATCGGCTTGCAAAATTTTTGACGCTCAAAAATGAAGTCGAACAACAAGGGTTTTTAAGTGATCATCAATTGTGCGTCTCACAGCAGTTAGCAAACATTGCCTGTGAACTGAGGGAAGTCTATCACTATCCGCTGCATGAATTGGATCATCTAGATGCTAAGGCGGCATTAGACGCCTATTTCCATTTAGCAGAATCTGCAAATTTAAACGAACATTTTGAAAAAGTTTTTTCACCGCGTCTGCAATTTTTAATCAAACGTTATTTGTATCTGAAGCAACTCGATGCAGTATTATCTGAAAAAACAGCAATGGAGGCATTGCATGATTGCACGTCTTCATCTGATACATCGAAAGTACAACAAACTTTTGATATTAGCAAAAAGGCGTTGGATTTAATTGATGATGCCTGGGATGCATTGAAGAATGTGGTGAAGGGAAAAATTATAGAAAAGATCGGCCCATTCTTAAGTAGCAGTGTTGGCTTTATCATTCACTTAGGCGAAGGACTTTCTGCAGCAAAAATCGCCTACAAAGCTTATCGCGATGCGAGTACACCACAACGTAAAACCAAAATTGCGGTGGGAAGCCTATCCTTTGCCATGGCGGGCGCCGGTTTAGGTCTGTCCATTTCATGGGTCTTGGGCCTGACTGGCGTTGCCGTGACGGGTGCGAGTCTATTTCCAATCATCATCCCAGCGTTACTCACAGGCATTTACGCCATGAATATCTGGCGCGATGCGTATAGCTATCATCAAGCAAAAAAACAAACCAGACAAGCTAAGGCAGATTATCAAGCATGTGTTGCACGGAACCAACTGTACATCAACGACATTAACACCCGCATACTACAACGCGAACAGGTGGTGAAGGCTGCTTATCAAGCGATGGCGCCCATTGCCAGAAAGATAGTCGATGGTGAAACTATTACGTTTGCAGAAAGTGCTTTATATCAAGTAAGCTTGCAACAGATCAAGCACTGTGCGCAATCCGATAGACGAGACTACCGCAAATTAGCGCATTGCACCGCTGAGATTGAAATGAGCAGAAAGAAATATGTGGCAACTAAAGAGGCGCGCGCTGAAGCAGGGCGTGAAGTGGCCTATGCTAGTATTGAAGTATTTGCCAACGCACTGGTGCTTGCCGCCACCGTTCTTACGGTGGGTGGGGTCTTAGCTGCGGCTTCTGTGGCGAGTTTGGGCGTATTGCCACTGGTGTTAGTAGGCGTAGGCGTGATGGTTGGCTTGGGCGTTAAAATAGTCCAAGCTTTGGATGAGCGACATCATCACACGTTGACTAACGGTATCACAAGGTTATTCAGCAAAGGTTGGGACTTAATGCGCCATGCCTTTAGCCGGAAGGTATCTGTGCCTCAGCAGGGGGTGACACGAGAAAGTGCTGAAAACGCACTCAGGGCGTCGACACTCGCTGCTAAAGGGGGCAGTACACGTTATTGTTTATCAGCGTGGGGAGAGGTGAATCATTTATCGGGACCTGAAAAAACCCAGCCAGAGGAAGTCACCGAACATGAGCCAACGGTCATGGTCACTCCCTCTGCAGACATGACTATCGAAGATGAGTTAAAGCCCGACGAGCCTACGTCATCGCTACCACCACCTAGCAGTGGTGCATGCTGCTAGGGGATACAGGATAGCGTGTCTTTAGCCGCCGCTCACTGCTTGCCAACTACCATCCGAAGATACACAAGCAGTACCCGACGATTGATGGCTGCTGCCGCCACTACTCGTGGACGTCAAGGTGTATTGTCTACAGTAGGGATTGCCATTCATCACCACTTTGTGGGTGGGGACAAGCGTGTAGCTCACGCCACTACTAGGATTCACCCAGTGCGTCGATTTGCCTGGGGGGTTATCCAGGGCGCGAGACATCTTCATGCGATCAGCGCTATCCATGCCGCCGCCGGCGCTGCCTCGTGGTATGTTGGCAACAGGTTCTGCACTTGCCGTCGGTGCAGCAGATGCCATGAGTCCTGGGCTGCCAGTAGGCGCACTACCGAGTTCCTCTATATCTTTACTCACATATTGACGCATATCTGGTGCGTATGCGGTCGTCGTGTTAGGGCTGTCTGTACCGTTTAGGGCGCATGCGCTTAAATTGATGCTAAGAAGTATGAGGGAAGCTTTGACCAATGCCTTTTTCACAGCTAATTCCTCCATGATCATGTTGTCTGTCCTTAATAGATTTATTATACCTGCTCGGGAAAATCTTGTGTGCGCTTCCACGTGGGTAGTATAGTTGCCTTGAGCTCACACGTATATCATAAGATATTACTTCAAGTATGACGACTGACCCCTTGATAAGATGAACATTCTTAGGCAGTGTCTGCTATATCAAGATAAGAAAAAGGACAAGGAATAGGAATCATGCAGATGATCATTAGAATAACGATGGGTTTCTTTGCTAGCGTCATGATGTCTCATGTCTGGGGTGCAACAGCTCCCTTAGCGACCGCCCCCACCGCTCGTGTCAGCAACGTGAATGAAGTCGCGCAGCCACGGTTAACGGCAACACTTAACATGCATGAAGCGCAACCGCGGCTCTATGCTCGTATCGTGGTGGAACAAACGCAAGCACAAGCCGGCAAAATAACAGTCGTATGGATCCCACCCAAAGATAGCTTCTGTCGGGCGAGTACCTATGACTTATCGTATCAAGGTAAACGGTATCATACTTATTGTTACCGAACTATCGTGCATGAAATGAAGGGTAAATTACACCATTGTCGAGGGTTGTGGACAATCGAAGTGCATGATGCCTACGGTGTCAGCCTCGCGCATACTCACCACCTCGTGGGATGAGCGTGTTAGTCTTCCCGTGGCATTAATTAAGTTTGGATAGTTCGACATCCTTCGCGCGGCAATTCTATAAAAAACGTGGATCCTTCACCAATCTTGGTCTTAAAGTAAATACGCCCGCCTAGGTTATCTACGATGGCTTTGCTGATGTTAAGACCCAAGCCGGTGCCTTCATGTTTACGCTGAGTGGTGGCGTCTGCTTGGGAAAACTTTTCGAATATATGGCGTTGAAAATGTGCTGTAATCCCTGGGCCATGGTCGATCACCGCGATGGTTGCTATCGTTGACGTATATGTAAGCGTTAAGATAACTGATGACTGTAGCGGTGAAAACTTGATAGCATTTGAAATGAGATTTGTTAATACTTGCATGAAGCGATCCGTATCCACATTCACCATGATATTTTCGGCAGGGTTATGGAATTGTAATTGTATGGTATATTTTTCTGCAAACGCTTGATTCATTTTGATGGCTTCTAATAGAAGCTCATTGAGTGAGGCGCTGGAAAAGTTAAAGACCATTTTGCCTGCTTCGATTTTTTCGATATCCAAAATGTCATTGATCAAGCGTAATAAACGTTCGGAATTACGTTGTGCAATGCGTAATATGGCTTGTGTGTGTTCGTTAAAGTTTCCTACAACCCCTCCTAGCAGCAGACTGAGAGAGCCGATTATCGAAGTGAGTGGTGTGCGTAATTCGTGACTCACAATAGAAACAAATTCATTTTTCATGGCATCGAGCGCTTTGCGTTCAGAGATGTCTTGTGCGATACCGACATAGCCGATCACCTCTTGAAGTTCATTATGTAGCACAGATATGGATAGCCATACAGGAAAAGTGCTGCCATCTTTGCGAATATATGTCCATTCACGCTCATCCACCTCTTGTCTATCCAAGTTAGCTATAAACACTTCCATATCTGCTTTCACTTCGCGTCCCATTGACTGGCTCAATTCTTTGGCGCGAGCGATTATTTCGCCTTGGTCATGAATTAAGGTGGGCGTATGTTTGCCGATAACTTCATCTGCATCGTACCCTAGCATTTTTTCCGCTGCTTTATTGAATAACTGAATTTTGCCGTCTAAGCCTACACTAATAATAGAGTGATGACTGGCATCTAAAATGCCTTGTAAATATTCTTTACTCTTGATTAACTCCGTTTGTACATGCTTATTAGCCGTGATGTCTGTTGTAAAACCCGTCATACGAATGGCATTGCCTTGGTCATCCCAAGTCGCTTTGCCACGTGCATTAAACCATAAATAGCTGCCATTTTTGTGCTTTAAACGATACTCGACAGCATAAGGTGTGATGCGCTTTCTAAAGTAGTCTTCAATGCATTTTAGAATGTATACGCGATCATCAGGATGTAATAAGTCATAAAAAGTTTGAATGTGTTGTGGCAATTCATACTGTTCGTAACCTAACACTTCCATGAATCGTGGTGAATAATACACCTCACCGGTGGTCACCTGCCAATCCCATAAACCATCACTCGTGCCACTAATAGCCAGATATAAGCGTTCCTCACTTGCATAAAGCGCTTCTAGGGTTTTGCGAGCTTGTAAAGCAAAATAGATTGCGAGGGAGGTAATGAATGAGAAAAAGATACCGAAGATTAAAATCAATAAGGGAATATGACCATCTTGTTGGTCACGACCGAGCGCACCAGGTGCTTGCTGTGCGAGATGCGACTTATTTTGAATAGATGTATCGCCGAGGCTATTTGCTTCCCAGGCGATACGCTGTGCCTCTTCATGTACTTTGAGTGCATGACTTAAGTAAAAAACTGCAAGGCTGAGACCAATAAAGACCGGAATAGGTAAATACACATTGATGACACTATTGCGCTTGAAGGTTGTAAAAATGAGACCACAGCCCAAGAGGATAAAGCAAAAAGCGGTATGTAATGCCAAATAGCTGACATTAAACCAGTTCGCCGCTTCTGGAATGCCAGCGACATAACCGATTAATGGCATAATCCCTAGGGCAATGACTAATGACCCTATCAGCGCAATGATAAATGCTTGATAAGGGTAAAAGTTGTCTTTGGGTTTAATGAACCAAAAGGCGATACTAGCGATCGTAAAATTAAGTGCGGCATTAGGCGACATTCGTCCTGCCTTTATGGCCATTTGATTAGCGAATGCCGAGGCAAAAAAGGTATCGATACCAAAATCAATTTTCAATACATATTCCAGCATGGTAACAAAAGCGAGTGTGCCCACTAATGCGGCCATCATGCGTATAAACCGATAATCGAGCTGTTCCACACAAAATAAACATATGCTCAGGATGAAAAAGCAGAGGGCTGTATTAAATTGCATGGACGGCAATGTAGGGTGAATTTGTACTAATAGCGGCGTGTTGAGAAACCAACCGAGCATCACGAGTGCGCTGATCATACCAATGACGAAGCCGCAAGCCTTACCAGCATAATCAAAGCGTTTGTACGAAGGTGTCATATGAAAGTCCCATCCTCACTCATCCTGTGTGAAGTTTTATTTTCACTCGGGATAGCCGACTTGTCTATGTGAAATAGTCGATTGCCACTGATGATGTCTGTCGTTAAGATAACCAGAATATTAAATTGCACTTGAAAGGAATTAAGATGAAGCGCTATCTAAACAATGACATGTTTAACAAGCTTCTTATTCATTTTTGGTTTCTGTGGTGGCTGATCGCCTGTTGGACGGATGTCGTGGGTGGCTTAGCCCATCTTGGCTATTTGCAACGTCCATGGGCACCTGATACCAACTATCCCTTTTTAGCTGCTTCCCTAAAAATGTATGGACCACCAGAGATAGTCGTCGCTATTTTATTTATCGCTATCATCTTATGGTCTCTCGTCAATACCCTCGCATTTTTAGCTGCAATGATCAGTATTCATAAACAACAAGTGAATTGGCGTTGCTCGGCACAGGCGGCTTACATCATCTCCTTGAGTTTTTGGCTGGCCTTCTTTTTAGCAGATCAAATCGTCATGAAATTTGATTTAGAACAAAACCACATGGTGCAGGCTGGATTTGAGTTTTTATGTTTGTTCGCATTGTATCTATTACCAACAGCGGCTAACGATGCTCAACATCGTTGGCCATGATTATTTCAGTTAGATTCATTATGATAGCGAATGCCACGCTGACGCTCACACATAACTGTTGTGCTTCATAATACGTTAACTTTTGAGGCCTATAATTAATCTATTCATTCAATCATTATCATCTTATTCGATGGTGGCATCATGTCAAAACAAACAGGAATAAAAACATTTCGTCGTTTGAATAAAATGGCTGAAACAGCAGAAGCTGCTGATTTTACGACGATATTCGGTTCAAACGCCCAACCCAGTTGGTTTCAGTGGTTGATGACGCACGCGGGCACTTATATGTTTTCCGTCGCCTTAATCGCAACCGTGGTGAAAGCGTTTTATGGCATCTATAGTTTCAGAAAATCACCAAACAAAAACATCAATGAACAAGCGCAATTGGGTTGGGGTTTAGTACAAGCGGGTCTCGTGGTAGGTGCAATTGCGATTAGTTTCACCGGCATCGCCGCTTTGGCGTTGGTGACACCTGTCCTGCTGGTTATTTCGCTCGGTGCCGATACCTTACGTAATGTGGGATTATTTGCTTGGAATGCTATTCGATTGGCGATGCTACGTTTCAAGGTGAGAGATGCCTTAAAAGATCCGAATCCCAACTTGACCAAATTGCGCTATGCAAAGTTGAAAGAGCAATATTTGTCAAATATGAAACAGCACGCCATCGGCGCGGTTATCGGTGCTGTTATCACGGCAGCAGCCACGGTGATCTTTTTAATGCCCCATGTAGGTTTAGGTTTTGTGGCGGCTGTGGGTTTTGTGGTTGGTGGTATCAAAATAACAGTGGGGGCGATACTCGGAGCCGCTGCTGCCATCGCTGTTGTTGCACCATTCATCCCACCAGTCGTGAAAAAAATTGGCATAGGATTACAAAAATTAGGTGCCTGGTTCAAAAATCGTTTTACGTCTGCTGAAGTTAAGCCTACTGAAGAGAAGGCGTCGTTGATTGTGCCAGCGCCCGCACCTGTCAAGCTGGAGGTTAAAGCGAAGGTTGAACAACAACCAGCGCCGCTTAAGATCAGCACGGAAGCGGAATTAGAACATTTTATAAAGAACGATCCCATTCAGCACTTTAGTTTATTTGGCAAGTATAGTGGGCATCGTGAACTCATCATGGCGCATATTTGTGAGACGAAAAAAGATCTCGCTAAAAAGGTACTGCTTGAGATGGTCGATAAGAAAATTATGCAATTGGATAGTGAATTAAAGAATGCAAATCGCGGTTATCAATTAGTCGCGAACAGTCAGCGCCCACGCCGTTTGCAGAAATTGCAGGCGATGTTGTTGATTCGCTATCATTTAACCAAAGATCAAATCGGTGAACAGACGCAAAAAGTATATTGGCAAGAAGTTACTAAAAAATATGCTAGCCATTTCGCGTATGTAACTGATTTCGAAGCCGTGGATGTGCATTCAATCAGTGCGTTGCTCCAATATATCAATGAAACATACCCAGCGGTGAGTTCATCTTATGCGCTCGAGGTCAGTGATACAGTGAATATACTGCAAGCAGTACAAACCTATGATGAACGCTTTGGAAGAGCGAAGCCAATAGCGCCTACTATCGTTAATCCTGACAAGGAAGAGCGGTCGGAGAATGACTTAGGCATCATGATTGCCCAGCCTTAGTCCTAAGGGGAGCATAGTTAGCGCTGTGGACACTCCTCGTGGCGGTATCCCTCGCGACAGTGCCCCTCGAGACAGCACTTCGTGGCTTCTCAGGATGCCTCCTCGGGGCAAACGTTTTGGTGTGGGATGGCATGACGCGTTTTCTGTCGTACACCTAAATCTGTCACGTTAGCGCTTCACTACAACAGCGACGCACAATGTCAAGCCATACACCAACCATGACTCACTCCGATGGATTGACCGGTTAAGGCATTATCAGCAAAAGCCGCGAAAAACAGTGCCACATTGGCAATGTCATCTGTGGTAGTAAACTCACCATCTACGGTATCTTTCAACATGATTTTTTTAATCACCTCTTCTTCATTGATACCGAATGCTTTAGCCTGTGCCGGGATTTGTTGGCGTACTAAGGGGGTATCCACATAACCAGGACAAATGACATTTGCACGTACCTTATGTTGTGCACCTTCTTTGGCAACCACTTTACATAAACCCAATAAACCGTGTTTTGCGGTCACATAAGGCGCTTTGAGCGGCGAGGCATCGCGCGAATGACAAGACCCAATGTAAATGATGCTGCCACCACGACCTGAGGTATACATGGAACGTAAACAAGCACGCGTCGTGAGAAAAGCGCCATCCAAATGTATGGCAATGATCTTGCGCCAATTGGTGAGCGAGAGGGTGTCGATAGCTTCAATATGTTGAATACCCGCATTGCTGACCAAGATATCAATCGCACCTGATTGTGCAATGATGTGTTGAATGCCGTGATCCACTTCATCTTCTTTAGTGACATCCATCTTCAAAGACATGATGTGTGTGTTTTGAGTGAGGCGGCCAATGTCTTGCGCAGCTTTTTCTGCCGCTTCAAGATTGACATCAGCGATGATGACCCGCGCCCCTTCCTGGGCAAATTTTTCAGCAATTTTTTTACCGATACCACTCGCCGCACCTGTGACGATCGCCACTTTATCTTTTAATTGCATCATCCTCTCCTTGGATTACATGAATTAATTTTTTTACTTGCTTTTTGTACCGGCTAAGACTTTACGTTGCCACCAAGCAATAAATGGGACAATCAACACGGTGGGACCTAACCATAAAATGATTTTGGGTTGAATGTGAATGTTAGTCACCACAAATGCAGTCAGCGCGGCGATCGTGGCGCCTAACATAGCGGATAAATGTTTGGCGATACGTTCTTTGCCAACGGCGACTTGATAGCTGAATGTCTTGATATCACCAAGACTAAAAAAGGTGCCAATGGCGCCGAAGACGATCAACGTCATGCTTTGGTATTGTTCAGGCCAATGCTTCATGAATCCCAATGCCAGCATGAAAATGGAGACGATAAGCATTCCTATGGTGACACCCCAGTCTAATCGGGTGGGAACGCCATGACGATTTTTAGCGTAGCGCCAGCCCGTGAAGGCTAAGTAATAACTGAAGAGTGCAATCAGAAATAAAAACAGATTGTGCTTGAGTAAGGCAATTGGTATCGCAGTCACGAATACCCCCGTCATCCCATAAAAGAAATAACTGCCAAAACGTCGATGTTGGTGTTCACCTTTGGCGACACACATGGCCACGAATGAAGAAAGGAGGGCGGTGGACCCACATATCACATGTATGACTAACAAACTGTAGATGAGGTAAATGAGAGACATGGTTGGCCTTTTATACCGGTGAATGTGCATGCTTTTGGATTAGGTTAGCATAGATGCGCTTAAGGCAACATAGGTGCCAATAGGATAGCGCTTGACGTGAGGCTGAGACACCTGCAGACTATCCAACCATAAAAAGCGCACTGATCATAATGTGAGCAAATTATAACCTACAAGCGCCGCACTTATCTCGCGGCGATGAGATAGTTGCCCGAAGGAGCGATGTAGCATGCAGTTGACGACCAAAGAAAAACAACAATTAAAAGCGAAAGCTCATCAATTAAAACCCATTTTGATGATTGGTAATCTTGGGATCACCGAGAATTTGCAAAAAGAATTTGAACGTTGTCTTTACGACCACGAGCTGATTAAGATTCGTATTTCTGGCACCGATAGAGAAAGCAAAAAAGCGTTATTTGCCCAGTTATGTGAAGCGGCAGATGCGGTGCCGGTACAGCTGATTGGCAATATCGGTATTGTTTACAAGCCAAGCGATAAAAACAAAGCATCTTAAGGTCGATCCCTATTCCTTGGCCACAAAGGAATAGGGGCCCTATCTCAACAACGATAGTCTAAGCCTTGGCTTTGGGACGAATCGTGCTCAAACCCCCGTCCACACCTAATACTTGCCCCGTGATCCAACTATTGTCAGGGTCTAGAAAAAAGCTAATCGCAGCAGCAATATCCGCTGGTTGTCCCAGTCGACCCAGCGCATGCATGCCTTCGGAGACTTTACGCATGGTGGGATTTTGCGTGAGTTGTTGTGTCAAATGGGTTGCGACTAATCCCGGGCTGACTACATTAAAACGTAAGCCACAATGGGCATAGCTGGCAGCAGCAGATAAGGCGAGACCCATGACGCCAGCCTTTGCCGCGGCGATGGCTTCATGGTTGGCGAGACCCACTTTAGCTACGGCAGAGGAGACGAGCACGATAGACCCACCACTTGCACTCATCGTTTTGCCAGCGGCACGTACCACCGCGAAAGCGGTATGTAAGTTTGCTTGCAAGGTCGCCATATATTCTGCTTCGCTGGTTAAATGGGCTGGCTTTAAGAGTAGTGAGCCAGCACAATTGACCACACCGGTGATAGGTACTTGTTGTTGTAACGTTTCAAACAAGGTGAGCACAGCGTTGAAATCACTGGCGTCCAACTGTGTGTATGGCACCTGTAAGCTCGCTGCAATGTCTTTGACTTTTGTTTCCTCACGACCAGTGATATGTACCTGGTGGCCGGCAGCGATTAAACGTTTCGCTGTGGCTTGTCCAATGTCACTGGTGCCGGCAATGATAAGATATTGGTTCATCTGCTTTCCTTGGCGATCGAGTACTCAGTTACAACTTAAAGGATCGCGGTATTGGACACAAGCTTTTTGCTGTTAACGAGGTTGTTGTTTGTGTAGGTCTTCACTCTGCACATTATCGGGTTCTTCTGCGAGTGGTATCAGACTATTGGGTGCAAAAAATGGCAGATGATAGGTCCCGCCCAAAAAGACACGCGTATGATAGTTTAACGATTCGGTGGTTTCATTTTTATCGCGTATGAAGGTGAGATGGCCGACATTATGCGCCAGCGATGTACGTAATGCCTCATCTGTGATGATGACATAATATTTCACTGGGAATGGTTGGTCCGCATTGGTGAAAATGGTAATCCCATCACTGATCGTAGGTTTGACGATCAAGGGTGGTGTTTCCACTTTGCCGATGCTGGCGATGGCAACTAATTGTTGAGGTAACTCATGGATCTCAATGATATCAACGGCATAAATTTGATTAGATAACGGTAGTTCAACGGTGATGCGTTGTCGCATGAAAACCTCCTATCCAATTGAGTCAATGTGCCTATGTCGCTGTGTTTGTTTCAATCCTCACCGATTTGATATGATGGCAATCTAGCCATGCTAGGGTTTAGTCAAAAATGTCTTTTGCCTGACGGCAAAAACTTAGATTCAGGTGGAGAATGAACTCCACCTGAATTTTACGCCACCAAACGCTCACGCGCTATGGTGGCGGTCTCAAACCTCTAAGGAATTTTGATAACACCAAATTCTTTTAGCAGTAAAAATGTTTCATAGAGTGGTAAGCCCATCACCCCAGAATAACTACCTTCTAAATGCGTTATGAAGGAAGCAGCAACGCCTTGGATGGCGTAAGCGCCTGCTTTATCATAGGGTTCACCAGTTTCCCAATAGGCTGTTATCTCGGATTGACTTAATTCACGAAAACTAACCTTGCTCGTACAAAGAGAAACACGTGATTGTTGCGCATCGACGAGTGCGACAGCTGTCATGACCAAATGCGTTTGATTGGAGAGCTGTTGTAACATGGCCAGTGCATGTGCGCTATCCCTCGGCTTAGTGAGTATCTCATTACCAAGAACGACGATGGTATCAGCACCTAACACCGGACACGGCAATGTGCGTTGTGCATCGTGCCAACCCATGGTTGCCTTGTCTAATGCCATACGTTTGACATAAGCCGCTGGTGTATCACCGGGTTCAATCGTTTCTGCCATATGAATACGCAGTGGTACAAAATTAATATGAATTTGTTTTAATAATGCTGCACGTCGTGGCGATTGCGACGCTAAATAGATATGTGGATGTTTTGACATTCGCACATTATAGCTGAGCTTTGACATAATATCTTGTTGTAAATGTATCTATGCAATGTCTTTGATCGAAGCGATGAATATATTCATAAGCATATGATCGCTTTTGTGAGGAAGGCTATGTTACACAAGCGCCTTTATCAAATGCACCTTATATCTCCGCCATAAATGGTCAAAAATGTCTTTTACCTGACGGCAAAAACTTAGATTCAGGTGGAGAATGAACTCCACCTGAATCTTACGCCACCAAACGCTCACGCGCTATGGTGGCGGTCTCAAACCTCTAAGGAATTTTGATGAAGTTTTACGGCGCATTTGGTAAATTGTGTTAGTGCAAACCTTGTTCGAATGGCTTGATTGTTAATAGTCTATTACATACTATTGGGCTGACCTGCTAAGGTCAGCCATATAATCTATTAAATATTTTTCCAGAGCAAGGAATCTAAGTATGAAAACACTCATAACAATGATCGCCACCGCGGTTATCGCGTTGCCTTTGGTTGCTAATGCTTCACGACCGATTTTAGTCAACCATACAAGAGACGATATAAGCTATGCTGTAGGTGGCGTGTGTATGCAAAGTGTAATTCAGCGTGATGATGTATTAATAGTATCGGAATCAACTCTAAACTTGGGTTGTGGCACCAATATGACTGATTGTTTAATATCTGTTTACCAATCTAGACGATGCAGTAATGATATGATTGTTGGTATTACCGTGGATGTAAACAAAGGTGTTAAAGATGCTGTTTATCTTGCTAACCATTATTCAGCGACAATTAACCATGCTAATAATGCAGTAATTATCGACAAGGCCCTTGATTCGAACAAATAGATTTTACGTTCAGTTGTAGAAATTAAATATAGAGACTAAATATATCCTTATGTGATTGCGGTAAGCGTGTCCAATCAGACACAGCTTTACCGTAAATACATCGTAATTATTGCAAAGGTTAAAACTTATGAGAAAGCGCGTTATAAATGTATTGATGCTAACTATATTCAATTACAACCTCGCTTATGCTATTCCACCGATTTGCCCCACCGTTGACATGATTAAACATGCTCGATTAAATGAAAACACGCATGATAATTATGCGACCTGGAATTTATCCACAGTTGGATCATTTGGAACCCTAGATTCCTGGAAAATATTAGTCGGCAATATTAAAGCTTCTGATCTAACAAAAGCTAGCGTGGTTGCACAAGAGGCCTTATCTAACATTGATAAAGTAAGCGGCCCCTTTTTGGTTGAATATTATTGGGTATGTAAATATTCAGCAGCTCACGTGAATGACTATTATGTAGTTGCCTGGAATTTACAACCGCAAAGTCTCAGTTAAATGTGAAATAGGCAAGTCTGAAACCAATAGTATATTCCTAGGTCCAAAATCATGACCAAATGCGATTAGTTTTACCTATTGCATGACCTGCCTCCGATAAATCAGGCCATTTCAAGTCAAACTGTTTCAGCGTTGACGCTAGTGGTTATGAATCATGATACTTGACCTGTCCCAGGATTTTCAATCCAACTAATCGTATGGGTGATTCTGTTGCCCCTTGTATTTTTAACGGTAACGCCGCAGCGTAGGCGATTGGGCCTAATTGGTCAGCATGAGCGATATTTTCAATAAGATATTTACCAGCATTCAAAAATAATTGATGAACTGGAAATCCTGAATCAGCACAATCGGGTGATAATGTATCGATACCAAGACCAACAACATCACGTTTCAATAAAAATGTAGCTGCTTCCAATGAGATACTAGGAAATACTAATTTATTTCTATATTGCTCAGGGTCGTTCCAGTATTTAGACCATCCTGTATGGATGATTACCAGCGATTGTGGAGGAATGTTACCATACGTGCTCTCAAATTCTATGATGTCATCCAATGATAGCTGATATGATGCTGTCACTTTTGTCGATACATCGATAACGCGACATGCAACAATAAGATCTTTGATTGGCAATTCATCGATATTAGTGCCATCTCTCACGGTGTGTGATGGCGCATCCATGTGTGTTCCTATACCTGAGTACATTTTGAGTTTTTGCACACGAAATTTTACTATTGATTTACAATCGTCATAATCTAAACCAATAGTTTGCCTATAACCGCAATCATCTCCCCAGTGAGGGACAGAAGACTGTAAGGTATGGGTGAGATCGATTATTTTGAATGATGGCAGACTAATTGTTTTCTGCATATAAACCATTAATTGATCTGGTGTATAGGTATTCAATTCGAAGAGTTTTAAAAATCCGAGCTTTTCATAAAAATGATAGGTCTTTTGATAATGCTTGTCTTCATGTTTTGGGCTAAGCGTTTCGACTGTAATCGTATGAAATCCATTTTCCAAACAGTGGCGTTCTGCTAATTCAATGAGACGAGTACCAATACCTTTGCCATGATAACCTCTTTTGACACCCATCCAATAGATATTGGCATTGGTTGGACTTGGAAAATCCAACGTAATTAAGCCGATACACTCTTGATCTAGTTTAGCCGTCATCGAATATCGACTAAGCATGCCTTGCTCGTATCGATCGTTTGCTGCTGGTATGCCAAACCATTCTGGTAAAGTTTTAGTAATGCTATGGCAAACATCTTTAGCCAATGCTGCATCTATTACTGAGTATTCGATTTTCATACACTCGCACCGTTGTTAAAAGTTTCTATATTTATAAGGTTATTTACAAATCAAAAAAAATTCTTACTTAGTTAAGAAATTCTCCTTCCCACCATCGTTTACACCACTTTAATATTTTTATTTCTCTCCTTATACCAGATTTTTGATACGGATCATCATATGCAAATCTTTCAGCATCAGGATAATTATCTGTATCAAGCAAACTAATGCCGCCTATCACTGTTTTGCCATCATCAGCCAATAATGCTCCTGATGCTAATAGTTTATTTCCTACATTGCGTAAATGATTGCGATGATCCTCACGTATCATTTCTCTTATATCATCCATATTTTCGTAATCTAAAGCGTAAATTAAAAAAGGCATTGGATTTCCTCATTCTTTGCATCTTGAGTAGCGTATTCCAAAACTGACATACTGATTGTATTTTTCTTTTGTTTAGGGTTTATAGGTTTGCTGGACGGTGAATTCATTGTGTAAGTCATTCAAAAACTGTTGCTTGCGCGCAGCATAATCCTTCAACATTGTATAACCCCAACTGTTGGTTGAACCCGTTGGCATATTTTCTCGATCGGCACCCAAACAGCCAAAATAGACGCCGAAACTACCCCCTAAACCAGATGTAGGTTCTTGATAGTTAGGATAGTAGGGATATCCATCATATAATTTCAGCGTACGTACCAGTGGTTTTGGATCGTGATAATTCAACACTTGACAAAATTTTTGGGCATCGCATGTAGGTACCATGCGTTGTAAATAGCCTGTGACTAGCTGCCAATAGAATGAGAGCTGTTTGGTCGACCATGAAATGAAATGTTGCTGATACATTTCAAAGGCAGTGATGAGTAATTGCAGTTCAAAATGTTTGCCAGTTTTAGTGGCTGTTGGTTTAAACACATTTCTAAATGCGATTAATGCCGTTTCTGTTTGTTCACTGATGTGACCATTCACAAATTGTTCCGCTGTGATCGCTTGAACGAGGGACGTAAAATCATAAGTGCTTTCTATAGGTTGAATACCCTGTGGAAATTGCTGCTTGAATTGTTGCGCGGCCAGCGACCGACCGTTGGTAAGCTGATCAATGAATACCGATACCTCATGATATAGCGCCATATCACCCGCCCCTATGATGGCTTGATAGGGGGAGCCAATAATGATTCTGCGCGATCCATCATAGCCAAGTGCATAATCCGTGCCCTGCGCTTCTATAAAAAGTAGCTTTGGATTGGCCGCAATCATGTTGAGGGCTGGTTCAATTTCACCATACAATACATGTTGTAATAACTTCTTTGCCGCTTGTTTTTCTAATGTCGGTTGGAAGAGCCGATAGAGTGTCGTGCTCGTGTTGGATAACTTCACCATGATCTTTGTGGGTGTAACGTCTGAACATTGTGCAGGGATGAGTCGTAGCATATCTTCGGGTAAATCCAGCAAAGACAGTGTTGTTGGATCATTGACAATATCGTTTCTAGTTTTAGGCATGATTGATCTCGATGGTTTCTTTATTTTTTGGCTATTGCGGCATAATTAACATACTATTGTGATAGGTGTCCATCACTGCGGGTGTTAAGAATTACCGAAGATGCGTAGATGATGTCTTCATCCTCTTCGACCTAGATGCTAACGATGAGGGGATGCATGACTATCATTATCATTACTAAAAAAATAAACATATAGCACTGGCAAAACGATTAATGTCAATGCTGTTGAAGAAATTAGTCCACCCACGACAACCGTGGCCAATGGCTTTTGAATTTCTGCACCTATACCACGTGCCAGTAGCATAGGAATCAAACCGAGTGCGGTAATAAATGCCGTCATCAGCACAGGGCGTAAACGTGAAACAGCGCCAATGTATACTGCCTCATAGGTCGGCATCCCTTCTTGTTTGTTTTGGTTAATGGCGTTCACCAATACTACGCCATTCAGCACAGCGATACCAAACAGTGCAATAAACCCGATAGAACCGGGTACCGATAAGTACTGGCCAGTAATAAATAGAGCAATAATGCCACCAATGAGTGCAAGCGGTACATTGATCATCACCAACATGGCTTGTGAGATTGAAGAAAATGCAAAGTACAATAATAAAAAAATGAGCACTAATGAAATGGGCACAACAATCATGAGTCGTGCTTGCGCTCTTAGTTGATTTTCATATTGGCCACCATAAATCACAGAATAACCAGCCGGCAACCTAACCTGTGTGTCAATTTTCTGTTTAATTTCAGCGACGACACCACCCATATCACGACCTTCCACATTGGCTTGAATCACAACACGTCGCTGTACGTGATCTCTACGTATTTGCGGTGGTGCAGATTCAAGCTGAATGCTGGCGACATCATTTAATCTAACCCATGCACCATTGTAGGAAGGTAAAATTAAATTTGAAATTGTTGTGATGTTATCTCTATAGTCTTTGCCTAAACGCACATAAATATCGTAACGCTCATTGCCATTAATCACTTGGCCCACCCCTTTACCACCAATGGCATCGGAGATAAGGGACATCACTTGACCGACGGATATGCCATAGCGCATCAATGCTTCGCGATTGGGTTTAATCACAAGTTGCGACTCACCAGAAATCTGCTCTAGTGCGACATCACGTGTACCTTTCACAGATTTTACAACAGTTTCGATTTCACGACCTTTTTCTGAGAGTATAGATAGGTTGGGCCCAAATAGCTTGATGGCAAGTTGTGCGCGAACACCAGAGAGTAATTCATCCACTCGCGTTGCAATGGGTTGAGAAAATGAAAAACGTAATCCGGGATAAACAGACATCTTTTGCTTCATGAGAATTTGTAGTGCTTGTCGATTATGTGCAGAGACCCAGTCATACACAGGCTTCAAACCAACAAGTATTTCAATATTTGAAATGGGCTCAGGATCACCACCTAATTCTGGCCGGCCGATGCGGCTGGAAGTATAAGTGACCTCAGGAAAAGTCATCAATACTTCTTCTAATTGATGAGAAACATTCAGTGCTGTTGTCAAGCTTGCGGAAGGGGCGAGGGTCACGCGGATATTGAGTGTGCCTTCCTCGAGTTCAGGTACAAATTCTGTGCCTAAAAATGGCAAAAGTATTAACGACAAAAGAAATAGTCCTATGACACCGATCATAATTGTCTTTTTGTAGATCAACGATTTTTTTAATATTTCTTTATAATGACGCATAATCGGACGTAATACTGGACTTTCACGATGTTTGATAGCCGTTGGGAAAAGATAGGTCGATAAAGCCGGTATCACCATCATGGCTACAATTAATGAGGACAACATCGCGAGTACAATGCTGATAGCCATAGGATGAAATAACTTTCCTTCAACACCCTGTAAACTAAATAGTGGTGTGAAAACCACAATGATAATCAGCACGGCGTAGAAGACAGGTCTTGCTACTTCACGAGCAGCTTCTTGAATACGTAGTGGTAGCGCATGGTTTCCGTTAACTAATTTATCATCGCTTTTTTCTTGTGAGCCACTATTCTCTACATAAGCATGTTCTGATCCTGGTTGACTGAGATGTTTAAAAATATTTTCCATCATGACAACGGAACCATCCACCATCATCCCAATCGCAATCGCCAAGCCACCTAATGACATGAGATTGGCCGACAATCCCCAATAAGCCATGGCTAATAAGGTGAGGGCAATGGAAATGGGGATGGAAATGAGGACAAGCATGGTCGCACGCAAATTCATGAGGAACAAAAATAAGACGATAACGATCAAGATAAATGCTTCGATTAGCGCTTTGACGACGGTGTAGACGGCTTGCTCGATTAAATCTTCTTGATCATAGATGGTTTCAATAGTAACGCCAGGTGGTAATGCTTTTTGAATCATCGGTAGCACACGTTTGATGCCATCAATGGTGGCTTTGGTGTTGGCACCAATTCGTTTCAGAACGATACCTGCGACTACTTCCCCTAAGGGGCTTGGTTTACCTTGT
Source organism: uncultured Coxiellaceae bacterium (assembly GCA_964648015.1). Classification (GTDB taxonomy): domain Bacteria; phylum Pseudomonadota; class Gammaproteobacteria; order DSM-16500; family DSM-16500; genus Aquicella. Next base: position 43,711 of record CAZYKO010000003.1, read on the forward strand.
GCATCACGTTCTGTGTAAGTAACAGCACCTTGTCGTATTTCACTACCATAAGCCACCTGTGCAACGTGGCGAACCCGAACGACAACACCATCTTTATCTTTGATGGAGATATTAGCAATATCCTCTAAACCTTTATCACCAGGACGTACCCAGCCGAATCCTCTAATTACGGCTTGTTCATCACCGCGATCAAGATACCAGCCACCCGCATTACGATTGTTGGCCTCGATGGCATTCATTAAATCATTGAAAGTGAGATGGTAGGCAAGTAATTTTGCGGGATCCACTTGTACTTGATATTGACGCACCTCACCACCATATGACAGTACATTCGTCACGCCATCGACAGGGGCGATTAATAATTTAACTACCCAATCATTTAATCCACGTAAGGCCATCATATTATATTTTTGAGGATCATTTGAACGCAAAATATATTGATAAACCTGACCAAGACCAGAGGTGTTAGGACCCATCGCTGGGATGCCTACGCCAGGTGGAATTTTTTCACGTGCTGCTTGTAATCGCTCAAAGACTTGTTGGCGTGCAAAATAAATATCGATATTGTCTTTAAAGACAATTGTGACGACAGATAAACCCACTTTAGAGATAGAGCGGACCTCTACCACATCAGGTAAAGCGTACATCACGGCTTCAATCGGATAAGAAATCAACTGCTCGACTTCTTCTGCAGCCAGTCCTGGTGCTTCGGTATTCACGACTACTTGCACATTAGTTACGTCGGGGAAAGCATCTAAATTAAGTGTTGGCAATACGATGGCGCTGGCAATTAAAGTTGCTAATAGCGCTAATATAATCAATAGCCGATTATTGACAGCAAAATCAATTAATTGATTCAGCATTGATTGTCCCCGTTGATGGTGTCAATGTGTATGTGAATGAAATCCTTTTTTGTTGAGTTCGGCATGGATGAAAAAACTACCTTTAGTTACCACTTTGGCACCCGCTGCTAGACCTTCAACGATGGCTTGATTATCGATAATTTCACCCATTTTCACTTCTACTTGTTGAAAGTGTCCTGGCTGCTTTTCAACATAGACGGCATACTTGCCATCGGGTGTTTTTAATATTGCATCGACAGGCAAGGCCAAAACTGGCTTAGTATACCCTGACTTGATTTTACAATTAACATATTGTCCTGGGTGTAAATAATCCTGTGGATTAGGCACATTTAGGCGTATCGTACGTGTACGGGTTGTTTCATTTAATTGATGATGCACTTGAATCACTGTGGCTTCAAATTCATGATTATTCGTATAGACAAGCGCAGGATCACCCACTTTAATGTTTTGAAGAAGTTCAGGGGGTATCTTGACATCAACCCAAACACTGGCTTCTTCGACCACTTGTAATAAGACACGTCCAATCTCGACGAGCTCACCATCGGTAAAATTAATGTTGAAGATGGTGCCACTTCTTGGTGCAAGTAATTTGAATTCACCTTTAGCGCCCGATGGCTTCTGTGTACGCAATAGCTCGGTGATTTCAGATTCCGTCATACCATAAGCTAATGCCGTTGAATAAGCATGTTGGTAAGCCACTTGTGCTTCAGCATAACGTTTGGCTGATATCGCGTCTTTACCCAACATTTGTACGCGCTTCCATTCTTGTGAGGCTAGTAGTAAATCCCCTTGTGTTTTCGCCATATCAACGCTAGATAAGCGAACTAAGGGCTGACCTTCATGAACATGCTCACCTTCTTGTATATACCTCTCGATGACCTGTGCTGGAACACGGGTGGTGACCTTCGAAGTGAGATTAGCATTGGGAATGATTTCGCCTGGCGCTGGAATGATATGGGCTAATTTTTGCGCTGTTAATACAGTGATTTGAATATCGGCCATTTTAATCGCATCTTGATCAAGTGCAATCACATTTGATTCTGTGTGTATTTCAGTATCGTTGCTTGGATGATGATTGCCGGAAAATAAATAGATGATGCCAAATAAGATGATGAGGCTGATACCAACGATAACAGGAATCTTTATTTTTTGAAGTACTACACGCATGATTGTTCTCCTACATGTATCGAACTGAGATGCAACCAGCAATCAATTTGACCTGATGCCTTGAGCCATTCTATCCATGCTTGCCATGCTCGACCTTTCAATTCTACCCCAGCAACCTGACTGTCTACACGTTGTTTTAATTGAACGATATAATCAGTTGCTGTGATTTCACCGGCTTGCCATAAACGTTCAATTAATGTCATGCCGTCTCCCAATGGTTTCTTGGAAACTTGATGCCACATTCGTGTCGCTCTAAATAATGTTTGATAGCGTTCTGCGCTACTCTGGATTTCAGATCTCGCTTGTCTGATGATGTCGTTGCGTTTTTCGTCAGCCTCAATCGTATCAAAATTCGCAGCGTCCACCTCAGCTCTATAGTTGTTGCGAATGAAGAGGGGAACACTGAAAGTCACGCCAATCAAAGTTTTTCGTTGTGAACCATCTGTTGAATTACCGCCTTGAAAGCCAAAGGTGGGATCTGCATAAGTTTCACGCTCTGCTAATTTTAATCGTGCACAAGCTGTTTGAAATTGATGATTCAGAATCAAAAATGCTGGTAAATGACTTATCAGTTTATCTGTGTCACTTTCTCTAAAAGTTAAGTGTGGTAGTGATTCATCTAATCGAGGCCAGTGTGCGCGATGTAAACCAGTGATTGCTCTTAACACTTGGAGTGTTTGATTCGCATTGGTTTCTGCATCTGCTTGCAGTGCAATGGCTTCTGAATAAGCAAGTTGCGCCAAATCCAAATCTACACGGGCAACATCACCGCTAGCATATCGCTTACGCGTTAGTGTCACGAACTGTTGAAGCAATGAAATGCGTTGCTCGGCTAATGCTACGATAGCTTGTTTGGCTTGATAGGCTGCTAATGCACCTAGGATTTGTGCGGCCATTTGTTGTTGTAAATTTGCCAATTGTGCTTCTGCAACACGAACATTGCTAGCACCTACTTGTTCACGCACGGCACGCTTGTTTGCCCAATCAATGGTTTGATTAAGACCAATACTGGTCGTGTTTTCTAGCGCATTTTGCCGTTCTGCCATCAATTCTGGATTATATAAAGGCTTGCCTGCGGCACGTTCGCGTGCTTTAGCGGCGGCAACATTTGATATGGCTGCTTGGATGGCGGGATTAGTCTCTAATACGTGGGCAACAAATCTATTCACAGCTGTATTGGCATATACTTGAGATGTACCGATGAGATAACAAGCTATGATGCAAATGGAAATGCTGAGCTTGTTAACTAGGGGTACCATCCGTTGTCTCCTGTCTAATCATCCATGAAATGCTAGGTCAACAGACCCTATTCTAACGCTAGTTGATATTGATTCATAGAAAACAAGCTGAAAATGACATACAAGTAACCTGATCATAAAGCACGTTTAAATGGGCGAAAAAAACCGATTATCAGTCATGTTGAATCTGCTAAGTTTACAATTAACATTCCCGCATAGCGGGAATGTTAATCTTCGTGAGATAGCAAGTATCTATGGTACCTACTTGATGAAGGCACCCGTCTGACAAGTGGCGCTGATAGGTGAATTAAACGGATCATAGGCGCTATAATTTGGACCAAAAAACCCTAGATAACCCGGATTCGTTTTAGTCACCCAGCTTGGTTTAGTGCTAATAAGGAGTTTATCCTTGTCTAATACTTTAACACCACTACCGAAGACACCTTTATCAATAATGACTTTAGTCAGATCGATCCCAGTTGCACTGAAGTTTAATAAGATAGGGGCGCTTGTTGAATAGACATCATACCCTAGCCAATAACTCCCTGAGCCTGGTTTGCGTTGTCCAAGGCATGTTTGAGATGGATCAGTCGCTTTATCTACCTGAATATAGCCGTTGATGACGGTGCTATTCACCGGGACATAAATCATATTATCTATGGCTGATTTTACCGGTGTGACAGTCTTATTGTCAGTGCTTAACACACCAATTTGCGCAGAGAATTGGTTGCCAGGATTTACCAATTGCGCCAAGGTGTACGCCCACATATCGGGATTAGCCGTTTCTGCAGTGAGCACCAATGGTGTGCTTGGGAAGAGGTAATCTTTGCCACCATTATCAATCAACCGCAGCTGAATTTTATCGTTTTCCTTCAATGTTGAATCAAGGGTTGCTCTCCCCACCGTTTTCCATGTTGCCGTCGACGCAGTGGGTAAGTGTGTCAACTGCGTACTCGCACGATTGGTGGTTTGACCTTGTTGTACAGTTAAATTGACTGTGACTGTTTGTTGCGCGTTGATATTCGCAATAACTAAAGTTGCCTTAGCAGCTTGGCTATTGAGTAATTGATATGGCGTAAAATTCTCAGCATCAATCGACCAGTTATAGCTTAAATTGGTGCCGATCGAGTTACTACCATCCAATTGCAATTCAACAGGACCTGTGACTTGAGTCGGTGTAGGATTAATGACTGCCTTAATCGTAGGTGGTGGGTTGCCTGTTGGCGAAAAAACCACATCAATACACGAGTGAAAACGCTCGTAGGTATTGCTATTACGTCCCCATTCACCATAAATGACAGAGCGATTTTTTCGCGCTGGTACCGTACACGTGGTCGTGAAGCGATTATTCGCTTTATCTGGCACGACGTTAGGATTCGCTGTTGGATTCTGATCGTTATATTTGAGATTACAAAATGGCGTTGGTTCGAAATCGTCCCAAGTTAATTCTTTAGTTGGGTCGAACACAAAACCTTCTTTAGTAATCCAATAAACGAACTCTTCTGTATCACCAAAATGGTTACCCCAAGAAATATTCCAAACAAATTTTTGCTGACCGCCAGCAATCAGATTTGTAGGCCAATCGATGGCTCTATCCCATGGCGTCTTGCCACCAGACCACATTTCAGAGGCAAAACCACACACATATTTTGGTAATTGATCAATCGGTTTAGTAGAACGCCCAATCGTATGGGTTAAAACGGCCATAAAATTATAAACACTATTTTCTAAAGTGCCGTCGGCCTTTGTCATGATAGGTCTACATTTTTCATGTGTCATTTTATCTTTAAAAATTTCGTCTGGTTTGCTCTCTACCCCACAAAATTGTTGACGCGACGCTGGGCTTTCGATGACGCCGTGCGCAAAGCATGATAGGGAGGCCAAACTCAAGGATAAACTGGCGAAGATGAGGAGGATACTGTGTCGAAGAGATAGCATTTTTTTATGTCCATATAAAAAAATATCAATCTCAACTTATAAACTAAATCTGTCAGTTATTCAAATGCTATTTATGAGATTGAGGCGACTAGCCGATGCAATGGGTGATGAATTGCGATATCCTCTAGCGCTTAATCTCATTGAAAAGGAATTGCAAATGAAAAAATATATCTTTGAAAATGGCGTCATGAAATTGAACCCTCACTATCAAAGCGCACCGAGTACAGTCGCGTCCCCAAATCTTGCGTTACCGATTATCTCATCCACCAGTGATATTGCCGAGGCAACTGCCGTGCAAGAACAGGCGGTCGGTAAGCCAATGCAGATTGCGGATGCGACCATCGCCTCTATGCAAATTATGCAAGATCAAGATTATATTACAGCATTTAAAACATCAGTCCCTCTCGATGGTGGGTGTTTGCTAGATGGTATATCGAATTATTTTAGTAAATATGAAGTGCCGATTGGTTTGGTGAATAAATTATTGGCGCTCACGGAGTATCGCCTCAATTTCATTATTGATGATAGTGGTTCCATGGGATTAGATTCAGATGTCGCCATCACTCAAGCTAGTCAATATATCAAACAAAAAGCGGACCCACAGGGTAAGCGAAGCCAATCATTTAACAACAAAATGACCCGCTGGGAAGAAGCTGAAGATAGATTACATATTCTCTTCGACATTCTTGCTTATTTGCCAATTAGTGAAATCACACTGTCGTTTCTCAATCGCAGCCAAAAAATTGTTTTCAAGCATGAAGGGCTATCACCAGAGCAATTCGCTAATAACGCACATCAACAACTGAGCGCCCTTTTTCAAACAAAACCTAACGGTGGCACGCCTTTGTATAAGCGAATGTCTGAATCACTGCAATACACACAAGGTAATAAAGCACATTATATATTCACGGATGGTCAACCCAGTGATGCGACCATTGACCAAGTATCTCAACTGGTGCTCAATCGTGCTAATCCTCGCATGAGCCCCATCACCTTTATGAGTTGCACCGATGATGACAACGAGGCTGCTTGGATGAAAGAGGTCGAAGGTAAGGCCCCTTACACGGCTGAGCTCGATGATTTTGAATCGGAAAAGAAGGAAGTCCTCAAGAATCAAGGCCCCGTATTACCATTTAGTCGAGGATTTTGGTTAATTTGCCAACTTGTTGCAGTGCTCAATCCCATCGATTTGGATGCACTTGATGAACCTGTACCTTTTAGTAAACAAACCTTGGATAATCTCATGGGATTTCGTCTATCACCCCAAGAATATCAACGTTACTTTCAGTTGAACCCCAATGCCGCAAAGTATGCGAATTTGTATCAGCATTTTGCCCGAGAAGACGTCACTGCGGCACAGATATTGAAGGGTGAGCTACCGACTTATACGTCAGGCATGAGTAGCCAGACATTGTTTGCAAGCAACAATAACTTGCCTCAGAACGCCACGCCGATGCAACCGCAATCTGGTATGGCACAAGTATCCCCACTCATTTCAACAGCAACGCTGCAACCGTCTGCACCACCACTCTATCCATCGTTAAATGCTACAACGTCAAGTTCGAGTGTTGGGTTTTGGCCATCAGCGTCGACGCCGCAAAATACGTCAGGGAGTGTAACGCCATCACAGATGCCTCCTAGCTATAGACGTTAAATTTGTGTGTCAAATGATGCCCCTCGAGATGGCCGCTATGCGGCCGCATCGAGGGCGAATGGTTATCGTGTTTCACACAGCATGTATCACTGCTGCGTTCTATCGTTCATAGAGCGCAGCGGTGATTGATCCCATATTGTCAGTAGCATCCTATTTAAGATGCACAGTGAAAATTAGGTAGTTGCAATGGTACAACGCTATGACGTAACAATGGCTGATTACAATGACTCAAGCCCAAATTGGTGCAAATAGTTGTTGCCATCATCTGTGCACTCGGGTTGGTAGGTGATGCTGTCCCTACGGGTTTTTTCTGAATCGACCATAGCATCATACCGGGGACAGTGTTACGTTGTGTTGCACTGGCTTTCACGGCTTGCGAGAGCTGTAATACTTGGCATAGATCGTAGACATGACCACCCCAAGCTTCGGGAGGTACTTCAACCCCCATGCTGATGGGGCCTGGATAATAGTTGGCATAGGCAGTTAAGGCTTGAACGGGGTCAAAGCTAGTGCCAGCGTCATACGACATGACATTGACCATGTTGATATCTTTGGCAGTGACCGAGCGTAACAAGGGTAACATCATCCCCGTATACTGACTTTGTGGTTGTGCAGTTTTCCATTGGTCTTGACCAAAGGCAGAAACACTATAGCCAGTCACTGTGATCCAATACGGTAGTGGTAACACACTGCGTAATGAGGCGACAAATCCCTGGAACGCCGTATCAATTTGACAATGGACTAAATTATCAGTCCCAAGGGCGCACCCAGTGGTTGTAGGTTCATAATCGATATCGACACCGTCTAAGCCATAATCCACTACAAAATCGGCGATAGCGCGTGCATTTAAATTTTGCCAATTTGTATACGTCGCACCACCAATCGCTACTAACACTTTCACCCCAGGGTTTTGTCGATGCAGTTGCGCAATAGCAAACTTCAACACCGTTTGACTTGGGTAATCAAATTGCAAACCCGTCTGCGAATAATTCATACTTCCTTTCACATATACTGCATCTGGCTTCATGAATGCTAAATTCACCACATTGAGGTAGGGGGGTAAATTCGCTAAATTGGTTTGCATAGCATCATCAGTGGCTGAATGTTCATTCCAGCTTTCCATGTACGCAACAAAACGGGCATTCATTGCTTTTTCATAACTGATGCTGAGTGCTGTATTAGTTGGTAATACCAGCGGATTAGGATGAACGATGGCTGAATAGCCAGCCACAGTGGAGGTCACTGTATAAGTATCTAAAGGTAAATTTATCGCACTATTGTTACTGAGCATTTTGTCGAAATGGTACGTTTGCCCATCGAAACGAATGGGCTCTTGTGGTTCGGGAGAATTCAGCAACGTGATATTCACTTGCGCGGTAGGCACAGCAACATATTGAATGGCTGCCTGCGTGGTATTTTGGCCTGTCACAGGTATCGTGATTGGGCTTGCTTGATAAAATCGTAACCCATCGTCAACACCGCTTGCGCTGATCGTGTAATTACCTGGCACCAACGAGGTCACTTTCCATTGTGTCCCCCAGTTCACTGGCTGCGTAAGATTGATGCCCATGCCATTCACATTGACCTGGGGCGTGCTCACACCAACACTAGGTATTGCTGGTAGAGAAATAGTTAAATCGCCCATGCTGCTCGGTGTCGCACCTGCTGCTTTAAATACAAATGGACCTGTAGGGATGGGTTGGGTAGGGGTAGCGTTAAATTGAATAGTTATCGGTTTGGTGCAATTTGGGTCGGGCGCTAAGGCAGATGCCCAGGGGTTACCACCCACCAATACGACGGTGCCAGCTTGTTGACTGGCGAGTTTCCAGGCTAACCACGGTTGTCCCCAGATATCCGCAGGCATATTCACCGAGTAATTGAAGGAAAATTCCACATCAGTGAGTGGAATCGATTTAGATGAAATATTACAAATAGAAATGTTTTGCACCCAATTTGCTTTAGCGACAGTAACTTTGACATCTACTGGTATTCTATCAGCATGGCGGTGAGTGCTATGCGAAGGTATTGCCAGTTGAGTATTGGGCAGCGCTAGTGGAAGATTCGATTGTGCCATACTAGAGGCAGCAAGTGGCGAACAAATGATACTAAGCAACACATTCCATCTCTTCCTCATCGCAATGCTCCTATACTGCCTAAATTATCTTTGGTCAAAATAATATAGCATGTAACAATTAATCATCAAACGTCTAAACTGACCGTTCTAGGAGGACATATGCAAAGGAATATTATCGCCAGTCTGCTGACATTGACTATCATCAATGTGCCTGTTTGCTATGCGCATGGCACGATGGAATCGCCCATTAGTCGCATTTACAATTGTTATAAAGAAGGTCCCGAAAACGTGCAATCAGCAGCATGTAAAGCAGTCGTCGCTGTTGGCGGGAAGCAGCCTCTTTATGATTGGGATATGATCAATCAATTTAATGCGAACGATCAGCACCGTCAAATTATTCCCGATGGAACATTGTGTGCTGGTGGTCGAGATAAGTATGCAGGGATGAATTTACCACGCACCGATTGGGTCACAACGACGATCAAACCCGATAGCAGTGGTCATTTTAATTTTGTCTTCAGAGCAAGTGTTCCCCATGCCTCTAAATATTTTGAACTCTATCTCACTAAACCAGGCTATGATTTTAATCAACCACTCAAATGGGCGGATCTCGAAGATAAACCATTTTGTCGTTATACAACGCTCACCTTAGACAATGGTCGTTACAATATGAATTGCTCACTCGCAAACCAAAGCGGACGTCGCATTGTATTTGGTATTTGGCAACGAAGTGATAGCGCAGAAGCTTTTTATTCCTGTAGTGATGTGATCATTAATAGCGATGCACCCATGAGTTGGCATGTATTGAAGAATCTGAGCGCGTATGCTGACGTCAAGGCGAATACGCAGATTGTTTTCTGGCTAATGAAAGATTGTCAAGTTGTCGAGTCTCATTCATTTACCGCGACGATGGGGCAAAATCAAGCGGATCAATGGCCTTATTATCTCGCGCAACGTGTCAATGCGAATTCGAATATGGTGCAAATTGGTCAGCAAAATGCACAAGGTGATATCACACCGGTCATGAGCGCCAACCTAAATAATGTATATGTGAAAGATAATGATATCAGTCATTACTATGTCATGGTTGATTTTGTTGCGCCAGGTCAATTAGCTGAAGAACTTCACCCCGAAGGTATTGCTAATTACTGCCAATCACACTGGCAACTCAAAGCGAAATCAAGTTCATAAATAGATTATTGACTGGCGTGCCATACCTTGGCGTGTGACCCCAGGGTATGGTGAGTTATCTTAAACAACGCTTGAAACAGGGTCATCATGAGATCCAAAAAAAAGTGTAATTACTTTTTCTAAATCAGTCATTGTCACACATTGTTGTAATTGTGGTATCAAAGCAGATTTGCTCGAGAGTGAGCGGGCATAATATTTGCCAATTTTTCGCATTTGAAAAATCGCTGTTTTTTCATTTTTCAATAAATCAATTAACAATCTTGCGTGTCGTAGCAGTAGCATACCGATTTGATTTGGCGAAGGTAGATCAAATTGTTTTGCATTGATATCAGCAATCAACTTAGCGATCAGCCATGGTTGACCGACCCCTGCGCGTGAAATCATTGCGCCCGCACAACCCGTAGATAACATTTTGTGTAATGTGCGCTGACAAGCAACATCACCATTACCAATCACTGGTATACGTAATTGCGAGACGAAATAAGCGATTTGGTCGTAATGACAGGGAGTGTCATAATCTTCACGCCAATGTCGCCCATGCACGGTGATGAAGTCACACCCAGCATCATGGATGACTTCCAATAGCGATTCATGGAATTTCTCCGTACTGTTGCCTTCTACGCGAATTTTTATGCCCACTGGTAATGTCGTGTGATCTTTCATTGCTTTGATTGCCTGATAGAGTTGTATTGGCGACATCAAAAGTTTTGAGCCAAAACCTCTAGTGCGAATTTTGTTGACCGGGCAACCACAATTCAAATCAATGAGGTCAGCGCCATAATCTGCTACTTTTTGAACGGCGTCTGCAAGGTCTTTAGGCTCAACGCCGGCTAACTGAAAGCATATAGGGCCTTCTTTAGGATATTTCTGCGTGTAACGATCAAATCGTGCTGTATCAGCACGTAGAATTGTTTTACAGGTAGTCATTTCTGTATAGGTAAAGGCTGGACGACTATATTCCCAAGTAAGCAGTCTAAAAGGTGCGCAACTGACACCGGCAAGTGGGCCTTGGATTAAATTATTTGCAAAAATTCGGTCAGCAATTGTTAAGGGTTTGATCAATGACTGTTGCATCTTGTTATGGCATCAAAGTGAAATCTCGTGGTTATTAAGGCATGTTTACGCGTCACTTTCAATCGTTTTTGTTGTGTTAATGGAGCATATTTAGGTGGTGATTAACTATGCCAATCAAGCTCAGCCAATAGTGACGGATTTGCAATTAAGCGTTCTTTATGTTGACGGGATAAATTTTTAATCATGTGTTCAACTCGCATGGCAACGGATTTACAATTGAATTGCCATGATTGTGCAATACATATCGGTTTGAAGCTGCGGGTGTATTTGCTTGCTATCCCTTTGCGATGGGCTGCAAAACGTTTAGCAAGATCTGTTGTATAACCTGTGTAATAGCTATGGTTTTGACAATGTAAAATGTAAACCCAATAGCATTTTTGCTGACTCAGCATTTAGCACCTTAATCAAATGTCCTTAGAAGCGAAAATCACATTGCTGTCATGCACAAAGCCTTATAGTATTGTCTTTATTGACTATACTATAAGTCCATGCGCCTGCGCATGAGTGGATTCATATCACTATAAGACTTGTAATATTTTTCTGCTTGATCGTACAAGTCTATGATAATTTTTTTCTCTGCCTTTGATGCCTTTGAAAAATTGATTTGATCACCATAGACATAGTCTATAATTTTATTTTGCAAAGCAAAAATATACGATTTAAATATGTCTAACCTGGCTGCTTCTGGCCCGAAATAATCGCTATTCTCAGGCGTCTTTTTATCTTGGTTACTATTGATAAGCCAAAGATTTTCTGTATCAGTTGCTAACTCTGCATCTAATCTTTTAAAAAGCGTCTCAAATTCATTATTCAACTTTTCAATAAATTTATCAATTGACTTAGGATCGGAAGTGTCAAACATAGACCCTTTGGCGAGATTAGATTTTATAGTAGGTAATATTTTTTTAATCACAACACCGAAACTCTTAGCGTCATTTTTCAACTGTTTTGTCAATGCTGGATCTAATTTTGGATCACCATCAACACTTATTACAAACCACCGACCATCAGCTGCTTTACGTTTTTCTTCATACCATTTTTTCAAATGCTCAACAATCAAGCTTTTTGTAATTTCTTTATGTTTATTCGTGTTTTTATTAGTTGGATAGCTCTCCATAGGATACCTCCGGATTGGTTTTAAAAAATATTCAACCCCTTTTTTGAGTATAGTGCATAAAGTGCTCTAAGAGATTATCTCTATAATAGTATGATAACTATCAAAATTATGGGTTTTTAGATCGGATTGGATTGAAAAAACAGACGCCCTAACATGCGTTGCCGGTTGTGGTTTGGGTACTTCTTCAACTAATAAAGAAGCAACATAGAAAAAAATGATTAAAGCTTGTTATCAAGGTTGTCTTAAAGCAATGAAGTAATTCGTTACAACTTATTAATTAGCTTATCTACTAACCACGTCAATGCCATATCGTGACGTTGTCAGCGGATATACGAAGTTAAAAGGACTATATCTCTATTTGAATTTGTTACAAAAATAGCCGTACAAAGTTGCTAACTACGTTGTTGACATCCTCCCCGCCCTAAAGAGCGAGGATTCCTACCGCGTCTAGTGATGACTCACTAGATCACCTCGGTGGGTTCCTGCTGCTGACGGCATGACATCACCGTTCACTTCACAGGCTAACTGGGCATGTCCTGCCCTTAGTATATTCATCGCACCAACCACATCAGCATTCTCTTCAAAACCACAGGCCATACACAAAAATACTGCCTGTGATTTTCTATTTTCTTTACTCCCATGGCCACAAAAGGGACAGGTTTGACTGGTATAGTGAGGTGGTACTGCTATCAAGCAGCCTCCGCGCCAGGCTAACTTGTAATCGAGCTGCCTTTTAAATTCGAACCACCCTTGATCCAAAATACTTCGATTTAATCCAGATTTTTGCTTTACATTTTTACCATGATTTATCACATTACCTTTTGCCGATTTAGACATGTTAGACACTTGCAAATCTTCAACGTAGACCATCGCGTGGTTTTTGCTTATGTTCGTTGATGTTTTATGCAAGAAATCTTTACGGGCATTGGCAACATGATGATGTATTTTTGATACCCTATGCTTCGCTTTATGCCAATTTTTACTGAATTTAGTTTTATGGCTCAACAATTGTTGTGCCTTTCTGAGCCGACCTGACAACTGCTTGAATGCGTTAAGCGGTTCGACATAGCACCCATTACTGAGCGTAGCAAAACGAGCAATGCCCAAATCAATACCTACTTCGCCACCTGTTGGTTGTGGTTGCGCTACCGCGTATTCCGTTTGAATAGAGACAAACCATGTGCCACAAGTACTACTGATAGTCATATTCTTGACGTCACCCAACACTGATCGACTGTTGCGGTAACGCATCCAGCCTATTTTGGGAAAATAGATACGGCTATTCACTTCATCTAGCTTGAATCCTTGCGGAAAACGAAAGCTGTCTTTAGTACCTTTCTTTTTGAATTTTGGAAAATCAGCGCGTTTATGAAAAAAATTTCTGAATGAGCCTTCCAAATCCTTTAATGACTGCTGTAATACTTGGCTGTGACAGAGAGTTAAAAAAGGAAAAGTTGATTTCCATGCAGGCAGTAGATTGGCTACCGTCGTATAGCGAAATTTAAATGTGTTATCTGCTTCATATTGCTTATTCTGCCAATCCAGTGCTTGATTAAACACAAAGCGAGCGCAGCCGCAAAATTGTCTCATTTTGTGAATTTGCCCACCGTTAGGCCGAAGCTCAAATTTAAATGCTTTACGAATTTTCATGCCAAAATTATACTTTGGTTTATGCGAAATTCAAACAACATTAGAACCACAAGGCACTGTGTTTTTAACCTACATGCACATTTGGTCTTTGTGACAAAATATCGAAAAAAAATATTCACAAAATCTATCTTCGATGAATTAAAAATTATTTTTATGCGTGTTTGTACCCAACTTGGCGCAGCGCTGGTCGAGTTTGATGGTGAAGGTGACCATGTACACTTGCTCGTCACTTACCCACCCAAGCTGGCACTCTCCAAATTGGTTAATTCGTTGAAAGGTGTTTCTAGTCGTCTGTTAAGAAAGCATTCTTACGTCGATCAGTTTTACTGGAAAGGTGTGCTATGGTTACCTAGCTTCTTTGCTGTTAGTTGTGGTGGTGTGCCAATTGAAACACTCAAACATTACATTAAGGATCAACAAACACCTGATTGAAAGCCGCTTCGCGATTGTGCGCCTTATATCTCCGCCATAAATGGAGGGGTTTTACGGCGCATTTGATAAATGACGTAGTGTTTCTTCAAGAGATGCAAATATCTCACCGTGAATAACTAAATCAGTGATATGAATGTTTTTTAATTTATGTGTTACTTTAGTGTTCGCTTCACACAGATAAACATTTACACCCCGTTTACGGAATTGGCTAATGATTTCGTAAAAAGTTTCTAAACCGGTCATATCCATAAATGGCACATCTTTGAGTCTAAAAATAATATTTTTAGGATCAGAATGTGTGATGGCAAATGCGCGTTCGGCTTTTTCAGCCACACCAAAAAAGAATGGTCCTTGAATTTTATACACAATGGTATTTTCTGGTATGGTGAGATGACTCAACGCCAATTCACTTTTGAGTGTATCAAGACTTTGTTGTTCTATTTCTACAAATTGACTCATTCGTCTGACGAATAATAGCATGGCGAGAATAACGCCAACGTTCACAGCGACGACTAGATCGGTGAATATCGTTAGTAAGAAAGTTGCCAATAAGACGAGGGTGTCCCCGCGTGGTGCATGTTTTAACATATAGGAAAAGTGTGGGAGATCACTCATGTTATAAGCAACGACAAATAAGATGGCTGCGAGTGAGCACAGTGGTACATACATGGCGAGTGGCGCTAAAAACACAATGACTAAGAGTAGAAAAATCGAATGAATGATTGCTGCCAGTGGACAATTGCCACCATTTCGAATATTGGTGGCTGTTCTCGCAATCGCACCGGTTGCAGCAAACCCGCCAAATAACGGTGTCACCATGTTTGCTAAACCTTGGCCAACAAGTTCTTGATTTGCATCATGCCTAGTCCCAGCCATGGCATCAGCCGCTGTCGCTGATAAGAGTGATTCAATTGCACCAAGCAATGCGATGGTAAACGCGGGACCAATCAAGCTGAAAGCACGCCCTAGACTAACATTCGGTAAACGGAAATGGGGTAATTCTTGCGGGATGCCACCAAAAGCGCTACCAATGGTGGCGACACCATCGAAATGGTACATCGCTTCTAACGCGGTGACGATGACCATCGCTACTAATGGCCCAGGTAAGCGCTTCACAATTTTGGGTGTCAAAAACATCAATACCAAACTAAGTACAGCAAGAGCCGTCGTTGTCAAATTGAGCGTGGGCAAGGCTTGTAACAATGCAATTAGTTTCGTATGAAAGTGTGCGCTTAAAGGGATTTGAACGTGTAAGCCAAAAAAATCTTTCCATTCGCCTACAAAGATGATGACGCCAATACCACTCGTGAACCCAACAATCACCGGGTCGGGTATAAATTTGATGACACTGCCAAGTTTACTCATACCCATGGCGATTAACATGACACCTGCAAGTAAGGTCGCAATTTGTAAACCATCGATGCCATAACGCGCTGTGATGTGAGCAAGAATAACGACAAACGCTCCCGTCGGTCCGGCTATTTGCACCTGAGAGCCACCGAAAATGGCGACGATGACACCGGCAATAATCGCTGTATAGATGCCATCTTGCGGTTGCACACCGGAGGCAATAGCAAAAGCCATCGCTAGTGGTAATGCCACCACACCCACAATTAGTCCAGCAATCAGATTAGGTAACCAATTCGTTACTCTGAGTAAACCAGCACGATACGCTTCAGTGATCGCCAACATCGTTGAGAGTTATCCATTTTATGCCACAATACTTATCAGCTTATATCGCGACGCCAAAGATATAGTACGTATCGATTAAAGCGTTAAGTAATGCGGTGTCAGACTGTTGTCACCATAGGAATGACCCGTATATTAACACACCTCGTCAAGAGAAGATAATCTTGACGGTTTTGGGCGTCGCGCCTGTGACACGGTTTTTTATTAGCATATTAATAATCCCTAGCATGTGGAATACGATCAGGATAAAGCGTTGCTAAAGAAACTGATGTGCCATTCGCACAGACGAGATGCACATGTCGCCGTTGCAGATCACGTGGTTCACGCACGCCACAGGCATGACAAAGAATACCCACTTCATGTTCTAATGTTTTGACATACTGATAGACACGCTCAGTTTTATTTTTAGGATCAATCCCGCGTGTTAACCAGGGCTGATGAGTCGCAATACCTGTGGGGCAAGTATTTTCATTGCATTTTAGGGATTGAATGCAACCCAGCGCAAACATGAAGCCACGCGCTGAATTGACAAAATCAGCGCCCGCAGCTAATGCCCAGGCAACCATATCCGGTGTGATGAGTTTACCTGCAGCGATGACTTTAATACGTTGCCGTAAGCCAGCTTCTACAAGTTTATCTACCAATAGGGGTAAGCTTTCTGCGATGGGATAACCCATATAATCGACGAGACTCATGGGCGCAGCACCTGTACCACCTTCGGCCCCGTCCAAGGAAATGAAATCTGGCGCAGATTCGATGCCGCGTGCCAATATCTCACGACATAAATCATCTAACCAGGCAGCATCCCCAAGTACAATTTTAAATCCCACTGGCTTTTCCGTGATATCCCGCACATGTTGTATGAAATTTAATAGTTCATGTGCATTGGCAATTTCCGGAAAACGATTGGGGCTGATCACATCTTGGTTGAGTGGAATGTTACGAATCGCAGCTATTTCAGGTGTGACTTTACATGCCGGTAAGATACCACCTTTACCAGGTTTTGCACCCTGACTTAATTTGATTTCAAACATTTTCACTTGTGGATACGCAGCGATTTCCTTGAGACGTGCATCCGATAAATTGCCGTCTGCGTCACGAAAACCAAATTTCGCCGTGCCAATTTGCGCAACAATGTCGCATCCTGCTTCTAAGTGATAGGGGGAGACGCCGCCTTCACCGGTATTCACCCAAACACCGGCTTTTTTGGCGCCATAAGCGAGCGCTAAAATCGCATTTTTAGAAAGTGAGCCATAGCTCATCGCTGAGATGTTAATTAAAGCGCAGGTGGTGTAGGGGTGTTTGGTATATTCACCGATGGTCACGGCTTTTGTTTCAACCGCATCTTTGTTCAAGACGGGGAAAGGTGCTGGCACAAAATACATACTGCCTACTGGACGCGGGTCGCGTGTAGACCCAAAACCAATGGTGGTATCAGCAGTTTTAGCGGCTCGATACACCCAGGTACGTTCCATACGATTGAATGGGAATTCTTCTGAATCACGTGCATAAAAAAACTGGCGCAGAAAGATGCCTAAATTCTCCGCTGCATAGCGCAAATGACCGATAAGCGGATAGGTGCGTAATAAGCTGTGATTTTTTTGTAAAAGATCCCATATGGTAATCGCTAACAATATAAAAATTAGGGCTATCCAAAGCATTCTGCTCTCCTTAACCTGTCTGACTAACGCATCAATGGGAATCCAAAGATGTTTTCACATAAACACATCTCAAAAAACTCTACCACTTCTCGCTCCATATGAATATGGGATAGGATAGACATAGGTGCCAACGAGCATGCGATGCTTCTAAAGGGAGACCCCAGTATGTCACTACCCACGTTGATACTATTACCCGGGCTGCTCTGTGATGCGACGGCGTGGCAGCATCAAATAGATCACTTGCAAGATCAAGTAAGAATCATCGTGCCAGATCTTTCCCAAGCGACTTGTGCCAAAGAAATGGTAGCAGCTGTTCTTCAATCAGCACCACCCACCTTTATGCTAGCAGGACATTCGATGGGTGGCTGGGTTGCCTTGGAAATCATGAAACATGATCCTAAACGTGTGCTGAAACTTTGTCTCGCCAATACGACGGCCCAATTAGATTCACCAGAAAAAAAGCAAGCGCGTTTAGAAATGATTGCGCTCGCAAAAGAGGGTAAGTTTGAGGCGATCGTTGAACGTTTAAGTACAGCTTTTGTCTATCAACAACAATACTTGCCGACGGTTAAAGCGATGTTGCGCCGAAATCAACACGCATTTATTAACCAACAAACTGCCATGTTGAATCGGGAAAGTTGTTGCCGGACACTTATCACGATTACATGTCCTACCGTGATCATTCATGCGAGTCATGATCGTGTTTTCAATGATAATGATTGTATGGCGTTGGTGAATTGCATTCCAAAAGCCAGTCTTGAAATCATTGAAGATGCAGGGCATATGAGCCTCATCGAACAGTCAGCGCAATTTACTGCCATCATGCACAAGTGGTTGCAACAGTAAAAAATTCCCTATTCTTACAACGGAAGATTATAACCATGTGCTCATTTCTGCTATGCTTGCCCAAAAGCCATTGAAACAGAGAATCATCCTATGCGCATCTGGGTAGACGCCGATGCTTGTCCTAAAGTGATCAAAGAGATTTTATTTCGCGCCGCCATACGGACCCAAACAGCGTTAATTTTGGTTTCGAATCATGCGCTTAGTGCGCCGTCGTCACCGTACATTACCAAAATGCAAGTCACCGCCGGCTTTGATGTGGCGGATAATAAAATTGTACAAAATTTAAAGCCTCATGATTTGGTGATTACTGCGGATATTCCGCTCGCCGATGCAGTGATCGAGCATGGTGGTCATGCATTAAATCCACGTGGTGAATTGTACTCGACAAAAAACATTAAAGAACGTCTGTCCATACGGAATTTTAGTACTGATTTACGTAGTAGTGGGGTGAAAACGGGTGGACCTGCCATCTTAGGAAAAAAAGAAATGCAACGCTTTGCCAATGCACTGGATCGTTTGTTGGTGCGTTACCACAAATCTTAAACTTGAGGCCATCTGAACTCAGCAGCAGAATTGATTTTGATCAATATTGCTGCTGAGAAGTGTGCTCAGTCTAATTCTCAGACCTGCGATAGCGCTGTTTTGGGCGCTGCGAAGGTTTGGTTCTGGCATGCTCGTATAAGTTGCGTGTCTTCGTCGCCACAGCCGTGTAGTCAAAATCATCAAACTTATACTGTTCTAATTTATAACCCAATACTCGCTCAATCGCGCGCACCTCGGGCACATCTTTTTGCGTGATGAGGGTATAGGCATCACCTTCTTTTGCCGCACGACCTGTACGTCCAATTCGATGTGTGTAGGCTTCCACGGTGTTGGGAATATCGTAGTTAATGACATGAGAGATGCTACTGACATCTATACCACGTGAAGCAATATCGGTTGCAACGAGTATCTGTATACTGCCATCCCTAAAACCTTTCATGGCGCTTATGCGTTTATTTTGGGATAAATTCCCTTGCAAAGACGTGGTACGAAAACCCGCATGTTCCAGTTTCAACGCGACTTTTTTTGCAGCATGTTTCGTCCGGGTAAAGACAAGCACCGAATCAATCGCTGTTTTCTTCAACACATGAATGAGTAATTCAGTTTTGAGATGGTCTGGTACAGGGAATAAGGTTTGTTGTACTGTTGTCGCAGGTGCGCTATGACCAATTTTAATGGTCATCGGTTTATGTAAAATCTGTTTCGCCAATTCATTAATGGCGCCAGGCATTGTGGCAGAAAACAGTAAGGTTTGCCGTTTCTTAGGCAAATGACGCAATATTTTGCGAATATCGGGTAGAAATCCCATATCAAACATCTGATCGGCTTCATCAAGGACCAAGGTTTGCACTTTGGATAAATCTATGGTGCCTTGTTGTAAGTGATCTAGTAAGCGACCAGGACAGGCGACCACAATCTCCGCACCTTGCTGTAAACTTTTAAGTTGCGGCTTGATGCTGACACCACCATAAAGAGTGACACTACGCAGTTTGGTGCCTTTAGATAAATCTAAAACGGTTTCATGGATTTGTTGAGCTAATTCGCGTGTTGGTGCAATGATCAATGCATTGACTATTTTTCGTGGCTCATTGAGTAAATGTTGCAGCATGGGTAAAACAAACGCTGCCGTTTTACCGGTGCCTGTTTGTGCAAGCCCCATGATATCCTTGTCGGATAAAATGAGTGGGATGGTCTGTGCTTGAATAGGTGTTGGCGTTTCATAACCGAGTGCAGCAATATTGGCTAAAATAACAGGGTCTAAATTAAAAGAATTGAATTTCACAGGAAAATATACTCTTAGCGTAAAGAGGGGCATTTTAACATGAAGAGGGGCATTGTTCGAAGTAATATTACAGACATTTTTTGTCATATTTGTTAAAATATAAATCACATTCTCGCGGGCTAACGGAGGAAATGACGGTGGAACAATCTAATACATCGAAAATTTACGTTGCGCTCGTGGGTAGCGCACCCATGGCTAGCCTCGATGCTTTGATGCTTTCGCTTGAGCGATTTAAGCGTATCTTAAGCTCTGATAGTGCAAAATCACGATTTGAAACCACTATTCGGAGTATACAACCCTCGTTAATGGCGGTGGATTCATTTATTGATGCTGTCTATGCTGAAAAAAATCCGATGATGGCGGTCGCGATGACTGGGCGTACGCTTATCGTGGAAGTGGGCTTAAGTAAAGAGCAGTTTTTAAATGCGATTGATGCTGGTGCGATTAATCAGATATTAGCGCGTGTGATCGCGGTGGGGTCAATGCCAGCAAAACGCTCGCCAGGGGCAGTAAAGCGGGAATATACCGCATTCCCAGTCAAATATAGCAAAGGCGAATTTGCAAAAATTTTATAACTAAATAGATAACGACAAATATCGCGGGTTTTTCACCTGAGGTGTTTTGTATTATTTAAAGAACTAAAGGTTAGTCGCATGATAAACAGACCTCAGGTGGAAATTGTGCCTTACGATAAACGGTGGCCAGACATCTTTAAAGAAGAAGCTGCCCGGATCCAAAGCGTGTTAGCGCCGCAACTCGCCAGTATTTATCATATCGGTAGTACGGCGATGCCGAATATGTCAGCCAAACCGGTAATTGATATCCTGCTGGCGTGTGAGAATTTAGATGATATCGATATCATTTCTAAAAAATTAGAAAGCATCCAATACCAGCAGATGCGTCGCCAAATTATTCCGCATAGAAGTTTTTTTGTGAGCCGATTCGAAGGTAGTCTGAAATTTAATCTTCACATTCATGAAAGAGGCAGTCCGCAAATTAAACGCCATGTAAATTTCAGAGACTACGTGATTCATCATCCTGAGGTTGCGCAGACATATGTCGAATTAAAAAAGAAATTAGCCATGCAGTATAGCGATAACATGAGCGCCTATGTGTCAGGTAAAGATAAATTGGTGCAAGCGATTGATGCCAAAGCAAAGTGTTGGGACGGCAGAAAAAAAGATTTCCCAACCGCGCACACAGGACCTCTAGCTAAAGATTGGCAACGAACAAATTTAGTGAAAGCCATGGAAGCTAATTTGAATGTGCATATGACGCATTTTCCGCAGTATCTCAATCAAGTTGCGTTGATCAGGGAGCCTGGATTCACCATCATTAATTCTGGGCTGCCAGATGACACGTTCAATTATGTGATCGATGCTGATTTTACCATCACCGCCGCTGATGAGAGAATTCGTGATGTATCGGCCTATTTCCAACAAAAGTCTGTACCCTATGCCTGGTGGATTAGTCCTCATGATCAGCCAGCTGATTTAGATCGCTGTTTAGAAAAACATGGCTATATCAACACTGAGAATAACACGGCGATGTATTTTGATTTAGACGCGTGGGACGGCAAGATAATTTCTCCACCAGAATTGCAGATTGTTCAAGCAAAGGATGAGAAAACCCTCATCGATTTTGCGTTAGTGTTAGCCAATGATACGGCTGCTTTCACCGCCTATTTTACGTGGATAGCAGCTATCTTAACCGATGATGATCCTATCGAATATTATGTGGGCTATGTGAATGGTAAGCCTGTGGTGCGCGGTCTCTCTTGCTATTTTGCCCAGGTCGCTGGCATGCACTGGTTATCGACATCACCCTCTGAACGTCATAAGGGCTATGGTCAAGCCATGCAAGCATTCCGCTTAAAACGGGCAAAGGACTTAGGCTACCATATCGCAGTTTTGCAAGCCTCGAACGAAGGTTTGCCATTGTACAAAAAGCTAGGTTATCAAACTTGTGGTGAATTTAGAGAATTTAAAAAAGCTGATAGATGACTCTATGGGTTGTTAAGCGATTGTTGGTATCGTGTTGGGTGCGCTTCACAACTAGCACCCAACACTAAAAAATGACGATGATTGAAAAAGAATTGTTTGCGCTGGCGTCACGTTAATTAATGTCGCTGATGAGATATATTTGCATGTGCATCTTTAAAATAATCTGTACTAGCCAATAACGCTTCTGTCATCACGGAAGATGAATTACCGTCATGTTTACCATCCGCGACAAATTCGTAATAAAGATCCGGTTTATACACGAGCAGCGAGTCCACTAATTTTTTGGCAAAAATAGGGGGTGCTTCGGTGTCTTCCAAGCCTTGAATAATGCGAATGTTGATGGATTTGAGTTTGGCTAACAACGACGGACCCAAAACATCGAACCCTTGGTAGGCATACCTAAAAATACTGGTTTCAAAGACGGCATGAGAACGATAACTGCTAATGACACCACCGGGAATATGGTGCAGTTTTTCAAGTGATGCTTCAGTGGGTTCGTCGTTAAAGTTTTCATAGGCAGACCATAAATATTGTGCGATCCAATCATCTTTGATAACACATAATTGATAATAGGCATCGACAAATTCTTTAGCATTATCCGGATCGATCACATAGCCACGTGTCTGCGCATAATGGTGCAAAATCATATAAGCTTTTTCGCCCAGTTTTGGGAAGCGGGCTCGCATACGGTTGATATTGTAGTACTCATCCATTTCTTCTGGGTGATTTAAAAAAATCCCAAAGACAATTAAACCATCTACTTTATCGGGATGAGCTTCACTATAGGCTAAGGATAAAGTCGAACCCCACGAACCACCAAACACCACCCAATGTGGGATATGTAAATGCTCACGTAATTTTTCTAAATCGGCAATCATGTCATCAATTGAAACATCTTTGAAGGTGTCTGCGCGAACATGGGTGTCATCAATAGAGGGACGGGACTTACCAGTGCCGCGTTGGTCATAGAGAATGATTTGATAATAAGCAGGATCGAACCATTGGCTATTTTCAGGGGATGAATGACCACCTGGACCGCCATGCTGATACACAATTGCAGGTCCGTTGGGATTCCCACGTTGTTCATAGTAAATAGAGACATGATTAGCAACTTCAAGCCAACCACGATGAATTAGTTTGCCAATAGGGTAGAGGTCTTTTGTGGTGTTATGCGGCGACGCATACGCATTGGTGCTTAAAAGGAGAATCAAAGCTATTTTACTCAGCCATTTGTACATGATTTTCTCATTTTTTAGATTAACTGCGGTTTGTGTGCTAAGAAGACGCGTATGTTAACCGAGGTTATTTCGCATATCTAGCTGTTAATGACGTGTTTTTTACCTATGAGCATTTATTGCACTAGTCATAGGGTGTATATTCTCAACTTATAAATCATAGCAAAATATATCTTTATACTATAGAATGCTGCAAATTTTAAATGGAGGCATGATGGGTATTGTAAAAATTACAGACGATTTGCATGATGAGGCGAAGTTGATGGCAAAAGCGATGAATCGCTCTATCAATGCACAAGCCGAATATTGGATGCGAGTCGGTAAACTGATCGAAGAAAATCCGTCAATGACATACAAAGACGTTGTGAAGTTATTCATTAAACAGGCATCGGTGGATAAACGTGAACCCATTAGTGAAGACAGCTGAAGAAATACAAAAAATGCGTGTTGCAGGTCGACTAGCCGCAGCTGTATTAGAGATGATCTCGCCATTTGTGGTGCCGGGTGTCACCACCGGTGAGCTTGAGCGTCTATGCAGAAAATATATTATTGATGACTTGGATGCCGAGCCTGCATCACTCAATCATCACGGATTTCCTGGCTGTATTTGTACTTCACTGAATCATGTGGTGTGTCATGGTATTCCTTCAGATAAAAAAATTCTAAAAGTTGGTGACATTTTAAATATTGATGTGACGGTAAAAAAAGATGGGTTTATTGGTGATACAAGCAAAATGTTTTTGCTTGGCCAAGTAAAACCTTACGCGGCACGTTTAGTGAATGTAACAAAATCATGCTTAGACAAGGCTATTCAAATTGTTCGACCAGGTATTCATTTAGGCGATATCGGGCATGTCATACAAACGTACGCTGAATCACATCATTATTCAGTGGTGCGTGAATTTGGTGGTCATGGTATAGGGAAGAATATGTGGGAAGAACCGCACGTACTTCATTTTGGGAAGCCACATACAGGCTTAGTTTTACAAGCAGGTATGACTTTCACCATAGAGCCCATGATCAATTTAGGTAAAAAAGAGGTGCGTCTGTTAGCAGATGGCTGGACTGTCGTGACTAAAGATCATCAGTTATCTGCGCAATGGGAGCATACCATTTTGGTCACTGATACTGGTTGCGAGGTGCTGACTGCCAGAAATGATGAATGTTATACGAAAGCTTAAAGTGATATAGGTTACCAACGACGCTTGATATGATGGATATATTTAGTGTCGTTGGTCATGATACTCGATGCGCAATCAGGAAGTTTTTTATTTGGGACGCACATTGTTAGACTGTAAGAGTTCTTGTTCGTGTTCCTTTAAGATATCAGCCACTTTTCCCACTATTGTCGAGTTGTGACTCGCTGTCAATAATCTGGGGTTTGAATCAGTGTTAAACATGAGCATAGATGTTATTTTTTCTGCCTCAAGTTTGTCATTGACTTGATAGAGAGGCGCTGCATTGATTGCGGTGACTGACACGCGTGTATCGCCTGTGCAATCGAGCCATGTTTCTGTTTTAGTCGTTGTTTTCTCAGCTAGTTGTTGCACATGAACAATCTCATCTAAACGCCCGGTGACATCTTGCGGATCATAAATTTCGATACCCCCCGTCTTGCTGTATGTGCATGGTATGTTTTTATGCTTTAGCATTTTGTGCATACTATCGAGTGCCGAATACTCTAATGGCGTGTTGAGAGCAGAATAAATTCTAAGCGTTTGATTTTTGAGTGGCGCGTGATGAATATCAATTTTGGTTGCCATGTGTCTTTTAGATACTTGATTCGTCTTAGATGTTTTTTCTAGTTGCTTAACAGTTCTAAACATATTGTTTTCCTTTTCAGTTTCAAATCATGTTGATTTCTTATTTTGATGAATTTCGTTGTGACCCAATGCCATTGAATTAAACCATTCATATATTCGTCTCTTACAGATCAAAATAATACTTGAAAGTTAAAAATCCGGTTTGTGTGTTAAATGTATGACTTAAATCTGCTTGATAACGTGCATCAATCCACAAACGTCGTGACAGATTAGCAAGGTTGGTGCTTAGCCCTGCATTTAATAATACAGCGTCGGTATTTTCATGATAACCATAGACGGTTACTTGGCCACCCAATGCGGCGAGGTAAGCAGGGATACGGCGTTGATCGAGAATGACATTGTGTGCCCAGCCAAGCAAAATGCTGCTCTTGACCACACCATCTTCTTTAACGATCTTAGTGTGACCCAATACGAGCGACAATTGGCTACGCAGGGTTTGTGCACCAAAAGATGAGACATGCCAATTTAGACTATCTGCATTATGTTCGGTGAAACTACTTTGATGGGCGTAAAAATATGAAAGATCGACGATGGGCCGTAAATACCATGCACCCAATTGAAAATGTCTAGCGCCAGTTAGATGTAAGCCGATATTGCCACCTAGTGGATCACTCGTTGCGTTTCTATCTACAACGAGCGCATCGACAGGCATCTCAGTGAGGACAGCATAACCGATGCCCTCGATTTGTATGTGCCGATGATAAGTACCCCAATTAACGCCAGAGGTAAGTGAGGCATTCAGCAAATAGTCCGCTGTGACATAGTTAGCATAAATACCCAACTTCAATTGATTGAGATCACCGTTGCCACGATGATTATCCATACCAACATGACTACGTAAGTATGCCGCAACACCACCCAGCATGAGGTTGGGGTTGATCAAACAATCAGTGCCACTCATTAAGCCGCCGCTTTGATAATAAAACCCGACACGATTGTTGCCATTAGTTTGCAGGCCTTGCTCACCTGAGACGTTAAACCAAGCTTGTTGACAGGGGTTGGGTAATACATGCTTGCTGTCTTTATCACAAGGTGTGGGCGTTGGTTCACGCCAAGTCATGAGCTGATGTTCAAGGACGGCATTTGCAAAAAGGAGATCACTTCTAAATGTAATGATGGATGTGGCATCAAACATATCAGGACTCAAGCGTTCTAAAGTTTTCGCGAATCGTGAGGTGCCAATCGCATCATAATTTGCGAAATCTAATGTGGTATAAACCATCTCCATATCGCTATAAGCTGCTGGAATAAAACGATCTAAATAGCTAGCAATGCGTCCCGCATTACCACTTTTCACCACTTGCGAATAGCTCAAAGCGTGGTTACCAATGAGGGTAGCATTCATATAGCTATCTGCAGGCAGTCTTGAATAATCGGCAAACCGTGCCGGGTCGGGTGGCGGATTAGGGTTGGTTTCTTTGCCGATGATTTTGGTTTGTTGTGCGCCCCCTTCACCCCATTCATGGCCGGGCGATAAGATCGGTCCAGCAATCCCCGTCCACAAACCATACTTGGGAGAGCCAGGAACTTTGACGTAGACAATGCCAACGGGTACATCGGGTAGTGCCAAGACATTACGGATTTGTGCCGGTGTTAAGCCACGTATAAATTGGGCGCGAACAAGGTAGGAACCGAGCGGACCTGAATTTGGTTGCGTAAAAACGCGTACAAAATACATGGGGGCCGTAGGTTGCACTTCAGAGACTGGGTAGCGATTATCGAAGGGATCGGTAACACCCGGGATGATGTTGCTATCCCATTTAGCCAGGTATTGATTAACTAAGACAGGGTTCCAGGTTTGTACATGCGTACCAATGGGCTCGACGATGGCTTGTGCATAGGCGTGATTAAGATGGCTCAAAGCGAATAAATGAGTCAAGAAGATGACGAAGAGACGCTTAAAACGACATGTTGAAGGTGGTGTCACATTCATAAAACACTCTGCCGGCATGTGGTAAGAGAACGAATGGTAGCACCGACTGTTGTCAGCTTCAATCTGCATACCAAATTCCGCGATAACTGCTAATGCCGCACAAACACACTATGGTGGGTTCACTAGGTTATGCTATGATCATTACCGAGTCGATCCCTATATAGAAGTATGCATATTGCAATGTGAGCCATACCATCTGGTGTCTAAAGGGTTTGACTGCGCACCGCTTAATTTAAAATACAAAGGATTTTTAAAAATGAAAAAATTAAATTGGCCATTTATCATTCTGTTCTTTATTTTATTCTCATTAGGATCGTCGTTACAGGCAAAAGAACTTGTCTGGTTGGCGCCGGATGACTCGATCAAGATGAAGGGTGCTGATCAGAAATATACACCAACATCACCACCTCGAGAATATTTTAGTTTAAACACGTTGTTTTTAGATAACAATGTGATGGTGCATGTGGGTTATGACATTATTAATCAAAATTATGTTGTCATGCCTTCTCCTAATGTAAAAAAAATCGTAAAAAATGGTGATAAACTTCATATCAATATCCAGCAATATTTTCCTGAATTAGAAAATAAAATCTTAAGTACTTATAAAATTCCCGCTAGTAAATTAAGTTATTTGTATATCACTGGTTATGAAGTGTATGATCAAAACGGTGCACTCTTAGAGCGAATTACTTTACCTGAGGGCACACAATATAGACCACCACAGTTTTACTCGGTTGACGTGCCTAACACCACCAAAATGCTATCTTTTATCTTTACCTTCAACGGAAGAACCGCTTGGTCTGATACGGGTATCAACACTGATTTACAGGGATTATATCGTAATCTAGCTGAAATTAGTGTCGATCGTCATAGTTCTATCCACATAGATGTTAAACCCACTAACGAAATAAAAGCTTATGAAGTTTTAACATCCAATGAAAATCAACAATTACAGCAACTCCTTTCCGAATTCCATCACATTGTGGTGTGGGGTCGAATGGCGCAAAAAGAAGAACTGATTAGTAAAATCATCGATCTCAAAAACTTTGAGGCGATTGATATTGAACTCGCGAAGGGTGTTGAAGATTTACGTAAGCATCCACAAATCTTTGGTGATCCTTTAGATTCAAAATGGCAAAGCGTGATTAATCATATCAGCTCTGAACGTTTGAATGAGAGTGAAGTCAACACAGATGGCAAAGTTTCCGCAAAGCTTGGCCTGGGTGATTTCTTTAGTTTTGGCGGCGAGGCTTCATCTAAAAGAAACTCGCGATTAAAAGAAATGGTGAAGTTTAACATCGATGGCAACATTTATATTCCTAAGTCATTGCAATTTGCTACGCGTAAGTCTGAAAGTTTCGAGCTGATTAAAGATTTAGTGTTCCAAGCTTACGATCAATTGCAAGAAGCGACCTTCAAAATTGGTGTCGGGATGTCGTTAGACCAAAGCGCGCCAAGAGCCACGATGGATCACCTCTATGCAGGTGAAAAATTAAACCGAGGTGAATACCTCATTTCCAATAATGGCGAGTATGAGCTCGTTCTACAAGAGGACGGCAATTTGGTCCTCTATAGAAAGACATCTGCTGGTATGCAATGGCTGTGGGATAATCATGCATCAGCAGGTAAAGCAGTTAACGAGTGCGTGATGCAAGCAGATGGCAATTTTGTAGTTTATGGTTATTCTGGTTTCATTTGGGGCTCCATGACCCAAGGACATCCAGGCGCTTATCTCGTGGTGCAAGATGATGGCAATGTCGTCATATATGATGGCAGTCGAGCAATTTGGTCTGTTAGGTAATCTTTAACGATAAATTGACGTTAAACGAGTAATTTCTCTGTAGCTAAAACGTGTACCATGAGTGGGGTGTGAACCCCGCTTATGGTGGCACAAGTCCGGCAAAGTTGAGCAATATGCACGCTTGAGTCACCCTTAAAGAGTGCGGGATTGCGCGAGCGTTTTGTTCAAATGGCATAAAAAATTCAATGGAATATAAGAACTTTACTTATTGCGTTGTATAAAAATCAATAAAGCGCCTTATCTTAGGTTGTAAATATTTGCTTTGTTGATAATAGAGGTACACCGATAATTCACTTTCACTAAATTCAGGAAGAATTTCAATTAAACTACCGTTATCTAAAGCATCTGATACGATGTAGTCATGTAATCTTACAATGCCTAATCCTTGAATAGCACACTCACACATGGCACGACTATCATTCAGCCATAAGATTGGCGAAACATAAATTTCCTTTCCATTTTTAAAAAACACAACATTATCTGGTTTGCGCATACTGTGTGTGATGTAACGGTGTTTTATCAAGTCCATCGGTGTATTGGGTTTTCCATATTTTTCTATATAAGTAGGGGAGGCACATAGTACATATCGCGTCGTTGCGACACGACGGCGCACAAGCGTTGCTGGTCCTTCCATCGACACACCGAAAATTAAGTCGATATTCTCAGCGACTAAATCAGGAAAACGCTCTGCCAATTCAACTTTCATCTGTAATTTTGGATTTAGCGCCATAAATTGGGGTAACTGTGGCATGAGATATCTCTCGGCAAAATACCGACTACTCATCACGCTTAAAACGCCGGCGGGTTCGCCTTGGCTATTGCCAATGGCCAATTCAGCTTCCTCTAATGCTGCTAAGGCTTGTTTGGCGTGGTGATAATATTCAGCTCCTATCTCGGTGAGGGAAATTTGCCGAGTGGACCGTTGTAACAATGCAGCATTTAAGTCTGCTTCAAGACGCGCGACTTGTCTGCTGATCGCAGCAGTAGAGACACCGTCCTTTCTTGCGGCAGCGGCAAACCCATTTTGTTCTACCACTGAAATAAATGCATTAATACGTTCTAGTTTACTCATTGTCTCCCTCTATTGTTGCAAAATAGTTAACGATCGTTAATTAAATCTAGCATTGTTTAATTAAAAGTCAAGAACTATACTGTGCTACTAATCTATTAAATCATGACTTTTGTCATGAAAAGAGGGTGCTGACATGCCAACAAAACTCCCATTTTTGACATTATTGCTATTAATATCATTTGCTTCGGTCAATGCCGTGTTGTTTACACCAGCATTACCAAACATCTCCCATTTCTTTGGGATTGGGGAGGGAGCCGCGCAACTAACGATTACTTGGTTTTTAGTCGGTTATGCCATCGGGCAGTTGATTTATGGCCCCATTGCCAACCGATTTGGCCGAAAAGCAGCCCTCTTTGCAGGTATTATGCTGCAAATACTGAGCAGCTTATGCTGTGTAATGGCGGGCTGGATTCATGAATATTGGTTGCTGGTATTTGCACGTTTTACGTTAGCATTAGGCTCAGGCGTGGGATTAAAAATGACCTTCACCTTGGTGAACGAAACTTACGAACCCAAAGCTGCCAGTCAACTCATCTCTTACCTCATGTTAGCCTTTGCGATTACGCCAGGTTTAGGTGTAGCACTTGGTGGCATCCTAAATACGTATGCTGGTTGGACAAGTTGTTTTTACGCGGGTGCGATATATGGCGTGATTTTACTATTATTTGTGAGTCGCTTACCGGAAACGCAAACAACTTTAGATATGAATGCACTTAAAGTAAAACATTTGTTGGATGGTTATGGCAGTCAATTTAAAAATAAACGCTTGGTAGGTGGTGGGCTACTCATGGGTGCCTCAACTTGTTTTGTCTATGTCTTTGCAGCAATCGCACCATTTATTGCAATTAACACTTTTGGTTTAACCAGTGCTGAATATGGCTTAGCCAATATTCTTCCTCCAATAGGTTTGATGCTTGGGTCCATCATTTGCGCGAGACTTTCTAAAAAATATTCACTCGGATCAATGATTCGATCAGGGATAATGATATTGAGCCTAGGTGTTATATTCATGTTTTTAGCAATGCTCATGCAGATTAACATTCTCTATGCGCTTTTTTTATCGATGTTTATTATATATTTTGGTTTGTGCTTCATTCTGGCCAATGCTTCTACGATCGCCATGAGTCATGTCAATGACAAAGCACATGGATCAGCGGTAATGAATTTTATCAATATGGGATTGGCTACTGTGGTGGTGGTAAGCATTGGTTTCATTCCCATGAATACATTATTGCTACCAATGATTTACATTGTTTTATGCATTGCAATGTTAAGTATATATAAGTTGAGTATCAGCAAAGTTTGAAAAATGACATGGCATATGGAAAAATAGTGTATTACGTGATGAAAAGCTTGCCCCAATCCCGTATTTGCTTCAAAGATTTTTCTAAGCCGCGACCTAACGGCGTAAGTGAATATTCAACTTTTGGTGGAATTTGCGGATAAATTTTTCTATCGATGATACCGGATTTTTCCAATTCTTTTAATTGCTGCGAAAGCATTTTTTGAGAAATCCCATTGATGGAAGTTTTTAATTCATTAAATCTCATTTTTTGTTTCATCAATCGAAATAGAATCATGCCCTTCCATTTACCAGCAATTAAATCCATTGCTGCCTCAAAAGGACAATCTGTACTTAGTTTACGATTTCTTTTCGCCATAAAAACACCTGCTATATATGGTATATATTATATACTAAGTCACCGTATTGTTTATCGAAAATAGTTCAGCGGATGCTATATTATCTGAAAATTACTTCAACTTTACAGGATAATGATATGTCCAAATTATCAGACTCAATTCATAATATATTGAATAAAATGAAATTATTAACGTGTCGGTTATTCCATGCTTCTATTGAGAAGCATGTAGCTATATGTAGTACCGGTACTGTAAAAATTAATGATATCAATATGTATTATGAATTACATGGTAGACGCGATAAAAAATCGCTTATTTTAATCGCTGGTTTCAGCTGTGATCATACTTTTTGGGCTTCGATTCTCCCTGATCTATGCAAAAAATATGAAGTATTAATTTTTGATAACCGAGGCATAGGACAGACGGATAGTCCTGACCATCCTTATTCTATTGAAATGATGGCAGATGATGCGATGGCATTGAGCCATCAACTGGGCTTGAAAAATCCAACTATCGTTGGTCAATCGATGGGTAGTGCTATTGCCCAAGAGATAGGTAAGCGCTATAAAACTAAAATCGACAAAATTGTGTTAATTAATACCTTTGATCATTTAACCAAAGCGCCTGAAATGGCATTTGAATTAACCGGCGAATTAATGCGTTTGAATATATCAATGAATTATCGTGTTCAATCTATTGTACCTTGGGTTTTTTCTAGCGAATTTCTTTCTCAACCAAATCAGTTAGCAAATTTAATTAAAATCACGGAAGACAACCCTTATCCTCAGTCTTTTGTTGGTTATACAAATCAACTAAGCGCCTTAAAATCATTTGACTCGCGCACATGGTTAGATGAAATTAAAGTACCCGCATTAATTATCGCGAGTGAAGAAGATATCATTGCACCACTAGCTGGTTCAAAAGCAGTGCAAAAAGGTATAGGAAATAACACACAAGTCGTAATGATACCTGGAGGGCATGCAAGCCCCATTGAGCAACCAGCTAGAGTTGTTGATGCGATGATGAATTTTATTGATTGAAACTGCTAGGTGATGGTTTTACGATGTGATGTTGAAGTTATTTGTAATAAATTTCTTAGAAGAACGTTTTATTATTACAGGGATTTAGAGGAATCAAATCCCTGTAATATATTTTTTAAAACAAAATAATCTTGTTTACTTTTTAAATGAATTTTCAGCGTAAACTGTTAATCCTGTAAATACCGCAAATGCACCAATAGCAAACAATCCTACCTGCCCTAAACAAGAAGGGGTTATTTTGACTTTTGGCTTGTCCTTAGCGACCGGTTGGTCTTCTTTTTCAGTCACTTCTACTGAAGTGGGCTTTGGATTAGGCTGATATCTATTTTTCTTCTTAGCGCTTTTTGAGCGGAATAGTGTTACTGAGTTGTCTTCTATGACAGTATCGGTAACGACTTCCTTAGTGCTTGGTAATTCGTTTTGCGCAGCGATTTCACTTTGTATATCAGCCACCACTGATATTTCACTTTCTTTTTGGCTGGCGACTAAACCATCGACTGCATTTGTGACCTCTTGACTCGAAGTAGAAAGTTGATCTTCGTGATTTCCGACGACCTTTTCAGTTTTTTTGGCTTTCTTAGATTTTTTCTTTTTTGCTTTTGGCTTTGAGTTGTCAACCATTTGCGAAGATGGCTTTTCTTTCGTTTCTAACCCCATTGAGCTAGTCTCAGCTGGTTTTGCTGTATCAGTATCAAGTTTGGTAGAAATGGTTGATGCCTCTTGTTTAGTCTTGGGCGGTTTAGTAACTGGATTCCTAGCATAATCGTCATCGCAGCTTATATCATCATCGTATCTTTCTTTTTTTATCCAAGTTAAGCGACTTTCTCGTTCAGGTGATGTCGCCATTCGTTGATGTTTTGAAGATGATGTATGATTGACTTGATGAAAAAGAATAGCAGCTTTCCATAGTTCTATGTGATATGCCTTATTACCAAGGCACGACTGACAGACAGGCTTTAGAAAGATTTGTAAATTATTAGGCAGCTCGAAAATTCCTTCATGACCTTTTGGCTTATGTTTATACCATTTATCTTTTGTATAAGGATATAATGAAATACTCAGACCACCGAGCACTTCAACAGCATCATGCTGACTAAATAATTTTATTAAGAAATAAGCAGTATAACTTTCCGCACAAGTTTTATTTCGTGTGTCTGTTTCATTTTCTGATTTAAACGCTTGAATGACATTCATATAGTTAGAAATATATCCACCTATGAATATAATAGGAATATGATCTTCAAATTTATTATATGCAGTAATGGAACGTATCAATTTATTCTTTAAATCTTCATTTGTTTGCTCGAGTGATGAAATTGAAAATAAGCATTGTTCTTCACCATCGATTGTGACGAGCGTAAATGTTGCACTGGTAGGTGAGGCTGACTCACTATTATCTCGATTTTCATGATTGGCAATCATGGCATTGATATTATCATTATGTCTACAAAAGAATTTTAAAAAGCGCTCAGCAACATTCTTAACCTTATCTGTTTTTTCAAAATAATACTTTTTATCTTCAGAAACATGACCAATATTGGTCATGTCAATTTTACTGGTGTTCGTATCAATAACAAACTTGATAAACTCATGATAGTTCGCCCTATATTTTCCGGAAAACACAATTCTATCTTTACTTCTACCACGTTCTCTAGGATCGCCAGGATTCAATAGAATAATGTCTTTTTCCATAACATTTTCACGATTAATTAAGGGTGTCTCAACGATTTCTTGCTTAGAAAGATTAACTTCTTGCTTACTATCATGATGGCTTTGCATGGCTACATTCTCTTTAAATAGATAGTGAATAAATGAATGCAGAAAATATCATACAAAACTTAAATAAATATTATTTCCACATCGTGTATTTTGCTCTTGTTCGGTACACGACAAATAACGCGTCATGCCACCCTACACAAAACCGTTCGCCCTCGATGCGGCACGCAGTGCCGTCTCGAGGGGTGCCCACAGTGAGTGCCTCAAGTTCTGTATATTAATTGATCGATATTTGGATATAATGATTTGCATACGCACCGAATGGATGTTTCAACCCAGTTGATTAAATAGATAAATGACAAACGGAGAAGGTTAACCCGATGAGCGAAGCAGTCTATAAAAAACTGATCAATGTGATTACAGATGTCGCGAAGCCCTTATCTTCAGAGAAAGACAAATATGGCGATTTGATGAAGGATATAGGCGATTCGCGTTTTGTGCTAATCGGCGAGGCCACACATGGCACTCACGAATTTTATCAAGCGCGTATAGAGATAACTCAACATTTGATTACTCAAAAAGGCTTTATGGCTGTGGCTATTGAAGGTGATTGGCCCGATGCCTATCGTATTCATCGATATTTACAAGGGAAAGACAGTGAGACTCATTGGAAACAAGCACTTGCCGATTTTAAGCGCTTTCCAACTTGGATGTGGCGCAATACTACGCTACCACCATTTCTGAGATGGCTGCGCACGCACAATGATCATTTACCATCTAAAGAAAAAATCGGCTTTTATGGTCTGGATTTATATAGTTTATATGCTTCAATGACTGCTGTGATTGAGTATTTATCTCAAATTGATCCTGAAGCAGCTGAACGTGCACGTTTGCGTTATGCATGCTTTGATCATATCAAACCTGATCCCCAAGATTATGGTTATTTGACGAGTCTGGGTATTAAAAAGCCTTGTATCAAAGAAGCGATTGAAGAGTTGCTTGACCTGCAACATCACGCATTCGATTATGTACGTCGTGATGGGGTTGGCAGTGAAGACGAATATTTTTTTGCGACACAAAATGCCAGGCTAGTGAAAAACGCGGAAAATTATTACCGATCTATGTTTGAAGGACATGTATCATCATGGAATGTACGTGATAAACATATGGCAGAGACCTTAAATGTGCTTGCCGATCATTTGGAGAATCGCTTTCAACAACCAGCCAAAATCATTGTCTGGGCTCACAACTCTCATGTTGGTGATGCTCGTGCCACAGAAATGGGTACACAAGGAGAAGTTAATTTAGGTCAATTAACCCGGGAACAACATGATGCTGATACCTATTTAATTGGATTCTCTACTTATGATGGCACTGTGACTGCCGCATCCGATTGGGATGCACCCGCTGAATGCAAAAAAATCAATGCTGGTTGCGAAGGCAGTTATGAAGAATTGTTTCATCAGATTAAGTATGACAATTTCATCTTAAATCTACATAAGCATAAGGAACTAGAACATTACTTACAGCTGCCACGTTTACAACGCGCCATTGGTGTTATTTACAGACCAGATACTGAACGTATCAGTCATTATTATTTTACGCGACTGCCTTACCAATTTGATAGCATCATTCATTTCGATCATACAACAGCAGTGGCGCCTTTAGATGATAATCCTGAATGGAAAAGTTGAACATCTCGGCTGAGTGATGAACGCCTGTTTAATTCATATGAATTGATTCACAACCTATTTGATGATGTAGGGTGGAATGAACCATGGGCCCACCCACATGTCATATCCCGAACGCTGTTATCCCGACGATAAAAATGTGTCATTCCCGCGAAGGCGGGGATCCATGCCTCACCACTACAACCATTGAACGTTTTAGGGAAGGGTCCCCGCCTTCGCGGGGATGACAGACAGCACCAGCTGGGATGAAGTGAGGTTTGGAGTAGCTTAGGCTGCAATGATTCGGTCTCTGATGCCTCCACCAGTCAGCAGCATGACGCGTTGTCCAATCTTAAAATCAGGGTTTGCGATTTGTACGATCGAAATGAGATCGCTATTACGATCAAGTTTAACAATGTATCTTACGCCTTCTTGGATCCCGGTACGTTTGCCAATGGCATCGCCGGTGATACCACCTAATAATGCACCACCTAAGCCACCAATAATGTTGGCACGTGTATTATCACCCAGAGCAGATCCTAGTGTTGCGCCTGCGGTTGCACCTACAGTGACACCTGTATCTTCATGATGAGCACTAATCTTTACAGGCATTTTTCTAACAATTTTTCCATAACTGACTTGTTGTGCGCGACCTACATGTTCTGACTTATAGTGGTCTTGTGAAAGATTAGGGGTGCAAGCCACTAAAAAATTGGTTCCTAAAAGTAACATCATTAATTGACAGCGAAATTTCATATGATTCTAACTCCTTTAAGTTAACTTCCTAATTATATGAATGACCACTCTTATTTACTACTCTTTCCTCGCAACATCCTCTATTAAAGAAATTCACTCATCTTAAGCTAGAATTGACCATGTCATTTAAAAAACTACTTTTAGATTATATGGTGTGACACTGAATTCAATGTCATATAAGATAATCTTCTTTATTAAAAAATTTAGGTACCACCAAATGACGAATATTAGCTCAAAAAAAATAGAAATGATCGGGAAAGCGAGAGAAATTCTCTTAGCACCCGTTCATCAAGATAAGTATATCTTTGAAGCTGTTACCGAAACTGCATTTTGGGATTTTTATTCAAGTACTTTCTATAAATATTCACCTTTAGATTTATTCTTTTTAGAAGAAAGTCTTTATACCGAAAATGAATCCAAAAAATTAAAATTAATAAATAATGAAAACAGTGCAGACTGTTTACAGGATAATTTACTTTTAAAAGATGCAAGTAGCGGTTTTATTGTGGCTATGTTTCGCGGATGGCAGAAAAGTTATGACAATTATTATATGCAATTCACGGCAGTGCATGAAGAATATCGCCGCAGGGGCATATACACTGCCATCATTGATAGAGTTATTGATTATACTAGAGAGATGGGGTTTGCTCGTGTCAGTAGTTGTCACTCACCATTTAACAATCCTGTTTTGATAGCAAAACTAAAAAAAGAGTTTATGATCACTGCTATGGATATTGATCCAGCCTTAGGGACTAACATTTGGTTATGCTATTTCCATAATTTAGAATTAAAAAAAGCATTTGAAGTTCGATGTGGTCATATTACATTTAGCAATAAGCTATTTATTTCTTCAATGGGTACGGCAGAATCTTTATCTATGAAGATTATGGAAAGTAAATTACCGAGTTGAATAAATATTGAATTTGAGGATAGACGTATTGTTATTGGCAAAAAACCTCATTGACTATCGATAGTACTTTGTTAATTGAGACTCTCAAATCGTTGTTGATAATTGCAGACACACTTTCGCTTGTTCAAAAATCAATTTTTGATGCGAGAAAGGAAATAAATGTCCTTGATCTTTCAATGGGTGCAAATAACAATTTTTTAGCAGAGATGCGTTACGTTCTGCAAAAGCAAAGGGTACAAGCTTGTCATCTGTGCCGTGAAAAATATCAATCCGAGTCTTAATATCGCGTATATCATAGTGCCATGACTGATAAGTCAGGCGCGCATCCAGTGCGGTACCTTGATAACCTTTTCTAAAACAGTGGATTTGATCACGCATAAAAAGCTGTTGATTGATAGGCACTGTTAAGATAGCAAGGTCTGATTCATTGACGGCTTGTTTGATAAAGTCGTAATACCTACCAGGGGTTAATTTAATCATCCACTGCATTAGCCAGAACATACCGCTAAATAGCCCCTGTTTGTTGAGTAACCGATAACCGAACTGATCTGCTTTGGGCAGTAGTGAAATCAGTTCAGGCGTTTCGAGTGGCGTATACCCGGCCAGCACGATACAAAAATCAATTAGTTCCGGGATAACATATCCGCAAGCCATTGTTGGCGCACCCCCGCCAGACCATCCCATGACACCAAAACGTTGTAGTCCTAGGTGTGCTGCCAGTGCTTTAACATCTAAGGGGTAATCTAACATGGTTTGTTCGGGGTCAAAATCAGAATACCCCATACCAGGTCGATCAAGCACAATAAACCGAAAGCCAGCGTTTTTCGCTGCCGCATCGAAAATAGCACCCTCTACATGACATCCGGGTGCGCCATGTGCAAAAATGATTGGGTATCCCTGGCGATCGCCAAATTCAGCGTATGCCAACTGACCCTTTCCTTTTCGCGTAAAATGATAAATTGAATTTTCCATAAAAAAAATCCACTAAATGAATAGATTAATCCGATTTTAGAGAGCTATACAAGCTGAATTATTTGAACAGCGCATTCAAACCGCGTATTATGCATAACCTATTGTTTAATAATTATAATTGTTGAATATTTACCATTAAACAACACCATTTAATACGAATAATACAACTATGGGACAGCACACAAAACACATATTAGCGCGATTGCGTCACGGCTGGCATCATGCGGATATGAATGAGCATGTTGATGCTGCATACGCTTCAACCTACACTGTTGGCGTGACAGCGAGTACAATCACCAGTGTTACCTCCATGCCAACGGTAGGCGGGTACATTTTGTCATTAGGTTGGAACTATATTGATGGGGTTGGTCTGGTCGCAAAAGGACTCCATACATTAACAGAACGCGAATATTCTCACAAAAGTCGATACTTAAAATCAGCGATCAATATACTAGGCGCTTTACAGGCTTTTGCATTAACCTACATGCCCCCTTTAACTGAGGCATTAGGTGTGGGTCCTCTTGCACTTGCAGGCCCAGCATTTGCACTCGAAGAAGTAGCAGGCGCGCTATCCAAAGCTATTGATCTCTATCATATTGTTAAAGAACAAGAATATTCTGGCTGGTTAACGGCAAAAATCAAAGAAGTCAATCGGTTAATGAAACGTGTGAATAAACTTAACCTGAAATTAATGAAAAAGTCATCTCATCATGCAGAAAATCAAGACGAAATTCGTGAATTAGGTGAGAAAATTGAAACGTTGATTCAGCAAATGATTAGCCGCTCACGTGTTTATCTTCAAGAACATCGTCAAGATGATGACAAGATTAATCACTCATTCCAACAGTTACACATGGATATAAATTTGGAAAAAATCATTGATGAATGTCATCATGCAATTAAAGCCGATGATATCATGCTCGATACTAAAATAAGTGATGAACTTAAAAAGAAATTCAAGGCAGAGCGTATAGATTTGATTCTTAGAGTGTTGAGCGTGATAGGGATGTCATTGATTGCAGTGTCGGGTTTTGTCGGTCCTGCAGCACCCGCATTGCTTATACCCGGATTAGTTTTAGTCAGCACTGTTGCCTGCTATCAACTTCATAAACATCGTGATGAAATTAAACAATTATTCAGTAAAATTAAAAAATCATTCAAAAATGAATGGCGGGAACTAAAGCAATTCAAACATAAACTGACACATTCATTATTTGATCATCCGCCTATAAAACTAGATTTGAATGACACCCACACTAGATTACAAATTTAATTTAAACTTGTAGTCATTCATTCAGGTCCATCGCACGATAAACGTTGCAATTACGTAGACCCGATTCCTTTTGTATGGGATTGTTTGACGACGGGGCTATCTTTGATAGAATTTTTCTTTACATCAATTGCTTCAATAAAAATATCCAGATTATCAATGCTGCCCTTTACATCTGCCATAGTTTTTAACTTAAATCCACCATGTTTCATTTCCCGCCATAGATTATCAATCTCTTTGCATGTCGCAATGCTAAAATTACTCATGTCAATTTGATCAAATATTTTCAAGTGTCTATTTATTAATGCGGCTTCTCGATCGGAAAACAAAGAAAATTTTGCTTTATCTTTAGGAGATATGACTTGCTCAAATACTTGTTTTAATACGATATACTGCAAAAGCGCTACTTGTTCCTCATCAGACATATTTAATTTTTCTAAATTGATGACACCTGCAGCCTGTAATAAAAAGCCATTAATCACTTTTTGACAATCAGTTTTATCTGAAAAACTGATGAATTTATTTTCCTCATTGAGCAAGCATGGTAAAGCATTAATGAATGCTTCTCGAGACTGAGAGCCATTATCTCGTGAGTAGTGATACAAAATTTGAAATGCCTCAAAATGTGATTGTTGATAGTAATTAGATGTTATTGGAAAGCTGACGAGTAATTCAATAGTACTTTTGATATGCTTTTCTATCGTAGCTGCGACATGTTTATTGATAAGTTCGGAAGAATCAATTGTTATTTGTGACTTTGATGGCATTGACTCGTCAATTTCTTGTTTATCGCTCTTAATGTACTGATTTTCATTCGCAGCTAATTCGTTACGCTTTTCTTTAGAGGCTTTTAAAATGACTTTACTAGGATTTTTGCATATATCAAGCATCCAGCCGGCTCTCTTCCATAGTAACTCATCTTTTTTTTCTTCTAAGGAAGTTCGACATCTATTTGCGGACTCAGTATCAAATTCTTTCAATTCAGATAATGCTTGATTGATATGTTTTATACTGTTTTCGTATAATACCGTATTACCAGGATCATTTATTGCTACTTTTGCAGAATTGACTGCATTAGCAATGTACGCATTGCGATTTAATATCTTCTGTAAGTCAAGGTGCTCAGGCACAAATCCGATATCATATAGATTAAAATTAGTGTAAAGCGCTAAATATAATGCATCTAATCGTTCTAAAGTTAATTTTGTATTGGCCAAGTTTACAATGGATATATTAGAGTCAGCTAGCATTGTTGAAAATAACTTAAATTCAACATCATCTAATAAACTAAAATCCTGCCCCGATAAATTTAAATAGGTAAGATTGTGATTTTGTTCAAGCATTGTAATAAAATCTTGAAAATCATATTTCTGATTACTTAAATAATACATAAGTGTATTGAATTTATTTGGCTCTTTTTTAGGATTGTGAGGTAAGTCTAACCCTTTTACCTTTCCTACGATTTCTAAAAAGTCGTCAAACTCTGTATGGGGGTATTCAAAAGACTGAAAGGGGAAAATAAATTGACGACATTTTGATTGTTTCAAAAATGATTTTAATTCACTCCAGTATATTACTTCATTCACACCAACTTCATGTATATTGGCATTTGATAGTATTGGCTGCATTTTATTTCTGAGATCACCAAATTTTTCTAATGACAACTGACGCGGTAATAACACGGTACCAATGGAGGCAACAGATAATAAATTTAAAAGTATACTCATCTCTTTCTCAGAAAATGCCAATAAATCGCTCGAATCAATTGACACAGGTAGAGTGCCTTCTTTAATAAAATATTTTTTTAAGCTTGGTGTATAAGTTAATGTTAAAGAAGGCGATGAAGAGCTCAAAATATTTCGAATAGTATTCAAAAGTTTATCGTTTTTCTTTAAATCTGAAAAGTACCTCGCAAAAGTAATTGCATTATGTGTTAATCTTTGGATAGTTGGATTGGGGTTACGAAGTAAAATTTGTAAGGATGAATATGCTTTCTCATCATCCTTTGGCAATGGTTGTGTTGGATTGAGTAATAGTTTATCCAATATAAAATTTCTATGCTTTTCGTTTTTGTTATATGGTGGACTTTTCAATAACAAGTTCACAATCATGTCAAAATGATGTATTAGCTCATCTCGAGAATAAGCCATAAGTAGTTACCTCTTCTATCATATGGTAAATTATAGTGCATCTTTAACATAAATTTTTCCTCTCAGTATTGGTAAGATTAAATGACTGTTATATATTGATTTAGATGAAAATTCGGCAAATTCCGTGTGCAAAATCCATCTGTAGTCTGAAAAATTCATGATATTTTGATTCTTTTATAGAATCTTATTACTCATTAATATAAACAACTAACTGGACCGGACTTTGCGGAAAGGCGTTGAATTATTTCATGTTCCTAGAGATGAATAGGCGTACCTAAAATAGTATAAAAAAGATGTTAGGACGCCACTCTCAACGCGCTGTCATCAAGGGATCACTGCTGACCTTGACGAGGTGTCAGTATCGCCAATACGATGGCAATGATAAATAGTGCCGCGACATCCCCGTATAGATGAGCATGTTCGTTTGCATACACCAGGGCTTGAATGAGCATGACGCCTCCATGCGCAATGCTTGACCATACTGTAAACCAGATCAAACTCAAATTATTTAAAGGATTTTTGGCGGCGCGAATCAGAAAAATACCCAAGGTGATATAGATGACGATAATCATTTGTTCATAGCTTTGTTGATAAGGCATCCAACGCCAGCCAGACGGCCAAACAATCATTAAAGGGTAAATGCCAACAATCATGATCAAGCCAAAAATAACTAAAGATATGCGTAAATATTTGATGCGTGTTTGCAGGTCCATTGCGAAATTCCTTCATCATAATGTTTTAAATATACAACATATCATAGAGGATCAATCAGAGCTATGAGTGACGCTCTTCTGCTAGCAATTTATCGAGGAACATTGCGATTGAGATCCCCTTAATAGAAACGCTTCATCACAGTGATGCGTAGACGATTTTTTTA
The DNA here is from genome assembly GCA_964648015.1 of uncultured Coxiellaceae bacterium. Classification (GTDB taxonomy): domain Bacteria; phylum Pseudomonadota; class Gammaproteobacteria; order DSM-16500; family DSM-16500; genus Aquicella. Next base: position 86,999 of record CAZYKO010000003.1, read on the forward strand.
GTCGCATAGAATCATGGCCTTAGCCAGCTCGTCACTCATGTTACAGCTGCTATACTTTTGGTATATGGTTTGCTGGGTAATTGCCACTATGCACATAAATATCTTCGAAATTGAAGTTGAAGTTCCTGATAGCAATAGAGCACGTTGTTATCAATTGCTGCTAGAACGATGCTATAAAGAAATAATCAAATATCTTGCTGAACAATCTAAATATACAGCAGACATGTTTACAAGCATCAATCCTGTCATGAAATCTATCTTGGAAGGCTTAGCTAAGCAATTAGACGATGAGTTTATAGATATTATTGACCGCGATCTTGCTAAGTATAGAGTGGATTTAATTAATAGGTTTTCATTGCCTTTCACTAAAAAGTATACCCAAGCCTACTTTGATAATTTAAGTGCAAAGGAGGCACAACAAGAATTAACTAAATATTATGGTAATCCGGACGTATTTGCCAAAAGAATTCAAAAAGAATATGCGGATGAATATGAATTTTGCGCATCGTTAACCCAGCAATTTATTCATAATACAAAAACAACACTCAAGCGCATTATCAGCGATGCTGATCTGTTGGTTGATTGCTTTTTAGGTGATCTTCATAGTCCTAAATTACGACGTATTATATTTAGCGGTAGTGATTTGCATAAGCATGGGCAACAAGTGTTGATGCTAGAGTTTATTGACCAAGATGGACACTCGAGAAGAGTTGTTTACAAACCGGCACCGCTGGTCGCCGATGCTATGCTCTTTGGCGATGTGCAAACGTTAGCTAGGATTAATCCCATATATGAGGGACATCAAAGTTTTTCGGAATTAATGAATGGATTCATGAATAGCAAGCTATTACCAACCTACTTGATTGTCCCGCGAAGTGATGATGATACGCTTAATGGCCAGTATGGTTATATTGAGTTTCTGACGCACCAACCTGGTGGACCAGACTATGAAAATGTATTTTTGGAACAAGTTAAACTGCTTGACTCTAAGCAGTTTGAACAAACTAACTTTCAAGAAATTGCCAATCAGGCTCTGAGCACACAATTGAAGCTAGCTAAGAAAAATCCAAATTGTGACTATATAGCAATCAACGACAGCGATATTGATACATTTTCACAAACCGCTGGCTATTTGCTAGTGCTGATGATCGCTACGGGTATGGATGACTCGCATGCTGAGAATATTATGACCCACTTAAAACAACCTTTTCCGATTGATGGTGAAGTGTGTCTGTTTGTAGGTAAAGATTTAGTGGGCTTATGCCAACTTGCACCCGATGGTGCATTAAATAATTATTCAAAAATTGGTAAGCAATTTAAATTCCTAACTGATATTTCAGGCAAAAAAACTATCCACGTTGTCACCAACGATAACAATATTTTATATAAAGAAAGTCCATCCGGTGAATTAGTGCCTTGTGACTTCAATAAAGAGCTTTTAATACGATCAGTCAGGAATGGAATGACATTATTAGCCACACATGAGGATCAAGTCATGGCTTGGTTCGATGACCCTATTGTTCAACAGATGTTTGTTCGATTTATTCCTCAGTCTACAAGTCGATTCAAAGAGGAACTAGGAGGTATAAAACGAAAAAAATTTTCCAAGAAAGAATATGAGGCTTATGCGATAGGGAAAATTAATGACCACCAAACTGGATTAGATCTATTTGCATCCAGAGTTCAAGCTTATAATAAAACTTTGCTTATTGGACCAGATACAAATGCAACTCCTGCTATCTACCTAGATAAATCTCTTCCTCCTTTACCAGTGCCCTGGTCAGTTATATTTACAAATGATTTATTTGAGAAAAATATTCTGAGTGAATACAAAACGAACAGTATCCCGGTATTTTATATACGAGCGGGTGGTAAACAGTTATTTGACTTTAACGGTGATCCTGTTTTGATTCCAGAGAATTTTTCTTTAATACAACAGACTATAGGCACTCAGCGAACAGCGCAATTAAGCATAGGCCAACGTTATCAAGTACATCGAGAAAATCCCGCTATAACTGGCGCAGACATTCATCTCGTCGAAGATTTACCAAAAGATATACAGAAATTCAAAGGTAACTACTTTTGGATTGAAAAAGAACCATTAGATCAATCTAAACTCTATTATGTCTCTTTCAATGGCATGTTAGAAGAACCTATGATTGATGATGTGGAGACTTTAAGAAAATTCATACTGGCAGGCTTGCAGCCTGAAGATAAGGTGCGACATTTAACCTTGGATGAGCTTTATCAATTATCGAAATTGCTCATCTACAGGAAGAAAGATGAATTGTTTGTCTATCGCAGTGATTTGCCGTCAATACGTGGTGCCACTGATAAAAACTTCATGATTATATCACCCCTTCAATTTACTAAAAATAGGTTGCGTAAGTTATTTGATCAACCCCTTCTGTATGACATATTACTTACTGTAATAACAGAACAAATTATCAGATTACAACCTTACGATAAGAATTTAATGAAACAGGAAATTGCACTCAATCAATTAAAATATCTATTAGCGCAATTAATACGTAGCAGGAGAGAATCTCCAAAAGATATTTACAAGGAGAGATTAGATGTAAACGTTGTTTTTAAAGAGGGGAAGGTACAATTGCTATTTGCTTGCAACATACCGGTCTACCGCTTGGCAATGCTAAATACTCTTAAAAGGTTAGGTATCCCTGCAGAAATCGATACGATTTCATTCCAAACCGAAGAGGCGCCAAGGCAAATGATCGTCATTAGTGGGGTGGATGAAAATACGGTGTTAAAATCAAAATTCCGTGAGGATCTGATTCTGACATTTTCAATTGAACTCGTCAAACTCTATCAAGAAGTAAATGAAGTGACTCATTTAGTAGGCGTGCAGAAATGGCAAAATGCACGATTTGGTCTCATATATCCAGATCTGAAAGATAATTATGTAGAATTGGTGGAAATCAAAGCATTGATAAAATCGCCAATTGCCGAACGTCTTATTAAACTTGGTTATATCACACCACTAGATATCGTCGCTTTCCATATACCGCGTTCAACGGATAAAGACCGTACAAAAAACTATTTGCACGCTTTAGACAAATTAAGTCGTGATGCTACCATTGGTACCTTAATCGATAGTCATACTCTAGAACCGAGAGAAGTCAAACAAAAATTCGATGAATTAGACGGTGATTTGGCTAAAACTATCACATATTATGCTACGCTGCAGCCAGTAGCTAATACGACGATGATCTCGACACAAAGTTTTACAATGTTTAGTCACTCATCAGCACAAAACGATGATGTCTTTACAATGCAACAAAGCGAATTTGACTACAGCCAATTTTACGCAATTAATGTACAGGAGTTGGCAAATGTTTTTTATCATTGGATGAAACATGAGAAACACCCACAACAAGCAGACAACAAACATCTCATCGAATGGTTGGTTGCAGACGCTGGTGCGCTATATATACGTGATTATCAACATTTATGTGAACTTGCACAAGAGCTCGACTCTTATGGGTACCAAACTATCCCTGCGCCATCTGAAGATGACTACAACGACGCATTGCAAAGATTCATTAAGAAAGAGCGGGGCATCCAAAAACCTCATGCCAACGATCGTCAGTTTGTTAGCTTCGATTTTAACTCTAATCAGAAAAACATTTCAAAGCCCACATCTCTCAGTGAGTTTGCCGATAAATTTGATCATTGGATGAAGCATGGCAAACACGTGCAGCAATCAGACAACAAACATCTACTTGATTGGTTGGTTGCAGACGCTGGTGCGCAATATATGGAAAACTATCAACATTTTTGCGCACTGGCACAAACACTGATTAAATACGGTTATCAAACTAACACACCTCCCTCCGAGTCCGATTTCAACCTGGCACGGGAGAAATATAAAGCAATAGAAAAAGAATCAAGCTATAACACTAATACTGTTAACAAGGGAGTTTCAGGTTGAATTTATTAAACGTCGTGCAATGCTCGCACTAGAAAGCTCGTTATGTATTTAGAAGGAGAGGGATGGACACTCATTGTTACTTTACTATTGATTGTATGTTTGCAATGACAATCGCATCCTTTCACCTGTGAAGCTAAAAGGATGCGATTGGATATTGTATAGATGAATTAGCCTGTTCTTTTGAGGTTACATTTACTTTCTGTCTTTTTATCTAAACTTGAATCCTGGATACTTTGATTGATAGTCAATTGATTATTATTTACTGTTAAGAGAATGGTGACATTCGTCGAAGAGAAATGTGTATTGGTGACGGAATCATCATCTACAGTTGGCATATCACTGATGATAGATGAATTCTCCAATCTCATGGTGTTGGCATCGTCTCGTGTCATTTTATGGGTAATAGATGCATAAATAGGTTGTGATGAAAAAGATCTTGATTCAACTGTTCCTATCATATATGTACCCTTGCCAATTTCACCCATTCCTGTATTTTCTAAAGTAAAAAACGTACCATCATCAGTAATTTTAAAATTTACTTGTTCATTTCCGTTGCCATCGCTGCATACACCCGTCCATGATCCATTGAATTTGGACGTCTCTTCTTGAGTCGCATGTTTGGCAACTAATGATGAAGGATTAAAAGAATCTTTCATTAAAATATGCTTGATGGAAGCAAAGCTATTGTCAGCAACACAGCTGCCTACGACGAGGAGCGCAAGCGCATTTTTTAACATGTCAAAGTTCCTTATTAATAAAATAATCTGAAATCTTCAAAAGTGTGTATTATCAACACATAATCAGGCTTAGTCAATGACACGGTATAACAATATGCCAGTGAGAGTGAATGATAACGTTAAATAGGACTACGGTCACCGCTTAAGCCCAAATAGTAATGATAGCCATGGCGACAATGCTTAATGTGATAAAAAGCATATTCGATGAACCTTTTGTTTCACCAATATGCTGATGGAAACCTATATAATGTAACAAGAGTTTGCAGGTCCATTGTAAATATCCTTGATAATGTATAGTGATTCTAACCTTATCTGAATTCAAATATGGCTAATCAATTGGAATCTGCATGTTTTCGATGTTAGCTTGTTGTTGTGCACCAAAAACATCACGACTACCTGGTGTACCAGAGATCTTTTCTCTATAACGAGAAATCTTAATCGCATTACAAGTATCGACATAATACGTACCAATGAATAGTTCTATGGGTACATTGAGTGTTTTTGCCATTTCTTCAGTAGTGAAGGCGTTGGAGTTTAGGGCAGCATGATAATCATTTTCTGATTTAAAAAATATGTCATAGGTGATTGTATTAACACCGGCATCTTTAGAACGAATGACTGTCGCCATATCGAGTATAGATTTAGCGTGCGAGCGTGAATTATTATGCGCCACTGCTTTGATGACGTTAACTTTTTTCTCATCGATACTCCCATCGTATTCGTTCAATGGTATCCCAATTGGGGTATAATCTGTTTTAACCTCCTTAATGAGTGTCCAGTCTTTACCAGTAGCGTTAAATAGTTTGATAGGAAATAATTGTTTAATCACTTTCTCATCTTTGAGTAAATGATAGATACTCCACATATAGACTTCACTACCTGCTATATTAAGGAATGAAACAGCATCCTTATCCCTATATTGTTCTAATTCAGCTAATTCTTGTTGATGTTGTTTTTCGGCTTCTGCCTTGGTTGTGGCAACAGTCTGCAGAAACAATAATGGATGTTCCGTATCAGCGGTCAATATGTCAATCTTACATTTTTTAAAAATGTCTGGAAAACTTGTTTGTGCCAGCTCAATTACCTTGGCTTTCACCTCATCGAAACGCTCAATAAACATTTGTTCGCGTGTACCGGCAATCACTAAGGCATGGTAAACTCCCGCCTTATCTTTAAAATTGATAGCTGATGGTGAAATAGGAAATAATATGTTACCAGCCGTGGTACGACGATCAGGATAACCATAGTGCAACATATAGCCTTTAATTAAACTGGCAAGTGCTTCTGCCGCTTGCTCATCATCACTAGTCACCTTAATGAGTATGCCTATTTCTTTTTGACCATCAATCACTGGATGCTTTTCAACACCATTTATACCATAGGTGATATATTTTTCAGGTATATCACTATTTGGTTTGCAGGCTATCAACGAGATATAGCATTCACCTATTTTTCGACTGCCTTCTATTTTGATGCTTAAGGGTAAGTTTACGAAGATGCTATTGCGGATAGCGGCAGTATCCTCGGTAATAGGGATGTATTCAGAATTTTCCATGACTAACACACCTTCAGGATAGAACTGTAAGCAAGGATGGCTTTCTTCATAGAGGCTATGTGCAGCAATTGATTTTGGTGTAACACGTCTAGTCTTATTTGGAGAAATGAAAGTCACGTTATCAGGGTGACATTCAGCGATTAAACAATCACTCGCAGATCCTGGATCACATGCTAGTGCACCGCATTCGAGTATATGGCCTGCATGGTAAGCAAGACCAGGATCTACACCATTTAAAATCGCTGGTGCCGCAAAAATGGCAACGTCACAAGCACGTCCACATAAAATAACTTGAGCACCTTCTTTTAAGGCTTGCATGAAGGGCGCAATACCCATCTGGCCGACAATCGCACTCTCTTTTATATCTTCCTTGGTCACCGGTGGCATTTTACTTAAGGGTATGAGCTTATCGCGCACGGGCATTAACAGGGTTGGATCGATATGGGCGCTGATGGTAGCTACCTTTAGATCCTTCACCCCTTGTTCTACAAAAACTTCTTTAACAATATCGATCATGTAATTCAAATGTTTATCATCCCCAGACATACCGCAACTGCCTAAAATAAGTGGGACATTTTTTTTAAGTGCAGCTTTTAGCATCAGCGTAAAATCGCGTTTTAAGGCATCCCGTGCAAAATAAGACAGTCCTTTACCTAGATAATAAGGTCCGGCATCCATAGAGCCGGCATCGGAAGCGACTAGATTAAGTTTTTTATGTAGGGAGTTTTCCAAAGAAATTTCATTATAGCCATAACCTAGCGCGCCACACACGGACACCATTGTGTACGTCATCACTTATTTCTCCTTACGCTTCGACTTCTTTGTTTTACCAAGATTTTCTTTATCCAGTGCTCTCGCAATGTTGACTAAGGTTGCTGGTGCATCAAATTTTTCTAACATCACTTCAATGAGGACGAATTGATTTTTATTTAATTGACCAGATTTCATTTGTTTAGTTATGTTATCAAGTTCTTTTCTAGTTTTTATACGCAGGGTATGTACTTTACCTTTAAACATTTTTGGGAATTCGGTGTAATTCCACGTCGCGATATCATTATAGGGCATGTCCGGACCATGAATTAATCGCTCAATTGTATAACCATTGTTATTAAGTAAAAATATAATGGGATTGAGATGATGACGCAGGATGGTTGATATTTCCTGTGCTGTCAATTGGAATGAACCATCACCTATAAATAAGACGCTTTGTCGTTTAGGCGCTGCAATTTTTGCGCCTAGTAACGCTCCAAGCGTATAACCTATAGAACCCCACAAGGCCTGACTGATGAATTTAGTACGATTTGGCATTGGTATTTGTAGCGCGCCAAATAAACTTGTCCCTGCTTCGGCTAAAACGATAGCATTGGGGCACAGGCCATCCACCACCTTATTCCAAAAATAATTTTGCGTAAGTTTATTATTTTTCACTTTATCAATTTGGCGTTTTTCTTTTTTAATTGTACCTGTATATTTGTAGTTATTGAGTTGTTTAATTAAAGCTGGCACAACTTCATTGAAGAAAACATCTTTATATAAAGATTGTTTTATACGAGTATAACTACTGTGGATTTCTACCGAGGTATTCAGATTTAATTGAGCTGAAAATCCGCCAGTGTTCAGATCCGACAACATACTTCCAAAAGTGATCACGCAATCGGATCCTTCGATTTTGTCTTTGACGCCTGGGTCGCTGAATTCACCACAATAATTGCCAATGTAATATGGATTTGATTCATCGATCAGCGCCTTGGCCATATTCATATTAGCAAAGGGGATATTTGTTTTTTCTAATAACGATTCTAAATGTACTTTCATCGGATGACGATCAGCACAAAGGTCAGCAAGAATCACTGGCGCTTTCGCTTTGCTGATGATCTTCGCTATGCGAGCGACACATTCTTTCACGGCGTCTTTATTTGATTTAGGATAATTTAAATTCAGAGGACGCTTAGGTGCTGGAATTTTTTCTAGCACCAGGTCAGACGGTAAGCCAATATAGATAGGCCGTTTTTTTTGCCAGCATTCGACGAGTGCTTTATCAATCTTGGCAGCCGCATCGTTTTTACTAATAAGCACTTGGGCTACGGTGACATTTCTATACATATCCATAAACACCTTGAATTGCCCATCGCCTAAACTATGATGTACAACAGATTTTTTTTTGATGATGGTGGTAGAGGGCATCCCGACAATATGAACGACCGGTATGAGCTCGGTGTAGGCGCCAGCGATACCATTGATCGCACTCAATTCGCCCACACCGAAGGTTGTCACTAATGCACCCACACCATGGATGCGTGCATAACCATCAGCTGCATAAGAACCATTTAATTCGTTGCAAGTACCGATCCATGACATGCCAGGCATTGCAATGATTTGGTCTAAGAAGGAGAGGTTGTAGTCACCTGGCACGCCAAATATATGTTTAATTGATAATTCTTTTAGACGTTGCAGTATGTAGTCACTGATGGTGATTTGCATAGATCATCATCCTTCCTGTCATCTGTTTAGGGTCTTAACTAAGATTGTATACTTGCATCAATATTAAGCAAGAAGTAACTATTTAACGTAATGCCCGAGTAGATACTTTAAACGATTTTCTGATAATATTAGATGCGACGCACGCGCATTCCCGCTTTATTCATGGACGGGTCAAATGAGCGCCGAGCCATTCTCGAATATTCTGTACAAGGTTTTTTTGCCTGCGACGAAATGGCTATTCCAGGTGATGAATGAATAACACCTGATACTGACACCATCAAGCACTATATTGGTGGTATTGGACCACTAGATAATGTTAATGAATTATTGGTTGAAATAAGGGAAGATGATGCATACAAGATTAACGCATGACGAAATTAATAGTTTTACGCTGCAAGCGACAACTATCTATCAAAAATATAACTTTTCTCCAAACTTGCTCGAAAAGCTTATTCAACGAGATTTGACAGCTATAAACATCATGCGTGAATGGTGTGATGTGCTTGAACAAAGTCTATCTCTAGACAAGTATTCTGAAGCGACTCATCATTATATCTCTCGCGCAAAATGTATGACATCCGAATTAAAAGAGCTAGGATGTTCGGACGAGCAAGTACAACAGTTGTTTTCCATGTCTTGCCAAAATGACTTCAAAAAAATTGATATTCTCAAAAATACTATCGATCGTTATCAAAACATTTCTAATAAAATAATTAATTCAATCAACGAACAAAATCTTGAAGATTCTTTATCTACTTTCAGCCGTATCTTTAAAGATTATAATGATAATATTATGAGTGATGAAGGTCTTAAACAAAGAATAGGGATAAAATCTGGAGATGAGTCTAAACTTCAAGAAGCTCAAGAAATATTTGAAGGCGTTCAAGAATTGAAGGATCATCAATGCACTATTAGAAAAATTGGCTTCTTTGAGCGAGAGCGATCAGAAATGAATCATCTTGCAACTTCCATCGAAGCATCAATAGACTCCATTATGAAACCTAAACCAGGCCATCATTAAGATTGCCTGGTTTAGGTTTTTTGCCTGTGGCAAGCATTTGCCACAGTATCTACTATTTTTGATCAACTCAGATTCAATAATCAAGACTTACCCGTTCTTGATCTCCGTGATCGTAAATGCCACCTAATAGAGATTCTCCATATAAAATCGACAAGACAATAACCTATAATCGAGGAAGAAATAGATAAAACCAGAAGGCCTATCACGTAGCTTTTACCTAATGATTTGAACCATACGATAATTTCTTGCGTGACGAGCGAAATGCTTGCCCAGTGAAGTTCTAATTCATGAATGGGTGGTGGGTTTGCGATGCCATTACCACCAGTTATCAATATTCCAATATGGTAAATAAGAAAATTAATTGGCACAAAAGTGAAGGGATTTGAGATTAGCGTTGACGCTATTGCCACTGGGAGATTAGCACGAAGTAGTAAAGCCATCAATGATGCCAAAATAATTTGAGCAGGGATTGGAATAAAGGCAACCAGAAGCCCCGCACCAACGCCTTTAGCGACGGTTTTTCTATTGAGTGCCCAAAGGTAAGGGCGTTTATGCAGCCACTTAGCAATCCAGCGCATGCTTTTATCTCGGTGCATTGAATCATGATTTGGGAGCCATTTTTTGAGCCAGCGTTTCATCAAAATTCCTTAGTAGTCTGATACCGCCACGAAGCTGTGCAGCCTAGGTCGCGTAAGATTCAGTGGGTATTCATTCTCCCCCTGAAACAGCCATTTTGCCACAGCCAAAAAACCCTTACTGACTCATCACGTGAAATTAAAATTGAGATTCTTGTAATGCTACCAAACCGATACATTTTCATATATTGGCTTCTCATTTTCAATATGATACATTTGAGTCAATATCTTCTAATCTATCATTTTAATCTGAAGTTGATACAGGTAGATTTATACAGGGGATAAACATCTCACTAAAGTGCCTTTTGATTGGTCATACTTAGATTTATGATTTTACTATCAATACATTCGGATATAATCCATTTACAGATAGTAGCATAAACACTTTCGACAATATGCTGACATGAGTATCGACTATATGAGTACCAATTTTATAACGGTAGCTATACCATTAACCATTAAGCATTTTGAAAATTTTTAAAAAAGTTGTTGAATGCAAATTGATAGGAATGTAAATCGGCGTCCAATAACGTCATCAGAATCAAGGCAGCAACAATGATTGTTAACCACCAAGCTATATTATGGATTGGGTTTACGCTTTTTATTTTAATGATGCTTGCGCTCGATCTAGGTGTTTTTCAACGTAAACCACATGTGATAGGAATGAAAGAAGCGCTTGGCTGGTTCGGCTTCTGGACTGGGCTTGCACTGTTATTTAACCTCGGTATTATTTTTTTCCATGAACGAGGTCGACAGGCTGGTCTGGAATTTTTCACCGGTTTCCTCGTTGAAAAATCGCTAAGTATTGATAACATTTTTGTTTTTATTCTAATTTTTAGTTACTTCCGCGTACCACCTGTCTATCAGCATAAAGTATTATTCTGGGGAATCGTTGGCGCGATCATTATGCGCGCAATTTTCATTATGGCAGGACTCGCGATCCTCACACATTTCCATTGGAGCATCTATGTTTTTGGTGGTTTTTTGATGATCACTGGTCTTAGCATGTTGTTTAAAAAGCAAGAAGGTTATGATCCTACAAATAGCTGGATTATCAAAGTATTTAAACGCATCATGCCAGTATCTGACCGCTATGAAGGTAACCGATTTTTTACCAGAAAAGCAGGGAAATTAATTGCTACTCCGCTATTTATCGTGCTGTTGGCGGTTGAAACCACGGATGTGATTTTTGCAGTCGATTCAATCCCAGCGATTTTTGCTATTACATCCGATCCTTTTATTGTTTATACCTCGAATATATTTGCTATATTAGGTTTGCGCTCACTTTATTTTGCTGTATCTGGATTCATGAGCATGTTTTATTTTCTCCATTATGGATTTGCTTCAATCATTATTATTCTCGCGACGAAAATGCTTCTAAGCGATGTTTATAAGATGCCTACCATGGTATCGCTGACACTCATCATCGTTATTTTAATGAGTTGTGTGATCATCTCACTACTTTGGCCGAGAAAAGCTGATCTCAAACTATTGTTCGAGCGTATCGAGAAACTTAAATTAATTTCATTTCGTCGCTTGCTGATGCTTGAGAATATTATAGACCTGGGTGATCTGAAGGTTAGTGATGCGATGCAACCCCGGGATAAAATATCGGTACTTCGACTAGACGTCCCATGGCAAGAAAACAAACGGCTAATCATGGAAAAGAAATATTCTCGTTATCCACTCGTGGAACGGGAACTTGGCCATCCAGTTGGGGTAATCCATGTTAAGAATTTGCTATTCTTAGATGATAAACAATTAGATGCAGAGCATCTTAGAAACCTAGCGCGGCCTAGCATAGAAATTAAAGAAAATTTATTGCTAGAAGAAGCATTAAGTCGTGTACAGCGTTCTTACGAACATCTGTCTATCGTCACGAATATCAATAATGAATGGACAGGCATCTTATGCATCGAAGATGTTCTCGAAGAAATTGTTGGTCGAATAGGTGATGAGTTTGATACTGGCCGCGTTGGAAAATATACTTCGCTATCTGAGGCACTAGCACCAAATAGAATTTTCCTTGATTTTGAAGCGTCTAGCATGCCGGATGCAGTAAAAAAAATGGTTGCAAGGATCCCAGCAAGTGAGCTGCCTGTCGACCATCAAACAATAACAAAAGCAATATTAAAACGAGTGGCAACTGTGCCGACCTATTTCGGTCACGGGCTCGCTGTGCCACACGGTCGCATTGATGGCATCACCAAGCCAATTTTAGCCTTTGCGAGATCAGGAGAAGGGATTCCACTTGAAAGTACTAATCAACGAGCTGAATTAATCTTTTTACTAATTACGCCACGCGGCGTAGCCAAGATGCAACCATATATGTTAGCCACTATTATGGGGTTGAAAGAAAGTAAATATGTCATGGATCGGCTGCGTCTGTCTAAATCTCCTGATGAGATTATTGAAGCAATCAAGTTTGGAGAACAGATAACATTGGACTAACCGTTTAAAGGTTTTTGCTTGGCAGCTAAAACTTAGATTTAGGTGAAGAATGAACACCACCTAAATGGGTCATTTTTGCCTAAGACAAAAAAACCCTGTCGATGACATATAACGCGCATCACAGTTTAGGCGCCTTAACGTTATACCCCGCTTTTTCAAAACAGGCTAACACTGCTTGGCCACGTTCATCGGTGAATTCACGTGCATAATCAATGGTGGTCTTATGATGGTTTACGATAGCCAGGGTTGTATCAGCGCCTTGCTGCAGCAAATAGGAAACAATTTTTGGTAGTTTACGACGTGTGGCTGTCGTGAGCGCACCATATTGATCTTTCAAATAATAGGCATTCACATCGGCCCCAAAATCCGTTAATAACTTGATAACAGCTAGCATATTTTCTTCATTGCCTGCATTAGCCTTAAGGGTTGCCAAGTGGATTAAACCATAACCTTTCTCATCACGAGCATGCGGATCTAAGCCTTTCACCATCAAGGAGTGAATATCATCAATCGTTCCCTTCCGTAATGCTTCTTTGTACTGCGCTACCAATGTGTCATCAGTGGGCAGGGGAGGCGTATTTACTGTTTTTGCAGGCATAAAATTGAATAAAGTCATGAACTTATATGTGATACTCAACATAACTACCTCGTTGCTATTTTATTTATAGTACAATTTAAGTTGATCGGTCGATCAATCTATACAACCAGTATATGCAACTTTCCTTAAAAAAGTATTAACAAATGTTATAAGGTTTATTTCGTTCCTCTGTGCACGACAAAAATCATAAAATGCGTGTCTGGGTGGGGCGCGAAGCGCGTAACCCGGGTTGATAGGGTGGGCACCCCTCGAGACGGCACTTCGAGACCTTGCCTACTCAGGACGCTTCCTCGGGGAGAACAGTTTTGTGTATGATGACATGACGCGTTTATTGTCAGGTATAGAGCATTTCGTTAGCGGTAAATTGGCTTATAATAAGTAAATAAACAAGGACAAGCTCATGGCACAAAATGCGCATATGACTAAAGAAAGAATTCTTAAAGCAGCGCGTAGTTTGTTTACTGCAAAAGGCTTTGCTGGCACTTCTTTAAGTCAGATAGCGAAATTAGCTAACGTTACCCAAAGTTTGCTAGCTCATCATTTTGGCAGCAAGCAAGATTTATTTAAGCAAGTTAAAGCAGACATCATTCAAGGAATCACGGTTCTTCCCGTTAATCCTAAACCGGATTCCTTTGAAACATTTTTAAGAGAAGCCATTGAGCAGCGGCTTAATATTTATAAACAAGCGCCAGAATTAGCGAAGCTTGTAAGCTGGGAGCGCATTGAAGAAACTAAAACACGTGAGGAGTTAGCAGGAATTCCTCATATCCGATATCCACGTCATTGGTTAGAAGCTATAGCGTATTTGCAAGCTAATAAAAAAATCAAACACGAGTATGCCCCGTCATTAATTTTATCTTGGATTCTTTATAGTGTGAATGCACTTATCTATGATGAAGTAAAAGTATTTCAGCATAAGCAAAACGTGGATTTATATATTGAAATGATCATACGCGGCATGGTGAGCGCATTAACGCTATAAGAAATTTAATGATGGGGTCATGCCTGACTTATGGCCTTATTGATAGTGGATCTTGAACTGACAGTAAATGTCATAACATCACATTGGGTGACTGTGAAATCAAGTTCAAACTACTACACTTTAGTCTCAAATAGAGGTGAGTGTATTTGCCCACCTCTCTACTGTTAAGTATTTTTAAGTGCGGCTTGAATTTTACTGACTGAACTTTGCACTTTTTCTATAGGCGGGTTTGTTCGACCAATAGAGTAATCGAAAGACATTTGAACATCTTCTAATATTTGCATCGTTTTACTTGCCATCACAGCATCAAATAAATGCACATATGGATTAATGGTTCCCTCTGGTACTTGACTGTTCATTAACAACATACTTTGACAAAAATGTTCATTCTTAAGATCATTTTGATAAATATAATTTAAATAAGCCATCCCAATTAATGACGTTTGTTTTTTTAATTCGGATTGAATGGTTGTACCTGAGATTTTATTACCTGCCGCAGTGCAATCTTTCAGCGCTTGTGAAATAGATATTTTCGTAGCAGAGAATGTTAGGCAGGGTATTAATGACAAGCCTAATGTTACTAATATCGTTTTTAGCGATTTACTTTTCATTATTTACTCCCTAGTTTAAGTTATATATCTTCCTTACGATAAATTAACTGAGTTGCTTTTTCACTCTCAATGATCTCAAGATACAGATAAAACAACTTTACCTTATATTTACCTGATTCTAATAAGGCATGTGCTCCACAGATTGCAATAATCATTGATAAATGTCAACCGCACGGTATTTACAGCAATGTATAGTGTATAGGCACTTATCTGAAGAACAGGTCAGAGCGATGTTGCCGCCTGATTCTACTGCAGTAACATCGGACTCGCGATTCACGTTTCATTCGGATGAATTTTGTTGAGACAGTCCTCAAACCAAGTCTTAGATTGTAGGGTATTGAGGTTTATGTTAGGGGAACCTAGCAAAAAAGAAAATCCTGAAGAACGCCTGACATCTCCGGCATAAATATCGATACCTAACGGTGCCTTTGGTAAAATCCCTAGAAAACTTTTTATTATGCGCCAAATTAATGTGTTGTAATTGTATGATTTTAATGATATTTACACACGAGCACCTGATACATGCTCGGCTGCAAAAGATGATTAAGACTACATTAATCTTTTTTCACGTATTTTCAAGTAAAGTCGTATCCACACCTATTTGAGATATGACTATATGATAAGCCATCAGTTTTTTAAATCCGAAGAAAATTCAAAAGTAGAGATGCAAGGTGCGGTGCAAAAAGATCCAGAACTTGCAATCATTGCACTTGATGTTTTGAAAAACGACAACTATTTTGCGTATAGTAAGTTAACTGCAATATCAAAAATAATATATCTAAAAAATGTTATTTTAAACGCCTACGACCAAATACTAAAGTTGCATTCTCATGTGGACTGGGTAATCGTGGCTTGGCGTGAATATGCCATCACAGATCCTTCGTCTAAATCAATTGACGCAATTACGAAAAAATTCTTAATTGAGGAATTGCGTGGCTTAACTAAGTCTTGTCCCAAATTGATTATCATAGCAGGTGGGACGTTAATTAGAAAAAATATCAATGCAGATAAATTAGAAAAAATTAAATCCTATTATGAAGATCTACAAGTTATTAAAAAGATAGAAAAAGAGCTAAATCAGTCTAAACAATTTGAAAAATATGAAGCAGCACTAGACAGCTATATTGCAAATGTACCAACACTAAATGGAATTTATTTTACTGAGCTAACCAATACCACTGCCGTATTTTTTCAAGGGAAACGAGGGAGCCATAATAAAGTAGCTCCCTTTGATGAACATATCCCTGGTTTCATGCACACGAATAGCTTCATAGATTTTGATTATGTATTTAAACCGGGGAGAAAAGATAAAAGCTCAAGTCCTTTTTTTGCATTAGATAATGGGCTAAATGTTGTCGTAGAAATCTGTAGAGAACATGGCATCGGACTTGCAAAAAAATGTGGTGCTGATAAACCTATTGATATTCATGTCATCGCCTCTGCGAGTATTAGCATAATTGTAGCGCATCTGCTACGTGAAGCCAAATATGGTGCGCTTCATGTTGATAGTATGCATGAAGCTAGTTTTATTTCATCTACTGCTGAATCTCATTGTAAACCACTTAATGCTTACCGTATTGATATAACAAAAGAACAATTATCGTTAGTACCCATTAAACGTATATATCCTTTACACTTTCAGCTCATGGATTGTTTTGAAAATCTTAGGCAGCAGTTACTTGAATCAGTGCCAAGTTCAGTCGATCATGCTCAGTTGTTATTTAAAAAAATTCAAAGTTGGTTACCGAAATCAATCCCGTTCGATACGAAAGATTATTCGACATTTGTTAAGAAGTGCGACGATGAATATTTTACATTGCAGATAATTCACTTGGGCGGCGAAATAAAGCAAGCACTTAAATATATTTTAATTCAAACTATTCAACTAACTATTCATGACTATACAAACAATGTAGCAGATGATGCATCAACATTAGTCAGTCAATTGAGTGATGACTTTAGAGAGGAGTATCTTAAAACAAACATAGTAGCACAGACTATGACAAGTACGTTTGACGAACGCAGGCACAGCCAAACGATGAAATAATTCGTTGATTTGTATATAATGCCCGTAACATCACTATGATTATGTAAGTCATTACTTTTAAACCAATGAAAGAAGATGATTTACTGCTTTTGCATGATTGGTTTCAAAAGCCTCATATTCAGCAATGCCACGCTCGTGGCGAACCCAATGAGAGCACCAATCATGGTAGTCATTTTAAGAATGGACTTTATAATGTTATAACTTAATGCTGAAATAGGTAATATAATGAAAGTTGAAATCATTCCGTATACTGCGTTATCAGATTTATCTAATAAAGATAATTTACAATTGATCGAAAGAGCTTTATTGCAAAAGGGTATCATTGGCATTCAGCACATACCTGGTTTTGAGAAACGCACACAAGCTTATATAAATGCAGCTAGAGAATTTGCACAATTATCGCCTATTATTAAGCAAGGTTATGCCCCCAACAGAGATGCTGGGGTTACAGAGGGCTATGAACTAGGTGCGGAGTGGTTTCTAACGCAATCGGGCGAGTGGCGAAAAGATGATAAAAAAGCATCTTATTATGCACATATCCCTGATCGAGAATCCAATGTTTGGCCTAAAGAAATGAATTTACGCACACCGTATTTGCAATTAGGCGAATTAATATTCGCTACAGGAAAGAAGTTGTTAACCGCTATAGGGATTGACGAAACTGTAGGCTTGCCACATGACTCGCTCAATGGCTATGGCAGGATGTTACATTATCACCAAGAAGTTGAATTACTAAATAACAATCCAGATTGGTGTGGTGCTCATTTTGATCATGGGCTTTTTACAGGTTTGATCCCAGCTTATTATTTTTGCGATGGTAAAGAAGTAGCGGAGCCTGAAGAAGCTGGTCTTTATATTGTATCTACCGATGGTGTTGATTTCGAGAAAGTAGACGTAACGGATAAATCCGTATTGTTATTTCAAGTCGGTGAATTTGCGCAATTACTCACTGATGATCGTATCAAAGCAACTCAGCATAAAGTTAAAAAATCCTGTGAGGGTGTTGAACGTTATAGCTTTGCTTTATTTTATTCGCCAGATAAAAGCATAACGATAGGTTCTAAATCCATTTTAAATAAAGATGATCGTTATACAGCTCAGCAATCTGCGCTTGGTAGCATTAGTTATGGACAGTGGGAGGAAGCATCATACAGGAGATATAGAGCAACCTAGCGTATAGCATGGTTTCTTTAAACAGAAGTCCTGGAGAATGTATGTTTCTTCAGGACTTCTGTTATTACGATTTATCTATATTTGCCTCCAGCGCTTAACTCATCCAACTAGTGGCTTCCGTATTAAATAGTAATTTGATTTGATTGTGCTTGTCCATAACCTTTGGCGATGAATATATTAATATCTTTTGAAAATTCCATCTCTATAAAAAAATGAATAACGCACCTTAAAGTTCCAAGGACAGGTGTTTGACCGCGCCTCTATATCAGCAAATATTTTAATACCATACCGCGATCTGTTCTTTGATCAAATCAAACATCATACAAGGAAGCTACACTAAATATTGGACTACACAATCATCTATCTGGTATCTTTATACTTCAGTCAAATAATTGTATTCCATTGGCAACCCCTAGTTATAGTGGCCAGCAGTCTACATCATTTGGCCGCCATTTAACATTGTGTTGCACTTCGCATTTTGAGCCAACGGAATTTTAATAAAAGGGGTATACAATGAAATATTAAAAAAAAAATCAATTTGAGCAATTACTCAATCAATACGAAGCTTACCAAGTAAAAAAATCACAATTATTCGAAAAAG
The DNA here is from genome assembly GCA_964648015.1 of uncultured Coxiellaceae bacterium. Lineage (GTDB taxonomy): Bacteria > Pseudomonadota > Gammaproteobacteria > DSM-16500 > DSM-16500 > Aquicella. The sequence goes on from CAZYKO010000003.1 coordinate 105,843, forward strand.
CGAACAACCAATTCGTTGAGTTGGTCAATAATGTCCCTGATATAGATCCGGAAAATCCGCAAGAAGTAGAAGAATTACGCCAGTTTTTAGAAAAAGCGAAGCCAATAGTAGAAGAATTTTTTCATACAGTAAAAAACAATCCAGAGTATAGATATGATGCCATCGTAAAATCTATTAATGAAACGATTGCCACGAAAAATGGAAGTGATATACCTCAAAATCTTTTAGATCGCCTAGATAATTTACATGAAAAAGAGAAGCAACTTTTGAGAAACATCTTATATTTAGGGAACAGCTATAAGACTGTAAGAAACGATTATGACAAAATGGTGTCCCTTACATTTTTGAACCATTCTGCAATGAGCAAATTATTAAATAGTTTTTCTGAATTAATGGGAATATCAACCTAATCACAAGAAAAAAATCAGGAACAATCACCTGCTCCTGCCAGAAAACCCCGACATTAGAACAAATACATCCAGCAACTTTAAGTTTAAGTTGCGTTTTTCATTGTTTTTATCAAATGCGCCGTAAAACTCAGTCATTAATTGCTGAGTTTTACGGCGCAAAATCGGTAAACGATCTACAGACCGCAGGCTTGCCATTTGCTAAGGTAGCGTTAAAATATCATAAATCTGCAGAGGGTAAGTTTAGGCGTATGAGCATGGCTATAAAGGACAGCAAATTGAGAGGACTCTATAAAATGACGGTAACATCACTATGAGTATGCAATTCATTACTTTCAAACCTCTGACTGAAGATGATTTACTACTTTTGCATGATTGGTTTCAAAAGCCGCGTATTCAGCAATGGTATGCTCGCGGCGAAAGTTATACCCTAAACATGATTAAAGAAAAATATCTTCCTAGAATACTTAATCCTGAATCAATCCCAAATTTTATCGTCTATGTTAACAATACACCAATTGGTTATATACAACTTTACTGTGTCAAGGATTCTCTTCCTGATGGAGTGACAGACTATAACCATTCCTTGTTTGACAACATCAAGCCAAATGAAATTGCTGGCATTGATTTGTTCATTGCAGATGAAAATTATCTTAAAAAAGGCTATGGAACATTAACTGTAACTAATTTCATCAAAGAATATGTGCAAAATAAATATACTTTTTTAGTAACTGATCCACTAAAAACTAATAAAAATGCCATTCAGTTTTTCGAAAAGAATGGATTCAAGAAATTACCGTCTCATCCATCTCAATCAGCTAATGAACTTCTGGTGTTACATATCACTGAGGGCTGTAAACGAGAATAAGGCGGTCTGATTTAGGGGGGCGATACGCAAACAGCAAGCACAATAAAAAGCGATCTCTGCTATTGCTGCAGGCGGTGAGGATATCAAGATACGGATCAGACTAGACGATTTATTATCAGCTTGGAGACTAAATTATGATTATTGCGATGAATCGTGAGTTTGCGGCAAGCCTGTGTGACTTCTGCCATCACTATTCACTAAGCTATCAGCCTCAACATTTAAAGAGGCTATCCCATGGAACAAAAGCTCAATTTAATAGAAGAAGTTAAATCTGATTTTGAACACTGGCGAGTAACCAGAGCCAAACGTGGCAAAATACCTGATTATTTATGGGAAAAAGTTAAAATACTCATGGATCATCATTATCCGTTAACAACTATCACCCAATCATTAAGCATTAATACAAATCAAATTAGCCAGCGTTTTAATCTCCACAACCAAGTTAATTTTGTGGAAGTATGTACTGATGCAGCAGCAAAAACATCATTAATTTTACCTCATGAGACCGTTGCTGTTGTTAATGATAATAAAACATGCTCAATTGAATTGCATCGCTCAAATGGTGGCACGTTGAAAATTAGTGATTATCCCATTGAATCGTTACCTATGATCATTGCGCAATTCATAGGATAACCAGATGTTGCAGATCACACCACAACATCGCTTGCTACTTGCCGTTGAGCCTGTCGATTTTCGCAAAGGGATTTGCGGATTAAAAGAATTATGCACACAAAAATTATTATGTGATCCATTCAGTGGAGCGATCTTTGCATTTACCAATCGTACTCGCACATCAGTCAAATTACTGGTATACGATGCAAGTGGATTTTGGTTGTGTCAAAAACGATTTAGCAGTGGAAGGCTCGCTTGGTGGCCGAGTGATAAAAATGCAACAGTATTATTACGTGCCAGTGAATTACAAATATTGTTAGCGCAAGGTAATCCAATTAAAGCAGCGATACCAAAAGACTGGCGATGTGTTACTTATGCCGCTAACGATAACGTTGCTAATGTCTCTTGATAAGACCACGGCAACCATTTTTCAGGATTTTTAACAATTTGGTTTTTGTTATCTTGCAGCGCAATCAGGTAGTGCAATGGGTTAATGCCTGATAACGCACAAGTATAAATAATGCTGGTTAACACGCCACCGATCATCGCGCCATATTCTGTTTTATAAAATAACCATGTTCGTCGTCCACGGATAGGTATTTTTAGTGCCCTCTTCAGAATATTATTGTCAAGCGGAGCGCCTTCTACTTGCAGAAACTGTGTTAGCTTATGCCAGTGTTTTAACATGTATTTGATAGTAGTACCAAGAGAATCATTGGATTCAACTTGTTTTGATTCCAATTGATATTCTAGGTAGTTATGCAAAGCATCAATGATTGGTTCGCTGTGTTCTTGATGACACTCAAGTCGAAGCGCGCTAGTCATTTCATGTGTTTTTTCATCGTGATCATATACGCTAGCAATGAGATTAATCATATGAATGCATTGTTCTGGATAAAATTCCTTAAGATCATCAAATTTACTAAATCCATGACTCAAGTAATTGCACAATATCGTTTGAAATGTAGCAGGGATATTGCGACTTAAAGCATCACACATTTGTATCACTGGCCCAGCATTGACATCTCGTTTTTTAAGTAGACGCTACATGTTTTCACCTGCATGTTGCGAGCCATTGTAAAAAAGCGCAATGTCTCGTTCCTTGGTACGTGAAATAAATCCAGTCGTGAATGCGCCAGTACGTTCTTTGTTTGGATGTAAGCGGTTATGACGAATAATATCCGTGATTTTAACATGACTATCATCATTATGAAGTACATCACCATTGGCAGCAAGGCGGATGCATGAGATAGCAAACTCTTTCGTTCCGTTTGGGATATTGCTTGTTTTAATAGCAGCAATTGCCGCTTCAATATCGGCTTGGCTCTTATCAATAACCTTAGGTAGTTCATCGCCGCTCATTTGACTATTCTATAAACAAGGAGGTGGCAAGCTTAGTTGAAAAAACCTTGATAATCAATATGCTATTCAAAATTCAAGCAATCATTGAGTGAGTGTAGGTATTGATGTATCATGCTGCCTTACTGAAATGGCACATTTTTTATAGGATGATGCGCTATCATTTAATTGTTCTGCCCAACTGTTCTTCTGCCACTTTTTTTCTCTTACCTTGCGCAATTTCTTCTGCTTCCATTCTATTTACTTCTTCTACTATTTTTAATATATTTGCAGCCTCGGTTGATTTTGTTGGCGGAAAAAACTGTGGATTAGCATGGTCCACTTTTAGAAATAAAGTATCCAAATTTTGAGATAAAGTATTTAACGCCTTAAAAAGATCAGAAATAGTATTAATATATTCAAATTCATATCCATAGGCAGAACGTAGTTTATTAATCCCCTTCTGAGCTACCTCATCTGCCATTCGATGGACTTTATCCTTAGCGGAGTCATCTTTTCCTATATGTTTTTCTATTAATCTTACTTCTTCTGCTTTCAGCCTCCTAATAACCTCTTCGCGTATTTCTTTAGAAATGACGTCAGGATCTAATTGCTCCGCTTTAGCTTGCATCGATTTAGCCAATTTTTCAATTTCAAGTAAAGTTTCTTTAACTTCATCTAAAGAAGGACGGCTTCTGGGTTGGTACGATTTCATTTTTTTTATCAAATGGGACATTTCATTAACAGTATCCTTATATGCCTGATTAATGGGATTATTATGTTGTAATACTTCAAGCATTTCACCAAACATAACACCCAATGCATAAACTTCCGTTGCTTCACCATATTCAGAAAGGCTGTAATAATCAGTGAGTTCTGGTGCAATATACCGATTATTTCCGGAAAGTTTGTCGGTGATGTATTTTTTGTCTTTATAGGGTACTGACAAACCAAAATCAATTAAAAACATTTTTTTCAGCTGCGCGTTATAAATAAAATTATCTGGTTTTAAATCACGATGCAAATACCCTTGATCAAAAAATTCCTTAACTGAATCAGTAGATAACCGAAACATTTCTATTAATTGAATAATATCTACACGACTTATTTCTTTATGATTGTTAATAAAATCAAATAAATTTTCACCTGGAATATAGGACATTTCGATAAAATATTTTATCTCTTGGTCAGGGTTTTTTTGATACTTAAAAAAACCATTACTTTTATCGAATTTTTTTAAAATTTCAGCCTCTCTTTCCAATGCTTTTACATCAGTTTTGGGATGGGTAGTCACAACTTTAACCACTCTAACATCTGTTTGATCCTTTTCTGTCTCACCGATCAATTGAACATATTTTATTTTCCCAAAACTGCCTTCGCCTATGATTTTTTTTTGTTTTTTCCCATCATAAATTGCATAAAACTGGTTTTTTAATTTAAAAACAGAATATTTTATATCTTTTTTAGGACGATTTAATGCTGAAGATAATTGTTCCTTGTTGATTTTTCCATCTGGATATTTATCATTGTCAGCAAAAGCTTCTTTGATCGCTTTGGCATCTTCCTTAGAAATTAAGGGCAATTCTTCTGTAACAACCTTGGGCTTAGAAATTAAGCGTAATCCTTCTGTATCAACATCTTGGATTTTTTTTGGTAGCATCTTAGGGATCTCTGGATAATTGCATATTATTAAATCAATATAACAATATAAGCTTAAGGTTTTGTTAACATTAGCTTAAATGGGGACATTTATACTTTGGTACCCTAACGTATAGTTTCATAGTCATATTAAACCTTTCTTAAGCAGACTTAAGCCACTTTGGATTGAATTGACTCCAGGGTGTTTTGTGTTTATTTTTCCTAGCATTTTTACTCATTAACTTTGGGTCAGGAGAACCTTTTATTTGATAATATCGTTTATCCTTGGAGGGCAACTCTGGTTTTTTAAGTAACATTACATCTTATCTATTATTATTAATTTTCATTTTATATTCTTTGCCTTTCTTACTAAATTATTATTGGGAAGTTCAATGACGATATTTACGAGCTTACCCTATTATTTTGCCTTAATACTCGCTTTTATGATTGGCGAGTTTTTTATTATTGGTAGCATCGATTTGCACACACTAATAAATACCTGTGGACGTTTCATATACCACATCACAGTCAAAAAGAAGTTAACCTCGTCAATCTAATGCTATTATATCCTATGGAAATACTGATAAATAATCTCTGCAGAAACCTACCGATATTACTGCTAGGTTTTAGTGTTAAGGTCATCGCTGGATATGCTTTCATGTTGACGACCATATCAGTATATTCACATCTTAATGCCAATATCAAAGCCGGATACTTGAAATATATTATTGGAAATCCTGAATTATATCGCTACCACCACAGTATCATTTTTGAAGAAGCTAAAAACTATTCAGTCGCTTTTCCATTATATGATATTATTTTTGGCACCTATTACCTAAGCAAAGAAGGTCCAACAGAAGTCGGATTGACACCATATTATACCGACGTTTATCCACGTCAATTATTGGCTAGGCTTATTTCATACCCAATGGCTGTCTGGAGAAAGAATCTATCCTTAAACCGTCCTACATCAATTATTTTACTACCCCCACTATCTAAGAATTAACGCCTATAATTTAGGATGAGTATGATTCGGTATGTATCACAAAATAGATAATATAAACATATCATTAAGTGAGTGGGCTGAGGGGTAAAGACGATGAGTGTCATGATTCCAAGCACCAAGTTACGCTGTAAGAATCTCGTTCAATTGCTTCAATATCATTCTAGTGTTTCACCAGATGCCATCTTATACGAATTTTTATCCTCAAATCGAGCAAATGATTGTAAATCAATAACCTATCAACAACTCGCCACTCAAGCAATTTCCATTGCGCTTAGTCTAAAACAAAAAGGGTTAAAAGTAGGTGATAAAGCATTATTGGTATATGCGCCAGGATTAGACATTATATCGGCCTATTTTGGCTGTTTGTATGCAGGTGTTATCGCTATTCCCGTGTATCCGCCATTTGCAAAACAACAATTAATTGACAAATTTCTTTATACCCTAAATGATTCAAAACCGAATATTCTTTTATCTACTACCGATCTTATTGAGAAACTAAGAAATACAACAATCAAAACAGATGCAATTGATATGAAATTTTATCAGCAAATGTTGTTTTCAGATAATTTAATATGCGCCACCAATGATATCGCATGCTCAGATCAAAAAACGTGGGATACGGAAGCTATCGATCACGAGTCAATAGCATTCTTACAGTACACTTCAGGTTCTACCGACCATCCTAAGGGTGTGATCATTACACATAAAAATCTCATCCATAATTTAGATATCATTCATCAAGCTTTTGCTGTGAATAAAAAAAGCCGTGGTGTGATTTGGTTACCACCCTACCATGATATGGGACTCATCGGTGGGATATTAGAGCCATTGTGGGGTGGATTTCCTTGTACCTTGATGACTCCCTTACAATTTATGCGTAATCCTTCACTATGGTTACAGACTATTTCTGATCGAAGAGCCACTATTAGCGGTGGACCAAATTTTGCTTATGATTATTGTGTGAACAAAATTACGGATAAGCAAAAAGAGACGATTGATCTAAGTAGTTGGAAAATTGCATTCAATGGCGCAGAACCAATCCATGCAGAAACTTTGAGTAAATTTATTAAAAAATTTGAAAGCTGCGGATTCAAAAAGTCATCTTTTTATCCTTGCTATGGATTAGCAGAAGCCACATTGTTAGTTAGCGGTGAAAAAAAACATGCTGGCTATAAAAAGCTAATCGTTAATGATAGACGATTGCAATATAATCACGTTGAAATTCTTAAAAAATATAGTCACGATGCCAAAACACTCATCAGTAGTGGTAATCTCTTCCAAGAAGTTAAAATTGTTAATGCACATACCCATCAAATTTGTAAACATGATCAAATCGGTGAAATATGGGTCAATGGTCCTTGTATTGCACAAGGTTATTGGAACAAGCCAGAGCATACTAAAACGCACTTTAAGGTAACTATCAAGGGACAAGATAGCGAAAAAACGTATCTCAGAACCGGTGATTATGGATTTTTACATGACGATCATCTTTACATTACTGGTCGTTTAAAAGATCTTATCATTATCTATGGCCGGAATTATTATCCTCATTATATTGAAACCATCGCAAGTCATTCAAATATATTGCTACGACCAGGTGATTGCGCAGCATTCTCGCTTGAACTAAATGCAGAAACAAAACTAATGATTGTATGTGAATCAAATTATGCCAAAAACCCATATGATTATGAGTCTTCGGTATCATCAATTAAAAAAGCTATTGCTGATGTATTTGAGCTTAATGTGTATGCAGTTGCATTGATTGCACCTAAATCCCTACCTAGGACGACAAGTGGTAAAATACGGCGTAAATATGTTAAAGATCTCTGGGAACATCACCAACTAAAATGTTTGTATTCATCTATCCAAGGAGATCACAATGCAGATGTCAAGGATTCACCACAGACAGAATTACAAATGAAGCTTTGCGAATTATATCAATCATGTTTGGGATTTCCAGTAGGGATTACCGAAAGATTTTTAAGTATTGGCGGTGATTCATTAATAGCAGTTCAAATAGCGTCTCGCATACAAGAACAATTTGGTTTAGATTTCGAGCCACATTATTTTTTCGATGATCCTAGTATAGAGATGTTAGCGAACGACATATCAGGACAAATCAATCATTCAACAAATACAGATATTGATCCAAAGAGCATGCGTGAATTAGGAAGGGCGCCGCTATCACCCTTCCAAGAGGGTTTATGGTTTTTAGATAAGTTAACACCAAAAAATCCAATGTATAATTTGAACATCAATTTAAGATTGCAAGGGAATCTTAATCTACCTGCTTTGGAAAAAGCTTTAAATCTTGTTGTTGAACGTCATGAAATATTAAGAACGGTAATACAAGAAAACGATGGTGTTCCTATCCAAGTTTCACACCCATATGAATACATAAAATTAGAAATGAATGACTTAACGCATTCATTAGATGGTGATAGAAATATAGTGCTTATGCAAATGATTGAATCTGATGCTAATCAGCCATTTGAATTAAATCATTACCCCTTATTTCGTCATCGTCTAGTCAAGGTAGATCAAGAAGACTTTCATTTGATCTTAACTATACATCATATCATCGCAGATGGTGGATCGATTAATATTTTAATAAGTGAATTGAATAGCGCTTACAATGCATTCCTTGCCAATAAAAAACAAAATCTAGCGAAGTTAACAACAAGCTACCTCAATTACAGTCATGATCAACGCTGTGTGTATAATACAACCAAATTGGAGAAACAGAAGTTATACTGGTTAGATGAGTTAGCCAATGTGCCAGATACGCTCGATTTACCTACAGATAAACCACGGCCTCATAAATTAAGTTTTAAAGGCGAATATTTACGATTGTATTTGCCTAAATTATTAACGATAAAGTTGAAACGATTGTCAAGTCAATATAAATGTTCATTATTCACATTACTATTGACGGCTTATCAAATATTACTTGCACGTTATACAACGCAACATGATTTTGCCGTAGCGATCCCTGTGTCACAGCGGAACAATAAAAATCTAGAACCCTTAATTGGATACTTTGTCAATACATTAGCAATCAGAGCAAATGTAATACTAAGTACTCCATTTCATGAACAATTAATAAAAGTACGTCATCGAGTACTGAATGCTTTATCAAATAGTGAGGTGCCATTTGATGAAATTGTTAAAGTCCTCAAAGTTACGAGACAACAAAATAAACTGCCTTTATGTCAAGTGATGTTCGCATACCAAGCAAAATATGATGAGCTCAATTTAGAGGGAATCGATGCAGGTCTAAATATAAATAGTGTCATGTCAAAATATGACTTTACTTTAATAGGTGAAGAAAGGAAAGGCAGTTTAAATTTCGTGTTTGAATATGCTAGCGATTTATTCGAAGCTGATACAATGAAACGAATGACACAGCATTGGAAAAACTTACTCGAAAGCATTGTAGATAATCCTCAACAAATTATTGGTCAATTATCATTATTGAACAATGATGAATACCACACGATCGTTAGAGAATGGAATCAGACCGCTATAGACTTCGATGATTCACAAGGTGTTACACTGCTATTAGAAGCACAAGCCAAACGCAATCCAACGAAAATCGCCATCGCTTTGAATGACGAAGCAATAACTTATACCGTATTAAATGAAAAAATAAATCAGCTCGCACATTATTTGATCAGAATGGGTGTGAAATCCAATATGTTGGTGGCAGTCTGTCTTGAACGATCTTTTAATTTAGTGATTACCTTGTTAGCGATTATGAAAGCGGGTGGCGCTTACATTCCTTTAGACCCTAGTTATCCAAAGGATAGATTATATTACATGCTAGAGGATTCACGGCCAAAAATAATAATTACACAGAATAAATTTAAATTTGAATTACAAAAGTATGATGACAAATTATTACTCCTCGAAGATTGTGCAAGCGCCTTAACAAAAGAATCAGCCGTTAACCCTAAGCATATCAATCAACAAAATAACCTCTCTTATGTTATTTATACCTCTGGTACGACGGGCAAGCCTAAGGGTGTCATGAATACCCATAAAGGATTACTGAACCAATTGTTATGGTTGCAACATCAATATCAGTTCAATCAAGCGGATATCATCTTACAACGTAGTAGCTATAGCTTCGATGCTTCGATATGGGAAATATTTATTCCACTGATCACGGGTGGCCAATTAATACTTATTGAGGAAAAACGTCATCAAGATTTCCATTATTGGATTGAATTGATTAAAAAATACCATGTGACCACAGTGCAGTTTGTACCAATACTATTAGATAGTTTCTTAAATAACATACCAGATAATACTTCATTATCACTGCTAAGAATTGTTTGTGGTGGTGGTGAGTTAACGAGTGAATTGATAAAGCGATGTCTATCAAAATTACCGCATACAAAATTACTTAACTTTTACGGACCGACTGAAACAGCGATACAAGTTAGTGCGCGTGAATATAGCACCGCTATACCAGAATATGTTTCCATTGGTAAACCTGTTGCCAATACACAATTGTACTTACTTGATCAGTATTACAATCCTGTACCTATGGGTGTTCCTGGTGAATTATATGTTGGTGGCATTCAAGTTGGGCTTGGTTATCTCAATCAACCTGAATTGACGCAGCAACGATTCATTCATGACCCATTCCATCAAATGAATGATGCGTATTTGTATAAAACAGGAGATATTTGCCGTTATCGATCGGATGGAGACATTGAATATCTAGGTCGCTCAGATAGCCAAGTGAAGCTACGGGGATTTAGAATTGAACTACAAGAAATAGAATCACTACTGAAAAATAATAGTACGATCAAAGAGGCATTAGTGATGATCCAACAATGTCATGATCATAATTCTCAATTGATCGTGTATTTTACCTTAAAACATCATTCAGTAGAACCCACCATTACCGAATTGCGCAGTTACCTAAGAAAATATTTACCAGAATATATGATTCCACTACATTTCATTTGTATAAGTGAATTACCGTTATTGCCTAATGGTAAAATTGATTACAAAGCATTGCCACAACCAATCAAGACAATTCAAAACCGAATTTTACCGAGAAACGCAATTGAGAAATCATTAATGAAGATTTGGTGCAAAATTTTGAAACAAGATCAAATAAGCGTGAATGATAACTTCTTCGAATTGGGTGGGCATTCACTTTTAGCAGTACAACTGATCCATATGATGAAAGAGGAACTTCATATCGATTTTAGTATGGAAAGCTTATTCAGTTTACCGACAATTGAATCTATTGCGGATGCGATAATGAAACAAGAGTCATTTGGATCTAAATCGCCGTTAATTCTCATACAACCTAAAGGTGAGGGGGCGCCAATATTTGCAGTGCATCCAGCGGGTGGAAATATATTATGTTATGCTAATCTTGCTCATCAAGTAGGGATAAACAGACCTTTTTATGGATTAAAACAATTGGATGGACCTGATGTTGATACTTCAATTGTATCAATGGCTTCTAGCTACATAAATGCGATTAAAGCTGTTCAGCCTACAGGACCCTATCATTTAATAGGTTGGTCATTAGGTGGCGTCATCGCGCATGAAATGGCATATCAATTAGAAAAAATGGGGGAGGTTGTTTCTTTTCTAGGGTTGATCGATAGCTTTATCAATCAATCGAAATTCCATCCTAATGAATTTGACGATATTCGCTTGTTAATCTACTTTTCTCAAGATTTAAATGTTTATGCTAACAAAAAATTTATTTTAACACGTGATGAATTAATCAAGCTACCAGAGAGAGAAAGGTTAATTTATTTTATGAATAAAGCTGTTAAATCTGGCTTATTAGAATCACTCACTCAACTTGACGATATAGAACAAAGATATTTGCGTTTCAAAAAAAATATCTTAGCACTGGCTTTACACAAACCGAATAAAGTAAAAGTAACCTTGAATTTATACCGAGCGATCATAATTGATCATCAATTAAGTAAGGAACAAATTGATGAAAATACTCAATATTGGGCTAAATCAACCCGCCGTTTAGTCGTATATGATATCAATGGCGATCATTATTCCATTTTGAAAAAACCTTACTGCGAAGATTTAGCATTAAAAATGAACGAATATATTACATAATGAGTCTAATCTCACTATGGCGTGAAATGAATTAATCGTATTTACCGCAGTCAAAAATTAACTTGACTATTCGCAGCTTAATTAGGCTAGGTGATCTAGCGCCGTTGTGTCAATGATTCAGGCGAAAATGCGACACGTAACATGTAGTGGTTCCAAATATCGAGATTATACATTATCCTTACTCTCACCGTTGAGGTTGACTTTTCGTTGCACTATTTTGCAATAGTTAAAAAAATGGAGTTTTATGAAAGTAATGAATCGTTTCACGTTAGTTATCATCGCTTGTACACTATCCTCATTTAGTAATGCTCAAGATTTCATCATTAATAATCAAACTAGCCAATTTCTCGCTTACAAAGTAAGTGGAGGTGGTCCGGTATGGTGTACTGGTACTGTGATGTTTCCTAGACTCTTAATAGCACCACACTCAAGCGAAAATTGGAGTGTAAGTGCCATGGGGCGGATTTTTCTTTTCAGCAAAGAAAACTTTGCTTATATTCATTTATCTAATGATTGCGCTACACCACCCATAGGCTACGTCATCACAAATTTAAAATCAGGTTTGATGACTGCTGGATCGATGGATCAACGCTATGAAGTTATCTCTGGATTATATTCGCTCAGTGTGTCGGAAAAAGTGGATTAAACATGGGATAGCAAAAGTTACATACTATATCACCGAACGATTATTGTCATTTAGTAATAACTCAGGGAAGTTAAATTTGAAATGGCAGATAGAACTATTTTAGAAAACATCGGAGTTGCTGTCGCCTGGTTGATGTGTAATCGACAAGGACTCTCTATTTTCATGCATCCTGTTACTTGGGAAGAATATGATTACCGTGAGGAACTTGAAGCACACGAGAAATATTCATTCTTTCTAGGAGAATTACCTGATTTAGATCTCACATTTTTTTCTAACAAAATTATAGATGAGGTCATATGAAAAAAGTTGCTCTCATGCAATACAAAAAATCTAATGTAAACTGATAGCATTAACTCGATTGATATCATATTTGTATATAAATTCATACGATTTTTCAATATCTGGTATTAATTCGCGATATTTTGGCGAATTTTAATACGATGTCGCATTTCTTTTCGATTTTTCGAAATCATAAAATACTTCATCAGGGGTGCGGTAGCCTAAAAATTTTAGGGGACGAAAGTTCAACTCTAAAACTCTTTTGTTTATCTCGCATTGTGTCAATGGTTCAATGCCCACATTTCTCGGAAAATATTGGCGTAATAAGTTATTGTCATTTTTCACACATCCTTTTTGCCAGGACTTGTAAGGCCCACAGAAATAGTTTTAGCATTGAAGTTGTGCGCGAGCTCCTCATGACGGGGTCATGCATGATATATAGACTTATTAAACAGTAAACATAACTTGTTTAAATACAGCAATGTTTAGCTCTAAACAATATGCTATATATTTTAAATAAGTCCATATATCATGCATGACCCCGTTATGGCGATGATAGGCTCTGTTTCAAAGGAGTGTATTACCTGTCATATTCCAAGCACCATGTGTATTAGGTCAGCGTCAATCAGTCATCACGCAATATGCGCTGTTGGTGAGGAGGGGTACCTATCATTCAATATTACTCAACCCTATTAAAAATAGTGCGAGCATATAAAAAGGCAGTGCCGCAGAGAAGCTAACAATCATATTCAACAGCCCACCAAACATCTGGCTAGAATCATTAATTCCTACACGCCGTTTCAAGATGCGAACGATCAAATCACCCACAATTGAAAAAAATATTGCAATGATTGGCAGCATGGTTACACCTACGTATAGGACTTCATTTTCTTTAAGCATTCGATGCATATCATATGATTTGAACCAAAATACAAGGATCGTCACACATGTAGCAAAAACTAGCGCGGCGATGAATCCTTCCACGCTTTTAGTCGAACTTAACGCTGGCACCAGTTTATGATCGCCGAACTTGTTATCTACAATATAGGCAACAAAATTAGCGCCCAAGATAGATAAGAACAATGGTAAGAGTAAAACTTCAAATCTTAATGATACAGCAGCAAATAAAAAGAACCAGCTAGAGAAAAAAATAAGATATCCTATGAAACCTAGTATCAATGCTTCTCCACGCCTTAATGTGGTGCCACATGGGCAGATGTAAACTAATATGGCGGCGATACCCCACCAAACGAAGGAAAGTTTTAATATTGAAATGCATAAATCGCTGTTAAGCATTGTATAAATGAACAAGCATAACATGAGTGCTAAATAGTACAAGCGATGTCTTAATTGCGAGATTCCCATCAATGATGTCCATTGCCATACGCCAAGTAGGGGCACCATGCTTAATATGAGTAATTTGCTGTACTCAAATGTAGCTAGTGCATATAAAAAGATCGCTCTTGAATCTAGTTGAAGTAGCATGAGCTCGTGCATGTGGTATCTATCCTTATCAAAGTCCTTGAGTCAAACGCCCACTATTAGATGAGTAGACGCTCACACAGTGACATTTTAATGCTTATCCGTTATTTTGCCATGCATTTTATTTTTATCGCTAATCAGCCTTGAAGCACCAGCTAGAAGTGCTATCCCTGCCTAATCAGGCATCAGTGCTTCACCGCTAACCAAACGCACTAGTGTGACGCTATTAGACCGCCAAGGCATTTTGATCAATGTCGCATTTCTTTCCTGAATTGTCTGTGTAGTCTAATATCAATTGCTGATAATGTTGATTATCGGTTATTAACTATTTATAATGTATGTAACGTTACGTATTACGTTTTACGTTTTACGTATAAAAATAGCCCTTTCTGGGGCTTTTCCCGTCAAAAATAGGAGTTTTTATGCCAAGAACTGGTATAACTTATGAAGAAGTCGTCTTTGTCGCCAACCAAATTCACGCTCAGGGTCAAAACCCTACGATTGAGAAAATCCGCCTCGAACTAGGTTCTGGCTCTCATTCCACCATCGCGAAGCACCTTCAAGCATGGCGCCAACAAAGTAGCGCTGTGCAAGATCCTGCCAGACACTCCCCACCAGACTTCGTTAAACTCGCTGCAGAGCACGCTTGGCAGGAAATTAGTAAACAAGCTGAAGCGGAAATTGCCAATATCAAAGCCGAAACCGCCCGCCAACTTGAGCAAGCGGCCGAACAAGTCAAAATGGCGCTTGAGGCAGAAGATAAGGCCACAACGGCTTTATTAGACTTACAAACAGCATTGAATAAGGAAGCGAGCGCCAAAGAATTGCTGAGTCTCGATTTAAAAAACTTGCAGCAAGCGCATGCACTACTAGAAGAACGTTGCCAAGGATTAGAAGTGCGTATCAACGAGATGCAGCAGCAGCACTTAGTGCATCTCAGTGATTTAACGCAAGCACACGAACAAATATGTCAACAGCTTCAATCCAGAATAGACGAGCAAAAAGTCGCTCACCAAAAACAAATGGAAGATTTAAAAAGTACCCATGATGAGGATCGCAAGCAAGCCATGCTCACCTTAGATGGCTTACGTGAAGATAACAAAAAACTCATTAAACAACATGAAAGTTTGACCAAGACTCAGCATGCCTTAAAAGAAAACTTGCAACAAAAAGAATGTGAGCTTGTTGCCGTTGAAGCACGTCTCGAAACTCATCTCAAAGAGCGCGCTGAAAATTTGGCACTCTTTGCCAAACAGGCAAAACAACTAGAAGCGCTACAAAACAAATCATTAATACCAGATGAGGTCATTGATAAAATTAATCAGTGGCCGCAGGCGGATCAGCTTGTCACATCATTGCAAACGCAATTGAATGAAGGCATACATACCATACTCAGCAATTTAAATAACCTTCATAGCGCTGTCGAATCGGTGAAGTCCTTCACAGAGGAAGTCAAAGAAAATGGCTAAAACGACCACATCCGCCATCACTTTACCATCATTGTCGCAATTACCTGCGCTTACCAATAGCTTAGGATTAAATGGTGCGAATGGCACAAATCGCGAGACCCAGCGTCGCTGCCAAATCAATGCAAGCAATGATTATGAAGCGATTCAATGCTGGTTAAATGAATATCGTGCCAAAGATAGTACTTTTAGAACCTACCAAAAAGAAGCGGAACGCTTTTTATTATGGTCTATCTATCAGCAACAAAAACCGCTTTCAAGCCTTGAGCGCGATGATTTAGATGCCTATATGGCATTTTTGAGTGACCCACAACCACGAGAGACTTGGTGCGCCAAATCCAATGGACGCAACGGTAAACGTGGTCATCCCAATTGGCGGCCTTTTATCGGGCCGTTGAGTCAATCAGCCAAAATGACGGCGATCAGTGTACTAGATTCTTTGTTTAGCTATTTAGTAGAAGCTTGTTATCTGACCTTTAATCCACTGGCGTTGATGCGTAGACGGACATCTCGTACGCATCAATTACACCAGCATGCGCTGCAATTAGAGGAGCGCATTTTAACGCTGGATGAGTGGCACACCATGCTGGATGTCTTGGAGCGGCTGCCTGAAGCGTCGACGAGTGAAAAAAATGAAAAAATGCGTCTGATCTTCATCATCAATATTTTGTATTTTTTAGGGCTGCGTATCAATGAATTAGCCACGCACGAATGGCGCGCGTTTCGCAAAGTGGATGATCAATGGTGGTTTTATGTGTTTGGCAAAGGAGACAAAGTAGGGCGCATCCCTGTCAATGACGCGTTGTTACGTGCGATGATTCTGTATCGTACGCATTTAAACAAGTCTCCTTATCCTACACCGGATGATACGATGCCACTCATCCATTCGTTCACGACGAAAACAGCCATTACACCGCGGCAAATCAATCACCTATTAAAACGTCTGGCGCTTGCGACTGCGGATCGTTATCTAGATCAGCCTGACAAAGCAAAAAAATTAAGAAAGTTCTCCGCCCATTGGCTGCGTCATTTATCGGCCTCCATGCAAGATCGTGCTGGGGTTGCCTTTAAGCATATACGTGCCAACCACCGCCACGAGAATGATGAAACGACACGACGCTATGTGCATGCCCTAGATCAAGATCGTCATGTGGATATGCAAAAATTAACATTGCGGATGGAGAAACTGCCTTCATAACGATAGAGATCATGTTATTAACCATTCTATTGATGGCTTTGTTAAAGTCACAGAGGTTCGATGGCGATGTTGCCTAACAATCATAATGAACAGCACTTAGCTTGGGCGCATCCCTTGGTGCGCGAATGGTTCATTGCACAGCTGGGCCAGCCGACCGCGCCACAAGTGGCTGCTTGGCCGATCATTCGCGCGCATCAATCGGTACTTGTCGCTGCACCCACCGGTGCCGGCAAAACACTTGCTGCATTTTTGCCGAGTATTGATGCACTGGTCCGCAAAGCGTTGGCTTTTCAATTATCAGATGAAACTGAAGTCATTTATATTTCACCGCTAAAAGCATTGAGTAATGATATTCGTATCAATTTGATTCGTCCTTTACAAGAAATTGCTAAGCTTGCTGAGAAGCGTGGTATACCGATGCAGGAAGTGACTATTGCGGTACGCACTGGTGATACCCATACCCGTGATCGCTTGGCGATGATAAAAAAGCCACCGCATATTTTAGTAACCACACCTGAATCCTTTTATATCTTATTAACCGCTGACAAAAGTCGAGCACGACTCGCCACCATTCATACCATCATCGTTGATGAAATTCACGCCATGGTGAACGATAAACGTGGGACACACTTATCGTTATCTTTAGAACGCTTAACGGCACTAACCCAGGCAACACCCATTCGTATCGGATTATCCGCCACTCAAAATCCCATTGCATTGGTGGGAAAATTTTTAGTTGGCTCAGAACGGCCATTACCGGTGATTTGTGATAGTGGACATCGACGTGATTGTGAACTCAGTGTGTATATACCACCGACTGAGTTAAGTGCCATTACTTCGAATGATATGTGGGCACAAATTTATGATCATATTGCCTCTATCGCTAATCAATATCGTTCGACTTTAGTTTTTGTTAACACAAGACGACTAGCAGAACGTTGCGCACATCATTTAGGTGAGCGTTTAGGTGAGGATCAAGTCGCTGCACATCACGGTAGTTTGTCGCGTAAGTTAAGACATCAAGCCGAGATGCGTTTGAAAAACGGCGAACTTAAGCTGCTAGTCTGTACAGCATCTCTAGAACTCGGTATCGATATCGGCAACATTGATTTGGTTTGTCACATCGGATCGCCGCGTGCAATTGCGGCAGCATTACAACGTGTAGGCAGGGCAGGGCACTGGCATGGCGCTGTGGCCAAAGGTGTATTCGTGGCAACAACACGTGATGAGCTCGTCGAATGTGCTGCATTAGTGCATGCAATACAGCAAGGTGAATTAGATACTTTAATCATGCCGCAAGAATCACTGGATATTTTGGCGCAACAAATCGTTGCCATCTGTGTCACCGGTGACTGGCAGGAAGAGGCACTCTTTGCACTCGTTAAACAAGCTTATCCTTATCGGCATCTCACACGAGAAACATTTGATCGTATCATCCACATGCTTGCAGAAGGTATCGTTGCGAGCCGCGGTCGTTTTAGTGCTTATCTCTTTCGTGATCAAGTCAATGGCATCGTGAAAGCGCGCCGCGGCGCAAGACTCACTGCGATTATGAATGGAGGCGCAATTCCTGATACAGGGTTATTTACAGTGGTGACCGAATCACAGGGTGTGACCGTGGGCACGCTAGATGAAGATTTTGCGCTGGAAAGCCACCGTGGTGATATTATTTTACTCGGGGCGACTTCATGGTTAGTCAGAAAAGTTGAGAGTAAGACCGGGCGTGTGTTAGTTGAAGATGCACATGGCGCACCACCCACCGTGCCATTTTGGCGTGGTGAAGCGCCGGGGCGTACTAAAGAATTATCACACTCAGTCGCATTACTGCGCGAGACTATACATACGATGTTACCCATGACCACACCGGTATGCATTGATCCAAAAGCGCATCCAAATTGTGATGCCACACTCACTTGGTTACAACAACACTGTGGCTTAGCTAGCGAAGGTGCGCTTACATTGATGTCCTATATTCTAGAAGGGCGCGCCGTCTTAGGTGCGGTGCCCACGCAACACACCATTATTGCGGAACGATTTTTTGATGAAGGGGGTGGGATGCAACTGATTATCCATTCACCTTTTGGTGCGCGTATTAACAAAGCATGGGGTCTTGCGTTACGCAAACGCTTTTGTCGTTCATTTAATTTCGAATTACAAGCAGCCGCCACTGACGATGGGATCAATATTGCTTTGGCTGAACAGCATAGTTTTCCCCTGGCAGATGTCTTTCAGTTTTTACATCCTAATACCTTGACGCATGTGCTCACACAAGCCATTTTACAATCACCCTTATTTAAAATTCGTTGGCGTTGGGTCGCAACCAGAGCTTTAGCGTTACCTCGCTTTCGTCACGGCAAAAAAATGCCGCCGAATATTCAACGCATGCTCTCTGATGATTTGTTGGCAGCTGTTTTTCCGGATGCTGCCGCCTGCCAAGATAATCTAGGGGGGCGTGATATTGAGCTACCGGATCATCCACTTATCATCGAAACAATGAAAGATGCGCTACACGAAGCGTTGGATATTGAGGGTTTTACTGAGCTTATCACAGCGATACAACATCAACAAATACATTGCATTGCCGTGGATACACCGTTGCCGTCCGTGTTTGCTCATGAAATATTAAATGCAAATCCATACGCATTTCTTGATGATGCTCCCTTAGAAGAACGCCGCGCACGCGCTGTTGAAATGCGGCGTGTATTACCGAGCGCGCTGTTAGATGAGGTTGGCAAGCTTGATCCCACTGCCATCGCTCAAGTGCAAGCACAAGCATGGCCTGATGTTCGTGATGCTGATGAACTACATGATGTCTTGCAAACCTTCATCGCGTTTCCTGAGACACTCGCAACATCCGAATGGCAATCTTATTTTACTGATCTGCAATCGCAGGGAAGGGTGACGCTCGCTAGTTATCAACAAAAAGTATTTTGGGTTACCGCAGAAAAGCTCACAACATTTCAGTGTCTGTATCCCGAGGCAATAATCACAATACCTCTAAAATTATTGAATACACCCTTATCGAATGAATCAGAAGCAATGATCACGATACTCAAAGGATGGCTCACACATCTAGGACCAACCACAGCTCAATATTTAAGTGCATTGTTATGCTTACCGCACGCGCAAATTGAACAAGGATTATTACAACTAGAAAGTACGGGACTCATTTTACGTGGACAGTTTACAGCGCAACACGATGAAACCTTAGAATGGTGTGAGCGGCGCTTACTGGCGCGTATACATCGGCTAACTGTCAATCGTTTACGTCAACAAATTGCACCTGTCTCAGTAACACAATTCATGCAATGGTTGTTGCACTGGCAGCATCTCGCACCAGGCACACAATTGGCGGGAGAACAAGGATTACTCGCCGTCATTCGACAACTTCAAGGATTTGAGGCACCAGCGAATGCTTGGGAATCACAACTATTTGCCAAGCGTATCAAACATTATTCGTCTACCATGTTGGATCATTTATGCTTAAGTGGTGTGATCGGTTGGGGACGCGTCTCACCACATCCCGCTACACGTACACCGATCCCTGAAGCTAATCCCACGACTAGCGCTTTTCCCAATCAACGCCGCGTGATCCCTACCAGCGTTGCACCTATCACATTTTTCATCCGTGACGCATGCGATTGGTTAGCGAGCCCACTTGAAGAACGATTTTTAGAAAACCTCAGTGCGTCCGCACGAAGTGTCTACCTCTACCTCAATCAACATGGCGCTGCATTCTTCAATGATATTGTCACAGGCGTTCACCGACTCAAATCGGAGATTGAAGGTGCGCTTTGGGAACTCGTCGCCGCCGGGTTGGTGAGTGCGGATGGTTTTGATAATTTACGTGCGTTTATCGATCCACGTCGGCGCTTACACAAATACCGGCAAAGAACACGCACACCGTTTAGTGGCGGCCGTTGGAGCCTATTACAACGCCCCGCACCCATTGCACGCGAGCAACAACTCGAAGCCACTTGCACGATGCTACTGCAACGCTATGGCGTCGTCTTTAGAGATTTACTTGCGCGAGAAAAAAATCTTCCTCGTTGGCACGATTTACTCTTAACTTTTCGGCGTATGGAAGATCGTGGGGATATTCGTGGTGGTTGCTTTGTTGCTGGGGTGAATGGCGAACAATTTGCAAGTGCTGCAGCAGTCGAATCATTGCGCGCAGCGCGCACGCAAGCACCATTAACATCGTCTATAGAGATTGCGACAGTTGATCCTTTGAATTTAGTTGGTATTATATTACCAGGTACTCGCATGACAGCCATTTCAGGCAAAACCATTGATATGCGTGATCATCTTCAACCGATTGGCGATGACAAGGAGACAACATGAGTGAAAAATGTTTTACCTATCCCACCATTATTCAAGAAACTTATCTAGATACCTTTGGTCACGTCAACAATGCGACCTATCTAACCTTATTTGAAGAAGCACGTTGGGCATTTATTAATAAAAATGGTTATGGCTTGAAGAAAATTCAAGAGACACAGATTGGACCAACCATTCTTTCAATCAATATTCGCTTTCTCAAAGAGCTGTGTGTGCGTGATCAAATTACCATTACTTCAGAGATAATGGCTTACGATAAAAAAATTGGGACGCTCATGCAACAAATGTGGCGAGAAGACGAACTCTGCTGCTCTGCTGAATTCACCATTGCTTTATTTAGTTTGAAAGAGCGCAAACTCATCGAACCCACCACTGAATGGTTACATGCGGTTGGCTTCAAACCCGATAAAATTTGATGACTTGTCTCAGTCAGGCTTGATCGTTTTCTTTTTAGCTGAGGCATGACGTGCGCGTAACTCAATATCAATATATTGATCTGTGATTGCGCTAGAACTATGGCCAGCGTCATCACGTACATGTTCACGCGGACGCGTTTTCACGTCTTCAGAAATACCTGTGTGGCGTAGCCAATGGACCGTTGCTGCCATCAGTCTATCCGCATCATCTATAAAACCATCAGCTTGTAAATTAATCATGGCGCGATCAAAACAACTTTGTACGATTTTACGAATATGGCGCGCGCCTGCGATAGGCCCTTTGGCATTAGCTGTCGCAATCAGTGGTGTGGCTTCACCAGGGGAGGGTAGCGCACTCAACTGCCGACTGAGTCTATATCGTTTGAGTGCCTCTAGCATGGCATTACACACACTGACATCACGCTCTTTATTGCCTTTGCCTACGGTTTTAAACCACCAATTGCCATCAATATCCTGGTAAAAATGACCCATTTGTGGAATCCACTGATCACTTGCGCTGAGCTCTGATATTCGTAAATACATCGCGTAGAGTGCATTCATGATGAAAAGCGTACGCTCATGCAACGCAGGGTTTTCTGCAGCCATCATTTCTGCGGTGCTGATGATATAATGCCATTGTAATTCGGACAATCGTCGCACCACGCGCTTACCCTGATGTTTTCGTAAAAATTTACTTTTTTGTCTTATCTGTGCTACAGGGTTACCAGCCACATATTCTTCTTGCGCTAGAAAATTGTAAAAGCTGCTTAAAATAGCAAAAATTGCCTGAAGAGCACTTTGGGAAAGCGTATAGGATTTGATGGTTGGTATTTCCCCATCACGATGTGCTTTTTTACTTTGCGTCACGGTAAAAGGCCGCCATGCAGGATTGGGTCTACGCACACCCTCGCGGTATATAAATCGAGGTACTTGCTTTAAACTAATCCATGTTTTAGGTGGCGCTTGGCAAAATTCAAGAAACGCTTCCATATCGCTACGTCGCAATGCTGCCAAGCTAGAAGTACGTATAAACCAAGTCCATTGTAATAGACGTTCAATTTCACGGCGGTAGGATTTGAACGTTTCAGCACTACCACGATAAGCGTATAAAAAATTACATGCGTATTGATAATCAGCGAGCACCGCAGAGTGAGGTAGCGTGGCGGGTAAGTGCTCTAATACGCCAGCCAAGATGTGTTCTGCTGGCATAGCCAATGCTGATACATGGTCAATTAAAGCGAGAGGGGTGTATGCCGCATTTTTCACGAATCTATCCCGTTATACATGAAACGAAACCACTATTATGAATATTACCGATATTTCTTGATGATAATTTTAACGTGAGCGTGCCGTCACAACAAGATAATCTTGTCATTAAAATGAGTATGTCAAATCATAAGGAAGGAGATCTTGCCCCGATTCTGGCTATAGTATCTATCGAGGGGGGAATTTAATGTTAAATTATCACAGAATTAGTTGTTTACTGAAGGAGATCTTACTATTCTAGTCTCATCACTTTTTGAATGATTGTAAAAATTCATCTTTTTGCTTTTTGCGTGTTTCAATGTCTACTGGTTTATTTAATGGTTTCTTGAACAAACGTGCGCTATGGCTTGCACCATATTTGATGAGATAGTAAAAGGAAGCGCCTAAATTAATAATGGGAGTAAGTGGCATCATCACAACATAGCCAATGAAATATAAACTTCTATCTTTAATAAAATCACTTAGCTTCTGCTTTTTTTCAGGTATAGGATCATTCGGTGCAACTTTAGGTTCTTGAACTAAAGGATTAGTGAAAACAGTAAAATGCTTATTAAACACCCTATCGAATGCTACTCGTGAATGTTGGGTTGATTCTAATTTTTTGAGTAAATAATACTGTTTTAAATCATCAACCACATTACCATTGTGATTTAATAAATTCACACAGTCTTCATCATCGAACAAACTGACATTATCATCCTCACGATATATTTTCTCAGGATCGTATGTCAATATGGCATTAACAATGATATCTATGTCATTCGCCTGAATCTTAATGTTGCGCTTTTTAAAAAACCTAGTGTAGAGCGCCTTTAAATGAGGATTTAATCGTAGTTCCTGACGCAGACATTGTTCCAAAAACATCCGGTATTTGTTGCACGCGCTAAGCTCAGCATCGAATCCCCACTTGTATACGAAAGCCGCCATTGCTTGATATTGTTTATGTGGATTCTCAGTAACAGAGATAAATAATTTAAAAAAATCCTTTTTACGCATTTTATTTTCATTATTATCTAGGGGTGATATTTTGTCATTTGACTCTTCTAGAGCGATTGCATATAACTCATTTATGTTAAATGAGTCACCAGCGGTTGGATCAACGTATTTTTTATATAAAGATACTAAATTTAATTCATGGTTATTTTTCCAGAGATTGCTTGATGGATCGTGCAAATCAAATAATTTTTCTAATTCTTCTAGAATTTTAGTGTCAATACGAGCACTGGCATGTAGTGTGTGCAAATATGAATTAAATGCCACTGGCGTTTGGTTTTTTTGTGTGGATTTATTTGCTGGCATGTTGCACACTTTCGTATTATCAGATATATAAGTAAATTATAGAGAGTTTTTATTAACATTAACTTAAATATATAATTAATCTCAGAAAATAACTCTGCACTCGACAAATAACACGTCGTGCGTCAAGCATGGCGCATTTCTAGGCGGGGAAAGTCAGTTTGTATGCTGTGGAGATCGGAAGTGCGAGGACAGTGTGACACTGAGATTTTAGATTAAAATACTCTTAACGTGGCCGGTAATTCACATTACCGGCCGTTAAATTTATCGGTTGAGTTTACGACTGGAAATTTCACGCTTCATCATATGATTTTACTTGTTGTAGCCATTTCTCTAAGACGATAGTGTTCCCTAAGCTATCCCCCAATGATATACCATCAAATGCCGATGCATCTCTATCCAATATTTGTTTGTTAACACAATCTATCTGATAGGTATATAGAGATTTTTCTGCACTGACGTTTATTTCTATTGGAGCGGCTTCATTATTGAATTGAATCATTATTACATTGTGATCACGGCTCGGTAACCATGGATTTGTAACAACTTTCAAAGTGCCATATGTACCATAGATTTCAAATTGCCAAGACATTTTTATGTCATCAGCAGTTGAGACAACGGCCATCGATTTATCCGCAAATTTTAAGATGACACTTGCTTGATTATCTGTACCATTATGCGGATTCATTCGTCCCGTACCATGTATTTCTGTGGGTTCGGCTTCGGCAAGTAACCGGACTAAAGAAATTGGATAACACCCAAGGTTACGTATACTTCCACCCGCTGTAGGATTTGCAACATCAGCGATATGCGCTGTGTAGGTTGCATGATACAATTTTATATCACCAATGGTTTTATTTTGTATTAATTCTTGCAATTTAGATATGAGTGGATGGTATCGATACATTAACGCTTCCATGCAAAATATGTTCGATTGCGCCATCACAGAAATGACTTCTTGCGCTTCTTCAATTGCTACCACAAAAGGCTTTTCACATAAAATATGTTTTTCTGCTTGTGCACAACGAATCATCCATTCTTTATGTAAATGATTGGGTAACCCTATATAGATAGCATCAATATCATGATCATTCAGCAACATTTGATAATCATCATAATACTTTGGAATAGAAAATTTCTCAGAAAAGCTTTTAGCAGTCGTTATTGAACGACTGCCAATAGCAACAAGTTCGCTGGTTTGCGATTCTTGTATCGCTTTAGCCATTACCTCAGAAATGTTACTTGTACCTAAAATACCCCACCTAACACATTTTTTTGACATGGTATGTTCCTGGTTATCATTACTTGGCATTTAGCGTCGAACCGCGCATCATAGCGCGGTTTCGGCATACACTTTCATAGCTGTTACTAAATAAGCTAACAAATCTGGGTGTATTTCTTCATAAAATTTTACAAAATCTGGATGTGAACAATAAAGTTGGCTAAGACCAATGTAAGTTTCTCGCGTTGGCGTCCAAAATATCGTCGTCATCTGGTAGTGCTGTTTGATGATTTCTTGCACCTCAGGTGATCCAGGTTCAAGCTGGTGATTGATCGCTGCAACTGATGCTGCATAAATCTGAGCCGCTTCTTTTTTGTGTGCCAGCCATGCTGCTTCATCCCAGTGTTTCACATTTTCCTTACTACGATTGATCATTTCTTTACTAACACCATTTTCTACAAGAAAATCTTCATAATGAGATTGTTTTTCAGCATCAAAACCATCAAATATTTCTTCTAATTTCATTGTCAACTTTCCTCTTAAGTGTGCAATCGTTTTATCAATTGTCTGAAGCAGCGCTTTTGCATGATTCAGATTTTTTTCAAGAATTTCTCTGTGTGATGCCAATGTCGAGAGTTGATCAAAATTGGGATCAGAGAGTATCCTCTTGATGTCGCCAAGCTGAAACTTAAGTTCACGGAAAAATAAAATTTGCTGCAGCCTCAGCAGTTGTGCCTCTTCATAATAGCGATAATTGTTCTCGCCATAATAAGCAGGTTTGAGTAATCCGATCTCGTCATAATAACGTAGCGTTTGGATACTCACGCCAGAAAGCGCAGCTAATTTATTTATCGTATATGCCATAGGTATTCCTCTTATCGACCCACACACCATAAGGGGTCACGTAACGAGAGAGTCAATAGTATCATAAAAAAATTAATGTATATTTAGTGTACAGGTGGCATGCGACTATCAAACGAATGATTCCTCAATCCCTAAAGCTCAAATTCTATGATATCTTTATGCCTATGATGTCCACGGCCACCCTTTATCTAGAGCGAAGTATCACTGATGTCTCACATACCATCTAAGTTTAATATGCTGATATTCCTCCTGTGTGCATGCTTATGGAGCGGCTCATTTATTGCCATCAAAATGGTCGTTGCCGTCTGGCCACCCCTTTTTGGTGCCGCTGTACGCGTAGGCATTGCGCTAGCATCAATCGCACTTTTAACCTTAGTCATGCATAAAAAACTTCCCTGTGCGTTTGTTAGACATCGTCATATCATGCTGGTAGGCATATTTGCCCAGGCCATCCCTTTTGCGACTTTATTTTGGGGAGAACAATACATCTCCCCTGGTCTCGCGGGGATTATTAATGCCACGGTCAGTATTTGGACTTATCTTTTGGCCCTTATATTCATGCCGCAAAAGACCACACTTACTTTTTTCACTTGTACCGGCTTAATACTGGGCTTGATCGGGGTCGTTATCATCTTTACCCCATTGGTGAGTTTTGGTCATCATCCGATGTTTTTATTTGGGAGTCTCGCGGTCTTGAGCATGGCGGTCTCCTACGCGATCGGTAATATCCTCAATCAATACGTGTTACACGGTGAGAATGCTGTCAATTTTATAACCAATCTCTATTATCAACATTGTGGCAGCTTTGTATTCCTATTGTTATTAGTGTTATTAGGCGCCAACTATCCGCAACACCTACAAATGCTCTTTCACTCGCAACCCATACTCGCCAGTTTGTATCTGGGATTATTCTCTACTGCACTCGCTTACGCGCTTTACTATCATCTTATCCGCGAATGGGATGCCGTACATGCCAGCACCGTTCTCTATGTGATACCAGCACTCACCCTACTTTGGGATTATTTATTTAATGGGACAATCCCATCACATTATCAGTGCATTGGGATCATCATCATTTTGATTGGTGTCGCTATGATACAAGCTAGAAAAATTCGTGCGATAAAAAAACTAGTGTGACTGCCTTCCCTCACTTTAGCGGGTGATGCAGACGGAATAAGAATTCGTTGAACTCAGCTTCAGTACACTGCAAATTGAGACGAATGTAATGATCACTGGCACCATATTCAGGTCCGTAAGTACCGAGAATATGATAATGATCAAAAACATATTTCTCGGCGCGTTGTGGCGTATGAATCCAAACGGTGGCGCCACCCCCATTGACGAGTTTCATTGGGGTATCTTTGATTGCTTTAGAGAGAATATCCCAACGTTTTTTAAATTCATTTGACAACCAATCTACATATTCATGTGCTCTATTGTTATCGATTAAAAAGCGTAAAGTAGAAAGACATCGTAACTCACCATCGGCAGCCACACCATGTGTATCACGAATGACAAAGTACTTCATGTATCGGGCAATTTCTGGATCACTCACCAACGCGTATCCGACGCGACTACCAGAAAATGATAATAACTTTGCTAGACTGAATATCGTAATTTGATCATTCTCCAATGTTTCTTGATAATAATTGCTTAATTGGTTCGTCATGAAAAATGGCCACAAATTCACTCGGTCATGAACCACATATTTCGCATGCGTTTGCGATTGTAAAAAGCGTCCATCTGGATTATTCGGGCACGTCACAAATTCAACTAAATCATTATGTGGTACCAAGCGATGATCCGCAAAATGAATCCAGCGAGAATTAAATGAACTGAACGATTCAATTAACAATTGCGTATCTAAATATCCTGGCAATTGATGGGTAAAATACAGGGGTCGAGTATATAAGTGGTGTTTTTCATGCGTATGTGTCGCATGTTTGATGCAGAGTGCATAAATAGCCGCATGTAATAATTGTGTTGCACCTACCCCGAATATTAATGTTTTATCTTCAATTTGCTGATGAGGCGCAATGGTTTGATGAAATGCACGTACATATTCTTCTAATTCATTTATCCCCTCTAAATAATATTGATTGTAGTCGGTAAGATAAAACGATACCGCTATATGTTGCTTACGCCACCATTCTTCCATGATGTAGATACCACGCGTCAGCCTTAATACATCATCATGTGCATGTGGATTTATGTGCTCATCGAAATCGTGTTCAGCGGGATGTTGTATAAATAATAATTTCTCATCTGGTGCAAGAATACGTCGGTAACTCTGATGTCTTGGATGTTCGTAGTGACGTTCGGCAAGTTTGCTCGGATGATGATGAGGATGGTAATGAGGCTCATGCGCATGCGTACGATGGGAATGGTGTGGATGTTGTGAATGCGTTGCGTGGTGTTTCGCTTTTTCTTTCTCTTTTAAATGATGATGCGCCGGACCCACTGTGGTTTTCATAAAGCCTCCACTACCCTGCACTAACCACTAAAATCACTAATTTACTATCTTACTGTTTTTACAAGTTAAATTAAAAAAAGTCTGATACTGCTTAATTATAGCACTCGAAAATGATTTATGTACTGAAAGGAGGCAGATCATGGATTCGGCATCAATGCCGCTCGTAAGTTTGAGATAACTTATTGAAAGTTACACCATTAATATCTGGCGCACCTCGGCAGCCATGCGCACATCCAAGGTATGCTAAAATTGAGGTATAAGTCCATGCCATCGCATGGCGCTGTAAGGGTCTATCTTTACTAAAAGAAAAAACTAAATTGGAGGTAGTTATGGCTTACAAATTCACACAAGCAAACTGGCAACAATGGAAAAGCAGCCCAGAACAATGGTGGAAAGAACAAGGCATCAAATTGTCACCTGAGCAAGTGAAGTGGTTAAAGTCTCAAAACTGGTCCAACTGGACCTATGATGAGTTCAAAGAACGTATCCAAAAATCACGATTATTTGCCGGTATATTTGACTGGTCGTAATTGTAGATAGGCATACGCAAATCAAGCTGAGTGAATGATGCTTGATTTGCGTGTGATATAAGTGCGGCACACTATCGATTTATCAATAGTGTAGGTTGTGGATAGAATTGAATTAAAGACGGCTAGCATAGTATAGGGGTTAACAACTTTGCATCACAGAGTCCGCGATGAAGACATACAGTCAAGAGTACAAACAGCAACTCATCGCAACTAATCCTTTTTTCCAAAATTTACCGCCACACATTATCGAATCCCTGTGCCTAAATATGCAAGAAGTTCGCTTTCGTCAAGACGATGTCATCGTTCAGAAAGGTGAGTTCGCCACTGATTTCTATTTGATACTGGATGGTAAGGCCAAAGTCATTGCAGATGAAGTCAATGACGGTAGCACGCCAACGGCAATGCTAGAACCAGGCGAAATGATCGGCTTTTCTTCTCATGGATTTTATTCAACAACTGGCAAGCGTGTGGCCACTGTTACTGCGATGACAACGTTAGATGCCTTACGTCTCAATATTGAGACATTAGATAGCATTATTCGTCAATTACCAGATGCAGACGCCATTCTCAGTAATATGTCATTGTGGCTGCTCAAATTAAACTTCATAAAAAAGATTGGACCATTTTCCCAATTGAGTAATGACAACATCTACAATGTTGCTAAATGTATTACAATGATGGAAATCCCAGAAAATAAAGAAGTGGTTAAAGTCGGCGAACATGCTGATTGCTGTTATTTGCTTCTCGAAGGCAAGGTAGAAGTCATTGCTCTTCGAGCAGATGGCTCAACACAACGTATGGCAATATTAACTGACAATTCACTCTTTGGTGAAGCAGGTATTCTCACCACTGGACGTCGTAATTCAACGGTAAGAACGTTGACTCCATGCAAATTGCTAGTACTGCGGCGTGGCGATCTCATCAAGCTTTTAAAGTCGGACGAGGCGTTTACACATTCCTTAGTTGGATTTATGGTTAATCGCTTTCAGCCAGCTATTAATCCTAATGTGATTGTGAATGAAGCCCAAACATTAGATGGGAGAGAAATAGTCACACTGGAACAAAAAGAGTTTGGTTATTTTTATAGACTGAACAAAGAATCCCAATTTATCTGGAAACATTTAGATGGGGTAAACACAATTCAAGAGTTGACGATTTTGTTTTTCAACGAGTTTAAATCCTTTTCACCAGATGCCATCTGCAACCTTTTATATGATCTTGCACAACGTGAGTTTGTAATTATACCGACAATTAATATTGATTCGCTCCATAGCAACCAGTTGTCACTCTGGCAACGCTTCACACGCAAACTCCACAGTTACACGCAAAAAGAGTTTACCTTAGTTGGCACAGATAGCTATTTTAGCGAAAAATATCAACGTGGTTTTTACCTATTGTTTAAGTGGCCAATGCAATTGTTTTTTCTTGCAACTATTCTGTATGGTCTGTATTTTTTAGTCACGTTAAATCATGGACTACCGTCGAGTCGCGTTCACCTTCACCCTGACCTGATTAACTTATGGTATTTCATTATTTTGATTATCCCTATCAATGTGATGACCATTATTTTGCATGAGTTTTCGCATGCAATTACCACTAAACATTTTTCTTATAAAGTGAATCGCTTTGGATTGGGTTGGTATTGGTTCTCACCGATCGTTTATGCAGATACGTCAGAAATTTGGCGCGCTAACCGTAAACAAAAATTAGCTGTCGATATCGCTGGTATTTACGCCGATTTATTCATTGCAAGTGTTTTTATGTTATTTGCTGCCTTTTATCGTGACACTGAGATGTTCAGCTTGTTATGGTTGATCAGTGTATTTACCTATTTTCATGCCTTTAAGAATCTAAGTCCATTACGTGAATATGACGGTTGCTTTATTTTGATGGACCTTTTAGGCAAGCAAACACTGCGTTCAGATGCTTACCACTGGTTGATACAATGGCGAGCACATCCTACGAAATTTAAAGGTCATTTTGCTGAAGCATGCTATTGGGCTGCATGCCTACTCTACCTAATCCTGTTGTTTGGATTCACGTATTTAATCCTATCTTCGTTTCTGTCTATTTTGGGCATTGAGTCGGTTTTAGGTTTTTCCTCACAGCAAATTGCCATCACCATCCCTACCCTAATCTTCTTTTTAAGCTTGTTATCTATAGGTAGGGAATTACGTCATACGAAATTAACTTTCGAGCACCAAGCCCATGAACAACATACATGAATTTGTGCTAGAGAATGGTTTAAAAATTTTTGTGAAACCGGACCGACGTGCGCCCGTGGTAACATGTCAAGTTTGGTATCAAGTAGGTTCCAGTTATGAAGCAGATGGCATCACCGGCATCTCTCATTTTTTAGAACATATGATGTTTAGGGGAAGTAAGCATGTACACATGAATAAGGTGATAGATCAGCTACCGCTCTATGGTGGTATACAAAACGCATTTACCTCGCATGATTATACTGCTTATTATGCTACCTTACCCGTAGATAAACTGAGTTACTACGCGCGCTTTGAAGCAGATCGTATGCAACACTTAATGCTCTCCACCACTCATTTTCAGCAAGAAAAAGAAATCGTGATGGAGGAGCGACGCATGATGATCGACAATAATCCTTATTCACGTGCTAATGAAAGTTTTACGGCACTTGCTTATTTAACCAGCCCTTATCGACATCCAGTGATCGGATGGATGCGAGATATTGAACTATTGAGTGTGCAACATTTACGTGCCTGGTATCAACGTTGGTATAGCCCTAATAACGCACTTATTGTCATTGTGGGTGATGTCGAACCTACGGCTACTTATAAGATGATCAAACGTTTGTTCGGCGCTATCCCTGCTAAAAAAATACTACCACCTATCGAAAAGCCGATTCTCTTACCCCAAGGTGGCCGAGAAATGCGGATCGCGCTGCCTGCAAAATTACCTTGGCTTTGCATTGGCTATCCAACGCCCGTTTGGCGCACCGCAGCAAATGCCAATGATGTATTTGCATTAATGGTGTTAACAGAATTATTGGCAGGCGGTGGCCATTCACGCTTAAAGGAACAACTGGTGGTCAAAGAGGAGCTTGCTCTCGATATCGGCTATCGTTACTCACCGTTTGAACGCCTAGACACTTTGTTTATTCTCAAAGCAACACCGAATAAAATTAGTCATTTAAACAAAACACAACAGGCTATTTTCAATGCCATTGAACGCATCAAAAGCGATAAAATTTCTGCAGATGAATTGCAACGTGTCAAATCACGCATCATTGCTGGGCGCATCTATCATGAAGATTCCATCGAGTATCAAGCGAATGAAATTGGTTGTTTTGTCGCTGTGGGATTGAAGACCCAAGATATCTACCAGGCGGTTGACCACGTCCAAGCTGTGACAACTCGAGATATTCAACGAGTAGCAGCGCACTATCTTGATAAAAATGCCGCGATCATTACACGCTTGTATCCCTTAGCGATACCTAAAGATACAGTTGTTTCAACGATGGTGGATCAAAACGATGACAAAATTAGCTAACCAAGAAAAAGTTCATCTATTTAAAATTGCTCATTGGCAAGTTGGTGCTGCACGCGTCTACTTTATCGCTGCGCCAGAAATTCCCTTCGTCGAAATCCAATTGGCATTTGCTGCTGGCTCTTGCTTTGATCAGCAACAATTAGGGTTGTCACAATTAGTCAATGTGATGCTGAATCAAGGGACACGACATTACACTGCTAAACGCATCACACAGCAGCTAGAATTAGTGGGTGCCGAATTGGAGACTGACGCAGATCGAGACTTGGGCATGGTTCGATTAATTAGCCTATCTGATGCGGCATATCTTGATAAAACGTTAAGTGTTGCAAAGTCAATCATTAATGCACCCAACTTTCCCGAGGCTGCATTCCAAAACATGAAAAAGCGCTTTATTGGTGCAGTGCATATGCGCCAACAAATGCCAGAGGCCATTGCTAAAGATCTATTGTTTACCCATTTATATGGTAAACACCCTTATGCGCATCCAGTCATGGGCACGCCCAAATCTATTGCTGATATTAATCGTCATGCGCTCGTACAGTTTTACCAACAACATTATGTGCAACAAGGTGCAGTCCTTACCATTATAGGTCATCTAAGCCAAACAGCTGCTAAGGAAATCTCTAATACCCTCCTAGCACCATTGGGTAAAGGTCGTGACAATAGTAGTACGTTAGCATTACAAACCATACCAATACCTACACCCCATTATCAACACAGACATTTTCCCAGTGACCAAACCGTATTAATGATGGGATGGTTAGGCATTCCCAATAACAGCCCTGATTATTTTCCCTTATTACTGGCTAATCATATCCTAGGCGGCTCATCATTTAACTCGATATTATTCAAAAAAATCCGGGTCGAACACGGACTAGCCTATGCCATCTCCAGTATGTTAGCAACGATGAAAATGCCTGGCCCTATTGCGATCGCCGTGCAAACCCGTCAAGCACAGGTACAAAAAACTTATACACTGACCATGGCGATTCTCAAAGAATTTTACCAGCGTGGACCGACTAGATTGGAACTTCAGGATGCCAAACGTGAAATTATTAATGGCTTTCCTTTATCTTTGATGAGCACGGCTGCTAAATCCAGCTACTTATTACATATGGGTGCCTATGAGTTGCCATTAAATTATCTAGACACCTTTCGTGCGCACATAGAGCAAGTCAATATGGATGATGTGAATCGTGTGATTCGACAATATCTCAATCCAGAGAAGCTGTCTATTGTGACTGTGGGTCAGGCACCACTTCGCCTTTCTTAGCAACGCTTTATTCGCTGATTGCGTGCGGCGTTTGCGTCAAGAATGGCGGCTTAGCTAACCACAGGATGCCTAACAGTAAAATGAAAATGACACCTGACAGCCAAAAAACATCATTCATTGCTAGCATAAACGATTGATTCGTCATTTGATCTTGAATAACAGCGTCTGCTTGACGGGCACTAAACCCCAAATGTTGTAATTGGGCTGTGGTATGTAAGCGTATGGGGTTAAAATTGGTGATTTGCTCAATCAAGTTATTATGGTGAAAGCGCTCACGACGATCATACAAAGTCACGACGAGTGAAGTGCCAAAGCTACCGCCTAAGATACGGAAAAAATTTGCGAGTCCCAATGCAGATGCGACGCGTTTGTCCGGTAAACCCGCAATAACGATAAGCAATAAAGGCATCAAGAAACACGAAACCCCAATACCTTGTATAAATCGTGGTAAAACGATATGTGTAAAATCAACATCAGTATTGTAATTAGTACACCAGAAAGAAACGCCCGCAAAAACAATAAAACAAATGCTCGCTAAGATGCGTAAATCGATTCGATGGATAATGCTACCGACCATGGGCGAGAGAACTACCGCTAAAATACCCAAAGGTGCGGTAGCCAATCCCGCCCACACTGAGGTATAACCCATTTGTGTTTGCAGCCATAATGGTAAAATAACAATGTTACCAAAGAAGACTGCAAAGCCAACAAACAGCGCAATCGTACCCACTGCAAAATTTCGGCGCTTAAATAGTTTTAAGTCAACAACAGGATCTTCATCAGTGAGTTCCCACACGATAAATATACTGAGTGAGAGTAACGCCGTAATCGCGAGTGCGATGATGACATTTGAATTGAACCAATCTAAATCTTTACCTTTATCTAACACAACTTGTAAAGCACCGATACCCATGGTTAATAACATGAACCCGATGATGTCCACAGGTACATGGGCAGTCTCGGTTTCATATTCATGGAGCACATAGTATGTGCCTAACACAGAAAAAAAACCTAGTGGCAGATTAATGTAAAAAATCCATGGCCAGCTGTAATGATAAGTAATATAGCCGCCAATGACCGGACCCAGTACGGGGGCGATAATCGCCACCATCGCCCAAAGTGAGGTTGCCAATCCTTTGCGTTCCTCTGGGTAAATGCGTAATAGCAAACTTTGTGACAGTGGAATCATCGGCCCTGCGACCGCGCCTTGCAACACGCGGCCGACAATTAACATTTCTAAACTCTGTGATAAACCGCACAATAACGAAAAAATGGTGAATAACACCGTGCAAGTAATAAACAAGCGCACTTCACCAAATCGACGTGCTAACCAGCCAGTTAAGGATAAGCTGATGGCTTGGGTGACAGCAAACGACGTGATGATCCAGGTGCCTTGATCCGGACCCACAGCCAAATCTCCGGCAATATAGGGAATGGAAACATTGGCAATGGATACATCTAAGATATTCATGAAGATGCCGAGTGACAACGAAATCGTCACCAGCAAGCGCATGTCTGACGTTAAAAATCTATGCACGCGGCAGTTCCTTTTTAACGGCGTAACGTTTAAGAACGTCAGGTGCTGCCTCGAGTATTAAGTTAGGCGCATTGTCACGTAAGATGTTATCCGCTTCCGATTGTGCAGCCAAACGCGCTGGATCAAAAAGATTGAGTGGCGTCGGTCGGGATAGCCATTGCGATAGACGGTCATCTAGCGACATCTCACCCGCATTCATTTGTAATATCTGGTGAATTTCGTTATTGGCATGCGCTAGCTGATCATTGAAGATTGGCGTTGTATATATCGGTTTGCTATTCGTTACCGTCGCGAGTATAGGTCCCGATAGATCATGCGTATTCACAGTGACGCGCATGGATAAGCCAAGCTGCAATGGATGCGATACGAGTTCTTGCAACTTAATGCGTATTCTCACCGGCAAGCGCTGTACGATCTTAATCCAATTGCCAGTGGCATTTTGTGGTGGGAGCAGCGCAAAAGCATTACCAGTACCTGCACCTAAGCCCTGCACTTCTCCGTGATAGCGTATCCCGTTGGCATCTGCAATTAACGATACCGGCTGGCCAATTCGTAGACGTTTTAACTGCGTTTCTTTGTAATTTGCATCGACCCATACATCATTTAAAGGCACAATCGCCAATAAAGCCGTCCCCAAATTCACTTGCTGACCCACCTGCGCCGTACGCTTTGCGACAAACCCAGTGACAGGTGCATAGATCGTGGTTCGTACCCAGTTGAGATATGCATTTTTGAATTCAGCTTTCGCCTGCACGACCTGCGGATGCTCATAGAGTGACGTATTTTCTACTAATGCCCGGGCGGCGGCTAAGCGATGCAGTGCGAATTCGTATTGCGCGCGAGCTGTTTGTTCCAATGTGACATGATGTTGCATTAACTCTTTTGAAATAGCTTGAGCACCCACTAACCCTACACGACGTTTCAGATCTAGTGTCGCTTTTTCCCAATTTGCTTTTGTGAGTGTCAGATTCGCCTGTGCTTGTTGTACTTCTTCAAAATATTGTCTCACCTTACGTACTGTCAATGCCAAACGACCGCGCGCATGTTGTAATGCGACTGTCATGTCTGTGTCATCTAATTTTATCACCGGTTGCCCTTGCAACACTAATTGCGTGTCATCTGCATAGATCGCAACAATGGTGCCGGGAATTTGCGGCATCAATTCAACCATATTACCAGCGACATAGGCATCATCTGTGTAGATATAAAATCTTCCCCACACTAACCAATACAATAGCCAAAATATGCCGATAAACACGGTGATAAATACAATCAGCCCTATGGCACTTTGACGACGTTGTTTACGTGTGTGTGCGCGATCAGCGTCAGGTGGTGTGGCAGCAGTCATATTGTTCCTTGTGGATGGTAAAATCGCCTCCTAACGCTTTAATCATCGCTACTTGTGCTAACAACTGTCGTGCTTGATAATCGACGAGCAACATTTGTTGTTCTAAATAAGTTTCGCGCATGGTCAAAACGGGTAAATAATCAATAATGCCATGTTGATAGCGTAAACGCACCAAAGCGTCATTTCGTTGGCTTGCAGCAACCGCAGCACCTTGCGTACGAAGTTGTTGTCCGACGGTTTTTAGTAATACTAACTGGTCAGCAACTTCTTTGAGTGCAATCAATATGCTTTGATTATATTGATTAACGGCAGCATCATACTCGGCATAGCGCACCCCTAAGTTTGCCCGCCGTGCACCCGCATCAAAAATGGGTAAATCAATAGCACCGGTGGCCGCATTGTTTTGACTTTCATGATTGAAGAGTTTATTGAAAAAAATGGACTGATAACTGAAGAGTAAATTCAAATTGATGCTTGGATAAAACCGCGCTTTGGCGACTTTCACGCGATGTGCCGCTGCTTCTGCACGCGCGCGTGCAGCAGCAATGTCAGGACGTTGACCGATTAATGCTAATGGCAGATCATCTGGCACAGTGATGTGTGGATGTTTATGGTTGAAGCGCGGCACCTCTATTGTGGTCGTCAGTGGATTATCACCTAACAATAAAGCCAGACGATGGCGGATCAGGGCAGCATTTTCCGTATACTGTTGTAAGGCTAAACGTGCGGCCTCTTGATCCGTTTGTGCTGTCTTCACTGGAATCTCAGATTGAATACCATGCGACAAACGATCGCGTACAATTTTTAAAATTCTTTCACGTTGCATCAGAATGGCTTGGGCCAGTTGTTGTTTCTTCAACGCGCGCTGCCATTCGAAATAATGACTCGCCACTGCTGTGGACAAGATCAATCGTGTGGCTGCGTAATCCGCTAATGTCGCACAACTATCACTGACTCGTGCGGTCAACTGCTCACGATTCTTGCCCCAAAAATCAATTTCATAATTGAAATTTAAGCCTATATCAGTAATGTTAAAGGTTTTATTGCTAAAAGGTGGTGCCACTAAACCATATTTTGCAAAGCGTTCTCGTGTCCTATACGCATAGAGATCAATGTTCGGCCAAAGTGCCGCTTCAGACTGATTGGCTAGTTCTGCGCTTTTCTGAATTCGATTTTTGGCGATCGCAATGGTGGGTGCATTCTCGAGCGCTGTCTCAATAAGTTGATTCAATTGTGCGTCATGGAAGCATGACCACCAATCATCGTGTGCTACGCGCTGGGATGCACCATGAGGCACAGCATAGTGGTGTGGTTGGTTCAGTTGCTGAGGTTGATAGGGGGTCGCAGTGGCATGCATCCCGGCGTAATGAATGCATCCCGTTAAACCCATTACTACCCATAGTACCAGCATATATAATCGCACGGCTTCATCCTTGCAGGCGGCGCGTTTAGACAGTGGATCAGTGAGATTAACCGTTTAGTGACATTAGCATAACTTAGTGCTTTCGTACCATTAGCCACGATTTGATATTAGCATCGATTCGGCCATAAAGCCAAGGTGGCTGCAGTAAGATGTTTGAATGATTGGGACACAAATAGTAATGAAAATGGCTTAAACAGCAGTATCACATTTCATCCAGGTGACGCTGCTTGTCACCTGGATGAATGCTATGAATTAACTCATACTTGGCTTTTTGGGTGTTTGCACGTTGTCGATATCTCTGCTGCTGTCATCTGCGATATCGATTTTTCTACCTAATGCGAATATCGAAGCACTATCATCCACAGAAGTGCCTCTTCTCAAATTAGATGCATTCAATGCCGGTTTTAGGCGTGTCGCTGATAGCGTGTGCTGGATGCTCGAGCGGAGTGAAGGTGTCTCTTCCTCTGGCGTTGAGTATTCCATCTCAATCGTTGACGTCTCTGTCACGACAAATTGTTGGGATGCCTCTTTTGTTAAAGAAATGCTACCGCGTAATGGGTCTTGAAACAGATTTGCTTTGTTGCTATACCTGGCGACGATCTTTCTGCCGACAATCGGAGAATCTTGCAAGCGTCTTGGCATATGATGCTGTACAGGTTTCTCAGCATCAAGCATTTCAGTTTTGTTTTCATCAAGCTTTGCCCCGACTTTGATCGCCTCAATTTTGCTTTCCTCATCTCTTAGACTTTCTACTGCTGGCATCAGATTTGGATAAGCTTTGTTATCTTTACTATATTTTGTGATCAACCGATCAGCTATTTTCACGATAGCAAGTGAGATTTGCTTGCCAGCTGATTTTGCATAAACATCTATATCATCCAATATGACTGACGCTAGTATTTTTGCATTATTACTATTCGTCTTTGCCAATTCATTCACCATGAACTGCAATTTTATATAAAGCTCGTTTATTCGAGATAGTGCATCATACTTCCCCACCAACACAGCATTCTCATCGCGAATAGAGGTAATCAATTCTATCACTTTACGATCATCCGGTTTACATTGATTGTGCTTAATTTCAATAAACAATGCATCTAATTTTGTCTCGATGACCAACAATAGAATGTTTCGCATTTGGTCTTCCAACACTTGCTCATTGTGCTCGGGCAGCGTCGCATAAATGCCTTCCTTTTTAATACTACTTTTCCATTTATCTATATTTTTGACGATATCAGGCAGTGTGGTTAGGCGAACCAAGTGAAGTAGTTTATTTTTTATTGCGGTTTTCAACTTTTCTTGCTGATCTTTTATTACGTTGGCTGGCTGCGTGAAAGAACTATAAATGAGTGTGAGGTTAATAATTTTAGACTTAGTTTTGGACTCAGAAAATTTTACACTATTTTTCGTAAAAGCCGCAGATTGAATTTTGTAGGCAAAAGCACCTTTTATCTTTGCGAGGGCACTTTCTCTCTCATTCTCTGGTATCTTTTGTTGCTTTAAAAATTCTTCCCATGCTGGCGACGTCGCAATCGGTGCAAAATAATAATCGACGATCTCATCTATTGCCACTTGGATGTTGTCGACACTGATCTTATTCTTCCATTTATCAAACCTTTTTTCGAAAGATTTAACAAGATCAGCTTGAGTAAAAATATTTTCTAAATCAATATCTTTAGAATTAAAAAATAATCTCTCTTGAGCACCATCAAAACATTTGCCAATGTGTGCTAGCTTTCTAGACGTCACCGTGTCACTTAGGTACTTGATAATTTTTGCCGCATGATTCTGTATATGCAATTGTGCTTTACTAAATTTTTTGGTTTTTTCAAGTTTTCTTGTTTCCACGGTTGTCTCCTCGATGATAGTTGATATGGTTCAGTGTATAGATCTTACCGAGGTATTATTATAAGAGACTTAAATAGGCATTTATTTTCGCGTTAAATTGATTTTTCTTAACATATGCTTAAGGCGAAATTGGCTGCTAATTTGCAATGTGGCGCACGACAAAAATCATCAGCTATCGTGGGCACACTCGAGACAACGTCCTCGGGGCGAACGGGTTTGGCTGTGCGGCCTACCCTTTAATGCATCTCGCTTAGATCAGTCATGATGAAGTAGGGTTGTGCCGCTTGAGAGACTAAGGTCGCATCTTCAGGATAGTGCAACAGCAAGGGAAAAAAGACCGCTTCCCCAATGACAGCACGTCGGCTGGGTGGATGAGGTTTTAATCCCCAGGCATCTTGATAAGTTAACGCCATTTGTGTCCCCGGTTCAGCGGGGTTTGCATAATGTCCAACATATAACACCACGTGCCCACCAATGTAGATCAACGTAAGTAATGGTTTACCCGTGCGAAGCAAGGTCGAAAGACGCGCCGCAGGTGGTAAAGAGGAAAGATCGGATTGATGTCCCGCTTCCATTTGCGTGAAAGAATGTCTCGGTAGCCAAATACCAAAAGGCGTGAATAAACTTTTTAATTCCTGGGAGCAATCATTCAAAAACAAATAGCCACCCCAACCATAAGGACGCCCCTGTAAGGTGCTAATGATTTTTGCAAAATGCTGTGGTGTTGCGCTGAGCGGCATACTCACCGCATCATCGTTTGCCATGGGTGACAGATGAATGACAGCTTGATGGATGCTATTGGCGACAGGAACCATCAAGACTCTTTTCCCGTCATGCAGGGTTGCTGGAAAAACAGCACCCACATAACTGGTGAGTAAATAATGTTGCTGATCATCGAGCAAGGTGGTTTGCGTTTTACTTATCGCCATAAGTTGTGTATTAGCCGCCTGCGTCCATCTTGCCACAAACGCATCGTCGACTCGGGCAATGCCTTGCGCAGGCACCCAAGCACTGTAGTCGGCTGTTACGACGAATAGCCAAGCATGGTCATGCGATTCACTGACAATATAGACAGGTGTACCCGCCCATAAACTTGAGAGTTGTAAGTTATCGAAGGGATAGCCCTGACCAGCAATGTCGTGTGAATAATAATGCGGGTCAGCTGTGGGCAGTACACGTGCAGCCAAATTCTCCACCGCAATGGCGCGATTTTGTGGCTGATAACTTAAGTTGGCTAATTGTTTCAGGTCAATATTTGCAGCAATATGCGCGATCCATGAAGCTGGGTAGGGTCGAAAATTTTCCCCATAACCAATCTCATCCGACGACTTATTGTGATTACTATACAGTTGCAACAAAGCTTCAGTGGCACTTTTGAAATCATCGGGTGGCGCTGCTTCTAGTAACCGCGACATATGTTGTGCATCCCATGGAGATTCGGTCCCAATGTAGTGACGCAGGAATTGCGCCATGCGTTGTTGTTGGACCGTTTTTGATAGCAATGGTTGCTCATATCCCGGCGCATTCGGATTAAGCCAATGGCTAATCTCCTGATCGTAATGGTCTATAGGAAACAAGCTCAGTGGGGCCGCTGCCAATGCATTATTCAGGCAAAGCAGGAGCAAGAGTATATAGCGGTTGCAGTAGCGCATGGTAGTTTTGGGAAATAACGAAAGCAAAGAATGATTCGATAGTAACAGAAAGCAATTATTGGCGACAAGCCGTGATAATGCTTATAATTTATACTTTGCCTGTAGAGCACACGTCAGTTTAAAAAAGCCACGCTTATGGGTAAATTTTATACAGGACTAACTTACCATCCACCTAAAGGACTCACGATGAAATTAAAAGCCATTTTATATAAAGCCACCCTCCTTGCGACCGTCGCTATGCCAATCATGGCCTATGCACAGACCCCGATCACCTTTCTCCCAACGACCAACGGGCTGCCACAAGCTGAACCCATTGCTTTATTGAGTAAGCAGATTGCGCAACAGTTTAGTCTTGAAGATTTCCGCGCCATTAAAGCCCAGCTCATTACGACGAAGTCCGGGATCCCAGATCATGTCATCGTGTATCTATTATCAAAAAACTTTCATCGTGTCGATGTGGCGCGCATGGATTTAGATAGAGGTTATCACGTGAGTGGCGTCCATCAACCCTATCACTTATCGGCAGAGGATAATGCGCAACAACCCGGTGGGCCTTTGCATGAAGCACGTTGCCCAGATAATGAGATTGCTGTAATCGCCTTCGCCCCTAATGATATGGAATTAGAGCAGCGCATTACTGAAGAAGTTGCGCAATCGGCGGAAGCGCATGGCTTAAAAACCGTTCGCCTATTATTAAAAGACGCTACGCGTAAAAATTATCTCGATTATATGCAATGCCCGAAATTGGTGGGTAACTTTTATGATGGCGATGCCAATCCAGAAGTGATCACCACGGTAGATGGTGTACTGACAGTCGATGATATACAAGAAACCCTCAATAACCAATTCCATTACAAAGTCACCAATTATTGGTTAGCCTGTGAGGCGTATAATGATCCAATGCAAAGTACGATGCTCTACACGGCGCAATCACAAAAATATGCGGCGGGTATTAATGATTTATTAGTGGGTCCTAGTGACGAAACAGCCGCATGCGCTATGAAAGCTGCTTTTGATCGCCAACCACTAACGGCATCTTTCCAAGACTGTTATAACAAATACGATGATCGCGAAGACCAATGGGGTTATGGCGGTGATGGTGCGGATATCTTTGCTGCTTAGTTAAAAAAGATGGTGGATCACAGAAGCTGTTCTGTATCCACCATCGTTATCCTCCTAACCCCTCACTGACGATAGTGCGACTAATCGTTAACTTCCTGATTTAGTTTTGCTACCATACAGGGCATTGGAAAACTTGAAAGGAATTTAAGCATGAAGCTCATCGTCCCTGCCCTGGTCGCATCACTGCTATTTACCAATATCGCTCACGCTTATGATGATGAACATTACACCAATCTTTCCATACAAAATATCTATATTGCGATCGCTGGTGGCACGCTTTATCCCAGCCAAAATTCTCGTTATCACGCAAAC
Organism: uncultured Coxiellaceae bacterium; assembly: GCA_964648015.1. Classification (GTDB taxonomy): domain Bacteria; phylum Pseudomonadota; class Gammaproteobacteria; order DSM-16500; family DSM-16500; genus Aquicella. The sequence continues at coordinate 149,345 of CAZYKO010000003.1, forward strand.
TCCAATATCATCACCTATGCGCCTACACCAAACAATACGGGTGAATTTTATCTAGCAAATGTCAACTGGCATAACGATTATCGTGATGGTTATCAAGCATCAGTCGCACTCGGTGGCAATCTTTATCCTTGCTTGCGTATAGAAGCAGAGGTGCTCTATCAAAATATGAAAAGACACGTCAATGGTGCTTATACCTGGAAAGAAATCGTTCCCGAAAGCGGCGATAGCTTTGCCACACAATTGAATGATCCAGTGAGTGCCGTCAGCAATCGTGCGAATCTCTATTATTTGTTTGCCAATGCCATGTTCGATTATAGAAATCATACACCATGGACACCTGCTATTGGTTTTGGTTTAGGCGGCGCATGGTTACGATCGGCGAGTATGCATGCACACAACATGCTACAACTGCATGATCTCAACGCTAATACAACCATTGCTGTGCCTGTCATGACACAAAGTCCGGCACTCAATGGTAGTGCATTTGCTTGGCAATTTAAGGTCGGCGTTGATTATGATATTACTTGTCATTTAAGCGTCACTGCCCAATATCATCTGACGGGTACTTCAAATTTCCGTGTTGAGCCCAGCACGATCACCGTCAACCCTGGTACTGCAGGACAGGCGATTTTTTCTCTACCCGCTAAAAATGTACGTGGTGTCCTAAATAATGGCTTTGATCTAGGGATGCGCTATATTTTTGCTTAGTTGTCACATAAATTTGTTAGTGATCAATAAGGATTTGAAGTGATGGGGTTTACACTTCCTTCAGGTAAGGTTAACTCAATAAGGAATGACGATGCTTAAAAAACTTATACTCTGTTTTTCAGTTTTATTTAGTCTTGCTATAACAGCGGCCTATGCGGGTGGCGGTATGACGCATATGTATATTGCTGAGGAAACCATTGCGCAATTAGGTGATGCACGCTTACGTCAACTGCTGCGAAATAACATGGATGCATACCTTGTAGGTGCTTATTACCCTGATACGGGTTGTATTTACAATGGTGAATTTTGTGAAGATTCGCATTGGGACGCTTTTATATATACTTTTGCAAAACTCATTAAAGAAAAATATAGCGATCCCGTTCAACAACATCCTGCCTTAGTCGCATTCTTATTTGGTTGCGCGGTACATCGCGTTTCGGATGAAGTCACTCATTGGACCTTCTATCCATTAAGCAGTCGCATGGACTTTCATAACGATTACAACGCGGCGCATCAATATGGGGACACAGGCATTGATTTGCTGTTAACTGTTGAGAAAAATCAATGGTTTACACATCCAACCACCTGGTGGGTACCCGTACAAGAACTATTGGAAGTTTACCGACGTATGGGAAAAAATCACACGGCTGAGCAAATTATTTTTGCAAATAGTGTATTGTATCTCGCGGGTTATGCGGAACGATCCATCGCTTTAATCGCCTATCCCTATTTGAAATGGAAAATGCCATGGACAGCGGCCCATTATATGGATGCACCTCAAGGTGGTATTACAATGGACGAACAAAAAGTTGCTGATTACCAAATGACGCTGTGGCGTTTTATCAACAATAACGGTGAGGCGAAGTTATCACCTAGCATGCCAGCCTTAGCAAAAGAAGAAAGTACTGGTATGTCGGTTGCAAAAACAGCGTTGCAATCAGGATTGGTCACCATTAATACCCAAGCAAATGCCGATGGTAGCGTCAGCTTAGAAACGCCGATCATCCATCAGTATCAACAGTTACAACAATTAATGACGAAGGCATTCAATCAATATTTTCATTAAACTGATTCGCGTACCCCTTGAGATGGCAAAGATTGCTTGGGGTGCGCGTGTGTAACTATGGATGACACATGCCACATCAGCATACAGATTATCTGTCGTTTATAGACGGACAATATGCGACAAAATATGATTCAAGCACTTCTTTACCAAAACATTACCCAGGTGATCATCGCGTACTGGGCAATATTGTTTTCGCAAACCAGGACGTCATCAAGCAGGCGGTGTCATCAAGTCTGCAAGCAAAAAATCCGTGGCGAAATTACAGCCTCAATCAACGTAGTGATATTCTGTTACGTGCAGCCGCATTGTTGCGAGATAATCTTGAGCGTTTAGCGACTTTAGAGGTATGGGATACTGGCAAACCCATCACCGAAGCACGTAGCGTCGATATTCTCTCAGCAGCAGACTGTTTGACTTATTTTGCGAAAGTTGCACTCGCTTATGAGTCGCAAGTGATCCCCGCTGATAACAATCTCATTTACACCCTACGTGAACCATTAGGAATTTGTTTAGGGATTGGTGCCTGGAATTACCCATTGCAAATAGCTTGTTGGAAAGCAGCACCCGCGTTGGTGATGGGCAACACCATGATCTACAAGCCCGCTGAATTAACACCAGCCACTACGCTCGCGCTCGCAGAAATTTTCATCCAAGCTGGCATGCCACCGGGTGTTTTCAATGTGGTGTTGGGTGATGGTACCGTCGCGACAGAATTAATAGCACAACCAGAGCTCGCAAAAATTTCTTTTACTGGTTCTGTCGCCACCGGCAAACAGATCATGCGTCAGGCGGCAGATAATCTTTTGCCTGTGACCCTGGAACTTGGTGGTAAATCACCGGTCATTATTTTTGATGATGCCAATCTAGACGAGGCAGTTATTGGTAGTATTCTCGCTAACTTTTATACGCAAGGTGAAATCTGTTCCAATGGCACGCGTGTGTATGTGGCACGTGACATATATCCGCGCTTTATGACGGCACTAAAAGCGCGTGTGTCTAAATTGATACTGGGTGATCCTTTTGCATCTGAGACACAAATAGGGGCATTAATTAGTGAAAACCATATGCAAAAAGTATTGAACTACGTGCAGATGGGTATTGATGACGGTGCGCATTTAATTTGTGGTGGTCGACGGGAAAGCAATTTCGGTTGCGCTGCTGGTTATTATGTACAACCGACGCTCTTAGCTTGTGATCATGATGAACAACGTGTTGTTCAAGAAGAAATTTTCGGGCCAGTGATGAGTATTCTCGTCTTTGATGATGAAATAGAAGTGATACAACGTGCAAACAAAACGCCTTTCGGTTTAGCTGCCGGCATTTTCACGCAAGATATTAAACGCGCGCATCGCGTCGTCCAGCAACTGGAAGCGGGAGTTTGTTGGATTAACAATTATAATGTAACGCCCGTTGGTATGCCATTTGGCGGTTATAAACATTCCGGGCACGGTCGTGAAAATGGTGTCATCACACTCAATCAATATACACAACTTAAAAGTGTTTATGTCGAACTGAACCGGATCGTAGATCCTTACTAAATTTTATATCAGATGGATAGAAGCTGCCACGGACTGATTTTTTCAGTTGGCATATATACGCTTGCTGAAATTGGCGCATCTCACCGCGTCGTCATTCCTCACAGTATACAAAATCTTTAAGGAGCATTGATGACTAAAGTGAATGATGCCGTCACAGATTATATCATCGTTGGTGCCGGTTCAGCGGGCTGTGTGCTCGCTCATCGTTTATCTACAGACCCAGCACATCAAGTAGCCATTTTTGAAGCGGGTAGAAGAGATAATTCATGGAAAATTAAGATGCCCGCTGCCCTCACTTATAATTTGGAAACGAATCGTCACAACTGGTTCTATCATACGTTGCCACAACAACACCTGAATCAGCGATCGTTGTACTGGCCACGTGGCAAAGTACTCGGCGGTTCTTCATCGATCAATGCCATGGTTTATATCCGTGGGCATGCTGAGGATTTTAATCGCTGGCAGAAAGAAGGTGCCGATGATTGGCATTATGATGCCGTACTTCCTTACTTCAAACGTGCCGAAACTTATAGTAAGGGTGCGAATGCTTATCGCGGTGATCAGGGTCCCTTACATGTGGTTGACAAATTAACCGATAATCCCCTGTTTGATGCTTTTATCGAAGCCGGTATACAAGCAGGTTACCCATACACGCAAGATGTAAATGGAGAACATCAAGAAGGATTTGGTCGGTTTGATATGACCATTCATGATGGTCAACGTTGTAGTAGCGCGGTTGCTTATCTGCATCCTGTTTTAATACGACCGAATCTTGTTTGTCATACACAAGCTTATGTTGTCAAAATTCTCATAGAAAAAGGGATTGCGATAGGTATTGAATACATTCAACATGGTCAACGTAAGCGCTGTTATGCCCGGCAAGAAGTAATTCTGGCGGGTGGCGCCATTAACTCGCCCCATTTACTCATGCTCTCTGGTATTGGTCCCGCTGAAATGCTGAGACAACAACACATCAGCCCTATCGTAGACCTACCTGGTGTGGGGCGTAACTTGCAAGACCATTTAGAATTTTATATGCAATTTGCCTGTAAACAACCGATTACACTGCATGTTGTCAATAATCCTCTGAAACGTATGGCTGCCGGGATACAATGGTTTTTGAGCCACCGAGGATTATGTGCCTCATCACATTTAGAAGCTGGTGCATTTATTCGTAGTCATGAAGACGTGTCTCATCCCGACATTCAGTATCACTTTCTGCCGGGCTTGGTGAATGAGCATCAACGTGATAACAGCGGTGGTCATGCGTTCCAAGTACATGCTGGCACGATGCGTCCTAAGAGCACTGGACATTTGTCATTAGCTAGTGCCGATCCCTTTACGCCACTCAATATCGAAGCCAACTATTTTGCAGTTGAAGAGGATTTAGATGATTTTGTGAATTTAATCCCACTCACACGGGATATCTTTCAACAGAAAGCCTTCGATCCTTATCGGGGTAAAGAATTACAACCCGGGTTGCATTGTCGCAGTAAAGATGAGATTAAAGCATTTTTGCGCACCAAAATAGACAGCGCGTATCATCCTTGTGGTACATGTAAAATGGGGAAAGATGCCATGTCAGTCGTCGATGCACACGCACGTGTCTACGGCATAAATAACTTGCGTGTCGTTGATGCGTCGATTATGCCATCGATCACCTCAGGTAATCTCAATGCACCAACCATCATGATCGCAGAGAAAGTCAGTGATATGATTATCCAGGCACATTCATAATGTCTATGCCCTTCGAGAAGGCGCCTCTCAAGATACTGCATCGAGGACGCCTCCTTAAGAGCAAACGATATTGTTCAAGATGAACTTTAGGCAATTAAGAGGCAAACGCCAGGTGTGCACTCAGCATCTCTGCAGCGTTTAGCATTTTCATCGGCGGCGTCACTGCATAACCAATGACTTGCGGCAATTGTGTTTTATACCCACAAATCCACATGCCACCACTGCCAACTGGTCCACCCATGACACTTAAATGCGTTAATGCTGCGGTCGCTTGAGCCAAAGCATCTTCTTGATTGGTTGCATGAAATTGTGTGATATAAAACGTCCACTGATTATTAGTATTAAAATGATGATTGAGTTGTGCCGCACTCCACAAACCATTGGCATTCACCTCTACATAATTCAATCCAGCATCATGGATGGCAGACAATGATGGACAACTCACTTGCTGTGCGAAACACACCGAGCTCATCCCGGCTAACACTAAACATTTTAGAATTTTCTGCATTTTCAATCCTTAAATATAACGTAGCATCCTAGCACTTGATATTACCCAGCTATAGAATTCAAATCGATGACAAAGCGATAACGAACATCCCCTTTAATCGTACGTTCATAAGCTTCGTCTATTTGCTGAATAGAAATTACTTCTACATCGGATGTAATATGATGTTTTCCACAAAAATCCAACATTTCTTGTGTTTCTTTGATACCACCAATCAGCGAACCTGCTAATGCACGGCGATTACCAATCAAAGAAAATGGTTTGATTGAAAACGGTTTTTCTGGCACACCGACGAGTACTAATGTGCCACCGCGCCGTAATAAATTTAAATATACATTGATATCATGTGGTGCTGAGACAGTATCTAAAATGAAATCAAAATAGTTTGCAGACGCAGCTAACTGATCAGGTTCTTTTGTGTTCACAAAGTGAGTTGCACCGAGTCGCTTGGCATCCGCTGCTTTACTGGCTGAAGTACTCAGCACCGTCACTTCTGCACCCATGGCATGAGCAAATTTAACCGCCATATGGCCCAAACCACCTAAGCCGATAACCCCAACACGTTTACCAGGACCGACACGATAATGTCGTAATGGCGAATATGTCGTAATGCCTGCGCATAACAAAGGGGCAACTTGTGCTAGTTCTAAGCCTGAAGGAATACTCAATACATAGTGTTCATCGACCACTATTTGTGTGGAATAACCGCCATAGGTTGGTGTTTTTTGATCTTGCTCAGTGCTATTGTAGGTTAAACTTAAATGTTTTTCGCAGAATTGTTCTTCATGTTCCTGACAGCTAGCACAATGACGACAGGAATCAACAAAACAGCCAACACCGACGATATCATCTTTCTTAAATTTCTTAACTGCATCACCGACCTTAATCACACGACCGACGATTTCATGACCCGGTACCATTGGATAAGTGGCGCCTTCCCATTCGTTACGCGCTGAATGTATATCTGAATGACAAATACCGCAGTAAATGATTTGAATTAAAACATCGTGCGTGCCCACATCACGGCGATGGAATTCAAATGGTTGAAATTTCGCTGTGGGACTCGTTACAGCATACCCTTTTGTCATCAACATGTGCTAATCTCCCTACCAGAAGTAAAATGTATAGTGAAATTATTACCTGAATAAGTCAAACAAATCATGACAGGATTATTGGCTAACATAAATAAAAGATGCTACAACCCAAGCCCTGACGCCTTGTGGTTACCATTAATATAATTGTTGAGAGATCATAATGAAACGAAAAAGAAACCAAACAATAAAATTCGATTCACTTATTGAGTTATTCACTGTTGATGACACGTTTACACAACACGCAGAACAATCATTAGAAATGGCCATCAAAAACGGCTATAGTCTTCATACAGTTAGGTATTTAATTGAAGATTTGCATTGCCCAATTTCCCATGTGGAAATTTTGACAGATGCGCCTTCATGGCATGCATTATGCCTCGCCATCCAGTATGGTCGTATGGATATCGTTGAGTATCTACACCCCTACATGCTGCATCAACCAATCGATATCAATACTTTTGGTGATCCATTGCAAATTGCGATTCAACATCAACAATATCAATTGTTGGAATGGTTAATTAGGTCCGATGATTTTCCTTATCAATGGGAAAATGTGATTTATTTCGCGATCAACCCAAAAACATTTATTGGGAATCGTCAATTCATTGAGCTCTTCGACCGATATTTGTTACCGTGGCTTCAAGCGACTAATTTTAATCAAGCACTTGATCATGGCATGCAACTCGCTAAAATAATCGAGCATGATAAAACAACCTTTAGAACCAAACCGCTAAAACAACAATTTATCGGTATACTCAAGGAAGCACAAATATTATCAAAAAACGACGACACCCTTAACATGCTTGTTACTGAAGCACTTTCAAATCTAAGTGGAGAAAGACAAAAACTCACTTATGGGAATTTTTTTCAACCAATGCATCAGACGACGCCATCAACATCTAGCGCCCCGTATATACAAAGGCACGAATTCAATTTAACGTAACATTCACAAGGAGAAACACTATGTTAAATCGCACCAAAACAGTCGCAGGCCAGGTTGGCCAGCAACTACAACAGTTTGCAAGTAAGGAAACACCGAATTACACCGTGAGTGCCGTTGCTGCGGGCTTTTTCTTAGGTGTCGCACTGGTGTCAGATTTAGAAGGCGCTAAAATTTCTACCCTCGTTGCCATCGCATCGACAGTAGCTGCAACTGCGAGTGCTGCCAATCAATATATCGATAGATACGATGCTAAAACGCTATGCACTTCTCTCAGTAACTCTTTTAGCAGCTTTTTCAAAAGCAACACAGTTAAGCAGCCAGAAACAGTAACAATAGATAACACTGCCACTGTCACCGAAAGTTTAGAAACGCCTAAACTTAGCTAACGTTATCGGGTTATTTAACGTAAGCGAAATAGTTGTTTCAGGTGGGGATTGTTCACCACCTGAAACAGGTATCATTGATCTGCAGCGAATCATTTGTTAGAAGATTATTTTCTTTTATCTACTTTAGCGCATTTACAGGTGGATGAATGCGTGCCGTCTTTGCAAATTTGGAATCCTGTTTTGGTATCACACTTCAATACACCACCATGTCGTGAACAGCAGCCAGTTGTTTTAGTGGCTGGCGCTGGTGTTGCCACTGGCGCTGGTTCAGTTGTTGTGGTTGTATTCATGTGACCATGACGTGTATTCGTTTTAGGTGCTGTTGTTGTCTTGGTGGTTTTATTCACCGGCGCTGCTTTGCGAGAGCTACCATCACAAGCGCAACTAGGTGATTTGGTACCATCTTTACATAGTTGAAACCCACTCGACGTATCACAACCAGCAACACCACCATGTTTGGAGCAGCAGCCAGCTTTTGCGTAGAGTGAACTGACGGGAATGAGTGCCAAGGATAAGGTGACAAGCCCGGCAACAACAAAGGATTTTTGTAATGAAAAAGCTCGCGCCATGATTGTTACATCCTGTAAAAAAAAATGGAAGATTTAATATAACATCAGCTCAAGATTTAAGCAAAGGCACCCCACCACCGCGATGACGCTCACAAATCAATGCGCCATCGCGTGTTGGTGGACGACGGATGTGGATTACTACGCTCGTGATGACGACATTGGGACGTTGCTCGCTCGTGATGCCCTCAGAACCTGTCATTGCGAGGCGCCCGAAGGGCGACGTGGCAATCCAGACCGCGTGATTAGCAACAGCAGGTAACCTCTCGTACAACGCTGTGGTGGCAACCAACACGCGCGCCATCTCGTGTTGGTGGGCGAAGGATGTGAATCACCACGCTCACTGCGCTCGCTCGTGATGACGACATTGCGATGTTGCTCGCTCGTCATCAGCATCACTCGAATAAAGATAATTTTAGTTAAATAGAGCGCTTAACGATCCCCATGAATTGATACACGTCTGTATTGTCAAATACATCATCAATTTGTTTCAAATTTTTTAACTTTAGTCATTTTTCAAAAGAAAGTACCACATAGCATACAGAGTAACTAGTCAAATCAAGTTTAAACATTGATGTGAACAAGGTGCAGTCAAAAATGTCTTTTGCCTGACGGCAAAAACTTAGATTCATGTGGAGAATGAGCTCCACATGAATTTTACGCCACCAAATGCTCACGCGCTATGGTGGCGGTCTTAAACCTCTAAGGAATTTTGATAAATGCACTCTATTAACCAGATGCCTTGAGATGACATCGAAAACGATCATAGCCTGAGATTTTGATTATGCTGGGTTATATTATTTAGCATTAGATTAGCGGGCCAACTTTGAGAAAGCATATTCAATAATAATTCGCCATAATCCCAGCCAATTAGTTCACTCTGTGCAGCAATAGAGGTCAGACTAGCTTGCTCTGCACGTCCTGGTCGGCCAGGGCCAGTCATATTCGGCTTCATATTCAAATCAAATAAATAAAATTGACCGTCACTCCCTTCACGGCAATCAATTCGAATAGGCGCTTTTGCCCCCACCATTTTTGCAGCTTTTTCACATTCGCATTGTAAAGCCGAATAACGCGAGTCTTTCATTTCCTGAACATCCAGTAGAGCACTATTGTTAACGACTGCCACGATACCATTGTAAGGTGCAATACCGTTTACATGGTTAAAGCGTTTCACAATAGGCAATGACCAATAATCTTTATGTTGTTTTTGCCCTTTTAGGTTGTAAGTTCCAGGCGGCATGACTGTCACGGTAACTTCCTGACCCGGCATATATTGTTCTACAATAAAAGCATTGCCATATTTTGTATAAGACTGCCCTTCAAAAGAATCCGTTTCGACTGATAATTGGTTGATTTTATTTTTTAATTCTTCAAAGTTTTTTACCACATACACACCCTGGCTGCCGCGACCACGTACCGGCTTTACCACTAAAGGGAAATCTAATTTTTGTGTATATAATTGTTGCTCGGATAAATGACTGAAATTTAATAGATGAGGAGAAGAAGCTGGCTCGAGTGAAATTAAACAAGAAGCAGCGACATTCAAACCAACTGATTTTAATTCTTCATTGGTAATCCATTTATCATCATATTTTTGTACCGAAGTGGGTAGATGCCCTACAATCGATAACCCTTTGGTATCAGCAATTTTTTCTAATGGATGGCCGTCAAATAAAATCGTATTTGCCCATAATATATTTGTACCGTTTGCAAGTGCTGCTTCTATACCTTCTTGCGTGTCAGGAAATACCCAGTCTAATGGTTTGTTTGGATCAGGATTGACAGTCGGTGTTATGATAGAAATATCGAGCTTTTTTAGGTTATATGCGATATCAGCACCACTATCACTATATCCACCGGGTTTCATTGGTTTTCTTATATCGTTGATAAGGGGCGGTTGGACCGCTTGGTATAAAATGGCAACTGAAGGAGGTGATGTTTGCATTTTAATAGTACTTTTTTGGCTCCCCATCAAACATAATTTTGTTAACATAACCTATTTCCTATCTACTCTACGGTGAGAGATGATGAAGGTATAAAATCTGATTTCGAATACTGGCAAGCAACCGGCGCTAGATGTGGCAAAATACCAGATTATTAGTGGGAAAAAGTAAAACTACCTATGCAATATCATCATCCCATCGCAACTATTACACCATTACAAGCATTAATACAAATCAATTTCGTCAACATTTTGATATCTGGTGCAAGTTAACTTTGTTGTATTTAATGAAGATCATACTATGATTGTAAAGTTGTAGCTAGCACTCGAAATTTCAACCTTTCGGTGATGGTGTTTTAGATATCGATCCAGTGACCTTTGTAGTCTCAATATTTTTATTTTCCTGATCATCGGTATTCTTTACTTCTGTTTTACTTTCGCTACGATGTTGCTTTTGAAATAAAGCTTGGCTTGATGTAGAAATGACTAATGACGCTGAAATTGGTGAAGCATCAATGAGTTCTTCTTTGCTATTTTCTAATTTTGAACTTTCGTCATATTTTAATCCGCTTTCATTATTGCGATGACAAAAAATATTTCTTTTCAACGTAGACATCAAAATAGGGGCGATGAATTGTTGATCGGATAGGATATTTAACATGTTTCCCGTTTTCAAAGAAAGATAAAAATAGGCACTTGATGAATTAAAGGTTCCCGGATGCTCGATAACATGACGATCTTCTTCATAAAATTCCTGACCATAGGCTTTAACTAAAGACATAAATTTTTGATTGGTATTGCACTCGTTAAAAAGCCATCTACCAAATCTATCCAATGTTTCTGGTGTTGCCCAATATCCACCAGCAGGCCCTCCTACCCAATATTGAGCAATAGGATCATTTTGATTAAATCTGCCATTTGCTGGCATTTTTTTAGAAAATTCAGATTTATCAATCATAGCTAGCTTTAAAAGATATTCATTTAAGATTCCATCGAAATCTAAAGGATTCTCAGGATTAGATAATCTATAGATTTCTTCAATTGCTAATCCCACTAATGTGATCCCTATATTGCTGTAAGGATTTTCTGTCACTTCATATTCGTAAATTTTATCTTCAGCAAAACGTAAAAAATCTTTTACTTGTAAAACTTGAGAGTCTGAGTCCTTTTTCACAAGTGCATTTCTATATCCACTTGCATTATCATAATAATCACCTAGGCCACCCTTATGTAACATTAGTTGGTAGAGGGTGACATTGTTATGCTCTAAGTGTGATTTTAACTGATCAGGTAGACGCTGCCATGCGTCTTGATTAATGAGATTTTTAATAGGCTGCATCAATTTTTCTTCTGAAATAATACCCATTTCTATCATCTTCAAAGCCAAGACGCCTGTAAATATTTTAGTAACAGAATGCGTCGCAAAAGGAGCTGCGCTTGGAATGTTATCACTGCAAATAAGGCTAGAATTTTTCTCATTGGCGTTACCAATGGACAGTGATACTGACATACTCATCTCATTTATATGACTTTTAATAGCCATGACATCATTTTTTTCGATTAGGACAGGAATTTCTTTCATTTCCTTCCTTTCAATGTCATCAATAACTTTAAGACCTTCAAACAAATCGATTAGCTTTGCTTCAAGAGGCGTAATCCAATCCATAAGCTCCCTAAATTCTTCATTGCTGATATTAGGCATGATACGTTCTATGCTTTGTTCTATTTTTAAATGATCATTTGATGGGCGCTTAAGCATATATTTTTTCAATTCGCCTTTGAGATAATCAATGCCACCTTGATCAGGTTTCTTAATACATTGTTTCCAATAGGCATCAATGATCATTGTTTTTTCTGCCAAATCGCCTTTTGATAAAATTTCTAGTCGCATAGTAAACATGTGAAGTGGAGCCTCATACTGATATATATTGGGAAGTGTGTATTAGATATAATCGTACAATCTTAAAATTCCCTTAAATTATAAATAATGAAATAAGGCAAAAGCTCATGGTTTTGCCAAGTTGCTGACGTTCGATTTTTTTACTGGGGAATTATAGCGAAAAGCCTCTTGCCTACATCAGGTATGATATTTGCATCTCAACGCTTCACGCTATGCCTGTGCAATTTAGTGCGGGTGCGGTAACCTCAACAAACGTCATTGCGAGGCGCCCAAAGGGTGAGACGCGGTAATCCAGACTGCATCGTCAGTAACAGCAGGTCACCTATCATGACAGCGCTGTGGTGGCAACCAACACACGCGCCATCTCGTGTTGGTGGACAAATAAAGCTGGATCACCACGCTCGCTGCGCTCGCTCGTGATGACGACATTGGGACGTTGCCCTTCGAGACAGCACTTCGCGCCTACTCATGAAGCCGCATCAAGAACGCTTACTCACACCAGGGTCTGACCTCATACTATTTGGATTGGTCCTATCACAACAAAGCAGTTCCTACATATTGAGTGGCAACTGCTGGTCAGATTTTATTTTTCAGTGTGATCTTTTGATTGTTCAGTAGTTTCACCTTTAGCTGCTTGCATAATCACGTTATAAATTTTTGTCATTTTATCAGGCTCATTGGAGGCGAGAATCTCCCGGACATTTTTTAATAAACCCGGGGCATTATCCATCGCTTTCTTTAATGTCGCCTGATCAATTTTATAACCCATCTTTTCAAGCTGTTGCAGCACATTTTCGGTAAAAAAGTTTTTAATTTTGTCCAGCATGAGACACCTCCACACCTATTACACACTTAAGAGTTTAGCGCAAATCGGGACAAAATAGCTTAAGGCTACGACCAAGCATAATGCCGGTTTATTGTTATACTAGGGTATGGGTAAAGGAGGCATACATGGAAATAACCGATTTGTTAAGAATGAGTGTGGAGAAGCGCGGTTCTGACTTACATGTAATCCCTAATATGCCACCGTTGTTGCGTATCGATGGGGATATTACCCCCTTAGAGGTGCCCGTATTAACGCCTGAAGATACCAAACGCTTAATCTATAGCACCATGAGCACCACTGAACAGCAAGAATTTGAAACTAATTTGGTATTGGACCTAGCTGTTAGTTACGCGGATATTGGTAATTTTCGCCAAAGCGCCTACCATCAGTTGAATGGTATTGCCGGCGTTTTTCGTGTCATCAGTGCACGCGTTCCAACATTCGACCAATTAAAATCACCCCCCATTCTGAAATCAATATTAGCCTTAGATCATGGTTTGATTTTAATTGCTGGTCCCACAGGTTGCGGTAAAAGTACGACATTAGCTGCTATGCTCGAATTCATTAACACGATGTATGCCCATAACATTATTACTATTGAAGATCCGATCGAATATCGCTTTCAACCTAAAAGATCTAACATCAATCAAATTCAAGTAGGACGTGATACACCTAATTTTGCTATTGCGCTACGCGCTTCCTTACGCCAAGATCCAGATGTGATTATGGTCGGTGAAATGCGTGACTTAGAAACAGTACGTTTGGCTTTAGCGGCTGGTGAGACGGGGCATTTAGTGTTATCCACGATACACGCAAGTTCCGCCCCCCTGGCCGTGAGTCGTATCATCGATAGCTTTCCAACCGAAGAGAAAAATCAGGTGCGCAACCTACTCTCGGAAACACTCCAAGCAGTGATTTGCCAAACCTTAGTGAAAAAATTATCTGGTGGTCGAGCAGCAGCATTTGAGATCATGTTAGCCACGCCAGGTATACGCCACCTCATTCGCCAAGACAAGATTTCCCATATGGAAACAGCCATCCAAACTAATGGCCATTTGGGGATGTGTTCCTTTGACCAGTCTCTACAAGAACTTGTCTCTAAACAAATTATTAGTGCCTCTACCGCACGAGCAATCTCCAGTAGCCGAGGCGTCGCCTCTTAAGGCACGCCTATCATCAAGGACTTAGCGTAAATAGACCCCACCGTCACGTTTTGCGACCATTCTTCTATAAATCATTGTATTACAGTATTTTTACGACAACACCAACAGCCTGGGTAATTTTTGACTATACTGGAGATATGGGTTAACAAAGGAGTGAAGCGATGGATGCGATAACCAGTGTATTGATGGCGATCGTCGTGTTGGCGTTATATCACCTGTGGATCTCCACCACACAACACAAACGACAATTACGTCCTATAAAAATAAGCCGCCGTTCGCATAGCGGCAATCAACGAGGGGCCAGCAATGGAAAGTCGTCTGTTTGTCATTTTAGAAGATAAAGGGCATGCGATCTATACCATCGCGCCCTCGGCATCAGCGCAAGCATGCGCCGCAAGAATGCAAGAGCTTGGCGTGGGGTCCTTGTTAGTCATCGAAAATGACCGCTTAGTGGGTATTGTGGGCGAACGTGATTTGATACGTAAAATTATTTGTGAAAATCTAGATGTGATTGCCACCACAGTTGCTGATATCATGACAACAGAAATTATCGTTGTCTCGCCAGGTATGACCGTGACCGAAGCCATGCAAATTATCACCGAGAATCGTGTGCGACATTTACCTGTCATTGAAAATGGTAGGATTGTAGGCTTAATCTCTATTGGCGATTTAACACGTTGGGCGATGCTCGCTCAAAAACAAGAAATATCCTCATTGACCGAATATATCGTCGGCCGTTAAATAAACCACCACCTAGTGATTCATTGGTGTTTCATGAAGATGATGTGGCATGTGCGCTATTGAGATACGCTAACACTTCCTTTACTTCCGTAATCAAATAATCCGCGCCATCCAATCTGTCTGGTGGCAACGTGCCAACGAGTCCCGCAACTTGCATCCCCGCTGCTTTAGCTGCACGAATACCGATATCAGTATCTTCAATGACCAAGCATTGCGTGACATGTGTCATTAAACGTTGACTCGTGAGTTGATATGGCTGTGGTGAGGGTTTCGGATACGTGACATCATCAACACTGGTAATCAATTCGAAATAGGATTGAAGCATCCCACCTTCCAGCTTGGATAAAATAAGTTGAATCTCATCACGTGCTGCAGAACTACAAATCGCAATTTTAAGTTGATTTTGCTTCAACAAAGTTAAAAGCTCGTGCATCCCCGATTTTGACGGTAGTGAAACGTGGCGATGAATGAGCGTTTGGAATGCCCTAATTTTTTGTGTTGTCAGTTGTTTGATGATTTCTGGGGTGGAAGTAACCTCATGCTGTGCTAACACATCCGCAATGATAAATTGATCCGATTGACCCACATAGTAGCGCATATACGCTTCTTCACTTAATTGAATGGCGTAATCCTTAAAAATGCTGTGGTACGACGCATGATGTAGTGGCTCGCTATCATACAGCACCCCATCAAAATCAAATATGACGGCTTCGATCATTCTCATTCCCCCTCATTTATGATTGTGAGAAATCGTTAAACAAGCTAAGATTTTATTAGCTGGCAACGTTTCACCGGTTATTAGCATCGTTCGTGCTCATGGTAGAGCAGCGTTGAACAGACATGTTTTTCATAAGGATGGTCACTATGCTTCCGCTTATCTTCTTGCTCATGCTTCTGTGCATCATCTTAACATGGCATGGCGCCCGTTTCATTGCCATTAATCTCTTTATTGTTGATTTCGTTCTAAGTATTTATTGTTTCATTCATGATATCACCAATCACATTGGCTTATCTTTATAAGGTCACCTCCACATGACGACGAAATGGATTCAAACAATAGAGACAATGTTCGCCACCATGCAAGTTGTCGCCATACTTGCTATTTTAGCAATCACTCTGATTTTTCAAATCTATTTACATGAACCACCATGTACGTTATGTATCTTACAACGTGTAGGGTTAATCGGCATTGCCCTCGGCTTTTTAATGAATTTACGCTTTGGGCCACGCCCCAGTCATTACGCGATTGCCTTGTTAAGTGGTTTTTATACAGCGGCCGTTGCGTTACGACAAATCGCATTGCACGTCATCCCCGGCAGCGGTGCTTTTGGTAATGCCGTATTCGGTTTACATCTTTACACGTGGTCATTCATCATTACTGTGCTCATCGTTATCGCTACCAGCTTGATGCTGGGTATAGATAAACAATATGAATACCCCACGGGCGCTGTCGATGGCAAAAGGCATTGGCTGAGAAATTCGTTGTTTGCGCTGATATGCTTGGTGGTATTCATTAACATGATTTCGACAATCCTCGAGTGTGGTTTTAGCCGTTGCCCGGAAAATCCTATCGGTTATAAATATACTCTCAATAGCGGGCCCTAAGTAGCGCATATTGGGTGAATCACCCGCTATGCCCTCACAATCCACCAACAACGCACATTAAGCGGTTTGAGCGCTTCCTTGGCGTTCTATGATGACACCTCTAAAGATTTGCCCCTCCCTCCCCTAAAGCGATGTTTTTACACGTTTGAACTATACTTAAATACAAGGTTTGGGTGATGTTAGGGCAAATTCATGCCTAGCGTCGCGGTTGACTTAGTGTCAAGTTATTGATTTATATATATTAATGCCAATTTACGCCCGTTCAAAATATTTACATTGCAAGAGGAAGGGTCATGAAATCAACCATTATCACGCTCATCGCTGGCTTCATCACGGCACTTGTATTGCCAATCAATACAGTTCATGCCGCGTCAGGTTCCACGATCGTCTCCCCCCTAGGGAGTGCTGCGCGAAACATGGTGAATTGTCCTAAAGTAACGGTGTTGGGCACAGTGCTAACCAGCGCAAACCAAAGAATCAGCAGTGGTGGGACAAATGTGAATGATCCCACCCAATGCACTACGATTAATGGTGGCAGTATTGGTTGGGCAGTTGGTGTGGTGGGTACCAATTTTCGTCCATCATGCCCTGCCGCCTTCCCCTACTTTAGTGGTCTCACAGAAACATGGGGTGGTGCATTTTCTTTGGGAGGCGGTGGCAATATGTCAGTAAAGTGTTGCAGAACCCCATTCACCTCCATGTCTGCTACGAATGTTTGGGTCCCTAATGCGGGCAGTGGCTGCCCATAATCCCTATCCATACAAGCGTGGTGGCGTATCAGGCCACGCCAACCACACACTCGCTTGGCGTGGCTATGTCTTTGTATCAAATCGTTGTGTCTAACAACCTGTATTCCGGATCTGGCGCAGATGCCGAAAAAATCTGGCCCATCTTAATATCAAAAAACCAAGTATGAATTTTTAAACGATGCTGTGCTACCCTTTCCTGAATCCACGGGAAACTCAAACAATGTTGGTAAGATTGTTGCAAAGCATGCTTGGCGCAATCATCAGGATCTAGTTCTGCTGTTTTTTCAGTTTTGATCAGAGATACCCAAGTAGATATGAAGTCATTAGAAGGTAACGGTTGTTTACCTAATAACGCATGGATTCCACCACATTGACTGTGACCTAACAAAATCAAGTGTTTGACTTGTAAAAAACAAATGCCAAATTCCAATGCGGCACTCACACCATGATGTCCCGAATCTTTCTCATAGGGTGGCACGATGCTAGCGACATTACGTACCACAAAAAGATCGCCCGGATCACACTGTAAGATTAACGCTGGATCAACCCGAGAATCACAACAAGCAATCACCATGACTTCCGGTTGCTGTCCATGGTCAGAAAGTTGCTGCATCACTGAATGATCCCCTGATGCATATTTTTCACGGAAAGCTTGATAACCCGATAATAGTTGCAAAAAATCTTTTTTCATCATGAACCCCACTTCTGACTAACAAGATATGTTAATTACGACGACATAAAAATCAATAGCACAGTTAAACATGTTTTTTGCTGGTGGCAAAATGCTTGTTACTGTCATATAAGACTTCGCCTGTGATGGTCGCAGCGTCCAACTTCTAACGAAGGAGGATTAATCGCAACGCTCTCCCCCTCATCCATCTCTAAAGAATTCACTCATTAATAACCATAAAAAAAGCCACCCCTAACAGCAGGTGGCTTTTTGTTTAACGAATGAAGATGTAACGTTTACTTTTCTTCGCTTTCTTCATTGTTATTGATGTTTTTAAACAAATCGCCCAAGGTCGTTTTCAATGGTGACTCAGCTTTCTTTTTCTTCGCTGAGGCGCCAGTCGTGCTAGCACTTGCCTTGGTGGTTGTTTTGGTCGCTGCCTTTTTCACAGTGGCCTTTGCATCTTTAGCTTTGATCGACAGGTTAATCGCATGAATTTTACGATCGGTACCCATGATTTTCGCTTCAACGCTATCCCCTAATTGAAGTTTGGTACGCATATCTTCAACCTTCTCGGCGGACAAATCCGTACCGCGCAAGACGCCGCGAATACCTTCAGCGAGTTCAACCAATGCTTGCTTCTGGTCAACTTCAACCACGGTACCCGTCACAACCGTACCCTTTTCGTTTTCGATCAGGTAGTTCGCCAGTGGGTCTTCAGCTAATTGTTTTAAGCCTAAGGCAATGCGTTCACGCTCCACATCAATCGCTAAGATAATGGCTTCTAACTCATCACCTTTCTGATATTTACGCAAGGTGTCTTGTGCTTCAGTTTCACTCCAAGCGATATCGGAGAGATAAATTAAGCCATCAATGCCACCTTCTAATTCTAAGAAGATACCAAAATCAGTGATAGATTTAATTTTACCTTTAACTTGCTCAGCTTTTTGATGGTTTTCAGCAAATGCTGCCCATGGATTAGCTGTGCACTGCTTGATGCCGAGGGAGATACGACGTCTTTCTGCATCTACATCTAAGACCATCACTTCAACTTCTTGGCCTAAGTGTACCACTTTATTAGGATTGACATTTTTGTTGGTCCAGTCCATTTCGGAAACGTGTACCAAGCCTTCAATGCCTTCTTCGATTTCTACGAAGCAGCCGTAATCAGTGATATTGGTGACGCGACCACTAATTTTTGCATTCACAGGATAACGCTGGCTGATGTCTAACCATGGATCGCCGCCTAATTGCTTCAAGCCCAAGGAGACACGGACATTGTCACGGTCAATTTTCAATACTTTGACTTTGATTTCATCGCCAATATTTAAAATTTCGCTTGGGTGCTTAATGCGCTTCCAAGACATATCAGTGATGTGTAATAAGCCGTCTACACCACCTAAATCGATAAATGCACCGTAATCGGTAAGGTTTTTAACAATACCCTTAACTTCGTCACCTTCATTGATATTTTCAAGTACCGCAGCGCGTTCGACGTTGCTCTCGGCTTCTAAAACCGCACGACGTGAAACGACGATGTTATTACGTTTAGGATCAACTTTAATGACTTTGAATTCGAATTCTTTACCTTCAAACGCTTCTGGATCGCGGATCGGTTTCACATCCACTAATGAGCCAGGTAAGAAGGCACGAACTTTGTTAATTTCAACGGTGAAGCCACCCTTAACGCGACCAACAATCACGCCTTTGATTGTTTCTTTTGCTTCATAAGCGCGTTCTAAGTGTGACCATGATTCTAAGCGTTTTGCGCGTTCACGGGAAAGACGCGTGCTGCCGAATCCATCTTCTAAGACTTCAAGTGCTACTTTAACTTCATCGCCAACTTTAATTTCTAATTTGCCACTTTCATCATTAAACTGTTCTTTAGCGATGTAGGACTCGGATTTTAATCCAGCATCAACCACCACATACTTGTCTTCAATACGTTCCACTGTTGCTGAAATAATCGCACCCGGCAACATCGGGGTATCTGTCAGACTTTGTTCAAATAATTGCGCGAAAGAATCATTCATGTTTTGCTTCACCAAGTTAAACTCCAACTTTACCCAATCACACGTGGTAACAATGACCCTATCCCCATAACACTGGTAGCAGCACGGCTTGTGACTAGACACAAAATCGTGCAATGCACTTAAAGTGGGATATGAATAGTGGTTGTCTGCATTGTGCTGTGGGCAAATAAAAACGGTTAGTTAGTGATCTTTACTCTGCTACACCAGCCCTATTTGTGTTGGTCATCGGGCTTAACATAGCAGGAAAGGCCTTTTTTCCTTCTTTAGCACCCATCTCATCGAGTATTTTTTCTACAACTTGCGCTACCGTGAGCCCATCAGTGTCGATGCAGACTGCATCTTCCGCTGGTTTGAGTGGGGCGACCGTACGTTCTTGATCGCGTTTGTCCCGCTCTTTTAGGTCAAGAAGAAGGTCGTCTAGGGTAACACTAATGCCCCGCTCCTTCAACTGATTGTAACGACGCAACGCACGCTCTTCAGGGCTCGCTATTAAGAAAAACTTAAATTCTGCATCAGGGAAAATAACAGTGCCCATGTCGCGACCATCGGCAACTAAACCGGGGGATTCGCGAAAAACACGCTGCCTGCTCAACAGGCTAGCACGGACCGCAGGTAATGCCGCCACAATGGACGCCGCATTGCCAATTTTTTCGCTACGAATGGTGTCTGTCACGTCTTCGCCTTCAAGCAATACACGGGGCATGCTGTTTTCTTGCGCAATAAACTGCACATCTAAGTGCTCGCCTAACACTTCTAAAGCCTTTTCATTATCGAGATCTACACTGTGTTTTTGTGCTGCGAGCGCAAGCACACGATAAAGTGCGCCACTATCGAGGAAGTGCCATCCCAGACGATTGGCCAATAATTGACTGACGGTGCCTTTGCCAGTGCCACTGGCACCATCAATGGTAATCACAGGGCTTTTGTGACGTATCATTGCTCATCCTCTCCTTCTATATTTGCGGCAATACGCTCCAGACTGACTAATGCCTCCCCCTCACCCAACTGAATGAGACGAACCCCTTGGGTATTACGCCCAAATAAGGAAATTTCAGCCACCGGCACTCGAACTAACGTCCCTTTGCTACTGATGAGCATGACTTCATCTTCTTGATTGACTTGAATAGCGCCAACGACTTGACCATTACGCTCATTCACTTGAATTGAGATGACGCCCTGACCACCACGTCCACTCACACGATATTCATCCAAGGCACTGCGCTTGCCATAGCCATTTTCAGTGGCTGTAAGAATGTCACCTTCACGACAGACGATTAAGGAAACCACGCGATGTCCATCGGATAATTTCACCCCGCGAACGCCCACGGCTTGACGCCCCATGCAACGCACTTTAGTTTCTGGGAAACGTACAACCTTGCCTGTGTCAGTAAAGAGCATAATGTCACGCTGCCCATCCGTAATATCGGCTTGCACCAAGCGATCACCCTCGCGTAGATCGATGGCGATGATGCCGGAAGTGCGTGGACGCGAGAAGTCACGTAAAGAAACTTTCTTGATCAAACCCATACTGGTCGCCATGACAACATATCGGTCTTCTAGATAGTCACGTACCGGTAAAAAGGCGCTGACACGCTCACCTTCAGCAAGTGGGAGTAGATTCACGATAGGTCGGCCGCGTGCTGTTCGATTCGCTTGTGGTATTTGATAGACTTTCAACCAGTATACTTTACCGTGATTGGTGAAGCACAGCAC
The DNA here is from genome assembly GCA_964648015.1 of uncultured Coxiellaceae bacterium. GTDB lineage: Bacteria > Pseudomonadota > Gammaproteobacteria > DSM-16500 > DSM-16500 > Aquicella. The sequence goes on from CAZYKO010000003.1 coordinate 171,233, forward strand.
GGTATCATGTGTGCGCGCCGCAATGAGATACTCGACAAAATCTTCTTCCTTCACCGTCGTTGCTGCCTTACCACGACCACCACGATGTTGTGCTTGATAAACATCGAGTGGTTGCGTTTTGACATAGCCTTCATGCGAAAGCGTGACAACGACTTCTTCGTCGGGAATCAAATCTTCGATGAGGACTTCGCCATCGTCGCTGGCGACAATCTGGGTGCGTCGTGCATCGCCAAATTCATTTTTAATCGTTTCTAAATCTTCACGGATCACCTGCATCAGTCGCTCAGGATTACGTAAAATTTCCGTCAGCTCATTGACCAATGTTTGTAATTGCTTGTGTTCAGCTGTGATCTTGTCTTGCTCTAAGCCGGTCAAGCGATGCAAACGCATATCTAAAATGGCTTGCGCTTGGATCGGCGATAACTTGTAGCCAGCATCAGTCATACCATAAAGTTCGGTGAGATGCGTAATGGCATCCTGCTCGCCAGCACGAGTTAAAATAGCAATGGTCTCTGCCGCGGGCCAAACACGCTCACTCATTTGGCTTTTAGCTTCAGCAGAATCTTTAGCTTTTTTAATTAGCGTGATCATTTCATCAATACTGGCCAGTGCTACTGCTAAGCCTTCTAAGATATGTAAGCGATCACGCGCTTTTTGCAAATCAAATACCGTACGACGCGTCACCACTTCACGACGATGATGTATAAAGGCTTCAAGTAAATCTTTAAGATTTAGAACCTTAGGCTGCCCATCGGCCAATGCCACAATGTTGATGCCGTACACGGTTTGTAACTGTGTTTGCACAAACAAATTATTTTGGAGTACTTCGATATTTTCGCCACGCTTCGCCTCGATGACGACGCGCATGCCTTGTTTGTCAGATTCATCGCGTAATGCGGTGATACCTTCAATTTTCTTTTCTTTGACTAACTCTGCGATGCGCTCGACTAAACGCGCTTTATTTACCTGGTAGGGTAATTCAGTGACAATAATACGTTCTTTATTGGATTTTTCATCCGTTTCAATATGCGTTTTGGCACGAACGACAATACGACCACGTCCCGTCAAATAAGCTTCAATAATACCGTTTTGACCTTGAATCATACCGGCAGTGGGAAAATCAGGGCCCGGGATATGCTCCATTAATGCTTGAATGCTTAATGTAGGATCATCAATGAGCGCGATACAGCCATTGATGACTTCATTCAAGTTATGCGGTGGAATATTGGTAGCCATGCCCACAGCAATCCCTGACGAACCATTCACCAGTAGATGCGGTACGCGAGTGGGGAGTACCAGCGGGAGCATTTCCGTTTCATCGTAATTAGGGACAAAATCAACGGTTTCTTTTTCGATGTCGGCTAATAGCGCATGCGCAAAGCGTGACATACGAATTTCGGTGTAACGCATCGCAGCTGCGGCGTCACCATCAATGGAACCGAAGTTACCCTGCCCATCAACAAGGAGATAGCGCATAGAAAATGGTTGCGCCATACGGACGATGGTGTCATAAACCGCGGTATCCCCATGGGGATGGTATTTACCGATGACGTCACCGACGATACGAGCGGACTTTTTATAAGCCTTATTCCAGTCATTACCTAACTCATGCATCGCAAATAACACGCGACGATGAACCGGTTTTAGACCATCACGAACATCAGGGAGGGCTCGCCCAACAATGACGCTCATGGCGTAGGCGAGATAAGACTTTTTTAATTCACTTTCTACGCTTACTTTTTGGACTTCTTTGGCGATTGAGTTATCCATAGTGATTGCATTTTACGTGTTATTGGAGACGCAGAATTGTATCATACTTCCCAGTCATTCTGTAGTTTTTAGCTCAATTTTTATCTTATTAGGGTGTACCCACTGACCACATCGGCCATACGCAGACCGAAAGCAGCCTGACAATGCAAAAACAGTCAATTTTTGAGTCAAATAATGGTGGTCACTTGAGCTATGGTGAGCGTGTACGTAGCGCGCGTCGCAATATTTTACCCACGTTGGTTTTGGGCAGCTCTTGGCAAAACTCAATATGCTTGGGCACTTTGTAGGCGGTTAAGTGTTCACGAGCAAAACTGATGATATCCTGCGGCATCAAGGTGGGGCGATCACGCACAATGAAAGCTTTCACAGCTTCCCCAGAATGCTCATCTGGAATGCCAATGATAGCAACCTCACGCACCCCAGGGATCCTCGCAATCACATCTTCGATTTCATTCGGATACACATTAAAACCCGAGACCAAAATCATATCTTTCTTACGCTCAACAATGCGTACATAACCGTCCGCATCGATAGTCGCCACATCACCGGTTAACAACCAACCGTCTTGTGTGAAGACTTTTGCGGTTTCTAGCGCGTTACGCCAATAGCCATGCATCACTTGTGGGCCCTTGACCGCAAGCTCACCCACCTCACCTATAGGTACTTCTTGTTGGTTATTGTCTAAAATACAAACATCCGTAGAAGAGACCGGCAGCCCGATCGTGCCATTATATGATTTCAATGTGGGTGGATTAATGGTGACGCAGGGGGAGGTTTCCGTTAAACCATAAGCTTCTAATAAGGGTGCATGGGTAACTTGCTGCCAGCGTTCCGCCACCACGCGCTGTACAGCCATGCCACCACCCAATGATAAGCGTAAATGACTAAAATCTAATTTGGCGAATGCTGGATCATTCATGAGTGCATTGAATAGTGTGTTGACCGCTGTCACAGCAGTGAATTTAAACTTACGCATTTCCTTAATCATACCGGGAATATCGCGCGGGTTCGTGATTAAGATATTCAAACCACCAATTTTAGTGAAGAACAAACAATTCGCGGTCAGAGAAAAGATATGATACAGCGGCAATGCAGTGATGATAATTTCTTGCGTGATCACAGCTTCTGTTAACAAGGCTTGAAACCAGGCATCAGCTTGTTGAATATTCGCAATGATGTTCCGATGTGTAAGAATGGCACCCTTAGAGACACCGGTTGTACCACCAGTATACTGTAGAAAGGCAATATCTTCTGATACAAGCGTAACAGGTGTAAAAGGAAGTTTCTTGCCACGCGATAAGATCTGCTTAAACGTGAGTGCATTTGGCAATTGATATGCAGGGATTTTCTTGTGTATATATTTCAACAAAAAATGTGTGATGTATCCCTTGAGCGGCGAAAACATATCGCCCACATTTGCAATAATCACATGCTTCATGGCAGGTAGTGCCGGCAAAGCTTTTTCCACCGTATGCGCAAAATTAGCCAACACCAAGATAGCAACTGCTTCAGCATCATTTAATTGATGTGTTAATTCATCCGCCGTATAGAGAGGATTCACATTCACAACGACTAATCCCGCACGGAAGGCGCCAAAGAGTGCGATAGGATATTGAAGCAAGTTAGGGAGCATGATCGCTATGCGATCACCCTTTTTGAGCTTTAACTCATGCTGTAGATAAGCCGCAAAGTGTCGCGCATATAGATCCAATTCACCATAAGTGATGGTGACACCTAAATTATAAAATGCGGGGTAATTACGATGTTTTTGACAACTTTCTTCCAACACAGCGGCAAGTGACTGGTAGGCATCAGGATTGATTTCTGCTGGGGTACCAGGGGGGTAATGCTTCAACCAAATTTTTTCCACGCATCTTTTCCTTGCGCTGTGATTTCTCTGCCGCGATTATCGCGGGCCCTATACAGCGGGGCAATTCAATGTACTACCCCATTATGCTTTGAGGTACTGAGGTAGACTATACTCAAATTGAAAAGTTATTCGGGACGGCCGGATTTGAACCGGCGACCACTTGCGCCCCATGCAAGTGCGCTACCAGGCTGCGCCACGCCCCGAAAGATGAAGAAGACTACTTCAAACAATAAAAAAAAGCAATAAACCAATCGCATTTTTGTAAGAAAAAAGTACGATTAGAAAACGCCAGAAGAGTCATCAAAGCGTGAATTTGTGAGGATCCACGAAGATCCTCACAAAAAGTCATTGCGCATCGCTAAGCATGAAAGTGCAGTTCAGTGACTAACGGCTAATTCAGTTCGCAAATTGGTTAACACAGTTTCTAACTCTGCGACTATTTTTTTGATCATCGCATTCGCCTTGATCACTTGACTCGTTGCCTCGGGCGCAGTGGTTAATTGTGCTCTGGCACCCTCGATGGTGAAGCCATCTTCATAGAGTAACTTTCTAATTTGTCGTACCAACAAGATATCTGCTACTTGATAGTATCGACGTCCGCGGCGTTTCACTGGCTTCAGCTGTGAGAACTCTGTTTCCCAATAGCGTAACACGTACGCTTTGACTGCACAGAGATGACTAACCTCACTGATAGTGAAATAACGCTTTTCTGGAATGAGAGGTAAGTTTTGCCCGTCAACTTGCTTACGTTTATTCTTGCTCAACGGAGGATTCCTTCTCTTTGACCGTATATTTTTCAACACGTGCTTTCAGCTTCTGACCACAATGAAATGTCACCACGCGACGCGCGCTCACAGGCACTTCTTCACCGGTACGCGGATTTCGTCCTGGACGTTCATTTTTGTCATGCAGCGTGAAATTCCCAAAGCCAGATATTTTCACCTGTTGTCCCTTGACCAAAGACTCACTGATGTATTGAAAAAATAATTCAACAATCTCCTTGGCTTCGCGATTCGTCAAACCAATTTCTTCATCTAAACGTTTAGCAATATCCGCTTTCGTTAGCGTCATGTCAGCTCCTTAACTCGGCACCTAATTGTCCTTTCAACGTATTAATCACGCGTTCTACCAGTTCCGCTACCTCATCGTCTACTAGGGTACGCGTCGGATGTTGCAAGATTAACGCCAACGCAATACTTTTAACATCAGGGGAGATTCCTTTCCCTTGGTAGACGTCAAAAATAAAAACGTCTTTTAACCAACCACCTGCAATCCCCTTTATTGTATCCTGAATTACTTTCACGGGTACAGCCTGATTTACAAGAATTGAAAGATCACGACGTATCTCCGGAAATTTGGATATCTCTATATAAGGCGCTAACACCATTTGCTTTATACCGGTGACATCCAATTCAAAAACAAAGATATCTTCCTGCACATCCAACGCTTGCAAGACGCTCGGATGCAAGCGCCCCATGATCCCTAAACATTGTTCCTGATAATAGATTGCCGCTGCTTGACCAGGATGTAAAGCCGGATGGTTGACTGGTGTGAACATGAGTTCAGTCAATGAGAAATAGGTACTTAGCAGTTGTTCTACATCCCCTTTTAAATCAAAGAAACTTAGCGCTTGTGCGGGCACACCCCACTGTTCTGGCAGACATGAGCCCATCGCAAGCCCTGCAATATGCTTAGGTTGTTGCAAATCCTTTCCTTGATGACGGAAGCATGTGCCAATCTCGAATAAACGAATACGTTGTTGTTGACGACTCTTGTTATAGCGCATGGCCTGCACTAGACCTGGCCACAGACTGGTGCGCATCACTGCCATCTCTGCCGTCATTGGGTTTAGTAATTCACAGGCTTCTTGCATGGGATCGAGTAGTTTCTGCAAATGCTTATCAATGAAACTGTAAGAAATAATCTCGTGATAACCCAGATGACATAAACGATCGAGCAGCATTTGCAGATGGGCGCTTTGATCCAAAGTTATCTGTACACTCAAGTCGACTGTACCGCGATGGGTTGGCACATGGTCATAGCCATATAGTCGCGCCACTTCTTCAATAATATCTTCTTCAATGCGTAGATCGGTACGATAACTTGGGATCGTCAAGACCCAATGTGCGCCCAAAGATGCTGTGTTAGCAAATTCATAGCTGAGTTGTAGACGCGAAAAAATTTTCTCTACCGCATCACCTGGAATGTCAAAGCCCAAGACTTGTGACAGTTTGTGTTGGCGCAACGTAATCGTCGTCACTGTTGGCAAATGTGATGGGGGTTGGCACTCAATCAGCGGGCCTGCCTCGCCACCCGTACACGCAATGATGAGCTCTGTCGCAAGCTCAATCGCATCACGTTGCATCGTCGGATCAATGCCGCGTTCATAGCGATAAGCTGAATCTGAATTTAATAGATAGTGTTGACGTGCTCGGGCAACTACTTCGGGCGTGAAATAGGCGCTTTCTAAAAAGATATTTGTAGTGGTAGGTGTCACTGCGGATGCGAGCCCCCCCATGACGCCGGCAATAGCAACGGGACCTGCTGCATCGGCGATAACCAGCGTGCCCTTTTCTAATTTTTTTTGACTGCCATCCAATAATTCAATGACTTCGCCTTGCGCTGATTCACGCACAACCAAATGTGTGTTTAAAGTATCGAGATCAAACGCATGCATCGGTTGACCTAAGGCTAACATCACATAATTCACCACATCTACAACAGGATTAATAGAACGTACGCCACAACGACGCAAACGCTCACTCAACCACACGGGGGTCACAAAATCAGTTCGCACGCCACGTATCACGCGCCCTATATATTGCGGACATGAAGCGGGGGCAAGGACACGTACTCCAAATGTGGCAGCACTGCTTGTGGTGATCTTAGGTATGGTAAGCGCTGTATAAGTCGCACCTGTCAATGCGGCGACTTCACGTGCTAATCCGCGAATACTGAGACAATCGCCACGATTGGGTGTTAAACCAATATCGATGATATGATCATCTAATTGAAGATATGACCAGAGTGTTTGTCCTATTGGCGCATCCGCTGGCAATACGAGAATACCGGTATTGTCATCTGACAAACCTAACTCTTCCCCAGAACAGAGCATGCCGTGGGAATCGATTTGTCGTATCGTCGTTTGTTTGATGACATCATTGTTCGCGAGCGTTGCGCCAACCGTCGCAACAGCAACCTTCAAACCCGCTTGCACATTAGGCGCACCACATACAATTTGTAGTGGTGCTGATGCCGAGCCAATGCTCACCGTGCAAATGCTTAATTGCTCAGCCTGAGGATGCACGTCTTTTTTCAATACTTCACCAACGACTACCCCATCAAATGGTTTTGCAACAGGGCTTATTTCTTCTACTTCAAGGCCAGCCATGGTGAGTTGATTAGTCAAGTCATGTAATGATAACTGTGGGTTTGTCCATTCACGTAACCATGTTTCACTGTATTTCATTCTATTTTTTACTCCCCAAGATGCTCAAACGCATGACGGCATTGTGGCACATATTTGATGATTGTGATGCAAATAGAACCCCTGCACATACATGTATATTCCTGAATCTCACGTGCCACTTTTAAGGATCGAATGACTTTAGTAGCACAAAGCGCGTGTGATTGAAGTTAAAATTGCTTTAAAAAACGAATATCGTTTTCAAATAAAGCACGGAGATCGGCAATCCCATGTTTCAACATGGTTAAACGATCAATACCAACGCCAAAGGCAATCCCACGATAACGCTCACTATCAATACCCGAAGCATTCAGCACATTAGGGTGTAACATCCCACAACCCAAGACTTCTAGCCAGCCTGTTTGCTTACAAATACGACAGCCTTTACCTTGACATTTGACACAAGCAATATCCACTTCAGCGGATGGCTCCGTGAAAGGAAAATAGGATGGGCGAAAACGCAATGCGATTTCACTACCAAAAAATGCATGAATAAAATCGTGCAAGAGCCCTTTTAAATCAGCAAAACTGATATGTTCATCGATGACTTGGCATTCCATTTGATGAAACATAGGTGTGTGCGTGATATCAAAATCACGTCTATAGACTTTACCTAATGCAACCATGCGCAGGGGTAACGGCAATGATTGCATGGCACGCACTTCGACGGGAGACATGTGCGTACGGAGCAATTGACCATTGGCAAAATAGAATGTATCCATCATTGCTCGTGCAGGATGCAAGTCAGGAATGTTTAATGCCGTGAAATTATAAAACTCATCTTCGATTTCAGGTCCTTCCAATACGCAAAAACCCATTTGCGTGAAGATACGTTTTAACTCAACAAAAGTTTGGCTGATGGGATGTAAGCTGCCTTTAGACTGACGCTTTCCAGGCAAGGTAATATCTAATGCTTCACTTTGTAACTGTTTAGCAATAGCTGCTTGGCTTAACATTACCGTCTTTTGTTCAATCAGTAGACGAATAGTCTCTTTGAGGGTATTAACTTTTTGTCCGGCTGCAGGACGCTCTTCTGCAGGTAGTCGCCCTAAAGTTTTAAGGTACTCAGTGAGCTGGCCTTTTTTACCGAGGAAATGTACACGGCAATCATCTAGTGTTTTGAGATCGGTCGCGGCATTAATCGCTGATTCTGCTTCACTCAAGATTTTATCTAAAGCTTGCATGTCGCATTCCTGAATAGAATTAATTTGTAACACGAGGGTGAGAAATGGTAACGATGTAGAGACTTTTAAATGCACCAGGTGGGCATCATCAATGGCACCCACCTAGTTCATATGAGCTTTGTTGCCGTTAAGCTGCTACTTGCTGTACAGACTTAACCTGTTCAACCAGCGCCGCAAAAGCATCTTTATCGTGCACAGCGATATCCGCTAACACTTTGCGATCTACGGTGATGGCTGCTTTTTTCAAACCATTCATGAAAACACTGTAAGTCATACCATGAGCACGAGCAGCTGCATTCACACGCACAATCCACAAGGCACGAAATTCACGTTTCTTCTGTTTGCGATCGCGATAAGCATATTGCGCTGCTTTGATCACCGCCTGCTTAGCAACACGATAAATGCGGCTTCGAGCACCATAGTAGCCTTTCGCTTTGGCCAGCACTTTTTTATGCTTGGCTCTTGCAGTGACACCACGTTTGACTCTTGGCATAGCTATTTCCTCTCATTACCGGTGGCTTAGTACACCACCACACTTTTTATTTAAATCATACTGCAGTAGTTGCAGCGTTTGTCTTGTTGTATCTTTATAACAGCATGGATGCTTGCCAACGCAAGGCGGCGGCTCGTTATTTTTGATACGGTAGCATTTGTTCAATTCTACCCAAATCTTCGTCGCGCACCCTAAGTGTGCCACGCATATGACGCTTCACCTTGGTGGATTTGCGAATCATCATGTGATTACGCTTCGCACTTCGGCACTTGAAACCACCGTTTGCGGTTGCACGGAAGCGCTTTGCCGCGCCACGGTTAGATTTTAATTTTGGCATTTCTAGTTACTCCGCTATTTCTTCTTAGGGCCCAATACGATGACAATTTGACGACCCTCAAATTTAGGATGCTGCTCTACAACTGCACAGTCTACTAATTCAGCGATCATCCTCGACAATAGTTTCATGCCCAACTCTGGATGGGACATTTCACGACCGCGAAACCGAACAGTGACTTTAGCTTTATCACCATTCTCTAGGAACTTCACGATGTTACGGAACTTGACTTGATAGTCCGCTTCTTCTGTTGCCGGCCGCAGCTTAATTTCTTTAATCTGGATTTGCTTTTGTTTCTTACGAGCAGCTGCTTTACGCTTGCTCATCTGAAACTTAAATTTGCCATAATCCATAATACGGCATACAGGAGGCTTAGCTTCAGGCGAAACCTCAACTAAATCTAATCCAGCTTCATCACCCATTCGCTTTGCTTCGTATGTCGATACAACGCCAAGCTGATTACCGTCTGCATCAATTAAACGAACCTCAGGACACTTAATTTGATCGTTCACGCGAGGTTTTTTTTCTGTACTAATCCTACATCCTCCTATTCGAGTTTTTCTCGTGCCACTACGAGACCAGTGTGGCCCGTCCTAGCTGTGCAACTTTAGCTTCAATCAGCGCAATAAACTGCGCCAAAGTCATCACACCTAAATCAGCGCCTTCTTGTGTTCTGACAGAAATCGTCCGCGTCTCTACTTCGCGATCACCCACAACGAGCAGATAAGGGACAAGTTCTATAGTATGCTCGCGGATTTTAAAGCCGATTTTCTCATTTCTCAAGTCCGATTTTGCTCTAACCCCATGTTTTTTCAATTCTTGAGTAATCTCACTCACATAGGGGGCTTGTTTATCGGTAATATTCATGACCACGGCTTGTACAGGTGTTAGCCAGGCAGGCAGTTTACCACCAAAATGCTCAATTAGTATACCAATAAAGCGCTCAAATGAGCCCAAAATGGCTCGGTGCAACATCACCGGCACCTTCTTACTACCATCTTCGGCAATATAATAAGCTTCAAGACGCTCGGGTTGTGCATAATCCAACTGCAGTGTACCACATTGCCACATACGTCCCAGACAATCTTTCAAATGGAATTCAATTTTTGGACCGTAAAAAGCACCTTCGCCAGGCTTCACCTCGTAACTCAGCCCCAAACCATCTAGTGCTTGTGCCAAGGCACGCTCCGCATCGTCCCATAATTGATCAGTACCAATACGCTTTTCGGGACGGGTTGCTAGCTTCAAGATCACATCATTAAAGCCCAGGTCGCGATAACATTCTAAAATGAGTTGAATCACTCGTGAGGATTCATCTTGCACTTGCGCATCTGTACAAAATATATGCGCATCATCTTGGGTGAATTGACGAGCACGCATCAGTCCATGCATCGCCCCGGTCATTTCATTACGGTGTACACAGCCAAATTCGGCTAGCCTGATAGGTAAATCGCGATAACTCTTCAAGCCTTGTTTGAAAATTAAGATATGACATGGGCAACTCATTGGTTTCACGGCAAACTGACGTTCATCCGTCTGAATCGTGAACATATCATCACTAAAGTTTTCCCAGTGACCGGATTTTTTCCACAAACTGAGGTCTACAATCTGTGGCGTCACGACTTCATCATAACCATGCTCAGCGATTTTCTGACTAATATAATCTCTGATAGTACGATAAATTTGCCACCCGTTACGATGCCAAAACACCATACCCGGTGCTTCTTCTTGCATATGAAACAAATTCATTGCTTTGGCAATTTTACGGTGGTCGCGTTTTTCAGCTTCTTCTAACTGATGCAAATATTCTTCTAGTGATTTTTTATCACGCCAAGCTGTGCCATACACGCGTTGCAACATTTCATTTTTTGCATCGCCACGCCAATAAGCACCGGAGACTTTAGTCAACTTAAACGCTTTCAGCATACCGGTATTCGGCACATGCGGTCCGCGACATAAATCGGCAAAATCGTCTTGTTGATAAATGGTCAAGGCTTCATCAGCTGGGATTGCAGAGATAATTTCTACTTTATATTTTTCACCTAAGCCTTTGAAATAGTCGATCGCTTCGTCACGACTCACTACACGACATGAGACAGGGATGTTGCGCTTCACCAGCTCAGCCATTTTGGCTTCAATTTTAATCAGATCTTCGGATGAGAATGCTTGCTCGTGAGCAAAGTCATAATAAAAACCATTTTCAATCACGGGGCCAATGGTCACTTGTACCGAAGGAAAAAGCGTTTTGACAGCGTGGGCTAATAAATGCGCAGTCGAGTGGCGAATGATTTCTAAGCCCTCTTCATCACGATCAGTGATAATGCGAATGTTCGCATCTGCTTCCACTAACTGAGAAGTATCTACAAGTTTATCGTTGATTTTGCCGGCGATCGCGGCCTTCGCAAGACCACTGCCGATGCTCGCTGCAATCTGCGCAATGGTGACCGGCGTGTCAAATTGTCTTTGACTGCCATCAGGTAATGTGATTACGGGCATATATGTGCTTATCGTTTATTTGGTAGGCACGAGTGGGATCGAACCACCGACCACCACCATGTCAAGGTGATGCTCTACCACTGAGCTACGTGCCTCTAACTTAACAGGGTGCTAAAGATACCTGTTTCGTTTAAAAGAAGCAAGATGTAACACGTTGAAAATCATCAAATCACATGATTTTTAACGTCCCAATGCAGCCTCACGCAATTGATGAATGACATCACGCAACTTTGCAGCCTCTTCAAATTCTAAATGATGGGCATGCGTATACATTTGCTCTTCCAGTTTTTTAATTTTAGCGGCGAGCGCCTCTGGGGATAAGCCGTTAATATCGTATGCTTGATCTGTGGTTCGCGATTTAGGAAATAATCTGCCACGAGGGGCATTATCGGCATAAGCGCCCTCCATCACATCATGCACAGCTTTAGACACACTACGCGGGGTAATACCATGCGCCTCATTATAAGCCGCCTGTTTGGCACGCCGCCGCTCGGTTTCCTGCATAGCGCGCTGCATAGAACCAGTGATACGATCCGCATATAAAATCGCCTTACCGTTGAAATTTCTGGCCACGCGACCAATGGTTTGAATCAGCGACGTTTCCGAACGTAAAAAGCCTTCTTTATCCGCATCCAAAATCGCCACCAATGCCACTTCAGGTAAATCCAATCCTTCACGCAGTAAGTTGATACCCACAAGCACATCAAAGGTACCCAAACGTAAATCACGAATAATTTCGACGCGCTCCACGGTGCCGACATCCGAATGGAGATACCGCACTCGCACCCCATGATCAGCGAGATATTCTGTTAAATCCTCCGCTAAGCGCTTGGTCAGTGTGGTGACTAAGACGCGAAAACCTTGGGCCTTCACTTTATTGACTTCGGACAAAAGATCATCCACCTGTGTCGTCGCAGGGCGCACCTCAATCACTGGGTCGAGTAATCCGGTGGGACGCACCACTTGTTCTGCAATCACATCGGAATGCTGTAGTTCATACTGACTTGGTGTCGCTGAAACATAAATCGTTTGCGGTGAGCGCGCACTGAATTCGTCAAAACGTAACGGTCGATTATCTAAAGCCGAGGGTAAACGGAAGCCATACTCCACCAGGGTTTCCTTTCGCGAGCGATCGCCACGATACATGCCATTCAATTGTGGCACCGTCACATGAGACTCATCGATAATAAGTAAAGCATTGCCCGGCAAATAATCAAACAGCGTCGGTGGTGGTTCACCGGGTGCACGTCCGGATAAATAGCGTGAATAATTTTCAATCCCCTGGCAGTAGCCCAGCTCTTGCATGAGTTCAATATCATAAATCGTTCGCTGTTCTAAACGCTGCGCTTCGACCAGCTTATTTAATCCATAGAGTTCCTCTAAGCGACAACGTAAATCGATTTTGATTTGATCAATCGCTTTGATCACGGTTTCGCGCTTTGTCACGTAATGCGATTTTGGATAGATGGTCAACCGTGGCACCCGACGTAACACTTCGCCAGTGAGAGGATCAAAGTAAGATAATTGTTCAATTTCATCGCCAAGTAATTCGATGCGTACCGCTTCACTATCTGATTCTGCCGGATAAACATCGATGACATCACCACGCACACGATAGGTGGCGCGCTGTAAATCGACATCATTACGCGTGTATTGTAATTCTGCCAAACGTCGCAAAATAAAACGTTGGTCTACTTTATCGCCACGATCCAAATGCATGACCATACTCAAATACATGCGCGGATCACCTAAACCATAAATCGCAGAAACGGTTGCGACAATAATGGCGTCTGACCGTTCTAGTAAGGCTTTGGTCGCCGATAGACGCATTTGCTCAATATGATCGTTAATGGAAGCATCTTTAGCAATGTAGGTATCCGAAGATGGCACATACGCTTCGGGTTGGTAATAGTCATAATAAGAAACAAAATATTCCACAGCATTGTTTGGGAAAAAACTTTTCATTTCCCCATAGAGTTGTGCCGCGAGTGTTTTATTCGGTGCCAAAATAATCGTCGGGCGTCCCAATGCTTGAATCACATTCGCCATGGTGAAAGTTTTACCAGAGCCCGTCACCCCTAATAAGGTTTGATGCGCCAACCCCGATTGCACACCTGCAATTAGTTGTGCAATGGCTGTAGGCTGATCGCCCGCGGGTTCAAAGCTTGACTGTAATTGATATGCTTGTTGAGTCATGGGAGAAATAGATCTCATGTCATAAATAAATTATAATACGCGCCGATTGATAATCTGTTCTTTTCAACCCTTTAGGTCATGCACCTAAATAGTTATCTGAAGAGACCATGCCATGACGACGAATGTGCGTTTAACCCCACTGACGAGTACTGCTACTATGCCACAAAACATCACTTTAGCCACGCGTGTCTCTCGCGTTAAGCCCTCACCCACCTTAGCGGTCTCTGCGCGCGCTGAAACCCTGCAAGCTGAAGGCAAACCCATCATCAATTTAAGTGTGGGTGAACCCGATTTTGACACACCAGACCATATCAAAGCAGCTGCCATCGCCGCGATACGTGAGGGCCATACCAAATATACGGCGGTGGACGGTATCAAAAGCCTAAAAACAGCGGTGATCGATAAATTTACGCGCGACAATCACTTGCAATACGCCCCCAACCAAATCTTGGTTTCCTGTGGCGCCAAGCAAAGTCTATACAATCTTTTTGCCGCCGTCATCAATCCTGGCGATGAAGTCATCATCCCGGCGCCCTACTGGGTCTCTTACCCTGATATGTGCCTCCTGGCTGAGGGCAATCCATGCATCGTCGAGACCAATGCACATGAACAATTTAAACTCACACCCGAGAAATTAGCTGCAGCGATCACAGATAAATCTCGTCTGCTCGTGCTAAATAGCCCCTCTAACCCGACTGGCATCGCTTATACTAAAGACGAATTGAGCGCACTTGGTGAAGTCATCTTAAAGCACCCCCATCTCCTCGTTGTCAGCGATGATATCTACGAGCACAATTTGTGGCACCACATACCGTTTCACAACATCGTCAATGCTTGCCCTCGGCTTTATGATCGCACCATTGTGATCAATGGTGTTTCCAAAGCTTATGCCATGACGGGTTGGCGCATAGGTTATGCCGCAGGCCCTGTGGCCATTATTGCAGCAATGAAAAAAATTCAATCACAAAGCACGTCGAGCCCGACCAGCATATCGCAATATGCCGCACTGGCGGCCCTCACCGGCGATCAATCCTGCGTGAAAAAAATGACGGATGCCTATCACAGCCGCTATGAATTCGTCATTCAAGCACTAAAAGAGATGCCCGGTGTTCGCGCCATGCCTTCTGATGGCACCTTTTACACCTTCCCGGACATTAGCGCATGCTTCAATGATCACATCACAGATGATTTGCAATTTGCAGATTATTTGCTCAGTGATGCAGAAATTGCAGTCGTCCCCGGATCGGCTTTTGGTTGCGCTGGCCATATACGTATTAGTTTTGCCACCAGCATAGAAAATCTCGTTAAAGCGATGGACCGCTTAAAGCAAGCCGTACACAAATTAAAAACACTTTAAAAAAAAACGGCGGTTCGATAGTGAACGTATACACGCTCACACAAACCGCCGTCTCCTCATTTCACCAAATTTTTTATTTTTTATTATTATTATTATTATAATTATTTTTGGTGACGAGTCGTACTCGTGCCAAAGCGTACGAGACGTACTTGCCCCTTTTCCTGTCATTATGCACAGCAAACGTTAAGGCAGCATTATCTCGCGCCATTGAACGCCATGCATTTTGAACATCCATTAGCTTCGACCTTTATTCGTACAATATTTTGCTGTGAATATAACCAATCCACTGCCAGTGCTCATTTCACCATTGCGAAATGGATAATCTTTCGATAGAAATAATTGTCGTCGCACACCATCCTCGTGATACACGGGTAACTCGAACATAGCGTGAAACGTATTGATACTTGACCTATATTTGAGCAACACTGAACGCAACAAAGCGATAAGATGATACCTGGAGACAGGTAAGTGATTTGGTTGCGGTAGCGAAGGCATATATATGGCTAAAAAGCCAAGAGGGATGCTGAGTAATTTAAGCGCGAGGGTCATCCATCTGTTTTGCATGAGCTGCTTGACATAAACGTGCTTGGGCAATCTGCGGAGATGAAACATCATAACCCCTGTACAGCATAGAATAGCAACCATTATGCCTGTGAATTGTTAAGGTATCCTTAGACGTGCGATGAATAGGATGACATTCCCTTAGCCATCGATGTACGCAATAAGATAAAAAATAATGAAAAAATTCATTGACGATTCGTCTTCTCGATATTAGTATTCACGTCACTTGAAGCTTACATTCCCCGGTAGCTCAGTCGGTAGAGCAAGTGGCTGTTAACCACTGGGTCGGCGGTTCGAGTCCGTCCCGGGGAGTTGTAGTAAGCACAACCCACGCAACATGCTATTATCCACGATGGAAATACAACTACATGGACTTACAACCTGCTGGGCTATGGCAAGCACTTGCGCAAGAAAACCCCCTACAAATC
Organism: uncultured Coxiellaceae bacterium; assembly: GCA_964648015.1. GTDB lineage: Bacteria > Pseudomonadota > Gammaproteobacteria > DSM-16500 > DSM-16500 > Aquicella. The sequence goes on from CAZYKO010000003.1 coordinate 187,388, forward strand.
GTTGGCACACTGAATGCTTATACCGCATTGCTGGCGAAGCGTGCTGGATTCAAAGCGATTTATCTCTCTGGTGCGGGTGTCGCCAACTACGCCTTTGGTATACCAGACCTTGGCATCACAAATTCAACAGATGTTGCTAACGAAGTCTGGCGCATCACCGATGCTTGTGATTTACCCTTACTAGTTGACATTGATACTGGCTGGGGAAGTTTTTTCAATATTCAACGCACGATCAAACAAATGATTAAAGCAGGTGCCGCAGGCGTTCACCTCGAAGATCAAGTTGCTGCAAAACGTTGTGGCCATCGACCCAATAAAGCATTAGTCGACACCAATGAAATGTGCGACCGCATCAAGGCTGCCGTGGATGCCATTCACGACCCTAATTTTACCTTAATGGCACGAACCGATGCGCTCGCTGCTGAAGGCATAGACAAAACCATCGCGCGTATCCTACGTTATGTAGACGCGGGCGCACAAATGATCTTCTTTGAAGGTGCGACTACTCTCGCTGAATATCAAGCTGTGACTACTGCATGCCCGCAACCCGTCTTGGCGAATATCACTGAATTTGGCATGACACCCTTATTTACAAAAACCGAATTACAACAAGCTGGCGTACAACTCATTCTATATCCACTCAGCGCCGCACGCGCCATGGCAAAAGCCGCCACAGACGTTTATGGCACCATTCGTGAACAAGACACACAAGCACCCATGTTAGATAAGATGCAAACGCGTCCGCAACTCTATGATGTTCTCAATTATCACGCGTACGAACAAAAACTGGATGAATTGTTTGAAAAGGAAAATACAAAATGACAACGAAAGCAGGTGGTCTAGAAGGCATCACGGTCGCGGATACTGCAATTGCCACAGTGGGTAAAGAAGGCGTCGGTTTGACGTATCGCGGCTATGATATACATGCGCTCGCAGAACGGGGTACCTTTGAGGAAGTCGCCTATCTACTAATTTATGGTGAACTGCCTACACAAACACAGTTGGACGCGTATCGTAAAAAACTCATGGGATTACGCGGGCTGCCTAAAGCGGTAAAACTCTGCCTAGAAACCATTCCTGGCACCGCCCATCCTATGGAAGTCTTACGCACGGGCGTCTCCATGTTGGGCACCTTAGAAGATCCTGAAGCACCAGCCACACCCGAAGATATTACCGATCGACTCATTGCTTGCATGCCCAGCATGATGCTCTATTGGTACCAATTTCATCTCAACAATATCCGCGTCGACACCACCCGTAGCACCGAAGCCAGTGTGGCAGGTTTTTTTCTAGAACTCCTGCATGATAAAAAACCTGATGTAGATGAACAGCGCGCCGTCGATGTCTCCCTCATCTTGTATGCGGAACATGAATTCAATGCCTCCACCTTCGCTGGACGAGTCACTGCCTCCACAGAATCCGATTTTTATTCAGCCATTGTGACTGCCATTGGCACTTTACGCGGCCCATTACATGGGGGTGCGAATGAAGAAGCGATGCGATTGATCTCTCTCTTTAAAACCCCGGAAGAAGCTGAAGCCGGCATCAAAAAAATGTTGGCGAATAAAGAAAAAATTATGGGCTTTGGTCATCGCGTCTATAAAATTTCTGATCCACGCTCTGATATTATCAAAGAGTGGTCAAAAAAATTGTCCAAAACAGCCTATGACGGCTATCTCTATGCCGTGTCAGAGCGTATTGAAAAAGTCATGCGCGATGAAAAAAATATTTTCCCTAATTTAGATTTCTACAGCGCAACCGCCTATCATTTCTGCGGTATACCCACATTATTATTTACCCCTATATTTGTCATGTCACGCTTAAGTGGCTGGGGTGCCCATATCATTGAACAGCGTAAAAATAATCGTTTGATTAGACCCCTAGCAAACTATGTTGGTCCGGAGCCACGCCCTTATGTACAAGTTAATGACCGAGGATAAAATGTCCTCGCAGACCGTTGATGAAAATAGTCGACCTGAGCCTGATATTGAATTAGCAGCAATGGCTGATTATGTGAGCCAAGCCAAACTTGATAGTGAGCTTGCGTATACCACCGCGCGTTTTTGTTTGATGGATTCGATCGGTTGCGCCATCCTCGCACTTAACTATCCCGCATGTCGCAAACTATTGGGGCCCATCATACCCGGTACCATTGTGCCTGTAGGCGCACGTGTCCCCGGTACACCTTACTTGCTCGATCCCATTCAAGCAGCATTTAACATCGGTGCCATGGTGCGTTGGTTAGATTTCAACGACACATGGTTAGCCGCCGAATGGGGACACCCTTCAGATAACTTAGGCGCCATTCTTGCTGTCAGTGATTATCTTAGTCGCAAACGCGCCCACAAAGGTTTAAAACCCATCCGTGTGCAAGATGTTTTTACTGCGATGATTAAAGCGCATGAGATTCAAGGCATATTAGCACTAGAAAACAGTTTTAACCGACTTGGCTATGATCATGTGTTATTGGTAAAAATCGCTTCCACCGCGGTTGCGACACAATTACTCGGCGGTACACGCAATGAAATTATCAATGCCCTGTCACAAGCATGGTTAGACGGTGCCGCACTACGTACCTACAGGCATGCACCCAATACTGGCTCACGTAAATCTTGGGCAGCCGGTGATGCCAGCAGTCGCGCCACACGCTTAGCGTGGATGAGCGTGCAACACGAAATGGGTTACCCCAGTGCACTCAGTGCAAAAAAATGGGGCTTTTATGATGTCGTGATGGGCGGCAAAACGCTCAAAATTCCTCAAGCGTACGGCACCTATGTGATGGAAAACATCTTATTCAAAATTGCTTTCCCAGCCGAATTTCATGCACAGACGGCAGTAGAATGTGCACTCAAGCTGCACCCATTGATACGAGACAAATTAGATAACATCGAAAAAATTGAACTCACCACACAAGATTCTGCCATTCGCATCATCAGCAAGCGTGGTCAATTGCATAACCCAGCAGATCGAGATCACTGCTTACAATATATGGTCGCGGTTGGATTGATTCATGGAGATTTGCGTGCAGAATATTATGAAAATGATTTTGCAATAGATCCACGCATCGATCAATTACGCGAAAAAATGTGTGTGATTGAAGACAAACAATTTAGCAAAGATTATTTGGATCCCAAAAAACGTTCTATTGCCAATGCAGTACAAATTTTCTTTAAAGATGGCACACATACTGACAAAATCGTGGTCGAGTATCCTCTCGGGCATCATCGTCGTCGCGAAGAAGGTATACCACTCCTCTATCGTAAGTTTGAAGAAAATATGCAAACACTGTACCCACCCGCAGTCGTAGGTGAATTGTTAAATTTATTTCAGGATCAGCAAACACTAGCCAATATGCCGGTGCATGAGTTAATGGATATGCTGGCAGTAGAAGAGCAATAAAACGCCTCAAAAAAAAAGACCACACAAACACGTCTAGCACTTGTGTGGTTTAAAGTGAGGTACCATAGTCTACGTGTAAGCACTGTGCTTCATACACGACAAAAAATCGAAACCGTTCACCCTCGATGCGGCACGACTCGAGGGATGCGCTCCACCACATGAACCCGCGTGATGCGCTACACACTCCACCCAGGCTACTATGCTCGCTCTTCCTCGTGCCCGTAACCGTGCCCCGTTCCCGCGCCCGGCTTTTGTTTTTATGACTTCATGTGTTCATGGTGGGCACAACCGCGAAGCGGCCTTTGCACACCCTATCTTTACTTCGTTTCGAGGGGGATCCTCCCGGGATACGATTAACCGTTCGCCCCGAGGAGACACGACGTGTCGTCTCGAGTGGTGCACGCCATCCAGACTGCTAACTATTTTTTCGGCGGATTCAAATCAATCTCTTCTTTAGGATTTACATTGGTGTCAGGTTGAGTCTTATGTTGTGCTTGCTTAAATACAGTCATTGGATGAGTAGATACTCTAGTTTTATCATCTGTAAGCAGCTTATGTTTACTATTTCTTTCCTGATAATTAGCCAATTTAAAACAATTATTGCCAGAATATAATCTAGCGTCAGGGACGTAACCGTATTCTTTTAATTCAGCTAAATCATGATGAATGATTATCCTGATCGCTTCATTAACAACAAAAAACACATAGTCACTCATTTGACCTTTATTGTTCATCACATATTTTTTTAATTTTGATAAAATTTCTTCAGGAAAATAGACAGGCAACAGAGAAGAAGAAAATTTTGACGGATTAATATTTGTTTCGACACACTCATCAAATATTTTCTTTACTTCTGTTAAGTCATCATCATGACAATTAGCTTGATGGACTTCAAGATTAAATAATTGCTTTAGCTGGTCTTGAATACTCGTTGTCATGTCAATCTTAGGAGTGGGAAACCACTCGGCTATTTTAACATCATAAAAGTATTCACCAATCAATTCACTATGTTTAGCAAACGTGTATTTGTTTTCTTTTTCATTGTAATAGCCTAATCCATAAAAATCACTCACTAACAACGGCGGTTTAACACCTGGGTTAGTGTTAAATTTATTCTTATAATAGCTGTCTGCAGAACTACCACCAAAGCCAAGCGTTCTCTTTTCATAACGACCTTCTAGCAATTGAGATAAAATAGGGAAATGTTTAATTTTACCCTCATCCATGAACACCTTTTTTTTTAGATTCTCGGCATTATAATCTTCTCTCGTTGATGCTTTATCTTTTCCAATTAAATATAAATTTAACTCTTCTGGGATGCTAAAGTTTAAAGCATCCTTATCATATAACGTATCAAAGACATAATCCCATAGTGATTTTAGCTCTACTGATGCAGAACTATAATATTCATCAACACAATTTGAGGTTCCCAGGTACTGATAGAGGAATGAGAGCTTATTGTGAAAAATATTAAAATCTCTATTGGCTTTGTCTAAGATCAGCAATTGCAGCATATGCGTGATTTCACCATGCAACGCCGGTGTCACCGAGGCATCTTTAAAAGTATATCCTTGTCTTAATAAATACGTTCGAAAAGCATTATTAGTGAGCATGGTAATAACGAACATACTTCTATTAGAAAATGGTTTGAATATTTTCCTCTCAGCGCCAACAGTGACATGCATAGGATGACCTTGATTAAAACCACTATTGCTGGCCCACTTATCTATGTATTGGGAAATGACTTTATATTGAGGTGTGTATTCTTTACCTTTTTTTAAAATAATTTTTCCATCATCACTAACAACGCCATTCTTTTTTAACATGGCGAAAAAATCATCCTCGATTTCTTTGAGATAATGCGTACAGATATCAATATCGCTAAGGATGGTTTTAATAGACAAAATATCGGATAGGAGGTCGTCAGGGATGGTTAAAGCCATCTCTTCTATCCATTCCTTTGTTTCTATGAGCTTTTTTGCTTTGATCTGTATCTCTTGCGCCGATATATTCGGTTTTCTTAAATTTGTCATCATACCACCCCATTGTTACTAGTTAATATGGCAGAATTTCCTTAAAATACTCTTAAGGAGCATTCTCAACTAAAGGGACTAAAGGATGAGCCACTACACCATTCATCATATGGATGCAGCAGATGTGAATATCGCAACAAATTGGGCTGCCAAAGAGGGTTGGAACCCTGGTTTGAATGACGCTAAGAGCTTCTATGCTGCGGATCCACATGGTTTTTTTATCGGAAAATTACACGACCAAGTTATCGCAACAGCTTCAGCGATAGCCTATGATGATACATTCGGATTTTTTGGTTTATATATTGTGGCGCCTGAGTATCGTCAACGGGGTTATGGTTTACAGCTCACAACAGCCTGTTTAGATTATTTGAATGATCGCTGCGTAGGATTAGATGGTGTCGTCAATATGGTGGACCGCTACGAACGATTAGATTATAAAGCCGCTCACGAAAATACGCGCTATTGTCTGAAGAACATACCTACGCTGCCATCTCATCCACAAGTCAGTAAAATCACTCAAGCGCATTTTACTGATCTTTGCGCTTATGATCGTTTGCATTTTCCTGCACCTAGGATTAATTTCTTACGCGCCTGGCTCTATCAAGACAATGCCCACGCTTTAGTCTACATTGATAAAGACAACGTGGCTGGCTATGGTGTCATTCGGCCATGTCGCGAAGGCTACCGAGTCGGGCCTCTGTTTGCCAATACCGCAATGATTGCGCGTGCCTTACTTGAAACGATGTGTGCAACAGTCACTTCTGGGCCAATCTATATCGATGTCCCGAGACCAAACCAAGCAGCGCTTGATTTGGTACAAAGCTATGCGATGATACCTACATTTACAACGATACGCATGTACAGGCATGGCTTTCCCCAGCTACGTTTAGCGAATATCTTCGGGATCACGTCACTTGAATTGGGCTAGCCAGTAAATGGCGCACATTCCTATGGTATTAACTGGCGAGCGCGAGTGATGGTTTGCTATGCGTGTGTCCATCCATCGCAAAGGATTTGCAAGCCTCATACAAGTCATTAAAAAGTGCCACCAGGGTTTCCGTCATCAACAAAAAGTCCGCACAAAATTGTTGCTGCTTGGTACCCGCTTCCATATCCTTCACCTGCTGAATGATTTCATCTGCATATTTAATGGATTGCAACGACAAATCATCTAATATCATAAAATCGACACGATCGTGCCAATTCATTGCCAACTGCTTTACTTCACAACCATCCTGCAGAAATGACAATATATTATCAGCCAGTAAATCTTGCTCACGACAACGAATGACACGACGTTGTTGTTGTACATCTTGCAATACGCAAGCTTTTTCAATAGAAAGACTCTGCGGACAATTTTTTTGCTGCAGCCAAGAAGTTAAAATGGGGGATATTTTAGGTAACTCAAGCGCCTCAACAACATCACCAAATGTTTTTCTAAACAGCACCAAAAATTGTTCCGTCTTTTTTGCATTCGTCGTTCCTAAGACCAAACGACGATGTTGGCTATCAATGTATGCATAAATTTTGCTAAGTTTGGTAAAAGCACGTGGCATTAATGTGATAAGTAATTCATCTTTTAAATTCTGTTTTTCTTTATGATAAACCTTACGACCTTCTTCTGCTTCTATCTCTTTTATTTTCTTTTGTAATTCTTGGCGAATCACGATAGTGGGCAAGATTTTTTCTTCAATTTGTAAACAAATCATCGTGCAACCATTAACGGTCAAGGCCAGGGGTGCCTCTTCTTCATCTATAGGTGGCGCCCAGCCCACAGCATACGACATGGAGGGCAGACAGCCTTGGAATGCATAATCGACCAACGTTTCACGCACAGCATCCGGTGTGGATACAACAGAAGTTTCCAATTGAAAAAATTGCGCTTGTTTAAACCACATAACCGTTTTTAATCCTTAGACAAATGATGTTGATGAAAATATGTTTGGTCCATAGACACGCAGACTGCAGTGCGGACGATACTACACGAATCACTATACGTGCTCAACTGAGCCTCCATATCAACGTGCGATATTCTGCAAGGATGAGTTCACATCTTGCATCTTCGCACCAAACTTTTGTTTCAAATCAGCGATGGCTGGTGAAACAATACTACTCAACCAAGTCACCGCGGGTTGAAAACCCGGCACCAATGCTGATTTCTCCCATGCAGCACTCGCGCTAAGGGGGGTGAATTGCACTAAGAAAATGAGCACCAAGTTAATCAGATAACCTTGCGCAAAACCAAAACACACGCCCAAGATGCGATTGCCAAGTCCCAAGATACCTGATTGAAAAGCTGCGCTGAACACATAACCCAAGACGGAACCTATCAATGAAGTGGCTGCAAACAACAAACCAAAACTGACACCAATCGCGATATAGGTTAGGGTTTGTGTCGCGCCACTACCCACAGTGTTGGTAATCTTAGCCAAGAACCCTTGCATGACGCCATTGCTCATGAAAGTATTTGCAAGCGCGCTTGAAAAAGTGGTGGCGACAATGAAAGCAGTAATGAGCGTTAACAAACCAATGACTTTGGCGACAAAGCCTTGTACAAACCCAGAAACCATCGCAAATAAAAAGATGGTGAGAATGATATAATCAACCCAACTGTTCGTCATAATTTAAACCCTTCATGAGGCGATGTAATTTATTATATAAGTAATCAAGACAAATGTGAAAAGCTTGCGACAGGAAAAGCATACGCATGAGGTTCATGATGCTAACATTTGCAGAATTCGATCAGGACAATCACTGAACACCGCATCCACCCCGAGACGATATAATTGCCGAGCACGAGCCAAATCATTCACGGTATAACTGAGAAGCAGCTTTTGCATCTGTTTGATTTTGGCAATGGTGGCGGGGTTTAGAATTTCTTCATACACATGCACAGACACACAATCAAGGGTTTGGCAAAGCGTCTCCCAGCCCTCAAACCAGTCGTGTATTAATAAGCCCATATGGCATTGTGGCGCTAATTGACGCAAGGCTTTTAGTGCATCGAGTGAGAAACTAGAAAACAAAATGCGCTGATCATCAAGCGCATAGTAATTAGTCACCTCTGCAATGATCCTTTGTACCGAAGCCACGACTTGTGATGGGATGGGTTTGATTTCTATATTTGCACACATATCATTGGCATGTAGATAGTGCAACACGTCAGCAAGTGTAGGTATAGGTTCATGCTGGAAGGCGTCGTCAAACCAACTGCCCGCATCGAGGGTGCGCAATGCAGCATAAGGATGTTCACTGACATAACCGCTGCCATTGGTCACACGTTCCAGTCGTTCATCATGAAAAATAATTGGTGTCCCACAAGATCCTAGCATGACATCAAACTCGACCCAACGAATGCCTAGGATATGTGCTTTTTTAAATGCGGCTATAGTGTTTTCGGGTGCATAGGCACTGGCACCACGATGCGCGATGACAGGAGGTTCAATATCAAAAGTTTTCACTGCACTGCAACCCAATGACACCCACCACAATAATCAAGAGATAAAATATTTTTTTCAATGAGACAGACTCGTGAAAATAAATCATGCCAATAGTAGCCACCAACGCTGTGCCGAAACCGGACCACACCCCATACATGATACTCAAGTCAATATGCTTCAATGCTAATGTCATCGCCACGAACGCAATGGTATAAAAGACGGTGAGCAAGACCGTTGGTTTGACATATGACAACCCGTGTGAGAGCTTCAAGAAAATGGTGCCCAGTGCACTGAAGACGATGGCAATAAAAAGACAAACCCAACTCCAAAATTCTGACAGTGTCATGTTTGTTTCAATCCAATTACGCCCACAATAATACAAGCCAGAGAAATCGTTTTCATCACCGTCAATGGCTCACCAAAGCCAAACACACCAATGATAAAAATCAACACCGTACCAATTGCTGACCAAATAGCATAGGCAAAACCAATTTCTAAACGACAAATAGAAAGGCTCAAAAATCCAAAAGACAGGGCATAGAAAACAAAAATTAAAATTGATGGTAGCAAATGGGCAAAACCCGCAGACAACTTCATGGAAGCAGTCCCTGCGACTTCAAATACAATAGCCATGAACATGTAAAACCACGCGAGTGCATTCGTCATGTCGGGTCGCTATGGATGCTGAGTCAGTTTTTGCGTGACAATGGCCGGCATCGAGGCGAGTACCACCGCAGCTCGCAATTCAAGCTTATTGCCGACGTTCAATGGGGGTGCCATATGCGCGCCCGAAACTGCGGCACGTGACATCATGACATTCGCTGGCATTGGCATCACTTCCGGCGGCGGATTGAATACGATGGAATGCAAGTAATATTTTTGCTCGGGATAGGCTTTATTGAGTGCATCTACTTCAGTCTTCGCCTGTTGATAAATATTCGCACGCAGTTGATTGTTCGCTTGTCGAATTTCATTTTCACTCGGCACAAATTGTACATTATCGATAGTGAACGTTTCCCCAGGCTTACTAATCGCCTTGGCTTTATCACGTAGATTACCTAGCGCTGCTTGTGGTAAGCGTGCTTGCGCAGTAATTTGAATGGCTTCGAGCCCAGATTTATCTAATTCACGATTAAAAGCAAGCACATGCCATTCGCCCAAGTTCGACAGTTGCGAGAGCTTCTGCATGACTTCCGTTTGGATAGCCTCGATGCCTTGATTCGTGACTGCCGCATTGACCCCCACATTGACCAATGCCGATTGCGATGTCACCCATTGTTCCGCATTCAACTGCAATGAGACTTGATTCATTAAGGGTGCAAGTGACTCGTCGGCCCATGCGGCCGTTGAGAGCAACCAGGTGATGACAAGGAGCAAATACTTAGACATGGGCGATATCCCTACCTGTTGACCGTAATAAATCTATTCTAAGCAACTTGTAGCCAGAGCGCTAGCAATATGGCATTGAAGCTCGATCACTAACGCCCTGTGCCTTAAGTCTAGTGACGGACCAAACGTGGGCTACTACGTGCGCTATGCTCACCCGATGGTATTTTGTTGCTCTGCGCAAAAAAGCCGACCGAAGAAGCGGCAACTGACGTTTTCTTACGATGCCATGGCCACAGACTTTTGAAAAACGCTAGCAAAGAATTGTCAGGCGTCACTGAAAAACTCTTGATGACCTGTTGCACTGATTTTATGGTATCGGCAATGATGACACCCATCGCACGCGTCTTACCAACCTTTGCTGAAAATTGAGTACACTGATCATCGAGCATGCGCTTTTCCTTGTGCATGTGTTCCACCATCTCAGTCAATTTTTTGACGTGTTGTTGTTCCTGAGTATAGTACTCCTTGAAACTATCCATCGCCGTGTTCAATTGTGCCATAGGCATGGCAAGCTGTTTTTCCACTGGTGACCATTGCGAAGATCGTAAACTCACCATTTTTTTCAATGTATCCCACTTCGAAGCATCATCGACAGCAGCCATACGTAATTGGCGGATATCACTCGGTATATCTAAGACTTGACGATGTTGTTCAATGGTCATGAGACGCGCTTCTAATTCATCTGCCTGCTTAATCAATTGTTCCAACCACGCATCACAACAATCTGCATTATTCGATATCAATTCATCTAACTCATCTTTGATATCCGCAAATTGCGCATGATGTTTTTCTAACTCAGCACGATAGGCACGCATGGATTGCTTGTTATTCTGTTCATAGGCAGCTTTCATGGCATCCATAGACGCGTTTAAATCCGCTGTTTCCGGCAACTTATCCAACGCGATAGCCACGAATTTGGGGAATAAATGATCATTTGTATTCTTGGCAACATCCTTAAGCTCAATATCGCCACCTGGAATACGATAACCATGTATTCGGATTGCGCGCATGATTTGACTGTTGACGTTATCTAACGCATCTTCAATATGACGTGTTTCTTCATGACGCGTACTAAAAGCGCGGCGATGTTGTCTCACGATATCATCAACGATAGCAAGCTCTTCACAAAAACTCACATCTGCCGCATTGGGCTTGAAGCGATCAAGAAAATATTTCTGATTGGCTAAGGTAGCATAAGTATCAGTCAGATGTTGCAGCATACGCACATCTTCATCACTAAACGATTGAATGGGTATTTGGTTTTGAGAACAAAAGTCTTGAACATACACAGGTAACTGCTTAGCGAAGTTTTGGTAATAAGTGTTTAATTCTTCTACCGTGTCAAAATTTGGCATATTGAGGGCCAATTGACACCAAACATCAGTAAACAATTGTAATTTGAATGGCGCCAAATCCTCACTGGCTTGTTTATTTTTCTTGAGAAAGACGCTTGAAAATGAGTCACGGAGTAAGTTAATGGTTTGATTAATTAATTGATTGGTATGGTAGTAATCAGGCATTGGTCGCTGTTTATAATTATCATTTTTCATGCATACCCCACTGCTTATTGTTTTAGGCTATATCTTTTCACTTATAGCTACTTCCCATTCTCATTTCAACTGTTAAAATACTTCCTCTTCAATCAGCTGCGCATTAATTGAGTAAACGCCATGCCTAATAACGACCTATTTCATCCAGCCTTACCCCAAAAACCACGCGAAAAATTGAGCTGGCGAGAGTTGTCAGGCGCAAGTGTTGGTTTAGCTTTGAGCAATGCGCTAGCACAACATACACAACCGATGCTCATCATCGCAGCAGATAATCTGGCCGTGGCGCATTTGCAAGAAGCCCTGCACTTTTTCAATACAGAAAGCGTTGAACTTTTACATTTCCCTGATTGGGAAACATTACCCTATGATCATTTTTCACCTCATCAAGATATCATTTCCGAACGCTTAGCGACGTTAGCGCGTCTACCCAATCTCACCTCAGGTGCGATCATCACCACGATTGCAACACTTATGCATCGATTGCCGCCTTGCACCTATCTCAACGGGTTTAATTTCAATATCAACATTGGCGATCATCTCAATCTTGATATTCTACGCACACGCCTCACTGCTGCTGGCTACCACTCAGTCAGTCAAGTACGTGAGCATGGTGAATTTGCTATTCGTGGTTCGATCATTGATCTTTACCCTATGGGCACACCGCTACCCTTTCGCATTGACTTGTTCGATGTCACCGTTGATTCAATTCGAACTTTTTCGCCAGAAACACAACGCTCTGTCGAACAAATCCAACATATTCGCTTATTGCCTGCCAAAGAATTCCCGGTGACTGAAGAAGCCATCGAACGTTTCAGACAAGCGTGGCGTGCGCAATTTGATGGTAATCCTTTAAAATGCCCGCTCTACCAAGACATAAGCGATGGCATTACTGCGCCTGGCATCGAATATTATTTACCCTTTTTTTTCACCGAGACTGCGACACTTTTCGATTATTTACCGCCAAAGACGATCATCGCCACCATTGGGGATTGGCGCACTAAAGCGGCTGAATTTTGGCACGAAACCACCGTTCGCTACGAACAAGGACGCCATGACATCTTGCGTCCCCTATTAAAACCAGCACAACTCTTTATCACCACCGAAGATGTCCAGTCACAATTACTTGCCTATCCAGCAGTTCAGGTGAATGGGGAGAAAGCCGCGCATGACATGAGTTTCGCCACACACCCTGCACCGCAATTAGAAATCCAACACAAACAGAGCGAACCGCTCGCGCCCTTACAAACATTTTTAGCAGGCTACGCTGGTCGCGTCTTGTTCTGTGCTGAAACGACTGGGCGGCGCGAAGTACTCTTACAATTATTTCGCAACATCAATTTACATCCCACTTACTTTCCTTCGTGGGAGGCTTTTTTAGCAAGCACAGAGACTTATGGCATCGTCGTCTCACCACTCGATGAAGGTTTTTGTTTAGAATCACCAGCACTCACATTGCTCACGGAGGCGCAACTTTACGGTAAGCGCGTGATGCAACGCCGCTTACGCAAAAAATCCATACAAGATCCCGATGCGCTGATTCGTGATCTCACTGAATTACAAATTGATGACCCCATCGTGCATATTGATCATGGTGTCGGACGGTACCGTGGTTTGCAAACGCTGACAGTTGGTGCACAAATCGCTGAGTTTCTCTGCATCGAATACCAAGGCGGTGACAAACTCTATGTGCCTGTTTCTTCCTTACACTTAGTTAATCGCTACACTGGTGCTGACCCGGAACACACGCCACTCAATAAACTTGGTACTGAGCAATGGCAACGTGCCAAACGTAAAGCCACTGAGAAAGTAAAAGATGTCGCTGCAGCATTACTCGATCTTTATGCAAAACGTGCTGCCCGACCTGGCTTTCAGTATCAACTGCCACTGGATCAATACGAACGTTTCGCCGCTGCATTTCCTTTTGAAGAAACCCCAGACCAATTGCAGGCCATCGACGCTGTGTTTGCCGATATGCAGGCAACTAAACCCATGGATCGTGTCATTTGTGGTGATGTCGGCTTTGGCAAAACAGAAGTCGCCTTACGCGCCGCGTTTTTAGCTGTGCAAAATAATAAACAAGTAGTGGTGTTGGCACCCACCACGTTGCTCGCACAACAACACTGCCAAACATTCCAAGATCGCTTTGCTGACTGGCCCATTCAGGTGGATATGCTCTCGCGCTTTCGCACCGGCAAGGAACAAAGCGCAATTTTAGAAAAAATGGCCGATGGCCGCGTCGATATTGTCATAGGCACACACAAATTATTACAAAATGATATTCAGTTTAAAAATTTGGGACTCGTGATCATTGATGAAGAACATCGCTTTGGCGTCAAGCAAAAAGAAAAATTAAAAGCGCTGCGTACCCATGTGGATTTGCTCACCCTGACCGCAACCCCAATACCGCGCACCTTGAATATGGCGTTGGCGGGTATACGCGATTTATCGATCATCGCGACACCACCGGCGCGACGTTTATCCGTCAAAACTTTTGTACATGAATATCGTGATCACATCGTCCATGAAGCCATTCAGCGTGAAATCATGCGTGGCGGTCAAGTGTATTATCTGCATAACGAAGTCAGCACAATCAATAAAAAAGCTGCTGAGCTTGCGCAGTTGGTACCTGAGGCGCGCACAGCCGTTGCACACGGGCAAATGCATGAACGAGATTTAGAACGCGTCATGTCAGCATTTTATCATCGACAATCGAATGTCTTGGTGTGTTCCACCATTGTGGAAAGTGGTATTGATATACCCACAGCGAATACCATTATCATTCAACGTGCAGATAAATTTGGTATTGCACAGTTACATCAATTACGTGGTCGCGTTGGCCGCTCCCACCATCAAGCCTATGCGTATTTACTCATCCCAGATCCCAAGCACATCACCGCGGATGCTAAAAAACGTTTGGATGCGATTGCGACGCTGGATAATCTGGGTATTGGTTTCACCCTCGCCACACATGACCTAGAAATACGTGGTGCTGGTGAATTATTAGGGGAACAACAAAGCGGCAACATGCATGAAATCGGCTTTACGCTATACATGGATTTACTCTCGCGCGCAGTGAGTGCGTTACAATCGGGTAAAGTGCTTGAAGACGATAAATCCATGTTACATCATGGCCCAGAAGTTGATTTACACCTAACAGCGCTGATCCCTGATACTTATATTGCCGATGTACAAATACGTTTACAGTTTTACAAACATATAGCGAGCGCCAAACAAGTGGCGGCATTGGATGAAATTCAAGTGACGTTGATAGATCGTTTTGGTCTCTTACCTGATCCAGTTAAAACCCTATTCGCTATCAGTGAATTGAAACTCACAGCAGACGAACTGGGTATCATCAAAATTGATGTCAATGACAAAGGTGGCAAAATTGAGTTTAGTGAACACCCAGCTGTTAAACCAGAAACCATTATCAATTTAATTCAACAGCCCAGCAGACGCTATCGCCTCGATGGTCCTACTCGATTGCGTTTCACCTTAGATGCGCATGCAGCCCATGAACGCATCCAACTCGTTCAGCAAGTATTAGCGCAACTGGCAGGATAACGACGAGCGACGTTTAGTTACCTTATGACGAATTCAGGGTGTGGTTTTCCCCGAGGCGCTCGACTCGTGTCAAAGCGGGCTTTTTCTGCTAAAATCAGCGCAATTTCCTTAACTACCGACTACAGCGCCCATGACCACAACACAGCAGCGACCGTTACTTGGCTTAAGCTTACTCATTTTACTCGGTTTCATCTGGGGCACCGGCTATTCTATCGCACGCTTTGCCATGACCAATGGTGTGCCGCCCTTAGGCTATAGCTTTTGGCAATCATTGGGACCTGCCATTGTCTTGGGACTCATTAGTTCGTGTAAAAGCAAGCAGTTACAATTGACGACCTCACATTTGCAATACTTTTTTATCTCAGGTCTGACGGGTATTGTCATACCCAATACGGCCATGTACTTCGCTGCACCCCATCTCCCAGCGGGCATCTTAGCCATGATTGTCAATATCGTCCCAATCATTGCCTATCCCCTCGCCCTGATGGCAAAAATTGAGCAGTTTAGCTGGCAACGCATGCTCGGCATTGGCCTCGCGCTCGCAGGTCTCATGTGTATCATCCTGCCCAAAACGAGCTTACCGTCCCCCGCGATGGTGCCATGGGTACTCTCCACCCTGATCACCCCCGTCTCGTTTGCCATTTGCTCGATCTACATTGCACGTTTCCGACCACCGGACACTGATTCACTCACACTCTCTGCAGGCATGCTCCTTATCTCGAGCCTGATACTGATGCCCTTGGTATTATTTAAGCAAAGTTTTTATGCCATTCATTTGCCATTTTCCATCGCTGATTGGATCATCTTGCTCGAGATCATCCTATCGAGCATAGGCTACATTTTATTTTTCCAACTGATCAAATTAGCAGGTCCCGTATACTACAGCTTAGTAGACACGATGGTGGTACTCACCGGACTCTTTTGGGGACGCGTTATTTTTGATGAACACTTAAATACTTGGACGGCAATCGCCGTGTGTTTGATTGTGATCGCACTACTACTTGTCACACAACAACAACGGCAAAGCACTAAGGTTTTACAAACGGACAATGCATGATCATTTAATTTTTCAAGCCATTGATGCGCACACGACCATCTTAACACCCAATCGCCGTTTGGCCGCAACGCTACATAAACGCTATCAAGCCTACCAACAATCGCTACAACTAGATTGTTGGGAAACCCCCGATATATTACCCGTGACCACATGGCTAGAGCGGCTTTACGCTGCCTATACCGTCACCAGTTTTGCTGCAGAACCCATGCTGTTATCCACCGCACAAGAACGCTTGATCTGGGAAAGTATTGTCTTAGATACCCAAGCACACCATTTGCTTTTACAAACCAGTGATACGGCCGATGCGGTGCGTGCCGCTTGGGGACTACTCAAGCAATGGCGTCTTGCCATCGATCATCCAACACTCAGTCTTGCTGATGAACACAACCAATTACGCCAATGGCTACACACTTTTGAAACGCACTGTGCAGCAGAAAATCTGATTGATCAGCATCTGTTGACTGACATCATCACGCAAAAAATTGATGATGGTGTGATTCCTGTCGCATCGCATTTGATGCTCATTGGTTTCATTGAGGCATCCCCCCAACTCAATCATCTTTTTCATACCTGTGCCCGACAACAAATTAAGATTAGCCATTTTCAATTGAGAGAAACCGAAGGGTGCGCTTACCAATGCAGCTTACGCGATACCGAGGAAGAGATACTCACGATGGCGCGCTTTGCAAAAACCCTTTGGCAACGTGAGCCCAATGCACGTGTCGGCTGCGTCATACCGACACTCAGCAAACAACGTGATCGTGTGCAACAACTCTTTAGCGAAGTATTTTCAGATGCACCTTACAGTACGCAAGAGATGACAGCACAACCCTTTAACATTTCTGCTGGCAAAAGCCTGGCAGAGCAACCCCTCATTCACTGCGCATTGCAACTCTTAGCCTTACAACAAGAAACGATTAGCATCACACAGCTCAGTTATTTTCTGACGACACCTTTTTTAGGTGATGCTGAAACCGAACGCATGCAACGTAGTGAATGCGATCACAAACTTCGTCAAGCGAATTTGCATCGTATAAAATTACCCACCTTGCTCAGCGATGATGCGCAACCCCTCTCATTACAGGCACACTGTCCATTACTCGCCCAACGTTTTCGTCATTTTTTTACAACACTCACTGACAACGCCACCCAATATACCTTTAAAACATGGGCAGAACATTTCCATCAGTGTTTGACAGGCTTGGGATGGCCTGGTGAACGACGCTTAAACAGCGAAGAATATCAAACCATGACAGCATGGTTGAACCTCCTCCATGACTATCAACAGTTAGACCATGTGTCAGTCCCCGTCACAGCGGCACAAGCATTACGCATGTTAAAAAAAATGGCGACCACCACGATGTTTCAAGCACAGACGCCAGAGACAGCTATTCAAGTCTTGGGTATTTTAGAAGCGGCAGGCTTGCCGTTTGATTACCTCTGGGTTGCCGGCATGGACGATCTTTCATGGCCCACACAACCAAGCCCCAATCCACTGTTGCCCAAAGCATTACAGCGCGAACATCATATGCCACACGCAACCGCTGAACGTGAGCGCTTGTTTAGTGAAGTCATCACCAAACAATTCAAACGTAGTGCCAAACAAGTGATTTTCAGTTATGCCGCAACACAGGATGACCTCGAATTACAAGCAAGTGCCTTGATTCGTGACTTACCATCCGTGTGTCTGGAAAAACTTGCTTTGATCGAACATCACTCACCCACTCATCGTATTTTTGCCACACGACAATGTGAATACCTGAGCGATGACCAAGGACCACCGGTCACCACTTCACGGGTGCGTGGTGGCATGAGTGTCATCAAGCAACAAGCACTCTGCCCCTTCAAAGCGTTTGCCGAATGGCGCCTCTTTGCTCAAGCATTAGAAACGCCCGTGCCGGGGTTACGCCCGCGCGACCGCGGTTCATTACTACATAAGGCATTAGAACTTATCTGGGCTAAACTGGGTGATCATGAAACGTTGGTGCATACACCCACAGCAGCATTACAACAACTGATCACTGACGTAATCGACATCAGCTTACAAGCACTGCCACCTAGTCAATACATTTGCTTAGAGAAAAAACGCTTACAGCAATTGTTACGCGATTGGTTAGCGCTAGAAGCCGCACGCGAACCCTTTGTGGTCATCGCGCGCGAACAAAGCCAACAAATCACACTCAATCAATTACAATTTAATTTAAAAATTGATCGTATTGATGAATTAGCGAATCATAAAAAACTCATCATTGATTATAAAACCGCTAAACATAATGATATTAACAGTTGGTTTGGCGAACGACCCGATGAACCGCAATTGCCACTCTATGCTCTGATTGATCCTGAGCAAACAATTGCGATTAGTTTTGCGCAAGTGAATCCTGGCAACCATCGCTTCAAAGGTGTCAGTGGTCGTGACATTCAATTGCCTGGTGTTAAAGTCATTGACGAAATCAAAACAGCGGCAGCCGTCACTTGGTCCGCGCAACTGGATGCTTGGTCACAGGTATTAACCCAGCTGAGCGATGATTTTTGTCATGGTGTCGCGAGCGTTTCACCTAAAAATCCGCCAGAAACGTGTACCTGGTGCGCACTAAAGCCGCTATGTCGCATCCACGAAACGATCACGTGTGACCAGCACACGTCTTAAGGAAGTCAGTATGCATTGCCAACCCAGTCCCAACCCCATCAATGTCATTGAAGAAGACAAACGTCAACGCCAACTCGCACTCGATGCGACGCGCTCCTTCATTGTGCAAGCACCTGCAGGTTCTGGCAAAACGGAATTACTCATTCAACGTTTTCTGACACTATTGACACAAGTGAGTGTGCCAGAAGAAATTCTCGCGATCACCTTTACCAAAAAAGCAGCCAATGAAATGCGTGCACGTGTCATCAAGGCATTAAAGCAAGCGGAGACGACCCCCGAGCCCAGCAGCGCACATGCCAAACACACTTGGTTGCTTGCCAAACAAGTACTCTCGCGTGATGCACAGTTATCCTGGCATCTCATTCAAAATCCCAATCAGTTACGCATCCAAACCATCGACGCACTGTGTGCCTTTCTCACCAAACAAATGCCATTACTCTCGCACTTTGGCGCACAACCCGACATTGCGGCTGATCCAACGCAGCTTTACCGTGAAGCGGTTTTTGAAGTCTTGTCACATCTAGAAGAAAACGTTGCTTGGTCGAGTGATATTGCGCAGTTACTCAGCCATCTTGATAATGATTTAAATAAATTACACGATTTACTGGTGAGCTTATTAAGTCGTCGTGATCAATGGTTGCAATACGTACAGCGCAATCCTAGTGATATGGCTTTACGTCGCGAACTCGAACAGCATTTATGTTTGGTCATACAAGATCACTTGCAAAAATTGCAGGCATTATTTCCTAACCATTACGTTGCATCCTTACTCAAGCTGGCGCGTTTTGCTGCCGATAATTTAGTGCTCACGCATCCTGATGCCAACTTGCTCGCTTGTCGTACGTTAACCAATTTACCGGCTACCGATGGCGAAGCGCTTTGCGCATGGCAAGGACTCGCCAGCATGCTATTAACCAAAAGTGGACAATGGCGAAAAAAAGTAGATCGCGAAATTGGCTTTCCCGCGCTGACGCAACTCAAAAATCCTGTAGAAAAAGCATTACATGCAGAGATGCGGCAAGCGCATCAAGCGCTCATCAAAGCATTACAAGATCGCGATGATTTGCGACTGGCATTAGCCGAATGTTTTTTATTACCTCAACCTTACTATCACGATGCACAATGGCAAGTATTAAAATCCTTGTTACATGTCTTGAAAGTTGTCGCTGCACAACTACGCATCACCTTTCAACAATATGGCCAAATCGATTTTATTGAAAACGCATTGGCAGCGCTCATTGCATTGGGCAGTGAAGAAAATCCTACCGATTTGAGTCTGGCACTTGATTATCAAATCAAACATCTTTTAGTGGATGAATTTCAAGATACGTCATTCACACAATATCAACTACTCGAGAAACTCACCATGGGATGGCAAGCGCATGATGGACGCACACTCTTTGTGGTTGGTGATCCAATGCAATCCATCTATCGTTTCCGCGAAGCCGAGGTGGGTTTGTTTATTCGTATGCGCACCAATGGCATCGGTGCCATCTCACTCACACCCTTAACTTTAGCCGTGAATTTCCGATCGGCTGCAGTGATTGTGGCCTGGAATAACACGCAGTTCACCCATCTCTTTCCTGAATTTAACGATATGGCAACCGGCGCTGTGACTTATAGTCCGAGCGTTACCTTACGTGATGATCCAACATCAGAAGCGATGCAACGCGCGATTACCGTGCAAGGTTATGTGAATGGCACTAATGAATACCAAGCAGCACAAATCATCGCATTGATTCAGCAGTCGCGAGACAATTTTCCAGATGATTCGATTGCTATCTTAGTACGCTCACGAGGTCACTTGGCCGCCATCATTCCAGCACTCAAAGCCGCGCAATTGAGCTTCCGCGCTGTCAACATTGATAGCCTCGCGACACGACAAGTGATACAAGATTTGCTCTCACTCACTTGTGCATTACTCCATCCAGCCGACCGCATTGCTTGGCTTGCTCTTTTGCGCGCACCGTGGTGTGGACTCACGCTCACGGATCTTTACCACGTCGTGAATAACGATGCGCAACGCCCGATCTGGGCACAACTCATCGATCCACAAACACAAGCACGCTTAAGTGAGGATGGTCAAAAGCGCATCGCGAAACTCTTACCTGTCATCAATGACGCATTAGCAGCACGCGCACGCACGCCCTTGCGCTACTGGATTGAACGTACTTGGTTGTTATTGGGTGGACCAGCAACCTTAGTCGATGAAAATGATTTGCAAGATGCAGCCGCATTTTTCAAGTTGCTCGATCAATTTGCGCAAAGCGGACAAGCTCTCACCATTGAAGCACTGAAAGATAACATCGAGCGTTTATTTTCCAACAATCAAGATGAGCAAGCCAAACTCCACATCATGACAATTCATGCCGCCAAAGGATTAGAATTTGATACGGTGATACTGCCACAACTCGAACGCAAAAATCCTAGCGATGATAAATCCTTATTTGCGTGGATGGAGCGACCACTCGCTAACGATAAAAATGTCATGATGATGGCACCCATTCATGCGACCGGCAATGACGAAGAATTATTATATGACTACATCAATAGACAGCAAAAATTAAAAACATATTATGAAACCGATCGCCTATTGTATGTTGCCACCACGCGTGCCAAAAAACGTTTGCATTTATTTTTCAATGCGAGTGAAAAAGCTGATGGTGATATCAAAATTGAAAGTGGTAGTTTTTTAGAAAAACTTTGGCCAGCATTAAAAGCGCACCGAACAACGATCTTGCAACATCAGCTATCAGAAACCAACACCGTCATGCATACAAGCAAACGAGTCATCGCACGTTTGCCGACCGCATGGCAAAATCCTATCGCACTTGATCTCAGTCAAATAATCACAAAAAACGCGGCAGAACCAGGATTTGAATTAAGTAATCCGCGGCCAAGATTAGTAGGTACAGTACTACATCGCATTTTACAACAGCTCGCGGATCGAGGTTGTGACTGGTGGCAACAACAAACCACCACTCATCAACAACACACTCTCACCCGGTTGTTGCAGCAAGCTGGTGTCCAGCAGCATGAATTATCTGAAACTGTGGTCATCGCACACGCTGCATTACAATCCACACTGACAGACGAACGCGGTCGGTGGATTTTAACCGCGCATCATGATGCTAAGGCTGAATATGCACTAACTTGCGCTGACACTGAAATACCTGAGATGCTCATCATTGACAGAACATTTATTGATGAGCATGGCACACGCTGGATCATCGATTATAAAACTACCACATTTCATGCTGCGGCTTTAACAAATTTTCTCGCGCAAGAACAAGCGAAGTATCTCGCGAAGATGTCACGCTATGCCCAAGCGATGCACCGACTGGAGAACCGGCCCATTCGCATGGGCCTCTATTTTCCAGCATTGGCGGCGTGGAAAGAATGGTCTTGGGACGCATAATTGTTAATCGTCGACGAAAATATCTGGATATAAAGGAATAAAGCGATGGAGAGAATATTTTTTCAAATCGGTGACACCGCGAGATTTTAACAATACTTCATCAATGAAAAAATTACCGGTCACTTCACGACTATTGCTCGTCAAAATTTCATAGGCCGCATCAGCAACGATAGCAGGTTTACGGCTCGCATGATAAATGATTTTCGGGAAATTGACTGAGATCGCTGCCGTCGCAATGATGGTTTTAGGCCATAATGAATTCACCGCGATGCCTTGTTTTTTAAATTCTGCTGCCATGCCCAAGGTACACATACTCATGCCATATTTTGACATGGTATAGGCTAAATGCTTTTCAAACCATTTGGGATTCAGATTGAGTGGTGGGGATAAATTTAAAATATGCGGATTAGCTGCTTTGAGCAAATGTGGAATGCATAATTTAGAACACATGAAAGTGGCGCGTGCATTCACTGACTGAATCAAATCATAGCGCTTCATGGGAATTTCTTCGGTGCCACCCAAATTAATCGCGCTCGCATTATTAATTAAGATGTCGATGCCACCAAAGGCTTCTACCGTTTTATTGATTGCTTCACTCACCATCGCTTCGTCACGCACATCGACCATCAGCGGTAATGCTTCACCACCGGCTTTCACAATGTTATCCGCCGCCGTGTAAATGGTACCTTCTAGTGTGGGATGTGCTTCTGCGGTTTTAGCAGCAATCGCAATTTTTGCACCATCACGCGCACAGCGCAATGCAATTTCATGACCGATACCACGACTACCACCAGTGATGAAGATGACTTTACCTTTTAATGTGTTTGTCATTGTCTCGTACATCCTTATTTGCAAAATGGTTTACTCGAGCATACGCCATGATTGTCGACCTAGGCGTACAGTATGCATCCTTCCTTCGCACACACTGCTGTCGCGCACAGCCTTTACAAGGGTGCTTTGTTGCAATCGGCGTGGGGCAGACGATGTTGGCCAAATGACAAGAGTAAGACGATAATACGCCGCCGTCATCGGCCCGATTGCCAGGGACTGCGAAGTGATGCTAGCACAAGGGTCGTTGCCCAGGAATTCTACGGCATAATAATACCGAATTCCCATTAAATTGCTACTACAAGCATGTGCCTCCCACCAATCATGTGATCGACTTAATAAAACAGCCACAGGTATCACAGGCAGCAAACAATGGGTAGTTTGGGTGATATCGGATCGCTCTAGCTGTCTCAGTAGGCGCATGTCACGCTCTTGCTGCACGCTATACTGCCAATATGCATTCACTAAACGCGTGGATATTGTGACATTCTCAAGAGCATACAAGCTGAGCGCCGCAAGCATCTGCAAAAAAATGAGGACGATAATAAGTGTCACCCCTTGATGTTGCTTGGCCATCATGACATCACTCGCGCAATCACTTGTACCGTTTTATGTAACGCACCTACTTTGATATCGGCAGTCATGAGCACTGCTGTTACCGCTGCCCAATTGCTCACCTCAGATGACGCCAAACGTTGTAAGTGACCATTGATGACTTCTATATATTCACATGAGAGGCCCGTCACACCAGGGATTAATTCAACATGCCGTGCAGATAGATCGGTCATATACAGTGCCGTGAGAGGTGAACCATCACGGCGTTTACGTTTCGTCGGTGCCACATAAAAATGATGTACGTTGAGTTTAGCCACTTCAGCGCCTGCAGAGAATTGATGCTTGAGTGCGCGAGTTAAAGTCAGTTGCATACTATGCGGGAAATATTGTACCCGTGCGACACGCACGATGGCCACATACCTGCAATCACTCACGATGAGCGTATCACCCACTGATATCGACAAAGTGCTTATGATAATTTGTGCGGGATCAAGCTGATTTTGTGTGAGCAGCGCACCGATGTGATGATCCATGTCGCGCACAGTAAAGGTATGAGCTTCTCCCTGCAATCTATTCTGCGCAGTCAATATCGCACCACCAGGACTCTCTAGCGGTAGATCTGTGCTTAGCTTTGGACAACCAATGACACCGGCTATCGCAATTTCTTGCGTCATCATCGTCGTCAAGCGTGCAGCACGATGTTGAAGTTCGTAGTGATCTTGCTGCCATTGTAGTTGCCGTTGTTGTATGACGTAGACACGAAATAGCGACGACATCACCATCAATGACAAACTGATTGCAATCAGCATTTCGATCAACGTGAGGCCTAGCTGCCCATTTGATAAGTGAGACATCTGATCGACGCTCCTTGGCTGGTTTGACAAACATGTGGCGCCGCACCCCAGGTAATTTCAATACGATAATCTGGGTAACGACCTGTGACACGTCCATGTCCATTGGCTAAACGCGTACGACATTGTTGCTGCCAGGCGTCAATGATTGCTGCAGAAGGGTACACTGTCAGCAGGTTGAGTTGTGACACAATGAGATTCAATTGTTCAATAGCAATCAATTGCCTTGCATTCTGATTGAGTGTGCGCATTCCCTGGATTTGGTTCAGCGCCAAACCACAGAGCATGATGGATAACAAGAATAATGAGATGAGCACTTCAATTAAAGTCATCATAGCATCCCTATCGTGAGTGAATTTTTATGATGTGAGTGGCATGCTGATCGTTAACGTTGAAACAAAAAGAAAAACAGTTTGGATACTAGCAACCAGCAGACAAAAAGAGATGATTTTGCGTCATCCACGAATGTGTATCGACAGGCAGAAAAAAATGGCACGCACACGCGCACAAAGATGTACGTGAGTGCGTGCAAAGAAATTATTAGGAAGTTGCAGCTTTAGGAAGGGTTATTCTAACATTTTTTCGTTTGAAGTCATCCATAAAATCGATTAATTGATCCACACCTGCTTCCGGCATCGCATTATAAATGCTGGCACGAAAACCACCCACATTACGATGACCACGTAAATTGGTGAGGCCTGCGGCTGCTGCCATGCTAAGGAAATCATCATTCAATTTATCATCATGCAACTGAAAGACCACATTCATCAAGGAACGACAGCTAGGATGCACTTTATTCATGTAAAAATCTTGGTGTGCATCAATATAAGCATATAATTTTTTGGCTTTGCGTTGATTCAGTTCATAAAAAGCTTGCACCCCACCTTGACGTTTCATCCAAGCGAACACTAAGCCAGCGATATACCAACTATAAGTGGGCGGCGTATTGTAAAAAGACTGATTATCTGCTTGTACACGATAGCTATAAAGTGTAGGTGTTTTTGCTGGTGGCTCAGTAATTAAATCTTCACGTATAATGACGATTGTAATCCCTGCTTGACCAATATTTTTCTGTGCCCCTGCATAAATCACACCATAGCGTGAGACATCAATCGGACGCGATAAAATCATGGAAGACATATCCGCGACGAGGGGCACATCTCCCACATCAGGCAACCAGTTAAATTCGATGCCTTCAATGGTTTCATTGGGTGTGTAATGCACATAAGCGGCATCTGGGGTTAACTGCCATTTTTCTTGCTCAGGGATATGAATCAAGCCGTCGCGTTGCTCAACCGTCGCAGTAATGTTCACGTTGCCATAACGCTTTGCTTCTTGAATGGCTTTTTTTGACCAAATACCCGTGTCAACATAATCCGCCGTTTTAGCACCCATTAGGTTGATTGGCACCATCGCAAACTGTGTGGATGCGCCGCCCGCTAAAAAGAGCACGCGATAATTCGCCGGGATGCCCATCAATTCGCGTAAATCTGCTTCGCTTTGTCGTGCCACTTGCTGAAAATCTTTTTCGCGGTGACCCAGTTCCATAATGGACATACCCGTACCGTGCCAATCCAACATTTCTGCTTGGGCAGTCTGCAATACTTCCTCCGGTAACATGGCCGGTCCCGCGCTAAAATTAAATACTTTACGCATATGATTTTCCTTATCGCGTTTAAAAAAAAGTGCTTCTTTCAGAGTATCTTCAGAGTATCTTAAGGTATACGCACCTAATATCTCACAGGCCGTACAACCTGGCTTGATATCCTAGCAATTCTCCATCAGCTTCGCTATGCTAGCATTCACAGAAATACAATAAAATACACACGGGTGATGGGATGGCATACGCAGAAATTGTAAAATTTTTAGTCGCAATGGTAATCATGATGAACCCACTGGGTTCCTTATCCATTTTCTTGCAACTGACACATCGTTCCTCGCTCACATACCAGCGTAAAACCGCCATCCGCTGTATGCTGGCTATTGCGACCATCATGATCGTTTCCATCTGGGTAGGCGATGCTATGTTAAATGTCATGGGCATCACCATCGACTCCTTTCGCTTTGCTGGGGGCATTATTTTGCTTCTTATCGGCCTTTCCATGCTGCAATCTCAGGAAAGCGCGGTCAACCACACCCCGGCCGATGATGTGGCCGCTGAAGAGCGTGAGTCCATCGCGGTGGTACCCATGGCCTTACCGATCATTATGGGGCCCGGCTCCATTAGTACCTTGGTGCTCGCAGCGAACGATTACAGCACTTACAATAAGCTTTGGCTGACCTTGCTGTGCTTATCTCTCGCCTTTGGGATGGGTTTCATCCTCTACTATGGCAGCCAAATCGCCAAGATTGTGGGCGATTCCGTGATCAAAGTCATTACGCGCATCATGGGGATGATCATCATGGCAATTGCTGTGGGAATGCTTGCCAATGGCTTGATAGGTCTTATCCCCGCCTTAGCGCGGTAGTCAGTAGATGGTGAGCTGCCTATCAACACTAAGCAACATTGTTCAAACAAATGATACAACGAGTGACAGTCAGTAAGGGTTTTTGCCTGCCAGCAACAAGG
Source organism: uncultured Coxiellaceae bacterium (assembly GCA_964648015.1). GTDB lineage: Bacteria > Pseudomonadota > Gammaproteobacteria > DSM-16500 > DSM-16500 > Aquicella. The sequence goes on from CAZYKO010000003.1 coordinate 214,691, forward strand.
ATAAAATTCACCACAGCGCCAGAAACTGCCATAAGTTTGGATGTCAAATCAAAAGTCCTCATGATAAAATTTCTCGATTTGGAGTACTCATCGATGAAGCGATTAAATATCTTAGCGCTAGGCGTGTGCATAACGCTATCAGCCATGCCCATTCATGCGGAACAAACAACTATTTTTGTGAAAAACGAATCCAATTCAAAATTATTACTCAAAGCCATCAACTTGATGGAAATCGTAGATGCACATAGCCAAAAAGATCATGTCAGCGTCGTCAATCACGCTTACATCGCAAGCTACCCGAATGGTACCTATGCTTGCAGTTGGTTTATTAATAAAGTTAATCATGGCCAAGTGATCGATGGCATTGTCTATCAACATGCACCCGGCGCCAAACCCGTTTGCAGCTATGTCACACATCAAAACTGATCGAGCCATTTTTGACTGGTGGGCACGCATTGCTTTATATTCCATAGGGTACGCAAAGACCATATGGTGATTATGTCCCTCATTAAGGGATACTCAAACTTATAATCAGCAATGCTTTGCTCACCTACGATATATTTTCAAAAATATCGAGCTTTGTCACAGATTGTTAAAATTGTCATAAAAAAAAATATTTACTATACATCACATCCAACCAACTGATACGAATGAGGCACCGATGCCATGAACGATTTTACGCTGCAACTCAACAAATTACGCCGCAAGTTACGTAAGTTTCGTGAACATGGTGTCAATGCCAATATCATCGCTGCTCTCGAAAACGACATCCAAGCGTTGGAAGAAAAACAACGTATCGCTGAAGATAAACGCCAAGCATTGATGGAAAAAGCACTCAAAACGCCAGGGATAGATCATTTACCCACTTTTACTTATTTTCCTGATGTATTGGGCGCGGAAGTGATCAAAGCGTTAGACCCCCATGACTGCGCTGTTTGCAAAAATTTAAAAATTTATTTTTACATGACCTCGATGTATACCGAAGAGGATGATGCCGATGATATTTGTGCTGACTGTATTGCGAATGGTAAAGCCGCGCAAAAATTTCATGGGCAATTCAATACGATTGATGAAACAAACCACCCAGCAGACGTCCCCAAGACAGTGATCACAGAAATTCTTGAGCGCACCCCGGGCTTCATTTCTTGGCAAGAAATCAATTGGAAATTTCATTGCCGTGACGCGACCATTTTTTTAGGCTCTCTAGGCAAAGCAGAAATTGAAGACCGCTATCCTGAAGCAAAGCCTTTTGTATTAGCCTACTTGAGCAGCATGATGTCGCCACAACACGCTCAGAGTGTCTATGAGATGTTAAGTGCTGAAGGTGATCCAAGTATCTTCTTATTCAAATGTCGACACTGTGATGTATATTGTTGTGAATTCGATGCCAGCTAAATACCACATCGTCCCAACCTTTTTCAGTGGGACAGAAAAAATTACACCTTACGTTCGCATACAAGCCTAGTCAGTAAGGTTTTTTTTGCTTGCGCAAAAATGGCATTTTAACGAGTGAATAAGATGAACTCTATTTTTATGCTTATCGCTGCAGGAAACAACGATAACGCTATTCATAGTCAGATAGACGGACAAATACATGCAAGTTGAAAAAGATGAGAGGCGTCAATGTACTGTTAACCAGCCGTGTATCATCACTCACCGGTTAACAGTTTAAACTAAGAAAGAGAAAATTTCTTATCGAGGACCCTTACGATAGGAAGGTGTTTCTACATGATTGAACTGGTGTGCCATGATCGCTGTGAATAGTAAAAAACTAGACATTGATCTGGTAAAATCTATATTGACCTTGTTAACCGCAGTCTGTCTCAATACAGGATTCGAGGCTGGCACGTGACGATATACATGGATCATCTGTGCATGACGTTGACGAATCATCGCATCGATAATCAAATAAGTAAGAATATCAAATTCTTGTGGTTGTTGACGTACGCTATGATTGGTAGTTGCGTAAGAGAAGCGATTGTAACTACGTGCATAGTTTGTTGATGGTTGCGTTTGCGGTTTAGGCTCAGGATTTTCTGGACGCACAAATCGAAACACCTTGGGACGTGCATAGGGGTGTGATCTATTTACAGTAGGTTTTTCAGACCGAGCACGATAACCGCTATGACTATTACTATTCACCTTCTCATCCCGATCACTACGTGGCGGTTGTTGAGATTGAGCTCGACTTCGAGGTTGTGTATATGAACGATGGTTAGTATTTTCATAACTAGCTGTTCTGGGTGGCGTCTGCGGGCGTGGATTTAACTTTTCACGTAATTCCGCATCATAAGCATTTCTTTGAGCGTCATCGCTTAACACCGCATATGCCTCGCCAAGACGCTTAAAATTCGCTTCCGCTTGTGGTCGGTCTTCTGCTACATGCTTATCTGGGTGGACTTGCACACACAATTTTTTATATGCTTTTTTGATCTCTTCTTCAGTTGCTGTTTGCGCTACGCCAAGTACTTCGTAGTGCGTAGCATTTTGCTTAAATGGTACTGGTGCTGGCATTGAATCAGTCCTCGTTATAATTTAATTATTTGTCATAATTCTACCTTCTCAACATTAAAAAATCCTTAAAACGCAGATTTCATATAAACGATGATAAAAAATAAATAACTAAAATGACATCATATTCGAATATTCATATAGTTAGTGATCAGTTACCCAAAATATATGTGAGAGAAAATATCATCATTGACCGAGATAGGGTGATCCGGCGCAGTTTTATTGATTAGGTTTAAGATTAAGTTAATAATTTTTTTAACTGTGCATATAGTCCAGCATGACCACCCACTAAAACTGGTAAATCCAACATCACTTCTTTTTTAAAAACGCGAGCAAAATGCGGGTCATGTTTGGATATATCAATGATGTTATCAATGAGATCCGCCAGTTTAATCGTCTTTCCTTCATTTGATGCCTGTGCGAGATGGACTCTATCGATGGATTTTCGCATGGCACGATTTCCATCACTCGGCTTGCTGACATCAGTCACCTCTAAGACAAGCTTTAACACATGATCGCCAAATTCTTGACGAATGGCATTGGCATCATAGGCGGCATTTTTAGGCGCTACGTCTTCTAATACATCATGCATCCACGCAGCAGCAATTAATTCTTCAGCAGCTAAAATATCCTGCAATAGACTCGCCACACGTGCAGGATGTACATGGTATGGCTCATTGGTATATCGACGTTTATGGCCGATACTGTCATGCGCTTTCATGGCAAAGAGCCGGGCTCGATTGATCATATGATTTATCTCTTGGTGAAATTGTTGGCATTATATCACGCTATTACAGGTGAGAAAAAACCTGTGTGTGGTGATCAAACTTTAGCATCATGACAAACATCACATCGATTGGGCAGTTAATGAGCGCCCCATCAAATAGACGCCTGATTTTCGGCGGCAGCAATATTGAATGTTGTTATAATACTGCCAAATTGACGCGATCACTGGGGGAACACATGTTCACTTTGCAGCAACAACACAGCTATTATCAAGCACTTCTGCGCAAAGATGTGGCGTACGAAGGCATCTTCTATGTCGGTGTTAAAACCACCGGTGTGTTTTGTAGACCCACCTGCCCTGCCAGAAAGCCAAAATTTGAAAATTGTGAATTTTATCACACAGCCAAAGAAGCCTTGTTAGCATCCTACAGACCTTGCAAACGTTGCAAACCACTCTCGCATCCCAACCAAGTATCTGAATTAGTACAAACACTTGTTAATGCGGTCGAAGAGAATCCCCACAAACGTTGGCAAGACCAAGATTTTCGTGCATTAGCCATCGACATTTCCACTGCAAGAAGACAATTCAAAAAACGTTTTGGCATGACATTTGTCGAGTACGCCCGCGCACGACGCATAGGTGCCGCCATGGCACACATACGAGGTGGTGCCTCTGTCATTGATACGCAGCTTGCCAGCGGTTATGAATCTAGCAGTGGTTTTCGTGATGCATTTAGCAAAATTATGGGTGCAGCACCGACCCAATACAATGGGCGAATTCTAACAGCAGCGTGGATCGATACGCATCTAGGACCTATGTTTGCTATCGCTGATGATGCTGGACTTTATTTGTTAGAGTTTGTGGATCGTCGTGGGCTTGAACGTGAAGTCGCCATATTACGCAAACAATTAAAAGCCGCGATATTGCCGGGGGAGTCGCCCGTGATCAGCATGATCACTGATGAGCTCACGCAATATTTTTCTGGTACACAATCCATTTTTCAGACGCCCATCCATCTCATCGGCTCACCATTTCAACGACGTGTTTGGCAAGCACTACAAAAAATTCCTCTGGGTGAGACGCGCTCTTATTTAGATATTGCTAAATCGATTGCGCATGACAAAGCATGTCGTGCGGTGGCTCAAGCAAATGGTGCTAATCGCTTAGCGATTATCATCCCCTGCCACAGAGTCATCAATGCGAATGGTGAACTGGGTGGTTATGGCGGTGGCGTTGCGAGAAAACAATGGTTATTAACGCATGAAAAAGCGATGCAGGCGCACCATCAATCATCCTGAAACGTTATATAGGCGATCGCATTTGCACCATCGATGCCAAGTCATCAGGCTATGTTTGTCAATTCAATCATTTACATCATGCATCTCATTGATAGCTTAATACGCACCTAAGGGTAATCTACTATACTTAGACCAGAGACAGCGATTATTGTTAGAAGGATTCCCATGTTCTTTAGACCTAAAAAAAGTAAAGCAAAGCAGCATGCTCACCCAGCGCTAATCAAAAACTATGAAATCGCGCGGTATGGCATTGAAAAAATCTATGAAAAATATCCTTATGGTGGATTGAACCGTGTTGATACACACGAAAGCTTTGCATCTAAGCAAAAAGAAGACGTGTATTTGACACAACTCGCGTTGATCAAAGAATTCAGACGTGAGTATCGCTTGGGTCACTTAGTCACGATGGCAAAAGTATTAGATGATTTACAGGGCGGTCTTTGTGGAGAGCTTACATATTTGACACGTTATGAAATCATGAAGCAATTTCCAAACGCACGTGTTGAAGTCGCACAAATCAACAAACATCAATTGTTAGTGATTGGTCGCAGTGAAAAATCAGATGACAATAACATTGAAAGCTGGGGCCCAGAAGCGGTGATATGTGATCCGTGGGCAAAAAAGCTTTATCCTGTTTCTGAATTTGCAAACATTCAGAAAGATGACAACATCCCAAATTATAGTATCGGTCATGAGACTGAGTTGGTGTTAGAAGAAGTGAAAGAGCATTATCTCCAAGGAGGGAAAATTTCAATCTCTCCAGAAATGCAAGACTCACCGTTGTATGACCTAGCAAAAAACATAAAATAGTTAGTCTGCTCTATACATACAGGCGTCACTGCGCGCTGAATTCCTATTGAATTTTTTCCAGTGCCAAGATTTTTTTCTTTCTCTGTACACGATTAAAAATCATAAACCACCTTACTTAACTTCATACCACATCGAGGGTGAACGGAGATAAATGTCCCTAACGCCGTCATCGCGAGCGAGCACAGCGAGTGTGACGATCCACCTCCTTTGTCCACAAACTCGAGATGGTGCATGTGTTGATTGCCATCACAGCGCTGTACGATAACTAACCTGCTGTGATAAACCACGCGTGCTGGATTGCCACGTCGCCCTTTGGGCTCCTCACAATGACAGGTGCATAGGTCATCGCGAACAAGCAAAAGCTGGGTAAGTAAGTGGACACGCAAACGTTCACGAAAAAGCCTGTACGCATCGATGCGAGATGATAGACAGGACTGAGCGACAGTACTTGTGGGAAGATCATGACTCCACTCAGGCTACTATTTTATGATTTTTGTCCTGTACAGAGGTTTTTTTCGGACTTACTTCTGCCTTAAAGTTTTCTTAATCTAAGATCGTTATAATAAACCCCATCATATAAATAATAATAATAATACGGCTCACAAATGCACAGAAAAAACACAAACCCCGAATTGAATACAGCATCAGAAAATCATCACGTTGATAACCTAATAGAAAACAATGACATTCTTGAATCTCAACCCCCACAAAGGAATGATCCCGATGAAATCGCGAAATTACTTGAGATCACAAACAGTTGTTTTGAGCCACTAGATGGTCTTGTTAATCAAGAATTAAACGAGTCCTCAACCAAGTTAACGTCCAGTGTGATCCCAACAATTGAGACCACACTCACTACCAATGCTTCAGTGTTATTCAAAAATTGCCCAGGCCGCGAGCAATCATTTCGGCATTCGCGGGGGGACGATAGCTTTTTTTCAACCCCAGTATTAGCAAAACATACAATAGAACTTCAACCTTCAGCCGATCATCCTAATCCACCAGCTGTCTTTGAAATACAAAAGAATGGTGCCAACAGGATGGAGATATCATCGGCAACCACAGCACCTCAGCAGGATCTCACGCATGATCATAGCAGCACAAATGGACCATCCCAAGGGGTAGTGCCGTCACCATCAAGAATATTATTCAACATTAATCAGACCTACTATCTTTTAAATGGTACGAAAGTATGTGATTTTTCTAACGCCTTGTGTGATCCTCGCGGAAATCACCCTTACATTAAAAATGTAAACAAAACGTTGAGTTATAATTCATCAATACAATATTTCTATACAAAAGACCAATTATCATCACTATTACCCTTACGAATTTTGAAGAATGATGTTTGGAAAGTACTTACGCCTAATCAAGTAGCTCGAGTAAAAGAAAAAATTATTGACAATGTCATTGTGTATGAATTTCCAATACGCAAAGGTAAATCGTGTATTGCCGTTCGTAACACAGATTACAACAGAATCAATTCTGTTAGTAAAGTCACTGTAACTGAAACAGCTCCAATCGAGAAAACCCTTGAAACTATATTGACAACTTCAAGTAGTACTAACTCCACTCAGAGTACTACAACTATTACAACGCTATCACAACCACAAAAACGTCCTCGTATTACTGAATCAAATGCTGCTCAAACTATTAATGCGACATCACCATCAGTCGCAACAACTGAAACGCAACCTACTACGCTTAATACATCAATGATGAATGCAACAAATTATTTTTATTTAAATGGCGACCCTGTGCCAAGTAAATTAGCAATAGTCATCTATGATGGGCATCAAATAGTGATAGATGGTAAAGTGAAGAAATTTGTTTATACACAGAATGAACGTAATGCTATTTTGCCACTTCGTTATTTAGACGGTAATACCTGGCGTACATTAGATGATTCACTACTACCTCATGTATTTGAAAATATATTTCAAACGCAATTTTCGCGAACAATCAAGAAATCATTATTGATTTCTAAACTCACTCACTTGGATTTTGTTAACCAATGTATAACACTCTTTACACCGGCAGATTATCGATTAGAAACAGGATCATCTGTTGCATCACAAGTGACAGATAATGCCGCTGTAACCACACCATCTATACGAAAGTAACATAAGCATAGAATGCAAGTTAATGAGTTTTTTTGTCTGAGGTAAAATTATTCTTTCATGAGCTCAAACGACACCACATAAAACTAACGTCACCAAATGTCGCGCACTGTGGCGGTAGTATCAAACTACTAAGGAATTTTGATGAAATCGTATGGGCGCCAAAACGCAACATTCTCATTACCCGTCAGCATTCCCGTAGACAAGTGCTAATCCGTGACTGCTAATTACGCTGCATAGGTAGCGATGTGACCTTCTGGGTCTATCGCACGCAAAAACCTTATTGATATCTATAATCGATACACCCCACGTATCATCGATATCATTTACTCACTAGTTTATGCCTGTTGATTCATTTTTGGATATGTTGATTGGGTTAGTTGTGTTGATGGCTCTACTGAATCAATCTCTGCACTCCATTGTTTAAAAGAATTTTCAAGCGCAATTTCGTCAAACTTAAAATTCGTATACTGTCTTTCAGAGGTGTTTGTTTTCAGTTGTAATTCATCTTCTATTATGATGGGTTCAATTTTTACTGAGGTCGCAAACGGGATAGAATTTTGACTGGTAACTGGTTGATAGAATTTAAATGGGTTTTCCACATTATAGGCTGTTACGTCAGTTGACAAATCCTTGCATATGGCTGATTCGTTGCTTATTTGATGTGTGTTTGATTGATTTGTTTGAGTCGATAGGATACTGCCATCATGTACTGGTTTAGGGACATAATGTCTCCTACGTTTTGTGATTTCTTTAGGATTAATCAATTGATTTACGAATGTAGCCAGTTCATCACCGATAATTTTACATTTAATACTATACGTGATAAGTGAGGCAGCCACATGATCGCAAATAGGTAATACAGATATTTTGGCAATCGCATCTATTGGCAATTTTAGTTCGAGTAAAGAGACAATATGAGCTGATATAGCGATGAGACTACGCTCACGTTCAAGTTCACTATAACCAGCATGTTCTAAAATAGCAGTTATCTCATTATAGACACTATTTAGCTTGAGTTTTGCAGGATGATCGGGTTGAAGGACGTCAACTTTTGGCCTATCAACCATTTGACGTGTCAATGTAGTACCAATAGACTTACCAACATTTTGTGCATTAATAGGTGATACACCCGACTGAACATGCCAAGGCATTGGCACAAATGCTGATTCAAAGAATTTTTGTTGACTCTGCGTATCTTGTGTCTTGTGTTTTTTCTGCTGGACTTCAGTGGCTATGCTTGGTGTAACGCCTGGCAAAGGAAAAAATCCTGGCCTTTTTGCAATACTAGGCATTGTCGGTACAGCGCCATAAAGAGGATTTTTGATAGGCTCAGGCACGATAAGAGAAATACCTTCTAAAAATTTAACGTCTCTTTTAACCAATTTTTGAGTTAGCACATCAGCACTCAGTGCTTGATCTCCGAGTTTGCATAGGTATGCATATAATTTATCTAAATTTTGTGACAGATTCTTACAATTACACGCGATGGCAATGAGTTGTTTGTGATTAAAACCGTGCTCCATAAATTTATAATGATGTGTATTGAGCGCCTCCATAAGCGATGAGGCATTGTGATATTTAGCTAATAAAATGATTTGCGCTTTTGTGTATTTTTTCTCAAGCAGATTATTGTATCTTTTGATAAGGGTAATAATATTTTTATCGCCATGAAAGTTAATCGCTATGTCAACAATCTCTCTATTGATCTTTTGGATTTCCTCATTAACTATAATTGGTGTCGAGTCATTTTTTAGAATCGCTGTCAAAGCAGCATAGTTTTCATAAACAGTAGTTAGGTTTCTGTCACCACTACCGGTTGTGGTGATCTGTTTAATTTGTTCATGAGTAAATTTGTACTGTGATGTCATTTGTTTATAGCATGTTAGAAATGCTTTTAACACTTTCTCACCTTCAGTACGTAGTGCAATCCCTATGATATCATTTTGACTAAAACCAAATGATGTAAATGTAGCATAATGATCGATGAGTTGTTTTGCTAGGCTTGTAGCGTTTTTCATAAGAATGAGTCGAGCCATCTTATCAGGCGGGATTCCCAAATCACGTAATGCCTGAATTTGTTCTTCTGGGATTGTCTTTTCTGGGATTGTCTTTATTGTGGTAGTGTTTTGTGTAGCGTACGTAGATAAAATGGTCTGGAACGAGCTAGGCAATGGTGTCGGGATGCCTGTTGTAGCTGAACTTTTCTGAGGAATTACGCTAGTTGAGCCAATAGCCCTCGTCGTATCTATTTGATTATTACCTGATGTTATCAAGACATTGTCTACATTTTTTTGTTTTTTTCTAGCCATGATTATCATACATATTAAATTCTGATATTATTACAATAGCAAAATAATATTAATATAATATTAAATGCTTTATCTTCTGATACTAATGATTCTGCACATAATATAATGTCAATACAGTTTTTGCTGCGGTAAAAAGGACTTTAAAAATAATTGTATTCTTTAGCATAAGCTGTTTGAAATTTTTTTAATTGTCCGCTTGTGATTTCTTCACATGTTGTATTGCCATAGATTTATTTGGGCGGTTGGCTTTATGCTCAGCAACAAGGTCCTTCTCTTTCTGGCATTCGTCAGAATCAGGTTCTGTACAATGTTTAGTGATTATTTCTTTAGTTGCTTTGTCGACAGCGAGAGCAACATGAATAAAAGAGATTTTACGCTTTCTTAGTGACGTTGCGAGTGGGTTTGTCTTTTTTCATACTATTAAGTCTCATCGTAATTTAGTGAGCATTTATGTTAGTCATAGGTTATTCCTTACATCCTATCGGCGAGAATTATCGCTTTTAGCTTAAGAGCATCTTAATTCAACACCACTGTGGCGTATTGCCGAATTACCTCAAAATGAATCGTACTGAAACGGGAGTTGTTAGGCGAAGTATTTCCTTAAAGTAGGCATCATGTAACTTCGATGGCTACCGAGCTTTAATCTTTCGACCCCAAATATACCTTACAATTAAATTATCAAGATCTTAGGAGCTGTATCATGACTTTCAATAAAATGAAAGACATAGAAGAAAATTCAACAAATAAAAATGATGACAGTCACACACACGCTAGCGATGACAATACCTATTCGCAACCTGTTGAAAAAGCAAGAAATCAAATTACAGAGCAAGATTTACAAACTATTCAACGCAAGCGCTTCAGCGAATATGAGAGAGATATCGACCTTTATAAGAGCAAAGGTACCAAAAGTGGCGGCTGGTTTTATCGATCAGATGCAACGCTGTCCAAACAATCACGCTGGCTGTTTAAGGAAGGTGGGGGTTATAAATCATTAGTGGATGTAACGATCCCACAATCTGTCATTCACGAAATTAATGCCATTAAAGAAGCTTATGCAGGAGAGTTATATCGTTTGTTATTAGGAGAGCATGTCCCTAAAACACGCCTGGTTGTGAAAGATGTCACTGGGGGTGATAAACCACAATTTATTATCAGCTCTAAATGTATATTAGGCTTTCACGATCTTGCCGACTTGAAGTATAGCGGAGGTGTTGTTGAAAAAGAACTTGACCCACAAACCTATGGAAAACAAATAACTAAGATCATCATTGTTGCATTATTATTGGGTGAGACGGATATCAAAGATGAAAACATGGGTTACGCAAAAGGAAAATTCATTAAAATTGATCATGGCGAATCTTTATATCTCAATTTTTCAGGAACAGAGTTTACACAACCATTTGCATTAACGCCTGATTTTTTAGCCGAACAAGGTAAACTAAATAAAGCATATTTTACTGAACAACATATCGAAGCAACACTCATTGAACTCACTGAGATTATCGAGAGTCAATCGGTTGCATTGTCAGAAATCTTAAATAAATATGAATCAATTTTATCAAAGTATCGCCAAACGTACGGGCATGAGACGCATCGCTTACTCGGCAAGCTAGATAGCACCATTGCAAAACAATTGACGAGCAGAATGGAGCAAATACTTACAGCTTGTGAACGATCAGCTTTGACGCCGTGAGTAATTGCGTGTGTAATAGAATCATTACACATAATGATTGTTAAATGTCACTGTGCAGTAACGCCAAGGTAGAATAAATTGGCATATCCTTCGTTTACTCAAATATATTAGTTTTCATTCATGATTTCATTGTCATATGCTCATATAGAACAAAATCTCCGTCTAATGAGCTAGTTAGCAAACGCACAACTTTCACATAAATGCTAAATGGCATCTATAATTAAGAGGTAGTTCATACTATCTCCATGAACTTTCACGAGGAGTGAGAGCTTATGATTCCAAGAATGTTTCTAAATAAAGAGCCTACTCAATTCAATCAAAACCCGTCACAACTTGACTATGTCGAAATACCTAAAATACCGCCACAAATTCATTTTAAGTCGTTACATAAGAATAAAGATGGCATTTACTGTTTACTCGATGACAATCAAATTAAGCAATTGTTAAATTTAAATCTCCCAGATGGGAAATACACAAAAAACAAAGCGCCCATTAAAGACATCCCATACAACATTATTAGCATAGAAGAAGAGCTTTATATCATCTATCCAACAGTGATAGGTAAAGGTGCATTTGGTGAAGTCAGAGTCGCGCAGAGTTTACGATCAGGTGAATGGTATGTTGAAAAGCGTATTACACTTGATGAAGAGGCACTAAAAAGTAAAAATAAATCTGTCGAACAAGCATTGAAAGAAATTGAAGATGAGCATCATATACTCATGCGTTTGGGTTTTAGTCAAACACTATTTTCTGAACAGAAATTCGGAAAAAGAAAATCCAAAAGTAAAGGTACACAATATCTCATGTTAATGAAGTATGCGAATGGTGTGCCCTTGAGTGATCTCATTGAAAACGAGACGTATCGTGGTGAAGGAGAGTTATTTTTAACAGACCCATTATTAGCATCAGAAACTCGTTTAGCGATCGTCGGATCGATATTACGGGAAGCGAGACGTATCATTGATGTTAAAAATATTATCCATGCAGATATAAAACCTGAGAATATTATCATAGATATCAATAATCTTTTAGCAAGCTATATTGATTATGGCATGGCTTTTCGTGTAGATAAAAATGGCAAACAATACAAAACAAAAATTCCAGTTGGCACTATGTTGTATTTACCAAATGAAATATTAGTTGATTTACATAAAATTGTGCATGAAAACGCATCAGATGTTGAGTTGAGCTATGATGAAAAATCGATGGTTTATGCTTTAGGCGTCACCATAGCAAGATTATTTAACTTATATTTTACAAGTGATTTTTATCGAGACAGTATCAGCTTCAATACTAAAATAAATCAAGATTTACTGGCAAATCCAGTTGATCAAAACCCTTATATTGACTTGTATAACTATAATGATTCAATTGAAGAAGAATTTAGAAAGCAACTGATCGATTTGTTAAATGGCATGTTACAAAAAGATGCTCATAAACGTTATTCTTTAATGGAAGCCATCTCACAATTTCAACAAATAAAAGACGCTTATTTCATCAAACATTCGAAAGACAACATCGTTGTCAGCGTTGTGAATGTGGAAGATTACATTAAGTTAGATGAACCCAAAAAAATAGAGTTTCTTAAGAAGTTGAAAATGAGTGAAGTTTGGTTAATTGACACAGGGAAGCCCAAAGATATGACGGTGTATATGGCTGTGCGTAGTGATGTAGAAAATTTATTTCATCGCATCCGTGCTCAGGAAAAGATTGACCACATAGAAACGCCAGAAATGATCATACCACTAGTTGCGGGTGATAAGGTCTTTTTTGGAGAGACCGTAAAAGTAGCTAAACACAAGCTACAATGCTATTTACGTGATCGATTATCAGAAGATTATTCACGTAATCTCACACCAGCCTCATCAAAGGAAATAATACCTTCAAACACTAAAGGTTTTTGATTATAAAATATCATATTTTATCCACACCCCTTAGTTGGCTGAAACCGCCACCGTTTCACCCAGCTATTGGTGGTGTAAATTTCAGGTGGTATTCATTCTCCGTCTTAAACTGCCATCTTGTCTCGGACAATACACACTGATAGACAAATGCATGATGATGAAATTGAGCAGCCATGCATGTCATTTATATGAGGATAGTCTTACATGTCGATTATCGTCTATATGATAGTGAATTGAACAAAGCTATTTATCTTAAAGAGATTACAAGTATATATACTGCAAAGTCTTTTGATTCTCTCTTTGCAATGACAGAATGCGTTTGGTCAATGAATCTGCCGCGCGCGATAAATTCTAATTATTAATCGAAGACATGTATCAACTCTAGCCCAGAAGAAGTATCATGCTCGCTCAAACTAACACCATAAAAAATACACGAGGAGTAATTTGTTTATGAATATAAAGCACGGCATCGGCGTTAGCACATTGTGTGTTACACTGAGTGGGCCTGCAATGGCGATAATACCCGGCGCTTATATTGGCGGTGGCATGGGTAATAGTACTGTATTTAATTTTTCCGATACACACCAGATCACTCGCAATGGCCTCGGCGGTTCAGTTTTCATTGGCTTTAATACGATTTCATCGATTGGCATCGAACTTGTCTACAATCGGTACGCGCAAGCAAGTTATAGGCTCGCTGTTGTCGATTATGATCATATCATTCAATTTGATTACCAATTACAAAGCTTAGGTTTAATCGCTAAATGGTATTTCCCATTTGGCAATAAGTGTCCACTCAATTTCTACGCTTTATTGGGTTCCGTGGTCACGCAGGGACAAGCGCGGTTGTATGATGACAGCGGGACACGCTATGGCAGTGCCACTAGCATGGGTATTGCGGCATCTGGTGGTATTGGACTGAGTTATAATATCAACTCACATTTCTTTGCAAATATTGAATACAGGTTCAATGCCATCACCAAAGGTAATAATAGCATGATCGGTATTCCAGTCACCGCATTGACGACAATCAATCTGGCTTACGTATTTTAGTTGATGCAAAAAAGGTTGCAATCCCCCTTTGGTGGGGGATTGTTTACCGCTTCTACTACCTATGACCAATTCATATTTTTAGCAAGAAACTCAAAGATAAAATAGACCACGCCAGCCTTACATCTCAGTTAATCTAAATTACCCCTGTCATGCATACATTATTAACCGCACAAGACAAACAAACTGAATCAATCTTTTTCTCAAATGTGTCCAACACTGTTGGATAACTTATTAATTTATTTATGTACAGTAGTGACTATTCATATTTTGTGAGGTCGTTAAGGGTGTATTAAGAAAAATACGTTAATATGCGCAAACTTCAATCAAACTGTAATAGACAGGACATCCATTATGTTTTCCAAGAACCAGCCCATACAATTTCGTGGTCGTAAACTAACATATCGTGAACTCAGTGAACCCGATCAAACTGAAACTTATGTCGTACATTCATTCTATATAAATGATAGTAAAGATGACATGGCATATGTGATAGAGTTGCAGCCTAATGCTTCTGATGCTGCAATATTGGAACATCATTTACAAAAATTCAAATCTCATAGAGCGAAAAGTAATAATTTAATTTTGATTAATTTTCAGTGTGATGAAGGTTCCATCGTCTATTTACCTAGATTTTTTACCTGCTATGTCGCTACTCAAAAAAACAAGGTAAAGGTTCATGGCAACTTTCTTTCATTCCAAGACAGTGAAATTACCCCTTGGGTGGAAAAAAAACGTAAAACTCAAACGATGGTTGACGTTGAAGATAGTCAGCGTAAAAAAGCCGATCTCAAGAAGCCATCAACATCCGAAACGCCTGCATTGAGCGGGTCAAGCGCATCACTAACCCCATTAACTACACAGCCATTATCTAAGCGTAAAGAAATAGAATTTTCATTCTCGAAGGAAAAGAGAGAAATTGAAACGTTTGAGACTATTAGTCATAAAGAGAATCAATCTGATCAGTCGCAAGCATCTATTAAAGAACTCAACAAAAAGTTAGAAAAACTATCTCGTTCACGCTGTGATGTGCAAGCTCAAGAACTTTATGCCGAGATAGGAAAATCAGCTGATATATGGACGAAAAACATCATGCTAGACCTCTATATCAGACAAGGTGACTTTAAGGCAGCTGAAGCGCTATATAAAGAAATAGGTAGTAGCGCTATGCAAGAAACGAAAATCATCATGTTAAGGTGTTACATGAAGAAGGGTGATTTTAATTTAGCTGAAAGACTATATAGAGAAATGGGAAGTCGCGTCTCTTTAGAATCGAAAAATATCCTGTTAAATGGTTACGTGGAGCATGGTAAATTTAAGATAGCAGAAGCGCTATACAAAAAACTCCCTTCTCCTATTGATGTCACAACTAAAAATATCCTTTTGAAATCCTATATACAGCAAAATGATTTTATAGCCGCAGAAAAATTTTATATGAATATGGGTAGTGGTGTGAATAATGCATCTAGGATGATCATGTTGGATGTTTATGCGAAGCAGGGTAGATACGAAGATGCCATGCGTCTTTATACAGAGATAGGTAATAAATCTGACCTTGAAACGAAGAAGACCATGCTAAATCTCTTTATAAAACATGATAATTATGAGCCAGCTAAAAAATTATTTTCAGATATAGGCTACCTAGTCGATCTTAAAACGAAAAATGCCATGTTGAAACTCTACAGACAGCATGGTGATTCTCGGTTAGCCACTAGGCTATATGATTCGATAGGCGCGGAAGCTGATATAGAGACTAAGAATATCATGCAGGCCAAATATGTGCGGCAGCATAAAGATAAAGACGGTAAACAGGTTCATGCAAAAGGAAGCACAGAAGCTGATATTGCGACAAAGAATGCCACGCAGGACAAATATGTGCAGCAGGATAAAGATATAGACGCTACAGAGGTTCATGCAAAAGGAGATGCTGAAGCCGATATTGCGACAAAGAATGCCATGCTTAACTTCTATATGCAACAAGGTGACCTGGTATCAGCACATCTGTTATATGATGAGATAGGCAGTGATGCAGATAGTGTGACAAAAAACATCATGCTGAAGCACTATGTGCAGCAAGGTGACCTTCTGTCAGCTGAAAAGTTTTATGCTGAAATAGGGAGTGATGCAGATAAAGAGACAAAGCAGAGTTTACTGAAACTCTATGGGTCTACTGTAGAGAAAGAAACGAAGTTTTCTATTCTTGACTTTTACGCACAGCAAAATAGTAATTTATCCATACAAAGGTTGAAGACAGCTGAAAAATTATATGCTGAGATAGCGAATACAGCGGATCTTGAAGATAAACATGCCTTGCTGAAAGTCTATGCCTATCAAGGTTGCTTTATATCTGCTGAAAAATTCGAGTTTGCAAAAAAAATATATGCCGAGATAGGCGTCAAAGCAACAAAAGTAACAAAATGTACCATGTTGAAATTATGTATGAAGGTTGGTAAATATCAGGAAGCCACAGAACTGTATGAGGACATAGGTGTAGACGCAGATATTATTTGTAAAAACATCATGCTTAAAATTCTATGTAAACAAGATAAGGTAGAAGAAGCCTTAGATTTTTATCAATCGATTCCTGTTTCAATGAGAACCTTAGATAGTTATGCTAGCATTTTGCATATGTATGTGCGCCTTATCACGCCAGAACGTTTCAATATCATGCAGGCTATTGCTGATGAGTATCAGCATAAGCTTGACACAGAACGTGATTATAATAATAAATTGGACCATTATGGCATACTGGCTAATTGTTACCATATTTTCATTGAGAAGATTACTTCTCATAAAGATCAAACGCAAGTACAAATATACCAGGATAAAATAGTTACTATTTTGAATTATCTTCAAGTATTTGTCCCTATTGAACAAATGTCTATGCAACTTGCTTATCTGTTTTCTATATATTGTAAAGATAAGGAATTTGCGCCAGAACATACGCCATTAACACCAGAAGGCGTTGAGGAGATTAAACGCAAAGCGACTCAACAGTTAGATCATCCCCTCATGCCACTCAAAGAATCTAAGAATATACGTATTGTACGCGTCAATCTTAAAGGTGAAACTGTTAGTGAATATTACTTAAATGATTCTATTTACAATGCGATTGCACCAGGAATACCAAATTATATCATCATCACATTTCATGGTCCCCAAAAAGCAAACCGTATACCTTTATTTTTTCCGTATAACGGTAAGATGTATCGTACCGATGTGTTTGGTGGTACTAAATTAAATGCAAATATCACTGAAAATAAATTTGGTAGCTTGATAGCAGTTCCTATAGAAGCGAGCGAGTTTTTTAAGACTTGGTTCACTTCGGACGAATCATTTTGGTATGGACAACGCGCGTTTTTACCTGAAAATGAAGATTGCGGGAGCAAAGGATTGCAAGGACGTTTTTGCATGGCATTGATTCCTGATGCACTAAATTATACGATGATGGAATCTTTTATTGTGCAAGATGGATGTGGCTATATCAAGCAAAGTGCTGCAGATAAAATGGGGATGACAGCGCCTGATGCTTTACAAAGTTTACAACCCGCTCATCTCACTTACCAGGCTATTCAAAGTTATGAATCAAAAGGTCAAACGGCTGTGGTGGAAGAGTTAATTGCACAATGCATGCCACCCATCATTCCAGCAATAGCGTCGATAAAAAATAAAAAAGTACCTAGTGGTTCTACACTTGGAAGCATCTATCCTTCTTTGATGGTAGGGCTTCCTAATCATATAGGCCTGGCGATCCCTGTGAGTGGCAATAAAGTAATTTTTGGTGCAGAGACACCATGGGTAAATTATGTAAACGAAAAAGAAGGTATCATCATCGGCCGTAATCCTTATGATGGCAAAAAATTGCAATTTGCTGACATTGGATTTTCACCCGTGTTAGGAAAGTTGCGTTGTATGCAATATACATTGACAGGATATACACCTGTTGCAGATGCAGCACCTGTGGGCAGATTTTTCAAGGGTTTGTTGGTCGTGGTGCCTGATGCGCAATGGCCAGAAGCATACGCATCGTGTGAACTCATGGTTTCAGCAAAAGATGAAAAAATGAATCAGACCTGGAAAACCGAACAGGCGAAAAATTCCGCGCAAAATAGTGAAAAAGCCACGGAGATTACTTTGTGCGGCATGTTGGCGATTAAACAAGAATATCCACGTGCCAGATTAATTGGCGTACCAAAAAATGTCGCGCAAGTATCGGCTGGGGATTACGATGGCGATGAATATAACGTACTTTCTACCAAGAAATTGCCGCATTTCAAAGAGATGGTGATCAAAGGTGCCAGCGATGATATTCCCAATCCGAAGATACCTAAAACTTTCACACCCAGAACAAATATTAGTAATTTTGTAAAAATACTAGAACTGCGTAAACCTTTAGTGGAGCGCTGGATCAGTATACAAAATATCATTTATTCTTTGTCATTGAGTGAACGCGCCAAATTTGCTGCTGAGATTGCTGTAGATCACAAACTGGAAATCATCTTAGGTGAGGAATGGTATAAAAATTTAGGCATGAACACCAATGCACCGACAGCCATGCAAATCATGATTGCAGAAATACAAATTGGACTTAAATGTGCTCAGGATGCACCTAAGACTAAAGTGCCATTCACCGTGCTGGATGAACGTTCAAAAAGTTATTTGAGACTATTTGAGAAATTGGAAATACCTGTGACTTTGTCTTATGGTAAAGGCTTCAGAAGTCGATTTTTTGCGGCTACTGAAAATTTCGAATCTTTTGTCACACAATTATCAGAACCTTTAACTGCAGCAAAAGGTCATAATATTGTGCATAAAACCCAACGTGGTTTAGTGCGTTTGCTCACACAACAAAAAGCAGATAATGGTCGCATCATCAGTGATGACGAAGTGGAGACTTGCACAACAAGTGTCACAGAAATGACGGTAGAAGCACTTCAACCTCCTCTTGAGCTAGCACAAAGTACCGAGTCGTTACCATCATTCAGTCCATTTGCGTCTGATGCACCAACGTCTATGGACTTGGAAAAAGAAGCAGAAGCACTTCAACCTACTCATGAGCTAGCACAAAGTGCCGAGTTACTACCATCATTTAGTCTATTTGCGTCTGACGCGCCAACGTCTATGGACTTAGAAAAAGAAAATGAACTTCAACATCAAACTGAGCATAGGAGCGAGCTCGAACTTTATCCGAGCATTTCTGAACCTTATGATGATGACATTGATTTTGAAGATTTCTGGGAGCGTGAATTGCAAAAGCTAAATCCGTCAAGTTAGTTTTTTCCTATGGCAAAATGGTTGTTTCAGGTGGCGATTAAACGCCATCTGAAACTTAACCCAACCTTAAAAAAGGTATTTTACATGTTTTCCATGCACCATCCTATACAATTTCGTGGTCAGAGATTGAAATATCAAGGACTCATAGAAATCGCCACAACTGAATCATATGTTGTGCACGCCTATAGTGTTGAGGATACCAAGGATAAAATGGTATTTATCATTGAGCTCAATCCTAGTATGACAGATGTAGCCATATCAGAACATCATTTTGAAAGTCTCATACAGTATCATTCCAATCCTGATAATCTATTGTTAGTAAATTTCCAGTGCGCTAAAGACGCCAACATTTATTTACCTAAAGCCTATCATTGTTATGTAGTTACCCAAGTTAATCCAGTAAATATCCATGGAATTTATAATTCATTTAGTGCTAGTGAAATTAGTTTTTTGGATGATAAAAAACGCAAAACTCAATTGATGATAGAAGATGATATTTTTCGCAGTAAAAAAGTTAATCTCGAAACGCTGTCGGCATCTCAACCTATTACCCCTATGGAATACGGCACTGAACCAGCCATCCCAATGATAAAGCCAATGTCAGAAGTTAGGGAAATAACATTCACATTCACACAGGATAAGGATACAGCATTACAACCTTACAAACATAAACAAGATATATCTGATCAAGAACCACTTACTGATAACACTCGTCCTAAGAAAAGTAAACCATATGTGAGACACACACTGGATGCAGAAGCAGAATTGAGTTATGCAGTAAAAGGGGCCTCAGCATCTATAGAAACGAAGACTACTATGCTGGACCTTTATCTTAAACGAGGTGAATTTGAATTAGCAGAAGCGTTATATGTAAATATGGGTAACGATGCAACGCCTGTTATAAAAAATATTATGCTGCGGCATTATGCACAGCAAGACAATGCTGAGGCAGTTAAGAGGCTATATGAAAGTATAGGCAATGATGCGACTATATATACGAAAAATATCCTGTTACATTACTATTTGAAGAAAAATGATATTGATGCAACAAAGCAATTCTTCGAAAAGATAATCACTGATAAGAATGGTATCAAGAAAAAACTCATGCTGCGCTATTATGCACAACAAGGCGATGTTCTCTCAGCGCAGAAATTCTATATGGATAATAGAGGAAAAGATACGGGTGACAAATTAAAGCTCATTATGCTAAACCTCTATATCAATTTAAATCGCTATGAAGACGCAGTACGTGTTTATAAAGAATTAAATATCAGAGCTAATCTTGCCACTAAAAAATCCATGCTAAAACTGTATTTACATCATGGTGACCTTGAACTATCTAAAAGATTATATTCGGATATATGCGATACTGCGGATATTGAGACAAAGTATGCTATGATGAATCTCTATGAAGAACATCATGAGTTTCGCTTAGCGAATAGAATATATACCACTGTTCGCACTGCAGATATTGCGTCGAAGAACATGTTGCTAAATCTTTATGTACAACATGGTAATCATGAAAAAGCCTTAAAACTTTATACTGATATAAGTCATGAAGAAAATATCGCGACTAAGACGATTATGTTTCACTTTTATGCGCAGCAAAATAACTATAAAAAGGCCGTAGAGTTTTACGACCAAATAAGTACTGTTGCCAAGATTGAGAGCAAAAATACCATGCTGACGCTTCATGTGCGTCATGGCAAACATGAAAAAGCCAAGCAGTTTTATGATAGCATGAATGCAGACGCTAATATCGATACCCAGAATGCCAAGTTGAATCTCTATATACAACAAGGCAAATATGAGGAAGCCAAACAATTATATGACACGATAAGTGCTACCGCTAACATTGGTACTAAGAATGCCATGTTGAACCTTTATGTACGGCAACGCGACTATGTTTCCGCTGATAAATTCTATGAAAATTTAGGTAACGAAGCGAATATTGTCAGTAAAAGTATCATGCTGAAGCGCCATGTGAAGCAAGGTAATCTTAAGTTAGCGGAACAGTTTTATGAAGTAGTTGGTAGTGCCACTGATAATGAGTCAAAAAATGGCTTAGTAACTCTCTTCGCTGATAGCATATTGTTGGATTCTAAATATGCCCTACTAAATATTTATGCAAAACAACGTGACCATCTATCTATTAAAAGATTACAAACAGCAGAATTTTTGTATTCAGAGATTGGTTCTACCGCAAATGATGCAACCAAAAAAGCCCTATTGAAAATCTATGCGTACCAAAGTTACTTTTTGTCTACTGAAAATATAGCAGTTGCTGAACAGCTATATACCGAGATAAGCGGTACAATTGATCTTGCGTCAATGAATTATATGCTGCTCATATATGTAAACGTCGGTAAGTTTGGTAAGGCCGAGGAATTATATAAAGCGATAGGCGATCGAGCGGATATAACAACTAAAAATATCATGTTAAATTTTCATGTGCGACGAGGCAAAGCTGATCAAGCCGAGTTATTTTATAAAAATATGGGCAATTCAGCAAATATGACGTCGAAGAACATCATGCTGAACTTTTATGTGTTGCGTCGTGAAACGGAACAAGCCGAACAGTTCTATCAAAAGATTGGTGCTGAAGCAGATATTATCACCAAAAATACATTGTTGAACCTTTATGTGCAGGAAGGTTCTTTTGAAAAAGCGAAGCAGTTTTATGCAAAAATTGGCGATGAGGCAGATATTGTCACTCATAACACTATCCTAAACTTATATGCATCTCATGGCAACTATCTATCCCCAGAACTAATACACATAGCTGAAAAGCTGTATACAGACTTGGGCGATAAGGTCAACTTAGTGACGAAGAATATCATGATGAAACTGCATTCACGTACAGGTAAATATACTGAGGCTCACGCCATCTATAAAGAAATTGGTGATGAAGCAGATTTAGTGACTCAAAACACTATGATTCATATTCTCTGTAAGCAAGAAAAGATGCATGAAGCATATGCATTATATGAGAGTATTCCTCACAAAGAAAAATCATTGGAATCATATTCGAGCATTCTACTTTTATTTGTTCGATTGATCACACCAGAGCGTTACAAAATCATGCAGAATATTGCTGATGAGTACGAACTTAAAATCAAAGCAGAAAATGACGATTTGTATCAATGGGATCATTATGGCAAGTTAGCGAGCATGTATCATATCTTTATTGGGAAAGTTGCATATCACAAAGATCAAACGCCAGTAGAACTATACCGAAATAAAATACTCAAAATCTTGACCTATCTGCAAAAAGTTATCCCATTGGAAGAATTGTCAATGCAGCACGCTTGGCTATTTACAATTTACTTCAATGATAAAGAATATTCTCCCAAACATACGCCTTTAACGTCAGAACAAATTGATGCGATCAAAGTTAATGCTTTCAAACAGTTAGATCATCCTCTCATGCCACTTAAAGAATCTAAAGAGATACGTATTGCACGCGTTAATTCTAAAGGTGATCTACTGAGTGAATATTACCTGAATGATTCTATTTACAATGCGATCGCACCAGGTATCGCAAACTACATCATTATAACTTTTGAATGTCCTCAAAAAGCGACGCGTATGCCTATATTTGTTAAGCATAAGGGTAAATATTATAGAACAGATGTTTTTGGTGGTACTAAGTTAAAAGCAAAAATCAGAGAAAATAGCTATGGTAGCTTGATAGGGATTCCTATTGAAGCCGGCGAATTTTTTAAAACTTGGCTTACCTCCGATGAATCATTTTGGTACGGACAACGTGCATTTTTACCAGAGGATGACGAGGACGCGAGTAAAGGGTTGCAAGGACGTTTTCGCATGGCATTGATTCCCGATACAATGAATTATGCAATGATGGAGTCTTTTATCGTGCAGGACGGTTGCGGCTATATCAAACAAAGCGTCGCAGAAATGATAGGGATGAAAACACCTGAATCTTCGGGATCTTTACAACCTGCTAATCTCACCTACCAAGCGACCCAAAGTTATGAGTCATATGGTCAAACTGCTGTAGTGGAAGAGATAATCACACAAAGCTTGCCAGCCGTTATACCTGCGATGTCATCAATTAAAAATAAAAAAGTGCCTAATAGTGCTGTGCTTGGGAATTTATGTCATGCATTGGTGTTCGGCATTCCTAATCATGTGGGACTTGCTATTCCTGTCAGCGGTAATAAAGTTATTTTTGGCACAGATACACCATGGAAAAATTATGTGAGTGAAAATGATGGCATTATCATTGGCCGCAATCCCTACGATGGTAAAAAATTACAAGTTGCTGACGTTGGATTTTCGCCGCTGTTAGGGAAGTTGCGCTGTATGCAGTATTCGTTGACAGGGTATATGCCCTCAGAGAATGCCACACCTGTGGGTAGATTCTTTAAAGGTTTGCTGGTCGTCGTACCCGATGATCAATGGCCAAAGGAATTCTCCTCCTGTGATCTTATGGTGTCCGCAAAAGATGAAAAATTAAATCAAACTTGGAACTCGGAGCAAGTAAAAAAATCCACTCAAAATTCCGAAAGTTCCACAGTGATCACCTTATGTGGTATGTTAGCAATTAAGCAAGAATATCCACGTGCAAGAGTCATTGGTGTGCCAAGTAATGTAGCCGCTGTCTCCGCTGGTGATTATGATGGTGATGAATATAATGTTATTTCAACAAAAAATTTACCACGTTTTAAAGAACTGATAATCAAAGGTTCGAGTGAGACTATTCCCAATCCAAAGATAAACAAAACTTTTACACCAAGAACCAAGATTGGCAATTTTGTCAAAATATTAGAATTACGTAAACCCATCCTTGAGCGTTGGGTTAGCATACAAAATATTATTTATTCTATGTCATTAAGTCAACGTGCCACATTTGCCGCTGAAATTACCACTGATCATGCGCTAGAAACAATATTAGGTAAAGAATGGAATAAAAAATTAGGATTAGATACGCATACCCCAACAGCTATGCAAATTATGATTGCTGAAATACAAGTCGGCCTTAAATGTGGCCAAGATGCTCTTAAGACTAAAGTTCCTACGGCAGTGCTGGATGAACGTTCAAGAAGTTATATGAGATTATTTACAAAATTAAAAATAACCGTATCAGTACCTTATGCTAAAGGCTTCAGGAGTCGTTTCTTTATCTCTGCTGCTGAAAATTTTGAAGCTCTTGCGGCTCAATTAGCAGAGCCGTTAGCAGCAAACAAAAGTCATAATATCGTTCATAAAACACAACGCGGTTTAGTGCGTTTCCTCACACAACAAAAAGCGGATAATGGACGTATCATCAGTGATGACGAAGAGGAGTCTTGCACAACCAGTGTCACAGAAATGACAGTAGATGAATACGCAAATTCTCATGAACAAACTACGAATAAGGTATCACAAGAATTTACATACTTGCCATCCTCAAGTTTTTTTAGCATGGATGCGCCTACACTCATGGATTTGAAGAAGGAAAATGAACTTCAACATCAATCTGAACACATGAGTGAACTTGAACTCTACCCTAGCATAAGTGAGTCCTATGATAATGACCCTGATTTTGAAGGTTTCTGGGAACGTGCTTTACTTAAACTAAAAAATTGAAATCATAACTAGATAGATCAGAGCGTATGTGAGCTGACCCGAGAATTTCAACCTACCTGATTTAGGTATAATGTCCCTTAACAAGTGTGCATTTATAAGCATTAAGTCGTGCATAATTTTATGCAACCACCCGACTATCATGGCTCTATATATGACAAAAATTATAAGTTAGTAACCTGAATGGACCGCGAAACGCTTAACCCGGGTTCATGAGATGAAGCACACACCCCTCGAGACGGCATTACATGCCGCAACGAGGGTGAACGGTTTCAATTTTTTGACATATGCATGTTGTCATACTGTTGGATTTCCAAACTTAAGATTACCTTAATCTTTAGTCTATATACTTCGCCAACTACATAATATAATAAATCGAGACTCATCATGGAATCTAAACGAGAAGACGCCCAATTCAATCAAGCTGATCAAATTGCTAAAGTTAAGAACATTGTTAGCTCCCATTATTTGTACCTGCTACAACACAAAAATTATTTAGAAAACTTCCAGGATGGAAAAGTAGCGAACGATGACATATATGAGTATTTAGATGAATTATTGGGCCCCCATAATTATGACGACAAAATAGAAAACCTTAGTAATTTAATAGCTAATATTAGAATTCAATTAGACGAAAATCTCACGCAGTGTTTAGTATTACTTCAAGCACTTAGAATCAAAGATGCCGATCATGCAGTTTGTACCAGCGCTTTATTGATTGAACTATTTGTTGCTGAAAGCCGTCATTTAAAGAAGGCGCTAGGGAACAAGTTGGTTGATATCACTGACAAACACCAAGCTGCCTTTCATGATTATGACTTCTATACAAACATTCACACCTTAATAAATAATCAATTACCTCCTGTATACAAAAATTTATCAAGCGTTATAAAAGTTCATATTGAACAAAAAGATGAAACGGAGAATGGCATGCTTCTCAGATCTTTCTCTTCAAATTTCAAATATAGTTGGGAAGGGTTCCGACATGATATGAAAAATGTTTTATTGAAACAAATGGGATCTTTATTAGGGAAAACTGCTCACAAAAATTTATTGAAAAGCAAGCAAATAGTCAAGGATATTGAAGGTCTAAAATTAGAGAAAAAACCCGAACACTCAGTCACTGTGTCAATGCCAGCAGATTACCCTGTAAGAATAACTCAATTGCAGGATGATATTAACGGTACTATTAAGATGAATAAGGCGTTTGACAAAAAAAGGGGCTTGCAACAGATGACTTAAAAGTTGTTTTCGAACAATTAAAATTTAACATAGAAGCTTTTTTCAAAGCTAATTCAACACTTGAAATGTCCACAAATATTACTGCACGCCTGCAATCTAAAATGGATGAAAGGAGAAATATTGAATCCATCTATAATAGCACTCTCACTCAGCTAGGTGCCAAATTCAAAGAAATAAAATCTATATATGAAAATGTGTCCGAGTTGTATCATGCACTGATAGTCAATAGTCAGTTAGCTAACACTGAAGAAGCATTTGAAAGCTTTGGTTTGCAGATTCATGAACTCAATGAAAAAATCAAAGATTTAGAATCCAAATGGCCAACCGCCTGCCCTGCCGAATATACTTCGGTAGATACAATCAAAGCACAAAGCAAATTAACCGAAGAATCTCTGGAAGAAGTATCTGTTCAACTAGGTTCAATCAATGAATCTCTATTGCATCGTATCACTGAGTTTCAAGAAAGAGAACAAATTAAGCAATCCAAGTTAGAAATGACAGAACGGGAAGAAAGCATAAAGGCGCAAGAAGAAAGACAAGCCTTCCTTGATAAAGAAGCAAAAAAGCTACAAAATTATAAATTAAGCATCGAATCGCGTAGAAAGGATAAAGAACTCTTACAAAAGAATAGTCTATTTGCTACAACCAAACCAAAGGAAGAGGAACAGACATTAGTAGAATATAAAAACACCAAAATGGATGATTTATTGAATAAGTTAAGCCCTCAGCAACTCGACTTTATTTTATCAATCATAAATCTCGAAAAAACCGGTATCACCTTCGATCAAGTGTCTAACTTCATTGTAAATCATCTTGATGGTAAAGTACTTGAAATTGGCAATGGATCCTCTCACAAACGTATTGTTTTAGAAAAATACATCATTAAAGTACCAGTGCATGCAAATACAGAAGTACAAGCAAGCACAACTGCTGATTCTAAAAAGAAGCAAAAGCACAAAACTAAAAATAGAAGTAAACCTACAAAATCCGTGCCATCGATGCCAGAAGACCATTCAGCTCTAGAACAACATATGCTAGCAACAGGTGGTTTTCATAAGGCTCATGGTAAAGCACACCAGCCTGGGACATTATCAAAATTTACGCTAGGATTGGTTAACCAAGCATTTGATGCAGCGGGCATCACTAAAGATGTTATTGAAAAGTTAATAGCTAAAAAAAATCAAGATAAAGAAAATGCAGCAGCATCTAACCGCATGTCGATGGAGTAAAATTTAAGTAGTGGGGTCATGCATGACCTCATATTTTTCCACTTTTTCCGAATAAAAAAGGGGTTAAGTGCTTAACCCCTTGGATAATATCTTGCTGTATCGAGACGATTGCTTACTTGTTTAGTAGCGAAGCAAATTTAGGAGAATGCACAACTTTACCTAATAAGTCTTGAACGGCAGGCATCAAAGCTTGAGCAGTTTGATTACAAGCTGTTTCACCGTAATAACTTGAAGTGTAGCCATACTTTTTGTCCACTGACAGGCTTTTGCCATTAGATGAATGTACAGTCAGAGCTAAATGCCAATTACCAGTGACAGATGAAAAATCAATTGCATCAAGATTACCAGTCAGCGTTATCGGCGCATCTACTGCATAGAGTCCCGAAAATTTTAACTCATTGACTAAACCTTTTCTCACGAATTCTGAAAAGGTTTCTCCATCAGGGGTTTTAATAGGACCCACACCGCGACAAAAAATATTGTTCAAGTTAGGCACAGTCGCTGTAAACCGTCCGACTGCTACTGATTTTCCCTTCATCGCGCGCAATGCAACAACATTATCAACATTAACACTGTAACGAGAAGCAGAATAGGTTGAACAGCCTGTTACAAAGATAGCTAAACTTATTAGAAATAAAACATGAAATAACTTCACAACTCCCCCAAAAGTAATAATTTTTATAAATGAATGATGAGTAAAAATGAGGTGATAATCTAACTCAAACAATATAAGAGCACAATCATAAAAATACATAAATCAACAAAATTAAATGGTGGGGTCATGCTTCACTTGTAGTACTGTAGGATTTTCAGGTAAAAGTATATACCCAGTTCCATCTGCACGAGCAAAAAATCCAGGATTGTAAAGTTAATGATTCCACCTCAGCATGATGGTGACGTGACGGGATCATGCATGACTTAAGGACTTATTAAGCAGTAAACATAATTTGCTTAAATACAAAAATATTTATCTCTAAGCAAAATTATATATATTTTAACTAATTCTATATATCATGCATAAAGCCGTTACCGTTACGTTATGATGATTGATAAAGCGTTGCATCATCGCACCATTCGGTTTGATTTCAGCAATAGAACATATAGCGATACTTGTCTTGCTTAGGAAAATATAATTTTTCTTGAATTTAAGTTATGCAACGCTTCTTTAAGAGTCATACTTACCCTACCTATTTAGGATTTAAATGAGCAAATATTTCCTTAAATTTTTTAAAGAATAATGGGTCTTTAATATAAATTTCCCAAAAGTACCCATCAATCACATTAACTACTATCTCAACATCATCATAATTTTTATTTTCTATGCTATTTCTGTTGATTAATGCACTATCTTTTGTTCCAATCAATGTCATGAAAATAACTTGTCTAATTCTTAAAGATATATCTTTTAATTCGTTCCAAGATAGAATTTTTCCTTTCTCAGCGGTATTTATTTCACTCTCAAAATCAAGTATTGATTTTCCATTTCCTAAATCACCCATTGCTTCGAAGTCTAATATTGACCATGTCAATTTTAGACCAATCGAATCTAATCCATTTAAGATTTTGCAGAAGGATAACTCATTACTAGTACCCATTTTAGATTTAAGTATTAATGTATTCTTCATGACGTGTCCTAAAATTAATTATACTTATTCTTATAATTATATGTTAATTCGACTTCAGGTAGTGGTTTCGGTTCGCTTCTTTTATAACCACCTCCTTTTGGATCTCGATAAATCTCATGCTGATGCGGGTTAGGATGCTCTTTTGGAAGTCCATGGTCCGTAAAATCAATATCTCTTTTTGGCACTAAATTCCCATCTGCATCATAGCCCCACTCTCTAGCTTGCTTATACTCATATTCACCTTTGCCTCTTTTACCTAATTGACTATGCGGCCTATTTACATCAGGCAAAGGATCACCATGCCTAGTTCGTGGTAAAGGCCTATCAATTTCAAAACTACCCAAAGGTCTTTCTAACTTCTCTCCACCCAAGGCAACCTTACTTCTACCAAACATCGCCAAACGGCTGCCTAAATACTTTGCACCTATAAAGCTTTGTGTTACTAAAGTTTCTCCTGGAATTGTCGATAATACTGTCAGACCTACTCCTACACCAGCATTTAAAATGTTTCCCTTTTCGTATGATTCTACGGATTCATTTAATGTTTGCCAACCTACAACAATTGGATTAATCGAATTAATAGCTCTGACACCTGTTGTATTGGCTAACCATTCGCCTGCTGTATTGATACCAGATATTATTTTTGAATTTGCGACTGAATCAAGGACAACAGATGCCTTATTCATAAATCCATTTGACGAATTAGGTGCAACTGATCGCGATGGTTGTCGAGTATTAAACATTGTTCCCTGTGTTTGCATAGATTTAGTTTGAGCGTGCCAACGCTGCATCCTTCGACTATTCATCTCACTCAACGCATACGTCACTGGATCCGTAT
>CAZYKO010000004.1:0-33705 GCA_964648015.1 uncultured Coxiellaceae bacterium
CTAAGTTGCGCTAAATTCCGGGATGACAGGGCTGGTGTGGGCCGCACCTAAGCTCGTTACACTCGCTAAGTTGCGCTAAATTCCGGGATGACAGGGCTGGGGTGGGCCGCACCTAAGCTCGTTACACTCGCTAAGTTGCGCTAAATTCCGGGAGTGTAAGTTGAGAATTTTGTCTAAATATTCTTCTAAAGCGCTGTAGGGTGGATGACGCTAACGCTAATCCACCCTACATAAACTCTCAACATAGTTGATGACAGCGTGGAGTCTCCTACACACATTCTTTTTTGTTTACATTTTAACCTCTATTAACCTGGCTATATAAGTAATACACAAAATATTGACTCATTTCTCATCAATACTTGCGCAATTTTGTTGCCATTAGTGGTGTAGTTTATTATACTGCCGCCAATTCGCGGGATAGTGATTGCCTATGTCGGCCAAGCCGCTCAAAAAGCTCATACAACAAGAAGCCTATTATATTGTCTTTTGGCAATTGGTGGGCGTTGTCGTATTAGCTGTATTAGCGCTCGCGGTCAGCGGCATCACTGGGGGCTTCTCCGTGCTAGCGGGTGGCATGGCCTATGGATTTGCCAATCTCATTTTCGTCTGGCGCGTATTTAGGTATGCGGGTGCGCAGCAAATGAACTTATTTATCGCGGCATTTTTCTTCGGCGAGATGATTAAGCTATTTTTGAGTGCTGTTTTGTTTATTATTATTGTGAAATATTTGCCAGTTAGTTTATTATCCACGCTCATTGGATTTGCAGGAGCAATCGTTTCATTTTGGATAGTCTGCTTATGGCACTTTTCCAAACAGAACGCGTTAACAAAAAACTTGTCACAATGAAATTAGGATCTTGTGTACGGCGCATCCCTGTCGTCGCGACGCAGGATAAGCATAGTGCATGAAAGCAATAAGGAGTGGCTAGATGAGTGGTGCTATTTTAACCCCTGGTCAATATATACAACATCATCTTGAGCATTTAACGCTCAACCTCAAAACATTTCAAATTGATGGCTATGGCGGTTTTTGGTCGCTCAATTTAGACACGATGATTGTTTCTGTATTGCTCGCCGCGCTCATTATGGTCAGCTTCCGCTATGTCGCCGTTAACATGCGTGAAATTCCCGCTGGCATTCAAAATGTTGTCGAAATGACCATCGAATTTATCGACAAAACGGTACATGAAGTGTTCCATCACAAAACTACCTTCATCCCGTCACTCGCCTTGAGCATTTTTCTCTGGGTCTTTCTGATGAATGCCATGGATTTACTCCCGGTAGATCTCTTACCTGGCATTCTCGGTGTGTTTGGCGTCCCTTACTTCAAAAGTGTACCAACAGCAGATCCAAACGCCACCTTCGCCATGTCGCTCGCCGTATTTTTCATGGTCATTTTCTTCAATTTACGTGTCAAGAAAGGGCATTTGCTCAAAGAAATGTTAACCTTTCCTTTTGGTCCATGGCTGTTTCCGATTAACTTTCTCTTCAGACTCATTGAAGAATGCGTGAAACCGCTCTCACTGGCATTACGACTTTTTGGCAACATGTTTGCTGGTGAATTGATTTTCATTTTGATCGCCATTATGCCCTGGTGGATGCAATGGCCACCTGGCGCGGTTTGGGCCATCTTCCATATTCTGATCATTACGTTACAAGCATTCTTGTTCATGATGTTGACAATTATTTATCTCAGCATGGCACACGAATCGCATTAATGGCAGTTTGTTAAACGGTTTTTTATTTTTCATTGTTATTTTTTTGATTGAGGAGACATCATGGAAATCACTAGTGTAGTGGGTCAAATTCAAGGTTTTAGCGTATTAGCGGCAGGGTTACTGATCAGCTTAGCCTCATTGGGTACAGCAATCGGCTTTGGCGTGTTAGGTGGTAAATTTTTAGAAGGTGTGGCACGACAACCTGAGTTAGGGCCAATGTTGATGATGCGTATGTTTATTATGGCTGGTCTGGTTGACGCGTTTGCTGCTATCTCCATTGTGATGGGTCTATTGTTGTTCTTCTCATCAAATCCTTTCTTAGCGCAAGCCATAAGTGTCGTGAAGCCTGCAGTGGGTGCTTAACCGCGAGGAGTTGCAATGTCAATAAATGCCACCATAATCGGCCAATTTATCACCTTCTCCATCTTGGTATGGTTCCTCATGAAATATGTATGGCCACCCATTACCAAAGCGATGCATGAACGTGAAAAAAAGATTGCAGCAGGCTTAGAAGCTGCTGAGAGAAGTAAGCGTGAGTTAGAAACTGCTGAGCACAAAGCCTTGTCGATCATTCGTGAAGCGAAGCAACAAGCGACTCACATTATCGAGCAAGCCAACTTGCATTCGGCTCAACTTGTAGAAGAATCGAAGTTGCAAGCAAAGCAGGAAGGCCAACGCATCGTTGAAATGGCGCAGAGCGAAATTGATCGCGAAGTTACCAAAGCGAAAGAAGAGTTGAAATCTCGTTTAGGTGCTTTAGCAGTCACTGCCGCCGAGAAAATCATTCAACGTCATATCGATGCGTCCGCTCAAAATGATTTGTTGAACGATTTAGCTGCTGATTTATAAAGGTTAGGATGAATATGGCAAATCTATCGAGCCCGAAGTACTCGAATATGGCACGACCCTATGCGTTGGCAGCATTCGAGTACGCACGTGATAAACAACAATTGCTCCCATGGAAGCGTTTCTTAGAAACGGCTGCCTTGGTAGCAAACGACGCGGCTGTAACCGAGTTACTCGCAAATCCACAGCGTCCAGCAAACATGCTGTTTGATTTGTTTAATGAAGTGTTAGCCACGTCGATGGATGCTGCGCAAAAAAATTTGCTTCACTTAATTGCGCAAAATAAGCGGTTCGTGGTGCTGCCAGAAATATCCGCCTTATTCAATGCCTATTATGCCGCCTATGAAAAAACGAGCAGTGTACGTTTAGTCACCGCAGTGGCCATCAGTGATGATTACAAGCAAAAGATTTCTACTGCTTTGGCCAAGCGCATACAACGTGAGATTTCATTAAACTGTGAAGTTGATCCGGCGATCGTCGGCGGCGCAATCATTCATATCGGTGATAATGTGATCGATGGTTCCATTCGTGGGAAATTGTCCCGCTTACTTCAGAACCTAACTGGCTAGAACGAGAGCGAGTCTCACGTCAAAGCGCGAGACTCGGAAATTATTATTAAGGTATACGAGCTATGCAAGTTAAACAACTAAGCCCAACAGAAATTAGTGAACTGATTAAACAACGCATCGAACATTTCGATATTAAACCTGAAGTTCGTACCGAAGGCACCGTGGTCAGTGTCAAAGATGGTATTGTTCGTCTTTATGGTCTCGAAGATGTCATGCAAGGTGAAATGATTCGCTTTCCCGGCAAAAACGATGGCGCTGGCGCTACCTATGGTCTTGCATTGAACTTAGAACGTGACTCCGTCGGTGTTGTTGTTCTAGGCAGATCTGATGAATTATCGGAAGGTCAAACAGCCCAATGTACCGGTCGAATTTTAGAAGTGCCAGTGGGTGAAGCACTGCTAGGTCGCGTGGTCAATGCGTTAGGCAGTCCTATCGATGGCAAAGGCGCAATCAACACAACGCTAACCGCACCAGTGGAAAAAGTAGCGCCAGGCGTCATTTACCGTCAACCGGTGTCACAACCCTTACAAACCGGTTTAAAAGCCATTGACTCGATGGTACCGATTGGTCGCGGACAACGTGAATTAATTATTGGTGACCGTCAAACGGGTAAAACCGCGATTGCGATCGATGCGATCATCAATCAACGTGACACCGGTGTGAAATGTATTTATGTAGCGATTGGCCAAAAGGCCTCTTCTGTCGCTGCGGTCGTGCGTAAACTCGAAGAAAACGATGCATTAAAGCATACCATCATCGTAGCGGCGACGGCAGCTGACCCTGCAGCCATGCAATATATTGCACCCTACGCGGGCTGTGCAATGGGTGAATACTTCCGTGATAAAGGTGAAGATGCACTCATCATTTATGACGATTTAACTAAACACGCTTGGGCTTACAGACAAATCTCCTTGTTACTACGCCGTCCACCAGGTCGTGAAGCGTATCCTGGCGATGTATTCTACTTACATTCCCGTTTGTTAGAACGTGCTTCTCGCGTCAACACCATTTACGTGGAAAAAATGACAGACGGTAAAGTGAAAGATAAGACCGGTTCCTTAACCGCTTTGCCAGTGATTGAAACGCAAGCCGGTGACGTATCTGCCTTCGTTTCCACTAACGTAATTTCTATCACCGACGGACAAATTTTCTTGGAATCCGATTTATTTAATTCCGGTATTCGTCCAGCAATCAATGCGGGCTTATCCGTCTCACGTGTGGGTGGTGCGGCACAAACCAAGATCATGAAGAAATTAGCCGGTGGTATTCGTATCGGCCAAGCACAATACCGTGAACTTGCGGCGTTTTCACAATTTGTTTCCGACTTAGATGAAGCAACGCGTAAGCAATTAGAACGCGGTCAACGTATCACCGAAGTGATGAAACAAAAACAATACATGCCTCTTTCTGTTGCGGAAATGTGCACCATTCTCTTCGCGGTTGATCAAGGTTACTTAGACGATGTCCCACTAAATCGTATCCCACGTTTCGAGTCGGAATTGCGTAACTATCTGCAAAACAATTACGCTGATTTTTGTGATCGCATCAATAAGTCGGGTGAGTATAACGACGAAGTCGTGAAGACCTTGCGTTCCATCTTGGAATCATTCAAAGCGAACCAATCTTGGGATTAAGAGGCTAGCACCATGTCGATAGCAAAAGAGATACGCCTTAAAATTAACAGTATCAAGAATACGCAGAAAATTACTAAAGCGATGGAAATGGTCGCGGCCAGTAAAATGCGTAAGACGCAACAACGCATGCAACGGGCGATTCCCTATGCCAAGAAAATCCTGGACGTGATTAGTCATGTTGCCAATGGTCATGCTGAATATCGTCATCCTTACATGGAACGTCGCGAAATTAAACGCGTGGGTTACATCATTATCAGTAGTGATCGCGGTTTGTGTGGCGGCTTGAACAACAATCTTTTTAAAGCAACCATCAAAGCTATCAAACAAGACATGGATAACAACATCGCAGTCGATATGTGCTTAATTGGTAGCAAAGCGATGGCATTTTTCAAACGTGTGGGTGGGAATGTCATCGCTTATAAAAGTAATTTAGGTGACGTCCCCAACATGACTGATTTGGTTGGTTCAGTGAAAGTCATGTTAGATGCGTTTCTGGAGGGCCGCATTGATGCACTCTATCTTTGCGCCAATGAGTACATGAGTACGATGCGCCAAGAGCCCAGAATTCAGCAAATTTTACCTGTCGTTGCCGCAGAAGATACCAAAATGCAACATCACTGGGATTATATTTATGAGCCCGATGATGCGCCGCATTTGCTGGAGATGTTATTGACACGTTACATCGAATCGCAAGTGTACCGTGCGGTCGTGGAAAACATTGCATCGGAACAAGCAGCACGTATGTTAGCCATGCGTAATGCGACCGACAATGCTGCTGAATTAATCGCAAGTTTACAATTAGCTTATAACAAAGCGCGCCAAGCAGCTATTACACGAGAACTATCTGAAATTGTGGCTGGTGCGTCAGTCCTTTAATGGTCGAATGACATAGAATTTTTGAGGTTAAGCAAATGACAAAAGAGATACAAGGTAAAATCGTTCAAATCATCGGTGCTGTCGTGGACGTCGAGTTTCCTCACCATGATGTGCCAAAAATCTATGATGCATTAAAGGTAGAAAAAGTTAATCTCGTCTTGGAAGTGCAGCAACAGCTGGGTGACGGCGTTGTGCGTACCATTGCCATGGGTACCACCGATGGCTTACAACGCGGTTTGACTGTGATCAACACGGGTGCCCCGATCACCATCCCAGTAGGTAAGCCCACCTTAGGTCGCATCATGAACGTGTTAGGTGAACCTATTGATGAAAAAGGTCCTATTGGTACCGACCAACATTTACCGATTCACCGTCCTGCGCCTAATTTTGATGAACAAGCGCTGTCACAAGAATTGCTAGAAACTGGTATCAAAGTGATTGATTTGATTTGCCCCTTCGCTAAAGGCGGTAAAGTCGGTCTCTTCGGTGGTGCTGGCGTAGGCAAAACCGTTAACATGCTCGAACTCATTCGTAACATCGCGATTGAGCATAGTGGTTACTCCGTCTTCACCGGTGTGGGTGAACGTACACGTGAAGGTAACGACTTCTATCTCGAAATGAAAGAATCAAACGTGTTAGATAAAGTCGCCTTGGTCTATGGTCAGATGAATGAACCACCAGGCAATCGTTTACGCGTTGGCTTAACCGGTTTGACCATTGCGGAAAGCTTCCGTGATGAAGGCAAAGACGTGTTGTTATTTGTGGATAACATTTTCCGTTACACGTTATCTGGCGTTGAAGTATCAGCACTCTTAGGTCGTATCCCCTCAGCGGTCGGTTATCAACCTACCTTGGCGGAAGAAATGGGTGTATTGCAAGAACGTATTACGTCTACCAAAACTGGCTCGATCACTTCCGTACAAGCCGTTTACGTACCAGCAGACGATTTAACCGATCCGTCACCAGCGACCACCTTTGCGCATTTAGACGCAACAGTCGTATTGTCACGACAAATTGCTGAACTCGGTATTTATCCTGCAATTGATCCGCTTGATTCCACTTCAAGACAGTTAGATCCATTAGTCGTTGGCCAAGAACATTATGAAGTAGCGCTAGGTGTACAAAAAACGTTGCAACGTTATAAAGAACTCAAAGATATCATTGCCATCTTGGGTATGGATGAATTGTCCGAAGAAGACAAACAAATTGTTGGACGCGCACGACGTATCATGCGTTTCCTCTCACAACCCTTCTTCGTGGCAGAAGTATTCACTGGCACACCAGGACGCTATGTCTCAACCAAAGAAACCATCCGTGGCTTTAAGGGTATCTTGAATGGTGAGTACGATCATTTACCTGAACAAGCATTCTACATGGTTGGTACCATTGACGAAGCCGTGGAGAAAGCTAAAACACTATGAGCACACCTACACTACGCTTAGATATCGTCAGTGCCGAAAAAGAAATTTTCTCTGGTAATGTAGAAATGATCTACGTTACCGGTGAACTGGGTGAATTAGGAATTGCTCCCGGCCACTCACAGTTAATCACTGTGTTAAAGCCCGGTTATGTCCGAGCATTGTTACCCAATCAGGAAGAAGAAATATTTTACATTTCTGGTGGGATGCTTGAGGTGCAACCTTACATCGCTTCGGTGCTTGCCGATACAGCAATGCGTGCTGACGATATCGATGAAGCGGCAGCCTTGCTCGCGAAAGAACAAGCTGAGAAGTCACTCGCTGGCAAAGTCGCTGCCATTGATATCTCTAAGGCCACAGCTGAGCTAGCCGAAGTAGCCGCCCAAATTCGTACCGTGCAACGTTTGAAACGACGTGCACGTGGTGAGCGAACCTAACACGGTATCATTGCATCGAGGTGGTGTGTACTGCACCGCCTTGATGCTTGTGTTATCGTGCTAACATGGCACTGCACGCTGATGTGCGCATAGCATCCATATCTTTCTTCTTAGTCACTTTATTTTATTGCAAACCTGATGTCTGAATGTACAGGAGGTTCATTGCATGGCAGAGACAACCAGATCCCGTAACATACAAGAAAAAAATCGTGCGCACGCCCATGTCAATCATACCGTGTGTGATAGTTTGATGCGTTATGCACGCGCGCTTGGCTTTGGTGATCTACACATTAAGATTGACCCAAGTACAGGCTTACAAGCCATCGTCGCCGTCCATAATCTCAAACGTGGGCCTGCGATTGGTGGTTGCCGTATGGTCCCCTATGAATCCGTTGATCAAGCCATCGAAGATGTACTGCGTCTGGCTCGAATGATGAGTTTCAAAGCCGCCATCAACAATTTGCCCCATGGCGGTGGTAAATCCGTCATCATCAAACCCAAAGTCATCATCGATAGAGAGGCTTATTTCGAAAAATTTGGTGACTTTGTGAATGACTTAGGTGGCCGATATATCACGGCGGTGGATAGCGGTACGAGTCCTAAAGAAATGGACATCATTGCCCGACGCACCCCTTATGTCACTTGTACATCTAACTCGGGTGCTGATAGTGATCCGTCCCCGTTCACGGCGTTAGGCGTGCGACGTGCGATTGAAGCTGCCGTAAAATTCAAATTTGGCCGTGAATCCGTCGAGGGCGTCCATGTTGCCATCCAAGGTGCAGGTCATGTCGGCTATTGGCTCGCCAAAGAATTGCATGCCCTTGGCGCGCGTATCACCATCGCCGATATCAATCACAAAGCGGTACAACAATGTGTAGACGAAATGGGTGTCACCACTTGCAACCCTAATGATATCTATGCCGTCGATGCTGACGTATTCGCACCTTGCGCCTTAGGTGCCGTGATTAATAAGCATACCATTCATCGTTTGCAAGCAAAGATTGTCGCGGGTTCTGCGAACAACCAATTAGCACATCAATTGTATGCAGATCTCATGCACGAACGTGGCATTCTCTATGCGCCCGATTTCCTGATTAATGCTGGTGGTTTAATTCAAGTGGCTGTTATTTATGATAAAGGCGATCAGCAACGAATCGTTGAACAAATTGGTCACATCTATGGCACTGTGCACGATATCTTTGAACAATCGGCAGCAGAAAACGTCAATACCAATCTCATCGCCGAACGTATCGCACTCGAGCGTTTAAAATAACAGTGAGCATTGATACCCAAGGGAGGTGATGACAGATGAAGCAAGTGATGTTTTATTTATTGTTGGGTTTCATGAGCCCGGTACTCATGGCGAGTGAAAAACACGCCATGACATTAACTTCTGACGCTTTTACTGCGTCCAGTCCACTCCCTGTGGCATTTACCTGTGATGGTCGAGATTTCTCACCACCACTCACATGGCATAGTGAGGTAGTTGGTACAAAAAGCTTTGCAATTATCATGGATGATCCTGATGCACCCGGCGGTAAATTTTATCATTGGGTGCTAGTTAATATTCCGACTGATATCACCAACTTTCCTGCTGGCGTGAGCG
This sequence comes from uncultured Coxiellaceae bacterium, assembly GCA_964648015.1. GTDB lineage: Bacteria > Pseudomonadota > Gammaproteobacteria > DSM-16500 > DSM-16500 > Aquicella. The sequence goes on from CAZYKO010000004.1 coordinate 9,105, forward strand.
ATTTGCCCACCAGTGTCGTCACAGGAAAAAATAGTTGGGGGCGCGCTCAGTATAACGGGCCATGCCCACCGCAAGGTGCCAACCATCATTACAGCATTCATTTGTATGCGCTAGATCGCATGCTGGATGTACCGGCAGAAGCAGAAGTCACCGTGGTGCTAGCGGCGATGAAGCGCCACATCTTACAACAGGTCGAATTAAAAACCTCCTATCAACGACCTTGAGGTGTCGCGTGATGAAACATTTGTTAAATTACTCACCCGAGGTCGCTGCAGCCTTGAAGGAGCGACGACCCGTGTTAGCCTTAGAATCAACGATCATTACCCATGGTTTGCCGTATCCTGATAATTACCAGACAGCACTGCAACTAGAAGCATTGGTGCGTGAGCAGGATGTCACACCCGCCACTATCGCACTGATCAATGGTCGCATCCACATTGGATTAAGTGATGATGACTTAAAGCAGTTAGTTGAAACACCTCATATTCGCAAAGCATCACGTCGTGATCTTGCTTTTTTACTTGCGTCAGGCGAGAGCGCGGGCACCACGGTCGCTGCGACGCTCTTTTGCGCCCGACTTGCTAAACTATCCGTCTTTGCCACCGGTGGTATCGGTGGTGTGCATCGCGGCAATAGTGGTGATATTTCTGCTGATCTTATCGAATTGGCACGAACCCCAATGGCGGTTGTTTGCGCCGGCGCTAAAGCCATACTCGATTTGCCACGCACACTAGAGTATTTAGAAACACATAGCGTACCGGTCATTGGTTATCGCACAGATTGTTTTCCTGCATTTTATAGTGCGCGCTCAACGCATGTATTGCACGATCACGTTGAGACCATAGATGATCTTGCCACGATCATCGAACACCATCTGGCATTAGATCAAGCGTCTAGTATCTTGGTTGCCAACCCTGTGCCGATCGCAGATGAAATTCCTCACGCCACCATCGAGCCCATCATTCAAGAAAGTATTCAACACGCACAGCAAGCGAACGTACAAGGTAAAGCACTGACACCTTTTTTGCTCCAAGATCTCGCGCAACGCACTGCGGGTGCTAGCGTGCGCGCTAATTTAAGTTTAATTAAAAATAATGTCAGTGTGGGTGCTCAATTAGCGAAGCAATTAAGCGCGCGCCATCATCAACCCAAAGGTCAGAGACATGCACACATCTATTCTTAATCAACAACAAACCGAACAATTTGAACAAGATGGTTTTTTAATTTTAGAAAACTTTATCACACCAGCACAGTGTGATTTGCTCATGCAGCGTGCCTCTCACTTAATTGATGTATTTAATCCTGACGAAGTCAAAGTGATGTTTTCCACCACTAATCCCGTTCATGCAAAACAACGCTATTTTCTCGATTCTGGTGAGCATATTCATTTCTTTTTCGAAGAAGGCGCACTGGATGAACAAGGCCAACTCACGTACGATAAATCACGCGCCATTAATAAAATTGGGCATGCGTTGCATGAACTTGATCCGGTATTCAATTGCTTTAGTCGCCAACACAAAATCGCTTGTTTACTACACGATTTGAATGTTGCTGATCCACGTTTAGTGCAATCGATGTATATTTGTAAACAGCCTCACATTGGTGGCGAAGTGATTTGCCATCAAGACAGCACCTATATACATACAGAGACACAGCCAGTCATCGGATTATGGTTTGCGTTAGAAGATGCGACGATTGAAAATGGTTGCTTATGGGCACTGCCTGGTGGCCATCATACTGCTTTAAAATCGCGATTTATACGTGATGATGACGATAACATCCGTACAGAAACTTATGATGCGAAACCCTTTGCAACTGATCACATGCAACCATTACCGGTAAAAAAAGGCAGCGTCATTGTCTTGCACGGTTTGTTGCCGCACCGCAGCGCAGCTAATCACTCTGCGCACTCCAGACATGCTTATGCATTACATGTGATATCCGGCAAAGATACTTACCTATCGAGTAATTGGTTACGTCGACGCGATCACCAACCCTTTCATGGGTTCATCGCTTGATCTGCGACGGTATCTTCGATAACTTGAATAAAGCGCTGGCCAATACGTTCGCGTAACGCGGCGCTTAAATTTGCCGAGACAACCACATACGCTTGACCATCATTATCACGCTCTAGAAATATATCGACAATTTTATCTGTCACAAATCGATCATCTTGATATTTAGCGAGTGGTTGAATGTCATACCCGAATAATGTTGATGACCTACCTAAGCCATCCATAAAATTATTTAAGATATTTAAATTCACTGTAAAATTTTTATCGCTCAGCGCCAAAAACAAACGTGCATACATGGTTAACACTTCCGGATGTAAGCGTAACCGTTTAAAAAGTTTCGCGTAAGTATAGGTAAAAGTTTTAATAAATTTATCTTTAATTTTTTTTGTTTGCCAACAATGCTTTAACATATAGGCCAGTTTCACCGTATAGGGACACGGCTGATGCGCTTCAGTATCAATCATTGATTGATGGACACGACGAGTTAAATTTTCAAATGACGGATTATCATCCATGTTAATTTTAATTAAATCTGGCCTGACAAAGAATCCGATGGTCTCGTCGTAAAACTCAGTATCGCGTGTAGAACGCACAAAGCCTATCACACAATTTTTCTGTCCATTCGCATTTTCTTTCACGAATTCTTCAATGGCCAAGGCTACTGCAGCACATAAGCTATTGGGAATACTTAAACGGTGTTGCATACAATATTGGCGCAACCCTGTTAAAGCAGGTTCAGGGAATGCGAGGTAGGTTGTCAAAAAGTCACGACTATGACGCGTATTAGCAATGACATCAGCATCGGGAAATGTGATAGCACAGGCATCGCGTAAGTATTGATCCCAAAACTTCATGTCATTGTGAAGATGTGTTTCGATGTAGCGTTTTTCCAATAAAGTGTAATCAACATAGTGATAGCGTTCATTGGTATCGTAACTGGCCAAATGATTCGTCGATTCTTGATAAAATGCGGATAAATCATCGAATATAATGGTAGGTGAGACTTCATCACTCACCATATGATCAATGGCGACTTGCAGTTCAACACAATCAGTCGATAAATTAAATAGGCGTGCATGGATCAGCGGCACGCCTTTTTTCCATTTGAGAGACTTCAAGGCAATCAATGACGCAAGTAATATTTCTTCTTGTTTGTCAGATGCCATGCCAATTAAATTTTGTTGGTGCAGATGAAATTCCACATTTTTTTGCACGGATTGCATTGGAAATATTGCTGAGGTTTTGTATGAGAGAATCGGGTGCTTGTGCAGCACCATCTCGAACGCCAATCGCAATGACGTCGCATCGATATGGCCAAGAATACGCTTACGATCAACGATGTTTAATCGCCGCGATCGTGGGAACCATTTTTGTGCTAACCAAAATACAATTTGCATCTCACTTAATGGGATGACAGGCGATTCATCTTCCAAATAAATAGAGCCACGCAATGCATGGCTATCATAAATTTCAGGTGTTTGCTCGACCATTTTCGTGAATTCACGAATGCTCGGTGCACCATATAAATCTTTTAAGCGAATCTCTCTACGCATAATTTTTTTGATTTTAGAAATGATTCGCGCTGCAGAGAGTGAGTGTCCGCCTAATTCAAAAATATTATCATCAATGCTGATCTCTTTGATATCTAAGACTTGCGACCAAATATCATGCATGATGTGTTCTTGTTGTGTACGTGGCGCAATATAAACACGCGCGGTGAGCTGTGGTGCAGGTAACGCTTTGCGATCTAATTTGCCGTTCGGTGTTAATGGAAACGCCGACAAATTAATCATAGCTGCGGGCACCATATATTCTGGCAAATGCTGTTGTAAAAATTGTTGTAGTTGTTGCGTCGTCGGTGTCGTTACCCCATCTTTGGCAATCCAATAAGCCACCAATTGCTTATCCGCAGATTGCAATCCGTCTTCTTTGACAATGACCACTGCCTCTCTAATGGCAGGATGCATTTCTAAACAAATCTCAATTTCACGTAGTTCAATGCGGTAACCACGTATTTTAATTTGGTCATCCATGCGGCCATGAAATTCAATGTTGCCATCTGGTAAAAAGCGCGCTAAATCACCGGTTTTATACAGTCGTTTAATTGATTGATCTCTAAAGGTGATTTGAACAAATCTCGCTGCCGTCATATCAGGATGATGTAGATATCCTTGTGCCACCCCTTCACCACCGATATATATTTCACCCAATGTCCCTATAGCAACCGGTTGATTGTCGGCATCCAAAATATAAATCGATGAGTTGGCCACGGGCTTACCGATGGGGATTTTTTCTACATAAGTAGTCAGCTTCTCTCGCTCAATCACCATTGCTGTCGTCGCTACCGTTGCTTCAGTTGGCCCATATTCATTCAAAAACTGATGATGCGGGAAGCGCGTCAGCCAGTCTGCCACGTCTTTGACATACGTGGTTTCACCACCCAACACAATAAATTTAAGATCAATAAAATCGTGATCGATAGTCACGAATTCTTTTAATTGACGAAAGTAACTCGGCGTCAATTTGATCACCGTGATTTTATTACGCAACAGATGATCAATATACAGCGCAGGATCTCTTTTACTGTCTTCGCTACAGATCGCAATTTCGGCACCAATAAATAATGGAAATAAGGTGTTGGGCACACAAAAATCAAATGAGATGGACGATGAGTAATCGAACACATCCTCATGGGAAAACGGCAATGCCTGTTTAAACCAATGCGTAAAATGCGTGACATTATGTTGTGTGACCATCACACCCTTAGGACGCCCCGTAGAACCAGAAGTGTAAATCACATAAGCAAGGTCTTCAGGTTCATTCACCTGCGGCAAATTACTCGTGTCACATTTTGCAATCTCTGCTTTGTTATCCTGCAACGCAATGAGTGTGATAGGCTGTTTTGCATTGGCGGCAAGATGACTCTCGGCAGTTGCCGTGATCAAGACGGGACTGCGCGCATCCTCAATAATGTAGCGTAAGCGTTCCACGGGATTGTGCGGATCTAACGGTAGATAGGCGCCACCGGCTTTCAAAATAGCGGCAATACCTATGATTTGTTCCATGCATGGTGGCAAACAGATGGCGACAATCGTGTTTTTACCAACGCCGTTAGCCCGTAAATAATGCGCGAGTTGATTGGCACGACGATTGAATTCATCGTAACTCAGTGAATTCGTCATATCATTGAGAACGGTTTTATGCGGGTGAGCAGCGACTTGACGCTCTATCAAGGTAGCGATCACTTCAGAACGCGCATAGTCACTGGTTGTTTGATTCCACTGGTTAACGATTTGGTCGTATTCAGCGGGCGTCATAGCAGTTATACCCTAAGACCGTTGCCCTGATGCCGACATGAAGCAGTATCATTTCACATCTCCATACGTCGATAAGCTGCCAACGCACTATGACGGTCTATAGACACCAACTGGTGGGTGATATTCCGTTACCTGTGGGCGTTTACCTTGTCACATATCGATACCAACTTATTATAATTTAGCTTGAGGTGTTAAGTTGTACAAGTTAAATCAATCAGGATAAATTTTGCAGGCGTGTGCTCGTCGCTCGTGCCCCTCGAGACAGCGCTACGCCTCAGGGTATTCGGGTACAGTGTGTTCGCTCATGCACCCTCTCATCGTCATGGCGAGGCGCGCGAAGAGCGCCGTGGCCATCCACATCGCGTGATCGTGAATGACAAGATGAACCCTCGTACAGCGCTATGCTAGCAACACAACCATGCGCCATCTCGTGCTTGAAGACAAAGGATGTGGATCACCACGCTCGCTTTGCTCGCTCGTGATGACGGCGTGGGTACTTTGCTCGCTCGTGATGGCGGCGTGCGCTCGTCGCTCGCTCCTGCCCTTCGAGATAGTGTTATCTAACGATCTCATGGTAATCGGAAAAAAAGACATTCAATACACGCCACTTCCTTTTTCATCTTATCTTCATTAGTATGTCAGCTTAGGCTAGTAGTGGTGCGATCTTATCATTGTTTACCTGATCCCAACATGCATGCTGGTCACGCGCCCCCATCAGTAGTCGTGCTATCATCGCCACAAGGATTAGTGGAGAGCCATATGAGGTGTCAAGTTCGTCCTATTAAACAGTTCCGCTGCTTGGTTGTCGCGTCACTCTTGATTTCCACCAGCGCATTGGCAAGTTATCCCATCCCTAAGGGCATGGCGAATGTCGAAATTCTCAGCACCAGCTGTACAAAACAACAGTGTACTGCTGTGGGTGAATCCTATAAAAGTCATTCATCGCTCACGTTACCCGTGGCTTACAGCAGTCAAGATCATGGCAAGCATTGGACGCAATCCACTTCCATCCTCTTACCCGAAGGACAAATGAGCGGGCGCCTCAATCATGTGCATTGTCGTGGCAATAAATGCACCGCGGTAGGTGAGTCTGCCAATCCCGATGGCCGTTCTGTCCCTTTAGCTTATCGTAGCAATGATACGGGACAACACTGGCACTTATCCAAACCGATTGCCTTACCATCCAATCGTGGTGAAGGTGGTTTACATAGTGTGACTTGTAAAAAAAATACGTGTGTCGCCGTGGGCCAAACCTTCCGCACGGGGGCGAATCTCACGCGTCCCATTGCTTACACCAGCCATGATGATGGTGACATGTGGGTAGCTTCCGGTCCTATCGGTTTACCGCCAGGCAATACACAGGGTGAATTAGTCGATGTGAGCTGTGGCGAGAACACCTGCAGTGCACGCGGCGAAGTATCGGACGAGAGCGGACACATACGCGCGGTCACTTATGCCAGCAACGATGATGGGCGCAACTGGATGCCTGCAAGTGGCCAATGGGATCGCATCCGTGGCCCTGGTCCTGGCGAACCTGGTTATGGCGTCTATGTCAACAGACCGCCGCGACTTATTCCGCCCGCCTCTACAGAAAGATCCATCAAAGCAGGGATTTGTTTAAAAAATTGTGATCATCTCTATCTCGGTGGTGCGCTTGGTGCGGCGTTTACCTCACCTGGCAATAGTAATCCGAGCATCAATTATTACAACGGTGGTTTAAACGATGCGTATCCGATATCGAATTCAAACATCACCACTACCTTATTAGCATTTAATGCCGGCTATGAAATAGCAGGCAAATGTTGGAAGCCAGCCATCGGTTTAGGCATGGGCGTTTATTGGATGCCGAGTTCGCTCAACTATAATGGCCATTTAGTGGAAACAGCACGGGGTGATCCCAGCATCACGCTGTATAACAATCAGTTTTACATCAATAACATTCGCATGATGTTCGAGGCGCAATTTACTTGGGATTATAAACATTGGACACCCTTCATTAATGTGGGTATTGGTCCGGGCTGGGTACACACTGGCGGTTATAGTGAATCGCCAGCGGATAGCATTGGCTATGTGCCGCTACCCGGCTTTCAATCCAATACCAATGTGAATTTTGCTTGGCAGTTGGGCTTTGGGATCGGTTATAGCTTCAAATTCTTAAATAATCTCTGCGATGATTGCGATTTCCCGGAACGCATTTCCATCGGTTATCGCTATGCCAATCTGGGCAGTGCGAGCTTTGGTGATCGCGGCGTGAATTATCCGTACACGTTGAACACGGGCAATTTTTATTCTAATGAGATTTATATTAACTATACCCACTTATTCAATATCGCTTGGTGAGCACCAGGACATAACTTATGTTTTTAAAAAGTAGCTTGAAAGTTTGCTTAAGCCTCTTGCTACTCTTGCCCATGCTGGCGTTCGCTCATCATTTGCTCTCGATCACCGCGACCACGCCCTTTCCTGCGAGCGTGCAAGTCTCATCCAACACGACGGCCGTCTTTACCGTGACCAACCTTGCGTCACAAATCAGCGTCATCGCTATCAATCAAAGTATTTTGCCTGCCGATCGTGGCATGCGGGTCAGTGGTTCTACGTGTGGCGGTTTGATGGGTCCCGGTCAGTCGTGTCAATTGTCCGTCTCTTTAACTGCGCCGGCGACATCGCAAACCGTTGCTGGCGAAATACGCATGTGGGCTAAACCCTCTGCAGATGGCGTACGCTATCCTTTCTCAGTGACGGTCGTTGCACCACCCTTGCAATACACGGTGACGCCACAAGCGGGCGCCAATGGCACCATCGCACCGAGCACCGCACAAGTCGTCAATCCCGGCAGTAATTTAGTCTTTACGGCAACACCCAATGCGGGCTTTCAAGTGAACCAATGGTTCTTAGACGGCATCGCCGTGCAAACGGGTGGCACGACATACAATCTCGTGAACATCAACGCGAACCACACTGTGAGTGTGACATTCAGTGTGCAGCAATTCACGGTGACACCGGTTGCGAATGCCAACGGCACGGTGACACCCGCCACACCACAAACCGTCAATTCAGGCAGCAATCTCACCTTCACGGCAACACCCAGCAGTGGTTTTGAAGTGGATCAATGGTTCTTAGATGGGGTACTTGCACAAACGGGGGGGCTTAGCTACACATTGAACAACATCACCGCCAATCACATTGTGTCGGTGACTTTTGTGCAAGTGCCGTTAGTGACAGTGGGTGAGGTATTCCAAACCTTTGGCACCGATGATTTTCCAATTGTATATACCAGCAATGATGGTGGCAGTGGGTGGTCACTCTCATCCTCGCTGGTATTACCGGGAGGTCAAGCATTAGCCGATCTCTTTGGTGTCAGCTGCGTCAATAGTGCCTGTGTGACAGTAGGCCGTTCACAGAATGGCTCGAGTGTAAGCGCAGGACTCGCCTATACGAGCGATGACAATGGTTTGAGTTGGTCAGCGCCTATCACGTCCTTCACACTGCCCGGTGGTAAATTGCAAATTGACCTGTTAGGCGTGAATTGCGTGGGGAGTCATTGTGTCACCGTCGGTCGCGCTTACAGTGTCGCGCCAGCAACCGATGGCAGACCCGTCGTTTATACCAGTGCAAATGGCGGCACAAGCTGGTCTGCGCCTATTTCACCTTCATTGCCTGGTGGACAAACATCCGGTGGACTTAATCATGTCGCCTGTGTGGGTAACGCTTGCGCGGCAGTGGGCTCCTCTTTGAGTGGCCTCACTTCTCTCCCACTTGCATATAGCAGTGCCAACGGTGGGACCACTTGGACACTCGCGAATCCTCAACCGTTAAACTTACCTGGTGGGCAAACTACTGGTTTTCTATTCGGCGTGACTTGTGAAGCATCGCACTGTGTCGCGGTCGGTAGCGCGGGGGGATTACCCATGGCATATACCAGTGAGGATAACGGCGCCACGTGGGCACTTTCCGCCGATATCTCACACACCAATCCTTTTGCGACATTAACGGCGGTGCAATGTGTCACGACGCATTGTGTCGCCGTTGGCTTTCAATTTGATCCCTCTGTCAATCAATTGCCCATCAGTTACACGAGTAATGATAGCGGACAAAATTGGGTAGAAAATACAAATGCATTCAACCTACCCATGGGCCAAACTCAGGGCAAGTTACAGAGTGTTACCTGTCATGGTGACGCTTGTGTCACCATAGGCTACTCGCTAGATGCGGGTGGCAACAACAATCAACCCATCGCTTTTTTTAGTAGTGATGGAGGTTTATCTTGGACACGTTCTGGTGATATACACGTACCCTCTCCCTATACATTGGGTGAACTCAATGGTATTGATGGTGGGAGTAATGCTGGCTTTACCCCTTTAAAGAACCAATCCAATACGCCAATGAATCATGTCACCACTTGGCAACAGCAGGATACGCTATGATGCAACGCTGGCTCATCACTTATCTACTATGGTTAGTATGCCTACTGCCCAGCATGTCCTGCGCTCATCATTTGCTTTCGATCACACCGACAGTGCCATTTCCAGCGACCGTGCATGTGTTATCTTCATCCACTGCCACTTATACCATCACCAATTTAGCGTCGCAAATCACGGTCATTCCAGTTGATCAAAGCATCCTACCGTGTGATAAGGGCATGCAAATCATCAGTAACAGTTGCGGCGTACCGCTCGCTCCCGGACACAGCTGTCAGTTGATTTTGTCATTAAATGCACCCGCCACACCACAAGTGTTAAATGGGCAAATACGCATGTGGGCCAAACCTTCGGCAGATGGCGTGCGCTTGCGGTTTTCTATTAACGTGATAGCGCCACAGCAATTCACGCTTACCCCACTTGCGGGCGCCAATGGCAACATCAATCCCAACACGCCACAAATCGTAGATCGTGGGAGTAATGCCACCTTCACAGCTATCCCTAATACGGGTTTCGCCGTGAGTCAGTGGTTTTTGGATGGCTTCCCCATTCAAACCGGTGGCACCACTTTTACGTTGACTAACATCACAGCGAATCACACGATCAATGTGACGTTCAAGGTGCAACAATTCACCGTGACACCAGAGGCCGGTAGTGGTGGCACCATCTCACCTGCCACACCACAAACGGTGAATTTTGGCAACAGTCTCACCTTCACGGCCACACCCACCACGCCTGGCTTTGTCGTGAATCAATGGTTTTTAGATGGCTTATTGGTACAAGGCGGCGGTACCACTTATACCTTAAACAATATTACCGCTGACCATATCGTGAATGTCACTTTTGTGCTGGCGCCACTGTTGACGGTGGGCGCCACTTATCAAAATTTTAATATTGATCAAATCCCAGTGGCTTATACCAGCAGTGATGGCGGGGATACTTGGTCTTTATCGCCTTCGTTCAATTTAGGCGCGGCTTTACCTCTAAAATCTTTATTCGGCGTGAGTTGCACCGGCACACCAGGGACCACCTGTGTAGGCGTGGGTGATGCGCTCGATGGCATCAGTGTCCAATCACCCTTGATTTATACGACCACCGATGGTGGCGTGACCTGGTCCGCGCCCATAGAGACGCCTACTCTGACATACCCCGGCACCGCTAATAATGGTCAACTCTTTAGTGTCACCTGTGAGAATAGCAACTGCCTCACGGTGGGCCAAGCATTTGTCGGTGCGCCTGGGACGCAAACACAACCACTCGCGTACACAAGCAGTGATGGCGGCAGCACATGGTCAGCACCTAAAACATTTGTGTTGCCCCAGGCAAGGGCTGGATTGAGTGCAGTCTCTTGTGTTGCTGATGCATGTGCCGCTGTAGGTTTTTCATCGGCAGCGGTCATTCCAATTCCAACTGCCTATACCAGCACAGACAGAGGTAACACATGGTCACAGGCAAGCACGCAACCGGGAGGGGTAGGATCTGGTGAGCTCCTCGGCATCAGTTGTGTTGGTAGGAATTGTGTTGCGGTTGGGGGAGCAGGAAATAATCCAGTCGCATACACCAGTACAAATAATGGGGTTGATTGGTCATCACCTATTATATTGCCTATTACGACTAATTTGGGAACGTTATACAGCGTTGCATGCGTGGACACCCATTGCATCGCCGTTGGTGATCAAACGGTCACTATAAGCTCCACCACAACGCCACTCGGTTATATCAGTAATGATAGCGGCGCCAGTTGGACGCCTCTTGCGCCTGGTACGTTTACACCTCCGAGTGGCCAACCCGAAGGTTCATTATTCAGTGTCACGTGTACGGATGTGAATTGTATCGCTGTTGGTGTTTCTCAAAACGCTGGTGGCTCCATTAGCCTACCACTTGCCTACAAAACTACCGATGGCGGCACCACATGGAATTTACTACCTACATTTCACATACCCTCACCTAATTTTCAGGGAGATTTATTCGGCGTGGTCAGCGGTAGTGGTGCCGGTTTTTCAAATCCACCGGTATAGGTTGATACATGGCACAAGCGGAGAATAAGATGAAACATCTGGGCTTCATACGAGTGTTATTTTGCTTATTACTACTCTTGCCACGCATCGTGTGTGCTCATCATTTATTATCCATCACACCGGCGACGCCATTTCCCGCCACTGTACATGTCTTGTCTGCCACCACGGCCACGTATAACATCACTAATCTTGCCTCTAAAATTTTTGTCACCGCCATCGAGCAAAGTATTTTTCCTTGCCCCAGCGGCATGCAAATCATTGCGTCAACCTGCGGCACGCCCATGGCGCCGGGGCAATCGTGTCAACTCACCCTATCTTTTAACGCACCTTCATCCGCCCAAGTCTTACATGCGGAATTGCGTGCCTGGGCGAAGCCTTCCGCCGATGGCGTGCGCTATCCTTTTGCCATTAGCGTGATACAACCGCAACAATTCACCGTGACACCTAACGCCGGTGCAAACGGCAGCATTGCTGCCGCCACCCCACAAATAGTGAATATCAATGCAAGCCTTACCTTTACCGCCACGCCTGCTGCGGGTTATGTGGTGAATGAATGGTTGGTAGATGGGGTATCTGTACAACCCGGTGGCACGACCTTCACCTTGAATAATGTCACTGCAGATCATACGGTGACGGTGACTTTTGGCCTTCCTATCCCAGTGACGGTGGGATTGGCTTTCAGTAGTTTAAGTAATGATCAAATTCCAGTGGCTTACACCAGTAATGACAATGGTACCAATTGGTTGAGAAGCCCAGACTTCGTACAGCCCGCTGGTTTACCACTCGGTGCATTGATCAGTGTGAGTTGTGTAGGCCCCCTGTGTGTGGCTGTTGGTCGATCGGCTATCGTGGGTTTATCCACCATCGTTCCTGCCGCTTATCGTAGTATCGATGGTGGTCGCACTTGGTCAGGACCATCGCCCACTTTCAACTTGCCTACTGGCAAAACCAAAGGCATTCTTAGCGCCGACGCCTGTGTGGGCAATACTTGCGTGGCAGTGGGTAATGCGTTTACCGGTTTAGACCCTAACCCCGTCAGCTATCGCAGCACCGATGGTGGTGCCACATGGACACTCGGACCAGATTTTACGCTACCCGCGGGAAAGACCTTTGGTGATTTAAATGGTATCGATTGTGTCGGTGCAGTGTGCACTGCCGTAGGTGATGCATCTACAGGTTTAGGGCAAAATTTAGTCCTCGCTTACACCAGTAATGATAGTGGCCAATCTTGGTCATTACCATCGTCAATTTCCCCCCCACCGGGCGCGCTGGTTAGTCAACTCTTTGATGTCAGTTGTGTGAGCACCATTTGTACCGCCATTGGTCTAGGGGATGATCAACCTTTTGCTTATACGAGCAACGATAGTGGCCAAAACTGGAGTTTATCTGGCACCCTGACATGTCCTGGCGTCCGGTGCTTAATTCTGGGTGTGCGCTGCGTCGCCAGCCACTGCGCAGCGGTGGGCAGTAGCACCAACGGTAGTAATGTGGAAACACCCTTGGCGTACACCAGTGAAGACAATGGCCAAACATGGTCTGCACCCATCACCGGCTTTACACTGCCTGGCTTGCAAACCAATGGCCGATTGTCCAGTCTCTCTTGTGTAGGGGCACGTTGCATCACCACGGGTTTCTCATATGTTTCTGGTGGCGGTACTAATTTACCACTCGCTTATACCAGTAGTGATGGCGGATTAACATGGTCAGCGCCATCACCCACACTCTCGTTGCCCACTGGGCGCACGCAAGGCATTTTATTTGGTACAGGTAACAGTGCCGGTGCCGGGTTGCTTCCTTAAATCAAGCAGCGATATGGCCGACCATGAACCTATAAATGAAGTGCTTCTCTGCCAATTCGAGTGATTGTTCCAACGCTTCATGACGCACGAATTTCGCTGACAGTGGTTCAGGAATTTGATGTTTACTCATAAATTCACGCAAACAAAACCGCGCAGCGGGTTTTGCAGCGCGGTTGATGCCGAGTAATAATTGTTGAAAATGTTTTTGTGACATATACGACGCAATATCGGACATGGAGAAGCAATCGATACTTTCTTTGTCTTGTGCGTGCAAATAATCAATGACATTCGCCGTCACTAAACGTAAACGCTGCGGTGCACGTCGTATCGCTTGATACCCCTCAAAACTCAAATACGGAAAATGCGCTTCGGCTTTCAAGCCACTCTTAAATAGCAAATGCATCATCGGACTATCAACGGCTAAGTGATGATGCAAATACCGAATCATGCGTTCGTAAATATAGTTACCAGGGCAAATGCTGCTATCGACATAAGCATTCAATCCCGGATCACTAATCATCAAACGCCTGATTCGGGGATGTGCCATCACAGAAAAGATTCGTTTAAGTAAGGGACTATCCCAATTGTTAGTGACGTATTCTCTTTGTGCTTCAATTTCTGTAAATGAAAAAAGAGTTTGAATTTTCCGTCGTGCGATGAATGAAAACAAAATGGCAATCTTATTCATCAAACGCTCGGTCATGCCTTGAAAAATTACGCCACGTTGCAATAATTTTTTGTGTTGTGACCAATAGGCAGCCGTCTCAGGACTCAAGTGTGGGCGTAACTCTTTATATAAACGAATGCGACAAGCCGTGGGCCTACAACCAAGGAAGGCGAGATATTTTTCATAATCAAAGTGTGCAATCGCCGTGAGTTTTAGTTCAAGCAAATAGTTTTGTACGCGATTCATATCGACGGCAATGATGTCTGCACAAGGCGTTGTCAACAAATGCAAAGGACGATCGCCACTGGCAGTGACACACAAGACACGATCACCGTCATTCACGCGCAAAGCTTGTTGTTCGACCTCCCAATCTTCATTCCCTAAGGTAAAATTTAACGCGTGATAAAATTTTTCATTTGTCAAAATAGCGATTGCCTTATCATTCCGTGAAAGGGGGATACTTCTTAAAGTCAGGTTGAAATGTTATTATAGGTGCTTCTAACTTTGCAAGTAGAGATCAAGGACGATGCAAAAACTACAAGGTTTAGCCATTGAAGGCAGCTTTCCTGCTTTTATCACGCCAGAAGCATCCATCGAAAAACGCCATCTCGCGCGTATGCTTGAAGATAACAAAACAGCGATTGAAGAAAGGCTTTTACATCATGGCGGTTTAGTTTTTAGAAATTTTCCCGTAGAGAATGCCAAAGAATTTTCTGATTTTATTGAAACACTGAATTATGGCAAATTTGTGAGTTATATTGGCGGAGATAGCCCTAGAGATAAAGTCGAAAAAGAAGTATACACGTCCACAGAAGCACCGCCTGCTTTCCATATTCCTTTACACCAAGAATTGTCTTACATCAAATATTCACCAAAGCATATTTATTTTTACTGTGATATTGCACCAGTCGATGGTGGTGCCACCATCATTGCTGATGCTCGCAAAGTCTATGCATCACTCGATGCGGATGTCAAAAAGCGCTTCGAAGCTAAGGGGCTCACTTACATATCGCATTATTACCATCGCAGTAAGATCATGGCATTCGTCAATAAAATTCAACGTTCACATAAATCTTGGATAGAAGTATTCGAAACTGAAAATAAAAAAGAAGTGGAAAAAAAGTGTATTGCTAATGAATTTTCGTGGTGTTGGTTACCGAATGATTGGATTGAAATCCAACAGACGCGACCTGCCAGTATGGTGCACCCGTTGACAAATGAACGTGTTTGGCACAATCAAGCACATCTATACGATTTTAATCCACGACTATTAGGCTGGAAAAATTATATTGCAGCCAGTTTATTTTATTTTAAAAAATCGACACGACTACATGAGATTCGTTTTGCTGATGGCAGTCATGTACCACGTCAAGATCTCTACCATATTTTAGATGTGTTGGATAAAAATACGGTAGCGTTCCCGTGGCAAAAAAACGATGTCATGGTCTTAGATAATATTCTCGCGATGCATGGGCGTGCACCATTTTCTGGCAAACGCCGCATTCTGACTGCGCTGACATCATAAGAAACGATAGGCAAGCCGTACAAATGCCGAATAAACAAATGGCATAAAGTCTTGTGTAGGATTGATTTCAGAGACACCGAAGCCTGACGTATAATTGAAGGCAATTTCACCCATAATGCGTGGCGTGAAGTTGTAATTTAATCCAGCATTAAATGCTGCACTCATGCGCCAGCGATCTTCAATGAAGTCGCGGCGATGTAACCCAGCGGGACCTAATGCAGAGAAGACTCGCACGCTCGTGCCTGGGATAATCACCATAAATTTTGCGATTAAATAGATTGATTCGGTCTGCGTGGTGAATTCAGTTAAATTATTGTGCTCAAAACTAAATAAACTCATTTCGCTAAAACGCACTTTGGCCGGCGGAAAATGGGTGTATGCAGTTTCGATGGCGAATGTCGGCATAAATTCGTAACCAACAAACGCACCCCAAATAGCCCCGCCTTCTCGCACACTCGTTGGCGTAGATAAATCCATCGCTTCAATGCGATGTGCTTTGGGTGGTACGAGCGTGCCCCAAGTCGTGGAGCCACCACCACCCGTCATGCCAATGTAAAATGGATGACAGAACTTCACACAAGTGTCATCAAATTGCGATAGCATCAAACGCGTATTGTCACGACCTAATTCATTCGCTGCACTGGTTTCTAGAAAAAAAAAACTTAAGAGCACCAGTGCAATGTGTCGTGATTTTATCAATGAATTAACGCTCATGATTATTGACATGCTCTGCCAGAGGCACTGCACAAGCCGCCATTAGAATCTTTGCCACCAAAACGAAAACAGTTCCAATCATCGATACACGTTTTGACGCTGGTATCGCGTTGATATTCACATGCACGTTGTATCGAACCAAAGATACTAATCATGCGTGAATAAATGGTTTGAATATTCTGGCAAACACCCGATGGTAATCCTGATGAGGTGCAATGACATTGCGCTGCTGAACGAAACGATGCGCAGAAGCTTGGATCAGTCGTTGCAGTCGCTTGCGGGCAAGCATGATGAGTGGCAGATAAATATTGCGCTTGTGTTTGGCTAGCATCAATTGCGTAGCAAGAAAAACTAAGTGTACAGAGCAGCGCAGTAACGATTCTTTTCATCCTTGATCCCTTTTCATAACCCCAAAATTTGAATGCTACCAGATGGATATCACTTTGCAAGTAGATTTTTTGCTGTGGATACCACAATCACTGCTATTTATTGGAGATTAAATACTGTGTAAACCAGTGTGTTGCAAGGTGTGCAACTTCTTCTAGCTTACCCGGTTCCTCAAATAAATGCGTGGCGTCTGGAATAATCGTCAACGCTTTAGTACAAGTTAATTTTTCAAATGCAATTTCATTTAACTTAAGCACTGCTTCATCGTCACCGCCTACCAACAATAGTGTTGGTGCCGCAACGCGTTCAAGCGCTTCACCCGCTAAATCAGGTCGACCACCACGTGATACCACGGCTTGAATGAGATGGTGAACTTTCGCTGCGGCGAGCAATGCAGCACCACCACCAGTGCTTGCACCAAAATAACCGAGGGGTAATTTGTGTTGTTGCGAAATAGGTAATATCCAATTGGTCGCAGCTAGCAGGCGATCTGCAAGTAATTCAATATTGAATCTAAATTCCATGGTCCGAGCATCACGCGCATCTTGCTCTAAAGTCAGCAAATCAAACAACAGTGTGGCTATATGGGCTTGTTGCAAAACGGTGGCTATCAATTGATTGCGGCGACTAAAACGGCTACTGCCACTGCCGTGCGCGAATATCACCAAGCCAGTCGCATGCGTAGGGATGTGTAAGATACCTTCTAAATTCACCCCCTTGGCAGGAATAATCACTGGGTGATCTACATCATATGAATATATCGTCATAGGGGACCTCGCGTTGTGCTGAGATGTGCTGCTTTAGTGAGTAGGTCATACACTTCTTCATCTTCGGTTTGCGCAAAATCGTCATACCAAGCGCCGACGGCGTAGAAGTGGGTAGGTCGTAGGGGACAGCATAGGTCGTCGACGAGGTGTGCCAAGTTATCGCACAATGCTTTATCCGCACAGGGCACAGCCACCACAATGGCCGCTGCCTTGAGCGCGCGCAAGGCTTGAATCGCTGCTCGCATCGTTGCGCCAGTGGCGATGCCATCATCAACGAGAATGACTGTTTGATTAATTAAGGAAGGAAAGGGACGATCACCGCGATACGCTTGCTCTCTGCGTTGCAATTCAAGCTGCTCAGTAGCGATCACACGATTAATTTGCGCCTCACTAATGCCAAGTTCATCAATGATGGCTTGATTAAACACACGGGCACCCCCCATCGCGATCGCACCCATGGCTAATTCCGGATGAGAAGGCACACCAATTTTGCGGACGATAAACACATCGAGGGGCAGATGGAGCGCCTTAGCCACTTCGTATGCGACAGGGACACCGCCACGTGGTAATCCGAGGACAATGACATCTGATCGACCTTGATAAGCCGACAAAGCACGTGCAAGTAACTTTCCCGCTTCTTGACGATTACGATATTTTTCCATGGCATCACCTTCCTACGAACGTCATCACGCTGCGACTCCATTCATTAGTGAACCATTCTCATGGATCACTGTGTCTTGGTCAAGACTGTTCACCCTTCGAGACGGCACTTCGTGCCTCCTCAGGGCGAACGGATGGGAGGGAGCTCTACCGCCCGTTTGCCCTCGATGCGGCGTCACTAAGGGAGGCGTCTTGAGGGGCATCTATTCATCAAGACGACGCTTGTCAAACATACGCTAACTGCGTTACTGCAATAAAATTATTCGTAGAATTGGTTTTTTCATAAGAATTCACCCTTCGAGACGGCGCTAACGCGCCGCATCGAGGGCGAACGGATGGTATAGGGAGCTCTACTTCCTTTTCCCCCAAGGAGGCGCGTTAGCGCCGTCCTGAAAAGCGAAAAAATGGCGGGCGGATTACACTTTGCCCACCCTCCCCGTTCGCCCTCGATGCGGCGCGTTAGCGCCGTCTCGAAGGGTGAGAAGGGCATCTTATTTCCCAATACAAAAGCTAGAAAAAATCTTGCCGAGTAAATCATCAGCGCTAAATTCACCTGTAATCTCATTGAGTGCGCCTTGTGCCAAACGCAGTTCCTCGGCCGCCAGCCCCCACACCGCAGCAACCAATTGGCCATGAGCGCGATGGCTTTTTGCCTAACTTAAGACACCCGCTTAGGTACGATTCATTTTGAGGCAATTCTGCGCCTGCAAATAGCAGATACAAATTAAGAATTTGTTAACGTTAGTTTGCTAGGCTATGACCAACGAAATATCGAGTGAGAACACTAGCGGAGAAATAGATCTATGCCACCCACTAAACATACTAAAAGAATGGTAGACCCGAAGACCGGTGAACGCTCAGATGCTGCAGATGCTATTTCACATAACGCTTATATAAAGCGACAAAAAGTAGATCCACATACTGGTGAACCCTCAGATGCTGCAGATGCTATTACATTAGGGACATATTATTCGCGACAAAAAGTAGACCCACATACCGGTGAACGCTCAGACGCTGCAGATGCTATTTCATATAGGACATATAGTTCGCGAAAAAAAGTAGATCCACATACCGGTAAACGCTCAGACGCTGCAGATGCTATTACATTAGGGAAATATAATTCGCGAAAAAAAGTAGACCGACATACCGGTGAACCCTCAGACGCTGCAAATGCTATTGCATTAGGGACATATAATTTGCGAAAAAAAGTAGATCCACAAACCGGTGAGCGCTCAGACGCTGCAGATGCTATTTCATATAACGCTTATATAAAGCGAAGAAAAGTAGATCCACAAACCGGTGAACGCTCAGACGCTGCAGATGCAATTTCATATAACGCTTATGAGCGGAAGCGAAAAAAAGATAAACGAGATACAGCTCAAATCTCCGCTACCACCGAGTCATCAAGAGAGATACAAATTGTGATGCCGATATCTAAGGATTCAACCAAGATAAGACGACACAAACATGTGCCAGAAAAACCTGTGACGCAAATCATCACAACGCAACCAAACACTCAGGATCACATCTTCACCACAACGACACATACGTCTGTGGGGGAGGTAGATTTTTCTGAATCGCTCGCAGCATTTGATATGGCAACCTCACAGGTTGAGGGCAATGTTTGGGATCAGATACCAGCCCACGATCCTAATACTCACACGCTGCTTGCAGCACAAGCTAACTTGGTTAGTGTTACGAATAGAGTAGTAGAATCAGCAACGGCAGATACTTTCGATGCAACGACCAAGTCACCTGAGATAACAACAGCAAAGCCTTACCCTAGCCAATTTGGTTTATTTGCTCAAACACACTCGCAATTACCAAACAGTATAGATCATGATTTGAAAGAGTTTATTTTCGATGATCCGCAATTTGAGGATTATTTAAATAACCATTTTAAATCGGCTTAAGATTAGCAGTGGATAACCGTGTTCGAATATTTAAATCCTAGATGATGGCCAGTATCGCTTTATATGTATCATTATCTTGTGTCGAGTGCGCAGGGGCAATGCGTCTTTGTCTTTGCCTCTCTACTCGACATAAACCACGTCATACCGCCATATACTAATCCGTTCGCCCTCGATGCGGCGTCACTAAAAGGCGCCGTCTCGAGGGATGAGAAGGGCATCTTATTTCCCAATACAAAAGCTAGAAAAAATCTTGCCGAGTAAATCATCAGCGCTAAATTCACCGGTAATCTCATTGAGCGCGCCTTGTGCCAAACGCAGTTCTTCGGCCGCCAGCTCCCACACCGCAGCAACCAATTGGCCATGTGCGCTTTGCAAATGGCTCTGTGCTCGCGCCAGCGCATCGAGGTGACGACGGCGCGCCAAAAACTGTCCCCCAGTGTCGCCACTGAACCCCACCAGCGTTTTGATTTGCTCACGCAACAATGACAACCCTGTGCCGGCTTGTGCAGAGATAAACACATGCGTATGGCCAGCTTGTGTATGTATGGCGGGTGGTGTTTTTAGCAAATCGATTTTGTTATGAATGATGATAACCGGACGATCGGGAAATTTCGCCAATAGCGTTGGATCAGGTGCGCCATGTCGACTGGCATCTAACATATATAAAATGAGATCGGCTTGTGCCAACTCTTGTTCGGCACGGCGTACGCCCTCTTGCTCCACCACATCCGTCGTTTCACGCAATCCCGCCGTATCCAACAAATGCATGGGCATCCCATCAATAGTGATGAGATCGCGTAAAACATCGCGCGTTGTGCCTGGTAGCGCCGTAACAATCGCCAATTCTTTACCACTCAATGCATTTAACAAACTGGATTTGCCGACATTTGGCTCTCCAGCGATGACTGCAGTAATGCCTTCGCGTAACAAACTGCTTTGTCTGGCTTGCACTTGGATGCTGGCAATAGTCTCAAGAATGGTTTGCAACGTGGCGATAAGCTTCTCTTGACTTAGAAAATCTATTTCTTCATCGCTAAAATCGATGGCCGCTTCAATATAAGTACGCAAGTGGATTACTTGCTCGGTGAGTGCGTGAATCTCTTTAGAGAAGGCACCTTGTAAAGATCGTAACGCTAAACGCGCGGCCTGTGTGGATGAGGCATCAATCAAATCGGCAATAGCTTCCGCTTGGGTTAAATCCAGTTTGCCATTTAAAAAAGCACGTTCGCTAAATTCACCGGGCTTGGCTAAACGCGCGCCCAAGCTAACGATATGCTGCAAGAGTAAATCAACGACTACCGGCCCACCATGACCCTGGAGTTCGAGTACATCTTCGCCTGTAAAAGAATGCGGGTTAGGAAAGAAGAGGGCAATCCCTTGATCGAGGATTTCCTGATCCCGCCCGTAAAAGGGGAGGTAAGTCGCTTGTCGTGGTATGAGGGTGGTGTTTAAAAGTTGTAGACCGATGTCTTTTGCTTTTGGTCCAGACAGGCGGATGATGGCTACGCCGCCGCGACCTGGTGGGGTCGCGGGCGCAACAATCGTGTCACGATCGAACGTCATTTTTTGCTGGGTGTCGCACTATTAATGCTACGCATGATGTACCACTGTTGTAAGAAAGACAGTGTTTGGTTCACAAACCAGTACAACATTAACCCTGCAGGGAAATTCATGAATAGCACGGTGAATATCACGGGCATCAACATCATCACCTTGGCTTGCATCGGATCCGGTGGTGGTGGATTCAACCGCTGTTGTAAGAACATGGAGATACCCATCAAAATGGGTAATACATAGTATGGATCTCGCATCGAGAGATCATGAATCCAGAAAATGAAAGGCGCTTGGCGCAATTGCACACTTTCCACTAAGACCCAGTAAAGCGCGATGAACACTGGAATCTGGATCACGATGGGAAGGCAACCACTCAACGGATTGACCTTTTCTTCGCGATAAAGCTCTAAGGTGGCTTGCGTGAGTTTTTGACGATCTTCACCATAACGCTCTTTGAGCATTTCGATGCGTGGTTGCAGTTTTTTCATCACACTCATCGAGCGATAGCTTTTCGCTGACAATTGATAGAATAACAACTTGATCAGAATGGTCACTAAGACGATAGACCAGCCCCAATTACCCACTACATCATAAATCTTTTGCATCAACCAGAAAATGATGCCGGAAATAAACCAGAACCAACCATAATCGATGGTGAGCTTCAAGCTAGGTGCTGCTTTCTCTAATTGATCAGCAATGCTTGGCCCACTGTACAAGTTCATCGAGGTACTCATTTTCTCACCTGGCGCGACCATCAATTGAGGTCCCATCATGCCAATGGTGTAAAGCCCATTGGGATTCGCCTGTGAGTAGTAAGTAGCAATCGTGTTCGGGCTCGGAATCCAAGCCGTGATGAAATAGTGTTGGATCATGGCAGCCCAACCGTCCTTAATGGAACGATTCAGCGTTTCACTATGCATATCTTTGAAACTGATTTTCTCGAAAGGTTTGTCAGGGCTTGAAATGGCAGCGCCAAAATACGTCGCTAAATTAACCAATCCGCCTTGGCTGGGTGGTGGCGTATCGGTACGCACGAGCTGCGCGTAGGCATTACCCTGCCAGATGGTTGAAGATTGATTCGTGATGTCATAAGTAAGACCCACTTCATAACTGCCACGGGTGAAAGTGTAGCGTTTATTGACTTGTAATCCCTGTGGATTGCGCCAAGACAGTGTGACGGTCAACGTATTATTGGCACCAAGATTGTACTGCGTTTGGTCAACGCTATAGACAGCTTGGCCATTGGATGTGTCAGGACCACTCTTGCTAAGCAAACCACTTTCCGCGACATAACGAGACTTGGCATCATCATTTAAGAGGACAAAAGGCGTCTTCGAGTGCAGTGTTTCGGGGTAATTTAATAGTTTACTTGCAACGATATCACCACCATGAGTATCGATGGTGACGTCCAAGACATCGGTTTTCACTTGGACGAGTTGGCCGGCTGGTGATGCTGCCTCTGCTGGCGCAGGCGTGGTAGCCGTTGCTTGGCTTGTACTTACCGCGGGTGAGGTCGTCAATGCTTGGGGAACAAAACGGTCCGGCATGGCCGTCGTTTGCGCCGTCGGCGTATCTGCTACTGAAGGATGTTCCTTGTTCCAGTCTTGGAAAAACATGAAACCGAGGGCCATCAATAATACATACAAAGAAATTCGAATATAATCTAACATAGTCTCTGGCATAGTCACTTGACTTCTAATAGGTTATGGAACAGGATCAACGCCGCCGGGATGCCACGGGTGACAACGTAAAACACGACACAACATTAGACGGCACCCTTTCAGCGCACCGTAGCGTCGAATCGCTTCAAGGGCAAAATTCGAACAACTCGGTTCGAAACGACAACAGTGACCAATCACTAAACTAAGCGCAAATTGATACACCTTGATCATTCTTATCAAACCAGTAGACATGATTTTTTTGTAGCCTATTTGTCCAACAAACCATGCCATAAGTTGTCTACATCGTCTCGTAAATCTTTTTTGCCCAAGGGGGTACATTCTGAACGCAATAGTACAATGATATCAAGCCCTTTTAGTGACTCTTTTTGCGCACGGAAGCTTTCGCGAATAATTCGCCGCAGTAGATTACGATCCACCGCACGTTTTAGCCGTTGTTTGGCAATCACCATCCCTAAACGCGCATACGGCCGCTGGTTAGGACGATGTAATGCAAGGAAATGTTTGCGTTTTACCTTGTTGGCTTTTGCAAATACAAACTGGAACTCTTCTTTGCTGAGTAACTTGTACTGTGGGGGTAGTGATAAGGTCATGGGCTCAACGGGGTCACAAGGATAGCGCACAATCTGCGATGATTATCGACAGTAAACCTAGGTGGGTACCCAGTCCATACGTGATGGACCGAATACCCGCATAAGCGCGGTTGATACTTAACTGATGGCTGTAACGCTTAAACAGCTAATCTAGCGCGGCCTTTGGCACGGCGACGGCTTAATACCGCACGACCATTTTTTGTTGCCATTCTGGCGCGGAAACCATGGGTTCTTTTTCTTTTGATAACGCTTGGTTGATATGTTCTTTTCATAATTAAAAAATTCCGATAATTCGCCTCTAGAGGCGGCCTATGTTAGGCATTGTTGGTGCCATTGTCAAATGAGAAGAAAAGCATTGGCTGTGCAAAAAATAAACTTTTTGCGGTGGAGTGATCCTAATTTAATCTTTATCTCGTGTAATGTAGTGAATCCTAAAGAAACCAACCCTAGAAGTCAATGGTGTGGATGGCGAAATGGCACGAAGGGCCGGTGCGAGCTTTTACGCGAACGTTTGCGAGCCTGCCTGTGCGCCCCCCGGCTTATATGCAGCTATCACAAAGTCATCCCCGCAACTT
>CAZYKO010000004.1:33805-34036 GCA_964648015.1 uncultured Coxiellaceae bacterium
TCTTGTCATCCCCGCAACTTTCTTGTCATCCCCGCAACTTTCTTGTCATCCCCGCAACTTTCTTGTCATCCCCGCGCAGGCGGGGACCTATCGCTGACGATTCATTGTTTATCGTCATGAGAAATGGGTCCCCGCCTGCGCGGGGATGACAGTGTTGTTAGCAGGGATTGCAGTGTTGTTAGAGGGATGACAGTGTTGTTAGAGGGATGACAGTGTTGTTAGCAGGGATTG
>CAZYKO010000004.1:34136-95515 GCA_964648015.1 uncultured Coxiellaceae bacterium
CAGTGTTGTTAGAGGGATTGCAGTGTTGTTAGAGGGATTGCAGTGTTGTTAGAGGGATTGCAGTGTTGTTAGAGGAATGACAGTGTTGTTAGCAGGGATGACAGTGTTGTTAGCAGGGATTGCAGTGTTCGGAATATTTTTTGCGGGTAATGACATGGCGCCACCCAGGCTACTTCATGAAATATAAAGCATAAAAAAAGGCGCCTTGCGAGCGCCTTTTTTAAATCGATGTCAGCTTAATTAAGAAGCTTCTGCCGCTACATCTTTCATGCTCAATCGAATTCGACCTTGACGATCTATTTCGAGCACTTTCACTTTCACGACTTGACCTTCGCTCAGCTTATCGCTTACTTGCGCGACGCGCTCATTGGCGATTTGTGAGATATGCACTAAGCCTTGTTTGCCTGGTAAAATATTCACTAATGCACCGAAATCCATTAATTTGGTTACGGTTCCTTCGTAAACTTCACCCACCATCACATCCGCAGTTAAGCGTTCGATACGACGTACCGCTTCTTCACAAGCCGCGAGATCCGCTGCTGCTACTTTTACCGCGCCATCATCGCTAATATCAACGACAGTGCCGGTTTCTTCGGTCAAGGCTCGAATGGTCACGCCACCCTTACCAATCACGTCACGAATCTTATCTGGCGGGATACGCATGCTCAGAATACGAGGTGCATAAGCAGACATTTCTACTCGATGCTCACCCAGGGCTTGATTCATCAAACCTAAGATGTGCAAACGACCGTCACAAGCTTGATCCAGCGCACGTTTCATAATTGCTTCAGTGATGCCATCAATCTTGATGTCCATTTGAAGTGCCGTAATACCAGCGGTGGTACCTGCGACTTTAAAGTCCATGTCACCTAAATGATCTTCATCACCTAAAATGTCTGTGAGTACCGCGTACTGTTCGCCGTCTTTCACTAAGCCCATCGCCACACCGGCGACATGTGATTTAATCGGCACACCGGCATCCATTAATGCAAGACTCGTACCACAAACGGTGGCCATCGAGCTTGAACCATTGGATTCAGTGACTTCGGAAACGACACGCATCACATAAGAAAACTCTTTTTGCGTCGGCAATACAGCCATGACACCACGTTTAGCCAAATTACCATGGCCAATTTCTCGGCGTTTTGGACTACCCACTTGACCTACTTCACCAACGGAGTAAGGCGGGAAGTTGTAGTGCAACATGAAGTTTTCTTTGCGTTCGCCTTCGAGCGCATCGATGGTTTGTGCATCACGTTCAGTACCTAGTGTGGCCACTGCTAACGCTTGGGTTTCCCCACGCGTAAATAATGCGGAACCATGAGTACGTGGTAAGACGCCAACCTCAATGGTGATAGGTCGCACTGTGGTCGTATCGCGACCATCAATACGTGTACCACCTGAAAGAATTCGGGTGCGCACCACTTTGCTTTCTAATTTACCAAAGACAAACTTGGTATCAGAGATAATACTTAATTCTTCTTTATCAGGATTTTCAGCGATCATTTGTTCAATGATACGATCTCTAAGCTGAGCGATAGTATCCTGACGTTCTACTTTGTCGCTAATTTGATAGGCTTTTTCTAACTCAGCCTGACTTAATTCAGTCACGCGCTCTTGAATAGATGCGTCTACAGCTGGCGCTGACCATTGCCATTGACGAACACCTGCCTCAGCAACCATTTCTTTGATCTGTTCAATCACAATTTGCATTTCACGATGGGCAAACATCACTGCACCCAGCATGACTGACTCAGGTAATTCTTTAGCCTCAGATTCCACCATCAAAACGGCATTTTCTGTCCCTGCAACCACCATATCCAATTGCGAAAGCGCTAATTGGCTCAGGGTAGGATTGAGCACATAATTACCATCCACATAACCCACGCGGGCAGCGGCCAAATGGCTTGATGCGGGCATACCAGACAGTGCGACAGCAGCGGCTGCGCCAATCATGGCTGGGATATCAGGATTCACTTCAGGATTCATCGACATGACAGTGGCAATCACTTGCACTTCGTAGTTGAAGCCTTTGGGGAAAAGAGGGCGTAGGGGTCGATCAATTAAACGTGACGTTAAAGTTTCATTCTCACCGGGTCGACCTTCCCGTTTGAAGTAGCCACCGGGCACACGGCCTGCAGCATAAGAACGTTCTTGATAATTCACGGTTAATGGGAAGAAATCTTTATCTTCGGAGGCACTATCAGCACACACCACGGTCACTAATACGACCGTTTCATCCATGTTCACTAACACGGCGGCTGTCGCCTGACGTGCAATCTTCCCTGTTTCTAGCGTTACAGTATGATTACCATAACGGAATGATTTTTTGATTACTGTCAAAATATACCCGCCTATTTACACAATTAACCACGTACTTCTAATTCTTTGATCACTATTTGATAACGTTGCAAGTCTTTACCTTTCAGGTAGCGTAACAAACGACGACGTTGACTCACCAAATTGGTCAGACCATAACGGGTATGAAAATCGTGTTTGTGAGCTTTTAAATGCTCAGTTAAAGAGTTGATGCGCGCAGTTAACAAAGCAATTTGCACCTCTGGTGAACCGGTGTCATTTTTGCCACGTTTAAAGGTTTTGACAATCTGCGCTTTTACAGCAGCTGTTAACGCCATGAATAAATCTCCAAAATAAAATCGTGAAGCTATTTTTCTTCGAAAGCCCGCTAGTTTGACATCCTCACCGACATGACTGACGGTGATGCCGACTGTCAGTTATTTAGACTGAATCTGTACGGTTGGGTTCGTGCTTCAGCGAGTGACATTATAAAATCATCTCTCCACGCGCATTACTTCGGGACTGCCCGCCCCTAGGTCTATTAGACAGAGGGGATTTTAATGGCACGATTGGAGAAAAGCAAACCCTATATGGTAAGGCCCGCCCGATGACGCCGAGCAGGTTGCCGAAACTTTATACCGCGCCATTGTAACGGGGACCACCCATTCTCACAAGACCCTTGCAACGATGTATTATCGTAAAAATTGTGCAACCTGTATGACTTCGTTAGAATCCTAACCCTGGATGGATAAGCGTAAATGAATATAAATCATACACTTCGTGCCCATAATTTACACCTAATCAGACATGAGCAGCATTTAATTAACAGTGTCTCATTCGACACCCAATCAGGCGACATTTTGATCATTGGCGGTCCTAATGGCGCCGGCAAGTCGACTTTATTGCGTATACTCGCGGGTTTCATCCTCCCGACCAGCGGTCAATGCCGTTGGCAACATGAGTCCACCGACCAGAGGGATAATGAGCCACACAACCATTTTCACTTCATCAGCCATGGTAACGGTTTGAAGTTGGATCTAAGTGTCGCAGAAAATATACAGCTCACCATGTTGCTCACAAATTCAACATTAACACCCCAGCCACACGCCATCCTCTCTCAGCTTGGGTTGCATCAGAATCTGGACCGTCGCGCCCGTGACTTATCCGCAGGACAAAAAAGACAACTCTGTCTCGCACGACTTTTGCTCAGTTACAAACCACTCTGGTTGTTAGACGAACCCTTCACGGCCTTAGATCAGCAAGCCAAAACTTTTTGGCGCGCCGCCATCGAAGCCCATGCCCTCACCGGGGGGATTGTGATCATGAGCACGCACGAGCCCATTTTTTTTGCTGAGTGCCAAACGAAACACTTAACACTGGGTCACAGCCGATGATCAAAACACTGGGCGCCATTTTCTCCCTGGAACTCATGATTGTTTGGCGTCGCGCGCAGCAATGGCTCTATCCACTGGCTTTTTTTATGATGACTTGTTGTTTATTCCCGCTCGTGTTCACACCAGATGAAGCTCGCTTATCGGACTTGCTACCGGGTGGCATCTGGCTCAATGCGCTACTCGCTAGTATTTTAGCCACGCAAACGATGTTAGACGGGGACCTAGAAGACAACCATCTTGAGCAAGTGTGTCTCAGTGACTTACCTCTCAGTTTATTACTCTTGATCAAATTCAGCGTCCAATGGCTGTTGACACAAGCACCCATCATCCTCATGACCCCAATACTAGGACTGCTGTTTCATTTATCGTCGCTGACCATTGCGATATTGTGTCTCAGTTTAATGCTGGGCACACCCTTATTCACACTGATCGGCTGTCTTGTCAGCGCACTCACCCTGAGCTTGCGCCAACCGGGCGCCTTGCTAGGATTGCTCATCCTTCCTCTTTGCACACCCATTTTAATTTTTGGCGTGAACATGGTCCAACAAGCGCAAATGGGCTTAGCGATTATTGGACCCCTCACATTTTTGGCTGGTTTGAGCCTTGCCGCACTTACCCTATTGCCATGGGCAATCGCAGGTATCTTGCGCATGCATCTCGCCGATTAAGGATTTCCTAAAGGCTTAAATGCTTGCACACCCAACTGTGCACGACCTACGATGAGCGCATGGATATCCGCGGTACCTTCATAGGTTTTTACCGTTTCCAAATTCAGCATATGTCTAATCACTTGATAATCTTCAGTGATACCATTGCCGCCATGCATATCGCGTGCCTCGCGCGCCACATCCAACGCAGTCACCGTCGAAAATCGTTTCATCATCGAAATCGTTGGTGTATCCAATCGACCTTCATCTTTCAGTCGCCCTAAACGCAGACAGCCTTGCAATCCCAAGGTAATATTCGTTTGCATATTGGCAAGCTTCATTTGAATCAATTGATTCGCCGCCAGTGGTTGACCGAACTGCTCACGATCTAATACATATTGCCGTGCCGCATGCCAGCAAAATTCTGCGGCGCCCAAGGCACCCCAACAGATGCCATAGCGTGCGTTATCCAAACAACCTAACGGTCCAGATAACCCATTGGCGTTTGGTAACTCTTGTTCACTGGGTACAAAGACATCGTCCATGCTTATTTCACCCGTAATGGACGCCCGTAAACTGAGCTTGCCATGCATCACAGGTGCTGATAGACCCGTCATCCCTTTTTCTAGAATGAAACCGCGTATGCGTCCACTATCATTTTTTGCCCATACAATGAAAACGTCAGCAATGGGGGAATTGGTGATCCACATTTTACTCCCTTTCAGTAGGTAACCACCGGGAACAGATTTGGCGCGTGTCGTCATACTACTTGGATCAGATCCAGCATTGGGTTCGGTTAACCCAAAGCAACCGATGAATTCACCTGTCGCCATTTTCGGTAAATATTTTTGCTTCTGTGCTTCGCTACCATAGGCATAGATCGCATACATACTCAAACTTGATTGCACACTACACGCGGATCGATAACCAGAATCCACGCGTTCTAATTCACGCATGATCAAACCATAGGAAACATAGTTGATCCCGGCACAGCCATAGCCATGAATGGTGGCGCCCAGTAAACCTGCACTGCCCATATCGCGCATGATGCTTGGATCAAAGTATTCATTTTTAAACGCATCAATCACAGTGGGTTGTAAGCGTTCTTGTGCAAAATCACGCACTGAATCACGGACGAGTCGTTCTTCTTCGGTAAGTTGATCATCTAAAAATAGGGGGTCATCCCAGCGATAACGTTCTGACATACGTATTCCTTCTCCGTCTATAAGTGGGTGCAGTATTCCACTAAGACGCGCATGTTTCAATTCGATATCGTAGCGGATGAACTTTCATTGAGGATACGACCATCTTGGATGGTCGCCACACGATGACATTGACGACTGATCGCATTGTCGTGAGTAATGATGATGATGCTGCGACCTTCTTCTTGATTCAGGCGATGGAATAACGCCATCACATCGCGTCCGGTTTGTGAATCGAGGGCACCCGTTGGTTCATCCGCCAAAATTAATTCTGGATTGCCGACCAACGCTCGTGCAATCGCCACACGCTGTTGTTGACCACCCGATAATTGATTTGGTCGATGCGTTGCCAAATGCGCGACACCAACTTTCTCCAGCATTTGCATCGCCATCTCTTTGGCTTCTTTGGCTGGGGTGCCGCGATAAAAAAGTGGCAGTTGAACATTTTGTAGCGCATTACATTTAGGCAAGAGAAAGAATGATTGAAACACAAAACCAATTTTTTTATTGCGAATAGAGGCAAGTTGATTTTCCGCCAACGCGGAAACGTCAACGCCATCGAAGAGATATCGTCCTGTACTGCAACGATCTAAAAATCCAATGATGTTCATCAATGTTGATTTACCAGAACCCGACACGCCAACGATCGCCATCATGTCACCGCGCTCGAAGGTGAGGTCGACACCTGACAAGGCGGTGAAATCATGATCGCCCAAATGATATGTCTTGGTCACATTGATTAACTTAATGAGCGACAATTTTATCTCCCACGTGCAATCCATCTAATACGGCAACCATCATCGCTGTCGTCTTGCCAGTCTTAATCGATCGTGGTTTAGGTTTTCCTGTTTTTTGATCGATGATGTCCACAAAAAATTTGCCTGACCGCTCATAGACAGCGGTCATTGGAATAGCGATGTGTGTCGTTTCATCAATGGTAATTTCAACTTTAGCACTCATCCCCACATGAATGTATTGCTGCTCGGCTGGCGTCAAGTGTGGCACAATCACTTGTACAGGAAAATTGGGTAACCCCGATGCACTAGACTCACCTTGGCGATCCACAGATTGTATTTCACCCGACAGTTCATATTCAGGGAACGCAATCCCTGTGACTTTTACTTTTTGTCCTACTTTAATTTGATTGATCGTTAACTCATTCACTTTCACTTGAATAGCAATACCACTCAGGTCACCGATCACCGCAAGCACATCACCTTCTTTAACCAGCTCACCCTTATGTAATTTTTTATTATCTTCATCACTTTTTAGTGTTGATAAAACCACACCACTCACTGGCGCTAACACATGCAAATTTTCCGCCGCTTTCTGCAAGTGCATCGCCTTATTAATTGCATCGATATCAGCTATGGATAATTCATTGAGGTTAATATTTCTAATATTCAATTGCTTGAGTAATGTTTCCAAAGCATCGCGTGCTTGCATCAGTGCTAAACGCGCTGCATAAAAATTCGCTTGCTTCAATTTGAAATCATCATCGGAAATTAATTGATTATGATGTAAAAATTTCCCTTCCGTTAATTGCGTTTGTGTATTAGCAAATTCACTTTTGGCTTTTACATATTGCGTCAATGCGCTTTTATAATCGCTCGTAAATTTTGTCGACGATAACATAAACAACCATTGCCCACTTTTTACTTCGTCTCCATATTGAAATGGCATGTCTACCACCACTCCCTCAACAGGAGATGGAACGACGATAGTGCGTAGTGGCCTGATGATACCCGTATAAAAAAGTCGATTATTCATTGGAGCAGAAGCAACGGTGATTGTTTGTGATGCTTGATGAGTTTCTTGGCGGTGACAAGAAACAAGTCCGAAGAAGACTATGAGAATCACACTGGCTAGCATCACATTTTTTTTATTCATGCTGTCCTCGTCTTTACATGCCACGTCTGTAAGGTGTTGCCTGTCAAACTATCCAAATTGACTAAGGCTTTAAGATAATTAATTCGCGCACTCAATAATGTTTGTTGTGCTTGAATCAATTGCACTTGCGCTGATTGTAATTCAAGACTATCAATGAGACCATGCAAATATTTTTGATAACTCACATGATAAGTTTTGTTTTGTAAATTAGCAGCGCTCTCAGCAAAATGTAATGCACGCATGGCACTGCCAACCGCATTCCAACCGTTGATAGCACTCGTTTCTTTTTCCCATTTTTCTTTTTTCAAACTCAGTTCAGCTTGCTGCAATGCAATCTTAGCACTTAACACTTGCTGCTTTGCCAATTGATCATCAAGAGGAATATTTAATTCCACGCCAACATAGTAATCTTGCGTCGCGCGATTAAACAAACTATTAAATCCGTGATATTCATCATCGATGGTTCCACCTGTGGATGCATTCACACTAAAATTTAATTGCCAACGTGTATTATCAATGGCCGTCAGCAATGTGCGTTGTGCACTTCCATGCAAAGTAATTTGATCGGTTTGATATTGTATATCATTTTTTAATACTAGCGTTTTAGTTTCATCAATACTGGGCAATCGATATTTTTTGATAAGCTTTTCAAGATTTAAATTTGTAAAAGTCACCGGTGTGTTCGGATCTAAACCGATAGCCGCTAATAATGCATAACGCGTTTCTATCAATTGATTTTTATCATTCTCTAATACCGATTGTGCAGAAGCGACGTTCGCTTCGACCGTCACTAATTCGTTACCCGCTTTATGACCAGCCTTAATAAATAATTTTGTTTGTGTGACTGATCTCTTGGCGCGCTCCAACGCATCTTGATCTATTTGAATCGTTCTCTCCGCCATCACCACGCCAAGATATGCATTGATAATACCCGTCACTGTGCCACGCAGCATGTTTTCAATATTGAGGCATGAGATGGTTTCTGAATCAATCGCATTATTAAGCGCTGCTTCAACAATTGGCCGACCAAAGCCACGCATCAATGGTTGCACAATTTGCAAAGAAAGCGTTGGACGAAAATGATTATCGTTGGCAGCATTACTTGCGTTTAATTTGATTTGTGTGCCGATGGGCGTCAACACCGAGATGCCTGGTTGCAAACCAATATTCGGTACGTCATGCCATTGCCTATCGTCATCATGCCAGCGACGTGCAACACCCGCTGTTGCGGTGAGCGAATAATGTGGATAAAACTCCCATCGTTGCACCCAAGTATTAAATTTTTGTAAGACATGGCTGAGCGATTGGCTTTGCACGTTGGGATTTTGACGCATCGCCAATAAGATGGCTTCTTCTAATGACAACGTTAATTTTTCCTGTGCAAAAACCCCAGGAGAAAATACGCTAAACATCCACAGCATTGTTAGGAGGAGGATTTTTCGCATGATGACTACATTCTTTTAATTATAATATTTTTTTGTATGATATTTTTTTATTTTTATGCAATCACACAATTTGTTTCGATCAATCAATAAAACTTAACAAGTTGGCTCAGTTTCTAAATAGGTTCTTGCTAAACTTTTTTTGTATTGGTGTCTACGCAAAGCCAATTGAATGAGATGTGTCAATAATTGGGAATAACTCACACCAGAAGCATCCATTAATTTTGGATACATGCTGATTTGTGTGAAGCCTGGTATGGTGTTGATTTCGTTAAACACCAATTGCTGCGTGTCTTTGTCAAAAAATAAATCCACACGCGCCATCCCTTCACATTCCAACAATTGAAATATTTTTCGCGCACATACTCGTGCTTGTTCATTGATGTCCGGCGGTAATGAAGCGGGAATAATCAATGACGCACCTTCCTCATCACAGTATTTTGCATCGTATGAATAAAATTCATGATGCGGTTTTACTTCACCGGTCACACTGACAATAGGCTCTCCAGCTTCGTCCAAACTCTCTAGCACTGCCAACTCTAATTCGACCACGTTGAGTGCTTTTTCAATAATGACTTTGGTATCAAACCTAAAAGCATCATCAATGGCAGCGCGTAGATCGTTGGCACTGCGTACTTTCGTGATGCCAATACTCGAGCCCGTATTCGCAGGTTTCACAAAAACGGGGTAGGAGATTTCTTGTGAGACTTGTGTGATGTACTCAGCTGCACGCCGTTGCCATTGTGATTGCTTAATCACAATGAAAGGTGCCACAGGGATATTGCCATTCATCACTAAACGCTTGGAAACATCTTTATCCATGCCAATCGCAGAAGAGAGTACGCCACAACCTACATACGGGAGATTGGCTAACTCTAACAAACCTTGCAACGTGCCATCTTCACACAGAGGGCCATGCACCACGGGAAACACCACATCAAACAACAATGCATTCGGTTCATGATTGCTGAGTTCAGCGACTTGTTGCTTTGCCATCGCTCTGCCAAGCCAAGCAGGCGTAAACCAAGCATGAGAATGATGACTCAACAACGGCACCGTGTTTTGTGCCAAGCTTTTTGCAAACACTTCTTCGCCCAAAAACCAATTGCCGTATTTGTCAATGCCAATGGGAATCACGTCGAATAAATTTGGATCTAAATGCTGAATGACATTCGCCGCAGAACGTAAAGACACTTCGTGTTCAGCAGATCGACCGCCGTATAATACCGCTACGCGAATTTTATCCATCCAACATCCTTCACAGTCAGCAATTGCCAATTTGCTATTTACGATATCCAATCGAGCAACTATACCCTGATTTTTTTTAAGATGAAACTAGAAATGTGCAACATTGCTACGGCTAAAATATAGCCAAATTTGAATATTTGTTTGACATTAACATGCTTTATGATTAAAAATGCCACTCCTCCGCTTGACCCATGGATGGTGGTCATTAATCCATCAATATGTAAAAATAAGAAGTGATTATGAAAATAATGAAAATAAATCAATTTTTATTCCTTGCTGCTGTGACGAGTTTGTTTGGCTTTAGCACGCCAACAGACGCGAACACCAGTGATTGGATCAAGAAAGAAATTCGTCTTATCAAAAGCGATGCAAAAAATATAGACAGTAGCGTTTTGCGTGTAAGTCTAACCGCGTATAAACACGCCACAGAACAGGGTTATGCCAAAAAAGACATCTTAACTGTCATCGATTATAGCAAGCCTTCAACCGCTAGACGTTTGTGGGTGTTTGATTTGAAACACGGTAAAACATTGTTTAACACGTATGTAACGCATGGTAAAAATAGCGGTAACTTGAATTCCCATGATTTTTCTAATCGCGAAGGCAGCTTAAAATCTAGCATCGGTGTTTTTGTTACCGATCACGCCTACTTTGGCACCCATGGTTTGGCGCTCAAGTTGAAAGGGTTAGAACATGGCATCAACGACAATGCTTATAAGCGACATATCGTGATGCATGGCGCATCGTATGCAACTCCTGATATCATCAAACAATACGGCAGACTCGGACGCAGTTGGGGTTGTACAGCCGTTAGCCCAAGATTAGCAAAGCCACTCATTAACACGATTAAGGACGATACCGTGATTGTTGCTTATTATCCTGATCGCGCTTGGCTACACAAGTCAGCTTTTCTGCAGAGTTAGCATTGGTCTTGAGTCACGACTGATCAGCGTCACCTCTAGTCAATTGTCTAACGAAGCGGCTTTGTTGCGTAGCAATGAGTCGGTTTAACAAAGGACATTGATATGTTGATTAGACAATTACGACGAATGGTTTTTACCCTAGGTTTATTGGCAGTTTCACAGTCACTCTACGCGACAAAATATACGTTGCCTGACACTGATACCGCTGTCATCGGCGATATTCATTACGATTCGATTGGCGCGAGTGATAGCTTAGGTGCTCTCGCTCAGCGCTATGATGTCGGATTTAATTCACTCGAGAGTTCCAACCCACAATACAATCTGGGACATCACATTACCAACAGCACCTTACTCGAAATTCCAGATAAGCACTTATTGCCCAACCCCCATCAAGGCATTGTGGTAAATCTCCCTGAAATGCGTATGTATTATTTTCCAGATGATCAAAGCAATGTGGTGTATACCTACCCCATTGGTATTGGCAAAATGGGTAAAACCATTCCCATTCAACATGCCATCATCACACGCAAGGTGAAAAATCCGATATGGATTCCACCTGATGACATTCGTGAGTTCAATTTAGCCCAAGGGATTGTTTTACCGAAGATCATGCCTGCACGACCAGATAATCCACTGGGTCCCTATGCTGTGTACATGAGCATCCCAACCTTTTTGTTTCACAGCACTATCTTTCCTGAAAGTATTGGACGACGTGCTAGCTTTGGTTGCATTCGCATGTACCAAAACGACATTGAAGAATTTTTTCCTGCAATGAAAAAAGGGGTGCCTGTGGCCATTGTCAATTCTCCGGTCAAAGTAGCTTGGCAAAAAGATCGATTGTACATGGAAGCACATCCTCCTCTGGAAGAACACTTGAGTGAACCAGAAGCTTCGTTGTCTGGAATGGTCTCACTTGCCGAGCAAGCATCTGGTGAGAAGGCCCTGGTCGATTGGCAGCTAATTGCCTATCTTGAGAAAACCCGTGATGGTCTACCTCATGAAATTGGTCTTAGACTGCCCTAGGGTTGGGTTTTGCAAGGAGAAGATTTTGGGGATGGGTGTTTGATGATCATCCCCATTTTGTGGCGAGCTGCTTTTGCTTTTTAGGCACTTATGCACAGATTTGACCCCCCTTAATAAATAATAAATATAAAGCTTTTAAAAGCTTATTGTTTTTATTAAGGGAGGGTTTTTTTGTGGATAAGCGACTTTTTATCATAAAATACATAGACTTACAGAATTTGATTCCTGTGGATAACCACTGTATAACGCG
The DNA here is from genome assembly GCA_964648015.1 of uncultured Coxiellaceae bacterium. Lineage (GTDB taxonomy): Bacteria > Pseudomonadota > Gammaproteobacteria > DSM-16500 > DSM-16500 > Aquicella. The sequence goes on from CAZYKO010000004.1 coordinate 46,454, forward strand.
GTGGATAACATTGGAAAAATGTGGATAAGTCGAAAATAGACCAAAATCACAAAGTTATACACAGGTTATACAAAGGTTATTCATGGGGTTATCAACAAGTTTTTTGTGGCTGCAAAAAATCATGGCCGAGGCGGGGACAACCATTCATTTGGGTCTAGAACGCATCACGCAAGTGGCAGCGCGTTTGGCGGTATTGAACTATTCTTGCCCAGTTATTACGGTAGCTGGTACCAATGGCAAAGGGTCCACAGTGGCCGGACTTGAGGCGATTTATCGTGCGTCTGGTTATCGTGTAGGGACGTTTACTTCACCCTTTTTGTTCACCATTCATGAAGAAATCACCATCGACGGTAAGCCGGTGAGTGAGGCGGTGTTATGCGCAGCTTTCGAACGTGTCGCAGCGGCACGCGATTCAGTAGATTTGAGCTACTTTGAGTTCATCACCTTGGCGGCATTATTGATTTTGCAAGAAGCCGCGCTCGATGTGGTGATCTTGGAGGTGGGCTTGGGTGGACGTCTCGATGCGGTCAATGTGATTGATACAGATCTTGCTGTGATCACCAGCATTGCGATTGATCATGTTGCCTACTTAGGTAATACACGTGAAGCGATCGGTTATGAGAAGGCGGGTATCATGCGTGCCGGTGTGCCTGTGGTTTGTGGTGATCCTGAACCACCGACATCGATCGCAGATCATGCGCAATCACTTGCAGCACCACTCTATGTGCAAGGGTGCGATTTTCACTATGACTTGAAGTCGACTCATTGGGATTGGCATTGTGCAAAACAAACATGGTGCGATTTGCCGCCTACAACGCTCACCACGCAAAATATGTCAACGGTGCTAATGGCCATTACCCTGTTACAAGATCGTTTGCCAGTGAGCTTCTATGGGATCCAGAGAGGGTTGTCTCAGGTCAAGCTACCAGGAAGAATGCAAACCTGTCCGGGCGCCATCACAGAAATTTACGATGTCGCGCATAATCCGGCTGCCGTCGAACTCTTGTGTGATCATTTGCGTGCTAAGCCATGTGAAGGCAACACTTATGCTATTTTTTCGATGCTTGCCGATAAAGACATCGTGGGTGCCTTACGAAGCATTCGTGCGGTGATCGATGATTGGTGGATTGCGCCACTGAGCGATCCACGGGCAGCGAGTGAGGCAATGTTATTAGCCGCATTCAAGGACGCCGATATTCATGCCGTTCATGTGTCAGCAACCCTTGCCGCAGCGTATCAAGAAGCGCGCGCACAAGCGCAAACAGGCGATCGCTTAGTAATTTTTGGTTCATTCCATACGGTCGCCACGGTGTGGCCCGTGCGTGTTGCAGCGTCGAATGCTTGAGACTAAGGCGCGAGTGCTGCCATTGTTTTGATGCCCCGTGCACTGTAATTGACATTGTGCACGCGTACATAATCGATTCCTTGTTTGGCCAACATTAAGGTGATGGCCATGGTTTCGATATCGCGCTCAGCAAAGGCGAGGTTGTTCAGAAGCGACAAACATGTTTTGCGTGAATGACCCACCAAGAGACGTGTGCCGAGTTGCTGAAACGCTTGGATGGTTTGCAAGACAGCTAAGGATTGTTCTGCCATTTTGCCAAACCCAATGCCGGGATCGAAAATAATTTTTTCGCGAGCGATGCCCTGCTTTTCTAATTCATTGAGACGTTTTTCACCCCAGGCGAGTACGAATGGGGTGGGGTGTTGATTGCGTGGTAATACTTGGGTGCGACGTTCTGGGATGCACAAATGATGCATGATCACACAATCCACTCGGGCTTCTTTGATGAGGTGCCGCATTGCTGGATCATCCAAGCCACTCACGTCATTAATCCAATCCACACCACGTGCGAGCGCTTTTTCAGCCACTTCAGCATGACGCGTGTCAATACTAATTTTCGGCGTGATCAGAAATTTATGACGCGCTGGCAGTAATAGATCTAACAGGGGCGCGAGTCGTGCCCATTCTTCTGCTGGTGTGATTGCAGTGGCACGTGGCGCGGTCGATTCGGCACCGATGTCGATGATGCTTGCACCATCGGCGATTAAGGTGCGGCAATGGTCTAGTGCGGCTTCGGCGGCTAAACAAAGGTTGCCATCGGAAAATGAATCTGGCGTGACATTCACAATACCCACCAACGCTGGGGTTTCTAAGCGCTGGTTGATTTGTCGTGTGTGAAACGGTGCTTGATCACCAAAGCGTGATCCCCATGCTTCGACCAATTGTGCTGCTGTTTGCCCGTTTTGTGGATGCACCCAAAATGGCGCGATATCGGCGAGCGGCCATAATGCAAAAGGGCGTGTCAGTAAGCCACGATGAGGAATGGTGAGTACTGGGGTTGCGAGTTGTAAATCATCCCATGCCAAGATATCGATATCGATGCGCCGCGGCGACCAGTGAGGTCCCGCTAGTTCGCGTCCCATGTCAGTTTCAATCTGCTTCAATGCATGTAACAAAGCGTCTGGCTGCAACGTTGTTTCGCAAGCAAGCGTGGCATTGAGGTAAGGCTCGGCCCACTGCGCTGGCGCATTCTCTGGGAGCATGGCATCAGACACATAGAGGGGCGATATTTTTGTCACCCGTAGCTCAGGGATTTTTTGGATGCGTGTCAAAGCTTGTTGCAGATTGGCGATACGATCGCCGATATTCGCACCTAAACCCAATAGCACCGTCATACTTATTCCTCACCGTACTCAAAACACACTTCCCCACTAAAATCCGCAATAGGTGGACGTTTCATGGCATAAATACGCACTTTAGTTTGATCGGGCACCATGGTTTTAATCTGAGCATGAATTGCTTGTGTGAAATGCTCAATTAAACGAAAATGCTTCCCCCGTAGGAAGCGGTGGAGTTGTTGAATGAGTGTGGCATAACACACCGTGTCGTTTAAATCATCGGTATGAACAGCCGCAGGGTGGGCCGCAAATTGTAAGTACATGTCTACTTTGATAATTTGGCGCTTCAGGCGTTCATGTTCGGGCCAGCCAATATGCACATGGCATTCAATACCGGTAATGGAGAGCGCGCTACGAGTTTCAGGCATATCATTCCCTTGAACGATTGGAGTTGTACAAAAAATTTTCATTTACCACCTTGCTGGACGCTTTTTGTTAACAACCAAAGCTGCGTTGTATTCTAACACTGCTTCTTTAAGGCTGAGAAGTGAGTATTGAATAAATAGGACGAATATAGTACTGTATAGGCCAAACAATAGCATTAAAAAAACAATTTCTGGAATGAGATCCTCATGTTGAGAATTAGCAAGCTGACGGACTACGCCATGCTGATAATGAGCTATATGGCGCGTGAGCCTGATCAAGTGATCAGTGCCACGACATTGGCGGAGCGGTTACATCTCACACCGCCCACGGTGAGTAAAATTTTAAAAATGCTCGCAGAGAAGGCATTGGTGACCTCCATGCGCGGGGCGGAGGGTGGGTATCGTCTGGCACGTCCGATCACCGCCATCAGCTTGATCGATATTATCACGGCGATGGAAGGCGAAATCGCGATGACAGAATGCTGCACGCATACGGCGCTTTGTGCTTTAGAGTCTATGTGTCTCATGCGCGAAAACTGGATGAAAATCAATACATTGATTCATTCAATACTGAATCGTTATAACTTGTCCGATTTAATGCGTCCCCTGGCGCCTATAGAGGTTGAACATGGCAAATAGGCTCATCAAAGAGGTTGTACAACAACCCTATCAATATGGTTTTGTCACTCAAATAGAGGCAGATACCTTGCCCCCAGGTTTGAATGAGGACGTCATTCGTTTAATTTCTGCAAAAAAAAATGAACCGGCGTTTATGCTCAATTGGCGCTTAGAAGCATTTCGTCACTGGCAAACCTTAAGTGCCCCTGCGTGGGCACACTTGCATTATCCGCCAATTAATTTTCAAGACATCATTTACTACTCAGCACCCAAGTCACCCACGGATGGTCCTAAAAGTTTGGATGAAGTAGATCCGAAATTGTTAGAAACTTATAACAAACTCGGCATTCCTTTACATGAGCAAGGACGTCTTGCTGGCGTGGCTGTCGATGCAGTGTTCGATAGCATTTCTGTTGCGACGACTTTCAAATCCAAACTCGCCGAAGCGGGTGTGATCTTTTGTTCTTTCAGTGAAGCCGTACAAACGCATCCGGCATTAATCGAAAAATATTTGGGTACCGTTGTCTCTTATCGCGATAATTACTATGCCGCGTTGAATGCTGCTGTGTTTAGCGATGGTTCCTTTGTGTATATCCCTAAAGGGGTGCGCTGTCCAATGGAGTTATCCACGTATTTCCGCATTAATGCGGCGAATACCGGCCAGTTTGAACGCACGCTGATTATTGCCGAAGAAGGCAGTTATGTGAGTTACCTCGAAGGGTGCACCGCACCGATGCGCGATGAAAATCAATTGCATGCGGCGGTGGTTGAGCTCATTGCGCTTGAACGTGCCCAGATTAAATATTCCACGGTACAAAATTGGTACCCAGGTGATGAAAACGGTCGTGGTGGTATTTATAATTTTGTGACTAAACGTGGCCACTGTCGTGGTGCATATTCTAAAATTTCCTGGACGCAAATTGAAACCGGCTCAGCGATTACTTGGAAATATCCGAGTGTCGTGTTACAGGGCGATCATTCGGTCGGCGAATTTTATTCTGTCGCGTTAACGAATAATTATCAGCAAGCTGATACCGGCACGAAAATGATTCATATCGGTAAGAACACGCGCAGCACGATTATATCCAAAGGTATTTCCGCTGGTCGTGGTCAAAATACTTATCGCGGTTTGGTACGCATGTTGCCCACAGCACAACATGCACGTAACTACACACAATGTGATTCATTGTTATTGAGTTCGCAGTGTGGTGCGCATACATTTCCTTACATTGAAGTAAAAAATAATACGGCGCGCGTCGAACATGAAGCGTCGACTTCTAAAATTGGTGAAGACCAACTCTTTTATTGTCGGCAACGTGGATTGAATACCGAAGACGCTATTTCAATGATCGTCAATGGATTTTGTAAGCAAGTTTTTAAAGAATTGCCGATGGAATTTGCGGTCGAGGCACAAAAATTACTAGAAGTCAGTTTAGAAGGCAGCGTGGGATAAAAGGTGCAGCAGTTCCTGCTAATCTTACACGATGGGGATGCTTAAGTGATCAATCCGAATTTATGTCGGGTTGATCATATAACAAGAAAGCAGTGCCCTCTAACTGAGCGGAAAATGCTATAAAAGGTGACTAATCATGCTAAGCGTTAATGATTTACAAGTGTCCATACAAGACGAGCAACAAAATGCAAAACAAATTTTGCGCGGCGTTAATTTAACCATTAAGCCGGGCGAAGTGCATGCCATCATGGGGCCCAATGGCTCTGGTAAAAGCACCCTGGCGAATGTGCTGGCGGGTCGTCCCGATTATCAGATTGACGGCGGACAAGTGACGCTCGATAACGAAGATTTATTAGCGTTAACGCCAGAGGCACGCGCGGCCTTAGGGGTGTTTCTTGCCTTCCAGTACCCCACAGAAATTCCCGGCGTGAATAATATTTACTTTTTGCGCACAGCACTCAATAGCTTACGTAAACAAAAAAATTTACCGCCTTATGATGCCGCTGATTTTTTATCGCTGGTTAAAACTAAAATCAAAGAAGTCGGTCTCGATCAAGCTTTTTTACATCGTGCGGTGAATGAAGGGTTTTCTGGTGGTGAGAAAAAGCGTAATGAAGTGTTGCAGATGTTGATCCTTGAGCCACGGTTAATGATTCTTGATGAAACCGATTCGGGATTAGATATTGACGCATTGCAAATGGTGGGTCGTGCGGTGAATAGCATGCGTGATCAGCAACGTAGTTTTCTTGTGGTGACGCACTATCAACGTTTGTTGGATTATATTCAACCCGATGTCGTGCACGTGATGGCACACGGAAAAATTCTAAAATCTGGCGATAAATCTTTAGCGCTAGAATTAGAAGCCAAAGGTTATAGTTGGATTGAAAATGAGGCACGTGCATCATGACCATCGTCAGTAAGTTGCCAAGTTGGTTACATGCAGCAGGCGTCAACGCGCAACAAAACGACTTGCCACCATGGCTTGCAACGTGGCGGCAACAACATTGGGATGCATTACTAAGTACTGGATTGCCCACACGTAAACATGAACGCTGGCAATATGCGGATTTGAGTTTTCTCGCGCAAACATCATTTGTGAATGCGACGAAGCCATCGGTAGAGACAGTGCGTGCCATGATTCAGCAACAACAATTGGCGCGTGACAACACATGTTTACTCGTTGTGGCGAACGGTTATTTTTTTCCTGAACTCTCTTCCTGCCAACAATTACCCGTGGGTGTGACGGTCTGTAGCGTGCGTGAGGCATGGCAACAGCGACCACAATGGTTGCAAACCTATTGGGAAATGATCGTCAATGAAAAAACGCAAGCCATCGCCAATTTAAATGCGGCAACGATGACTGATGGTATCTTGATTCATGTGCCGGATCATTGTCAGCTCGAGCAGCCTATTCACTTGTTGTCTTTAGCGTGTACCGACGATCATTTTATCGCGAGTCCACATCATCTGCTGGTATTGGGAGAATGTAGTCAAGCAACTGTGTTCGAAGAGCATGTCGGCGTGAATGCGCACGCGTACATGATGACGCAGGCAATGCATATGCATGTGGCAAAGGGCGCACGGTTAACACACACGAAGTGGCAGCGCGAAAGTCAACATGCACTGCATTTCTCGATGACCCAAGTACGGCAACATCAAGATAGCCAAGTGACATCTACTAGTCTTAGTGCAGGTGCAGCATTTGCGCGTGATGACGTCACAGTACATTTACAAGGCCGCGGGGCGCAATGTGATATGGGTGGTTTATATCGCTTACGTCACGATCAACAATATATTGATCATCATCTTGATGTCGTGCATGTGGCACCACATACACAAAGTCAAATGTTATATAAAGGCATTTTGGCCGGTAAGTCACGTGCCGTGTTTAATGGCCGTTTACATGTGACACCTGATGCTCAGAAAATCGTTGCGCGCCAGGCTAACCATAATTTGTTATTGTCGGCAAACGCCGAAGTATATGCAAAACCTGAATTAGAAATTTATGCTGATGATGTGCAATGTCAGCATGGCGCGACCACCGGTCAGCTTGATCAAGACGCCATTTTTTATTTGCGTGCCCGCGGTATTGCTGAAGAAGATGCTGTGCACATGTTATTAGATGGTTTTGCTGCGGAAGTGTTACAACGTGTGAATCAATTTGGCATCCAACCGCTCATGACACAGGAGTGAATCATGCAGACACCATGTCATTTCAATGATTTTTCAGCGCTACGACGTGATTTCGTTATTTTACAACAATTGAATCGCGGCAAACCGCTCGTCTACTTAGATAGTGCTGCGACCGCACAAAAACCACGTTCGGTCGTAGAAGCGATGTCGCAATTTTATTTGCAAGACTATGCGACCGTGCATCGTGGCATCTATGAATTAAGCGAACGTGCCACAGCGGCCTACGAAAATGCACGTGAATGCGTGCGACAATTCATCAATGCTGATAGTGCTGCTGAAATCGTTTTTGTACGTGGTGCAACAGAAGGTATTAATTTAGTCGCGCAGTCTTACGGGCGCGCGCGTTGGCAAGCGGGCGATGAAGTGATTTTAAGTGTGATGGAACATCATGCCAATCTCGTGCCGTGGTTACAATTGAAAGAAGAAATTGGCATTGTTCTCAAATATATTCCCGTGTTAGACGATGGCTCGCTTGATTTAGAAGCGTATCCACAATTATTTTCATCGCGCACTAAAATGGTGGCAATCACTCATGCTTCTAATGTGCTGGGCACCATCAACCCGATCAAAGACATGGTGGCTTTGGCGCATCAATACAATGTGCCGGTACTCGTGGATGGTGCGCAAGCTGTCCCACATATGCCGGTAGATGTGTTGTCATTAGATTGCGATTTTTACGTGTTTTCTGCGCACAAACTTTATGGGCCGACGGGTGTGGGTGTGTTGTACGGCAAAAAAGAATTATTAGATAGCATGCCGCCCTATCAAGGTGGTGGTGCGATGATCGAAACCGTTGCGTTGCAAGCAGTCACTTATGCCGAAGCACCGCAACGGTTTGAAGCAGGCACGCCACATATGGCAGGGGTGATTGGTATGGCAGCGGCCATGCACTACCTCAATAAAATTGGCATGCAAAACATTTTTGCACATGAGCAACAATTACTAGATTTAACGATAAACGCGCTGAATGATGTGCCGGGATTGCGAATCATCGGCACGAGCCGACCCAAGGTGGGTGTGTTGTCTTTTGTGATGGATGCAGCGCATCCGCACGACATTGGCACGGTACTAGATCATGAAGGCGTCGCGATTCGTGCAGGCCATCATTGTGCGATGCCGTTGATGGATCGCTATCAAGTGACTGCTACGGCACGCGTCTCATTTGGACTATATAATAATGAGCAAGATGTCACGGCATTGGTGAATGCGTTGCAACTAACGACGAGGTTATTTACATAATGTCATTACGCGAATTATATCAAGAAATTATTATCGATCACGGTAAACAGCCACGCAATTTTTGTGTGTTGGATAATGCAACGCATGCGCATGCTGGGCATAATCCATTGTGTGGCGATAAACTGCAACTGTATGTGGTGGCCGATAAGGGCGTCGTCAGTGATTGTTGTTTTGAAGGTGCAGGTTGTGCGATCTCGATGGCGTCAGCCTCATTAATGACAGAAGCAGTCAAAGGTAAATCGGTAGCGCAAATCAACAAATTGTTCGATGATTTTCACCATTTAGTGACGGTTGGCGAAGAGAAAGACGATGTAGGAAAACTCGCGGCTTTTAGTGGCGTGGCTGAATTTCCGATACGTGTCAAATGCGCGACGCTCGCTTGGCACACTTTAAAAGCCGCATTAGCTAATGACCCCAATAAAGTGAGTACAGAATAATGCATGCTGAAATTACGATGACCCCTGCCGCACGTACCTACATTGGCGAATTATTACAGAAGCAACCTGGCATGAAATTGCGTATCTCCATCAAAAAAAGTGGCTGCTCAGGTTACGCATATCAACCCAGTTTAGTCGCCGACCATGAAGCAACAGATTTATGTTGCGACATCGATGCACAATTACAAATTTATTTAGACGTCACCTGGCTGCACTTATTACAGTATTTACACGTGGATTACATCATTGATGATAAATCTGGTTTGAAGCAGAAGCGTTTGGTTTTTTCCAACCCTAATGAAGCAGGACGTTGCGGTTGTGGTGAAAGTTTCCATATCGAATGATGGCGATCAAGCATAAACGAGGTGAACGTGTTTAGAGAAACAGCGTTAGAAGTATTAAGAGAAGTTGAAGCCACTTTGATTCCCACTGGGGTCAAAGTGAGTTTGCAACCTGGCACACAAGTGTTTGTAACTCAATCGCTTGGTAGTTCTTATACCTTGCATGTGAGCGGCAATTTAGTGCGTATTGCCGGTAAGGATGGTGATGCCATCGGTTTAGTGAAATTAGAAGTGCCTGATATCAACAACGAAGAAGGCAGCGTTGAAGATAAAGTATGGCATTTGTTAAAGACGTGTTTTGATCCGGAAATTCCCGTGAATATTGTTGATCTCGGGCTGGTGTATGATTGCCAAGTCATTCCTTTAGGTAAGGATGAATTTACGGTGAGTATCACCATGACGTTAACGGCTGCAGGTTGCGGTATGGGACCGGTGTTAGTCAATGAAGTGAAAGAAAAAGTGGCTGAAATTCACGGTGTCACACAAGTCGCCGTTGAATTGGTTTTTGATCCACCGTGGGAGCGCGATCGCATGAGCGATGAAGCCAAATTACAATTGGGTCTATTATAAAAAGGTAATGAGTGATGTCTATTCAAGAAAAAATTAAACAGCAAATTGATAACAACGCGATTATTTTGTTTATGAAGGGTGATGCAGAAATGCCATTATGTGGATTTTCTGCGCGTGCAGTGAATATGTTGAAAGCTTGTGGCGCGCCATTTGCTACGGTGAATGTATTGGAAGATGAAGAAATTCGAAACGGCATCAAACAATATTCCAATTGGCCGACCATCCCACAATTATATGTGAAGGGTGAATTTATCGGCGGTTGTGACATTATGGTTGAAATGTATCAAGCTGGCGAGTTACAAGAAATCATCAAAAATTTGTAATGTAAACGGTGGCGCTACGCGCAGAAACTACCCTTCGAGACGGCGCTACGCGCCTCCTCAGGGCGAACGGGTTTGACAGCGTGTCCAACAAGAGCATATGAAGACCAAAAAACAAAAGTCTGCCACGCAAACACTCACGAAAAAGCACGCGTCCTTCGAGACGGCGCTACGCGCCGTCTCGAAGGACTTAACAACTATTAGCATCACAAACGTAAACGATGCGATGCACGTTTACTTCGCGGAGATTTTTTTCCAAAACGGCATACGCGGTAAGTATAACAACAAAAAAATCAACAATGATGTTAACAGTGACATGAAATAAAACCCCATTGACACAGCTAGACCCACTGCCGCAGTTGCCCATAACGTGGCTGCCGTTGTTAATCCGGTGACATAATCTCCTTGACGGAAAATGATACCGCCACCTAGAAAGCCAATACCACTGACGACTTGTGCGGCGACCCGCGATGCATCGGCATTGGCGATATTGAGACTCACAATACCAAATGCACAGGCGCCAAGGGAGATGGCACCATAGGTGCGGATCCCAGCGGAGATGATGTTGCGGTGCCTTTCTCTCTCCCAGCCAATGAATGCGCCCAAAATGGTTGCAATAATGATGCGAAAAAACATTTCCAAATCGAGGGTGATTGGGTGGTGTACCAGCATAAACGCTCCTTGTTATACTTATCTATTTGATCAATATTCATCATAAAACGTGAACTGAAGCATTGTCAGTAACTTTCGACAGTCACACCATCGATGGTTGTAAACGATAAGAATAAAATAGAACGCTCGTATCTCAGACGTGATACGTCTTTATCTTCTAATCTCGCAAAATAATTGCTTGCATCTTTAAGCATGTTTGTTGCATCACATGCACATTGTGAATGCTTGCTAAATGAAAATAGGCAATCAAGCCTTCTTTATATAAATAATGCAAATATGCGCGTGAAAAATGTTGGCAAGTGTAGCACTCGCAATTCGCCATAATGGGGGCATCATCTGTGGCATATTGGCTCTTCTTGATGAGTAACCGACATTTATCGCCGTCATTTTCGAAGGCTAACCAGCCGTCACGTTCAACGAATTTGCCATCATAAAGCGTGCCGTGGCGCGCATTTCGCGTCGGCGCCACACAATCAAATACATCCACGCCACGTCCCACCACATCAATAAGATCTTGGGGGGTTAAACCGACACCCATCGTGTAACGAATTTTTTGTTCTGGTAGCATGGGACGAATCCAATCGATGATTTCCACCGTCTTTGGCATGTCAAAACCAATCACTTCGCCACCGATACCAATGCCATCTAAATCTTGCGCCACGACAAACTCAGTGCTTTGCTCACGTAATTCTCTAAAGCTACCACCTTGAATAATGCCGAATAATGCTTGTTTAAAACCATAGGCTGACATAGGATTTTTTTCGTGGGCTTCTTTAGATAACATAAGCCAGCGATGTGTGCGATCGAGTGCGGCACAAGCAGCTTCATGGCCGCCAGTTTCCGGGGTGCATTGATCAAAAGCCATGATGATATCGGCGCCGATAATCTTTTGCGTTTCTATGGAACTTTTGGCATTGAGGTGGATAATTTTACCGGACATGGGATGTTTGAAATGCGCACCATCTTCATCAATCAAACAAATGGAACCATTTTTAGAGAGACTCAAGACTTGGAAGCCGCCACTGTCCGTGAGCATGGCTTTGTGCCAACCCATGAAGTGGTGCATCCCACCCGCTTTTTGGATCACGTCCATGCCTGGCGTGCAGAGCATGTGATAAGTGTTGCCACCGAGGATAATGTCGCAGTGCGACTGATTTAAGTCGTACGGGGTCATATAATTCAACATGGCCCGCGTGCCTACAGGCATAAAGGCTGGGGTGGTGACGTCCCCATGTGGCGTGTGCATGCGCATCACGCGCGCCGGTAGCGTAGGATGTTTTTTGACCAATTCCGATTTAAATTCGTTTTTATTCATGCCGTCTCATTCCTCAGAGGTCTCTCTATGCAGCACGGTGCGTCGACCGTGGGCAAACACCTTCTTGTAGGCGCTGGAGTATAGCGAGTTTTTGTTCGCCTGAATACCGCCACCCCATCGCTAGGCGCGAGACAGCGCCGATGTTTAGCGCTATGATCAGCAACATCGCTGACAATCTAGGATCGTGTCTATGACCGCCCAACGAAACTACACATTTTTTGACCGACTCTGTCTTGGCTTGGACCAAGTCGTACGTGCGCTTGGTGACAATGCTAAAACGACTGGCGCTCCCTACCCCGCCAAACACATCCAGGATGAACCCTTAAGTGATGCACAACGTAAACAATCAGCCGCACTGATGCGTATCAATCATGCGGGAGAGATTTGTGCACAGGCACTTTATCATGGCCAAGGGGTGGTATCGCGGTCATGTGATATTCAGCAGCAAATGCAATTGGCCGCCATAGAAGAAGGTGATCATTTGGCTTGGTGTAAACAGCGATTGGAGGAATTGGGTGATCACACCAGTTATCTCAATCCCTTATGGTATGCCGGTTCATTTTGTATTGGCATGGTCGCTGGGATGATTGGCGATGCATGGAGTTTAGGATTTGTAGTAGAAACCGAGCGCCAAGTGATTAAACACCTTGATAGCCATTTGCAAGTGTTACCCGAGCATGATCAACGTAGTCATCAAATTTTAACGAAGATGGCTGCCGACGAAGCGCAACACCGTGACGCAGCGGTCGCAGCAGGCGCGCGAGAATTGCCCGAGATAGTTAAACGTGGCATGGCACTCACATCTAAGATCATGGTGACCACGGCGTATTGGGTATAGCAATCAGGGTCGGCACGTTGCCATACCCGTTCGCCCCGAGGAAGCGCGTAGCGCTGTCTCGAGGGGTGCCTACCCTACGGAAAATGCAATGTGTGCCAACCAATTACCAGTCAATCATCGACACTAGATACCAGCGGCTTTGAAGAGGGTGAGTAAAGCGCCTGCTTGCAGCAGCCAAATGATCCATGCAATTTGCATGAAGTAAGGAAAAAAGCGTCGTCGAACGATGTAATAGAGTGCTGCGGGGACGAGTCCAACCAAAAACGGAATGCATAAAAGAGCAAGCAGGCCGCGTAACAAATTGCCGACTTGGCCACCAGAAAACACTTCCGTTAATGCATGCGAAATCCAATCATGTGCGGTTACCAGCGTTTGTATGGCAACTTGTGCATAAGACATGGAAAAAATAATCAAGACGCTAAAGACTACCATGGCGAAGAATTGTTTAAACATAGGTTTTTCGTTGCCTTGTCATAAAAAAACGCTGTTGGTAAAGAAAAGGGTAATCACGCTTGCCGCCATTGTCAAACCTTTATGCCCGTGCCTTTTTCTAGTAGTGCCCAAGCACTGACGATCAGGATGAAGAAGAGTGCGGTGACGAGTCCAAAGCCAAAGTAAATATTGAGATCGGAAATGCCTAATAAACCATAGCGAAAGGTGTCGACCATATCGAGAATGGGGTTGAATTTCGCAATGGCACGCCAAGGGGTGGGTAACTGCTGTATCGAGAAAAAGACGCCGCCTAAATAAGTCAGTGGGGTGAGGATGAATGTCGGGATGAATGAAATATCATCGAAGCGTTTTGCATAGATAGCATTGATTAATCCACCTAAGGAAAACACCATGGAGGCTAAAAAGGCCATCGCAACCACGACGAAGGGGTGCGTCACTGGCACATGGGTAAACAACAAGGCGATGGCAATCACGACTACACCGACTAACAAGCCGCGAATAGCACCACCTAACATGTAACCTAATAAAATCACCCAACTCGACATGGGTGATACCAGCATTTCCTCGATGCTCTTGTTAAATTTAGTGAGGAAGAAAGATGACGCGGTGTTGGCATACGCATTGGTCATGATCGACATCATGACGAGGCCCGGCACAATATATTGAATATAACTGAAGCCATCAATCTGACGAATCTGGGCGCCAATCAGTTTACCAAAAATGATGAAATATAAGCTCATGGTAATGGCGGGTGGCACCAACGTTTGCGACCAAATGCGCATGAAGCGCCATATTTCTTTGCGAACTAATGTGTTGAGTGCCACCATGTTTGGATAAAAGCCTGTGCGTACCGTCGTCATTCTCTACTCCCCTGCTTCACTTGTTTTGTGCGATTAAACGCACGAATAATTCTTCTAAGCGATTGGTCTTATTGCGCATGCTAATGACTTGAATGTCTTGTTGCGTTAATAGCTTAAATAATTCGTTAATCGACTGATGGCGATGGATTTCAATTTCCAAAGAAGTGTCATCGAGTCGGCGATAGCGAAAATCGTTGAGTTGAATCACGCTGGGTAAGGTTTTTTCTAAGTCGACCACTAAAGTTTGCACATTCATCTGATTGATGAGGGTTTTCATATTCGCATTTTCGATAATCTCACCATGATCAATGATCGCCACGTTCTTACATAAATGCTCGGCCTCTTCTAAGTAATGCGTGGTCAAAATGATCGTGGTCCCTTGCGCATTCAGTTTTTTTAAAAAATCCCAGAGCGTATGCCGAAGCTCAATATCCACCCCGGCGGTGGGCTCATCTAAGATGAGTAACTTAGGTTCATTCATCATGGCGCGCGCGATGAGTAAGCGGCGCTTCATCCCACCTGACAATTGAAAAGCGGGATGATTGCGCTTTTCCCAGATGCCCATTTCTTTGAGATACATTTCCATGCGTTCAGTGGCAATGGCGCGCGGGATGCCATAGTAGCCTGCTTGATTAATGAGAATATGGGAAATTTTTTCAAACAAACTAAAATTCATTTCTTGCGGGACCACCCCAATTAAGGATTTAGCTTGAGCGAGGTCAGTGTCTGTGTCGTGACCAAACACTTGCACCTTGCCTGAAGTCTTATTTATGAGTGATGAAATGATGCCGATGGTGGTGGATTTACCAGCGCCATTTTGCCCGAGTAAGGCAAAGAAATCGCCTTCAGCAACATCCAGGTCTATGCCTTTTAATGCCACGACGCCATTACTATAAATTTTTTTTAAATGCCGTACGGATAAAGCATGCATGCGTTAAGTTCCTCGTGTGGCTAATTTTTGTTTGAGCTTATGTACGAGTTCGGTGAGTGCTGCTGCTCGATGACTGATGCGATTTTTAGTTGCTGCATCTAGCTCGGCAGCGCATTGTTGGCGTGCTGGCAGATAAAACACTGGATCATAACCAAAGCCTTGGGTACCGATCGAGGCATGAGCGATCGTGCCTGACCATGTGCCTTCGGCGATCAGTGGGATGGGGTCATTTGCATCCAGTACAAAAGCGAGAACGCAATGGAAACTGGCGGTACGCTGATCCTCTGGCACTTGGGCCAGTGCTTGCAATAATTTTTTGATGTTATCGCTTGAATGGGCATTGGCACCTGCATAACGGGCAGAATAGATGCCAGGCGCACCTTGCAATGCATCAACACAGAGACCCGAATCGTCAGCTAGTGCCGGGAGTCCCGTGATCTTGGCAGCGTGCCGCGCTTTAAGTAAGGCATTCTCAATAAATGATAATCCCGTTTCTGCGATCTCGGTGACACCCAAATCTGCCTGCGGAATGAGGGTGATGTCCTCAGCTGAAAGGTACGCTTCAAATTCACGTATTTTGCCGGGATTGTTACTCGCTAAAACAACTTTCATCAGACACTTTCTCTCTACACATAAGTTTAACTAATGGCGATGCCTAAACCATAAGCCAATAATGGACTCACCACGATGATGATTAACAATTGCAGCATTAACAGCACTGGAATTGGGGAGATATCTATCCCACTAATCGGTGGGATCATGCGTTGGGCTGGGCGCATGAGCGGCGAGTTAAACTGATACAATACATCATTGATGGGGGAGCCGGGTTGAATCCAGCTTAATAAGGCTTGGAGTAAGATGGCATAAAAGAAGCAATCAATGACCAATTTGAAACAGTTGCCGATGGCTAAGATGATCACCCCGAGGAAATTGGGCATCCCGAAACTAATGAGACATAGCAATAAATACTTGACGATGGATAACACGAAAATCACCAACAAGGTGGCTGACTCGAGATGGCGATAATTGGGGATGCGACGCCGAATCGGTTTGATGATGGCATCAGTACATTTGGCAATGAATTGGATGATCGGGTTGTAATAGTCCGCATTGCCCCAAACCAAAATGAGTCGAATCATCAAAATGTATAGGTAAGCATCGAAGACGGCGGTGACTAAGAATAGTAATGCTGCTCGCAAGGTATCGGTCATGGGTTGGCTCCTTTGACGCTATTTATGCCATACGTTTGGCCAGGGTTTTTGCGCGTTCAGTGGCCGCGACGATGGCTTCTTTGAAGATTTCACGGATATGATGCTCTTCTAACACAGATAAGGCGGCAGCGGTAGTCCCTCCAGGAGAGGTGACGGTTTGGCGCAATGCTGTGAGGGAGAGCTGACTTGTATTTGCCATCTGGGCCGCCCCTAACGCGGTTTGCAAACTGAGGGCTTGGGCCGTTTCTTCAGGGAGCCCCAGTGATACGGCTGCGGCAGCCAAACATTCCATGAGAAGGAAAAAATAAGCCGGGCCACTACCTGATAGTGCCGTGACCACATCCATTAAGTGTTCATCGTCTAACCAGGTGATGTTGCCTACGCTTTGAAAAATGTGTTGCGCTTGCTGACGTGACGTTTCATCGACGACGGGGTTGGCATAAAGTGCAGTGGCGCTGTAGCCGATACTCGCGGCAATATTGGGCATGGCACGCACAATAGGTAATGTCTGTCCTAGCCATTGTTGGATGCTGTCCGTCGTGATACCCGCCGCCACAGATAGGATGAGAGGCTGACGCTCACCAATGGCAACGGCACAGTCTTGTAGTGTGGATTGCATCTGTTGTGGTTTGACCGCAAAGAGGATGATATCTGCGGACGCGATAGCTTGGGCATTATTGGTGGTGATATGAATGGTGTGGTCTGTATGAAGACGGTCTATGGTGGCTTGCTGCGTTGCTGTCACCCATAAATGATCACAAGGATACTGGTGTTTAATGAGTCCCGTAACGATACTGCCACCCAGGTTGCCACAACCAATGATGGCGATGTGGGGATGTTGAGTCATAATCATATCCGCGTTGGAATTTATCGTATGATAACATGACTGATAGCGATCCGAAGTATTCCCCATGAATTGAAACGCACGTTTTTTCGTGCCCGTCTTTTTTTCACATTTATTAATCGTTGGCTTAAGTTGCTGTTCTGATCTATCCCTACGAATTGACCTAGCTCTTAAACATAGAAAAACAAAAACCGAGTACGCACCCTTCGAGATGGCGATAGCGCGCCACATCGAGGGCTAACGGTTTTAATTGTTACGAGCTTGTTCGTGAACATTTGCGGGCACGAAAACAAATTGTCATGAGTGAGGGTTTCGTAGGGTGGGCAAAGGCCGCTTCGCGGTCGTGCCCACCAAGAACACATGAAGACATAAATACAAAAACCGAGTACGCACCCTTCGAGACGGTGCTAGCGCGCCACATCGAGGGCTAACGGTTTTAATTGTTACGAGCTTGTTCGTGAACATTTGCGGGCACGAAAACAAATTGTCATGAGTGAGGCCAGTGTGAGTGAACGATGGTGTTAAAGCATGCCTAAGAGCATCGCTGTTACGTACATAAAGAAATGTAGGATGGTGACGCCAGCAAGGTTACGGTTGCGAATGTAAAATAGACCCAAACCGACACTGAGCAGAAAGGTGAGAGAGACAATATGCAAACTATAATGGATGTGGCCAATGGAAAAGAGAATGGAACAATAGATCACAGATTTTACGCCTTTGTGATCGTCTAAAAATTGTTGCATGCTGGTTTGAATCACACCACGTGCAATAAATTCTTGTACGAAGGCATACGGCAAATAAGCGAGTACGTTGAGTTTAAAGACACGCGACACTTGTAAAGATTCCATCGCTTGTGCCAAAGAGAGATCAAACAAATAAGTTTGTAAGGCAAAATAAGATAATACCATGATTGACATGACGAACACGGAAAGCAACAGTCCTTCACCGATGGCTTGTTTTAAACCCACGGTCGTCAAACCGAACGCAGAGAATTTATAATTAAACTCTCGTATGAAAAAAATGACGGGTAAAATCAACAACAATAGATAAGTCCAAATAAACCAGCTGGCACTCGTATTGACGCCATAACTGACGGCAAGTTTACTCATCGATACACAGATTGCGAAGGCAGCTAAGGTGAGGATTAAAAATTTCCCATAACGGCTGCGTTCAGTCGCGTGGTTTAAATCCTTTATCAGATATTTCACATAAGATTGATTTTGCTCTCGCAAACGTTGGATGTTGATACGACTAATGTTTGCGGCAATTTTATACAAACATTCCCCAGAGAGGGGATTGCTAAAGGTAAAGTCAGCTTTATGTAGGACGAGTGCGGTGACCGTCTCATTGTCATTGGCTTTAACAGTGGCTGAGCGCGATGCGCCATCGATGAATGACATATCGCCCACACTTTCACCGGGACCCACCTCTGCGAGAATGTTGCTTTGTGTATCGAGCTGCTGCTGTGTTGACTTGTTAGACGCATAGATATTCGCTTTGCCATCTAGAATGAGGTACAGCTCGTCACCCATACTATTTTCTTTGATAATTGTAGTACCGGGTTTGAAGGTTTGCAGTTTGCCTACCCACATGATGTAACTCAAATCATCGCCGTTCAATTGCTTGAATAATTTGGCTTTCTTGATGATGTGCATGTATTCGTGCATGCGAATTGCCTCAACTTAACGCATTGACTCATACCCACCTTTTGCCCGCTAACTCATAGCTAACTGATGGATTCTTCTTACAAAAAACCCCTCGAGACTCGAGGGGCAATACATCATAAAAGCTGCGTAGTAAGCGATATTGTTATAGGAGTTAGGTACGAATCTCTGTGTCCGTACTCTTTATTTATACCCTAATTTGGGTGTCAGTGATTATGGTATAATATGCCTTAATCGCGCGGCCCAAAAATCGCACTTCCCACGCGAACGATGGTAGCGCCTTCGGCGATCGCGGCTTCCATATCACTCGACATCCCCATAGATAAGGTGTCTATCGCAATCCCTGTTTGGCGTAATCCTCTCGCTAATACACTCAATTGATGAAATGCTGCACGTTGTTTGGCAAAATCATGCTGCTCTTCTGGTATAGCCATTAACCCTCGTAATTTGAGCCGGGTTAAACCTGTGCAATATTTAGCGAATAAGGTCACGTCTTCAGGATGAATCCCCGACTTTGACGTTTGTTCACTGATATTTACTTCGATACAAACATTTAACGGGGGTAGATGAGCAGGTCGTTGGTCATTTAAACGTTTGGCAATTTTCATCTCGTCTAAGCTGTGTACCCACAAAAAATGCTCGGCAATTTTTTTAGTTTTGTTTGATTGGATTTTACCAATGAAATGCCACTCAATGGGTTTATCCGCGAGTGCGGTCATTTTTAACAAAGCTTCTTGTAGATAATTTTCTCCAAATGCACGTTGACCAGCTTCGTAGGCATGCACGATATAATCAATGGTGTGTCCCTTACTGACGGCAAGCAACTTAACGCTGTGGGGACGACGATGGTATTTTTGTTCGTAGTCGGCAATTGCAAGGCTGACGCGACTTAAATTTTTGGCAATCTTGTGCATCGAGCACCTCTTGATGATGAACAAATCTATGGGCTATTTTGCAATTCTTTGCGAGGTGATGACAAGCAGGGGCGGCGAATGGGTGGTGACTGACAAATTTTTAAGACATACAGCGCAAACATGCAACGGATTATTTACCAAGAATGTAGCTAGCGTGTTTATGCATGACATCATTCACATGTGTGTTGGACAAGGCAAACCCGTGGAATGCCGCAACACTGAGCTGCAATAAAATCATATTGGTATCAGCAATGACGGTGGCTGTACGGATGCCGGAGATAGAATAGAACCCAGTTTCGTTGAGACCGATCGTCTCACCTTCACCAAGCTTTGTGATATGTTCGATATCGGGAATACCCGCTGAATTAATGGAAATGCGTACCACATTTGCTTTGCCACGCACGATAAAATACACACTATCGACGGGTTCGCCTTGCGTCACGATGGTCTCACCGGCTCGTATGTGTCTTTCAGTGAGCAGCGTGGAAAGTACCCGCACCTCGTCCTCAGTCAAATCTGAGAAGACCGGCTGTAACCTAATCTGTGCCTCTTTGACGTCAAACCCTATCGTTTCACTCATGGGGTCGTCCTATTGGCTTTTATCTATACAGGTAAGTGTATGCTAAATCTA
Organism: uncultured Coxiellaceae bacterium; assembly: GCA_964648015.1. GTDB lineage: Bacteria > Pseudomonadota > Gammaproteobacteria > DSM-16500 > DSM-16500 > Aquicella. The sequence continues at coordinate 67,005 of CAZYKO010000004.1, forward strand.
CAAAATTGCAATGTGGGGGAACCCTTAATACGGGTATAACTAATTGAAAATAATCTAAATAAATAAATTTAGATCTTTTTGAGGGGGCCTGATGGGTGCGCCCTCAAAAAATGATCAGTATGTCTTTAAATGATTGTCTCACACTGTGTCGTCGTCATGCTGGTGCGTTGCAAGTACGCATCAAAGGCGGCTTGCCGATAGGTTTTAGCGGTACGAAGCGGATTAGTTTCGGCGATAATCCCTCTGCCTACGATGATGACATCGCTCCCATGGGCCAATATGGCTGTTTCGGGGGTTTGGTATTGTTGACCCAGACTATCGGTACCGTTTGCCAGTTGTACCCCTGGTGTGAAATACAACCAATGTGGTTGGGTTGATAAAGCGTGTTGAGTGATAAAGCCGATCACAAAATCCTGGTGTGACTCAGCCATGGCTAATGTTTGCTGTCTATAGTGTTTGTCGAGTAAATTGCCTGCGCTACTCATTTCTGCCAATAGCAATAAGCTGCCACCAGCAGCCATGCCAGCTGCTTTCAAGCCAGCAATAATGCCTGGACCTGGTAATGTATGTGCATTAATCACGTCCGCCCATGAGGCAATGCGATAGATGCCACCCGCATACTGCTGTTTTACTGTGTGACCAATATCAGCAAATTTTCGATCTTCGAAAAGCAGGAAGCGATGCTTAGTAGCAAGTGCACGCAGGGTTTGGGTGAGCGCCGGGGTGAAATCAGCGATGATGTCTATATGTGTTTTGAGTACACAGATTTCTGGTCCAAGCTGATCCGCTAAGGCAATGAGTTCTGCCGCAGTAGTGACATCGGCAGAGAGGGCTAAATTCGTTTTTTTGTCATCCATGAGTCTGAACAAACGGCTCGCAGTTGGGTTGCTACAATAACCGGCGCGTTCGCTATAACTTAAGTGCATGCACGTGCCTCGCTAAATTGGGTGATGAGTTTGCGTTCAGTTGCTGGTATTTGTGGTAATGCCAACAAACTATTCAACACTTCTGTTAAGGTTAAGATGTGATGAAATTGAAAAGCTGAGCTCAGATTCGCTTTGCCACCATGTTCTCTATCGATGAGTGCAATGACATCTTGGACGATGAGGCCGGCGTTTTGTAGCTCGGTGGCGGTTTCAATGATGCTGCTACCCGAAGTGACCACATCTTCAACGATTAAACAACGTTGTCCAGGTTGAAAAACACCCTCAATACTTTGTTTGGTACCATACGCTTTTTTTTCTTTACGACGCATGATCATTGGTATGTCGTGATCCAGTGAGATGCAGGTAGCGATGGGCAGTGCTGTATACGGCACACCACAGATGAGATCATAAGTACAATGTTGGGTGGCTACCCACATGGCTTCGGCAATGCGGCGCATTAAGCGCGGATAAGTGATAATTTTGCGTAGATTGATGTAGATGGGTGACGTCTCTCCGCTTTTTAATAGGTAATGGCCAAATTGAATAGCGCCAATTTGGTAGAGTTCTGTGGCGAGTGCTTGCTTGAGTGAGTTCATTTTTTTATTGCCCGTGATGAATATGTCCGGAGGGCAAAGTGTATCAGATCAGTCGTTGATGCCAAAGACGCTAGAAATATTCCCTCACTTGTTTTCAACAGTTCCCACTCAATGTGCAGAAACTCTTAGCTTGTTTTTTATCTTTTGCATTTTACTTAAGCTGCCATTAAACTCTGTTTGGTCAAATCAACCCTGGGGTATGCCTTCTGGACATCATTTGCGGTAAAAATGATTTTTAGCCTTACAGGATGATAATGGTACAAATGCTTAACTATAAGAAAATAACGACTGTATTATGCCTTGTGCTGCACGTTTGGTTTTAAAATCGGGAGAAATCTTTCATGGTGAAGTCCCTGATGATCAGGTGCATGTCACCTATGGTGAAGTCGTTTTTAATACGGGCATGGTTGGCTACATCGAATCACTGACCGATCCTTCCTACGCGGGACAAATCCTCGTCTTTACTTATCCGTTAATGGGTAATTATGGCGTGACAGGCCGCGATACCTGGGAATCCGAAAAAATTCATGTGCGCGGTGTCGTCGTGTCAACGCTCTCACCTTTTTATGCCAATCACGCAGCCGAACAATCTTTAGGCGCATGGCTTGCCGACCAGCACATACCCATTCTCACGGGTGTGGATACACGTGCATTGACAAAATGTATTCGTACGCAAGGGGTGGTGGCAGGTGCTATCGCGCCGCATGATCAGACACCGAGTGCCTATGAGCACTTTGACGATATTCATTGGGTGCAAAAAGTGTCTCTGAGTGAGCCGCGTCTTTATGGCTCAGGTGAGAAACTCATCATCGCTGTTGATTGTGGCATGAAAGAAAATATTTTGCGTTCGCTATTACGCTTTCCCGTGCGTATCAAACGTGTACCTTATGATTATGATTACAGTCATGAGCATTTTGATGGGGTCTTTATTTCTAACGGTCCCGGTGATCCGACACAATGTCAAACAACGATCAACATTTTACAAAAAGCCATGACGAAACAAAAACCTATGTTTGGGATTTGTTTAGGGACGCAGTTAATGGCACTCGCGGTCGGGGCCAGCACCTATAAATTGCCATTCGGCCACCGTTCACAAAATCAACCTTGTTTACATCTCTCCACCAATCGCTGCTATTTGACATCACAAAATCATGGCTTTGCTGTTGATGCCACAACGTTACCGGCAGATTGGCGTGTGACATTTAAAAATCTAAATGATGATAGCGTGGCGGGCATTGAACATGTCACCCTACCGTTCTTTTCGGTGCAATTCCATCCGGAAGCAGCACCTGGTCCGGAAGAAACACAATGGTTGTTTACAAAATTTTATGAGTTAGTCCAGCAAACATCGCCTTCTCTTTGACGGGTCGTTTAGTCCTACACACCGTCTGCATCAGTGGGTGCGTCAATGTGACTAACACAACACCGCAAGTCAAAACTTAATGAGGTCAAACATGAAAAAAGTCTTACTGCTAGGCTCTGGTGGGCTACGTATCGGTCAAGCAGGTGAGTTTGACTATTCTGGCTCACAAGCGATCAAAGCATTGAAGCAAGAGAATATCAAAGTTGTGTTGGTCAATCCTAATATTGCAACAGTTCAAACCGATGCGCATATGGCAGACGTACTGTATCTGCAACCACTCAACATTGATGTCGTCACTGAAATCATCAAAAAAGAACGTCCGGATGGCATCCTACTTGGTTTTGGTGGTCAGACGGCTCTAAATCTAGGATTAGCGTTAGATAAAACCGGGGTGTTAGCTGAGTATCAAGTGACTGTGTTGGGTACACAGGTGAGTGCCATTCAACAAACTGAGGATCGTGATTTATTCAAGCGTGCATTAGAAAGCATTGGTATTCAATGTCCGCGTAGTTATTCTGCGACTACCATGGCAGATGCATTGGCAGCCGCAGAAGCGATCGGCTATCCCGTGATGTTACGTGCAGGTTTTTCTTTAGGTGGCTTAGGGTCGGGAAAAATCAATGACAAAGAAGAATTAGTCAAACGCGTGAATGAATGCTTTGCGACAGTGTCTCAAGTATTGATAGAAGAATACTTATTTGGTTGGAAAGAATTTGAATATGAAATTGTACGTGATCATGGGGGGAATGCACTCACCATATGTAACATGGAAAATCTTGACCCCATGGGTATTCATACCGGTGAGAGTATCGTCATTGCACCCGCACAAACCTTAAGCAATCGTGATCATCAGCAATTGCGAAATATGTCACTAGCCATCGCCACTCACTTTAATATCATTGGTGAGTGCAATATTCAATTTGCAGTCAACCCAGAGAATGGCGATTATCGCGTGATTGAAATGAATGCCCGATTATCGCGTTCCAGTGCGCTTGCATCCAAGGCGACTGGTTATCCTTTAGCGTTTGTAGCTGCCAAATTAGGGTTGGGATATTTACTACATGAAATTAACAATACGGTGACACAGCGTACATGTGCTTTCTTCGAACCCGCATTGGATTATGTGGTCGTGAAAATTCCTCGTTGGGATACCCATAAATTAAAAACAGCGGATCGCAGTATTGGCACAGAAATGAAAAGTGTGGGCGAAGTGATGGGCATTGGCCGTTCATTTGCCGAAAGCTTGCAGAAAGCCGTGGGCATGTTAAACATTGGCGCGACTTGCCTCAGTGATTATTTGCATCACATCATAGATGCTAAAAAGGAAATACAATTTCCGACGGATAGACGTTTATTTGCGTTATATCAATTTTTTCTGCAGGGCGGCACCATTGACGAAGCCCACACGCTGAGTCAAATCAATCCGTGGTTTTTATCACACATACACGCGATTGCACACTTGGAAATGCTGATAAAATCCGAAGCGCTCAGTACGTCGTTACTGCGTGCTGCAAAACGAATGGGATTTTCTGATCGTGCTTTAGGTCGCATGGTGAAGCAAAGTGAAGAAGAGATTCGTCGTCAACGACTCGCTGCTAATATCATTCCTTACGTCAAGCAAATTGATACCTTAGCAGGTGAATTTGCGGCGCAAACAAATTATCTGTATCTGAGTTATCATGCTTGCGAACACGATATTGCACCGTGTGGAAAACGACCGATTGTCGTCTTGGGATCAGGGCCTTACGCTATTGGGTCATCGGTGGAATTTGATTGGTGCGCCGTCAATACGTCACGCGCCCTACGCGAAGAGCAGCAACAAGCGATCTTAATCAATTCCAATCCAGAAACCGTCTCGACGGATTATGATGAATCTGATCGATTGTATTTTGAGCAGCTGACACTTGAACGCGTGCGTGATATTGCTGATTTCGAAGCAGCTGCCGGTATCGTTGTGTCAGTGGGCGGACAAGCAGCGAATAATTTGGCATTGCCATTAGCAAAAGCAGGCTATACGTTAATGGGTACCAGCGCGCAATCGATTGACCAAGCAGAAGATCGCGAAAAATTCTCGGCATTACTGACTCAGTTGGCGATAGACCAACCACCATGGCAACGTGCGACGAGCTTAGAAAGCGCCAAACGATTTGCCGAAGAAATTGGTTATCCAGTGTTATTCAGGCCCTCTTATATTCTTTCTGGCTCCGCCATGAATGTCGCCTATGATGAGCAATCATTAGAGCAATATTTGCGAGAGGCATCATTGGTTTCTGCCGATCACCCAGTCGTTATTTCCAAATTTATTTTAGAAGCGAAAGAGTTAGAGGTAGATGGGGTTGCTGATCACGGCACGATTGTCATCGATGCGATTACCGAACATGTAGAGAATGCGGGCATCCATTCGGGTGATGCGACACTGGTTATACCGCCACAGCGATTATATTTAGAGACGATCCGTAAAACAAAAAAAATCACGCGCGAAATTGTTGCCGCTTTGAATATTACTGGGCCCTTTAATATCCAGTTTATTGCTAAAAACAATTTCATCCAAGTCATTGAGTGTAACCTGCGCGCGTCACGTTCATTTCCATTTGTGTCTAAAGTGACTGGTTACAATTTTATTACAATTGCAGCACGTACGATATTGGGCGTGCACACGCCGGGCAATTATGAAACCTTAGAATTGGATTATGTTGGGGTCAAAGCACCACAATTTTCATATCATCGATTAAAAGGTGCAGATCCAGTTGCCAATGTTGAAATGGCATCCACGGGTGAGGTGGCATGTTTAGGTGAAAATCTCTATGAAGCATATTTAAAAGCGTGGTTATCGACCGAGCAAACTCTACCGAAAAAGCGTATTCTGGTGTCGCTGTCAGATGCGCAAAAAGCACGTCTATTACCATTTATACAAATACTCGATGAACAAGGATGGGAATTTTATAGTACCAGTGGCACACATGCGTTTTTATCGAAAAATGGTGTCGCAGCGTATTTTGTCTATAAAAATAGTGAGCGCAAAGAACCTAATATCCAAAGTCTGGTGGCGAAACGAAAGATCGATATGATTATCAACATCCCGACTGCAACCGGTAGTACGGGCACAGATGGTTATGCCATTCGACGCGTTGCGGTGGACCATCATATACCACTCATTACCAATGCGCAGTCGGCACAAATTATGTTGCAGTGCTTGATTGATTATAAGGGGAAATCACCGGAATCCATTTTATCTTGGCAGGAATATTTGGCAAGACACGCAATAAAACCATTAAAAAATATGACGCACATCACCACCATCACGTCATTGCCGGCAGCACCACGACAAGAAAAAATTGCCTAGGAGTACTTATGATCAACGAACGTATGCATGTGTTAACTCCAAATACGCTGTATGAGCGCGATATCATTTCTATGAATGAATTAGATCGCGCACAAATTGAAACCATTCTGGCGACAGCAGCGGCGTTTAAAAGAGAAATGCCAACAAGTTTGTTAACGGATAAGGTGGTTGCCCATTGCTTTTTTGAACCCTCAACGCGTACACGATTATCGTTCGAAACCGCGACAGTACGTTTAGGTGGCAAGGTCATCGGGTTTTCTAACGATGAAGGTCTATCGTTAAAAAAAGGTGAGAGCTTAGCTGATAGCATTCGTGTCATCGCAGATTACGCAGATTTACTCGTTATCCGCCATCCCCGTGAAGGGGCCGCACGATTGGCTGCGGAAGTGGCAGATATCCCTGTGATTAATGCGGGTGATGGCGCCAATCAGCATCCCACACAAGCCTTATTAGACTTATTCACCATTCAAGAATGCCAACAACGACTAGATGGCTTATCCATCGCTCTCGTGGGCGACTTGAAATACGGTCGTACCATTCATTCATTCGCACAAGCCTGTATGCTATTCGATGTGCGTTTATATTTGGTTGCACCCGATACGTTGTCCCTTCCAGAATCCTTGTGCGATAGTTTGCGCAAACAGGGTGTGCGATTTTCGTTTCATCAAACGATTGAGGAAATCATTCCCAAAGTGGATATTCTTTATCTTACGCGTGTACAACACGAAAGATTCAACGGGGCTGATGACGCACAGCGTGGTAAAGCATTCGTATTACAAGCCGATATGTTAACGCATGCACGCGCCAATCTTAAAGTCTTACACCCATTGCCACGTCTAGAAGAGTTGGATCCTAGCGTGGACATTACCCATTATGCACATTATTTTCCACAAGCTAAAAATGGCGTCTATGTGCGTCAAGCATTGTTAGCATTGTTATTAAAAAAGGGGTGGTGATGAGTAAAACACTTTCAGTATCTGCGATTGAGCACGGTACGGTGATCGATCATATTACAGCAGGTCAAGCTTTACGTATTATCCATATGTTACGTTTGTTAGATAAACAATTATGTGTCACCGTGGGTTTAAATTTGTCGAGTAGACGCTTGCAACGTAAAGATTTAATCAAAATTGAGAATTATCAATTATCTAAAGAAGAAGCTAACAAAACGACCATTTTTGCTTCCGATGCGACCATCAATATTATTAAAGATTTTAGTGTCGTGGAAAAAATAAAAACACGCTTGCCTGAACATGTTGAAGAAGTATTTGTTTGCCCAAATGCCGCATGCATCACTCATGGGGAAGCGCTACAAAGCCAATTTATGATTGAAGATCAAGGCGCGGTCGTGAAATTAATTTGCGTCTATTGCGAAAAAATCTTTGATCGTAATCGTGTGAAGGTGAGTAAAATATGATTTTACTCAAAAATGTATTACTACCCAACGGACAAACACGCTCTGTAGACATATCGAGTCCTGTGGATCAGGTCATCGACGCCACGGGTCTGACATTACTGCCCGCAGTAATCGATCCACACGTACATTTTCGAACACCAGGGATGGAATACAAAGAAGATTGGCGCACGGCCGCCAGGGCGGCATTGCGTGGTGGCTGCACCACTGTGTTTGATATGCCGAATACCTTACCCCCAACGATCACTGCCCAAGCATTACAAGAAAAGAAGGCGCTGATCGATAGCCAATTAGCAGAAGTGGGTATTCCTTTACGCTATGAATTATTTTTCGGTGCCGACAAATCACATTTCTCAGAAATACATAAAGTACAATCCGGTGTGATTGGCATCAAAGTTTTTATGGGTTGTAGTACGGGTAATTTGGTTATCGATGATGATGAAAGTTTGCATACCGTGTTTTCTGTGGCGGCTAAGCATCAGATGCTCGTTGCTGTTCATGCTGAAGATGAAGCCTCATTACGTGAGAGCCGTGCAAATTATCAAGGTGAGCAATGCTATGCAGCCCATTCAATCATTAGGCACATTGATGCCGCCACGTGCGCAGTTGCGAAGGCCATAGATCTCAGTCGTGTATATGGCACCAAATTATATATTTTGCACGTCAGCACTGCCGAAGAAATTGCATTGATTAAGCAGGCGAAACAAGAAGGACTCAAGGTTTTTGCTGAAACGACACCACACCATTTGTTTTTCAACGATAGTGCATATGATCACTTGGGTGGACGTGCGGTAGTGAATCCACCACTACGTGCAGCGAAACATCAGGCGCATCTATTCCAAGCGATTAAAGACGGCGTGATTGATACTATCGGCTCAGATCATGCACCGCATACCGCGGCTGAAAAATCCCAACCTTATGGCCAATGTCCCTCGGGAATGCCGGGCATCGAGTTTGTATTGCCTTTATTGCTAACAGCACAACAACAAGGATTATTAACTATTGAAGAGGTGATTGCGCTGACTTCAGGTCGCGCGCGCGACATTTTTCATGTGCCAATCAATAATGATTATGTACTAGTTGACCGGCAAAAAGTGTCGGCTGTCACTCGCACGGAGAGTAAATGTGGGTGGTCTCCCTATATGGGGATGGTATTACAAGGATGGCCTGTGTATACGATCTTGCGCGGGCGTTGTATGCATCTTGATACAGCGTTCATTTCCCCACGTTCTATACCAGCGCCTTGTTAGTTAATGCTTGCATGGCTAACAATTGTGCAATCAACTATGCTGTGTCTCCTCAGCACGGGGCATCAGGTTTTGGTGAAGCTTGGTCTGATGCCGAGGTTGCCATACTCTATACACGACAAAAATCATATAATAATTGCCGGGTTGAAGCCACAGCCCTTCCCGCAAATAGTTTCTCGATTATTAGTACAAGGTTGTACAGGTTGCCTACCCTACGCTCCCATTGTTCCGCCCTCGAGGGATGTAAGGCTCTTGACGTGTTTATGTCGTGTACAGAGGTTTACATATTTCGCTTAGTTTTTCTTAAGATGGTCTTAACCTAAGTTTGTTATCTTAACGGCACCCTGATGCTGTCTGTGCCTATAATGAGTGGAGATAACAATAATGCCTTTCATCAATTTCCCATCATCTAAAAAAATAACGAATCTACTCAGCAAATCAAAATCTAAGCCAAATAGTGATATTGATTATTTCAGATCCTTACCGCCAGAAATATTTGTATATATTCTATCATGGCTTCCAAAGCACGATTTGCCTAATATGCTTCTCGTTAATAAAAATTTTCATCAGCTAACAAAAGAACTTTTATTAGGTAAAACCTACTTTCAAGCGCGATCATTTCTGAAATTTCATCATCAGGAATTGAAGCAGAAAACACATGCCATCAATCGCTATCTCCATCATAACAAAATGCATCTATTCAGCGGTAATAGAGGGATGGACGTTAATGAAAAAAGTGACTTTGTGTTTATGTGTGGCATCAGTGTGACACTGTATCTGGCCGGCAGCAGTTTACTATTAGCTAACTATTTGGACCAATCTGATCGACATGAGGAACAATCCATTTATAATGCATTTGGCGCGAGTATTGCTATCTTAGTCGTGATCGGATTATTTAATGCTATGCTACATGTGAACAAATACTCTCATCATCGATTGATGAGTACGACAGTGACAGCAGAAGATCTTGACATGGTGTCACACAATAGCGGAATCAATTTAGGTTTGGCCGCAAATGCAAATTTTCAAGCAGGGGTGACTACGTTAGCACAATATGAAGCGGTGATGAAAACAGCATTATCCACAGTAACGCTACACACGAATGATATAGAGAAAAATTTTAAATCAAATCCTTGTATAGGTAATCATGATTTTACGCCAGATGATCTTCAGTCGAATGCGCCTATTAATCATTCCATGGCAAAATATAAATATATGGATAATGCTTTCCAGATTTGGAAAAAGCGTCGTCATGCGCCTAAAGACGAAGTTGTTGAAGTTAATCAATCATCCTATGACCCATCTCAACAGCTGAGTTAGTTGGGATAGCATGGCTTATTTCGTCGCATGCACATAAACACCATCCCAATCAGATGACAATGTCATTGATTTAAATTCAGTAATACGATCTAGGAAAATTTTGTATACACGGGTTTTTGGATAGGCGCTATGTAATTCGTTAAATAGGATTTCCGCTTCATGCCATTGTTGTTTGAAATAATGTTCAAGTGCTTGATGATGTTTTTCTAATTCATCATCAAGTGCTGCGGTGAGTTCTAGACGTTTACAAATCACTTCATAGATAGCGATACTAAAATTCTTTCCTTTGACTTTGACACGATCAAGTTTTCTAAAAACAAAATTATGTTGATCTCGCCGTGTATTCTCACTAATGATAATATCCACCCCATAAAATTTGGTCAGACTTTCAATGCGCGACGCCAAATTGACTTCATCACCAATCACAGTGTAATTACGTCGATAGTGAGATCCCATGTCACCCACACTCATGTGACCACTGTTGATGCCGATGCCAATTTTGATATCTGGCCAATGATGTTTTGCTAGTGTTTGATGCAAGGTGCGTACTTTCAAATGCATTTCCAATGCAGCCTCAATGGCTTTTTCCGCATGTTTTTCATCTTTGAGCGGGGCACCCCAAAACGCCATAATCATATCGCCTACATATTTATCGACCGTACCGTGATTTTTGAAAATAATTTCCGTCATCGGTGTCAAATAGGTATTCAATACTTCAACCAACTCAGTGGCGGTCATATTCTCTGACATCGTCGTAAAGTTACGAATATCAGCAAATAGTACTGTCATATCACGACTTTCTCCGTGCAAGGCAAAGTCTTCATGTTTATGTAACATTTCATCGATATGCTTCTCAGGGACATATTGACCAAACATGGCTTTGATGCGTTCTCGACGACGTGATTCGAAGAGATATCCATACATAATATTGAATAGTGCAATAGCAAAGACCAATATGATGGGGATTAACATCGAAATGATAAGACCGGTTTCTTGCCATAACCAATTATTGAGTAAGGTAAACAATGGTGGAAAGATTACGATCATCAGCGCTAGCCAACCTGGACCTAAGAAGGGAAAAATCAACGCTGCCATGAGACCGATGAAAACGGTAAAGACAATACTCGCGCCAAGCGCCCATGCTGGCACATAGGAAAAATTGTTTTTTAAAAGCCCATGCGCCACGGTGGCTTGAATTTCTACGCCTGGAAATGGATTTTGTATGGTGGTGGGGTGTAAATCGCCTAGCCCAGTGCCAGAAGTGCCGACAAAAATAAGTTTGCCCATCAGTGCGGTACTAGGCACCTTGCCATCGATCACATCGATAGCTGAGTAGTAGGGGAAAGTGAAGCTACGCCCGATAAAAGGGATCAACACTTGTGACTGTTCGTCAGTGGGAATGGTATTAAAGCCAAGTTTAATCCCCTCTAAGCGTTGCGTATTATGATATGGCTGTATCATTAATTGAATGGGTTCACCTAAAAAGGTCATCACGGCTTGTAAGGCGAGTGATGGGTAAACTTTACCTTGGTAGTCGATGAGAAGTGGGGTACGGCGTATAATGCCATCGGCATCGGGAAAAATATTAATAAAACCCGATCCCTTTGCCATGTGTTCAATTTCAGGAATGTTGCTGATGTAGCCCTGTGCTTCTCTAATGTCCAGATTCATCCGCTGTGTTGTGCTGAGTACCATGAGTGGTTTAGGCAATAGATTGTTTGATTGTGGGTATGGGAGAAATCCTAAAGGTAACACGGGTTCAATAGCAGTTAAGCTCTTTGCAAAAACCGCATCTTCATCAAAGAGTGGTATATTTTCTTTGAGCGTCGTTGCGACAGATGGTGTTAATTTTTTCTCTTGCGCTAAGCGATGCAGTATTTTCTCTGCGATATTTGGGTCATCTTCTGAAAAGAAGATATCAAAAGCCACGACACGTGCGCCTTGTTTGTGTAGTTGTGTCACTAGTTTTGCAAGTACGCTCCTTGGCCACGGCCACCGTCCGATCACTTTAAGACTTTTATCATCAATATCCACTATTGCGATGTGTGTCACGGGTGGGGGGTTGTCTGTCAGTACATGCACTCGATAACGTAAATCATAGGTAAGATTATTGAGTCGATCGATGAGCTGTTGGATGATGCTATATGGCGTGATGAGCAACCAGAGAGCAATCAACAAAAATGCGATGCCAACGATGATGGGGATACGTTTACTCATGGCGTTTCCTTGCTGAGCATTAATTCTGGTAGTAGTATGGCATTTTACCCTATGGACTGCTTGGTGTCATATTGGTTCTGGTCATCATCTAACAACCGGTATTCACGATAGGCAATATCGCGATATCAATACGCCAGCGTATAAAAATGCGTAAGAGGAATCAGGGATGAATAGAAAAACGCTATCAGTAGGTATGATCATGATGGTTGTGGTCGCATCCTACTTGAGTAGCAGCCGTGCCGCTACTATTTTACCTGGATCGGTGAATCCATCACAGGTGAGCCAGGCGATTACCGAGGAGCAACCCCAACCCACACTTAAAACCGTTGCACCGATCACACCACCCAAAGAAACACCGAGTACACCCGGCGGTGAAGCAGCAAAAAAAATTAAGTTCAAATTGAATGCCATTGTGCTCGAGGGTAATGTACGCTATTCCGATGATACGCTACGTACACTCTATGCGGATAAGTTACATCGCGTCATTACGGTTGCAGAACTCTATGAGATTGTGCAAGCCATTTCGAATTACTACCGTAATAATGGATACATTATTTCTAGAGCCATCTTGCTACCCCAGCATGTGAAAGGTGGTGTGGTCAAAATTCAAATTATTGAAGGATTTATCGATGAAGTCGGTGTGGCTGGCACACCATTTGGCGCGCAGTGTTTAATTAAAGCTTTCGGGGAGCGTATCAAGGCGTGCAAGCCTTTGGCAATAAAACGGATGGAATATTATCTGTTGCTTGCCAATGAAATTCCAGCGACGTACGTGAGGTCTGTGTTGGCACCATCTAAAACAACGACGGGTGCTGCTGATTTAACATTAATTGCCGAGAATAAGCCGATAACGGGTTACTTCTCATATGACAATTACGGTACGCTTTATATTGGGCCGCAGCAAATCACGGGGAACATTGGACTCAATTCTATGTTTTTCTCGGGGGATAGTACGCAAGTTACTGTGGTGAAAACGCCTAAAGGTGGCGAGCTCACGTACAATGATTTTAATTACAATGTTGCGTTAGACGATGAAGGCAATCGGTGGCTCATTGGGACAACTCACGCATACACCTACCCTTTATTTGTCTTGCGTCCAGCAAAATTAGATGGCTCGAATATCAATTGGTATACCAGTTTTTTCTTTCCTATTATTCGCGAGCGTTCACAAAATTTAACGGCTCAAGTGAGTTTGAATTATCAAGATAGTACGGTTAACACATTATCTAGTACTCTCTATACCGATCATTTGCGTAGTTTAGGGATAGGATTGACGTACAATCTTTCTGATAGCTATGGCGGCACCAATAATATTTATGCCGATGTGCGTCAAGGCTTACCAGTTTTAGGTTATACATCGGATACGAGCATCTTTGCACAAACTTCAAGACCTGGTGGTCGTGGTGATTATACTAAGATTGACGTTCAGATAAGTCGTCTGCAAGCACTCAAAGGCCCTTTATCTTTTTATGCGCTCATCAAGGGTCAATATGGGTTTAATCCGCTATTGGCTTCTGAACAATTTACTTATGGTGGTAGTGTGCTAGGACGCGGGTATGATATTGCGGAGTTGATTGGCGATAAGGGTATCGCGGGAACGGCTGAACTTCGGTATGATTTGTTTTTATCTAGGCTTATACAGGATTTACAATTTTATTTGTATTATGACGCAGGTATCATCTGGGATTACTTGTTTATTCCAGGGTCACCTATTAAGCAAAGTGGTATGACCACCGGTGTAGGGATGCGCTTCTATTTCTCGAAATATATCAGTGGTAACATCATGTGGACGCAAGTGCTGACTAAACCTATTGCTGCTGAACAATTTATCGGACGTGGTAATCGCCCAAGGATATTCTTTAGCGCAGTCTTTTCATTTTAAAGGTGATGTTAGCGCGTTACCGGTGAAATGGTGCTAGCTGCTGTTTCATTAGCGCTTGTCGCGTTACCTTGACTTGCCTGAGGGGCACCACCGCTAACACTGATTTCTTTACCTGACTCAGTCACATTTTTCTCTTGTGCACGTAAGCCTTGCATGAACGCGCAGCTGGATAATAAGAGACAGGTGATGGTAGCGATGAAAACTTTTGCTAATTGCATGGTGTGCTCCCGATGGATTACACCATTGTGACATAGCTTTAGCTGTTGTGTGAATAGGGCTGCATCGCTAAATAGTCGTTTTGGCGACGTTCTTTAATGCAGGACTCTCAACCAAATCTAAGAAAATCATGAGTGCTAACTGTTCTTTTTCTCGTAATTTCTCAAAATAGGGATCTTCAAACAGTGCTCGCGCGTGGGGTTCTAAGGCGGCCACTGGGATGAAAGCGTTGACATCGACTAAAGCTTTTTGCCAAGAAGGCTTTTTCTCATATTGGGTCATCGCTTCGCCAATAGGTTCCTGCAGGGTCACTAGTAAAAATGCGATGAGACCACGATCGGTGTTCGTCATCTTCTCTACAAAACTTTTACAGGCATTCGCATCACCCCAATCTAACCAAGCGTACAAAATTGGCAGCAATCGTGGGTGATCTTGTAAGCGTCCGTCTTGAGCCCAATTTTCAATGCGTGAGACAGCCAATTTTTGTAATGATTGTAACTGCTCAGTGTTTAAATCACGAAATTCAAGCGGTAAGAAAGTATCTTCTTCTTCATGATGCTGTGATGCTTGCTCACGTAATTCATGAATCGTAATGTAGAGGCTCTTTTGTGCGTTTGCGATCGCGTTTTGCATCATCAGGAAGCGTTCGTCAATACTTGGTAGGTGATGGAGTAAATGATGAATGATGCGATGGATACGCATGGGCGTGTCTAGACTTAATGGCCCGCTGATCCCGGCCGGAAATAAGTCGCCATCATCGAGTAATGCATTGACAATCGCTGCAATATTTTTAGGCGACGTCGGGATGGCATTCTTGCCTGTCGATTCATCCAGCTGATCCAGAAAATTAATGATGCGTTCATCCTGATTGAGTCGTGTTAAGGTGTGATCAAATACGACTGGATCATTGGTTAACGCAAGCATTGTCTGGAATTCTTTCTCTGGTATTTGTGGTGATTGTATGGATAAGCGGAAGTAAGCATCAAACAAGTCTGGGCTGCAAATGCGGCGCAATTTACGTGCTAGCGTATCTGAATGATAAAAAGGAATATAGGGTTCATAGAGATGCCGTAAGCGCGGGAATAAATGACATAATAATCCAACAACTTTATCGGCAGAAACACGTTCATTGCGAGCAATTATTTCGTCGCAACGCATTTTGTCTTTTTGAATCTGATCTTCATTAAGTACATAGACGTTATCCAATAAATCAGTGAATAAATCTTTGTTATCGCGTATACCTGCATACACTTCAGGTAAAAAAACTTCAATCGCACTGATGGCAAAAAAATCCATGGGGTTCACAATGTCACGTAAACGTGGGTAACTAAAGTGTAAATGATTTACATAGCGGGTGATGTCACGGCAATTTTCAAAAAAATATTTTAATGAATTATAATAAATGTCAGCCCAGTATTGGTTTGACCAGGAACCTTCAGGAATCGTCGCGATCACGACCGCGAGGCGATCAGCAAATATCGCTTCTAAATTTTGCGGTAAAATGGGTGGTACCGTAAATGAAAGCTGAACAACCTTTTCGATGAAAGCATCATTATGGCTATAGTTGAGCGTCTTTAGGGCGCGTTTGACTTGTTCTTTATCAAAAGCAAGTAAGTAGGCAGTATTCGCGTAGTCTGCCATGGATTTAACAATTTGGAAGATTAGTTTAATCTCGTCAGGATACAGTCGTGAAATATTATCAATGACGATAATGAATTTGTGTTTTTGTTGGCGTAATAACTCATTGAGTCGTGCTTTTACTTGCGTTGGATCGCGTCCTTCCCCCCATGCATCATAGCTCGTCACAGGACGTGAAAATAATCGTGCTAACCATGAACGTTTAGGTCTCAGTGGCGCTGGTAACGGCTTTTGTGTGAAGAATGAAGCATAGCGCTCGAGTTGTAAAATAATTTCATCAGCATTCTCAACATATGTGGCATTGCGTATCGCTGAGGATAGTCGTCTGTAGAAACTATCGATCAATTGACCCTGACCTGAATAACTCCAAGGACTGAAATTTAAAATCACTGGCTTCTCATCATCAGCCATATTACTGGCGGCAAAATTGAGTTCATTGACGACGAGATTTAGTAGAGAAGTTTTACCTACACCAAAGCCACCATATAAACCTACCACTAAACTTTCAGGGTCGTGATGGTCTAACAAGCACCGTGCGAGATATGTCGCAAACTGAGCGCGATTCAATTTATCTTGTCCAGGCGCAGTAATGGGGCGATCGGCATCAAACACGGGTATACTCCTTTATTCTTTGTTGTTTGCTCAAGCTCGATATGATTACCCAAGTTAGATTATAGCAATTTTTCCCCGCATCCGAAGATTCCACATGCAATCATGCGGTTAGCACGTTACCTTAATAGAACGTTGTTCTCTTAAGCAATTAACACGCTAAAAATTGACATCTATTGCATCAAAGCCATGACGGGCGTAGTTTAGGAAAATAAATTTTAAAATGGAGTGTCGACATGAATAATCGAAAACCAATTATAGAAATTCTCACTGATTTCGATGGAACAATGACTGAAGTGCCTGGAAGTCGTTTGGTCTTTGCAAGGTTTTATCAATCACTACTGCTGGATCCCCGAGCTGGCTACAAATCTCAGCTGTTACCAAGAGAAATAATTTTAAAAATAATGAAACATGTGTTTATCGAACAAGCAATTGATACTGAAAAGCGCGATCCACGCCGACTCAGTGAAGCTGCGTTAAGATTTCTTAACTATGCGGCAAATCATGAGCAAATTGGTATATGCATTATTTCAAAGAATCAAGTTGATTACATCAAGGCACTCTTAAGCTTCGAGGGATTGACAGACGAACAAATCGATAGAATAACGATTATTGCACCAGCGGAAAAGTATAGTGTGGCATGTTTATATTTAAAGTCGAAATCACCGCAACAGGTTTACATTTATGATGATGTGATTGAGGATGCCAAAGCCATGCAAATGGCAGCGTCTCAATGTTGTCAAGACGTTCACCTTGTTAATAACGAACCGGGACAGTTTAACTGGGATGCGGAACTGGAGACGATAAAAAAAAAATTGCAGATAACCACTAACCCAATGCTGTTGTCTGTCTTCAATATGATGCAAACGGTTAAACCAACGACGAGTGAAGAAACGACACAGCTGCATGAGTCACAGAAGCCATCCGTTTAAGTAAAGATACTGGCGGGTGATGACGAGTGAACGGTATTTGTGAAACTTTCGCGGCAAGGGATTTGCCGCGAAAGCGATGATTTGCCTATTAGCAGACGCGGTAACCCGAGATCCACTTACCTTTTTTGTTGTAGTGACCTGGAATCCATGAGCAGCCGGGTGCAATATAAATATTACCCATGTAATAGCCACCACCACCCCAATAGCCACCACCCCAACGACCGCCATGATGACCACCCCAATGACCGCCACCATGATGACCACCCCAATGACCACCGCCATGATGACCGCCACCATGATGACCACCGCCATGATGACCGCCACCGTGATGACCGCCGCCACCATGATGACCGCCGCCACCATGACCAGCAAGCACAGGGCTTGTGGATAGAGTGAGTGTTAATGCAAGCGCAAAAGCAGAAACCCACTTAGCTAAGTGTTTCATGTCTCTTCCTCCTTGTTTTGCGTGTTTTTTAGTATTTATAAGAATAATTATACGCTTCTCATAGGGGGATAGATGAATAAATATTGGCCATTATAAATCAATAAGATAATTGATTAACCGCTGAAAATGTTGCTCGATGACATGAAATGAAATCATGCGAAATCGAGCCCCCTCGAGACGGCACTGCGTGCCTCCTCGGGGCGAACGGGGGTAAATCACCTCGGGGCGAACGGGGGTAAATCACCTCGGGGCGAACGAGGGTAATTGTGTGGCAATGATCTTAGGATGAGATGACGTATTAAACGTAATCAATCACCCTTCTTGAAACCGGCTTTTTTTGGCGCGTAACAACTAAAATCCGCTCGCCCCAAGGGTGGGACGATCTATCACTTCCTTTTTTATTACCGTATAACGATAACAAAACTCTTTTTTTATATCACGATTTCAAGACACAAGGGTGGGCACGCTGCCCAACCCGTTCGCCCCGAGGAGGCACGCAGTGCCGTCTCGAGGGGGCTCGTGTAATAATGTGCTCCCATATCAAGGGCTCGTGTAATACGACGATGTGTTTCCTACGTAAACACACAATACATTGGTGCGTGTGACAATAATCGGTTTAGTAAAATCACACCAAGCAGCGATTTGGGGATCATTAATTGGCACGATGATATCACCGGCATTTTTACCCGGCATCCCAGGATTTAATGGTAGTACGGGTGGTGGATAATCAGCGAATACCGTGGATGAGAAAAGCAAGATGGTCATTGCAAGAATTGTGGATTTCATTGCACCTCCTCCATGAGTTGCGACGACATCAATTCATCATACCGGATTCCATGTTATCTGTCTTCAGAATTTCCAAGATGCGTCACATTGTGCGAAAAGAAACAGAAATAACACTTTCACTTACCATCACAATTCTGTAACTTTACTGCCGTTAATAATGATAAACACTAGGAGAGTTTTCATGTACAAGCAAATTTTTGCTGGTATTACTTTTGCGACTGCTTCAATGATCGCCATTAACGCACATGCTTTGACCTTCGACAAACCCATGTCCACCACTGTTCCGTTAAATACGCCAGGCATCAGAGCGCAACAACCGGCTCATAAACAAGTGACCATCTTAAAGGTGAATCTCACCCCGAAAGAGCATGACATTTTATTTAACTATCATCCTAAGCCATCTTTGTTGGCTGCAGCCACCAACTTACCGACGCATGTTGATTTAGGCATGAATGGCGTACCCGTGCTCGATCAAGGGATGCATGGTACTTGCGCCACCTTTGCTAATACCGCGGTGGTAGATGCAGTCTTGAATCACGGCGATATGATAAGCCAATTGTGTCAGTTAGAGCTTGGTGCTTATCTGGAAGATCAAGGAAGCTATATGCCGGGTGGATGGGAAGGTTCATTTGGACCTTATGTACTAGATCAAATGCGTCGTTTTGGTATCGTCACTAAAGCCGTGCAACAAGAAAAATCTTGTGCGACTGTCAAAGAGTATCCGCTGGATGATTTCACCAACGAAGGACAGGCGATGCCATTGAACGAATACGCTGAGAAGAGTATCGACGTCAGCAGCAAATTTTACTATTTGCAAATGATGGATTTTTCGCAACGCTTCATGAAGCAGTTCAATGATACAGACAGCGCCGAAAAAGTGTTGCAACAAACTAAAAAAGCATTAAATCGTGGGAATCGTCTGAGCTTTGGTACCTTTTTAGTGATATCAGACTATTGTCCAGCCGGTGCTTGTGCCAGCTTCCATGCTAAAAACGATACTTGGGCTTTGACTAAAGAGTTAGAGTTACCTCCCTACTCCACCGGTGGTCATGAAATGGTAATTATCGGTTATGATGATAATGCAGTGGCTTATGATAATCAGGGGACGGTGCACAAAGGCTTGCTCACCTTGCGCAACTCATGGGGTGCAGATGTCGGTGATCATGGTAACTTCTACATGACTTATGATTATTTCAAAAAGTTCGTTGGTGAAGTTCAGGAAATCGGCGCTTTAAATGGCCCAACGGTGTAAAGCTAACCTTGAAACTAGGGCGGGCACGCGGCCAAACCCGTTCACCCGAGGAAGCGTCCTTGATACGGTACAACGTGCCATCTCGAAGGGCGCTGTCTCGAGGGGTGCTCACGCTAGGTTATCAATCCAGTCGTAGCGTTGAACGTAGGTGACACACAACAATAAACCACAATACGATATAATAAATGAGATAGCATGGCGGGAGGGATCTTGCGATGCCCATGTCATACCAGTGGTTGATTGTAGGTGTGTTGTTTGGTGCGACAACTTGTCCAGCATGGACCATTGGTGCTAAAGGCCATGTGATTGGCCCTGCGATCCATACCACTTACTTTCTCACCCCAAATAATGCAGCGTTTAAAGTAAATGCGCAGGCACTCGTTGGTTATTGGCAAAATGGTTATTGTCGATACTATGCGATTTACCCATTGGGCACAGAGAAGCTACAGAGTGGTGATTTTATTGATATCGATGGCCTACAGCTACAATCTATTGCCGGTGGCGGCTATGATTGTCTCTCCATTTATTACACATATCACCAGCTTACCATTGAGTCATTTAGACTGATATGGGATGGCTTACACTACCATAGCTCATTTCCACCTGTCGCACAGGTCACGATCATATAACTTCGGTGACAAGCTCCTGCTGGAATTGTAATAGTAGCTTATTGAGTTCGGTAAGATTTTTGTAATGAATGACGACTTTACCTTTTCCTTTGGCATTGCACTGGATGGCTACGCGCAGTTTTAATTGTCGGGCCAAGCTTTCCTGCAAGTGTCGCAGGTCGGGATCTAGTGGTGCTTTGTGTTGGGCGGCTGTCGGCGGTGCTTGCAGGCGGCGAACTAAATTTTCTGTTTCACGAACGGATAGACCGCGAGCAACAATCATCTGAGCGACTTCGAATTGCGTAGCTTCGGGTAATGTGATGAGTGTGCGTGCATGTCCCATTTCTAATTGGCCACGATCTAGCATCACTTTGACGGCGTCAGGGAGTGCGAGTAACCGTAGCAGGTTGGTGACACTCGTGCGAGATTTGCCAACAGATTCAGCGACTTGCTGATGTGTCATCTCAAATTCATCGATCAAGCGTTGCAACGCGACTGCTTCTTCGATGGGATTAAGATTTTCTCGCTGAATATTTTCAATCAGCGCGATTGCAAGCGCAGCTTCATCTGGCACATCGCGAATGATGACGGGCACTTCCGTCAGCCCTGCAAGTTGTGCGGCTCGCCAGCGCCGTTCGCCAGCAATAATTTCATACATCATATTGGCGACGGGACGTACGATCAGGGGTTGGATAACGCCCTGCGTGCGAATGGAGTTGGTTAATTCTTCCAGGGCTTCAGGATCCATCTCTCGACGTGGTTGGTATTTGCCACGTTGAAGCGCATCCACAGAAAGCTGCGTGAGTTGATCGTCATGGGGTGTCTCATGCTCAGCAGTTGGTGAGAGCTCACCCTTCGTGTAAGCGAGGAGCGCATCTAATGATTTACCAAGACCACGTTTTTTTACCATAATGGAATCCTTATGACTAGCAGAAACATATTAATCAATCATTGGGAGAAATGGAATGACGATGCCTGCTGTTGTCCGTATTTTTTTTGCCATTGATTTACCAGTATCCCACAAAAAAGCGCTAGGTAGCTACCTTGGCCAACTGAAAAAAACATCTAAAACATCTGCTATCCGTTGGACCCGACCAGAGAATCTTCATATCACTTTACACTTTTTGGCGGAGGTAAAGCGAGAAGACTTACCCATATTAATCGCTAAGGTCCGTGAAGAATTGAAGGAGGCACATCTGCAGGTGGCACCGAGTATCGGCGCCTTGCAATTATTTCCTAACCCTTACCGTCCACGCGTCATCGTCTTCGATATTTTACCGCAGGAAGCTTTGCAGCAATTAGTGATACATATTGGACGAGGGATTAGCGCTTGTCACTATGTTGTCGAAACACGCCCATTTCGCGCCCATCTCACCATCGGACGTATCAAGCAGCCGCACGGCCTCAACTTACAATTTTTATCTGAGTGCGCAGCGCCAGTTTTGGAGGCGATTCCTTTGAAAGAAGTGGTTTTATTTCGCAGTGAACCGCAGTCAGATGGTTCTCGATATACGCCACTCGAAACCATTAGTCTTAGCCCATCGTGTGTGGCGCCGTAACGGCCCATTGGGTGTAAGCGTGTAAGATCTGTTGGGTAAAGTCACCAAGCACTTGTGATCTCGCACGTGATGAAAAGGCCATTTCTGTTTGCATTTCATTTTTGCAGACGGTAATATTTTTTCTCACACACGATATCTCCTGATTAATCAATTCGTCATCGCGGTGGCGTGCGATGAGGATGTCAACCGCCATCTCCAGGCTAAACGAACAAATATTGCACGTTTTAGTCGAAGTCTCAGCCGTTTTAAGGAATATTGATGAGTAATATTTTTCATGTAATAAAAGATCCCGTCCACGGCACAATGCAATTCACAACGGCTGAAGATGCATGGGTGAAGCCCTTTATTGATAGCGCGAATTTTCAACGATTGCGTCATATCAAGCAATTGGGTATGGGTGATGTCATTTTCCCAGGCGCTGTGCATTCACGCTTCAATCATTGCCTAGGTTGTTGTTATGTTGGTAGTCAAATCGCACAGAAAATTGGTTTGGCTGATTCCGAACGCCAATTAGTGATGATCGCATGTCTTTTACATGATATTGGTCATGGGCCATTTTCTCATGCCTTCGAGTGGATTTTTCATCGTAAATTGATTTTGCATGAAGACTGGACGCCGTACTTTCTCGCCGATTATGCGACTGATGATTTTTTTAGCAACTATAATCGATTAAATCCGCGCTATCCCTTAAACCGCGAAAAATTTCGTACGATTGCTGAAATGATTATGCATCAACAAGTACAAAAAAATGTGTTAGCAGATATTGTTTCTTCACAATTAGATGCGGATCGTTTGGATTATCTCTTACGTGACAGCCATTTTTGTGGCGTACGTTATGGCGAATTTGATTTTCGGTGGCTATTACATTGTATGACCATTGTGCAAACTGACGCGGGGGAACGCTTAGGCATTACCCATAAAGGTATTGGCGCAGTGGAACATTATTTAATGGCACGACGTCTGATGATAAGAAATATTTATCAAGCACACAAAAAATTAGCCATCGAATTTTTTATGGTGCAATTGTTGGTTAATTTAGCAGAAAATCTAGAATCAGTAGCGGTTTATCAACCGATTACAGAAACTAAATTGGGACAATTTCTCATTGCTGCGAATCATTTGAATCAATCGATGCGAACGTGTAAAGATTTGACCGTGCTCAAAAAAGAATTTCTGGCGGCAAATTTTCATTCTTACAAAGTATTGTGTGATTATGATTTATTCGCACTAATACGCCAATTAGCTTCGCTCAGTGATCAATTACCTGCGACACAAATTGCTACCCGCTTGCATGAACGCATGATGCCAAAAATTGTACGCTTAGATCATATCGATATAGCGGCCGCGCAAGCTGAAATTGCACACTTCAAGTCACAGTATCAAGACCAATTTCAAGACTGGCAATTAGCACTCATTCAAACACCGCATCGTGCTTATAGTGGCGAAGACGATCCGATCATGGTGATTAACGAACAAAATGCGATTACGCCAATTGCACAATTCTCATTCATGATCAATGCCATGTCTGATCGATTAGAACATGTGGCTTTTTTGTGTATTGATCAACCTATCGCATCTGATGCGCGTGTGCAGGCGTTATGTCAACGTCTGAATGCGTTACCAGCTGCGGTGCACTGACATGACTATTGACGTTTTACATTAATAGAGAGGTTTCATTCCATGGCGATACAAGTCGTGATCCTTGCTGCGGGACAAGGTAAACGCATGCACTCTGCGCTACCCAAAGTCTTGCATCCGTTAGCAGCGCGGCCATTATTGGCGCATGTGATCCAAACTGCATTGCAATTGCCTGATACGCGTACACCGTTGGTGGTACATGGTCATCAGGGGGAATTATTACGTGAGAAGCTGAGTGATTATCCGGTGCAATGGGTGCATCAAGCGGAACAATTGGGAACGGGACATGCCGTATTGCAAGCTCTTGCACATATGTCGGTAGACGATCAAGTCTTAGTCCTCTACGGCGATGTGCCGCTGATTTCTCTGGCCACACTCAATAAATTAATACAGCAGACGCCAGCACCATCAGTGGCACTGGTGACGGCGGATCTCAGTGATCCGAGTGGTTATGGCCGTGTCATACGTGATGACGCACAACAAGTTTGTGGCATTGTCGAAGATAAAGATGCGACACCAGCGCAAAAAGCCATCAAGGAAATTAACACGGGCATTTATTTTTTACCTGTACGGTATTTACAAGAATGGTTGCCACAGCTCAGCAATCAAAATGCACAACGAGAATATTATTTAACTGACATCATCTCTTATGCCATGCAAAGCGGTGTGTCTATTCATACGGTACAACCTGCTCATGTTGAAGAAATCTTGGGTATCAATGATCGCGTGCAACTTGCTCGCATGGAACGTTACTACCAACAGCAATTAGTGAACTCATGGTTACAGCGTGGTGTGAGTTTTTACGATCCTGCACGCGTTGATATACGTGGTGATGTGCAATTTGGTCATGATGTACTCGTGGACATCAATGTCATCTTTTCGGGGAACGTGATCATTGGCAATCATTGTATCATTGGGCCGAATACCATTATTCGTGATGCCGTTTTGGCGGATCATGTAGAGATAAAAGCAAACAGTGTGATTGAAGGCGCTCACATCGCGCGTGCGTGTACCATCGGTCCTTATGCGCGTTTACGACCAGGCACCCTATTGCATGAGCATGTGCACATTGGCAATTTTGTAGAAATTAAAAATAGCGTCATACAGCAACGTAGTAAAGTGAATCACTTGAGTTATATCGGTGATTGTCACATGGGGCAATACGTGAATGTGGGTGCGGGGACAATTACTTGTAATTATGATGGCGCCCATAAACATAAAACCATTATCGGTGATCATGTACACATTGGCTCTGACACACAGTTGGTCGCACCTGTCACTATCGGTTCGCGAGCGACAATCGGTGCAGGTGCCACGGTGGTGAAGGATGTACCTGCAGGCGGGCTCACGCTGACACATGATTTAGCGCAACGCACCCATGCTAATTGGCAGCGACCTAGCACGGTTAAGGAAAAAAACTACGAAAATTCATAGCGTTAAAGCCCATAAGATTATGTGCTGCGGAATAGGCTAGAATTGACATATGACTGGATATAGCTGAGCGAGAACCTAACAATGGAAAATGTGAGAGAGAATGAAGAAGCGAGTAACAACCCGAAGACGCCGCAAGAGCTTCTTTTAGCGCTCTACAATCCCAATTCTTGGGTCTATAAGGCTTATATTCAACTGATAATATTACAATTTACCTATGATGAAGTCTTATGTAAGTTGCTCATCCGCTGGACCAAACAATTAGCTGAAGAAAAACAATGGGGGGAAGCTATTGCTGAGGTGGAAATTGAAGCAGTCATCGCCAAAGAAAAAGAACGTGCCACGCGCTATGAGGAACAAGGGGCCATACCATTGGCGGGCACAAAAGTGCTGGATGAACGAGAAGTCAAATCATTAGAAAAACTGGCAGGCATGTTACCCACAGCAATTGCTGAGGCGCAGCAAGAAATTGCTTCCATGGATGAAGATCTGACTAAAACACGAGAAAAGATCGAGGTGGTGGATGACAGATGGTTAAAACGACAAGAAGAAAAGCTCAAAGTTTTTGAGAGTATGATTGAAAATGAAACAATTAAGTTTCACGATACAGAGAATAAAGTATTTAATATTCCCAAAGAAAATATCGTTGACGTGGTCTCTGCATTGAATTTAGCGCCGCCAGCAAAGTTGTTACTTGTCAATCCACACTTTGCAGTTGAACAACATAAAAAGCTTGAAGACGAGCAAGCACATCATGCACGTGGTAAAAAACTAAAATCTATTGTTGATATAGAAAGAGGAAAGCGTGAACATGTTTGTCACATCAATGTACTAGGCAAGTTATGTGAATTACTCGGCCAGAGTTTTAGTCCTAGACATATCATGAAGCTAGAAAAAACCAACCCCAACCTTGGCAAAATGATTCATGAATTAATAGGATTACATAAAGAGGAAGATAACAAGGATGTTCACACCTTATTTTCATTGGTGGCGCATTTAATAAACAGTGAAGAACAGCGTAAAGCAAAATGTGAAGCGCTCAGCTCTCTGGAACGTATGTATGCGGAAACGGAAGAAAAAATTCGCGCATTTCATTTACGTTAAACATCTATGAGAGACAAACACACTTGAGGGGTGACTAACCGTCGCAACCTGCGGCGATCTCGTTATATAATCTTTTGTCTTCGCAAACTAAGAAAAGGAATGTAGACATGTGTGGTATAGTCGGCGCCGTGACGAAACGCTCTGTCACCAATATTTTGCTAGATGGTTTAAAGAAACTTGAATACCGAGGTTATGATTCAGCGGGTATTGCGGTGATCGATGGCCAAAAAGCATTACAATGTTTGCGTGTCGTGGGTAAAGTCAAAGAATTAGAATCAGTGGTAAAGGAAACACCAGTGGACGCCTGCATTGGCATCGCGCATACCCGTTGGGCGACGCATGGCGCACCCACAGAAAGAAATACGCATCCTTTTATGTCGCAAGCTAAATTCGCTTTGATTCACAATGGCATTATCGAAAACCATGCAGAGTTGCGGCAACGTTTACAAGCACATGGCTACGAATTTGCTTCAGAGACGGATACAGAAACAGCTGTGCATCTTGTGCACTATCATTTCACGCAATGCAATGATTTGTTAGCAGCAGTCCGTGGTGCGGTGAATGAATTAAAAGGAGCATATTCATTGGGGATAGTGGCGGCGGATTATCCTTCTCGGGTGATTGGTGTACGTCAGGGTGCGCCACTCGTGGTGGGTAAGGGCCAGCAAGAGAATTACATCGCTTCCGATCCGTTAGCCTTATTATCATTGACCAAAGATTTCATCTACTTAGAAGATGATGACATTGTTGATATTACGTGTGATGACATCACCATCTATAACAAAGGTGGCGAGCGTATCACACGTGATATCCATCGATTAGCGCTTAATCCAGATACAACCGAACGCGGTAATTATCGACATTTCATGCAAAAAGAAATCATGGAACAACCAGCAGCTATCAGTGCCTGCTTAGAAGGTCGTCTTGCGAAAGATCATGTCTTGCCGGGTATATTTGGCACACGAGCAGAAGCTATTTTTCCGCAAGTGAAACAAGTGAAGCTCGTGGCTTGCGGCACGAGTTATCATGCAGCGCTCATTGCTCGCTATTGGTTCGAGTCATTGGCTCAGATACCCTGCTCTGTTGAAGTTGCCAGTGAGTTTCGTTATCGTGATATCGCACCAACCCAAGACAGTCTCTTTGTGACCTTATCGCAATCGGGTGAAACAGCAGACACCTTAGCTGCTTTACGCATGGCGAAGAAAATGCATTATTTGAGTTCGCTGGTCATTTGTAATGTGCCCGGGAGCACGATGATACGCGAGGCTGATGCGCATTTCCTCACACACGCAGGGGTTGAGATCGGTGTGGCATCGACCAAAGCATTCATGACGCAGTTAGTGGCTTTATTTCTACTCGCATTAAGTTTGCGACGCAGTCAATCCGGCGAGATGCAAGATCCTACCGCAGCAACATTGGTCTCAACACTGCACCAACTACCTAATTTAATAAGAAATGTGCTCGAGACGGATAGTGATATTTTGCAATGGGCGCGAGCGTTTACCATGAAAGAGCATGCCTTATTTTTAGGCAGAAACTTGTTATATCCTATCGCGCTTGAAGGCGCATTGAAAATGAAAGAGATTTCCTATATTCATGCGGAAGGTTACCCTGCGGGGGAGTTGAAGCATGGTCCCTTGGCGTTGGTGGACAATCACATGCCGGTGGTAGCGACAGTACCGGATGATCAGATCATCGAAAAGACACTCTCTAATCTCGAAGAAGTGCGGGCACGCGGCGGTAAGTTGTTTGTATTAACAGATAAGCCGGCAGCTTTCCAGCAAGTAGCCCATCGTGAGACACAAGTGATTACCATGCCAAAGATACATCGCCTGTTAGCGCCGATGTTGTACACAGTGCCTTTGCAATTGTTAGCGTATCATGTGGCCGTGTTGAAAGGGACGGATGTCGATCAACCCCGCAATTTGGCTAAATCAGTTACCGTGGAATGAACAAACCAGGCACGCAGCCTTCGAGACGGCACT
>CAZYKO010000004.1:95615-168949 GCA_964648015.1 uncultured Coxiellaceae bacterium
TCGTGCCTCCTCAGGCCGAACGGTTTCAGATCGTAGCCTGGGTGAAGCGCGCAGCACGTAACCCGGGGATAAGGAACCCGGGAACAAACCAGGCACGCAGCCTTCGAGACGGCACTTCGTGCCTCCTCAGGCCGAACGGTTTCAGATCGTAGCCTGGGTGAAGCGCGCAGCGCGTAACCCGGGGATAAGGAACCTGAGAACAAAAGACAGTTACATTCACGAAACATCACGCCATCTATGATGGCAATACAAAGCGTCACGGGTTATTACGACAGTTGTGTTAGCCGCCTGACAAGACTCGGTCCTTCATAAATTAAACCGGTATAGATTTGCAGTAGACTAGCACCGGCTGCCAGTTTTTCGCGGGCGCTGCTTTCATCGGCAATGCCACCGCAGCCGATGATGGGGATGCGTGTCGCCAAGTGTTGATGCAATTGTTGTATCACCGCTGTACTGTGACCACGTACAGGTAAGCCACTTAATCCACCCGCTTCATTCGCGTGCGCTACATTGGTAATGCCGTCACGACGAATGGTGGTGTTACACGCAATCACGCCATCAATATCGGCATCCAGAAAAACAGTTGCCAAAGAAGCAATATCTGTGTTTTGCAAGTCCGGCGCAATTTTAACGACCAGCGGGGAATAATGACCTGTGTGTTGCTTAAGTTGATATTGGGCTTCTTTTAAGGCGCTCAGTATCGGTGCCAGCGAGTTAGCGTGTTGTAAATCACGCAAGCCCAAAGTATTCGGTGACGAAATATTCATGGTGACATAGCTGGCATAGGGCGCTAACTCTCTAAAGCCCAGCAAATAATCATCGATGGCACGTTCATTGGGTGTGGCTTTGTTTTTGCCAATGTTCACACCGAGGATGCCGCGATAGCGACGTTGGGCTAATCGCGCTTTCACATAATCAATACCTTTATTGTTAAATCCCATGCGATTGATGATGGCGCCTGCGGTTGTCAGTCTGAAGAGTCGTGGCATGGGATTACCTGATTGCGGACGTGGTGTCACGGTACCAATCTCGATTGACCCAAACCCTAGGGCAGCGAGCGCATCGATGTAATCGCCATTTTTATCCAATCCAGCGGCAAGCCCAATGAGATTGGGAAAGTGAAGCCCCATGATGCTGCGTTTGGCGGGCGCCGTGCTTGAAGTTGGTGTAGGCAGCAGGCGCAACTTAGCTGCAAATTTCAATGACTGCAAGGCAACGCGGTGTGCTTTTTCCGCGTCAAGTGCGAATAAACAAGGTCTGATGAGTCTATACATAGGTAGACAGCTTTGTACTGAGGAATGAGGCTTAAAGTGACGTGCTGCTACAAAATTGTCAAGCCGGGTTCAAATAAAATAACAAAGCTCACTCAGCCAGGCGATGGCATAGGAGACATAAGAGTATTTGACCGGATGGAATTTCATGATGATGGAGAGTACTTTAACCGCTTTCTCCAATTTTCTACTATCAACAGCTAATAGGGTGGCGTGTAATAAATCGACATGCAATTGGATGGCGCGCATGTAAGATTGGACATGATTGGTATTGTAATTCGGTTTTAGTTGATTGAGATTTTGTAAGTACGTTTGGAGTTTGTGTAGCGCTTCTAATAATTTTGTGAGCTCACCCGCTGAATTACGCTTGCGCGCATACTTTTTTTTAAGTTGGGTGACGATATTTTCAACTTTTCCGATCGTTTTCAACTGTACGGCGATGGACATCATTCATCCTTGATGCAATATGGAACATCCTTATGTTCGCTCAACATATCAAAATAATCACACTGAGTCTAATGTGATAACGTCTATTTTGCTTCCAAATAACTGGCGATTAAGATTTTGGTACCAATGTTAGGAAAACGCACTTTCACTTTCATTTCTTCACCATCACCTTCCAAGTCAATGATTGTGCCGTCACCAAAGACGCGATGGCTGACTTCTTGACCAAGTCGAAACTTACCCACAGGCTGCGGTTGATAGGTTGATGTGAAATTTTTCGCGCGAGTCACTTTGGTTCTAAAGCGAATCTCCTGGACTAATTCAGGTGGGATTTCGCGCAGAAAGCGCGAGGGACGATGGTAGGCTTCTTTACCATGCATGCGCCGCAATTCAGCGTAGCTCATATAAAGTTTTTGCATCGCACGCGTGATACCCACATAACACAAGCGCCGTTCTTCTTCTAACCCTTTGGGGTCATTCATGGTGAGATAATGTGGGAATAATTCTTCTTCGCAACCGGCTAGAAAGACTACCGGGAATTCCAACCCTTTAGCCGCATGCAAGGTCATCAATTGCACACAATCTTCATAGGCTTCTGACTGTTCTTCACCAGATTCTAGTGCCGCATACGCGAGAAATGCGGCGAGCGGTGGCATTTCTTCGGTGTCGCCTTCTTGCGTGAACTGAGAGGCTGCATTGACTAATTCTTCCAAATTTTCGATGCGCGTTAAGCCTTTTTCACCTTTTTCTTTGCGGTAATGCTCAATTAAGCCGCTCGCGTACAAGACGTATTCGACCTGCTTTTCTAATGGCATGCCCGCTGTTTTTTCAGTCATGGTGTGGATAAGATTGATAAAGGATTGCAATGCGGTTTCCGCGCGCGCAGCAAAAAAAGATTGAGCTAACAAACGTTGCAATGCTTCCCACAAGGTTAATTGATGTGTACGTGCATGTTCACGGATGGCAACTAGTGTGCGATCACCTATACCGCGTGTGGGTGTATTGATGATGCGTTCGAACGCTGGATCATCCGAGTGGTTAGCGATGATGCGTAAATAAGCCAGTGCATCTTTAATTTCCTGACGATCGAAGTAACGTAAGCCACCATAGACGCGATAAGGAATGCCAAATTGCATCAGTGCTTCTTCAATCACACGTGATTGGGCATTGGAACGATAGAGTATTGCCACATCGCGCATGCGTGCCGCAGCTTGCTGCCGCAATTCGCGGATACGATTGACGATAAAAAAAGCTTCATCGGTTTCATTGAAGGCAGCGTATATGGTGATGGGGTCACCTTCTAATCCTTCGGTCCATAAGTTCTTGCCCAAACGTCCCGTGTTTTGGGCAATGAGAGCATTTGCTGCTTTAAGAATGGTACCGGTGGAACGATAATTTTGTTCCAAACGAATCATTTGTGCGCCGGGGAAGTCTTTAGAGAAACGTTGGATGTTTTCTATTCTAGCGCCGCGCCAACCATAGATCGATTGGTCATCGTCACCGACAATCATGACGGCATTGTCTGACCCAGCGAGCATTTTTAGCCACGCATATTGGATGGTATTGGTATCTTGAAACTCATCGACCAATAAACATTTAAAACGTTGTTGATAATGTTCACGTAACTCGGCATGTGTTTGTAGTAGTTGATAAGATTTCAGCAATAAGTCGGCAAAGTCGATGACGCCGGCGCGTTGGCATGCTGCCTGATACGCGGCATAAATACGAATATGGGTTTGGGCGCTAAAATCTTGTGGATCGACTTGCTCTGGACTGCGTGCTTCTTCTTTTTGTGCGTTGATGAACCACTGTGCCTCTTTTGCGGGAAAGCGATTCTCATCTAAATTGAGTGCATGGATGACACGACGAATCATGCGATATTGGTCATCTGAATCTAATATCTGGAATGACTGTGGTAAGCCTGCTGCTTGCCAATGTGCACGCAATAAACGATGCGATAAACCGTGAAAAGTGCCGATCCACATGTTTTTGACAGGAATAGTCAGCAAGCCTTCAATACGGTGGCGCATTTCATTAGCCGCTTTATTGGTGAAGGTGACGGCCAATAGATTGAAGGGAGAGATGTTTTCTTTTTCAATGAGCCACACGATGCGATGCGTCAAGACGCGTGTCTTACCACTTCCAGCGCCGGCCAAGATCAATTGGTGACCAAGTGGGGCGCATACCGCTGCTTGTTGTGCGGGGTTTAAAGCATGTAGTGTCATCAATATTCCTTCGAGAATAGTCAACAGAGCCTCATGGTGACCAGCGGGCATTGCTTGGGCATTGAACGAAGCTGGCATGGCTCGCACACTGGCGTGTGTTTTGTTAGTATGAGGTCAGCGGCCTGATGGCCACATTTAACACACCATTACTTATACGATAAAACGAGTTGCGCCTATTATGTCAGGTCATTATCAAAAAGCCTATTTTCTTTTAAGTGTTGCCGATGCCAAACAATTACCCCCAGATGTAGGGGTGGAAGTCGCTATTGTGGGACGCTCCAATGCGGGTAAATCCAGTGTACTCAATAGAATTACGCAAAATAAGGGTTTAGCACGGGTGAGTAAAACGCCGGGTCGCACCCAACTGATCAACATCTTTGTGTTGGATGACGATCGCCGTTTGGTGGACTTACCGGGCTATGGGTTTGCTAAAGTCCCGTTAGCTGTTAAGAAAAAATGGGAACAGAACATCGAAAATTATATGAGCAAACGCGATTCATTGCGGGGGTTGATTATTGTGATGGATATACGCCATCCGATGCGAGATTTGGATTTACAAATGCTAGCCTATTGCGAGCATCATGATCTGCCTGTGCATATTGTATTGAATAAAGCGGATAAATTAAGTCGCAGTGCGGTGTCACAAACGATGATGACGGTAGAGGCTGCTTTGACTGAGTACACCAATTCTGTTACTTTGCAAAGTTTCTCTGCCTTAAAAGGGGTAGGTATTCCTGAGATCAGATCAGTATTGGATCAATGGTACGCATTCTAACAAGTTAACCCGACGTAGTCATCAAGGAGTATAGGCATGGCAGTTAAGAAAGCCAAACAATCTGTCCCATCGCAGCAAGCAGCGCCAGTGATTCCCGCCAGTAAGCAGCTACCCGAAATTACCTTACGAGTTCTCGTCCTCGGGGTGATTCTCACTGTGGTATTGGCTGCCGCAAATGCTTATTTAGGCTTGAAGGTGGGTGCAACCGTCTCCGCTTCCATTCCTGCTGCCATCATTTCCATGGGTATTCTGCGTTTATTTCGAGATGCCAATGTATTAGAAAATACCATGGTGCAAATCATGGCTTCTGTGGGGGAAGCATTAACAGCAGGTATTGCTTTTATTTTGCCAGCACTGCTTATTTTACATGTGTGGGATAAATTTAATTATTGGCAAACGGTGATCACCGCCTTGGTCGGTGGTTCTCTTGGGGTGTTGTTCACCATTCCACTGCGCCGTGCTTTATTATCGGACCCGACACTCAGATATCCAGAAGCGGTTGCGATTGGTAATGTGCTGAAGGCAAGTGAAAACAGTGAAAAAGGCGATTTACGTGCGTTGGTCTCTGGTGGTGTGGTGGGTGCACTCATCAGTTTATTCCAATCCGGTTTTGAGATTTTAGCCGGAACTTTCACTTATTATTTTAAATCAGGTAACGCCATTTATGGTTTTGGTTTAGGTTTGTCGCCAGCACTGATCGCTGCGGGTTACATCGTCGGTGTGAATGTGGCAATCAGTCTCTTGGTGGGTATCACCATCGGTTGGATCCTGGGCGTGCCTATTCTAACTTCTCTTTATGGGTTCCCGGCTGGGATGGCCCCTAACGATGTGGCCATGGATATCTGGAGTCACTACATTCGTTATATTGGGGTGGGTACCATGTTAGTGGGGGGATTGTGGACGATTCTAACCCTCATTAAGCCAGTGGTGAATAGTATGGCAGCGTCTTTTGCTTCCTTACGCGATATTCGCTTGGGCAAGAAGACCAAAGTATTGCGTACCGAACAAGATATTCCCATTAATTACGTCTTCATGGCGACTGGCTTATTGCTCGTGCCGATTTTCTTTTTAATGGCCTTAGTCATTATTCCAGAAACGATGGGTATTTCCACCGGTGAACGCTATATCATCTCCGGTTTGAGTACCTTATATATCGTGCTCGGTGGATTTGTCTTTTGTTCGGTGATGGCTTATTTTGCCGGTTTAATCGGTTCAACGAATAGCCCAGTATCTGGCTTACTGGTTTGTGCACTGTTAATCATTTGCTTGGTCTTCATCGTTGTGTTTCGTCATATGGGCTTAGATCCTACCTTAGTGCAAACGACGATTGGTCCAGTCGTGGCGATTGGGAGTATGGTTGTGATCGGGGCAGCGCTCTCCATATCCAATGATACGATGCAAGATTTGAAAGTGGGTCAAATCATGGGTGCGACTCCCTGGAAACAACAAGTCATGTTGATTTTGGGCGTGATTGTCTCATCATTTGTGATTCCACCCATTTTACAATTACTTTATAACGCCTATGGGATCGGTGGGGTGTTTCCGCGTCCCGGCATGAATCCTGCGCAAATGCTCGCAGCGCCGCAAGCGGGCTTGATGGCGACCGTGGCACAGGGTGCTTTTACGCATCATTTGGGTTGGGAAATGATTGGAGCTGGCGCCATTGTCGCGGTGATCTGCATTATCATCGATGAGATCTTAAAACATCAATATAGCACCCGTTTACCTGTGTTGGCGGTGGGCTTGGGCATTTACTTGCCCCTAGATAGCTCGGTACCGGTGGTCATTGGTGGCTTACTCGTCTGGATTGCGGAGACACGTTTAAAATCCTTATTCAAACGTGGCAGTGAACAAGCGGAAACGCATATTCAGCAACACCGCCATCGTGGGTTACTCATGACCTGCGGTATCGTTGCTGGTGCCTCGCTCATGGGGGTGGTGTTAGCGATACCATTCGCGTTGAAAGAAAGTTCTGATGCCTTACGAATCATGCCTGCGGCGTTGATGCCATTTTCCGGTGTGTTGAGTTTGATCGTCACTTTTGCTTTGTGTGCTTGGATTTATCGCGTGGTGGTGGGTAAGCCAAGCATATAGATTTGATGCTGAATGCCGGGTGCATGGCTGTCTCCTTAGGTGAGACAGCCCACTTAGCCGTTGCCGGACGGGGGGTCGGTTCACTACCCTCAGCGCAAACATGGTAGAATAAACCATCAATGGACTGGAATGCGATCCTATGGATTACTTAGAAAATCGCACCTTCGATGAAATTCAAATTGGTGATAGTGCAAGTCTCACCAGAACCCTTACTGAAAAAGATATTCAGGTCTTCGCCATTATGTCTGGCGATATCAATCCTGCGCATGTGGATATTGAATATGCGCAAAGCGATATGTTTCACAAAATCATTGGTCACGGTATGTGGGGGGTCGCGTTGATCTCCACTGTGCTCGGGACTCAACTTCCCGGGCCTGGTACCATCTATGTGGGACAAACCATTCGTTTTAAAAAACCTGTCACTATTGGTGACACCATCACGGTGATTGTGACGGCGAAGGAAAAAATCCCAGAGAAAAAGCGTGTCATCTTTGGCTGTGAATGTAAAAACCAGAGGGATGAAATTGTGGTCGAAGGTCAAGCGGAAGTCATTGCGCCGGATAAAAAAATTCGACGCTTGAAAACAGTATTGCCGGAAATTAGCTTACGTCGACGGCATTCATTATTCGATGAGTATGTCACCAGGGCACAAGCGCTGGGTAAACTACATGCCGGTGTCATTAATCCTATTCATGAAAAAATTATCATTGCAGTGCATGAAGCAGTACAAGCAGGATTTATAGAACCGATCTTGATTGGCCCTAAAGCACGTATTTTACACGCGGCTTCATTGGCTAATTTAGATGTGAGTTCGTATGAAATCATCGATATCGAACATAGCCACGTGGCGATCAAAAAATCGATAGACATGGCGCGTCAAGGAGACATCGATTTAATCATCCGTGGTGGTGCGATTAGTGAAGATCTCATACGCGCGATGCAAAAACCAGGCAAGGGACTCATGACAGAACGCTACATGAGTTATGCATTGGTGTTGGATGTGCCCGCCTATCCCAAGTCGTTGATTATGTCAGATACACTGATCAATGCTGACCCCACTTTGGATGTCAAACGTGGCATCACGCAAAACGCCATTCATTTTGCCAAGGCGTTGGGTATTGATCATCCCAAAGTAGCTATCTTAGCCGGCTCAGACTTGGTGAGTGATACCATGCGCTCGACAGTGGATGCTGCCGCTTTGTGTAAGATGGCGGAACGAAATCAAATACACGGTGGCATTTTAGATGGCCCACTCACACTCGATAATGTCATTTCGCAAGAAGTCGCTCGATCGAAAGGGATACATTCTCCCGTGATTGGTGATGCCGATATTTTAATTGTGCCAAATGTGGAGACGGGTAATATGCTGGCCGAGCAATTGCAATATTTGGCGGAATCACGGAGTGCTGGGTTAGTGTTAGGCGCACGTGTGCCGGTACTGATGAGCCATATCAGTAACATCCATCTAAGTACGGTATCTTGCGCGCTGGCATTACTCAATAATCATTACCGCGATCAGGAACGCGAGATCGCTTAAGGAGCAAAAGATGACTAAGGAAAAAATCGCATTTGATTGGCAAGAAATATGGATGCAACAAAGCAAAGCGTTTTTTGAAGCAGCAGAAAAAAATTTCAAAGAGTTCTGCGATCAAAAAGCATTCGTTAATCCTGAAGACAATATGCAGCAAATCAATGCTTGGATGGAAAAACTCAAAGAAAGCTGGCAGTTTTCTACATTGAGTCCAGAACAGCAAGCGTATCAGACGTATTGGCAGATGATGGCGAACATGTATAACGAAGCAGCGGATTTGATGCTGAACCAATGGATGAAGCGTACACAAGAAAAAGATCCGATTAAGAATTGGCGCGAATTGTATGAGCTGTGGTTGAACGCTTGTCAGGAAATCTATCAAAAAACCTTGAAAACACAAGCTTATCAATCAGCTTATGGCGATTTTATGAATGCTGCGATTAAGTTTTGGCAAACGACTTTGAATAAATGACCATGCATACGCGATTGCCTGGGCAAGCGTCTATTACTGCAGCTGACATGCTCACTGAGCAAGTCCAGTATATGAGTCAGTGTGCGGCAGGCGCACTCGCCTTGCAGCAAGTACCGTTATTAGCCTATCAGTATAATCCGCGCGAACTAGTGTACGCGTTAGATAAGGTGAAGCTGTACCATTATCGTGCGCATGTCCCCAATCCTTTAGCGACACCCGTATTAGTTGTTTTTGCCACAGTGAATAGACCTGAAATTTTAGATTTGTTTCCTGAAACGTCATTTATTGGTGGTTTATTAAAAAATGGGATGGATGTTTATTTGTTGGATTGGGGATATCCTGACTATCATGATCGTCAAATATCATTTCAACGTTATGTGACTCATTATTTACATAGCTGTGTGAAGCATATCGCAGCAGCAACGCCCGCGCATAAAATCAATTTGTTGGGTATTTGCCAAGGTGGTTTGATGTGCTTATGCTATGCGACGCTGTCTCCTTATCTTAAAAATCTCGTCTTAATTTCAACGCCGGTTGATTTTCATACGCAGGATAATACGGTCGCACAGTTTTTAAATACCATTGATATGGCACGCTTAACGAAAGTATTTGGGAATGTGCCGGGATCATGGCTGACGCAATTTTTCATTTCATTGCGTCCTTTTGAGTTAATCGGTAAAAAATATCTGCGCTTTGTTGATAACATCAATGATCAAAGCGCCACTGATCGCTTTCTACGTGTGGAAAAGTGGTTGAATGATGCACCTGATCAAGCGGGCCGTGCCTTCAGAGAATTAGCAAAACACTTTTATCGTGATAATAAATTGGTGAAAGGTGAAATTAAACTGGGAAATCATGCGGTATCATTAGGCGCACTGCAAGTACCCGTATTGAACGTGATGGCAAGTCAAGATGAGATCGTACCAATGAGTGCATCACAAGTATTGAAAAATTACGTGCAGCCAAAATTGTATAGCGAACAGGTTTACCCAAGTGGCCACATTGGGATTTATGTCAGTGACAAGGTGGGTGGGCGTATGTCACAAGGCATCGCTCAATGGCTGTCTGATAAAGAACGCGCACCAAAATCCAAAGTGAAGATGATGCCCTTCGAGACGGCCGCTGCGCGACCTCCTCAGGGCGAACGGGATTAAATAGTTCGGTGACACCAAGTTTAGTAGGTTGGTCACCCTTCGAGACAGCGCTACGCGCTTCCTCAGGGCGAACGGGTTTGGTCGAGACGGCCGCTGCGCGACCTCCTCAGGGCGAACGGGATTAAATAGTTCGGTGACACCAAGTTTAGTAGGTTGGTCACCCTTCGAGACAGCGCTACGCGCTTCCTCAGGGCGAACGGGTTTGGTCGAGACGGCCGCTGTGCGGCCTCCTCAGGGCGAACGGGATTAAATAGTTCGGTGACAAACCGGTTCGCCTTAACTATCTGCTTTGCCCAAGGCTTTCACACTGCGACAACCACGTGGTAACTTGTGGCCGCGTAAGCTGCGAGCACCGATAAAGTTTTTCCAATCATTGGGTTTGATTTTAAATGGTTTACCATCCCCAATAATCAATAGGTGTTGATTGGCGGTTAACACCGTCATACCGACCGCATACTCTTCGCGTGTTGCTACTTTGCTGCTTGGGATGCTGATCATCTTGTTGCCTTTACCCTTGGCGAGCTGCGGGAGCTCTTTTAACGGGAAGATGAGTAAGTGTGCGGTATTCGTGACGATGGCGAGATATTCTTTCGCCATATCGTTAATCAATTGTGGCGTCAATGCGCGAGAACCTTTGGGGACGGACAGCGCCGCTTTACCCGCTCGATTTTTGCCGTGCAATTCACCGATCTGGGTGATGAAGCCATAACCCGCATCTGAGGCTAATACACAAAATTGTTCGGGTTCGCCCATGAGTGTGGCGATGAATTCTGCACCCGGCGGTGGATTTAATTTACCCGTGAGCGGCTCCCCTTGTCCACGTGCGGATGGTAGCGTGTGCGCAGGTAAAGAATATACCCGTCCGGTTGAATCGAGGAAAATCGCAGGCATATTGCTGCGACCGGCAGCGGCTGATTGGAAATGGTCGCCCGCTTTATAATTTAAGCTAGTAGGGTCAATCTCGTGACCTTTGGCAGCCCGTACCCAGCCTTTGTTGGATAAAACAACGGTGAGGGCTTCAGTAGGTAGAATTTCAGTTTCTTTCATGGCTTGTGCTTCTTTGCGTGCCACAATCGGAGAGCGACGTTTATCCCCAAACTTATCAGCAAGCAAAGTGAGCTCATCGCGAATCACTTTTTTCAAGCGCGCTGGTGACTTAAGCGTTTTTTCGATCTCCTCACCTTCTTTGCTGAGGGCATCTTTTTCACTACGAATTTGTATTTCTTCGAGTTTAGCTAAGTGACGTAATCGAGTGTCTAAGATGGCATCCGCTTGTATGTCGCTTAATTTGAAGCGTTTGATGAGTATCGCTTTAGGTGCATCTTCTTGGCGGATGATACGTATGACTTCATCTAGATTGAGATAAGCAATAATTAAACCATCTAAGATGTGTAAACGTCTCGTGATAGCATCTAAACGATATTGTAAACGACGGCGTACGGTCGTGGTGCGAAATTCCAACCATTCACTGAGAATTTGCAGCAAGTTCTTGACTTGGGGCCGACCATTTAAACCGATCATATTGAAATTAACGCGATACGTGCGCTCAAGATCTGTGGTGGCAAACAAGTGGTCCATTAATGCTTCGATGTCGACACGATTGGATCGTGGCACAATCACTAAACGCGTTGGGTTTTCATGATCGGATTCATCACGCAAGTCGGACACCAGCGGAAGTTTTTTATCCTGCATTTGCTGGGCGATTTGTTCTAATATTTTACCACCGGATACTTGGTGAGGGATGGCTGAGATCACGATCTCGTCATTTTCCTCAGTATACACCGCACGCATGCGCACGGAGCCATTCCCAGTACGATAGATATTTCGTAAGTCTGCTTTGGGCGTGATGATTTCTGCTTCTGTA
Source organism: uncultured Coxiellaceae bacterium (assembly GCA_964648015.1). GTDB lineage: Bacteria > Pseudomonadota > Gammaproteobacteria > DSM-16500 > DSM-16500 > Aquicella. The sequence goes on from CAZYKO010000004.1 coordinate 107,446, forward strand.
GGATAATCGGGTGCTGGGACATAAGCGCAGACTTCAGCGAGCGTGGCGTCAGGGTGATCAATTAGGTGGGTCACCGCTTTAACCACTTCACGTAAATTATGTGGCGGAATATCAGTCGCCATCCCCACAGCGATACCGGTGGTACCGTTTAACAGAACATTTGGCAGCTGCGCTGGCAAAAGATTAGGTTCACGCAGGGTGCCATCGAAATTGGGGACCCAATCGACGGTGCCAGCTTCCAATTCCGCTAATAACACGTCGGCATAAGCGGAAAGACGTGATTCAGTATAGCGCATCGCTGCAAAAGACTTAGGATCGTCTGGTGAGCCGAAATTGCCCTGCCCCTGAACTAAAGGATAGCGATAGGAAAATGGTTGCGCCATCAACACCAGGGCTTCATAGCACGCCATATCGCCATGCGGGTGAAACTTACCCAAGACGTCACCAACGGTACGTGCGGATTTCTTGAATTTTGAAATCGATTTCAGGCCCAGTTCCGACATGGCATAGATGATGCGCCGTTGGACGGGTTTGAGACCGTCGCCAATATGCGGCAACGCGCGATCTAAAATGACGTACATGGAGTAATCTAGGTATGCTTTCTCTGCATAGTCGCTGACTGGGATATGTTCGATGTTGTTTGCAATGGCCATGATTTTCGTTACACCTTGATGCGTGAGCGCCTAAGTATATGCGGCTTAGAATGCATAAATCTAGATTTTCCACGAAAAAAGCTTTTCTTCACAGCAATAGCGTTACGGATGGCACTCATCATGGGTTTGCTGTATAATAAAAGGACAGAGCGTTTGTTGTGACAAGGAGCCACATGAAAAGTCGATCGCTCGCCCAATCAGATGCAATCAGCAAAAATATTGCTGCCGATCGGCTTAAGCTATTAAATCAACATCTTTTCACGAGTGTCCCTGCGGCGATTATTTGTGCCAGTATCATCTTCATCAGTATATATCGCATCATCAGTTTTCCATTGGCACTTAGTTGGTATATAGGCATCTTGTTGGTTTATCTGTTGCGCATTGGTTTTCAACTTTTTTATCAGTATCAACCGTCCTATTTTCGGTTACATGAGCGATTATTTATTTTCGGAGTAGTATTAGCGGCTGCGATGTGGGGTGTCGCGGGCACGCTCCTGATGCCACCTGACCATTACCAGGAACAAACGGTCATTATCGTGATTATTGCGGGTATCACAGCAGGGGCGTTGCAAACATTACAGTCGAGTTTAGTAGCAAGCGTCCTTTACATTGTTTTGGCCATATTACCATTGGCTATTTGGTTGTTTTCCCGCCAATCGGCACTTTATTATTATCTCTCGTTTGCCATGTTCACTTATGGTTTTTTTATACTGACCGCAATGAAACGCGGTTATGAGTTAATTAATGCCACCCTGCGTTTACATTATGAGAATAGACAAATAAATTCTCAACTTGAAGAAACCAATAAGCAATTAATCAGAGAAGTCATTAAGCAACAACAAAATGCAAAATCACTTGCACAGTTAGCTGCCATTGTTGAATTTTCTGAAGATGCCATTATTGGTTTGGATATACATGGTGTGATTCAAACATGGAATAAAGGTGCTGAATCTTTATATGGCTATCGTGAACAAGAAATGATTGGTCAGTCGATTGAGAAAATCACGCCAAAAGGGCAGTTTCCGATTATTGACACTATGTTGAAAAATGTTGCGAGCAACCACAGCCAGCAGTTGGAATTAGAAAGGCAGCACAAAAGAGGTTACCTCATTCCCGTGTCAGTCACAATTTCTCCCATTAAAAATGAGCAACATCAAATCATTGGTATCTCATCGGTTGATCGTGATATTAGCGAACAAAAAGAAATGGTACGAATTAAAGATGAGTTTATTTCTATTGTGAGCCACGAATTACGTACGCCATTGACGTCAATTAAAGGTTCTTTGAGTTTACTTTTATCCGATGCAAAAAATACTTTAACTGGCAAACATCAACATTTAATTCAGATCGCGCATAATAATTGTGAGCGTCTTATTCGTTTAATCAACGATATTTTGGACGTTGAGAAAATTGAGTCTGGTAAGTTAGTGCTGAATAACAAAGCAATTAACATCAAAGATTTAATTCAATTAGCCATTGAAGAAAACAAATCATATGCGGACAAATATCAAGTGCCTATTACATTTCTTCATCCTCAAGATGCTTGGGTGAATGGTGATTTTGATCGATTGATGCAAGTGATGACCAATCTGCTTTCCAATGCAGTGAAATTTTCCTATCCGCATCATGCTGTGGAAGTGAGTATGACATTGCGAGATCAAACCGTCCGTATTGATGTCACTGATGAAGGTCCAGGCATTCCTTATGCCTACCAACAAAAAATATTCGAAAAATTTACTCAAGCCGATTCATCAGCGACACGTGCTAAAGGGGGCACGGGTCTAGGGCTCAGTATCACTAAAGCCATTATTGAGGCGCATCACAGTCAAATTTATTTTGTGACTGAGGAAGGAAAAGGTACAACCTTTTATTTCAGCCTACCATTGTTAAGGGAGTGTCATGATTAAATTATTTCAATTCCCAGGATTTTGGCACCTGCCGAATTTGAGCCCTTTCTGTATGAAAATCGAAACTTATCTACGTATGGCCAAATTACCCTATGAGGTGGTGACGGTAAGAGATCCAAGTAAAGCACCTAAAGGTAAATTGCCTTACATCGAAGATGATGGCATGACGATAGCAGATAGCGGTTTAATTGTGCGTTATTTACAAGAAAAATATCCTAATGACATGGATGCAGGACTATCAGCGTTACAGCAAGCAGAGATGATTGCTATACAGCGTTTATTAGAAGAGCACCTTTATTGGATTGTATTATATAGTCGCTGGATCGATGCGAATAATTGGAAAATCATGCGCGCGACCGTATTTGCTCGATTACCCGCTTATATGCGGCTATTTGTACCTGGATTAGTGCAGCGTCGTATGCAACGTGCCTTGCATGAACAAGGCATCGGCAGGCATACGGCTGAGGAAATCATGGGGCTCGGCATCGAAGATTTAAGCGCATTGCATGCCATACTAGAAGCACGTCGCTTTTTAGTGAGTGATCATCCAACGAGTATTGATGCGAGTGGTTATGCATTTCTTGCCAGTATTTTAGAAGCGCCTTTTCCTTCCCCATTACAATCGTACATGCGCGAATATCCAGCTTTTAGACGCTATTGCAATGAGATGCGTGAGCGATATTATTCGGAGTGAGTATGCACTTCGCTATCAAGCTAGGGATCGCTTGTGTGTGCACGTTGAGTTTGGGTTTGCCTGGATATGCCTGGGAAGGTCACGGTCTGATCACCTATCTCGCGTTGCGATCTCGGCCAGCATTACAACAACCAATCATCCCAGCAGAACCATTGGCGGTATTTTTGCAGGCGACGCGTCAACCATTAAGTCAACTCTTGGCTGAGAATGAAAAGTGGTCGCAAACCCATATTCCCTATTATCCACCGCTACCAACGACGCTTGCTTTTAATCGGACACAGGTAGGCGTGCCACTCGGGCGTCAATTTGTCGAGAGCTTACGCATCAATCCAACGATGCATTTCCCGTTATTTGTGAGCTATATGCCGCAACAGCCTCATCGCATACACGGGCACCCGATGACCAAAGCTAACATCTTGGTGCCGTCGTTGCTGAGTAATCCCACCTTGCGTATCCCGGATCCTCCTTTAGAGGGTGTGCAATTCGGTCAAGTCTTAACGCCACTTGAAATCTTAGTCTCAGCAGCCGATGAGCCAGATTTTGGGATGGATACACAACTTTGGGAAGATAATCCTTCTACATTTGGCCAACGCTACGGGTGGGGGCTGCAACCCTTTGGCAATAACCAAAGTGTGCTCATGTCACAGGTACCGTTTCATATTGGCTATTATCATGAAGCGCGTGTGTTGTATTGGTTGGCGCCGTATTTACAATACACCTACCCTGAGTATCGTATTCATCTCTTCCTCGCACTGTCACGATTTGCTTTTGACAAAGGTCACCCCTATTGGGGCTATCGTTTTTTAGGTTGGGCATTACATTATGTGCAGGATTTAGCGCAACCCTATCACGCTTCGTTGTTGCCTAACTATCCGTTACAGCAAACGTTATGGCTTTGGGCTTGGCATGCTATTTGGCCTAATCACCAAGCGAAAGATGTGATTCAGTTGATCAGTAACAAACACGCCGCCTTAGAAAATTATCACTATATGATGATGCGCCATAGCCTCATGAGTGGGTCACCACAGGCGATGGTGAGTGCACTGGCTGCCTCGCCATTAGATAGCGTCTATCCACCCTATTCGGATGCTTATCCACGTGAAGTTATCACGGCAAATGCGTATCGTGAGGCAGCGACATTAGATGAGTTGCTCGCACGTAGTTTCCCGATGCGCTATGTAGCAGATCCGAATTATCCCTTTTACCTGCAGTCACCGACCATTGATTTATTCGCGGTCACTGAAGCCTATCCCAATCCGGCACTGTTACACTTCAAAGCGAAATTGGCGCAACTCATGTCAGCTGTCGGCGCACATACCCGACACGTGGTGGATATGGTTATTCGTTGACAGCCCTAAATTTCAGCTAAATTGCCTTTTAGTTCTAACCATTGCTTGCGGTCTTGTGAGCGTTTTTTAGCGAGGAGCATGTCGAAAATTTCCTCGGTATGCGGATCTTGGGCTTTGATGGTCAACTGCATCAGGCGCCGTGTGTTAGGATCCATCGTGGTTTCGCGCAATTGCATGGGGTTCATTTCACCCAAGCCTTTAAAGCGAATAACGTTGATCTTGGGTTGACGTTCTTTGTTTTCGGCGCTAATGCGATCCAATACGCCTTGTTTCTCTGCTTCATCAAGTGCATAAAAAGTATTCTTGCCCACATCGATTCTAAACAAAGGTGGCATCGCGATATACACATGTCCTGCTTCTACCAAGGGACGAAAATGCTTGACGAAGAGTGCGCATAATAGGGTGGCAATATGATTGCCATCAGAATCGGCATCCGCCAAGATGCATACTTTACCGTAGCGTAATCCTTCCAAATTGCTGGAGCCTGGGTCCACACCAATCGCGACGGAAATGTCATGAATTTCCTGTGAAGATAAAATGGCGCTAGAATCTACTTCCCATGTATTCAATATTTTGCCGCGCAAGGGCATGACAGCTTGGAATTCACGGTTACGTGCTTGTTTTGCCGATCCGCCTGCCGAGTCACCTTCAACTAAAAACAATTCACTGCGTTTTAAATCTTGCTGCGTACAATCGATCAGTTTGCCAGGCAATGCGGGTCCTGAGGTGACTTTTTTACGTGCCACTGCTTGCGACGCTTTTAAGCGTTTTTGGGCATTACTGATTGCGAGATTCGCAAGTACTTCACCCATTGCCACATGCTGATTGAGCCATAAGCTGAAAGCATCTTTCACGACGCCAGAGACAAATGCGGCGCACTCCCGCGAGGATAAGCGCTCTTTAGTCTGACCAGAGAATTGTGGATCGTGTAACTTCACGGAAATGATATAAGCACATTGATCCCAGATGTCATCCGGTGCGAGCTTGATGCCACGCGGCAACAAGCCACGGAATTCACAAAAATCACGTAGGGCATCGGCTAAGCCTTGTCTGAAGCCATTCACATGCGTGCCGCCTTGTGCCGTTGGCACGAGGTTGACATAGCTTTCAGCTAAGCTGTGGCCACCCTCAGTGAGCCATGTGACGGCCCAATCGACGGTTTCACGTTCACTGGCAAAAGCGCCTTGGAAGGGTTCTTCTGGCACATGCTCTGCGTTGCCAATCGCCTCTTCAAGATAGTGGCTGAGACCATGTTGATAGTACCATTCTTCGTGATCTTGCGTGTGTTCATCCACATAGGTGACGTGCAAGCCAGGGCAGAGTACTGCTTTGGCACGCAATGCATGTTTTAACTGCTTGACTGCAAAACGCGGTGAATCGAAATATTTTTCGTCAGGCCAAAAATGGACGGTGGTGCCTGTTTCGCCACGATTCGCTTTACCAATGACTTTTAGTTCTGATGCTTTGTTTCCATGCGCAAAGCGCATTTGGTGGATTTGACCATCACGCTTGATGGTCACCTCTAGCTTTTTAGACAGCGCGTTGACGACAGAGATGCCGACGCCATGCAAACCACCGGAGAAGCGGTACTGTTTGTTTGAGAATTTGGCGCCACTATGCAAGCGCGTTAGAATCAGTTCCACGCCGGTGACTTTTTCACCACGATGTTTATCGACGGGCATCCCGCGGCCATCGTCCACGACGGCTAAAGAACCATCTTTGTAGACAGTGACGGCAATACGACGCGCAAATCCTTCGAGGGCTTCGTCCACGCTATTATCAATGACTTCGTGGGCTAAATGGTTAGGATTGACCGTATCGGTGTACATGCCAGGGCGGCGACGTACGGGTTCAAGACCACTCAATACCTCAATAGCTTCAGAGGTGTAAGCGGGTTTGGATGTTCTTTTCTTTATTTTGTCAGCCATAATTGTTTTAACCATTCACGATTGAGTTGTAGCCACTGTAATGATGTAATTGCTGGAGATGTTTTAATTTTGCCCTCTTGTAGCATCTTAAATGCTGCATCGGTGGAGACGGTAAAGGCTCGAATGTCTTCCTGTTCATCCGCTAATCCAAAGATGCCGCCTGCCTCTGTGGCATCCACCCGGCCACAAAATAGGGTGATCATCTCATTGGAACCGCCAGGGCTGACAAAATACTCGTATATTGGGTAAAGATCCAGCACTTCTAAGCCGGCTTCTTCCTGGCTCTCTCGTCTTGCCACGTTGGCTGGTTTCTCATCACCATCAATGACCCCAGCGACAATTTCAATGAGCCAAGGGCTGCTAGGATTAGCAAGCGCGCCGGCTCTAAATTGCTCAATTAGGATGACTTTGTCAAGTCTTGGGTCATATAGAAGGATGCCTATCGCCGATTTGCGTTCTAACACTTCACGTGTCGTAATATCGCTCATACCACCTTCAAAGAGACGATATTTTAGGTGATAGCGGGCCAAACGAAAAACGCCTTGGTAAGGCACTTCACGTTTGACGATTTCATAATCATCTTGAGTAAACGGTGGGTAAAAGGTCATCTATTTACGTCGCTTGGGCTTCAGAATGTTTTCCAATGCTTTGATGTGTTTTTCTAGTTCATCTAATTTTTTACGGGTTCGTCCGAGCACTTTGCTTTGGGTGTCGAATTCTTCACGGGTCACAATGTCTAATTTATGAAACGTCTTGGTAAGAATGTGATGGCAGTTTTTTTCAAAATCTTTTTTGAGTGTGCTGAATTGCGCTGGCAATGCTTCGCTCAACTGTGCCGCCAACTCTTTCAGTAGATTCGTTTTCATCGATGATACCTTTTTTGTGAGTGTCAATTCCTTCATGGGTACAAAAACCCTGGCCTTAGACATGTGTCCCTTAAGGCTAGTACGCATTATAACGCCCAGGATCAGGCATTGCGAGTACGAAGCGTCAGCAGTGTCCGCTGACGAAACATGTGATGCATGAGTTAAGTGCGGGGGCGTTTCTTTTTACTCACATTGGATTTTTCATCTTGCGCTTGTAAGCGACGTATTTCTTCTGAGGAAGTGTCGAAAGAAATGGTGGGTAAGATGTAATCCAACCATTTAGGAATATACCAATTCCATTTACCTAATAACATCATGGTAGAGGGGACGAGAATAGTACGTATCAGAAAAGCATCGATGAAGGCGGCCACAGCAAAGCCTAAGCCGAGGGCTTTCACCAATATGACACCGGCTGACATGAAAGAAAAGCTTAGGAAAATCACGATGATGGCGGCACTGGTAATGATGCGACTACTGTGATCGATGCCATAAATAATACTTTTTTCATTATCCCCTGTTTGTTCATAATATTCTTTGATGCGCGTGAGAAGAAATACTTCATAATCCATGGAGATACCGAATAAGGTACAAAAGATGATAATCACTAGGTTGATATCGATGATGCCTTGGGCGTTGAAAGCTAAAATCTGGTGCAACCAGCCATTTTGAATGACCAAGACGAGCACGCCATAGCACGCGCATAAACTGAGCGAGGTCATGATGATAGCTTTAAGTGGCAGAATGATTGAGCGTAATAAAATCAGTAAAATGAGATAGGTGAAGCCCATCACCCAAAGCAACGCATAAGGAAAGATATCATAAATGCGATTCAAGACATCATAGGTTTTGACAGCACCACCAGTGACTTGATGTGTGAGTGAATCGGGTGGGCTCGTTTGGCGAATACTGTTAATGAGTGCTTTAGTGGTTGGAGAGTAATCAGAATCATTGCTAATGATAGTGATGGTGGTTAAATTTTTGTGGGTCGTCAATGCCAATAATCGTTTCATATCAGCGGACATGTTGCTTGAGTGACTATAAACCATTTTGTATTCTTTTTTGGTGAGTGAGGGTTCAGTCGTCACAATGCTAGTTATCTGATTGACGCGTGGATCGCGTTTTAATTTGCGGGTGTAATCGTATAAATAAGAAATATTCATGGGTTTTAAAAAACTACCATGGGGTGATCGCAACAGAATAATGATAGGTGTCAACCCGCCTTCGCCAAATTCTGAAGTGAATAATTCATAGACTTGGCGACTGTTAGATGTTTTAGGCAGAATGCGAAAATCAGAAATACCCATCTTGATATCTTTGACAGGGTAGGCCAAAAACATCAGTAAGCATAAGATGCCAATAAAATAAAAGATTGGATGACGCACAACATGTTCAGCAACGTGACGCCACAGACTACGTCGGTGTGCGGTGCTTGGTTTGCGGAATCCCACACGCAAGAAATTGATATGAGATTTGAGTATGGATAAGATGGCGGGCAACAAGACGATAGCAACGAGTACGGCAACTGCGACAGCAACCAAACCACCTGTGCCTACTGAGTACAGAATGTTGATGGGAAATAATAATAGCGCGCTTAAACTGGCAAACACCGCTAAGCCACTAAAAAAGATGGCTTTGCCTGCTGTCGTTTCAGTAATAGCGATATTTTCTTTTATGTCATCGCTTATATTTAATTCATCCCTAAAGCGACTAATAATGAAGAGTGCATAATCAATGCTAAGGCAGACGCCTAATAATAAGGCGATGTTTAACGTAAAGACCGACAGTGAAATCTGTAGGCCGATAAAATAAAGAATGACCATAATCCCGAAGGCGCTTACACCGGCTAATATGACGGGTAAAACTGCAGCGACCACGGAACCGAAGACGAACAATAATGTGATGATGGCTACGGGTGTCGCGATAAATTCGGCACGATATAAATCTAATTGCGTTTGTTTCTTAGTGTCTTCTAAAAAGATTTTTTCACCACCAATCAGCATCGTCATATTGGCAGGTTTTTTGATCAATGATCTTAATTCCGCGACGATCTGATCGCTGATTTCACCGCTATCTTTGAACACAATGGTTGCATAGGCCGCATGTTTATCTTTGGAAACTTGCTTTTTGTTTTGATCGGGGTACAGGATTTCATGTTTTAGAGATAATTTTTTGAGATTTGCCAATGATTTTTTGATATCGGCAAAAAATTTCGGATTGGTGGTGCGCATACTGTGACTTTTGTAAATCACGATGTAACGGTTGGCGTTATAGCCTATTTCGTTATTCAAGACTTGGTTGGCTTGGGCGCTCTCTGAGCTAGGATCGTTGAAGCCCATGGATGTGAAGGGATCGGTGAGTTTGGAGCCAAGCGGCGCAGCGCTCGCTATTAAGGCGATCCATATCAGGACGATTACCCAACGAATCTTGTATATTAATCTACCTAAATGGTAAAAAAGGTCATAATTCATCCTGATGACAGCTCCCGAAGCTTCATGCTTCTCGATGACTTACACACCATTTTACCACTGAAGTATGGCGAGGTTGCTTTTTTTTGCCCCACCTCACCCGGGCCCATACTGACATCGTGTCACCGATGGTTGCCCAGGTCTCTATTTGCTAGACGATAATTTCCATGTGTTTGTTGACGTTATACTCATCTAATGCTGTCACCATATAACCGGCATCTTCTTGTGAATATAGACACATGGTGTTATCCCCTGCCGGGACGCGGTAGGGTTCTTTCAAGATGACAGTGTGAGCAAAATAGAGAGTGCCCTGAGCGAGCGCTTCGGCTTCACTGGTGGCTTCAGGCAGTGTTGCGCTTAACATGACGCGCCATTTACGATCTTGGTATTGAAATTCCTCAGACGCTAAGCCCCAGATTTCTGGGGTGTCATGATAATCGTGGGTGGCTTCGACAAATTTTGCGTGCGCAACCAAGGCGACGGGAGGGCAATCCATCGGCGAAGCAAAACTAGTACAAGTCACTAAGAGCGCACCGAGAGTGGCTAAGGATTGGCGAATATTGGACATACTTCTCTCCTAACGTACGCGATAGATAGTAGGCATCGTGTCTCCGTCGCATTGTGCGACGGCTTAAATCACATGATAGCAGTTGAGCTTAGTTAAGCAATATCACGAGTGAGCGCAATACCTTGACTTCGTTATCGCGAGCGAGCTCTCTGTACCCAACACCCTTGAAGGCGTCCTCGATGCGGCACGCAGTGCCGTCTCGAGGTGCGCCATCTCGAAAGGTTTCATATCGCTTTTAACGTTTTAATGAAAATAATGTGGGCCAAGTTGTTGAGCGAGTCCAGGTTGGGAGAATGCGCCAACGAAATAACCGGCTTGATCTTTCACGTACATACACATGGTGTAGCCGCCCTCGAAAATTTTTCTTGGTTCGGTAAGCGTTGCTTGGGTTTGGAAAAAAGTCTGGCCCTGTGTGATCGCTTCTGTACTGTTGATAGCATCAGGCAAGATCACACCGACACTCACTGTCCAATGACGTTGTTGAAATTCAAATTCCTGGGAAGTGAGGCCCCATAAATGCGGATGTCCGGCGGATTCCTTGGCATCAACAAAGGTAGTGTTGGCAATCAGCGTGGTGGGTGGGCAATCAACATTGGCAGCAAAGCTATGGCTAGAGATTAATACGGCTGCGGTAAAGAGTAGTGTGCGTGGGAATGCTATCATGCTAGGGTTCCTTTTGCTTAGGCTTCAAAATCAATCCAAGATCATGCGTCGCCTAAATTAGCAAATGTACATTAACAACACAAGGGTAATGCTTGACGCTGAGGGTTGCATTCATAATGATCATCGCCTCATTTGAGTCGCGCAACGGTCATTTACCTGAGGACACGAGGCTGGAATAATGAGCATATTTATCGATAAGGTCTTAAGAGTATCAGTTTATGAGTAAACGCAACTTAGTCATTGCTACCCGTGAAAGTCCGCTTGCCTTAAAACAAACGGCATTGATTCAAGCGAGTTTAGAAGGCGCTTACCCCGACCTATCGACGTCACTATTGGGTATCACGACAAAAGCCGATCAAATGCTCGAGGTCACGCTCGATAAAATTGGTGATAAGGGGCTGTTTGTCAAAGAATTAGAGGAAGCCTTGTTAGCTGGTCGCGCGGATATGGCGGTACATTCGATGAAAGATGTGCCGATGGTATTGCCACCGGGGCTGGTGATACCAGTCATGCGCTCGCGTGAAGAGGCGCGAGATGCTTTTGTGTCCAATCGCTATGCCACATTGGCCGACTGTCCCCCTGGGGCAGTCATTGGCACCTCAAGCATCCGTCGCCAATCGCAATTGCGTGCTCTGCGACCTGATCTTGACTATCGCTCATTACGCGGTAACGTCAATACACGATTGGCCAAGCTCGATGCTGGTGATTACGATGCAATCGTTTTGGCCGCCGCTGGTTTGCAACGCATGCAGATGAGCGCACGCATTACCCAAATGTTACCTATAGATCACATGTTACCCACTGCGGGACAAGGGGCGTTGGGCATCGAATGTCGCGCGGAAGATCACGCGTTACACCATTTACTTGCTGTGTTGGATGATCCATCGACACAAGCTTGTGTGACCGCGGAACGTGCCATGTGTCGCACAATTGGCGGGGGGTGTAGCGTACCCATTGCTGCTTATGCGGTGCTGGATGAAGTAGGGTTAACTTTACGCGGTTTAGTTGCCAATCCTACGGGTGCACGTATTATTCGTGCGCAGGCATCAGGTGATCCTCGGGATGCTGTGCTGATTGGCGAGCAGGTGGCAGCATCACTCTTGGCACAAGGTGCCCAATCTTTGTTAGATGAATGCCGATGACAACTTTAGCAGATAAAACGATTTTAGTGACGCGTCCTGGCGCGCGCGGCGCTCAACTATGTGCACAATTACAAATCGCCGGGGCGCACACGATCCACTTGCCTACCATCGATTTCGCGCCACCAGCTGACGAACAAACCTACCAGCAAGCGTTACAACAAGTGGGTGAACAAGATTGGTTGATATTCATCAGCCCGCAAGCCGTGATTGCAAGTATCGTCCCCATCCGTCGCCAATGGCCAAGCTTACCCCCATCACTGCAATTTGCAGCGGTGGGGGCAGGGACAGTGCAAGCCCTTCAAGCTGCTGGGATCGGTGAGGTGCTCCATCCAAGTACACAATGGTCGAGTGAGGGGTTGTTGGCGTTACCAGTCTTTCAGCAACTCAGGGCGAAAAAAATCATGCTGGTCCGCGGTGAAGGTGGACGTGCATTGTTGGCAGAAACACTGACAGCTCGTGGTGCCGTTGTGACACATTGTATTGCGTACAAACGTATCGTGCCGACCATCGATATCGCAGCCTATGCTTTTTTGTTTGATCCTGGCGCATTGCATGCGATTGTTTGTGCTTCTTACGATAGCGTGGCGCATTTAAAAATACTATGTACACCCAAGTATTGGTCTGCATTGCGACACATACCACTCGTCGTGGTGAGTGAACGCATACAAATGCTGGCGCAGCAGTTAGGTTTTCAAACCATATGGGTGGCAGCCAACGCCAGTCATGACGCCATCATTGCGACACTTAAAACACGCATTGCATAGCAAATCATTAGCCATATGCGCTAGACTATTCGCCAATTTGCTTTCCGTGTGATTGTCACCATCTTGATACAAATGAGGAACAACATGACTGAAGAAACAACCATCGAAGAAAAGCAGAACGATAGTACACCCCCCCCCTCGTCACGTAACGCAGGCACGATGATTGCGATACTGTTGTCACTCCTGGCGTTAGTCATCACCTTAGCTGCTGCTGGTTATGGTTATATGCGTTTTATGACAGAGACGCACACCATGTCGCGGGCGATTAGCTCCCTGAAAGAAGGCGTGCTCATTCATAAAGATGTGATCACTGGGTTGCAGCAACAAGTGGGCACAATGGCCGATAAACTGGTGAACACGAATGATTTGCAAGCGCAGCAAACACGCATGCTGGCTGAATGGCATGCTGCACAAAAAGGTGATATCAATAAATGGCATGTCGCAGAAGCGCAATATCTCTATCATCTTGCCGATGATCAATTACAATTTACACATAATGTGCCAGTAACCATTGAAATTGTGCGTCGCGCCCAGCAAATTTTGGGTGCAATAGCCGATAATAGTGTGCTCTCATTGCGAGAAAGTGTGGCGCATGATTTGGCAAGTTTGCAAGCGCTTCCGACGGTAGATACCACTGGTATTTATCTCCGGTTGAGTGCGCTCGATCGTCAAATTGCCGAGTTGCCACTCAGCAGTCATCCCTTGCAAGCCGAAGCAGTGGCCTCATCACCTGTGTCAGCATCTACCACGTTGCCTTGGTGGAAAAAAGGCTTACAAAATACTTGGGAAAATTTGCGGCAAATTATCATTGTGCGTAAGTATGACGCATCTGAATTACCATTAGCTTTGCCTGAAGAAAAAAATTTCTTGTATCAAAATTTACGCGCACAATTAGAGAATGCAAAATGGGGTGTCTTGCAACGTAATAACGCAGTGTATCAAGCGAGTCTCTCTACAGCGATGGCATGGATCAAACAATACATGGATCAGCAATCCACCATCACACGCGCCGTACTGCAAAATTTAGAAGAATTGCAAACCGTGACCCTGCAAACGCCTGAAGTGAATTTATCCGAGACGTTAAAACGTTTTGATCACTATTTTGCTGATAATGCGTCATCCACTCAATCTGCACGATAGGAGAATGATATGGTGCGTTTGCTCATTTGGTTAATTTTTTTAATCGCCTCAGTTTGGTTTGGTTTAGAAATCGTGCGGCATCCAGGCTATGTGTTAGTCGTCTATCAACCCTGGATGATTCAAATGCCTTTGTGGTTTGCGTTGCTCAGTGTTTTTGTCATGCTGGGTATTTTTTATTTACTCATCAGTAGCATTGATGCTTTGCGTCTCACTTATTTCCGTTTTGAAAATTGGTTGCGCTTCAGACGTGAAAATAAATCTTATAGCAATACGCAACAAGGATTATCAGCACTGATTGAGGGAAGATGGAAACAAGCGGAGACATTGCTATTGGCAGGGATTACGCAAAATGTCGAGCCATTAATGAATTATTTAGGTGCGGCGAAAGCAGCGCAGTCATTAGGTGCTTTCGATAGACGCGATCAGTATTTGCAAAAAGCCTACCGTTTAAATCCACGTGATGAATTGGCAGTGGGTTTAACCCAAGCGCAACTCAGTATGGAGCAAGAACAATATGAGCAAGCGATAGCCACATTAAATCAATTGCGACAACATTCACCACGTCAACCACGGATGTTGGTTCTGCTCGAGCGCGCGTATACCCATCTAGGTGATTGGCAAAATTTGCTAGGTTTGTTACCTAGTTTACGCAAGGTAAATGTACTTACTTCAGAGCAGATGGCACACTTTGAAAAAAATCTTTATTCGGAATTATTAAGGTCTCATCAGTATAAAAGTGTCGAGGAATTACGTGCTGCTTGGTATGCCATGCCACGTTACATCAGAAAAAATCCAGCGGTAGTCTGCGTTTATGTAAAACAATTGCGGGCTTGGCCTGGGACAGAAACGGAAATGGAAGAGCTTATTCGAAAAGTGTTGAAATATAGTTATGAGCCATCGTTAATCACGATCTATGGTACTCTTCCGTTCGAACAATTAAACAAACAGTTAGTGTTAGCGGGATCGTGGTTAAAAACATATGGCCAACAACCTGAATTACTCTTATTGCTAGGTAAGTTATGTGTACGAATTCAATTATGGGGTAAGGCTAAAGATTATTTTGAAAAATGTTTAGCGCAAGGACCAAATCCAGAAGCATCATTAGAGTTTGGTAATTTATTAGAAACATTGGGTGAGACAGAGGCTGCAGTACAACGATATCGCGAAGGGTTAGTACATGCGGCACAAAGCACGCCATCGATGCAAGTGTAAAGCAACCAATTGATACGAGGATGATCACTATGTTTCATTTATTTGCACGTAAAAATTTAGAGAGTACGACACCTGCCAACAAAAATTTACCGCCTCTTAAAGATGCTTTGATAGAAAAGGTGAAAAAGGAATATCTAGAACTCCCAATCTATCGTAATTTGGTGGCTTACGTTGGGCCAGGGTTGCAGCGTGCTACGGCTTACATCGAAAAACAATTGCAACCGCATACCGGTGCAGATTGGATTTTATTTGATCAGGTTTTAGCAGATATACAGTCGGATCAAAGTGCATTGGGTAGTAGTAAAAGGCTACGCGCAGTGTTAGCTGAAGGGTTATGTGAGCATCTTGGTATCAGCAAAGAGACGCTAGAGAGTAAAATGAGCGCGAAGCATATTCTCTCTAAAATAGGCGATTTAGCGCAGTATCGAGATGCCGTCAAAGTGGCTGCTGCCCTCGAGTTGATTAAGCAAAAACAGCATGATGGGATTGAATTAAAAGAATTGCCACCAACGCTCAACACTAAACCAGCGCTATAAGTCCATGTCTGGGTTCCGCGCGCGGATGACAGTGGTAGGGTATTGCTTGTGGGTAGGGCTATAATTGCACCCGGACTACACAATTCACCCTTCATGGAACCGTTCGCCCTTGGGCGCCTAGCGCCCGTCTCGAAGGGTGTGTCCCAGCACCTTTTGACCCGGTTGTCATTGAACCCGGGTGCCGCGCTATACGCTCCACTCAGGCTACTAAAGAAGAGGTGACATGGACCCGTTCGCCCTGAGGAGGGCGCCTAGCGCCCGTCTCGAAGGGTGTGTCCCAGCACCTTTTGACCCGGTTGTCATTGAACCCGGGTGCCGCGCTATACGCTCCACTCAGGCTACTAAAGAAGAGGTGACATGTGCCTGGCTACCTATGTTAAAATGCCGCCCTATTTGGTCAGCATCAACCTACGCAACTGGGCGCGCGCTTATTGCGGTAGCAGACCACTAAGACATCTAGATAATAACGTGGATTAGAACATGGCAATCTTAGAAATTTTAAAATATCCGGACCCCCGATTACGTATCACCGCAGCGCCTGTGACGCAGTTTGATGCAAGTTTGCAGCAAATGGTTGCTGATATGTATGAAACGATGTACGAGCATCATGGGGTGGGCTTAGCAGCGACACAGGTCAATATTCATTATCGTATTTTCACGATGGATGTCTCTGATAAACGCGATGAACCCTTATGTGTGATTAATCCTGAAATTGTTCATCAAGAAGGTGTGCAATATGATTACCATGGGTGTTTGTCAGTCGGTGGTAATGTCTCCGATAAATTAAAACGGGCGGCGAAATTGCGTTTGCGTGGCGTGGACGTACATGGCAAACCGTTTGAATGGGATGCTGAAGGACTTATGGCAATCTGTGTGCAGCACGAAATAGATCATTTAAATGGCAAGCTCTTTATTGATCACCTCTCGCGCATGAAACTAGATCGCATTCGTAAAAAAATCGAAAAAAATCAGAGAAGAACATAATCGTGGTTAACGATACCCAACATCATCATAGTGGTAGAAATGCTTTACGTGTTGTTTTTGCAGGCACGCCCGACTTTGCTTGTACCGCATTAGAATCGCTGTTGGCATCGCGTCATGAAGTGATTGCCGTGTTAACGCAGCCAGATAAACCTGCTGGCCGTGGGCTAAAAGTTAAAGCACCTGAAGTAAAAGCATTGGCGCAACAATATCGTTTACCTATTTATCAGCCATCCTCCTTGAAAGATACGACCATCCTGGAAGTCTTGCAACAATTGCAGCCCGATGTGATGGTGGTGGCGGCATACGGTTTACTCATTCCTGCCAACATTCTTGCATTACCACGTTTGGGATGTGTCAATATCCATCCCTCATTACTGCCACGCTGGCGTGGCGCCGCACCGATACAACGCACCATTTTTGCGGGCGATCGCATTACGGGCGTCACCATTATGCAAATGGATTTAGGCTTAGATACCGGCCCCATATTATTGCAACAACGATATGTGATGGATCCTGATGAAACAGCGCAAACGCTACATGATGCACTGGCGACATTAGGCGCGAGTGCTTTAGTGGAAGCTTTAGATTTACTAGCGGAAAATAAGTTGCAACCGCGTGCGCAAAACAATGATGAAACAACTTACGCGCAAAAAATTACTAAAGAAGAAGCGTTAATCGATTGGCGCCAACCAGCAATCGACATTGAACACACTATTCGCGCGTTCAATCCTTGGCCGGTCGCCTATACCTCATGGCAGGGTCAGCATTTACGCGTCTGGCATGGTAAGGCGATCCCTGAGCCACACCAAGCGACACCGCGCACCATTATTCATGCCTCACGCGAAGGCATTGATATTGCGACAGGCGATGGTTTGTTGCGATTACTATCCGTGCAATTACCCGGTGGCAAAGTCTTATCAGTCAGCGATTTTTATAATGCAAAACATCATGAGCTCATCCTCGGTGAACACTTCATCTAATTTACGCTACATTGCCGCACAAGTGATCATGGCAGTAACAGAAGGCCGATCACTTGCGGATTGCTTAGAACCCGCATTACAGCCACTCAACGATCCGCGCGATAGGGCTTTTGTACAAGCACTTTGTTATGGTGTGTGTCGATTTTATTATCGTATCGATGCGGTGCTCGCAGCATTACTCTCTAAACCCATGAAAGCCAAAGATGTGGACGTGCATGCATTGCTGTGCGTGGGACTTTATCAGCTCATGATGATGCGTGTGCCACCTCATGCCGCAGTCACTGAAACTGTCAATGCCGTCGCGGCACTCAACAAACCTTGGGCGCGCGGTTTAGTGAATGCCATTTTACGTGCTTATTTACGTGAGGCTGAGCGTTTGATGTCAGCATTTGATGGGGATTTGGAAGCGACGTACGCCCATCCTGATTGGTGGATCGGCAAGCTGCAGCGTGACTGGCCAGATGATTGGCAGCACATATTGGAAGCGAACAATGCGCATCCACCCATGTCATTGCGCGTGAACGCGCGTCTTGTGACACGTGAAGCATATTTAGCGCAACTGCCTGACGCGACGCCTATACCCGAAACGAATACAGGTATCATCTTGTCTACACCGTCACCCGTGGAAGCGTTGCCGGGGTTTGCTGATGGCGTGGTGTCGGTACAAGACGGTGCGGCACAGCTGGCGACATCTTTGTTAAATCTAGCGCCGGGACAACGTGTACTCGATGCCTGTGCCGCCCCTGGCGGTAAACTGACGCACATCCTCGAAGTGATGCCTGATGTAAGTGCTATTGTTGCGGTAGAGAAAGATCGTGAACGTTTGGCGAGTATTCAAGAAAATCTGCAGCGTTTAAACATGAACGCGGTTTGCATCCATGCGGATGCAGGTGATGTCACGCAGTGGTGGGATGGTCAATTGTTCGATCGTATTCTCTTAGATGCACCTTGTTCAGCGAGTGGTGTCGTGCGTCGGCATCCAGATATCAAATTATTACGACAACCCACCGATTTAAAAGCGCTGGTGAAAGAACAACGTTATCTATTAGAAAAACTCTGGCCGTTATTGCAACCCGGTGGCGTATTAGTCTATGCCACCTGCTCAGTCTTTAGTGAAGAGAATGTGGGTGTGCTTTCTGCTTTCTTGGCTGAGCATCGTGATGCGCTGGAAAACAAGATCGACGCTACTTGGGGTTTAGCTTGTGCGATTGGCCGACAAATTTTACCTGGCATGCATGGGATGGATGGTTTTTATTATGCGGTGCTCCAAAAGCGTGGTTCATCTGTCTCATCATAAAAACGCTTTGTGACAGGTTGTTTAAAATCTCGCATCTTGAAGTGTAATCGGTATAATCGAAGGGAGCATGATGAGATGAAGTGTCGTCATGCCATCGTAGCCACAAAGGATCAAACAACGCCATGCGTATTGAATATGATGTCAAATTAGATTTTAGCGATGTGTTGATTAGACCTAAACGTAGCGTGTTAAATTCGCGCGCAGAAGTTTCTTTGGTTCGTGAATTTAAATTCAAATATACCACTTCTACATGGCAAGGCATTCCAATCATTGCAGCCAATATGGATCACACTGGCACCTTTGCCATGGCCAATGCGCTGCTGCAACACAAATTACTTACCGCACTCGACAAATTTATTGATATTGAAGCTTGGCAGCAATTTGTCAAAGAAACGCCGGCTGCTGCTCAGGCGAGTTTTGTATCGGTAGGCACTACCGAGAATGATATTGCACGTCTCAAACAAATTATGGCACTCGCGGATTTTCCTTTTATCTGCTTAGATGTGGCGAATGGTTATACGGAACGTTTCGTCGCCTGTATTGAAGAATTACGCGATGCTTATCCCGAAAAAGTTATTATGGCGGGCAACGTAGTGACGGGTGAGATGGTGGAAGAGTTAATCCTTTCGGGTGCTGATGTCGTGAAGATTGGTATTGGCCCAGGTTCCGTTTGCACCACGCGCGAGAAAACCGGCGTAGGCTATCCGCAATTATCTGCAATTATCGAGTGTGCCGATGCGGCGCATGGCTTAGGTGGGTTGGTATGTGCTGATGGTGGTTGTGCGACACCTGGTGATGTTGCTAAAGCATTTGCTGCTGGTGCTGATTTTGTGATGTTAGGCGGGATGCTTGCCGGCCATGATGAATGCTTAGGTGAAGTGATTGAAACACACGGTAAAAAATACAAACGTTTTTATGGTATGAGTTCATTAGAAGCGATGGAACGGCATCATGGATCGATCGCTGATTATCGAGCTAGCGAAGGGCGCTCAGTGAATGTACCCTATCGCGGTGCGGTTAAAAATACCATCTTAGATATTTTAGGTGGTCTGCGTTCTACTTGTACCTATGTGGGTGCTTCTCGCTTGAAAGAATTATCCAAGCGAACGACATTTATTCGTGTTGCGCAACAAATGAATGAAGTCTATAGGCGCTATGAAGTTGAAAAGCATCGTGAAGGCGTGTAATCACGTCATGGTGATAGACCAACAAGCTGAAAGGAGTTTGGGTTCATGTATAAAAAATTTTTACTAACATTTATCTCATCATTTTTACTCAGTGGTTCTTTGTACGCGAATGAAGCGGCGCCCTATGTGGGTGGTAGCTTGGGTGTGACCACCAATACCAGTGCCTATGGTAATTTCCGTGGCATACCCTTCACCATTTTTGCCGGCTATAACGCTATCTTTTACGATTGCTTTTATATCGCTGGCGAATTATTTGGTGTGTTGGGAACGGCAGAGTTTTCTAATCATCACTTAAAATCCTCTTACGGTTATGGCGCAAGCATTCTTCCGGGTTTAGTCTTAATTGACCATACCGTCTTATTTATGCGTGTGGGTGTCGTGGGGTCGCGTTTTGTCTCTAGCGATACCAAAACAGGGGGCCAAGTGGGTCTTGGGATGCAAACCAGTCTCACCCAAAGTATTGATTTACGCGGTGAGTACGATTTCAGTGCATTCGGTCAATTTAGAAAAAATGGTGCGTCTAATAATCCCCGTACAGATACGTTTAACGTGAGTATCATTTACAACTTTGATTAATCAAGCGGGTGGTTATGGGCATGATGTGCCCTATCCACCCAGCAAAACAACCCAATCTTTAGCATCTTCAAGCCAGCAATAATAATTTTTTCTGTCGAATGAGATAAACTATGCCTTTTATAATCCTGGATCGCGATGGGGTGATTAATTATGACTCAGATGCGTATATAAAATCTCCAGAAGAATGGGAGCCCATTCCAGGGAGTTTGGAGGCCATTGCGCGTTTAAATCAACATCAGTACCAAGTGCTGGTGGCGACGAATCAGTCGGGTGTGGCACGTGGCTATTATTCATTACAAACACTGGCGCAAATCCATCAAAAGTTTCATGGTGCATTGGCTAGTGTCGGTGGTCGTGTTGATGAGATTTACTATTGTCCTCACCATCCCAACGAAGGATGTTTGTGCCGTAAACCCAACACCGGCATGTTTATGCAAATGCAAGCGAGATATGCGCTCGATTTTAGTCAAACATTTTATGTGGGTGATTCCTATACCGATGTGTTGGTCGCTCGACACGTGGGTTGCACGCCGGTGCTCGTGTTGACGGGTAAGGGCTTACGTACGCTTGAAGCACATCCAGAATTAGAGCAGACACTTAGATTTAACGATTTAGCTGAGGCAGCCAATTATGTCATTACAACATCGCAACACACTGAGTAGCAAAATATGGGCCACCCTCAATTTATGGGTGCGTTCCTCAATTTTTGCTGTGTTTTCGCTCACCGGTGTCATCGTCTGGAGTACCGTCATTATCTTCTCTTGGGTGTTACCATTGCGCACCCGCCATTTACTCGTACGTAGCTATCTCAAATTCTATCTTGATGTGTTGAAATGGCTTTGCCATGTGGATTATCAAGTGAGTGGATTAGAAAACATTCCTAAAGATCGCGTGGGTGTGGTGTTATCTAAACATCAATCTGCCTGGGAAACTTTCTTTTTGCCCACGGTGTTTCACGCCCCCGCCGTCATTTTGAAACGTGAGCTTTATTGGGTGCCGTTTTTTGGTTTGGCGCTTGCAGCGAGTGATCCTATTGCGATCAATCGTAAAAACAAAACTTCTGCTATGCAGCAAGTCATTAAAAAGGGTGCGACTCGACTAGCAGCGGGTCGCTGGGTCCTCGTCTTTCCTGAAGGTACTCGTATTCCCTACGGGAAAGTGGGTCATTACAAATTGGGTGGGGCTCGATTGGCTGTGGCGACAGGTTATCCAGTGATACCGGTGGCGCACAACGCAGGCAAATATTGGCCCAAGAAAAGTTTTCTAAAATATCCTGGTACCGTGCGTGTGGTGATTGGACCGATGATGGAGACTAAAGATCGTACGCCTGAAGAGGTGATGGCTGAAGTACAAGCGTGGATAGAGGGCCAAATTCAACGCATGGATTGATTTATGCACCCTTCGAGCCCCTCGAGACGACCGCTAGGCGGTCTCGGGGCGAACGGTTTTGTGTAGCCTGGGTGTAGTGCGAAGCACGGAACCCGGGATCAACGTAACCCGGGATAAAAGCCGGGCACGGGAACGGGCACGAAAAAGACGGCGATGTGCTCATTACACCGGTACTCGGTCTCGCATGTCTCTATGATTTTGCGCTTCGTCGATGAAGCCGCCCGTCACGATTGTATCTTCCATACATTGATAGCGATGTTTGATACAGCCAGAGATAGGCGTGTTGGGCGCAATAATTTTTTTGAGCACCGCATATGGCACAATGATGGTTTGTGTGCCTTGCGCATGTGCGGCGACTTGACGTGAATCAAAGGTGATCAATATCCCGCGTGGCTTTAAATTCCAGATATCGAAGTTGACAGGGATGGGGGATGTGCCATTTAACACCACATCCTGGCTCGCATTGCCGCGTAAGAGTGTATGACGTGCAAAATGGGAGAGGGTAAATAAGTAATTACTATCCGGTTTAAACAAATCCTGGAGTTCGATTTTTTGGTCATTTTCTAAATCGTAGTTCAGGGAACGGTGATAATGGTATTGATAAGTGCCGCTGATAGAGGCTTGCATGCTGAAACGGATGCTCAGAATGTGTGATTTCCCTGATCGAATGACAGAGGCATCATAATCGATATATAAACGATTTTTAGCTTCACCACTGCCGCCCTTATTTTTGACTTCATTTTTAAAAGCGTTCATTTCTTCTTGTACGATCATCGTCACTAATTGATTGAAATTGGAGAGACCATCCTTGCCGGCGATTTTGTCATATTCGGTGTAGATGTCATCGATGGTATTAGGTCCCCTGGCTTCGGTTTCCTGTGGTGGTTCGCTATTGAGGTTATTTAACTGTGGGTAGACGGATTTGACCATGATTTTGGGTTTGTCATAATCAAATTTGATCGTTGAGACCATTTCTAAATCTTTGCCGATTTTAAACGCTTGTCGGTCTTCTTTGCGATCATCATCATTATCATCGGCATGAGCGATGTTGACCCCAGCGAGCAAACTGATGACACATAACAATAAGAGGCGTTTAATCCATTTCATGATATAGTCCTTCATGCATTTTGACTTGCTTGCATCCATCATAGAGTTACTATACCAACAATAGATTGGGTTCTCACAAGAAATATGAAACTTGCATTTTGCCTATTTCATTACTCGCCTTATGGGGGCTTGCAGCGCGATTTCTTGCGCATTGCTCTTGCTTGTGTCAAGCGTGGACATGATGTACATGTTTACACCATTTCTTGGCAGGGGGAGCGTCTACCGGGTCTCACGATTCATCTCCTACCAGTGAAAGCGCGGCAAAATCATACCCGTTGTCTGTCATTCGTGAAGCAATTGCGTCAGGCATTATCTCAAGAGACTTATGATGTCGTGATCGGCTTTAACAAAATGCCGTTGCTGGATATCTATTTTGCCGCAGATGTGTGTTATCAATGGCGCATACGCCAAGATCGCCGTAGGTTGTATAGGTTCACCCCGCGCTATCGTACCTATGTAGCGCTCGAAAAAGCCGTATTTGCGCCACAACAAGCGACCAAAGTGTTACTGATCGCCCCGGCGCAACAAGCAGCTTATACGGCGTGTTATGGCACTGAAGCTGAACGCTTCCAAGTATTGCCGCCTGGCATCGATCGTGCGCGTCGAGCACCGCCGAATGCTGCGAACATACGCGCATCTGTGCGTCAACGCGAGGCTATTCCTTACGATCATTTCCTGATACTCCTGATAGGGTCGGGTTTCAAAACCAAAGGCGTAGATCGTGCCATACGCGCTTTAGCGGCATTACCTAATGCCTTACGCCAGCGTTGTCACTTTTTTGTCATCGGTCAGGACCGACCAGATGCCTATGCCGCATTAGCGCAGCAATTGGGCGTGTCTGATCTTGTGCGTTTTCTGGGTGGTCGCGATGATGTGGCTGATTTTTTGCTGGCAGGGGATGTGCTCATCCATCCGGCTTACCATGAAAATACTGGCACGGTGTTGCTCGAAGCCGTGATTGCTGGATTACCAGTGTTGACCGTGGATGTCTGTGGTTATGCGCACTACATCAGTGCGGCAAATGCGGGCATGGTGTTAAGCAGTCCTTTTTCGCAAGCAGCGCTCAATTCGGCATTAGTGCAAATGCTCACATCGCCACAAATACCCCAATGGCGTGCGAATGGCCTCTTGTTTGCCCAACGTGATGACATCTACAGCAATACGGATGTGGTGGTTCAGTGTATTGAAAGCATTGCGCCACCTCCGGCGTTACCTGCGGCACGCGACGTGTTATATCGGCATGCAGCGGTTGCCAAACATTTGCAGCAGTTTGACCAGATCATGGCATTACGTGGCGAAAGTTATAGAGCGCACAAGGGACGCTTAACACAACGCATTATGCTGGGAGATAAAGCATATTTTATCAAACAGCACAATGGCGTTGGCTGGGGTGAAATCATCAAAAATATGTGCCAAGGTCGCCTGCCAGTGGTTTCCGCCAAAAATGAGTGGCTTGCGCTACAACGTTGCCGCTCGCTAGGATTGCATGTGCCACAGCTATTTGCATATGGAGAGCGAGGTTTTAATCCGGCTGGGCGACAATCATTTGTGCTGATGGAAGCTTTAACCAATATGGTGAGTTTGGAAACTTGGTGTGCGCGTTGGCGTGAAGTACCACCGACTTTTCAAGAGAAACGGCGTTTCATCACCGCCGTTGCGACCGTTGCGCGTACGTTACATGACAATGGCGTGAATCACCGTGATTTTTATCTTTGCCATTTTCTCTTTGATCCAGACACATGCTGCGTGCAGCAACAACTTAAGCTTTACCTCATTGATTTACATCGGGCACAATTACGCCGGGTAACACCTCTACGCTGGATAATCAAAGATTTAGCGGGCCTTTATTTTTCCAGCAAAGATATTGGATTAACTAAACAGGATTTGTATCATTTTGTGAAAACCTATCGTCGCCAGTCATTGCGCGACGTGTTTTCAACTGAGCATCCTTTCTGGAAAAAGGTAAAAGGGCGTGGCGAAAAACTCTACTCCGATCATCAATAAGCACGACGATCGTCTTCTCTTGACGCTCACATGGAAAGATCTCTATGCGGCAAAGTATGCATTTAATGAGCCCTTTAGACTCAATTTGAGTGATGGGCGTGTTTTTTATGCCGAGCGCGTGTTGCGTCTGATTCCTAAGCGACGGATGGTTGTGTTTGGCTTATGGCAAGGGCAACCGGTGTTTGCCAAGCTGTTTTTTAGTCCACAAAAAGCGCGACTCAATATGGAAAAAGATTGCGCGGGAATCAAAGCGCTCATGTTTAACAACATTCCGACGCCACCATTGTTGTTTCAAGGATCGAGCGACGATAAACGTATTTATGTCTCACTATTCGAGCGCGTATTCAATGCTGAAAACTTAGAAGAAATTTGGTTACGTAAAACGAATATCGATAGCTTGATGCCATTGTTACAGAATGTAGTCTTTGAGCTCGCTACGCAGCATGTGTTAGGTATTCTGCAGCAAGATTTACATTTAAAAAATTTTATGGTGTCAGGCAAAATTATTTACACCTTGGATGGTGCTGAAATCGCCCAATATCCGCACTTATTACCGAAGAAATTGTGTTTAGATTATTTAGGCAAGTTCTTTTCGCAATTTGGCGTGGGGATGGAGCAATATCAAGAAGCTTTATTTCGTCATTATGCCGATGCGCGTGGTTGGTTAATCAAAGCGGCTGATATCGATGATTTGTTTACGCAAATCAAAAAATGGGATAATCAGCGTTGGCGACGCTATCTCAAAAAAACATTTAGAACTAGCACCATCTTCGCACCAATTCGTGCTTGGCATAGTTATGGTACCTTTGATCGTAGCTATGGATGTGGTAACGAATTTTTATCTTTTTTGAAAGATCCTGATGCGGTTTTCAAACATCCTACTGCTGTCATGTTGAAAAACGGTCGCTCTGCTACTGTCATTAAAGTGACGCTAGATCATAAAGAATTAGTGGTGAAACGTTATAATCTTAAAAATACTTGGCATCGCTTACGTCGTTGTTTGCGACCAACGCGTGCAGCGAATGCATGGCGTTTGGCGCAGAAAATGGATTTGTTTGGTGTGCTCACAGCAAAACCGGTGGCGATGATTGAAAAACGATTTTTTAAATTACGTGGTAAGTCCTATTATGTCGCTGAATATGTCTCAGGTGAGCACGTGGGCGCGTATTTACAACATCATCAAGCCAACCCACAAGCAGTGACGCAAATGGTGAGCGCTGTGAGCGCATTGTTAAAGAATACGGCAAAGTTAAGCATCACACAAGGCGATTTAAAAATTACCAATATTTTAGTTGATGCCGCGGCCCGCCCGGTGCTCATCGATTTAGATGGTGCTGCTGAGCATGCATCAGCGCGTCGTTTACAACAAGCATGGCGTAAGGATATCCAGCGATTTTTAGAAAATTTCCTGGATGATCCGCAATGTCATGCAGCATTTAAGGCGGCGTTAGGGCAATCATTTGTGTGAATGCTGTGCTTTGCCTATCCTACTGTTGATAAATAGTCGGTGGGCGGGCCGCAACCCGCCTTAGGCCATTAAGTATCGGTGGGAGACATGCGAGTTGCAGGCTTTTGCTTACCGGGCTTTGGATTAGATTTTGACTTAGAAAATAAAGTCGATGATTGTTTGATGATGGAATTGAATTTGCTAATCATCTTTTTTATTTTTTCAGCGGCAAATTTGCCAAATTTATCGAGTAAATTAATTCCTTTAACAGGTTCTAGTATAGGAAAGCCAAACAAACCATCATGCACTTTGGGTGTCCCACCGGCAGTATCATTGATGCATGAATAGATCGCTGCATTACTCATCACCCGTTGACTGACATCTTGAGCTAACAACTGATGCAGTGCTTGTGGATCCTGGTGATAAGCGGGTGGCAACGGTGTTGCTTGATGGTCTCTACCTTCGACGGCTGCCAAAAATAAACGTAATACATACGTGCGGTCATTGGCACTTTTGCAACCGATACTGCCGGAAAGACCGGTTAGGCGTTGATAGGCTGCGACATAAGTGTTAAAGAGCACAGCTTTTTCGGGTTTGCGATACTCACCACTATAATACAAATTGTCTATATAGGTTTTATAGATCAGTGCAGTGAGCGACAATAACACCTTCGCATCCAGTTTTTTTGCCTCTTCAGGATATTGTTTAATAGTTTTAAGTGCATTTTCAATGCGCTTGTATCGTCGTGGTTGCCATTTGGCTTTAAGTTGATTTTCTACTTCCTGTGAAAAAGCTTCATTCATTTGTCCATTATCAACTTTAGTAGGTGCTGATATTTGGTCAAATCTATGTTTAAATTCCATTTGTAATTCAGATTTCTTTTGTTTTGCTTTTTCCATTTCATCTGTTATTTTATCTGCTAATTTTTTTTGCTTCCTAAAGCTTAATTCCTCAACCGATGGATAATTATCTTTAAGCGATATAATCTTGGCTTCTAGTGTACGTTCAATTTCTTTAAATTTTACTTTGTATTCATTTTTCAATTCTTCTTTCAATTCTTCTTTCAATTCAGTATCTTTCGTTTTCTGCATGTCGACGGTCTTATCCATGGGGATCAAACCATCTTCATATACCTTTACTAAATCACGAATAGCAAGATCAAATCTGGAATACTTAACCCGTGGTTCTTGAGGTTTGGGTGCAGAATTATTTTGTTTTTTATTTAGAGCTTCAGCTCTTTTGTTATAAATACCAACCCAAAGTATATCTAAATGACCTGCTAAGGATTTTGACAAATGTATAAATGCATCTCGATTTTCTTGTCGCTGGTTTTCACTTTTATGCCCAAACTCAAAACCACCAGCGGCATTGATGCCAGCATTCATCACATGCATGTTTAATTGAACGTTAAAATCCCTCTTCTCAGCTTTGAATGTTTTGCCATTCAATGCATTTTTGGCTTTGACAATATAGCCGTAGGTACGTGCTTGTTTTTGTCTATCGCCTGCATTAGAGGTGAGTAATTGATACGTCCAATCTACTTGTACTGGTTGGCTCTTATCAGCGCCACCATGCACTTGAAATTGCGCCATTGCCGTGGCGATCTGTTTAATATTTTTCTCTGTGTCTGCAAGCAAGCGAGGGTCGCTCTCTCCCATATCAGATACATACAAGGTTTTGACATCATCGATAGCGACGGGAGATGCATGCTTGAACGTCGAGCTAGCAATAGTTGCTTTGTTATCTTTTATTTGACCTTCATACACCATACTCAAATTAGCGATGTTTTTGCCAATGGTGCGATCATGCGCGGTCACCGGTGAGACAACTTCATCAAAAGAGAAAATCTGACTGTCTTCGCTGTAGGTGAGCGTGTGGTTATCATTAGAGCGGTGATGCGAGGATTCTTTAATGATGCTTTTGGCAAATTCTTCGAAATTTATTTTATTTGAAAAAAGATCTAGTTTGCAGCAAGTCTCATACAACACGTGTAGTACTTTGGCTATCGCAGATTGAATGCTGCTGGTTACCAGATTATTCCATTGATTCAATGGCACGTTATTCTTTTTTAATTTTTCTATCTCGGATTCAACTTCAATACATATTGCTTTAAACTTATTCTCCGTTTCATTGTTAAATATATCCTTGATATTAATCCTATGGCTGTTCTTAAAATATTTTTTTTCTTTACCTAGAATCATCATTTTGAAGACAGAAAGCAGTGATGACATTTTTTGATCGAGGATATAGCCTATTGGTGGAAACTGAACGGCATCTTTAGCAAAGATGTGTACCGTGATGCCATTTTTTTGATTATCCAAGAATGGAAATGCTTGAACGACACCCGCATTAATTATTTCTTGCTTGGAAAGCACAACGGTTGTGATACCTTGGAAATCAGCGGGAATCTCATTTTTTTCAGCCTTAGATTTTGCAAGTGCCAATACCGTGCTGAGGCCATTGGCTACTTTATTCTCTGCGTTTTGTCTGATGCGCTTCGCAGTAAGCCATGCCATACCATGTGCATCATGTGCGATAGGCTTTACCTGTGCTAATTCACTGGTGGCGCTTTGCTCAGGTATCTCGCGTTTACCTTCTTTTATGATGCTATTGTTACGTTGCATAATCTCACCAACCCTCGTTTATTTCCAATGCTATCTTTATATATAACTCATTGTGGGCTATTCACCTTAAAATACTCTTAAATCCCTTAAAATAAATGCATGTATTTTTTGCGCAGGGGATTAAAAATCCAGACGAATGTTGTGTATTCAAATGCCACTTGGTTGGGAGATGTTCACTCGATGTTGTTTGAGCTTTGCTCGATTAGATCGTATCTTAATGTTTCTACTTCCTCGCACTAAGGAACCATGAGCCATGCAGCGCCTTCATCATAGCAGCCTTTTTAAACAAGCAGTGTTTGTCAACGGTGAGTGGGTGCCAGCGGATTCTGGCAAAACCTTGCCCGTCACTAATCCCTTTGATGGTGAAGTGTTAGGCCACGTGCCAGATTGTGCACAGCCGGATACGCTGCGCGCAATACATGCGGCACGGCATGCCTACCCGACTTGGCGCGCACTATCTGCGCTAGAGCGATCAAGATTACTGTGGGCATGGGCCGATTTAGTAGACAAGCACAAAGACGATCTGGCCACCATCATGACTTTGGAACAAGGTAAGCCGTTAGAAGAATCATTGGGCGAAATCAACTATGCAAATAGTTTTATCAAATGGTTTGCTGAAGAGGGACGACGTGCTTATGGCGACATCATTCCTGCGAATCAAGCTAATCGTCGTTTATTGGTATTAAAGCAACCCATTGGTGTGTCGGCGGCAATCACCCCATGGAATTTTCCTGCGGCGATGATCACCCGCAAGGTAGCACCGGCGCTTGCGGTGGGCTGTACAATGGTGTTGAAACCAGCGTCAGAAACCCCTTTCTCTGCTTTAGCTTTAGCGGTACTCGCCCAAGAAGCTGGGCTCCCACATGGGGTGCTCAATATCCTCACAGGCAATGCCGAAGTGATTGCGGCGGAAATGACGAGTAATCCGGAGGTGCGCAAACTGTCTTTCACTGGGTCGACGCACGTGGGGCGGTTATTGATGAAGCAATGTGCCCCCACCATTAAGAAATTATCGCTGGAATTGGGGGGGAATGCGCCCTTTATCGTCTTTGACGATGCTGACCTCGATGCCGCGGTACTGGGTGCCATGGCATGTAAATTTCGCAATAGTGGGCAAACTTGTGTCTGCGCCAATAGAATCTACGTGCACGATAAGATTTATGCCGAGTTCTCGCAGCGGCTGTTGCACGCTGTTAAACGTTTGCGACTTGGCAATGGTTTGGAGTCCGGGGTGCAGATCGGTCCGCTGATTTCACCAGCGGCGCTTCAGAAGGTGAGGGCGTTGGTGGACGATGCACGACAAAAAGGCGCGCAGTTATTGTGTGGCGGCCAACAGCCAGCACTGGGCGGATTGTTTTATGAGCCAACGGTGTTAACCAATATGAGCGCATCGATGCGTCTCGCCAAGGAAGAAGCTTTCGGCCCGGTCGCGCCCTTGTTTCGATTTCATCACGAAGCGGAAGTCATCGAGATGGCTAATCATAGCGAGTACGGTCTGGCTGGGTATTTTTACAGTCAAAATATCGATCGAATTTGGCGTGTGGCTGAAGCCTTAGAAGTTGGCATGGTGGGCATCAATACCGGTATTTTATCGACAGAAGTGGCGCCATTTGGTGGTGTGAAACAATCTGGCATCGGCCGCGAAGGATCCAGATATGGTCTGGATGAGTATTTAGAAATGAAATATCTGTGTATGGGATTGGGCGATTAACGGGCCGTCTGCTGGCTGGGTGGGCTGAAGTGAAAAGATCATCAGCCCAAGGTAGGGCGGGTACCCCTCGAGACAGCACTGCGTGCCTCCTCGGGGCGAACGGGAATTAATTGCTCGCGGCGAGCGAATTTGGCAGCGTTGTCGACCACCCAACGCCGTCATCGCGAACTGAGGTATACCCACGAATTAAGTTCTAGCTCGCAAAAAATTAAACCGTTCGCCCTGAGGAGGCGCGCTAGCGCCGTCTCGAAGGGCATCTTCTCATCAAGATTATGTACAGATAAATTAGAAAATCGTCTTATGTAACACCACGTCGCGATGCGTGATCAGCGCAATAGTCGTTTTAGAAAACGAGGTACCCCAAATTCGAGTCAGCAGCTGTTGTCTGGCGCCCTTCATATCCGTAACCAAACATCTGCCACAGAATTCGTCATTATGAAGCTCAAATATATGATCGATACTGCTAAACAAAAAATGCAAGCTATCAAAAAGATATTTTAGTGACTCACAATCCAACCATTCATGCGCCACACGCCATCTTGTATGGTCAGTGTGGTGAGCAAATCATTGTTATCTTGTTGCAAATACCCCACACCTAACATTGCTTTCAATATGGCTTCAGATCGACTTCTAGGTGTAGGGTTCACTGGCAATAACCCCCCATTTTTTTTGTTTTTAAGTAACAACGCTCTGGCGCTGGCATCGGTGGAGTCATCAATTTCTTTGCCATACACATCGAGCACATGCATCACGAACGGTTTTTCTGCACGAATATCTATTTGGATTAATGCGAGATGGACGATATCCATAAAAGTAAGTTTAATGGGTGCTAACCATTTCATTTTTGCGTTGGCACTCACTTTCCCTAAGTCAGTACTCGCCGTTAAGTCAGCGACAACATTGCTATTGCTGTTGATGGCATGCATGATGATATCGGCTAATACCATGGCATTTAATTCAGTCGTTAAATCGGGTGAGATATTGGATAGCTTTTCTATATAGGCATTTAAACCGTTGGCATCAAAGTTATTCGCTTTGATATTAATCTTGATCTTTGAAGTCAATGGGACCACAGAATTCACCGCATTCAATTTTGCAATGTAGATCGAGGCGGATGTGTTATATAAGATGCGGTCATCGATACTGAAAATATTCCTGAGAATCAAACGATCAGCAGTATAGATTGAGTTATCCGGGCGCCACACAGCGACTTGGTTAAGATGTATCAGTGTGCTACCCGTGAGTAAGCCGTTTTGCAGTGTGGCATTGTAACGATAATCGAAAGGATTGGTTGAGATTTTGTTGGCAAATGAGGATTGTAAATGATCGATCGTTGCTGCGCCCAGTTGAAATTGTAGATGGATGAGTTTAGCGTTTCTTTTTAATTGTAAATCAATCGTACCTAAGATGCCATCAATCGTGGCTTGCGCATTCGGTGCGATGACCATGTCCAGTCTAGGAATAGCGAGATGCGTTTGCCAGCGGTTATTGAAGCGCGAAATCGTATCAATTTTAATGGGTCCTTGGCTCGAAAGACGCGTCACGAAATTCAAAGCAAAATCTGCTGGTAACGTTAGGTCACTTTGTATATTGGCATAACCAATGCTAAAGCGCTGTGCAATACGATTATAAACAATTGGACCATGTTGTATGCTTTCGTGAATGGTGAGACTCACAGGTCGGATCAATGCCATGAGTGGTGCATTGAGTTTGTGTAAATCACTTACCAGAACATGTTCAATATCTACACGTATCGTGGCTTGAGAGTGTAACCAACCTTGCTCGTAGGAAAGAATTTGTATGTGGATGCCGCTGTTTTGATTAAAACGCTCTACATAATGAAAATAATTTCGTTTGCAGAGGGAGCCAATGATCCAGGGGATTAATGCAATGAGTAACATCAGGGCAAACATAAGCAAATGTTTGAGGCGCATAAGATGACTCGCTTCCTGTGTGAGTGGCTCGCGCATCCATCCGCTGAGCCTGTCACCGCTGGCTGGCAGATGGGGTCTACTATCAATGTTAAATCGCCACAGCGAAGGGTACAACACTATTCCGTCGTGTGAGAGTGGATTGGGTGCTCAACGTGGCTTAAGCATCTGAAAAAATTGTAATATATTTTTATTGCGTTGATTTTCATATTTTCTGGCAAAGAGGCTTAAGCGTTGCAGATAGTCATTTTCAGTCGGCGTATTCAACAAGTGTTTTAGCTTAGTGAACAGGTTATCTTTGGGTTGGAGTAGTTTAAAGTGGTGATAGTATTTTTCGGTAAACTCTTCTAGTTTATCGATAGACGATTTGTATTTTCTTTCTAAACTCATACGCATATCTACAATAGCAATGATTTTTGCCTCAGGCAGGGATGATGCACACTGGAGATGATTTAAATAGTTATCGCAAAGTTGATGTAATTCATTCACTAACTGGGTATGGAAAGTTTCGTAAATTTTTGTCATTAGCGCAGTTTGTAAATTGGCGAGACTAAAGGCAAGGATATCCATAGACGAGATCATGCAAATCAGTTCAATTTTATGCAATATGCTGAGTAACACATCGATATCATTGGGTAGCGCATCGATGGTCATGGGGATCAACTCATCGTTGCTAATAGGCGTGTGATGTGTTTGACACCATTGCGCTGCTAATGCGTGATTCGCTTCGATAAGCGCGACTTCGGCGCGTTGCCATAGGCTCAGATAATTGATGAGTTCAATGATGTGACTAGGACTTAAATCTATTGACGTCGGTTCTTGGCTAATCACTTGTAGCGCTTGTAGCAACTGCAAGCCATTTTTTTCAGGTAATTCTTCGATGATATCCCGTAAATATTGTACTTCTTTATTGTTGAGATGAATATCAGGGAGTGCTTGTACTTTTTTGACAAAAGATAACATATCGCTCTCGTTTTAACGTTTTTGTATGCTATTTAATATAAATTTAAGCTAATTCATTTATGATAGGCGACTTGGAAATAATTATAAAGTGATGAATTTTTTATGTTGTCATCATCCAATCCTACATTCTTTAAAGCTAATCGTTTGAATGATTATCGTAAGCAGCAGAACGCAGATCAACCGCTGACAAAAGAAGCAAAACGATTTAGCGCTATCAAGGCCCCTTGCTACGGGGCCACCAATTCTTTGGGGCCATACCAATTAGAGAGCAAAAAAATCTCACCACTAAAGATTTATTATTTAGCACCGCATCCATTGAGTGAATATTTTGCATTAGAAGTGTTGCTAGAATTAGGGTTGATGACGCCAAAGGTTAGAATAGTGACAGCACATCCCAGTTTCTCACCTTTGTGTCATGACGAGAAACAGCCGGACTACTATATCGCGACTAAGGGTTTGGATGATTATATTCCTATGTTAGCTGTTCGTCATGATTTGCCTTTAAAACAACATGAAGATGACTTGTCGCCACTGCGTAAACAGTATCAAATTGATATTGCTAAGCAAGTTATATTTGATCATGCAACAAAGCAATCATTGAAAATTAGCGGCCCGCTTTTTGCGAGTCATTTGCTTGCCTCGTTGATTAATGACCGAGATTTTGGCGCTAATTATTTAAATCTAGGTTTGGTGAGACAAGGACAACGCTTTTTTGCGGCAGCGATTGATAAGGAGCGTGCTAAATTTGATGGTTGCAGTTATGCAAAAGCCTATAAACCTAAAAGTCCTCTTTTTACCTCTAGCACAAAAGAACAACAATTGGCTGTTGTGGTAGCGATACAACAATCGTTACTTGCCGATGAGTCTGGGCAATGTGCGTTTGAGCGTGTATTTTATTATTCACGTGTTAAAGCAACGCAAGCGCTCGCATCTAAAGCGGCTGCCTATTGGGATGCATTTAAACTCAGTGCACAATCACTGGTGGACTTTTTTCAGGCACAAGAAGGCAACAACTTACAAACTTTCGCTGTTCGTGAAAAACTACGCTCATGGATTGCAGCACAAGTATTGCAACAACTCAATTTGTCTAAAGACATCCCCAGTCACGTTGCGAAACAAATGATTGCACATATCATTGAAGATTTACGTGGTCCTTATTACCAAACATATTTTTTTGATATCAAACAAGGAGAGATCAGTTCGGCAGATGTTGATAATGGTGAATTAATTTCAGCTATTTCAAAAGCAATGGTGCAAGAATGGCAGTTGGATGCACCAACAAAGCATGATTCGAGTTTAGTGGAAAATCCCAAAAGTGAAATCATTTACCGTCAAGCACCTTAAACAACGCATGCGGGAACCTGTCAACCCAGCTGTTATTGGGCTGACAGATTTTCAGAACGGCGTAGACAGGTCTATAAATCGAATTTAATGCCTTGAGCGAGCGTTAAACCGCATCCCCAATTGATGGTATTGGTTTGTCTACGCATATACGCTTTCCATGCATCAGAGCCTGCCTCTCTACCACCGCCAGTATCTTTCTCACCACCAAATGCCCCGCCAATCTCAGCACCTGAGGTGCCAATGTTAATATTGGCAATACCACAATCACTGCCTGCAGCCGATAAGAATGATTCAGCGTGACGTAAATTCTGCGTGAACATAGCTGAAGATAAACCAAAGCGCGAATGGTTTTGCATGGCGATAGCATCTGTTAATGTTTTGTAGCGCATCACATATAAAATCGGCGCAAATGTTTCTCGTTGAACCGTCGACCAATGATTCTCTGCTTCGATAATGGTCGGCTCTACAAAAAAGCCTGGTTGTTGCAGTGCATGACCACCACACAACACGCGACCACCTTCTTTTTTAGCGTCTGCGACAGCTTCAAGAAAATGTGCGACTGCTTGTTGGTCGATGAGTGGTCCCAATAAATTCTTTTGATCCAGAGGATCACCAATGGTTATTTTTTTATAAGCTGCGACTAATGCGCTGACCAATTTATCGTACATACTCTCGTGAATGAATAAGCGTCGTGTCGTGGTGCAACGTTGGCCTGCGGTGCCAATTGCGCCGAACACAATGGCGGGCACGGCTAAGTTTATATCGGCTTCTTTATCGACAATGATTGCATTATTACCGCTTAATTCGAGCAATGTGCGTCCTAAACGTTTGGCCACTAAGGCATTCACATGTCGGCCAACGGTGGTGGATCCGGTGAATGAAACCAACGGAATACGTTCATCATTCGCTATTTGATTGACGATCTCGTGTTGATCAGAAATGATGAGTGAAAAAATGCCGCGATAACCGAAACGATCACACACACGATTACAAATATGCTGCACGGCAATGGCACAAAGCGCTGTTTTCGGCGATGGTTTCCATATCACAGTGTTGCCACAGATGGCGGCAATAAATGCATTCCATGACCAAACAGCAACGGGAAAATTAAAAGCGCTAATGACAGCCACCACGCCGAGCGGGTGCCATTGTTCGTACATGCGATGTTCTGGGCGTTCAGAGTGCATGGTTTTGCCATATAACATGCGTGCTTGGCCGACAGCAAGATCTGCCATGTCTATCATTTCTTGTACTTCGCCATCACCTTCTTGTTTGGATTTTCCCATCTCTAGTGACACTAATGAGCCTAAGAAATCTTTGTGTTCACGTAATTCAGCGCCGATTTCACGGATGATATCGCCACGTTTAGGTGCTGGGATATTGCGCCAAGATAGTTGTGCGAGCTGCGCTTCTTTAAGTATATGTTCATAATCTTTAGTGGATGCGTTATATACTTTCGCGAGTGCTTCACCATTGGCTGGATTGAAGGAAGTAAATTCACCCGCATCTTTGGTATGCGACCACCAGTGTTGTCCTGTGCTAGCGCCAGCATTGTTGGCGCTGATGTTTAATGTTGCTAATAATTCCATGGTCTATCCTCTTTGAAAAAAATTATGCATAGTACTCGCCAAATTGATTGCTGATGAGTTCATTAAAGGTGATTT
Organism: uncultured Coxiellaceae bacterium; assembly: GCA_964648015.1. Classification (GTDB taxonomy): domain Bacteria; phylum Pseudomonadota; class Gammaproteobacteria; order DSM-16500; family DSM-16500; genus Aquicella. The sequence goes on from CAZYKO010000004.1 coordinate 144,541, forward strand.
GTTCTTGGCGTACAAAGCCACTGTATTTTTCGGGATTATTTAAAACGAGATCGACCACGCTGCAAATACCACAGGCGGTAGTCAATTGAATGGCTGACCATGTGTGGCCACCGATGGTTTTGGGATAGAATTTTTTGACGTAGTTTTCTTCGGTTAACAAATTATTTTTGATGCCAGTCACCGACACATACACTAACACCACATCTTGATAGGTTTTAGGGATAGCATGTTCGAAAATACGTTTGAGTGTTTCACGGTCTTCATTTAATTTTAGATCATTCATTAAAAATTTTATTTTATCGCAATGCCCAGGATAACGGATGGTTTTGTAGCTAATATGTTTTACTTTGCCGTAATAGGTGTGTGCGAGACTCCCAATGCCACCTGACGTGTTGAACGCTTCATAAGTGAGACCATCGATTTTGATTTCTTCTAAGCCTTCCAAGGGTTGTAACACCACTTCCTCGCCATTTTCAACCGCTTGGCATGGATTGCCATATTCGTTAATCAAGCCATCAGTGGACCAGGTGAGTGAATATTGCAGCGCATTACTAATGTTAGTGGGCAATGCACCAACACGCATTTTAACCGTGTCTAACTCAGGAAAATTCATCATCAAGTGATTGGCAATGATACTGATGAATCCTGGCGCTAAACCACATTGTGGCACAAATGATTTTTTTGATTGGGTTGCAATCTGTTGTACGGTAGCTGTGGTTTCTACATCTTCAGTGAGATCAAAATAGGAAAGATCATGGCTTGCTGCGATTTTTGCAATATGGATGTTGCAATAAAATGGCAATGACGAAACGATGGCATCTACAGGATGCTGTTTTAAGAAAGCAGAAATCGCATCGGCATCTTTGGCATCCAGGGTGACATACTGAAAGTTAGAACGTTTATCCATGTCATACAAGTGAGGAGGTAGCTCAGACATATCAGCTAAATACACTTGATATTGTTTGGATTGCGTCAATAGAAAAGCAATCAACGACCCTATTTTCCCTGCGCCAATGACGAGTACATGATGCATATAAACTTAACTCCTTTTTTAATCGTTATTAGATAGAAACGAGGGGCATATCATAATGATGAAGGGATGCGGTGGGAAGAGATAATGTGAGGTGGCTGTCTTGGCTCGGTGGACTCAATCAATGTGAAGCAAGAGGTGCTGATTAGGTGTGTGCGTAGGTACCAGTGGCCATGGCGAGTAAGATTTCTTGTTCGTTATAAAGTTCCATGCGGGTGAATGATACTTTACTGCCACTTTTCACTATCCATGCTTTAGCTGTGAACACTTCTCCTTTGCCAGGACGCAAATAACTGATTTGTAAATCAATGGTACTGCATTTGGCGAGGGCATGCACAATGTCTGCTTGTGATTGATGCGCGTGCTTATGTACGACAGTGGCCATGACAGCGATACCGCCTGCCATATCCAATACGGAAGAAATCACGCCACCATGCAAAATGCCTTGTAGAAAGTTGCCTATTAACTCATGTTTCATTCTGAAGGTCATCGTGGCGGCATGGTTATCTAATTGTTCTAGATGCAATCCCAGCATGCGATTAAAAGGAATCTCCATGAAAGCAGTGGAGAGTTGTTGCATCATGTCATGCTGTAACTTGTCTGTCTGTGTCATCCGCTGTTCGCTTTATTTAGTATGTGGCTCAAATTTTGGTGTATTGGACTTACCAATTATATTGGCATGCTGCAAATCGTCAATGATATCAGGAATGAGGGTGCCTTCACTAATAATATTGGTTAATACATTGGCTTCTTCCCCAAGTGGATCAGCGCCCGCATCATAGCGATTTTGCTCATCCATGAAACCAGCTGAACCAGCCAAACCTTGTGTTTGATTCATGAAGCCTGCAAGATTGCCACGGATAAATTCCACCGGCGCTGCAATACCGCCAGCGATGGAGGGCACGATGCCACCAAACAATGAGCGCAAGCTATCTGATTCCAAGGTATTCGCCGCAACGCTCGCGACTATGAGGTTTTGCAAAAATGATGCAGTGTCTTGTTGCATACCGGGCGCTTGTTTCTCATGTTTATTCACAAAAGCATCGGCAATGTCAGCAGCGATTTTTTTGATAACTTCTGGACCTGAGGGCTTGGGGGTGAACTGATTAATATATTTCAAGCGTAATTCGATTAATTGCGCGAGGCCTTCTTTCAATTCTTTCTTTTGTTGGGGGTCAAGGTGGCTGAGATCCGCGAGAAATTTGCTTAAGTCTAATTTCAAATGCGGTTGCTTCGCACCAATTTCTGCATTGACAACTAAACTGACGAGCGTTTTAACAAATGCTTGATGATCTTTTGGATCGCTCAAATTAAGTTCATTATCGCCCAACTTATTATCGTGCATATTTTTCATGATGCTGTCGACAATATTTTCAACATCTACAGGTTCGGGTAAGCACCCTTTCTCTCTGAGTTTTGCCACAACCATTTCTAATGCTTCACGTAATTTTTTATCGTCGATATAGGCTGACATCGCGACACACTCCTCTTTCTATGCAAACTTATACCTTATAGTATACTGCCTATCTTAAAGTTGGGTTAAACGCCATGTTTGTACAAGAAAATGCACACTATTTGCGCATAGCGCTGCCCACGCCGCTACGGCGCACCTTCGAGTATTTGCCACCGCAACTCTATGATAAAAAACAATTAATTCCCGGTATTCGCGTGCAGGTGCCATTTCAATCACGTACGATGGTAGGTGTGCTAATAGAGGTTGTTCAAAAAACAGACATTCCTGAGCATAAGCTGAAACGAGCTTTGGCGTTACTCGATGCTGAGCCACTATTAGCTGATGATGTGTCTTATTTATGTGCCTGGGCGGCGAAATACTATCACTATGCGCATGGCGAAGTCTTGGCGAGTGCGATGCCTACTCTGTTGCGTAAGGGTAAGCCAGCCGTCAGCAAACGTCCGAACTTAGCATGCAATGCTGAGGTGACGCCCATGCTGGCGTTGAATGCGGCGCAATCGACGGCAGTTGACGCTATTGAGGCTGCAGCAGGTGCGTTCAATGTGTTTGTGCTGCATGGGGTCACAGGTAGTGGGAAGACGGAAGTCTATTTACAGGCGATTGCCAGGACGTTGACTCGCGATCAGCAAGTGTTAGTACTGGTGCCAGAAATTTCACTCACACCACAAACGATTGCCCGCTTTGCAGCACGATTTGCCGTGCCGGTGGTGGCTTTACATTCTAATCTGACGGCGCGAGCGCGCCTCAATGCGTGGCTGGCGGCACGCAATGGCGATGCGAAGATCGTGATTGGCACGCGCTCGGCAATCTTCACATCGTTTCGCCATTTGGGATTGATCATCGTCGATGAAGAGCATGATCCGTCTTTTAAGCAGCAAGATCGCTTTCGTTATCACGCACGTGATTTAGCGGTGATACGCGCACAATACAATCAGATACCGCTGGTGCTGGGTTCTGCAACACCATCCTTAGAATCTTTATTGAATGTGAGAAAAGGGCGTTATCAATTGTTGTCACTACCTAATCGTGCAGGTGGTGCGCAACTGCCATGCTATGAATTTATCAATTTGCAAAATGTGCGTTGTGAAGAAGGTTTGTCACCCGCGTTGTTAAGCGCGATTGGCGCCCAACTGGCGCAAAACAATCAAGTGTTGTTATTTTTGAATCGTCGCGGCTTCGCGCCAGTGTTGTATTGCAGTGATTGTCGCTGGATTGCCGAGTGCAAACGTTGTGATGCGCGGTTGGTTTATCATCACTCGCCCAAACAATTACGCTGTCATCATTGTGATGCGTGCCAGCCAGTCCCGCTGAGTTGTATTTCGTGTGGGGGTGGCAGTGTCATGCCGGTGGGCATCGGTACACAGCGCTTAGCTGAAGTGCTTGAGAAACATTTTCCAGAGGTGCCGATTATTCGTGTGGATCGCGATAGCACACAGCAAAAGGATGCATTGCAAAACTTACTCACGCAAATCCAAACAACCGAACGCGCGATTTTATTGGGTACGCAAATGCTTGCTAAAGGACATCACTTTCCTAATGTCACATTGGTTGGGGTGGTGGATGCGGATGGTGGATTGTTTAGTGCGGATTTTCGTGCCATTGAGCAAATGGGACAATTACTGATGCAAGTTGCCGGTCGTGCGGGGCGTGAAGAAAAAAAAGGGACCGTACTCATTCAAACGCGTCATCCGGATCATCCTTTGTTGCAATGTTTGATGCGAGAGGGTTACGCGGCGTTTGCTGAGGCGTTGTTAACAGAACGTGAGCAAGCGGCATTGCCACCGTTTTCTCATCTCGCGGTGTTACGCGCCGAAGCGCATGCGCTTGAGAAAGTCACAGCATTTTTGCAAGCACTTAAATCGCGCTGCCAACAAGTGGATGATCAAGTGGCCTTGTTAGGACCAGTGCAAGCACCGTTAGCCAAACGCAAGGGAATGCATTGCCAACAGCTCATCATCAAATCTCCACAACGTGGACGTTTACAAGCATTCCTGCAACGTTTATTAGCCCAAGCCGAGGACAAGACATTCAAACAACCGGTTCGTTGGTTGTTGGATGTTGATCCCGCTGAAGTATAACGTGCCCGGCTTTATCTTTTCGTGCCCGTGCCCGATTTTTTCGTGATTCATGGTGGGCACGCTGCGCTTTGCCCACCCTACGAAAGAACCCGGTTTTTGTATTTCGTGCGGTGTACGCTGGCGGAAACGTAAAAACGGGCACGAATGTATCCCGTAGGGTGGGCAAAGGTCGTTTTATGGCCGTGCCCACCATCAATTAAAAATACTATTTTTTCCATGCCTGGAATAATTCAATCGGAATAGGAAAGACAATCGTTGAATTTTTTTCTTCAGCGATATTAGAGAGCGTTTGCAAATAGCGTAACTGCAGTGATTGCGGTTCTTTCGCTAACACTTGTGCAGCTTCCAATAATTTTATCGATGCTTGTAATTCACCGTCGGCATGAATGACTTTCGCACGTCGTTCACGTTCTGCTTCTGCTTGGCGTGCAATGGCGCGTATCATATTTTCGTTTAAATCAATGTGCTTGATTTCCACCATGGTCATTTTGATACCCCACGCATCGGTATGTTCATCGAGGATAGCTTGAATATGGGTATTTAATTTGGTGCGATCAGCAAGCATTTCGTCTAATTCATGTTGACCGAGTACAGACCGTAAAGTGGTTTGCGCTAACTGACTAACAGCGGATTGATAGTCTTCAACTTGAATTACCGCTTTGGCTGGATCAATCACACGATAGTAAACGACAGCACTAACACGCACCGAGACATTGTCGCGCGAGATCACATCTTGAGGCGGAATGTCCATGACCATGATGCGTAATTCCACGCGTACCATTTGTTGAATGAGTGGTACAAGAATTATTAATCCCGGTCCTTTCACTTTCCAAAAACGACCAAGGGTAAACACGACGGCACGCTCATACTCGCGTAATACATGAAAAAAATTAAATAAAAATATTGCCACGGCAACGGCAATAGCAGCAATGGGTAACAATGACATACGTAGCTCCTTAACCTTTTTTTTCAGTATCAATCGGGTCGACAGTGAGTAATAAACCGCGTACGTGACGCACGCGCACCTTTTGCCCGATTGTCAATGGATGTGTTGATTGTGCTTCCCAGGTTTCACCAAAGATGCGCACAATAATTTGTCGGCCAATCACATTTAACACTGTTGCTTCAGCGCCAATGAGGGCTTCTTCTCCAGTGGTGACGGGCTTCATTTGCGAACGAAATGCTAATTTGAGCACGACTAGAAAAAATATGGCTGATAGCAAGCTCATGATGATAATTGTGATAATGCTCAAATTATAATAGGGATTGGTGGTATCGAATAGCATTAACGACCCGATGACAAATGCCAGCATGCCACCTAAACCAATAATGCCAAAGCTGGAGACATAGACTTCGAAAGCCATAAATAAAATGCCGACTAAAATAAGCGTTAGTCCGGCGGGGTTTAAGGGCATGATTTGCAAAGCATAGAGAGAGAGTAGCAGTGCAATGATGCCAATGACACCGGGTACGACTAATCCTGGATGTGCTAATTCAAAAAATAAGCCGTAGATTGCTAATAATAGCAAGAGATAGGCGATCGTGGGATTCGTGATAAAAGATAACAAGCTATAACGCCAGTCATCGCTCAAGTCTTGAATGCTCGCTTGACTCGTGTGTAAGGTTTGCGGAATGCCATTCACTTGCACAGTGCGTTTATCAATTTTTTGTAATAACTCTGGTACAGAATTAGCGACGAGATTAATGACGTGTAATTGTTCTGCTTCCTCGGCGCCAATCACCGCGCTGGTTCTTGCCGCCTTTTCTGCCCACACGGCATTGCGTTGATGCAGATCGGCAAGACCACGGATGTACGTTGCGCGGTCATCTAATTGCTTCAATGCCTGCGGGCTGAGCGTAGGTTGGGTGAGGGATAAAAAAGGTTTAGTCGGTGCCGTGGACCCAATAGTCGTGCCCGGTGCCATGGCTGCAATCGTCGTGCCATAGAGAAGGTAAAGGCCTGCATTCAACGCTGTAGCACCTTGTGGGGCAACATAGGTGATCACGGGTATCGGCGAGCTAATGACGCTGGCATTGATGCTACGCATCGCTGCATGGAGCCCGCCATGGGTATTGAGCTTCAGCACCATGGCGGCGGCATTGTCTTTTGCCGCAGCGGCTAACCCCCGTTTGACATAATCAACCGTGGCAGGACCAATCGTGCCACTAATATCGAGTACATATACTTTTTCTTGAGCGAAGCTGCTCAATGAGAAGGTGAGTAGGAGTATGCATACAATCCATCGCAGCATGAGAGACCTCTATTTTTATTCTCCGCTGGGTTCGAACAATGCTTCTGCATGTGCCGATAAACACCAGCGAGCAATGCATGGTTTTTTTTAAGTGGCGCGTATATAGGACCATTATACTATGGAATAGTGAGGGTCGGCGTAAAAAATCAACAATGTTGTTGAATATTATACAAAATTTGTCATAACGTGACAGGAGGCTAAGGTACGTGCACGGAATGTTGACCTTCTTCTCCAGCCTGTTATACTTGCGCGGTTAATCGTATGCCGGGGTGGCGGAACTGGTAGACGCGCCGGTCTCAAAAACCGGTGAGGGCGACCTCATGCCGGTTCGATTCCGGCCCTCGGCATAACGTATTAATAACCTCTACTCTAGACAAGTCCCGGTGGCACAGTTGGATAGCGCAGCCCCCTCCTAAGGGGCAGGTCGGAGGTTCGAATCCTCTCCGGGACGCCAAGATTAATAAGGTGTTTTTCAAATTTAACGCTTCATAAAAATCAAAAAAATTTGCTTCTGGTGACCATTTGGGTGACCAAAAAATTTATCTGGAGTAGCTATGAATAAACGAAATAAAGAGAAAGTTTATGAATGCTATGAAGAAATTGTGAGCTGGTTTGATAATGCTCGCACTAAAACCCTTATGGAGTCTGAATATCTTAATCTAATCGTAAAATCCGTTCCAGCAAGCAGTTCCGTATTAGACTTAGGCTGCGGAACTGGAGAGCCCATTGCTCAATTTTTCATTGATAAAGGTTTTAAAGTAACCGGTGTTGATGGCAGTAAGAAAATGATTGAGTTATGTAAAAAACGTTTCCCAAACGAGCAGTGGATTGTTTCCGATATGCGTGAAATAAAACTACAGCAGCAATTTGGTGTAGTGCTAGCATGACATAGTTTTTTTCATCTTGACCAAGATAGCCAGCGCAAGATGTTTAAAATATTTAGCACGCATATTAAAACAGGTGGTGTGTTGGCTTTTACTTCTGGCGAAGAAAAGGGAGAAGTTTGGAGTGATAATGGCGGACAGCAGCTTTACCATGCTTCTTTATCAACAAGTGAATATGAGAGCCTTCTAAAAGCAGAGTCATTTAAAGTGTTATCTCATAAAGTACGTGACCCAGAATGCGGTGAAGCAACTGTTTGGGTGGCGCAGAAAGTTTATACTTAAGAAAAGATTTAACCAATTAAGTGAATATCATTTTGAACGTTATCTTTAGAAATTAATTTTAATATAAGATGCTGTTTATAGCTTTGCTGCATAAGATTATCATTGAAATCACTGGAGAAAGAATGATTTATACGGAACTACTAAAAAATATTTGGGATTCTCTTTATGACCCAAAAATGGATGTGATTAAAACGGTTGAGAAATTTTTTCATCAGGATTATGAGCAATGTATTAATGGCGTCAGCATGAATCGTAATGAGTATATTCATCACGTGCTTGAACAAAAGAAGAATATGACGATCAATAGTATTGATTACCAGCATGTCCTAGAAAAGGGGAATGAACTTTTTGCCATTTATTATCCCAGAGGAAAAAATACAAATAACCTTCCTATTGAAGCAGAGGTTGTTGCCTATTTTCATTTTGAAAAGCAACAAATAATTAGAATACATGGACTGGTTCGATTAATTAAAGGTGATTTAGCCGATGTTGATATGAATATGACTTAGCGCTTAATATTATCATTTTTAATGATGCTCTACAGAGCTAATTTCAATCCCTCATGCGATGCAACAAAGCCAAGTTTCTTATAAAACTCCAATGCATCAGGTCGGTTTTTATCTGACGTAAGTTGAACAATACGACAACCTTCTTCTTTTGCTTTATTAATTGCCCATTCTAACATAGCCTTGCCAACACCTTGTCCTCGAACAGATTTGTCAGTACGTACGCCTTCTATTAATGCACGTTTACCACCTTGATAGGTTAAATAGGTGATTAAAGTAATCTGTAAAGTACCAACGATTTTTTTATCTAACTCGGCAACGACTAAATAATCATTTTATCTGAATTAATTTCATCAAATGCTGCATAATATGTGACTAGTATTGGATCAATATATTGCTCGCGGGTAGCGCCTAAAGGATCGTCTGCAAGGAGACGAACAATATCACCAACATCAGCGCGGATTGCTTTACGAAAATTAAGATTCATAAAATTTAATTACCTATAAGATAAGATTTGGAAAATCAGGGTGAAATTTTCCAGGAATAAATTTAATAATTTCATAATCAGCAATTTCGTGAACATGAAAAGGATCAAGTTTGAGAATATTTTCTAATTGATTGCGATCTTTAACTTGAGAAATGATCACTCCACTGGTTCTAGGGTTTATTCTACCCGATACCATAAAAAAATCTTTTTCATAGCATTGCTCAAGCCAGTTTGCATGATCTGCAAGATGCTTATCAACTATCTCTAATGATTTTTTATAAATAATTAGAATTATAAACATAGTTTTCCTTAGGATGATTGTTTTAACAATACAGTCACTTCATTATTTAATTCTTCAATTAATTGAGCAGCAGGTATCGCTTTGCAAAATTGTGCAGCTTGTCCTGCCCACATTGACATAAATTCGTTGTTATTCTGTCTTGCTGCTTCTTTGCGCATTGCGCTGCTTAATGCATTTTGTATTGGATGGTCAAGAATGTTTTTTTCATGCGACTGCATCCTAGTGATAAATTTATTCACAATACCACACGCTAGCTTTCCAGAAAAGACTCGTGTTAGTATTGTATTATCATGAGAAATACTCAGTAGCAACTCCTTGTAGAGTGGATGAATTCCTGATTCAGGACAGCATAAAGAGGCTGTTCCCATTTGTGCCGCAGATGTACCTAATGATAGTATTTCTACAATTTTTTCTGCATTCATAATGCCACATCCGGGTGACCAATTTTGCGCGGCGCTTAGCATCCGCTAACGAACAACGGCGGCCAATATAAGCGATAAGTACTTTGTTTTAAAGTGGATTTCTGGACAACGTCGTCCACTAACGGATAAGATGACTCCTCGCTCCTAAGGGGCAGGTCGGAGGTTCGAATCTTTTCCGGGTCGCCATGATTGACATGAGATAATTCTGATAAATCTAATGTGAAATTTCAGGTTTTTTGATTCGGGTATAACCAATTAACTTTCAGTTATCCCTAACTACAACAAATTATAGCATTTATAGGTTTCTCATCGGGAAGGGGAGATTAAAGCGTGAGCGGGAATTAATTCTCCGATTGTTTTATTAGTGTATGCATCTATTAATTGGTTATGTTCGCCTATTCTCAAAGTCAAAATACAATTTGAATATTCTGTTTTAACATAGATATGCTCACCTTTACGTACATATTGATTACTGGTAAGAGTAACCTCATTTTTATTTTTATCAGCAGGATCAATAAGTCGGATGGAGTCTTCTTCGTGCATGTTATTTAATCCATTTAATGTTTCAGTAGGGATTTGTAATTTCTTGTCAGTAAGACATCGATTAATATTACTTTGTAAATTAGACACGCATAGTATTTTGTCGATAGTTTTAGGACTTATTTTTATTCGTCTGCGAACCAAAACTTCATAGCAGGGATGGTTTTGTTCCACGGCATCCAAAAGAATTCTTATATCTGAAGTTTTATCTTGATCCGATGTATTAGAAAAATTGCGACCTGAGTTAAACGGGAATACAAAAAACTCCCTATTGGGAAGTATTTCTTCAGGTTTTATAACAAAGCAGATCTCTCCGTAGAATGACTTCCCGCTGTAATTAGCCCAATTAGTATTTCCAAGAAATACATAATCAATAAAACCATTTTTTGATTCTGCAATCGCATCGTTTTTCTTGATATTCTTAAGGGCTTGATGATTTGTATGAAAATATTTTCCAAATAATGTTGCTTTAGAAAATATAAAACCATCTTTAATAATATTTAATGCAGAATCGAGAGATGTCCAATGGTATAAATAATACCTATTGTGTCCCAGAAGTAATTTTAGTTGTTCTCTTAAATAATGTGTGGGTGTAGTCATAATTCCCCTAAGCAACATCATTAAAATTTATTGCTTAATATTGATATCTGCTTTTTTTAAGTCATGATATAAAGCTGTGTAATTTGAAAAATAACGTTTATCGTGTGTTTGCCTATTTTCAATATACAATCGGAAACAATCATATATAAAAACTGCATTATTGCCGCAGGTATTTTGAATGTCAGGTAGATTTAATTCACCTCTATTATAGAAGTAACTTAAAGTTTCAAGGTAATCCAATAAATTGAGTAAATAAATAAAATCTTTATTTCTGGATTTGCTCATCCGGAGGGTTATTTCTGAAATATTATATAGTGCGACATTAAATTCGCACTTACGGCTGCCATCTTCGTTGCGATAAATATCAATAAATATTTCGTGTAATATTTGCCTGGCTTTAATAATTTCTTTACTACTCCATCTGTTTGAGGTGAACAAAAGAAATTCATTAGCTGTTAATTTATTGGATCGATTAAATTCATAATAGGCAATAATTCCTAAGGCCACAGTTGCTGCAAAAATAAAAAAATGAACTTCTTCAGCATCATTTTTTCCCAAAAAATGAAAAAGATGAATGGGCAAGTAAGCTAAGAAAACAATTATTATTAAACCAAGTAAAAGTTTTAACAAAATAAATATAGTTTTTTTGAATCGTTGAAGACTACCCATAATTGCTCCAGTGCTATATTAAGTCCCAATAACTTATAATAACGCAAAGTAAGGATTCGTAATTGAAATGTATTAAAAAAGAACTAAGAGATTAATCAACAGAAAGAAATTTTGGCGCTGGAAAAAGCCCACTCATTCCAACTTTCAAAGACTTAGCTATTTTGCTTAAATTTAGAGCGGCAATATTTATTTCATCACGCTTTACGTTTCCCATATAAGTACGATCAAGCCCAGCCTAGTAAGAGAAATCCTCCTGAGAGAAGCCCTTAACTTTACGCAGTTCCCTGATTCGCTTGCTTATCAATAGGGCCGGAAGAATTTTGCGTATACTTGTACTGACCTGCCCAAAAATTCTCGAGCCAACTTGATTAGGCAAAGAATAAATCTTTCGATTTTTATGCTAAGTTCGTGAAGTCTGGGCTACGTCATTTTTGTCGTGTTCAGAGACACTATAACTCTGTACACGACAAAAATCATAAACCACCTTGCTTAACTTCATATAGCATCGAGGGTGAACAGAGATAAATGTCCCTAATGCCGTCATCGCGAGCTCGCTCAGCGAGTGTGACGATCCACCTCTTTTGTCCACAAACCCGAGATGGTGCATGTGTTGGTTGCCATCACAGCGTTGTACGATAGCTAACCTGTTGTGATTGACCACGCGTGCTGGATTGACACGTCGCCCTTTGGGCTCCTCGCAATGACAGGGGCATAGGTCTTCGCAAACAAGCAAAATCCGAGTACGCAGGCGGGCACGCAAACGTTCACGAAAAATCCTGTACGCATCGAGGGGTGCCCACGCTAATTAACTTCGTGCCGCATTGAGGGTGAACGTTTTTTGTCGTGAACAGAGACACTATAGATGCCTGCATCTCTTCTTAAGCTTACATTAATAAATAACTACTGCTGATAAGGTAACCTCAGCGTTCATATATATTTATGTCAGGTAGATATCTCATGCAGTCACGATTGGTCGGTAACAATAACAATGATTCTGGATATGATTTTGATAAGTTCAAAAAGCAAATTAATACAAGTTATCAGCAGGTGCTTGTTATCATTAGCGAAACTGTACGGATAGATAAGTTGGCGACGACTGACAGTAAGTCGTATCTAGCTGAATTAGTGAAACTATTGAATAAAGCATTATTTAAAGATGGCAGTTTAAAATTTAGACCTAATCAAATCGTGATGAATGCTGCGCTATTAAAAATTTATGCATTGTTCAAGATGGAATTAACGTTTAGGTCCCAGCTTTATAGGCAAATGAATATCATCTTGAAATCAAATCTGATAGATGATTTAAAGTTGTTAGAACTTCATCTATGTGTAACCCTTGGTAAATCACACTTATGTAACACACAGACTAAGATGGTCGAGCAATTCGAGAATATTATTCATAAACACCTAGATTTTAGCGTACATTTTAACGGTGCAGTGTTTGCCTTTCCCGAAATAGATGAAAAAACACAGATTGTTCAAATGCACTTTAAAGGCGTTTTGTTGCCTTGTAAGGACCCTGAGAGTAACTCGGAGGACATAAAGTTGCACGTGAACTGGCAAAAATGCCAGTCAATTATTTTTGCAATATTAGCAAATAAAAAAGCGTTTGCATTTGCGCCTAATGACAATTCTGCCTTTGCAGCAGAAGGCAGAAAATTTGTGGCTGATTTTACCCGTGCTATAGAAGCTATAGATCCACTAGGTAAGGGCGAATGGTTGACCTTAGATAAAATCCATACGATTACCAAGAAATATTATACGATCTATCCAATTCTTATCAGCTATCTGACAAGTGTAATTAAACGGGAAAAATTTCATAGTGATTACAAGCAATGTTTAAAACAATTACGCGAAAGAATCTTAATATTGGAGAAGTTTGCGACAGATGTTGCGCAAGACTCGACAATACCAAGGAAAGTTGTAATAGCATATAATGAGTATTACAAAAAATTCCAAGATGAGTTTTCAGAATTCTGGCAGGCAGAATGTCCTGAGTCGTTGTACTTAGATCCCGAGCACTATCTTATTTTGAAAGAGCGCTATATTAAAGATTTGGAAATGTTGCACTCCTTAAATGGTTTCCTCAATAAACATCAACAACACCAGCAACAATTGCATGTCATTGAAGACGTCACTCGACGTAAACAAGAAGATGCCATGCGCGACAAGCTAAAACAAGAAACGCAAGCATTTATCGCCGATCAGAAAATGAGAACAACTTTGTTTAAAGCCAAGGTTGCAGAATTAAAATTAAAAAAAGAGTGTGCCAAAAAGATTGCAAATGAAGTGATTGTTAATCCTACAAAAGATGAATCCAAAGTAGCTTCATATATCAATGAATCAGTGATGCTACGTATAAAAAATCTCAATAATACTAACATGCAAACATTGATACAGCTGGTGACAGGGACAGGATCAGTTAAAATGCATGCAGCGCAAACGCTTTTCAAGGCGCTCTATAGTGAAGCCATTAGTCATGGCTCATCTCATTTTACCATTATATTAGAAAAATTGATTGTGACGGTGCCGCTAGGTGTAGACCCAAGTGCTTTATCTGATAGTTCAAAATTATCTAAAGGTGGCATGTTTTTCCCTCATGGCAGTTCGCATACATCAGATCTTCCGTGGCGTGATCGTGAGCTCATTCAAGATGCATTGTCGGATGCGGGTATTACGACGGAAATACTGATTAAAATCGGTGTTTTGTCCGAAGAAAAACATAAAATCGTACCGTCTCAATAGGTGCGTATTTTTTTGTTGGGATTAAGACTGATGGCGTTTATATTTTATCGGTTTGACTTCAATTAAATAAATGCGTCTATTGTCACTATGCAGGACTTTAAATCGAAAATGCCGGATTATTTTTTGCTGATCTGAGTCATTTGCAAATTTAGTCATAGTCATCTTTGGTTTCATCGAGAAGATCACTCATTACCTCACTATCGATATTCCCGCCTGATAAAATGCATACAATTTTTTGATATTTCCCTAGTTGTGCTAACTGAATAGCTGCTGCAAGACTGCAAGCAGCAGCACCCTCACAAACTAACTTAACTGAATAAAGATGTCGAAGTGCTTGCCTAATGTCATTCAAGGAAATAACCAAACTATCATGAATTAACGGCGCCAGCTGATGAAACACTTCAGGCAACACCTCAGGTGTGCCAATCGCATCAACAAATGAAGGAATACGCTGAATTGATACCGGTTTGTTTGCTTGTAGGGATGCTTTGAGTGGCGACGCTGTGATAGGTTCGCACGTATAAATGGCGATGTGAGGATTCAGTTGATGAATGGCATGGCTAATACCAAGGCTTAATCCACCGACGCCAAAAGGGATCACAACGGCATCTGTCTCAGGCATATCTTCTATCATTTCATGAGCGATGCTTGCATACCCGTTGCGTAAAGCGATGTTGAGTGCAGGATGTATAAAAAATCTATCCTGAGGTAGCTTTATATCACCGCGTACAATTTTCCATATGTCTTCATAGGGTCGTTGAATGATTTCTGCGTTAAGCTTTCGAATGGCATGGATTTTAGTTTGTGGTGCCGATTCAGGCACATAAATCCTACATGGTATATTTAGTTTACGTGCTGAAAAAGCAACTGCTTGTGCCATATTGCCAGCGCTTGCAGCAGAAAGACCCGATTGTAAAAACTGTGGATTACTATCCTTAAGCATGCCAACGATGCCGCGAATTTTGTAGGATCCGAAAATTTGTAAATTCTCTGGTTTGAGATAAATAGGCGAGAGACTATCCAACGCTGTTATATGAAATGGTATTAACTGCGTGCGGATGATGAGTCTTTCCAGATTTAAAATTTCTTCACGTAGGTTACTTTGCACTGATTGTTAGATCCTAGCTTGACAAGCAAATGTTTTAGTTTGAGTATTATGTAAACCACATCTTCCAACGTATCATCAATTTACTGTTTTCCAAACGTGTTCGACACGATCATCTCGAATAGCATATATTTCCTTATGACAAAACCCCATGGCGTCTGTGTAGCCTGGAACAAGAACGATTTTATCACCGCGTTGAAGGTTCACGGGGGATTTGTTCACGTGTTCAAATTTGATATGTTCAGCGCTAAGGCCAACGACACGTAAATCTTTACGGTCACGTGGTTCAGGTAATCCACCAAAGGGATGCCAGCCAACTGCTTTGAAACCAGCATTTCCTATTGCTCTATTTTGATCAGTAGGCACGCTAATGATTTGTGTGAGTAGCAATGCACCCATTTTGTGCCCATGGTCTTTTAAGTTTGCCTTATGATAATATAGTAAATCACATAATGCCCCGCCGCCTGCTTGGATTTCAGTTAAAACATTTTCCTGTAAGCAATCAATATAGTTGCAACTACCGCCGCCGCTCACAACATTAACTTTTATTCCTGCAGATTCAATAGCTGATTTAGCTTTTGCCAATATGCTGTGAGATAGTTTTGTTTCTTGTGTTTTTTCATTTGGCGGTAAAATGGGTGTATGCCCTTCATAACCCGTAATGCCAGCAAAAATAATCGCGCCAGTTGTTATTTCAATTTGTTTTGCAATACGGGCAAGATGCACAGCATCTTCAATATTATTGACACCGCAGCGATTGTGATTCACATTTAATTCTACTAAGACTTCAATAGGTGTCAGGATTTCCCAGCGCTCAATCGTTGCGGCTAGATTTTTCAAATAGTCAGCATCATCAATGGCAACGCGTAAGCATGTAACTTTCTTGGCAAGCAAAGCAAGACGTTCAAGCGCTTCCTGCGTGGCGACTTGATTAGCTAGATAAATATGATCTATGCCTTCATGAGCAAAAGCTTCTGCCTCTGCAAGGGTCAGCAACACCACACCGTGCGCATGACCATGAGTAAGCATATATTTAGCAAGTGCCGGGCATTTGTGTGCTTTGCTGGGGATTATCCAGTCAATGCCTTGATCAACGATACGTGACTTCAGTAATCTAATATTATGATCAACAACATCCAGGTTAACTAAAAATGAAGGTGTAGGTAAATTATAAATGTGTTGGCCAATATATTTATTTTGTTCTGTCTTTCGTTGTGCTTTGACTACTGTGCCAATTTCTTTAGATTTACTCCAGCAAGTAATTTCAATCCACATGCCCCATGGAGAAACTAAAAAAGTTGACGTACAAATTTCACCCCGTAATGGAAACTGCATCGGCGGGTCTTGGATAAAGCGCGTGCCTTTCCATCTTGGGAGTACATGTTTTTTGATATGGGCAACAACTTGATCTATGTCTTGGACCGTAAAAGAAATATAGCTATTACCGATGTCACTAAATTTGTGCCAACCATATTCATTAGTTAGCGGTTGATGATCGGGTGATTTCCATTCAAAGATTTCAACATATTGTGTTAATGGCTGTTCGCCACATTTTAACATGATGACGTGAGGCATATATGATTCGGGATGAACACCAAAAATCTTTGACCAACCACGTTCACCGGCGCTGGGCTGGGGCTCGCGTTTGACTTCCCAATCGAATTCAGCATTAAATACTTCAATTAAAAAATTAGCGGCTTCTTGTGCGTTGGGAACAACAATACCAACATGATCTAATCCCATGTTCGTCGGTATACCATAATTAAGCAGTTGCTTCATCGCTATTCCTATCTACATAGTGCAAATCAATTTCACCATTCTCCGGATGAATAATAGGTGGACTTTGAATACTAAGAAATAAAGTGCGAGTACTTGTTTTGAAGCCATGGACAAAACCCGCGGGAATGGTAATTCGCATGCCAGGCTGATACTTGATATGTTGATGTGCAAGTTGGAGGATCCCTGACCCTGAGATGATATATAACACCGCGGCGCTTTGTTGATGAAAATGTGGAAGATATTGAGCTTGAGGTTGTAATGCGACTAATTCAACGTTTTCATGGTGGTTAGGTGACTGAAATAATCCACATGGGTATATATCAAAAATTTCTTCAGTAGCCCCATGTTTACTCACCACACGCTGGTGAGGAATTGATTTAAATATATCGTAGTGCATGCTCATTTTCCTTTGTATTAGCATGAGATTAATTTAATATACTGTTGAAATAAAGTGACGAAAAGTTGAATATTTGTTCCAAATGGATACAAAAAAATTAAGACAATTTTGCACAATTGTAGAGTTAGGTAGCCTGACCAAGGCCGCTAAATTGCTGCATATCACGCATTCCGGCCTCTCAAAAGCCATGAAACTTTTACAGGATGAGCTGGGGTTGGTTTTGTTTCGTCCTGCCGGCAGAGGGCTCGCGCTAACTGAAGATGGCATATTGATTTATGGACGTGCAAAAGAATTTCTCGAGCAAGAGGAGCGCTTATTCAAGTTAGAAAAAAACCAGCTACCATCGACGCTCAGCATCGGCGCTACGGAGATTTTTCTATTATCTATGTCTGAGCGACTTAGGCAGCAACCATTTTCGCATCACACGCTAACGCTTCTCGATCTTGACCCGGGGAACATGGAGCAATTAATTGCCAATAGACAAATTGATTTTGGGATTACCTATGTTCCCTATCCGATGCGAACGTTAGAAATGACTGAGATAGGCACATATCGTTTAGGTTGTTATCATTTAAAAGGCGCATTTCAAGGGAAAAAGATTTCAGAGATACCCTTCGTCGTACCGGCAAAAGGTCTATCTAGTAACACCTTGGGCATAAGAGAAAGAGATGGATGGCTAGAAAGTATTTATCCGCGTCAGAGGAAATATAGTGTCAATCTTTTATCGACAGCAATTGATTTAACTTTGCAGGGTTTGTGTGCAGTCTATATGCCAGATTTTGTTGCAAAAAGCATAAATGCTTCACGCAAATCGAAAGAGATACTCATCGAGCATCCTTTGCCAACACACCAAAAAAATACCCAAAGTGCTTTTCTATTTAGGCATAAAGATCAACTTGAGGATACGACATTCAAGCAATTATGCAGAATAGTTAAAGAAATGATCTCAAACAAAGCATAGATGAGTGTTCATGATCTTTTATGGCGACACAGTTTTGAACTATCTTTGTGACTCAAACTTGATGGCGTTTATATTTTATTGGTTTGACTTCAATTAAATAAATACGTCTGTTATCGCTATGCAGCACTTTAAATCGAAAATGCTGAATTTTAACCGTTTCGCCACGATTGGGAAGATGGCCAAATCCTTTTAGGACGATGCCACCAATCGTGTCGAATTCTTCATCACTAAAATCAGCCTGAAAATAGTCATTAAAGTCTTCGATGAGTGTGTTGGCTTTGATAATATACGTGCCATCATCTAATTTTTTGATGTGGCCATTTTCTTCATCGATGTCATATTCATCCTCAATTTCACCGACGATTTGTTCTAACACATCTTCAATTGTTACTAAGCCTTCGACATTGCCATATTCATCTAGCACGATGGCGATATGATTACGGTTCATTCTGAATTCACGTAATAAAATATCTAAGCGTTTACTTTGCGGCGTAAACACCGCTGGGCGCATGATGTCGTTGAGACTGAACTGACTCGTTTTGTCATTATTAAAGCAGTATTGCAACAAATCTTTGGCGAGGAGAATGCCTAAGATATTCTTTCCTTTAGGATCAACCACGGGGAATCGAGAATGACCTGATTCGATGACGGCGGGGAGAATGGTGCTCAATTTTGCATTTTTGTGAACAACGACCATTTGTGCTTTAGGGACCATGACTTCGCGTACTTGCATCTCAGATACGTGCAGGATACGTTCAATCATCCCCAACATATCAGACGTGAGCACATCACGATCTTCAGCATCACGCAATACTTGCATTAACTCGCCAGCATTTCGTGGTTCACGCCCGAGTAATGTGCTTAATTTACCGAGCCAAGAGCGTTTAGGTTGTTCAGGAGGTTCACTCATAATGGTTATTATCATCTCCGATATCATAAGGATTAGCAAAATTTAACGCTTGCATGACAATCGTCTCTAAATTTTCCATGACCCTGGCATCATCATCCGTTTCGTGATCATAACCAAGTAAGTGCATGATGCCATGCACCACCATGTGCGCCCAATGTGCCTCGAGCGATTTATGCTGTTCGAGCGCTTCGCGATTCACCACTTGCGCACAAATGACAATATCCCCAAGCAAGGGCGTTTCCAAGGCTACCGCATCCGGTAGATCGCAGGGAAAAGACAATACATTCGTTGGCCCTTTCTTCTGTCTATAAGTGGCATTTAATCGTGACATTTCTTCAATGCCGACGATGCGTAGGGTGACTTCCGCTGCCGCCATTCGCGGTCGTAGCGTTTCACGCGCAAAGCGCCGCAGTTGCGACGCTTTCGGTGCCATGGACTTATCAGTCGCATACTGAACAATAATGTGGTACGTCATTTATATTCTATTATTTTAGGTTATCTTTGTTTTCGTGTTTTTCATAAGCTTCGACAATGATTTGTACCAATGGGTGTCGTACCACATCTGACACTTGAAATCGTGTGAAACTAATCCCATTGACGTTTTTGAGTACGTCACTCGCGTGAATCAAACCAGAATCACGTCTATTGCTTAAATCGATCTGTGTCACATCACCCGTGACCACTGCTTTAGAGTTGAAGCCAATGCGGGTGAGAAACATTTTCATTTGTTCAATGGTTGTATTTTGAGCTTCATCTAAAATGATGAAAGAGTCATTCAACGAACGACCACGCATAAAGGCGAGTGGTAGTAACTCGATGACATCGCGCTCGATGAGCTGGTTCACTTTTTCGAAACCCATCATTTCATATAATGCGTCATACAAGGGTCGTAAATAAGGGTGTACTTTTTGTGCGATGTCGCCGGGTAGAAAGCCGAGTTTTTCGCCAGCTTCCACGATGGGGCGCACCAGAATAATTCTGCTCACACGTTCTGCTTCAAGGGCTTGGACGGCGCAAGCCACTGCGAGGTAGGTTTTGCCTGTACCTGCGGGACCGACACCAAAATTGATATCATGTTGCATAATGCTACGCATGTAATGTACTTGGTTTTCGCCACGTGCGGTGATGGCGGTTTTACGTAGGCGTATTTCCATAAAGGCATCCTGGTGATCTGACGGTAGCTTATTGAGCGTTTGCAGATACATGTGTATTTCCTTGGGTTCAAGTATGTGGACTTTTTCGGTCTCATCATAGAGCGTGTTTAAGGTGTCACAGGCTTGTTTGACAGCATGACGTTCACCGACGACTGAAAAAGTATGACCACGTTGTTTGATCATCACGTTAAGTCTGCTTTCTATCAGTTTGAGGTGTTCGTTTAATTTGCCGCAGAGGTTAAACAACCGGTGGTTGTCTTCAGGAGCCAAGGTCAAGCTTTCGGAGTAGAGGAGTGTGTTCAACGTATTCTCATATCCTCGTGGTTACCAGACACCTTAATTATAGCCGAAAGTCCTAGGGGTTTTTCCAGTGATATTTTTAACTTTAGGACCATGACGTGCCTGTGACGGGATCTATTTGCCTTTTATTTTTTTAAAACTCATTAATTCAATCAGTTACCAACCGGTGCGCTGGTGACACCAAGGTGCCAGTCAGTGAATAGGTTTGTGTCGCTGTAATATGGATGTCTACGATTTGTCCAATCAGGTCTTTATCGCCTTCAAAATTGACGGTGCGGTTATTTTCGGTACGCCCGCATCCAGGTTTTGTCACCAGGACGCGCTGGGTGGTGCCCAACATACTTTCACTAATACGGTGGGTATTCAAGACCAAGCGTTGCTGCAAAATGTTGAGACGCTCCTTTTTAACCGACATGGGGACATCATCGGGTAATTGAGCGGCTGGGGTGCCGGGACGGGGGCTGTAGATGAAGCTGAAGGACTGGTCAAAGCCAACATCGTGCACTAAATCCATCGTCGCGGCAAAGTCCGCGTCTGTTTCACCCGGAAAACCAATGATGAAATCGGAAGAAATGCTGATATCAGGGCGCACTTTACGCAGACGGCGTATTTTGGCTTTGAATTCTAGACTGGTATAACCCCGTTTCATGGCAGCTAAGATGCGATCTGAACCACTCTGAACGGGTAAGTGCAAATGGTTGGCCAATTTGTCAATGTTCCCATAAGCGTCGATTAAGCGTTGCGAAAAAGCGAGTGGATGTGACGTGGTGTAACGGATACGTTCTATAGAATCCAGCGCAGCGACATAATCGATTAAGGTTGCAAGATCGGCGATGTCACCATCATCCATGGGGCCGCGGTAATCATTCACATTTTGACCGAGCAAGGTAATTTCTTTGATGCCTTGATCAGCGAGTGTCGCGACTTCCGCTAGTACATCATCCAGCGGTCGACTGATTTCTTCCCCGCGTGTGTATGGCACCACGCAAAAACTACAGTATTTGCTGCAACCTTCCATGATAGTCACGAAAGCGGAAAATCCTTCAGCACGGGCCTCTGGCAGACGATCAAATTTTTCAATTTCAGGGAAGCTCACATCTACCACAGCGCGTTGCTGCTGATGCCGTTCATTGAGCATGTCACCTAGGCGATGAATGGTTTGTGGGCCGAAGATGAGATCCACAAAGGGCGCACGCTTTAAGATGGCATTGCCTTCTTGGCTGGCAACACATCCACCGACACCGATGATTAACTTGGGATTGCGTTCTTTGAGCTTACGCCAGCGACCGAGTTCCGAGAAAACCTTCTCTTGGGCTTTTTCGCGAATGGAGCAAGTATTGAGCAGCAGTACATCCGCTTCCTCAGGATTCGTGGTTTTTTCCAATTGGTGTGAATCAATCAGTACGTCTGCCATTTTGCTAGAATCGTACTCATTCATTTGACAACCGTGGGTTTGGATATAGAGTTTTTGCATTATTATTCTCAATTACTGGCCAGATCGCGTGTGCGCGATATAATAATCTAATTCTAAAGGCGAAGGCTACTCATGATTAACACACTCAAAAGCAGAATTGATAAATTAAAAATCAATGATATCAAACGGCATATCTTTTTGTGCTGTGATCAAACTGTGCCCAAGTGTTGTGACATGCAATTAGGTTTAAAATCATGGGAATTTCTCAAGCAACGATTGGAAGAATTACAATTGGTGGGGCAGGGAGGGATCTACCGCTCAAAAGTGAATTGTCTACGTGTATGTCAACAAGGTCCTATTGCGGTGGTTTATCCGGATCAGGTTTGGTATCACTCCTGCACCCCGGCGGTTTTGGAACGTATCATCCAAGAGCACTTGATTGGTGGGCAAATCGTGGAAGAATATGCCTTGCTTGAGGCGGAACGGCAAGATGACTAAATCACGTACGATCGTCGCACGAGTATTTCAGTCCATCCCCCTTCAAGTCGACGCCTTAATTCCATTGGACGAACAAGCCAGTCATCATGTGGGGCGCGTGTTGCGAGCCGCCATCAATGATCGATTGATCCTTTTCAATGGCACTGGCAGTGAATACGAAGCTGTGATCCAAGGTATTAGCAAAAAGTGTGTCACGGTGCATATCACCGCACAGCATACGCATACTGTGGAATCACCGTTGCAACTCCATCTAGTGCAAGGGATCGCTCGTGGCGAGAAAATGGATGTGATTGTGCAGAAAGCGGTAGAGTTAGGTGTCAGTGCGATCACACCACTCATCACTGCGCGTTGTAATGTACGTCTTAGTGGCGATCGCTGTGACAAACGTTTGCAGCATTGGCAAGCGGTTGCCGTGAGTGCGGCAGAACAATCTGGGCGTCAACTCGTGCCCCAGATACACGCGCCTGTCACGCTTTCAACATGGCTCAACCAACCGCGTGCTGGGCTCACTTATGTGCTGTCGCCGCATGTCGCAAGTAAGTTGGCTGTGCAGGGGGTGCCGCAACCGACCCCGCTGACTGTGATGATTGGACCAGAGGGTGGTTTCAGTGATGAAGAAGTGGCGTTGGCGGTTGAGCATGGCGCATTACCCTTAAACTTGGGGCCGCGCGTGCTGCGCACCGAGACTGCATCTATCGCCGCATTAAGCGTGTTGCAGTTCTGTTATGGCGACATGCACTAAGCAATCCTGATCACAAAATGAACAAATCAACGATCCTAGTTGACAGGATTGCTTGATTGGGTAAAATAATCCCCTTTTTTTAGCAAGATGAGGGCATTTTATGGCCGATGAAATCGATATTGCAAATGATCTTATTGCCAATGAAGTCTCGAGAGCCTTAAGCAAGTTGCGTCAAACCGCTGCTCAAGATCCTAATGGCGCCAAAAATTGTGTTGAATGTGGTGAAGCGATCCCTGAAGCGCGTCAGAAGCTAGGTTTTAAGCTTTGTGTCCCTTGCGCTGAAGAGAGTGAACGACGTAAGTCATTGTTTGCTGATTAAGTCAGTTTGTTCCCGGGTTACGCACTGCGTGCTTCACCCAGGCTACCAAACTGATTAAACGTTAATTCACTTCTTACACTCCTCTCTATTTCTCTCCCAGTTCTGTTTTGGGTTTCGCACCCGCACATCCCAAATTTGTGTCTGGCCGACCGCGTCACATGGCGCAATATGCCTCATCTCCACGCAGGATGACGAATGACCCGGGTGCCGAGAGGTTGTTCCCGGGTTCCGCGCTGCGCCCATGGCTTCACCCACAAATAATATCCCGGTTATTAAGAAATGTTGGGTACGCCACCAAATCTGTCATCCCGGCCAACAACACTGTCATCCCGGCCAACAACAATGTCATCCCGGCCAACAACACTGTCATCCCGGAATTTAGCGCAGCTTAGCGAGTGAAACGAGCTTAGGTGCGCTTAATGTCCGGGACCCATCGCTAACGTTCCATTGTATATCGTCATGAGAAATGGGTCCCCGCTTTCGCGGGGATGACAGTGCTTTTACCGGATGACAGTGCTTTTACCGGATGACAGTGCTTTTACCGGATGACAGTGCTTTTA
>CAZYKO010000004.1:169049-190334 GCA_964648015.1 uncultured Coxiellaceae bacterium
CCGGATGACAGCGTGGGTACTACACCTAAGCTCGTTACACTCGCTAAATTGCGCTAAATTCTGGGATGATAGACAGCGCTGAGAGGCAGCACTTGTGGGTAAGGCCATGGCTTCACCCAGGCTTGTATCTTTACTTTTGTAAGCTGACGAGGC
The DNA here is from genome assembly GCA_964648015.1 of uncultured Coxiellaceae bacterium. GTDB lineage: Bacteria > Pseudomonadota > Gammaproteobacteria > DSM-16500 > DSM-16500 > Aquicella. Next base: position 169,203 of record CAZYKO010000004.1, read on the forward strand.
TTAATCTCTTGATTAATCTAGCGTCGCATCCTTATCCCCCTGTGTACGTGTAATTTCTATATAATTAAAGATAAGCGTCTTATTGAAATGGAATTGTCATGCGAATTGATGTTGATGCTTTAAATGAATATGAAGCAACTATACATGAGCTCTCTGAGCGCGTAGTCGCTGCGCAAAAACCGATTCGTATTTTGGATGCAGTTAAATGGAATGCGAGTGTTGAAGAGTATTTTTTCAAGCATAAATGTAAAAAGCTCCCTGATATAAACAGCGAATTTTATCAAGTGAAAAACCCCCTCTCTTTCGATCCATATAAAAAGCTCGATGAATTTCATGAGATCGAATTGAGTATTCGGCGTAAGTTGGGTCAGTATAGCGGCGTCGGCAGTATTATGTTGCGTATGTGTTATGAGTACCGCCGTGTCATTGAAATGTTACTCGCTCGTGGTACTCAACAATTCACTGAAATATCGCAAGAATTGTACGGCAGTTCGCAAGATGCCTTCCATGTGGGTGCGCCCACGCTTAATGATTTGGCCACGCTGGTTTCTGAAACCCTCGCCAAAATCAAAGACCAAGTGGTCGGTCTAGAGGACGAGGAAAAATATACGAGCGAAGAAGTCGTCGCTATTTTAAGTGAACGTCTAGGGAACTATTTTTCTGAACACGATAAAATTCGCGTAGAGATTAGTGACGGTATCATTGCGGATGCAGCTGCCGGTGCGGATCGCATTAAAATCCACAAAGGCTGTAAATTTAGCATGCGTGAAATTCGGATTTTTGAAATTCATGAAGGGTGGGTGCACTTAGGGACAACCTTAAATGGGATGGCGCAACCGATTTGCACATTCTTGAGTAAGGGTCCGCCTTCATCCACAGTGACCCAAGAAGGATTGGGCATCATTACCGAAATTTTTACCTTTTCCTCTTATCCAGGACGTGTGCAACGACTCACGAATCGCATTAGTGCCGTGAATATGGCGGAAGAGGGTGCCAATTTTTTTGATGTGTATCAGTTTTACCGCGAGCAAGGATTAAGTGAGGATGACAGTTACCAATCTGCGGTGCGTGTGTTTCGCGGCAGTACGCCAGAAGGGGGTCCTTACACTAAAGATTTATCCTACAGTAAAGGCTTCATTCTCATTTATAACTATATGCGCTTAGCCGTGCAGCGCGGTTTAGTCAAACGCGTGCCATTGTTATTTGTCGGTAAAACCACGTTGGAAGATTTGCATGTGCTTTCTGATTTAGTTGAGGAGGGCATTGTGGTGCCCCCCAAATATGTGCCACGACAATTTGCTGATCTCGCTGCCGTGAGTGCCTGGATGGTTTACTCATTGTTCTTCAACCGCCTAGATCTCGGGCGTATGGCGCTCGATTTCAAAGCGATTTTGCAATAGCGCTCACTTCTATTCTTTGCTCTTTGTTGTTTGATAACTGCCGGTTTCTAAGAATTTAATCATTTCAGTGGCCACGTCCACTCCAGTGGTTTTTTCAATCCCTTCTAAACCAGGTGAGGCATTCACCTCAATGATCAACGGGCCGCGATGAGAGCGTACAATGTCGATACCAGCCACATTGAGCCCAGTGATTTGTGCGGCACGAATTGCCATCTGACGTTCTTCATCGGTGATATTGATGGGGGTTGCTACGCCACCACGATGTAAGTTGGAACGAAATTCTTCTGGTGATCGTGATTGACGATGCATGGCTGCCACGACTTTATCTCCGACAACCAAACAGCGAATGTCCGCACCACCCGCTTCTTTGATATATTCTTGCACCATAATGTTAACCTTGAGTCCCAAAAAGGCTTCTAACACACTACGTGCTGCTTTGGAGGTTTCGACTAAGATCACTCCAATGCCCTGTGTCCCTTCTAAAAATTTAATGACCAGTGGTGGGCCGCCGACCATTTTGATTAAATCTTTGATTTCATCTAACGAATGCGCAAAGCCAGTGACGGGTAAGCCAATCCCTTTCTTGGAAAGTAATTGTAATGAACGTAATTTGTCTCGCGCCCGGGTGATCGCCACAGAATCGTTCATGCAAAAGACGCCCATGGTTTCTAACTGTCTGACGACTGCCGCACCATAAAAGGTGACTGAGGCCCCGATGCGTGGGATAACTGCATCATAGTTGCCCAGCTCGCTCCCCTTGTAATGGATGGTGGGTTTTTGCGAGGTGATGTTCATATAGCATCTCATGGTGTCAATGGTATCTGCCTCGTGCCCACGCGCTCGTGCTGCTTCTACTAAGCGCCGTGTTGAGTATAGCGTGGGTTTCCTCGATAAGATGGCTATTTTCATTTCTGTTTGATCCTGGTTGTGACAAATGAGCGAGCTGGATTAACGATGAAGCGCCTACGTAGAGCGCTTCTTCCTAATAACATTCTGAACAGCATGTTTTCTCTTTCGGTGAGAGTAATCTCAATTGGCCAGCTTTGTCCAGCGATAGTAATGGGGGTCAATATCACGAAGCGTTCTTCCGCGTGACCACCGGAGTCGGTGACCATTCTTTTATCGATAATGTCTGCTGTGCAGGTGATGACAAAAGTGGTGTTATGTTGCAGGGGATGCATGTCAAAGCGAATTTTCTGTTTGCCATTTTCCATGAAGGGTTCTAAGGAAAAAGCATGTAGCGCAGACGTGCGTGCACCCGTATCGATTTTAGTCTTAATGTGTGTGATACCCAACGCCGGTAGGCTGACCCACTCGCGCCAACCTACCACCGGATATTTTTTTAACGTTTTGATTAATTTTATATTTTTATCGTTATCCATGATACTTCCTTCATGGGTGAAGCGGTTGAATCATCATATGACATCCCATCATCCTAGCACATCACTCTGGGACTCAGCAGGCTTTTTCGATAAACGCAGGAGGGTGAGGAAGACCAGCAGCAAGCCTAGCAACGGGAACCCCCACAAGATGACCGTTTGGGCCATGAGTGGCGGCTGCAATAAGATGGCATTGCCATAACGCGCTACCAAATAAGCTTTAATTTCTTCATCCGATTGTTTTGCCTGCAGCAAGTCAAAGATTTTGTGGCGCAGGTCCATGGCAAGTGCGGCTTCGGATTCTGCCAAATTTTGCTGATGACAAACGACACAGCGTATATCTCGGAGTAATGTCTCATAGCGCTGTTGCATGTGGCGATTGTTGAAATGCTCTTCTGAGGTGGTGGTGGCAAAGGTCATGGTGTTGCAAACGAACCAAATCATGCTGATGAGTATTCTGACGGCAGGTCGCATAGCACTTACTCTCCTTGTGAGTTAAGTCCCCGATCGCTTTAGGACAGGCAAAAATTCTTCTTGCCAGATCTGGGGGGTGATGATGCCTATATGTCTGTGAATGATTTCACCGCGTGCGTTAATCACATAGGTTTCTGGTGTGCCAACCATGCCAAAATCAATCCCTACTTCGCCCCGTGGGTCATGGCCCAGCAGTTGGTAGGGATTGCCATGTGTCCCTAACCAGCGCATCGCATCTTGCGGATCATCTTTGTAAAGAATGCCATAAATGGGAATGTTCTGCTGTTGGGCAATTTGCATTAACATGCCATGTTCCATCTGGCATGCTCGGCACCATGATGCCCAGATATTCACCAAGCTCACATGCTGGCGCAAGTCTTGGGTTGAAAAAGAACTTTGTCTAGGCAGCAAATTCGGTAGTGTAAATGTCGGTGCGGGGGTGCCAATGAGTGCATACGCTGCGTTGCGCGTATGCGTGATATACAGTGCGCGACTGAGTATCGCAGTGAGCGCTAACAGGATGACGATGTAAAGCGTAAATTTAAGTTTCACCGATCATCTGGCGTGTCTACCTCTGGCTTCAGGAGAGAGTGAACGCCGCCTCCATTGTTATATGAACTTCATAGTTGTTTTTAGCACATATTTACAAAAAACCCTACCGACGCTTAAGCGTTTTGGGACATTATACTGAGCGAGAGAATGGTGCATTAACAGCGGCGCCTGTTAATCACCAGCAGTTCCCACACAGTTGGCGGGAACCGCTGGTTCTTTTGACAAAACAAAAGCAATGCTGGATTTATCAAAATTCCTTAGAGGTTTAAGACCGCCACCATAGCGCGTGAGCGTTTGGTGGCGTAAAATTCAGGTGGAGTTCATTCTCCACCTGAATCTAAGTTTTTGCCGTCAGGCTAAAGACATTTTTGACTAATTAAATTTGTAGACTAATCCCACATTAAGCTGGTTGCCATTATCGAATTCACCGCGAACACCCCAATTTTTTGACAAATTGGTTTGTAAACCTAATCCTAATTGAGCGCCGAATGCTCTGAAGCATACATTGGTATCATGGTATCGAACTTGTTCTAAGCTTAATCGTGCATAAGCCATGGTATTTTTTGTTAACATATAGCCAGGGATAAAGCTGATGCCTGTGCCATAGATCATGTGTACACCTGGATAGTGGTAGGCATCAACATTTAATTCTCCGCCTAAGTAAATATTTTGACTCTCACCAAAGGTATTGCCAAACCCAGAAAACACTTTTCCAATTTTCAAAACCGAATAATGGCCACCTAAGTTGCCAACACCAAAGCTTCCTCCCACATAAGGCGTGGTTGCAAATGCCATACTTGAGCTTGCGATGATACTGGTGAAAAGAATTATTTTTTTAAACATTGTCCGAACTCCTCATTGAATCTAATTATAATTGTGTCGTATTGACTGCATGAGCAAAATTGATTTCCTTTTGCCTGAGTACCAATGTCGTTGACAGTTAACCATCGAACATGACATCTCGTGCCAGATTCTTAACACGTTGTCATAGTTTGTCAAGAAAGTGGTTGTTTTGTATTAATAAAAATTGTTGGAGGTGTCTATAAATTTAACGGCTCATGGTTGAAGTGGGGTACGTGTAAGGGATCGGCGGTGCGCGAGTGCACAGAGGCCACCGATAAACATCAGTATGCCGCCGGCCCAGATCCAGCGCACGAATGGTTTGTAATAGACGCGTACGGACCATTGATCTTGATCGAGCGGTGCGCCTAGCGCGATATAAAGATCACGAAAAATGCCCGGATGAATCGCTACTTTTGTCGTGATCAAATCACGAATGATATAAATTCTTTTTTCTGGATAAAGATGGGTGATAGGCCGCTCATTTTTTGTCACAGCAAAATTCGCGCGTACACCACGATAATTACTCCCGTGTATCCCCGCAATGTCTAACAATTGAAACTGGTAGGGTCCCACGCCGACGGTATCACCCATTTGCATCATCACTTCACGTTTGTCGCTTAAGAGTGTCACCAGTGCCACGCCAATGATCATCACCGCAAAGCCAACATGGGCAATCGTCATGCCGGGTTGAAAGCGTAATTGCTGGCGTACACTCAAGATGATCCAGAGGCAGAGTGCTAAGCTCACTAATGCACGCCATTCACTTTGCCCTAACACGCCCCAGAGGACAATGCCGGCGATCACGATACTCAAGACAGCTTGTTTTATCAGCTTAGCGCGCACACTTGCGGCCGGCGACGCTTGCCAACGGCAGAAGGGCACAATCCCCATCATCACCATCATGATAAAAACGATGGGGGAAAGCACGCTGTTAAAATATGGTGCGCCTACTGAAATACTTGAGAGATGCAATACATCTAAAATAATGGGATATAAAGTGCCAAGTAAGATTGTGCACATGGCAACTAAGAGTAAGCCGCTATTGAGTAGCAAACCCATCTCGCGTGACAACCAAGGTGCCACGATAGCTGCGTGATTGCTAATGTGTGGATAACGTCTTAGATATATCAGCAACGCGGTGGTCAGGGTGAGTGTGAATAGAATCAATAAAAAGACACTGCGTGCGGGATCAAGGGCAAACGCATGTGCTGAAACAAAAATGCCGGAACGTGTTAAGAAGGTGCCAAGCATGCTGAGGGCAAAGGTGAGAATGGCGAGTAAAGCGGCATATACTGTGGCACGTGGATGTCGTTCGGTGGTGCGTAGCACGTGAATCAAAGCGATGCCACACAACCACGGTAATAGAGAAGCATTTTCGACGGGGTCCCAAAACCAAAAGCCACCCCAGCCAAACACTCGATAGGCCCACCAGCTGCCCACGGTGATGCCCAACGTGAGTAAGCACCAAGCAGCGAGCGCGAACTGACGGGTGAGGCGTGCCCATGCTTGATCGAGCTGACCATGAATAAGGGCAGCGATGGTGATGGCAAAGGTCACGGCGAAACCGATATACCCAAGATAGAGTAAGGGTGGATGAATGACGAAAGCAGGATCTTGTAACAGTGGATTAAGATCCACGCCTGCGGTTCTAGCGGTATTCAAAGCGAAGGGATTGGAGGTAAAGATTAAAAAGCATAAGAAGCCAAAACTAATGCATCCTAGGATGGCAATCGTGAGTGGGGTGGTGATGTGAGCAGAACGCTGATGCGGTGCGATGTAAGCGAAAGCGAGTGTCCAGAGGGCAAGTATGAATACCCAGAATAGCATCGAACCTTCATGCGCGCCCCACAAGGCGGTGAGTTGGTACATGAATGGCAATGTTGGGTGAGAGTTTTCTGCCACATAGGCAATGGAGAAATCATTATTGAGAAAAGCGAGTGTGAGTAAGGCAAAGGCAGCGAGTAACATGGCACACTGTCCGAGGGCTGCGGGTCGCGCCGTGGCTAAGAAGTAAGGTTGCGCTCGCCAATAGCCCCAGAGGGGTAACAGGCTTTGGAGTAAGGAAAATGCTAGAGCGACGATGAGACAGCTATTTCCCGCGTCATGAATCATGTCTTTTCTCTCAAAGTTGGTCCATGTTGTTTGGGACGATAATTTTCATCATGTTTGGCAAGCACCCGCGTCGCGATAAAAATATGTTGTGGGGAAAGCATGCCTTCAGTGATGACCCCTTTACCTTCTTTAAATAAATCGGGCAAGATACCATGGTAGCGCACCAAGATTTCATGTTGAAAATCCGTCACAATAAAATTGACGCCTAAGTCTCGCGTGTCATGATGGACGCTACCCATCTTGACGACACCTCCTAAGCGTACCCGAAATTGATTGCTATTCGAAGTATTGTTTAATTCTGAAGGGGTGACGAAAACATTAATGTTCTGCTGTAGCGCATACAAAATCAGTCCGGTGGCAAGACTCATGCCCAATAGTAATGCGAGCAGTTGATATATGCGGCGTTTGCGTGTGCGGTTAAGTATCATCAATACAGGACTGCTGTTGTGTGAGGACATTTAAGCGACGGAGAGATGCACGCTGATGATGCCAATGTCGCCATGGTAAAAACCATTGTAAGAATAAGACGGAGAAGACCGCAACATAAGCACTCCAAATATAGGCGGCATAGCCACCCATGTAAAAAAAATGTTGCAGACTTGATATCATCCAGCACTCCTTAGAAAGGTTGGTGATGGTTGTGATTGCCTGCTGAGTTCATTATGCATGCGCGTAAAAAGCACTAAGGTATAGTACACCATAAAAGCACCGATCATCGCATACAGCGGATAGCGCATGGTGCTATCGATACTGGGCGGTGCAAAAAGTTTTAACGTGGCGCCTTGATGTAAGGTATGCCACCAATAAACAGAATAGTGAATGATCGGTATATCCACGAATCCAATGAGTACTAATATCGCCCCTGCGCGTTCGGCAGAAGACTTTTGTTTCGCTGCTGCTTGAAAGAGCAGGATGCCTACATAAAGGAAGAATAAAATCAGCTCAGCAGTGAGCCGCGCATCCCATAACCACCATGTTCCCCACATGGGTTTGCCCCATAGACTACCTGTCAACAATGCTAATAAAGTGAAGCTGCAACCAAGGGGCGCACTATGCCGCAGGACTAAGAATGCAAGTTTGAGTCGCCACACCAGCGCGCTCATGGCAGCGCCCGCCATGATTGTATAGATGAAGAGTGATAAAAATGCGCAGGGAACATGTATATAGATGATGCGATAAGCATCTCCCTGTTGATCGTCCGCTGGTGCGAGGATGAGGCCACCGATTAATCCATAGGCAACTAAGCATAAAAATGTCAGTTGTAACCAGGGGATAAGTCGTGCTGCAAGTACGAGAAATTTTTTGGGCGCTGTTAAATGATTGATAAGTGACCACATCCCATTTTATCCTCGTCTTTCAATGGGTCAAAATGCTATCAAAGATGACTAGGCACCACAATGCTCGTCGCGGATTTTATCAAAATTCCTTAGAGGTTTAAGACCGCCACCATAGCGCGTGAGCGTTTGGTGGCGTAAAATTCAGGTGGAGTTCATTCTCCACCTGAATCTAAGTTTTTGCCGTCAGGCAAAAGACATTTTTGACTAGCTGCCCGGCTAGGGTATGATGTGGCGACAAAACGATAACAATCACAACGACGATAATTCGATGAAAATCTTTGACCATGCACAACAAGGGCTGCTGAATTTATATCATGCGAAGCTACGTTCATTGCTGGCCCTACTGGGTATCCTCGTAGGGACTGCGTCTGTTGTGGCGATGGTGTTGGGTGGTGAGCTCGCCACGAATGAAGCACTGAAACAATTCAAATCGCTGGGGACAGATTTACTCGCGGTAAGTGTGAATAATATCTATGATGAAGCAAATCCCTCCGCTAAATCGCAAGAACTCACTTTAACGGACGCGTTGTCGCTTGCCGCCGCTGATCCACAGATTGTGCGCGTTGCACCATACACGCAAATTTTTTACCCGATGTTTTATCACGGTGAATCATTGAATGGCATGATTCTCGGGGTGACGGATAGTTTTGCAGACATTGTGCATGTGCAATTGCAAGCTGGGCGCTTCGTTTCCATGATGGATAACTATGCGTTTTATTGTGTGGTGGGTCGTGATCTTTATGACGCGATGAAACGCATTTCTGCTGAAGAGCCATTGGGGCAGCCATTACAAGTAGGCAAACATATGTTTGTGATCGTTGGTGTGGCAGATGCGTGGCCGGAAAATAGTTTCGTCTATGCTAATGTCAATAATTCTGTGCTTGTGCCATTACTGGCATCGACAGCGATCAGTAAATACGCGCATATCAATAATATCATTATGCGTTTAAGGAATGGCGCTGATATCTTCAATGTAGAAAATCATATTCATCATGCAGTCGAATCGTCATTTTCCGGCAAACATGTATCTATACGTAGTGCTAAAGAACTCATTGCAAAGATGAGAAAACAAAGTGATATTTTGACCGTCTTTTTAGGATTGATTGGCGGTGTCTCACTACTGGTTGGTGGGATTGGTGTGATGAATATCATGTTGGTATCTGTCATTGAAAGACGACGTGAAATTGGTATTCGAAAAGCAGTGGGGGCCACGCGTTTTGATATCAGCATTTTATTTTTAATTGAATCAGTCATCTTGTCCTTATTGGGAGGTACACTCGGTGTATTGCTGGGCATTGTGATTGCCTATATCATCGCATGGATATGGCACTGGCAATTTACATTATTTTTATGGCCACCCATTGTAGGATTTTCAGTATCCGTGGCGATTGGTATTTTCTTTGGCTTTTATCCCGCTTATAAGGCTGCCTGCCTCGATCCCATCACTGCCTTACGCGCTGATTGACCTGCCTGGTTTTTTCGTGAACGTTTGCGAACCCGGTTTTTGCCTTTCTTCGTTTCGAGGGAGATCCTCCTGAGTTATGCGCTACGTGCGCCACCCAGGCTACTATTTTATGATTTTTGTCGTGTACAGAAGGTCTAGATTTTTGGGTTTAGCCACTTCATAAAACCTTAATCTTGGATGTGTAAAATGATTATTTTCTATTCAATTGCGATGAGAAAATAATGTTTTCACAATCAAAATATCAACCTTCAAAAAAACGGTCCCATAATATCGATAATCCCTCTGTTGTCGATACGCCTACTATAGTTGTCGAGAATGATGTAAAAAAAAGTAAACAAGAAATAACCGATAGCACTTCATCGCGCCTGCTGCAATTAATCAATATGCTATTTGATTATGAAAACATTACGCCTGCATTAGAGCATTTATCCTTGTTGCAACAAGAGATTGCAGCGAAAAAAATTGATATAGAGCAGTTATTTAAATTGTTCAGTGTACGCGATGATCACGCCTACACCTTAATGCAAGCCATTTGTTTTAAGGCTGATCCACGTGTTATTAAAGCAGTGATCGCCTGTTTCGATGAAAAAAAACGACAGCAATTATTAAAGCAACCTCATTTTGCTTCAGCGGAGAATAAAGTGATTTTGGCTTTGCATTTATTAGTGAAAAATAAAAGATTAAAGGAGTGTGATCCTAAGCTTCGTGAAGAATTAATATCATTGTTTGAAAATTTGACGATTCAGTTTACTGCAGAAGCTGAAGATGAGAAATTAACCTGGATTAAACTACATCAACGATATCCACATACCAAAGAACGATTAATTTTTACCGAAAATCTGAATATGGCATGGCGAGCAATGGTGCAAGCACGTCAATTCATTGGATGTGTTAGTAACCATACCAGTATGAATGCTAAAACGCTCAAAGAATATTACCATGCTCGGGCGAAGCTAGCTTTTGCAAGAACAATGGGGGGGCGTTTTTTTGCAAATGAAAAAGATTTTATTCACATCAACAGTGCGAAAGATTATCGCTATTTTAAATTAGTCAAAGAGTCTTTGATCAGCCTGCATCAATCCGTTGGCAATTGTAGTGAATACGCATCATTTGTTTGTCGGGAATTATTGAAAATGAACTATGCAGGTCAGATAGAAATTGTAAATTTGAAACCCGGTGATCATGCTCTCGTGATAATTGGCGAAGGAGTAGACCGAGTGGTGATCGATGCTTGGGCAAATGATATTTACAGTTTTGACGAGGCAGCGCAGCGAATGCAAAATTTTACAACATACTCAAACAAACATCGTCCACATTGCTTTATTACCTTTCCGGTTGATCTTAGTTTTCAAAAAATAATAAGCATATCTAAGTTTCATTTGGCAGATTTTATAAAATTCGTTGATCAAGTTAATGCTAAAGCTGAGGGAAGTGATGAGCTGATTCCGATGGATATGTTGGATATTCTAAAAAATAAACATGAACAAATCGTCATCAAATATTTAAAATGTCATCCATCGGCGGTTAACTTGACTACCATTGACTCTATTGCAGTTGGTATTGAAAATCATCGCTTCAGAATCGATTTTAAACTGGATGAAAAGATTATTAAAACACTGAGAGTATCTTATATACAATTTATGGATTATGCAGAGCAGCAATTGTACGAGGATATTCTTTCTTCACAGAAAAAAGCTGTAATTAACTACCTAAATAGATATCCAGACTACTTTCAGATAAAACCAAATGAAATGGTGTCGGATCTGGTTTTTGTTCATAAAGGTTTGGTGGAGGTGAAAAGGATTGATCGCTTTACCTTAGAGCCCGTCATGGTAAGCAATGATTTACGTTACAATTTTTTGTATTATTTTAATGAAACCTATAAGATCGAGAAACGTTTCTTATTTGATCAGCATGGTGATACTGTTCTTGCTGAGTTAAAACAGCACTATACTGAGTGGGAACCGAAACGTATAGAAATAACGAAAGAGGGATATATTGTCTATTTCAATAAGACGCAAGAAACCCTCACGCTTAGTTATGAGGATTTCAGCGCTTATGCGGAAGCCGCAAAAAGTGAGAGACAACAAGCGTCACTAAAAAAATAATCACGGTCCAATCAGTGCTGGAATCTGCTCTCACATAACATTAATGACCCTGTTTTAATCGTCGATACTCAATTCACATGACGAAGAGATCGTTGCACGTTTTGCGTCTCAATCTTATAGTTTACCTCGTTGGTCAAACGTTTTTCCACGCTATTTATCAGTGTGTTAATGTTGGCAAGTATACCGACACGCTGTTGTGTCTTTTTTTTATTTGCAAATAATTCGTAGCTTTGACTCTTAGCTTCATGGTGAATTGCACTTTTCAGCAAGGTGAGTAACTGCTTGATGAAAGACGTGATGGCTTGCGTACGCGTGATGGCAGCACTCTGCGTTGGCTTGCTTTCTTGTATGAGTGCGCGCTGATAAGTGCTTCGCTGCTTTGCCATATCTTGCGTTGACATGGGTGTCCAGATTTCTGCTTCATAATGATGTATATCTGGGAAGGTACTGCCAAAGTTACTCGACATATAAGTGGCAACCCGTGGTTCGGTTCGGCGGTAGAGTTCAAAGTTGACCACATTTTTGCTGGCGAGAAACGTCATGAGATCGCCTAATTGCATTAGTAATTTTGCGCTCACAGCAATATCTGTGTCGTTCACTAGATTGGGTGCATGCTCGCCAAGTACTTTCAGTACGTCTATGGCATTCGCGATGCTATAGAGCTCTTGAGTCATGCGTCTTTCACTTTGTGGGTCGATTAATATTTTGGTTAATTGTTTAGCTAAAATGTCGCATTGTAAATTGGCGACTTGTTGCCAGTGCTTGCTCACTGTTTTTAGTTTATTCAGTTCTTGGCGGTTTAAATAGGATAAAATATTTAATAATATTTCATCGGGCACAGCGTCAAATGGCTTCTGCCATGTGCTAATTTCTTGCATTTCAATATCAGTTTCTTGCGCGTCACTTGCAGGATTTGTTTTTTTTGATTTGAAAAATGAAAACATACGCCTCTCCTCGCCGCTTTATTATAATTTTTAACCATCTATTAGCTACAAATGGTACTAAAGCCTAAACCTTTTTTTTGTATGCCGTCAATGATTGCTGGCAGTGCGGCAACAGTTTGTTCACGTTGTCTAAAACCATCGTGCAGTAAAATGACTTGTGTAGACAAGGCGTGTTTTAAGACCCACTGCGTCATTTTTTGCGTGCCCTCACGGAGAATATCGTAAGAATCAAAACCAATCGTCACAGGGTGCATCTCATGCGCACGAATGGCAGCGCGCACATGTTCGTTCGATTCACCGAAGGGATAACGCAAACATTTTGGCGCATTACCCACTAATTGTGTGATCACTTTTGATGCTTCAGTAATTTCCCACTGTAATTTACTGTCAGATAATTTGGTGAGCATCGGATGTGTCATCGAATGGCTGGCAATGCTGTGACCTTCGGCTTTGATGCGTTTGACTAAGTCGGGATATTGCTCGGCATAGACACCTACAACAAAAAAAGTCGCTTTGATATGGTAGCGTTGCAAAATATCGAGAATTTTCGGGGTAAAGAGTGGGTGGGGACCATCATCGAAGGTGAGCGCTACCGTGCCTGGTAACGCACTCGTGTGTGTTTTCGGTGTGCTAGCGATGGCGGTAGACATCATCACCATGCAGACGAACGTATAGAAAAAATGTATCAACACTAATTGCTTCAATCCTCTCAACATACATCATCCTCCTTTGTTAATTATTGTTTTCTTGCGAGCATCGCATGAAACAAAGCATGACCATTGTACGCACCACGCATTGAACTGGCGAGTAAAGCACCAGGCGGCTGGTCAATCAGCACTCAAATTGCATGATATTTATAAATCAGCTACGATGCCACCTCACAGTGTTAGCGTTCTCTATTTGTAGAGGTTTTCAACATGAACAAATATCTCGCCTCCTTCGCCTTGTCCTTTTTGTGTACGATGGTTTTTGCTGACGGCATAAAAGTCACTGGGAGTGTGCCATTTACCCTACCTTCGGTGCGTGCGACAAACGCGTTAGCTGCAGGGGCGCCTAAAAAAACATTGTTCATGAAATTATCGGTGTCAGCGCAAGTGCATCAGCTACTACTCAATCGTCTACCGCAACTGAAGCTCGTTCAGAATCCCCAAACATTGCTACCTAGCAGTACCCTCCTTGGTATGAATGGTGTGCCACCGCTTGATCAAGGCATGCATAATACTTGTGTGACTTTTGCTGTTTCTGAAGCAATTGATGCTGCGTTAGGTAAGGGCGATTATGTGAGTCAATTGTGTTTCTTGCAACTCGGCACTTCGTTAGCAAAAAACAGTTACACATCTAGCGGTTGGGATGGTGCGCATGGCTCGCGAATTTTAAATCGATTCAGCGAATTTGGTATCGTGAATAAAGCATACCAAGAAAAATTTGGTTGTGGCGGCCAAAAAGAATATCAATTGTTTGATGATATCGAAGCGCCGATGCCGCTGGCTGAGTACCATCAAGCCAGTGAAGACATAGAGAATAACAAAATTCATTGGGCGCCTATTTTCAATTTGTTTGAAGACGAGTTAAGTACGCTGGCGGATCGTCGTGACGACGTTCAAAAAAATATTGTTGGTATCAAAACAGCGTTAGCCAACAAAGAGCGCGTGGTTTTAGGATTCTTTCTTCATCTACCTTTTGATCATCCTGAAAATGCCGAAAAAGATTATGCATCCTACCACAAAAAAAATGACACTTTGATTTTGTCACAAGGTGCTATCGATGATTTGAAAGCTGGGTCCGAGAATTTTGGTGGTCACGAAATTTTGTTAACAGGTTACGATGATAAAGCGGTAGCTTATGACAATGATGGTAAACCACATGTGGGATTATTTTATTATCGTAATTCAGTTGCGGATTTGGATAACAATTATGATATGTACATCAGCTATGATTACGTAAAATTATTTGCGGATGAAGCCTATGGTATTTCGGTGAATCCCTCGCTACCTAACACGAATTAGTGTAGCGCTGTCACGAGGGACGTCATCACGAACGAGTAGCACTTCCAACATGTCATCACGAACGAGTGTCACGAGCGTGGTGATCCAGACCCGAGTTGACAAATATCTTAAGATAAATTGCTAAATTGCTATGGCAAAAACCTACTCGGGTGTCTCCTCGGGTTTGTTTACAAACAAAAACCGAGGTGAAGCCATTATGATGCTATGGTTACAGCGATTTATGAAGATACGTGGCGATAGCGTACAACGCGGGCCTGGATTGCCACACTCGCCCCGAGGAGGCGCGTAGCGCCGTCTCGAGGGGCTCGTTCGCAATGACGGCGTCTAGAGTTCACTGATCGTTGCAATAATAGCCACACTCGTCCTCGATGCGCATCCTGAGGAGGCGCGTAGCGCCGTCTCAGGCAGTGTCCATACATGACGTAAGAGAGTTAAGCCGGGAGGGCATGCTGCCAAACTCGTTCGCCCTTGATGCGGCACGAAGTGCCGTCTCGAACGGTGCCCACCCTACTTACCTACCAATCAACCACTATCTTTGTTGTGTACAGAGAAACACCCATTGAAAAAGACAGGATTTAAGCTATACCTAAGGTGAGAATAGAGTAGCAACCTATAAGCTGGACAGTTATAACTTATTGATTCTATACAGGAGGAAAAGCATGTTTTCGATACTGACGTGGGGGACATGAGGAGTAAATGGCTAACTAATTGTATCAAACGCATTTATTCCAAACTCATCACAGGCTTATATTTCACATTAGCCTGCTCCCTGGTTTTAGTGTCCGGGAATAGCTATCCTCTCCCTCAAGGTGGTCAAGTCGTTGGTGGGTCAGCGGTCATCACCGCACCCGCTGCTAACGTGATGAATATACACCAGTCCACACAAAATGCCGTCATCAATTGGCAAACCTTCAATGTAGGCGGTAAAGAAACTGTTAATTTTCAACAGCCGAATGCACAGTCCATTACCTTAAACCGAATTAATCCTAATAATGGTGTTTCCGCGATCTTTGGCACGATCACTGCTAACGGTCAAGTTTGGTTGGTGAATCCTGCCGGTATTTGGATTGCGCCGGGTGCGCGAATTGATGTCGCAGGGTTGCTCGCGACGACGGCAAATATTAGCACTAAAGATTTTATGGCAGGGCGTTATCACTTTGTACAGTCACCGGATTGGAATGGTGCGGTGATCAACGAAGGTTACATTACTATTCATAACGCGGGGCTCGCTGCATTAGTCGGTCCCGGCGTGGTGAATAATGGCAAGATCGTTGCCGACTTTGGTACGGTTGTGCTGGGTGCGAGCAAAGAATTCACCATTGATTTCAGTGGCGATAAGTTGGTGCAATTTGCCGTGGGTCGTGATGTAGATAAATTTGCACGCGATCAACAGGGTAATGAGTTGAGTGCGGCTGTAAGTAATTCTGGTGTGATCATGGCGAATGGTGGCAAAGTCATGATGACTGCTGCCACGGCGGGTAAAGTATTAGATAACGCGATTAACATGAATGGCATTGTGGAAGCACGATCGGTCGGCATGAAGAACGGTGAAATTATTTTAGAAGCAGGTCCTGGGACGATTAAAGTATCGGGTCAATTGGTGGCATCGGGTAAACGCAGTGGTGAGGTAGGTGGCAAGGTTAAAGTCTTAGCGAATAAAGTGGCCGTCATCAATGAAGGTGTGATTGATGTGTCTGGGGACAAGGGCGGTGGTGAGATTTTGATTGGTGGAAATGCTTATGGCGCTGGTCCAGAGAAAAATGCTGATTATGCATATGTAGGTCCCAATGCAAAATTGATCGCTGATGCCATTGTCAATGGTGATGGCGGTAAGGTAGTGGTCTGGGCAGATTTGGGCACACAATATTACGGTACGATTTTAGCGCGTGGTGGTGCGATCAGTGGGAATGGTGGTTGGGTTGAAGTATCCGGTAAAGCGGGATTAGATTTCCAAGGGGCGGTGGATACCAGTGCGCCTGTCGGCAACGTCGGTGCATTGTTGCTTGACCCCAAATTCTTGATCGTACAAACCACAGGTGGTGCGGCGTATAACGCGGGCGTTAATAATTTATTTGCGAACAACATCGGCGCAACCAATATCATCACGCCAGCTAGCATCGTCGCCACAGCGGCTAATATCACCTTACAAGCAAACACCGATGTCATCTTCAACAACGTCCTTGCCATGACGGGCGCAGGTCGTACGCTCACAGTCAATGCAGGTCGCAGCATTTTAATCAATGCCAATATCTCGACAAATAACGCTGCGATTACGATGACTGCGAATGATAGCGCTGCAACTGGCGCTGACCGATCGACGACGAGTGTGGGTAATCCAGCGGGTGATACTGAAACAACCTTGGGTAATTTTACCATGGCTTCTGGTACTTCCATCAATTCAGGTACTGCAGCGCTCACCCTATCGATTGGTTCAAGTACCACGGCACCTTTCTCTCCGGGTAACATGACTTTGTATGGACTAACCGGTGGCACCATGAGCATGGCTTCACCCAATGCGATGAGTGTAAATGGCGCCATTTCATCGACGGGTACAGTCGCCTTCAATGTGAACACGAGTGCAGGTGCGAGTGATTTTACTTTAAACCCGGGTGGCTCTATTACTACGACCAATGGTAGTGGTACAGCGATTCGCATCTTAGCCAATGCCGCGGCGGGTGGTACGGGTGATGTCATTCTGGGTGGTGGCAATATCACGGCGGGCAATAATGCAACCATATCCATCAACACCAATACCTTTGGCAATACGACAGGTGGTTCAATCTTGCAAAGTGGTGCAGGGGTCATTGGCTTCGGTGCGAATAATGGTACGATCACACTGGGTGTGCCGACAGCATCCGCTAGCAGCATAGGCACAAGTGTGACACCACTCTTGATTAATGCAGCAGCGACGAGAACAACCACTTTAACCGCATTAACTTCTGGTTCCGGTGGCGCGTTCCTACAGAATAATAGCACTGGCATCGTGGCATTAAATACATTTACGCTCGCAACTAATAACCCATTAACCATACTTTCTTCCGGCACACTTACCTTACCTGCGACGCCAATTTCGACGGGCACGGGTAACATCAATTTAGATGGTGCTGCCGCATTACTGACAGTGCCGAGCAACTTAACGACAACGGGTAACATTAGCTTGGGTGGCTTGGGCGTGACTTTCTCGAATAACGCTGTTGCGAATGCTGGCACCGGTACAATCACTATCAATGGTCGCACCGGTACATTCACGATGGGGTCTAATGCAAGGCTCTTAACGGGTGATGCAACGGGTACGGTTGGTTTGATCGACATTACTTCGAATAATATTGCTTTGAACACGGGTGGCAGTCCCTCGCAAATCGGTGGTACCGCTGCAGCAACAGGGCGCGCTAACACCGTATTACTCAAACCAACGACTTTGACGCAAACGATTGGTATTGCAGGCGGCGCTGGTGCTTATGCGCTCTCAGCGGCTGAAACTAATAGTATACGTGCGACCAATGTGCGCATTGGTAACCCTGCTGGCACAGGGGCGATGACGATTAATGCTTGGACGCCAGGCGCTAATTTTGCTGCTAACGGCGTGCTGACATTAGCGACGGGGGGTGCGATCACGCAAGGTGGTGCTATTAACCTCGCTACCAGTGGCGCGGATTTATTAATACGCAATACGGCTGGCAGCGGTAACGTCACGCTAACGAATGCTGGCAACGTATTTAGTACAGTCGCTGCTTCCAAGACGGGTGGCTCATTATCGATAACCAATGCGTCGGGTTCACCGCTGACGGTGGATACGGTGACGGATGACTTAGGTGCAGTGAATGGCATTACCGCGCCTGGTGGTGCAACGCTAACAGCTTCTGGCGCAGCAGGTTCGCTCACAGTGAATCAAGGCATTAACACCAGTGGTGCGAACGGTAACATCAGTTTAAGTGGTGTAGGCATCACGCAAGCGACGGCTGCAGCGATCAACTCGGGCAGTGGCACGATCAGCATCAACGCGGGTGGTGGTGCGATGCAATTTAATAGTGGCAGTATCACCACGACGAATAATACTGCAGCTGCGTTATCTATTGTGAACGGCACGACAGTCGCACTGGGTAATATCACCGCCAATAATGGTACCTTCACTTTAGGCGCAGGCAATATCACCGGTGCGGTGACACAAAATGTGGGGACGAGTGTTAATGCGAGTACCTTCACTGCGAATACCAGCAATAGCATTAACTTAGGTAATGCGACGAATAATATCGCCACTTTAGGTACGGTGACCCGTGGCGGTGCATTCACCTTGAGTGACGCCGGCACATTGCTCATCAGTGGTGCGATGACGGCAGGTACCATCACCAATCCGATTAGTATTGTGACTACGGGCTTATTAACGATTGCGGCGAATCTATCCACGAGTGGTGCCAATAATCTCTCCTTAACAGGTGCTGGTATCACTCAGAATGCGACAACCACCGTCAATGCTGGCTCGGGTGTGCTCACTTACAATGCGGGTAGTGGAACGACGACACTCAATACGAATAACCAACTCTTTTCATCGGGTGTGATCAACCTGATTGGCAACGGCTTAGTCTTCAATAGTACGACTGGCGTGCAAATCGGTGGTACTGCGGCAGGGGTAGGTAATGCAACGAACACAATCATCAGCCAAGGCACGAATGGCACGACGATTGGGGTCGCCGGTGGTGCAGGGACCTTGAGTCTCTCGCAAGCGGGCCTCAACACTTTACGCACCGCAAACTTACGAATTGGTGATGCCAACACTGGCTTAATGACCCTCGGGACATTCACGCCAACGTTTGTACCCGCAGGTGGTGTGCTGACATTGCAATCAGGTGCCGGCATGGCACAGACGGGTGGCTTAACGGCAAGCAATGTTCTTTTGCGCGGGGTGGGCAATGATCTACTAACGAATACAAATAACAATATCACCACGCTGGCATCGACACTATCGAGTGGTTCATTGGCAGTGACCAACGCGAGCGGTAATCCTCTCACCGTGGGTAGCTTAACCGATGATGTGGGTACGGTGAGTGGCATCAACGCCCCTGGCGGCGTGACGCTCGTCGCACCTAATGCAGCGCTGACGTTAAACAATAATATTGCTGCCAATGTTGCGGGGAATAGTATTGTGTTAGCCAGTGGCACCTTTGTGAATAATGTTGGCGCGTCGGTATTGAATCCTGGTGCTGGCAACTTCCAAGTCTGGTCAACGAATCCTGCGAGCGATACACGTGGTGGTATCGTTTATAACTTTAAACAATACAATGCGATTTATCCATCGACCCCCGTTTTAGGGACCGGTAATGGTTTCCTCTATTCATTAGCACCGACTATCACACCATCCCTGATCGGCACTGTGAGCAAAGTCTATAACGGTAATGCCGTGGCAACATTAGCTGCTGGCAATTATTCCTCTACTGGCGCCATCGATGGCGATACAGTGACGCTGAATAATCCGACGACCGGTACTTATGATAATAAAAATGTTGGTGTAGGTAAGAATGTTTCTGTCACTGGCATTGATGTCGCTAGCGCAACGAACGGTGCCGCCACGGTTTATGGTTATCAAATGGCATCGACAACGGCTAATGCCAACATTGGCACCATCACCGCAGCTTCAGTAACGGTGAGTTCTAATGCAGGCCAGACAAAGATCTATGGTAATGATGATCCAGCATCTGCTGCGACCGCGTATGGTGTGACCGCGGGCACGTTATTTGGCAGTGACACGCTGACGGGTAGCATGGGCAGGTTGAATGGTGAAACGGTAGGATCGTATAACTTCACGCAGAATACTGTCGCAGTGAATGACGGTAACAGCGGCAACAATTACACGTTTACCTTTAATGGTAGTAGTAATCCGTTTACCATCACCGCACGATCGTTGACCGGCACAGTGGCAAATCAAAGTAAAACTTACGGCGCGAATGATCCAACGATTGCTGGCATTCCAGTGGTATTAGGTAATGTGGTCAATCGTACGGTCACCAATATCAATGGGGGCAGTACACCGATTAATGACACGGCTAATGTGGCTACCACATTGGCATCGCTGACGCGTAATGCCGGTGAAGTGGTGAGTGGTTCTCCGTATGCGATCACTGCCGCAACATTCAATGCGCTCACAGGCTCTGCAGCTGGAAATTATAGTGCACCGACATTTACAGGTTCACCAACCTTAACGATTAGCAAAGCTAACTTAACTGGCAGTATTGCTAATCAATCCAAAGTCTATGGTGCTAACGATCCAGCACTCGCTGGCATTGGTGTGACACTCGGTGGTGTGGTGAATAACCCAGCTATCGTCACCTGGAATGGTAATGTCAGTGTCAATGACACTGGCAATGTCGCCACGACTCTCGCATCGCTGACACGTAACGCAGGTGAAGTGGTGAGTGGCTCACCATATGCCATCACTGCGGCAACATTTAATGCGCTCACAGGTTCCGCTTCCGGCAATTACAACGCGCCGACATTTACAGGTTCACCAACCTTAACGA